>NZ_FNQP01000007.1:56125-189648 GCF_900107695.1 Thiothrix caldifontis | reverse complement strand
CAAACGCTGGCGGACAACGACCCCAGCAATGCCGAATGGCAAACCGATGTGGTGGTGTCACATTTCAAATTACTGGATATTGAGCAGCAACAGGACAACACCAAAGCCGCCCGCGCACACGGCGAAAAAGCATTGGCAATCCTGAAACCGTTGGAGGAACAAGGCTTGCTGCACGGGCAGCAGCAACAGTGGATTAAGGGAGTTGAGGAAATGTTGAAGAAACTGGAGTGATTGCCTGAATCCGGCTTCGACTCCGCTCAGCCAGCGGACGTGCCGTTGCCTGAGCGCAGTCGAAGGCAACATAGCCTAAACCAACCTCCCCACCAACCCCTGAAAATACCCCTGCGACCATATTTCCAGCCGTTCCGGGTGCTTGATAAAACGGGCGACATCTTGCTTCGCTTGCTGGAAATCGACCTGCTCAACCCGTTGCCGCAGCAATTCCCGCACCTCCTCCACACTCACGCTGTCCCGCCCCACGAGCTGCCCGCTTTGCTGGGCGCGTTGCAAAAAGTGGCTCAGGTGAACCCGATGCCCATGCCGCACATACCATTCAAAATCATACCAGTCGCGCCCCTTCACCCGGTTTTGCCACCGCCGGTACAACAGGGCGTGCAATTTGCCCGCGAACAAATCGCCAATCTGGAAACACTTCACGTAGAACGAAAATGGCAGCAACAGCAGCTTTTCTTCCGTGCCAAACCCCAACGGCGGCTGGGTATCAACCTCAAACTTGATCTTGATCGGGCGCGGCGGCGACCAGCTTTGGGTGTATTCCCCCTGAATCTGCAACAGGTGGATGGCAGTATTGCTTTTCAGGAACGCTGACTCGACCGCTGTCTGCCGGGTTTTCTGTTTGGCAGAAACCTCGACCTGAATCCCCAGCGCATGGAATTCCTTGCGGATGGCAGCAAAATACGGCTCCAACGAAAAATTAGGGTCGGCTTGCAGCAACGAAAAATCCAGGTCTTCCGAAAAGCGGTCAAGCTGATAGAAAATCCGCAAGGCTGTACCACCGTAAAAAGCCGCTTTCTGGAAAAAACCACCGCGATACAGCCCCGCCAGCGCGATTTCCTGCATGACTTCCCGCAACGCCTGATAGTGTGATTCCGCGTCGGTGACAGGGTAACGCTGGAGCATGGCTTCAATCATGCTGCAATGCCTCCACTAACTGGCACAGATGCGCCAACATCGCCGTTTTGTAACCGCTTTGGGCGCAGGTGTGTAAACGGGCTGCATCAAGACTGTGCAAATCACTCTCTTCCAACCGCAAATTTTCCAACAGGTAGTCTTGCATCGCACTGACCGACTGAATCCGCAGTCTTGGGGTAGCCACCAGCACATCACACAGGGCTTTTTCCGGGGTAGCCGCCATGAACGCCACATCCCCTTCCTGCACGAAGGTCAAGCCAGTGGCGTAATAACGTGCCGGAATCGCGGCATAACTGAACCTGCCCAACGCGGTGCTGACATGGCGGGAACGTTCCAAACACATGGAGGTAACCTCTTCCACCCGCTCAGTCATCCAGCCGTAATACGCCAGCATCCACTCGCGGGAAACGTAGCTGGGGCCATGCAAGTGATTGGCAGCCAGACCGCGTGACACAGACCAAGCCGCCTTGCCACCCAAGGTGTACAAACCTTTTTTCAACGGCAGCAACTCGGCTTTCGCCAACATGTCGCTGATTTTGTCGTTCGGGCGGGCGTAATCCTTCAACAGGGCGGTGAGGGTTGAATGGTTGAAAATGTGGCCTTGCAGGGGGATTTGTACGCTGTTCATACTGATGATTATAGTCAATTTTGAGAGCTTAGTCGGATTATTTCCGATTATCATTACAAATTTGACTCAAACTTTCGTCACTCGCAGATCAGTAACTCCGTTTTACATGGTTTTTTGGAGTTTGCGACTCCATTTTTCGTCTTGAACTTGGATTTTCAGGATTTAAGGATTAGTAGGACACCCACCAACCTCTTCTCTTAATCCTAAAATCCCACGAATCCTAAGAATCCCAGTTCAAGACAGATACACTACCAAATCTATCAACAATCACCCCCCACTCCGGTAAGCCCGAAACATCCCTTGCTGCAACCGCGCCACCACCTCGCAAGCACCCTTCAAATGATTACGCTCCAACGCCGACAAACTCGCCAGTGGCAACGCATTATCTGGCTTCACCCCTGCCAGCACCTGCCGAGCCTGATGCTGCAAACGCAAGCGACTGATCACTTCCAACGCTTCCAGCAATTCCCCCACATCAGCGCGGTTCAACGCCCCCACCTCTGCCAAGGCTTGCAAGCGTTCCACCGTATTCACCGGCGGCAAACCGTGCGCCAATGCATACACCCGCGCCAAATCAATCACCGGCACAACGCCGCGTTTTTTCAAGTCGATGACTTTCTCGCCCGCTGCATTGCGTTCACTGGCAAAGCCACCCCAAAAGTTTAGCGGAGGCTGAAAAGTTTGCGCGTTTTCTGCCAGCAAATGTTGGAATAGGCTGCTATTGCGGCTACGCCCCAGCAAATCATCGCGCAACCGCAACCACAAACTGTCATCGCCATAGGTGCAACGTAGGTCGAAAAAGATGGTGGCATTCACCAAGGCTTGCGGTTCGGGGGTATCAATCCACTGGCGGAAATACTCGCGCCAGACGTGCAGCGGTTGCCGCCATTGCGGATTGCTTGCCATGATATTGCCAGGGCAATACACATACCCACTCGCAGCCAGCCCGTCGCTGACAAAGTGCGCCACTTGCTGGAAATAGCTGTCGTGCAGTTCCTCCACGAAACTATCGTCCAGAATCATCGCGTTATCTTGATCGGTGTGGATGGTTTGCTCATGCCGCCCCATCGAACCGGCAACCATGAAAGCGTAAGGAATGGGCGGTGCGCCAAAACGGTTTTCCGCGAGTGTCAGCAGGCGATGCACAATTTCCTGCCCGACCAGGCTGAGGGAATGCGCACTATCGCGGGCAGGCGTACCGTTTTGCACCATGCGCACCAAGGCAGATGGTAAATGCTGGCTGAGGCGTGACAGGGTTGCCACATCAGCCGCGACGTGGATGTCGCCAATCAGCCAAGCGGCGTTGTAATCGTATTGCCGCAACAGGTCGAACGCCGACACAATCCCAAAACTGCCATCCGCCAGCCGTACCAGAATATGGCGAATATTGCGCCGTGCCATCAGTAGCAACGCGGCGGATGCGGTTTCCGAAGCTGCCACCACCAGCGGTTGATGCGTCATGATCTCGCCCACCGGGGTTGTCGGATCAAGCCCGGCAGCCAACACCCGTGTGCGCAAATCCATATCCGTGACCACGCCTTGCAAGTTGCCAGATGCGTCCAACACCAGCGCAACACGGCTTGCCGCCTGCGTCATGCGGGCAGCCACCGTGCGAATCGTGTCGTTGCCTGCCACCGTCAGCGCAGGGCAAGCAAATTCCGTCAGGTGGGCATGTAACACACCAGTGGTTCTCCTCCAGTGGGTTATCTTATCTAAACTTATCCGCCTGATAGCGGGTTGCCATGCTGTCCTGCATGGTCGAAATCACCTCAAACGCATCTTTCAAATGGCGACGTTCCAACGCCGACAACTCTTCGGGCGGCATGTGATTATTGGGTTTTTGCCCGTTTTCGATTTGCTTGGCTTGATGCTGCAAGCGCACCATGCTGATGAACTCGAAGGCATCGCGCACATCTTCCACAGTAGAACGGGTGATCGTCCCCGCTTCCGCAATCGCCTCCAGCCGTTCCCAGGTATTGATCGGCGTAAGCCCTGCCGCCAACGCATACAGCCGCGCCATGTCGATAACCGGCACAACGCCGCGCTTCTTCATATCCATGCCTTTTTCGGCGCTGCTGTCTTTGCTGTCTTTGTCGAGCACGAAGCCACGGAAGAAACCAATCGGCGGTTTGTGGCTCAAGGCATTACCCGCCATAAACGCTTGGAACAGAGTACTGGCCTTGGTTTTGTGGAGCACTTCTTCCTGCAAACGGGTCAGTAAACTGGCATCCCCGTGCAAGCAGCGCAGGTCGAAGAAAATACTGGCATACATCAATGCCATCGGTTCGGGCTTATTGATCCATGTCTCAAAATAGCCACGCCACACCGCCAACGGTTGCCGCCACTGGTCATTGGTCGCCATCACATTGCCGGGGCAGTAAATGTAGCCACACGCATCCAAACCATCGCTCACGACTTTCGCTATCTGCCGGAAATACTCGCCGTGTTGCGCTTCGTTGTAATCATCCGACACAATCATGCCGTTGTCTTGGTCAGAATGCGCAGTCTGTTCACGCCGCGCCATCGACCCCGCCACGATAAACGCATACGGCACGGGTGGTGCGCCGAATTTTTCTTCTGCCATCACCAATAAACGCCGCGCAATTGCTTGCCCAACCGACGTGATCGACTGCCCAATATCGTTGGCAGGCAGGCTTTGTTTCACCAAACTGACCAACAGTTTCGGCAAACTCTTGCTCAATTCCGCCAACCGCGCCACATCTTGCGCCGCGAAAATATCCCCCACCAAATACACCGCACTGCTGCTTTGGGTGCGTAATAAATCGCTGGCAGACAACACACCCACCACATCATTGCCTTCCACCACCGGCAAATGGCGGATATTGCGGCGCGACATCAGCAATAAAGCTTCGGAAGCCTGATCACGCGGGGTCAGTGTCAGCGGGTTCAAGGTCATAATGTCCGCAATCGGCGCATTCACACTGCGCCCTTCTGCCACCACGCGCTTGCGGAAATCCACGTCGGTGACGATGCCGCACAAGCCGCCGTCATCGCCCGTCACCATCACGGTTTGGGTATCGAATTCGTTCATCTGTTGCGCCACTTGCTGGATGCTATCGCTTTTACCCACCAACATCGGCAGCTTCATCAAATCGCGCACGTGCATGGCAACCAACGCCAAGCCGTCACTGCCACGGATTTCCTGAAGTGCATTGCGTAAACGTTCCGGCTTGCGCTCGGCGAAATAGTGACGTACCCGCTCAAAGCGTTCCAGTAAGGATAAAAACAGCTCACCCGGCACGGCATACAGCAAGGTGTCTTCAATCGCCCGCACCGTCATGCTGACCTTGCCGCCGCGCATCACCGAACGGTAGCCGACCCAATCGCCATCGCCGAAACGCCCGTACCAGTCGCCGCTTTCCAGCAACACATCCACCGCCCCGGCGCGGATCAGGAAGGCGACGGTATTTTCCGCGTCGATGGTCAATACATCATCACCTTGAGGCACACGCTGAATCACAATGGCTTGCGCAAGCGCATCCAGCTCGGCAGCGGGAAGCTCAGTTAATGGGGGGCATTTCGCCAAATAATCACGGATTGCAAGTTGTTCAACATCCATTACACTACCTCAAGGAATTAATTTGTGCAAAGCAGCATAACATGAGGCTACCGGCACTTTTTTGCTTTATAGCAAAGAAATAGGGGAAAACGAATTTTAGCAAGCCTTTACAGGTGAACATTATGGAAAAGCAGCATGGATGTTTGCTAGCAAGTTTATTTACGGCTTCTTGTTGATTAATAATTTTTATTAATTTAGATTATCTCCCTAATGTCGGCATCCACTAGCCGTTTTGCGAGGGACAACTATGAAAACAGCCAACAGCAGGGGGGCAAGGTTAACTTATGCCCAAACCGTGGGGTATACCCTGCTACTACTCATCATACTTGCCATTTTTAGTCCAGGTGCATGGGCGGCAAGCGCCTGTAAAGTCAATTACTCCATCCCCAATCAATGGAACAATGGTTTCACTGCCAATGTCAGCGTGACCAATACCGGGGATGCATGGAAGGGTTGGACAGTAACCTGGGACATGCCCAATGGCCAGCAAATCACCGGTTTGTGGAATGGGGTATCCAGCCAGAGCGGCGCGGCAGTCACAGTGAAAGATGCAGGCTGGAACGCCAATGTCGGCAGCAATGCCAGCGTGCAGTTTGGTTTCAACGGCTCGCATACCGGCACGAATGCCATTCCCAGCAATGTTAAGGTTAACGGCGTCTTGTGCGCAGGCAATCCTGCACCACCCCCACCTCCTGCGGCTCCGGTGGTGGCTTGTGAGGTGCTGTATTCCTTGCCGAGCGTCTGGGGCAATGGCTTCACGGCAGATGTCATGGTCAAAAACAAAGGGGATGCGCTCAATGGCTGGACGGTGACATGGGACATGCCCAACGACCAGACCATTACCGGCTTGTGGAACGGGCAATTCCAGCAAAGTGCCGCCCACGTGGAGGTGCAACCTGTGGACTGGAACCGCTCGATAGTTGCTGGTGGCGTCATCCAGTTTGGCTTCAATGGCGCACATACTGGCTTGAACCAGATACCGGGCAATGTTGCCCTCAATGGAGTGAAGTGTAGCGGGCAGGTTGACCCGCCACCGCCGCCACCACCTTCCTGTAACGTGCAATACCGCATCCAGAACCAGTGGGATAACGGTTTTACCGGCACAGTTGACATTAAAAATACTGGCAGCCCATGGAATGGCTGGAAAGTCACTTGGACGATGCCGAGTGGACAGCAAGTCACCAATGGCTGGAACGGGCAGTTCAGCCAGCAAGGCACAAGCGTCAGCGTAGGCAATGTCGATTTCAACAAGATTATCGGGCAAAACAGCAGCATTTCGATGGGTTTCAACGCCTCGCACACTGGCCTGAACCTGATCCCGATTGATGTCGCAGTGAATGGCACGCGCTGCAATGGTCAGGCAGACACGCTGGCATACCCACCGCAAGCCCCTACCGATTTGCGTGTGATCATGCAGGATAACACCAATGCGGCCTTAAGTTGGCAGGTCAACAGCGGTGTAGACGACCAGTTGGTGCTGGAGCGCCGCGAAGCCTCTGCACAGTGGGGCGTGTTGGCAACCCTGACTGCCAATACCCGTGCCTATCAGGACACGACGCTGGTCATCGGCAAGATTTATGAATACCGTGTGAAAGCCGTCAATAGTGCAGGCAGTTCCGCCTACACCGATAGCGTGAGTGCCAAGCGTCAGGATCGTACCGACATCCGTGCCGCGATGCTGGCAAACAACTGCGCGGCTTGTCATGGCACGGACGGCAATAGCAGTGATGCGGGTATCCCCAGTATCAGTGGCATGGATCGCACGTACTTTGTGCGCACCATGCAGGCATACCGCAATGGTAGCCGTGCCTCCAGCGTCATGAGTCGGATTGCCAAAGGCTACACCGATACCCAGCTTGAGCGTTTGGCAGATTACTTTGCTGCCATCGAATTCCGTGCAGCGCCGCAAACCACCGACCCTGTGCTGGTGAGCCGTGGCAAAGCCATCCATGCAACCCACTGCATGTTCTGCCACAGTGCAACCGATACAGCGATTGACCAGACCCGCACCCGTTTGAACCAGCAGACAGCAACTTATCTGCACGCGACGCTGGAGGATTATGTGGCAGGGCGTAGCAGCAATGTCCCGACCGAAATGGCGCACCAGTTACGTGACCTGAAACTCAATTACGGCGATGATGCCTTGCAGGCATTGGCACACTACTACGCAGCCGACACCCAGGCCAAAGCTGGTGGCAATACCGATAGCGGTGGTGATACCGGTGATGGCACAGGCTCAGATGGTGGTGCTGGTGATAATGATGGCGGCGGTAACACTGGTGATGGGACAGGTGAACAAGATGGCAACCCAGCCTCCCTGCCGCTTGCTCCTGCTAACCTGACTGCCAGTGTGTTGGATAACGCCAAGGTGCAGTTAAGCTGGAAAGATGCCAGCAGTAATGAAACCGCCTTCCGTATCGAACGCCGCTTGGCAGATGCCAGTGATGCCGATTGGGTAGTGTTGACCGAAACCGCTGCCAACGTGCAAGCGTACACTGATCTCAGCGCCAGTATGGGTAATAGCTATGCCTACCGGGTTGCTGCCAGCAATACCGCCGGGGTTAGTGCTAGTACCACGCCGGTGACGGCAACCTTGTTGAGTCTGGTGCAATACGGGCAGAGTCAGTACCAGCGCCAAAGTTGTGCCAGTTGCCACGGTGCGGATGGCAAGGGTGGTTTTACCAACAAGCCCTTGACGCACTTTACCGCCGCCCAATTGGATAGCCTGACCCATACCACTGCGTTGACCATGCCGCCCAGTAATCCTGGCGTGTGTGTTGGCAACTGTGCCTTGGGGATTTCGCATTACATCATCGAGGTCTTGGCAGCCAACCATAACGGTGGTGATACCGGCACTAACCCGCAAGCGTGCAGCAGTTCACCGCCACCGGGCAAACGCAGCCTGCGCCTGCTGACCCGTCAGGAATACCAGAATACCGTCAATGACTTGTTGGGTTTGTCAGTCAGCATCATCCACGAGTTGCCGGATGAAAACCGTGTGGAAGGTTTCGACAACAACGTGGCAAGCAATCTGGTCACTGGTACGCGCATGGAAGCCTACTTGTCACAAGCCGAAAAGCTTGCCGCACAAGCGGTGCAACACAGTTGGTCAAACCTCGTGCCATGCAGCGGGGAAACGGCAGCGTGTGCGCAACAATTCATCCAGCAGTTTGGCAAGCGTGCTTACCGTCGCCCCTTGAGCAGTGCCGAAGTCAGTGCCCACGCCCAACGTTTCAGCCAGGGCACATTCCGTGATGCGGTAGAAAATACCGTGATGGCGATGCTGGCTTCGCCGCATTTCCTCTACCGTTCCGAACTGGGCGAATTGCAAGCCGATGGCACGTACCGGCTCACTCCGTATGAGGTGGCGAGCAGCCTGTCTTACCTGTTCCTGGGTTCCATGCCGGATGCGGCTTTGTTCCAGGCTGCTGACAACAATGCGCTGCAAACACCTGAACAGCGGATTGCACAGGCTTCGCGCTTGTTGTCCAGCCCGCGCAGCCGCCAGCAGGTGGGTAACTTCGTTGGGCAATGGCTGCTCAGTTCCAGCCCGTATGCTCTACCAAACAAAGACTTGACCGTTTACCCCGGTTATACGGATGCAGTACGGGCGGCAATGTCACAGGAATTGATCGGTTTCTTTAACCATGTGGCGTTTGACTCCACTCAGCAGTTTGATGAATTGTTCACGGCTAATTATGTCTTGGCCAATAAAGCTTTGGCGGATTTCTACCACCTGAGTGGCCCCACCGGCAGTGCGTTGCAAGTGACGCCGGTCATGGACGGTACGCGCACCGGCTTGCTGACCTTGGGGGCGGTATTGTCCCGCTATGCCAACAGTGCGGAATCGCATCCGTTCAAGCGCGGCGCATTCTTCTTCGAGCGGGTGCTGTGCCATGATCTGGCACCGCCGGAAAATGCCGGTGTCATTGAGCCGCCAACGCCCGACCCGACTGCGACCACTCGTGAGCGCTTTGATTTCCACAGCAAGTCGATGACAGCCTGTTATAGCTGCCACCAGTATCTGGATGGCCCCGGCTTCAGTTTTGAAAAATACGACGGGGTGGGCCAGTTCCGCCCGTTGGAAAACGGCAAGCCGATTGAAGTGAGTGGCATCCTGCGTGGAATGGAAACCTACACGCCGGATGAGGAAATCAGTTTCAACGACCTGATGCACCTCAGCCAGTTGGTGGCTGACAGCGATACCGCCGCGCAATGTGTGGCACGGCAGTATTACCGTTACACCACCGGGCGTGTTGAAACCGTCGCCGATAACTGCGCTCTGGAGAGTTACCTGCAAACTTACGCAGCCAGCGGCTACAACCTGCAAACCATGTTGCTGGGCATTGTCAATGCACCGGGCTTCACCGTGCGCCGTGCCGATTAAGGGGAGGATGACATCATGACAGTATCAGCAAAACGCCGTGCTTTCCTGAAAGGCTTGGGCGCAGCAGGGCTAGGTGCAGCGGGGTTGGGTGGCCTGACCCTGCCATTCGCCCGCACCGTAATGGCGGATGCCACCCCGGTACGCCGTGCCATTTTCGTTTTCATTCCTGACGGGATGGAATACCAGCATTGGCACGCGCAAGGCACTGGCACGAATTTCACCTTGCCACGCATGACCCAGCCATTGGAACGGGTGCGTGAACATTGCGTCTTCCTCAGCGGGGTGAATATGTTCGGGCCGGGCAGTACCCACGAAGGTGGTATTGCCAAATTGTTGACCGGGGCAGCCGGACGGGTGTTTCAGGACAAGAAAGTTTCACTGGATTATTACCTGGGCGAATGGTTCAGGAACCAGTCCGTGCGCCCACACCTGAATCTGGGGATTGTGCCGATTTACCGCGACAAGCCCATTACCTATGACCTGAATGGTGTGCCGGTGATGCCTGAAATGAACCCGCTGGCGGCGTTTACTTCGTTGTTTGGGGAAGAGGCCAACAACAACTTTGTAGAACAGCGGCGTTTAAGTGCTCTGGATGCCTCCCTGCAAGAGTTGAACGCCCTGCGTGCGCAGCTTGGCACGGCAGAAAAAATCAAGCTGGACATGCATCTTGAATCACTGCGGGAAATGGAACGCAAACTGGCTTCCACCACAGCAGGCAGTTGCCCGGCATGGAATTTCAACCCGACCGGCTTTCAGGTAACGCGCACGGAAATCTGGCGCAACCCCGAATACCTGGATACCAACCAGCTCGGTGTCATCAGCGATTTGCACATGGACGTTGCGGTACACGCGCTGGCCTGTAACCTGACCCGCGTGGCTACGCTGGTGTGGAACAATTCGGTCAACGATGTGGTGATCAAGGACGCGGGCAGTTACAAGACCTGTCATCAGGCATCGCATGAGGGTGGTGAGGATTTCATCAAGATCAAGGCATGGTATACCGAAAAGCTGGCGCAACTGATCGAACGCTTGCGCAGTGTGCCGGAAGGCAACGGTACGTTGCTGGACAATACGGTGATTTTCCTTGGCAGTGATCTGGCGAATGGCTCATGGCACAACCATGACAATATGCCGTTTATTCTGGCCGGTGGTGCGGCAGGCGGTTTGGTGGGCGGGCGCAGCCTGCAATACAACAATGCCGCGCATAACAAGATTCTGGTGTCGATTGCCCAGTTTATGGGCGTCAACATCAACCAGTTCGGGACAGAAGACAGTACACCCGGCCCATTGCCCGGTCTGTTGGCATAAAAGAGGATAGTGAATATGAAGGCTTTGGAACGTCGGCTTTTTCTGAAAACGCTGGTCGCAGGCGCAATGGCGGGCACAGTCCTGGGTTTTCCCGCCATCGGGCGGGCTGCCGGGCAAAAAGTCGTTGTCGTCGGTGGTGGCACAGGCGGTGCAACCGTCGCCAAATACCTGCGCCGCCTCGACAACACGCTGGACGTGACCCTGATCGAAAAGAACCCGGTTTACACCACCTGCTACATGAGCAACGAGGTGCTGACTGGTGAACGCACGCTGGAATCGCTGCAATTCAATTACGATGGCCTGAAAGTACACGGCGTGAAAATCGTGCAGGATGAAGTGACCGGCATTGATTATGACGGCAAGCAGGTATTGACCAAAAGTGGCACACGTTACCCGTATGAGCGTTGCGTGGTATCGCCGGGGATTGATTTCAAATACGATGCGATTGCCGGTTATAGCGAAGCCGCGATTACTGCCATCCCTCATGCTTGGAAGGCCGGGTCGCAAACCCTAGTGCTGCGTGACCAATTGCACGCTATGACGGATGGCGGCACAGTGGTAATCGCTGCCCCACCCAACCCCTACCGCTGCCCGCCCGCGCCGTATGAACGCGCCAGCCAGATTGCCCATTACCTGAAACAGCATAAACCCAACTCCAAGGTCATCATCCTTGACCCCAAAGAGAGTTTCACCAAGCAGGCATTGTTTGAGCAGGCATGGCGCGAACTGTACGGCTATGGCACAGACAATGCTTTGCTCGAATGGTGGTCTGGTGATGTGGCGGCAGGTGTGGTCGAAGTGGATGTCGCTTCCAGAACGGTGATTACCCAGTTCGGCGACCGGGTACAGGGGGCGGTGTTGAATGTGATTCCACCGCAAAAAGCGGGTAAGTTGGCTTTTGATGCGGATCTGGTCGATGGCACTGGCTGGTGTCCAGTCAACAAGCTGACTTTTGAATCGAACCGTCATGCGAATGTGCATGTGATTGGTGATGCGTGCATGGCAGACTCTTTACCTAAATCCGGCTTTGCAGCGAATTCGGAAGCCAAGGTGTGCGCTGCGGCCATTCATGCGCTGCTGAATGGCCTAGAAGTGGAAAGCCCGTCATTCTCCAACGGCTGTTACAGTCTGGTTGGCAAGGATTACGCGATTTCGGTAGTAGGTGTATATCGGCTATCGGATGACGGCAGGTTGGTGGAGAACATTCCGGGCAGTGGTGGCGTGTCTTCCGCTACGGCAACTGCCCAGGATCGTTTGTTTGACGCGAGCTATGCGTATAGTTGGTACAACAATTTCACGCAGGATGTGTTCAAGTAAATCTCAACTTACTCACTCCGCAACGCTTCCACCGGTGGCAGCGCCGATGCCCGCTGTGCGGGCGCAAACCCTGCCAATAACCCGGTGATGACCGCGACAGCTTCTGCCAGCAACACATACAGCCAGTCGATTTGCACTGGCATGGCTGGAATAACGGCGTGCAACAGCCAGGCAATCCCAATCCCCGCCAGCATTCCGGCAACACCACCTAAGCCAGCCAAGGCGGCGGCTTCCAGCAGAAACAAATAGGTCACTTGCTGGCGGGATGCGCCCAATGCCCGCAGCAAGCCGATTTCACCCGTGCGTTCATTCACCGCAATGCTCATAATGGTGAGAATGCCAACCCCGCCCACCAGCAAAGAAATGCTCCCAATGCCCGCTACCACGGCTTTGAGAATGTCAAGAATCGATCCCAAGGTTTTCAGCATATCGCTTTGGCTGGTGATAGTGACATCTTCTGTGCCGTGACGTTGAATCAGCAAGGCTTTGATTTGCTCAATAATGGCAGCTTCATTGGCTCCCGCTTGATACAACACGTCGATTTCCATTAGCCCCTCTCGGTTGAATAGAGCAAGAGCGCGGGCAACGGGGATGTAGACCGCATCATCCATATCAAATCCCAAAATTTGCCCCTTGGTTTCCATTACGCCGATGACACGAAAACGCTCTTGCCCAATGCGCAGATGCTGACCCAGCGGACTGCGGTCGGGAAACAGTTCGGAGCGGACTTTTGCACCAATCACCGCCATATTGCGGGCTTGCGTGGTGGTGTCATCAGGCAAAAATTGCCCGCTGGCAAGGTGCAATTGCCAGGTTTGCAAGGTTTCGTGATTCACGCCGAGAACAGTTGTCCAGCGGGTCAGTTGCCCGACTTCGACAGGGGAATTGCCTTGCACCATCGGCACTGACGTTTGCACACCTTGAATGCGCCGCAAGCTTTCTGCATCCTCAATCGACAGCGGACGCACATTGCTGACCATCGCCCCCGATACCCCAAAGGTGGAACTTTTGCCGGGGTTGATGGCAATAATATGTGCCCCAAACTGGGTAAATTGCTGGAGTACGTAATGCTGCACTCCGCCACCCAATGCGGTTAGCAATACCACCGCCGCAATCCCGACCGCAATCCCCAACGCCGTCAGAAAACTACGCATTGGGCTGAAGCGAATACTGCTGGTAGCAAGGTGTAAGTAATCTGCTAACAGCATGGCTACCTACCCGACAAGGCGGCGACCGGATCCAGCCGTGCAGCCTGCCGTGCCGGAATACTGCCAAACAGCAAGCCGGTGAGAAACGTAATGACGACTGCCGCGATTAACGCCCACAGCGGCGGTTGCGCACTGAAATCCGGCACAGCCTGATTTAACAGCAATACCCCGCCCAAACCCAGCAGCAAACCAATGGCTCCGCCCGCACTCGCCAGCAAGGTTGCTTCGGTCAAAAACAGGCGCAATACTTGCGCGGTAGGTGCTCCCAAGGCTTTGAGCAAACCGATTTCAGCCTTGCGTTGGCTAACCGCCACCAACATCACATTCATAATCAGAATCCCCGCTACCAGCAAACTGATCGCCGCAATGCCGCCCAATGCCCACGTCAAAGCGCTGAGGATATTGTCAAAGGTGCCAATCAAGGAGTCTTGCGCAATAATGGTAATGTCATTCTCACCATCATGACGCTGGCGGGTAATGCGTTCAATGTCTTGCGTGGCTTGCGCCAATTGCCCTTGGCTCTCCGCTGTGACAATAATGCGAAACAGCGAGGGTGCATTGAATAAGTTCCGCGCACTGGCAACCGGAATCACCACCATGTCGCTCATATCCGACCCTAGCGATTGCCCCTTGCCTGCGAGTACACCGATCACGCGGAAACGTGACCCACCGATACGCACCCATTCGCCCAAAGCATTGCGGTTGGCGAATAGCTCTTTCCACACCGTTTCCCCCAGCAAACACACCGCCGTGGCGACACGCGGATTGCTATCCGGCAAGCTTTGCCCGCTGGCAAGTTCCAATTGCCGCGCACTCAGCAGAGACGGGGTGGAACCCATGATGGTGACTTCGCGTTCACGTGATTCGTAAGCCACCGGAGCAGCACCGAGAATAATGGGTGCAACCTCTTTGATCGCAGGGCTGCGTTGCAGGGCAAGTGCATCATCCAGCGTCAAATCACGCGGGGTGGTGCCAATCAGGGGCGGCGCACCGCCGGTAGTTTCCGAACGCCCCGGCAACACAATCAGCAAGTTGGAACCTAAGCCTTGGAATTGCCCAATCACATACAGCCGTGCGCCTTCACCCAAGGAGGTGAGCAAAATAATCGCCGCCACCCCAATGCACATGGCCAGCAAGATCAAAGCGGTACGCCCCGGATACGCGCGTAAGGCTTGGTAACTGAAGTGCAGGGTGTCTTGCGGTTTCATGCTTCAATGCTCATCGGCAACCACCTTGCCATCGACCATGCGCACCTGCCGCCGGGCGCGCTTACCGATGTCGGTATCATGCGTCACCACGATAAGGGTGATGCCTTGCGCGTTCAGCGCTTCAAGGATGCGGATAACCTCTGCGCTGGAATGCGAATCCAGATTGCCGGTAGGTTCATCCGCCAACAGCAGGGGCGCTTGCATAATGGTAGCGCGGGCAATCGCTACCCGCTGTTGTTGCCCACCAGACAGTTGCGCAGGGCGGTGATCAGCACGATCTTGTAAGCCTAAGCCCGCCAAGGCTTGCTGCACTTTGGTCTTGCGAACAGCCGCAGGCATTCCGGTCAATACCAACGGTAAGGCCACATTATCCGCTGCACTCAAACGCGGAATCAGGTGAAATGACTGGAAAATGAAACCAATTTTTTCACGCCGTACTTGCGCCCGCTGTTCTTCGGGCAGGGTGGTGAGTTCGCGGCCTTCCAAACGGTAACTGCCTGCATTAGTCTGATCCAGCAAGCCCAAGGCATTCAGCAAGGTCGATTTCCCCGAACCCGATGGCCCCATGACACTGATGTAATCACCTGCGTGGATATCGAGACTGACATGATCCAGTGCGTGTACGGTTTCATCGCCTACCTGAAAGTGGCGGCAAATGTCACGCAAGGTGATGAAGGGGTCAGTCATCCGTTGTGTCCTTCGCCTTTGCTGCGATACCTTCTGCAATCCCCGCTATACCCGGTGTAGTAACAATCGTGTCACCCTCATCCAAACCCGCCGTGACTTCGGTAAAGCTCCAATTGCTCAATCCTGCCGTGATTTTGCGCTTTTCCAGCTTGCCTGCGGTATTGAGTAGGTAAACTGCTTGACCGCTTAACACGGCTTCGGTGGGAATCCGTAACACATCGGGGCGAGTTTCGAGAATAATATCCACATCCGCGCTGTAACCGACCAGTAAGGCATCGAGATCGGTGGGATTAGTAAAAGCAAGTTCAACTTCCACTGTCCGCGCTTGTTTTTCGAGGTCGATGACATAAGCGCCCACCCGCGTGACCTTGCCGGGGAAATCACGCCCGCGCCAAGCATCCAGCGTAATGCGGGCGGGCAAACCGGATTCGATTTTAGGCGCATCCACTTCATCAATCGGCGCACTCACCAGAAAACAGCCCGGTTCAATCAAATCCACCACCGGCAAGGTTTGGATGCCGGGTGGCGAGGGGGTGACGTATTCGTTGAGTTCGCCGTTAATGTCAGCAATGACACCCGCAAACGGCGCAACCAGCACGGTGCGTTCCAGTTGGGCTTGTGCGGCTTGGAGTTGCGCTTGGGTGACCGTAATTTGTGCTTCGGCAGCATGACAACTGGCAGCCGTTACCGCCGCGTTGGTATTGGCTTTGTCCAATTCTTGCACCGAAATGCTGGTGGATTGGCGTAGTAATCGGGCACGTTCAGCGGCGCGTTGTGCTTCTTCCGCTTGCAAACAGGCAGCACTGCGTTGCGCTCGTGCGGCTTGTACGCCCTTGTCGGCAGCGTCTAAACTGGCTTGCAAATCGTGATTCCACAAGCGTAACAGCACTTCCCCTGTTTTGACCTGTGCGCCTTTTGCAAAGGGTAAAGCACTAATTTGCCCACCGATGGAAGGTGACATTCTGGCGCGGCGGCAGGCTTTGACTGTCCCGGCACGGGTATTGGCAACCGTAGATTCCACGACGCCGCGACTGACATTGGTAACGCTGACTTCCAATAAGGTTGGGTGTTGTTGTTGCCAGAACCACCACGCGAGGATGGCAATAAGCGGCGTGATCAGCAAAAAACGAGACAAGCGCATGTTAAAACTCCATAGCCTTCTCGTTTCAGTGTAGCACTTCCTCCTCTTCACACGACTTGTGCAATGTCATGCTGAACTACTGGAAGTTGATGGGCAGGGAGATTTCTTGCCCATTGCGGGTAATGTTGAGATTCACTTGAGCAGATGTGGCAGCTTCTTGTAGAACACGCATGGCAACCGCAGGGTTTTCCAATGCCGTGCCATTCACCGAGGTTACAATATCGCCGGGTTGCAAACCCAATTGGTTGAACATCGCCACATTGCTACCGGGATTTAGCTGAAACCCCAAGAATTTGCCATCGCGCTCGTAAGGCTGTGGACTAGCCACTTCCAAGAGGCGCATGTTGTTGTTTAACACCTCCTCACGAAACGCGCCGAGGTTAGTCGCTTCCTGCGCGTCAGGCATAGGTTCAGGGGCAGGTTCATCAACCGCTGGCTCCATCGGCATCTGTTGTTCCATTTGCTCTACGGGCGGGGGAATCGCGCCATCGCTAGGGGTGAACATATCAGGAGGCGGCATGATGTCGGGGGCAGGCTGTGAAAAGTCAGGTGTTGGCATACCGTTAGTAACATCAGCCACACCGCCCCCGCCACTTAACTCCGGTTTGGGCAACACCAACTTTTCCAATAGGCCATTACGCCGTAGCAGCACATGATCAGCTAACACTTGCTCCAGCACCGCCCCCGAATTTCCGATATTTTCCCCCGCAGAATAGGTTTTTTGCTGTCCGTTTTCTTCAATAATCGCATAGCCTTTATTGTTTGACGGTGCATAAACCCCTTGAAGTTTGAGTGCCAGTTGGGTGGGCTGGATATTGGTTGGTGCAGGTTTGCCACTTTCTGCCTGATAGACGCCAAATAAATGGTAAGAAGCTAAAGTAGCCCCTAGATTTTGTGCCTGTTGCGCTTCACTACTCATGATTGCCGTATCGGTTGGGGTGAGCAATGGGCGAGGTTCGGTGGGAAATAACATCCACACCAGCCGCGCTAACAAAAAGCCAAACACGATGACTAACCCAACACTCACATAATCCGGGGCGCGTCCCAGTAGGCTATCAAACAAACGCGCATGTTGCGTACCCTGCATGTGCAAACCCCTTATAACAGCTTAAACTTGATAGTACTCACGATACCATTGCACGAAACGGCGCGTACCTTCGTCAACCGACATACTCGGACGGTAACCCACATCTTGCACCAGCGCATCCACATCCGCGTAAGTATCCGGCACATCACCCGGTTGTAATGGCAATAAATTCAACTCCGCCTTCATCCCCAGTGCATCTTCAATGGCACGGATATAATCCATCAATTCCACCGGATTCTGATTGCCGATATTGTAAACGCGCCAAGGGGCTTTGCTGGTGCCGGGGTCGGGTTGCATCCCGCTCCACGCTGGATTGCCCGTTGCGGTATGATCCAGCGTGCGAATCACGCCTTCCACAATGTCGTCGATGTAAGTGAAATCGCGGCGGTGTTTACCGTAATTGAACACATCAATCGGCTTGCCTGCCAAAATCGCCTTGGTGAATTTGAACATCGCCATATCGGGGCGACTCCACGGGCCATACACCGTGAAAAAGCGTAACCCCGTGGTCGGCAAACCGTACAAATGCGAATACGTATGCGCCATTAGTTCATTGGCTTTTTTGGAGGCAGCGTAGAGTGACAGCGGATGATCCACGTTATCATGCACCGAAAACGGCATAGATTCATTCGCGCCATACACCGAACTGGACGACGCATACACCAAATGCTTCACCCCGTTATGGCGGCAACCTTCCAGAATATGCCCAAACCCCACCAGATTACTGTCAATGTAAGCCAGCGGATTGTCGATGGAATAACGCACGCCCGCTTGTGCCGCAAGGTTCACCACCGCATCCAAGCCTTGTTCCGCAAACAGTTGCGCCATGCCCGCACGGTCGGCTAAATCCAAACGGATAAACGTGAATTTGCCCGCAACATCCGCGTCGATCACCCGTTGCAAACGGCGTTCTTTCAAAGTGACATCGTAATAGTCGTTGAAATTGTCGATACCGACGACTTCATCGCCGCGTTGCAGCAATTGCAAGGCGAGGTGCATCCCGATGAATCCCGCTACCCCTGTGATCAATACGCGCATGGCTTATTCCTGTGTTGTTAGTTTTTTGGTTATTTCGTGAGTAAGTCGGCAACTTCCCGATACTTAGCCGCTGTTTTTTCCATAATCTCTGCTGGCAATTCCGGCCCCGGCGCAACTTTCCCCCAATCCAGCGTTTCTAAATAATCCCGCACGAATTGCTTGTCAAACGATGGCGGACTAATGCCGGGTTTGTACTGATCAGCAGGCCAAAAGCGTGAGGAATCCGGCGTGAGGATTTCGTCGATCAACACCAGCTTGCCGTCCGCATCCAGCCCGAACTCGAACTTGGTGTCAGCAATAATAATGCCACGTTTAAGCGCGTATTCCGCCGCTTGGCGATACAACTCCAAACTCACGCTGCGCACTTGCTCGGCAAGCTCTGCCCCAATCCGCGCCTGCATCTCGGCAAAGCTGATATTGATGTCGTGATCGCCCACGTCGGCTTTACTGGAAGGCGTGAAAATCGGTTCAGGCAAACGGTCTGCCATTTGCAAACCGGTGGGTAATTCGATGCCGCATACCGCGCCAGTTTGCTGGTAATCCTTCCACCCCGAACCGATCAAGTAACCGCGCACAATCGCTTCCACCGGCAAGGGCTTGAGGCGTTTCACAATCATGCTGCGCCCTTGCAATGGCGCTTTTTCATCGGCTGTCAGCGGCAGATCATCCAGCGTTTTGTCGCTTAAGTGATTCGGGATCACGTCATGCAGCAAGCCAAACCAGAAATTTGCCACTTGGGTGAGAATCACGCCCTTCTGCGGAATCGGGGTCGGCAGTATCACATCGAATGCCGATAAACGATCCGTGGTCACGATCAGCATGTGCTGGTCATCCACGGCGTAAATATCGCGGACTTTGCCCCGTGCAATCAACGGCAGGGAGGTGATGTGCGTTTCTAAAACGCTGCTTGGGTGACTGTTTGTATTCATTCGCTTGCGGTTAGTTAGTGCGTAAAAGGTACATCACGTTATAATATCAGATTTTGCAGAGAAATAAGGGGAGCATCATGACTCAACCCAATTCGGCGGTAGTGGTAGGGGTTGTCATGGGTAGCAACAGCGATTGGAACGTGATGTCCAAAGCCGTTGAACAACTGGAAAAATTCGGTATTGCGCATGAATACCGCGTGGTTTCTGCCCATCGCACACCTGACTTATTGTTTGAATACGCCGAAACTGCCCGCGAACGCGGTCTGAAATGCATTATTGCGGGCGCTGGCGGTGCAGCGCACTTGCCCGGCATGTTAGCGGCAAAAACCACTTTGCCGATTTTAGGTGTGCCCGTCACCAGTCGCACCTTGAACGGGATTGATTCGCTGTATTCGATTGTGCAAATGCCCAAAGGTGTTCCCGTGGCAACGTTTGCGATTGGCGAAGCAGGCGCGGCAAACGCGGCATTGTTTGCCGTGGCAATGTTAGCGAATGACGATCCAATGTTAGCGGAAAAGTTGGCGCAATTCCGTGAAGAACAACGCCAGTGTGCGATGAATATGGCGTTACCCCCGACTTAATCCTTAACCATGTGGCATTGGGGGTGGAGTGTCAGCATTCGATTCGTGTTGCTGCTGAGTCTGGGGTGCTCATTCGCGCCGGTAAGTGGTTCGGCGGCGGAACGTTCCCACATATTGCGTTATGCCCCAACGCCACTGGCGATAAATAATTATCTGGATTTTTTACCTGACCCCGCTGGAAAACTGGGTGTGGATGACGTGATCACGCCCGTGTATGCGGCACAGTTTCGTCACACTGGGCAGATGACATTTCTAGCAGATATGAAACAACCCGGCAGATTCGTTGCTTCAAGTCATCGGCAGAATTACCGATTATTGCGCTGACAGCACACGCCTTGGCGGGGGAACGTGAACGTTGTCTGGCGGCGGGGATGGATGATTTTTTGGTTAAGCCGTTCGAGATGGAGGATTTACAAACCATTATGCAGCAGTGGTTGCGTTGATGCGTCGTAACGCACTTTGCTGTATTCTTCGCGCTTGTTTTACCCTACTGACAGACCCTGAAGCTTCATGACACTACTCCCCGGATCAACCATCGGAATGCTCGGCGGCGGGCAACTCGGACGCATGTTTACCGTCGCAGCGCGTACCCTTGGCTATCGCGTGCTTATTCTCGAACCGGATTTTCACAGCCCCGCTGCGCAAATGTCGGATGATCACATTATTGCCGCTTACGATGATGAGGTCGCACTGGAGGCATTTGGCAAGCGTTGCGATGTGATCACCACTGAATTCGAGAACATTCCCGCGCAAACGCTGGAATTCCTTGCGCACTATGCACCAGTACGCCCCTCCGCCCATGCCGTGAAAATGGCGCAAGATCGGATTGTGGAAAAAGAATTTGTGCGGGCGTGTGGCTTGCAGCCTGTACCATTTGTGGCGATTCGCACCGCAGCCGATATTGCCGCCGCCGCTAACAGCATCCAATTTCCCGCTATCCTTAAAACCGCCCGCATGGGTTACGACGGCAAGGGGCAAGTCACGGTGCATTCGGTTGCCGAAGCACAAGCCGCGTTTGCCCAATTGCAGGGTGTGGACTGTGTGTTGGAACAGCGGGTGGCATTGGAACGCGAAATTTCGGTCATTCTCGCCCGCAGTGTTGACAGCGAAGTGCGTTGTTTCCCCGTTGCGGAGAACGAACACCGCAACGGCATTTTGCACCAAAGCATTGTGCCTGCCCGTATAGATACTGCACTCGCCGCCGCCGCGCAAGCCGCCGCCACGCGCATGGCGGATAAGCTAGATTTCGTCGGTGTCATGGCAGTCGAATTCTTCGTCACTCACCAAGGCGAATTGCTAATCAATGAAATGGCACCGCGCACCCACAATAGCGGGCATTACACGCTGGATGCTTGCGTCACCTCACAATTTGAACAGCAAGTACGCATGGTCTGCGAATTGCCGTTCGGCGCAACTGACCTGTTATCACCGGTAGTCATGGTCAATATGCTCGGCGATTTGTGGCACGATGCCCAGCCTAACTGGTTGGCATTGCTGCAAAGTGCGAATACCAAGCTACACTTGTACGGCAAACACCAAGCCCGCCCCGGTCGCAAAATGGGGCATTACTGCACCTTGAGCGCACAGCTTGACGAGGCATTAACCGAAGCGGCATATATTTTCCAACAATTGCAATAAGGACACACCACATGGACATGAATACATTGATACTGAAAGTACACGCGATTATTGCTCTGCTTTCCGTGGTTATTTACCTCATCCGGGGGGTATGGATGTTGACCAACAACCCGGCAGTGACCGGCAAGGCGGCGTTAGCGAGTGCGTCACTGTCAATGCTGATTTTACTGGGAACCGGCTTGTGGCTGGCGTTTGTCACTACCGCGCATGGTGTGGATAATTTTGTCATCATTAAAGCTGTCGGCTTGATTGTGTACGTGGTGTTGGGTGTCATTGCCCTGAAACCGGGCTTGAGCAAAGCAGCAGCGGTCATCTTATGGTTGGCAGGTGCAGCGACATTTGCGTACACCTTCCTGTATGCCAAAAATCTTGCACCGGCGATTCTCTAATGGCTGATATTCCTTACACCCAAAGCCTGCGCGACGACATCCGTTTTGATACCGAACTGTGCGGACAACCGTTCACCTTCCTGTCAACGTGGGGGATTTTTTCCCCGCGTGAAATTGATGACGGCACGGATTTGTTGCTGAAATACCTGAAAATCAACCCGACCGATGATTGCTTTGATCTCGGTTGTGGCTACGGCCCCGTCGGTTTAGTGATGGCAAAACTTGCCCCACAAGGTCAGACGTTGATGGTGGATAAGGATTTCATGGCAGTCGAATACGCCAATCGCAATGCGGGCGTGAATAAGCTAGCGAATGCCCGTGCTATGCTGAGCAACGGTTTCCAGCATATCGACAAGGATGCGCGGTTTGACGTGATTGCATCCAACCTACCCGCGAAAGTGGGCAAGGAAATGATGAGCATTTTATTGCACGACATGAAACACCACCTCAAACCGGGCGGGCGCGTGTATATCGTGACGATCAACGGCCTGCGTGAATACATGAAACGCAATCTAAAGGAAGTGTTCGGCAATTTCGACAAGCTCAAACAAGGCCAGTCATACACCGTCTCGTATGCTGAAAAAAGCAAGTAACGTAGAGAACAGAAAAGCCCTTCACCCCTTGTGGGGGAAGGGTTGGGATGGGGGGAATCTTTAAGCGTTATGGTAACCCGTAACCAATTCCACTTCATTGCGTGAACCCATTACCACTGGCACGCGCTGGTGCAAGTCAGTCGGTTGGAGTTCCATAATGCGTGAATAAGCTGTGGTTGCCATGCCGCCTGCTTGTTCAACGATGAAACCCATGGGGTTAGCTTCATACAACAGACGCAGTTTGCCGGTTTTGCCCGCCGCTTTCATTTTGCTATCCATTGGGTAGATGAAAATGCCGCCGCGAGTCAGGATACGGTGAATCTCAGCCACCATTGATGCCACCCAGCGCATATTGAAGTCTTTGCCGCGCGGTCCTTCAACCCCCAGCAAACATTCGCTGATGTAACGCTGCATCGGCGGTTCCCAATAGCGTTGGTTGGAAACGTTGATCGCAAACTCCTTGGTATCCGCAGGGATTTTTACGTCTTCGCGGGTCAGCAAGAATTCGCCGCAATCCTTATCCAGCGTAAACATGTTCACGCCATTGCCGGTGGTCAATACCATAATGGCAGAAGGCCCGTACAGGCAGTAGCCCGCTGCTACCTGTTTCGTGCCCGGCTGCATGAAATCGGCGGCAGTCGGGTTTTCGACGCCTTCAGGCGCTTTCATAATGGAGAAAATCGTACCAACCGATACATTCACATCCATATTGGAGGAGCCATCCAGCGGGTCGAATGTCACTAAATAGTGACCGCGTGGGATATTGCTAGGCAGGTTATAGACCTCATCCATTTCTTCAGAGGCTAAGGCTGCGGCGTGACCACGCGAAAGGGCTTCGATCATCACGTCATTGGTGATAATGTCCATTTTTTTCTGCTCTTCGCCCTGAACGTTTTCAGAGCCAGCAGAACCCAGTACGCCGATGAGGTCGCCTTTGCTGGTTAAGGCAGCGATTTTTTTGCAAGCGAGTGCGATGTCATTCAGTACGCAACTAAATTCGCCGGTTGCGCCTGCATGTTTACGTTGTTCTTCGAGGATAAATTGTGTCAGTGTGGTGCCAATTTGATACATACCCAGCTTCCAAGGTTAGAAAGAAAAAATCGTGTATCAGTGGATTATGATATGCTAATGGATGGATTGTAAATAAAAAAAGGCGGATCCGAAGACCCGCCAGACTTGCGAGGGAGTATTATAACTTTGAATATTACTATTTAAGTGTGTAGTGTTGCTGGTTGAGTCGCAACCACAGCGCTAGTGGTTCAACGCAAGTTGAAAAAAAGATTATTTATTGTTTTTTGGATGCTAATCCAAATTAATTAGAACCAAAACAGCAACGAGAGCGACACAGAGATGGAAGGCCACTCACAAGGCAGCAAACAACCGACTGACACCTCAAGCAAGCTGAGCGATGAAGCTCTGATGGAAAAAATTAGTCAGGGAAACCAGCAAGCATTCAGTCAGTTATACCTGAGATACCAACCTAGGTTGGTTAAGTATTGTTCGCGCGTGTTACGTGACGATATTGCTCAGGCGGCTGATTTAGTCGATGAGGCTATGTTTGATGTTTGGCGGTCAGCGGAAACGTTTGCAGGCAGGTCAAAAGTATCGACGTGGATTTATTCTATTGCCCGCAACAAAGTAGTATCGTGGTTACGTAAAACCTCGGAAGTGACACTGGAAGATGAGTCGATATTGGATGCCATGATTGACCCTGCTGCTGGCCCTCATGAGGAGTTGGCATTGGATGATATGAAACAACAATTGTTACGCATGATGAACCAGCTAACGGAAGAGCACCGTGAGGTCATCAGGCTAACCTATTTTGAAGATAAATCTGTCAAAGAAGTAGCAACACTTTTGGACATTTCCGAAAACACGGTCAAGACACGTATGTTTTATGCCCGTAAGCGCTTAGCGCAGTTATTGGAAAAGGCCGGAGTCGTTGGCTTCGACTTTTAAACGGTATTCGAGACTATACGTTATGAGCCAATATCCACATGGCGACCCTATTGAAGAAGCACGGCTACTGTTACCTTGGTTTATCACGGGAAAGTTGAGTGGGCCAGAGCGTAAGTTGGTGGAGAGTGTACTTGCAAAATACCCTGAATTAGCCGATGAATACCGCCGTGAACTTAAGATGGTCGATATGATTCGTGCCAATACGGCATTGCTAGAATTATCAGCCGTTGATACTACCCAGCAACGCTTGGAAACGCTAATGAAGCGCATCGAGCGCGAAGAGCACACGGAAAATGTGCCACAGGCTCCCCCCCAGCCATTAACACCTCAGTTGACGTGGCTACAAGGTTTGCAGCAAAAATTACATCATTTTTTCTCAAACACCTCATGGTTAATACCGGCTAACGCTGTTTTCGCTTCATTGCTACTGATTCAAGCAGGGTTCTTAGGGTGGTTTGTGTATACCAACAGTGCTTCACAAGAGGGCATTCAAGACAGTATTTATGTAACGGCCACTGCTACAGACGATTCTTCGGTTGTTCCTCTTGTTAAGGGTATGGTACTACTGGTGGATTTTAATGGGGAAGCCCAAGTGAATCAGGTGCGGGAGTTTTTGCTGCGTTGGAATGCGCGTATTGTGGATGGCCCTGAAAGCGGTGGCCTCTTCAAAATTGAAGTAAAAGATGTGTCACCATCGGCTCAAGAATCCGACGCTATCCTGCAACAAATGGGGCAGGATAATACCGTTGTCGCTTTCATCGGACGAGAATACTGAAAACCGTCATGCTAATCACACTATTACGCCCGTTTCCGCTTAGTGCTTTGATCACCCTCAGTTTACTCACCGCTTGCAGCCCCGCAGAATACAAAGTCATCGGCAAAGCCAGCGACTCCCCTGCTTGCCATCTTAGCAGCAGTATTTGTGTCGAAACGCCCATATTCCGGCGGGTGGACTATGAAAAAAATGAAATGCTTATTACCTACGACAGCCAGAAACCGGCTGAAGTTGCTGATGCGGTACTAAAAAAGTATAAATTGCGTGCTAAACGTAGTGATAATTTAGATTCCATCAAGACTACCCTGATTACGGCAGCAACGAATGGGCAAGATCCGTATGATCTGGTGAAATCTATCAAAGCCAAAGAAACCGATGTTGATGCCAATACCAGTAATTTTTACACCACTGCAAGTATGACAGGGGGGGGAAGTGGGGCATACCCATTGGGTTTGACCGGTGCAGACACCATACGCCAACGCACTACCGGGCAAGGTGTCATAGTGGGCATGATCGACACACCCATTGATATTAACCACGACTCATTTCGTTCAGACATCCGGCGTATTGACCTGATTCCGCAAGGTGATGAACGCAATCGCTTGCACGGTACGGAAGTAGCAGGCGTCATTATTAGTCAGAATAAGCGCATTGGCATTGCGCCTGATACCCGGTTGGTGGCTATCAGTGCTTTCAGCACTAACCCGGCTAACCCAGATGAACGTCGCAGCAATTCTGCTTTGGTGGCTCGAGCTTTGGAACAAGCGATGCGCGAAGGTGTACAAGTGCTCAATCTGAGTTTTGCAGGGAATGCTGATCCCGTTGTCGACAAATTGGTGCAAGCGGCTATCCAGAAAGGCATTGTCGTGGTGGCATCTGCCGGAAATGGTGGGCCGGGGGCGCAACCTGCTTATCCGGCGGCGTTGCCGGGTGTGATTGCGGTGACGGCGGTGGATAAAAATCAGAGTGTATTTAGCCGTGCTAACCGGGGTGATTACATTGACTTATCTGCGCCCGGTGTCGGCATTTTGACAACAACACCACGCAGTGCATTTCAAGTGTCTAGCGGCACTTCGTTGGCAACTGCACACGTGACGGGGGCTATTGCGTTACTTAAATCTCTGAACCCACAGTTTAATGCCGAAGCCTTGAAACAAACGGCTACTGATTTGGGTTTACCGGGGCCTGATCATGATTATGGATATGGTTTGATCAATGTTGAGCGTGCGGTAACGGCTCGATAATGAAAAACCCACAAAAATTTGATCTGTAGCAAGAAAGCAGACGTCTCGTCCCGCTTAATTTGATTTTGCGCAACGTCTCCCCTGTCTTCAACCCTTACGATAATTGCATTATTTACCGTAAGGGAGCAAACACCATGTCACATTTCTTTTCCAGTGCTGAAGGCATTGTTTTCATGTCTGTTTTCACCATTGTCTTTATTTTGGGCTTTTTAGGCTACTTGGCATGGAAGTTCTATAAACTTTCCGGTCATAAGCCAGAGCCGGGTGAAAAAAGCTGGTAAGCAAAGCGGTTTCAGGCTTCTGCCAACCAGTTACGTGGGCGTAGGAAATCGCTGTACAGGCGGGCTTCTTCGCTGCCCGGTTCAGGGTGCCAAGAATAGCGCCATTTAACCAAGGGAGGGAGTGACATCAAAATAGATTCGGTGCGTCCACCCGATTGGAGGCCGAACAGCGTGCCTCGGTCATAGACAAGGTTAAATTCCACGTAACGCCCTCGGCGGTAGAGTTGGAAGTCGCGGTGTGTTTCGGTAAACAGTAAGCCCTTACGTTTGCTGACGATGGGACGGTAAGCATTGATGTAAGCATCGCCCACGCTGCGCATAAAAGCAAAGGTGGTGTCAAAGCCCCAAGCATTCAGGTCATCGAAAAACAAGCCGCCGATGCCACGTGGTTCGTTACGGTGCTTAAGGAAGAAGTAGTCATCGCACCATTGCTTGTAGCGGGTGTACACGTCCTCACCAAACGGGTCACATGCCACTTTAGCAGCACGGTGCCAACTGATGCAATCGTCCTCAAACCCGTAATATGGCGTTAAGTCAAACCCACCGCCAAACCACCACACTGGCTCTTCGCCTTCTTTTTCAGCGACAAAAAAGCGCACATTCGCGTGTGAGGTGGGAACCAGCGGATTGTGGGGGTGAATGACCAGCGACACTCCGAGTGCCTGAAAACTACGCCCTGCCAATTCCGGGCGTTGTGCGGTGGCAGAAGGGGGCAGTTTGTCACCAAAGACGTGTGAAAAATTGACGCCACCTTGCTCAAAAACTGCACCATTGCTAATCACACGGGTACGCCCGCCACCACCACCAGAGCGCTCCCAAGCATCTTCCACAAACGTTGCACCGCCATCCTCGGCTGCTAACTGCGTGCAAATATCATCCTGCAAAGCCAGCAGGTAGTGTTTGACGGCGGCAATATCCACTTGCGACATGGTGTTCGTCCTTTGATGCTTGAAAAGCGCCTATTGTAGCGGGAAATATGCGCTGGCTCTAATAGGGTTTTTCACCAAGCACATTACCCTGTGGGTTGTAGTTGCACACCCAAATTTGGCCTTTGTCAGGGCAAATAGCCATTGCACAGCCCACTTCGGTGGAATTACGCCACACCATTTGAGTGTAATGCCCGCACATTTTACCCGGCACACAGGTATTGCTGGCGTAATCGTAGTCAGCTATTTCACTTGCCCATGCACTCGCAACGTGGGCAGACGTAATGCTTTGGACTTCAGTACGTCCATCCGTCCATTGCACGGCACTTGCCCAATACAGGTTTTCACCGGCATTCAATGGGTTCATGCCCGCAACAGAACGGTGCTGCATTTGGCAACCATTGTTCGTCGCTAAATGATTAGCCCACTGTTGCGCATAATCCGTCATTTGACTAGACCAGATCAGTGGCATCACCGCAACAGCAGCGCGTGTTTGATTATGGCTGTCCAACATTTCCATTACATTAAGGGAAGTCGTTGTCGCCGTTGATGTTGTAGAGGAAGTGTCTGAGCCACCACCACAAGCAGTGAGTAGTACCGCTCCAAGCAGCATAACAAGCGTATTGCGCACTTTACCGTCCTCGCATTATCGGATAAAGGGGTTGTGTCGGCGTTCATGACCGATTGTTGTGTTCGGCCCATGACCGGGAATGACGATAACATCATCCCCCAATAACCACAACTTAGCCTTTATAGACTCCATTAGCTGCTGATGGTTCCCCCCCGGAAAGTCGCTGCGCCCAATCGAGCCGTTAAATAACACATCACCAACAAAAACCACGCGACTCTCTTGATGGAACAATACGACATGACCGGGGGTGTGTCCGGGGGTATGTAACACCTTGAGCGTTTGTTGTCCTACGTTTAAGGTGTCGCCATCATGTAACCACACATCTGGCAAAAATGCCTCACAATGGGGTAAGCCAAATTGCTTAGCTTGCACGGGCAAAGCGTCTAGCCAATACTTGTCAGCCTCATGGGGGCCGGAAATGGGAATACCATAATGCTTTGCCAACCCCATTGTTCCCCCCACATGATCCAGATGTGCATGAGTTAGAAACACACCGGTAGGTTTCAAGTGGTGTTTTGTAACGGCTGCTATCAAGGTATCGGTATCGCCGCCGGGGTCGACAAAGGCACATTCCCGCGTGGTTTCACACCAGATAATGCTGCAATTTTGCTGAAAAGCCGTGACAGGGATAGTGAGATATTGCATAAAGTTGCCCTGAGTTTGAAGATTTACAATGGCGGAGATTATACCGTGGAATGGCAATTGCTGGTTTCATTTCTGGCACTGGGTTTGGTGGTGGGTTTTGCGGCGGGGCTACTCGGTATCGGCGGTGGTGGCATTATGGTTCCGGTGCTGACCGCTTTGTTTGTGGCGCAAGGTTTTCCGGCGGAACATGTTGTTCACGTGGCCTTGGCGACCTCCATGGCGGCGATTGTCCCTACCGCGTTATCCAGTATGCGGGCGCATCATGCCAAACAAGCGGTGCAATGGTCGGTGGTGCAACAGATTACACCGGGGATTTTGCAGGGAACCTTTGCTGCTACGTTTCTAGCTGCGGTCTTATCAACACGTGGCTTGGCGATTTTCTTTGCCGTATTCATGGCGTATGTTGCACTGCAAATGTGGTTGAATATCAAACCCAAACCCCACCGGGAATTGCCGGGGATGGCAGGTTTGTCGCTGGCAGGACTGGTGATTGGCGGTGTTTCTGCACTGGTGGCGATTGGCGGCGGCTCATTATCCGTGCCCTACATGATGTGGTGCAATGTCGATGTGCGTAAAGCTATTGCCACCTCGGCGGGGATTGGGTTTCCGATTGCCGTCGCAGGGACGTTAGGCTACCTCATCAATGGTTGGGGACAGGCGGGTTTGCCGGAACATACTATTGGGTTTGTGTATTGGCCTGCGGTGGTGTTGATTGCGCTGACCAGCTTTTTTACCACACGGCTGGGGGCAAATTTAGCGCATACACTACCCATTGCCATGTTGAAAAAAGTGTTTGCGGTATTGCTGGTGTTGTTGAGTGCGAAGATGTTGCATTCGGTACTGTGAACCATGGTTCGGAATATCAGAAAATGCTACAGTACCCCCCCATCACGCCCAATCAGATTTCAAGAGGATTTCCAGTGCTAGTTGCTGCCAATGTCACCATCCAGTTCGGTGCTAAACCGCTATTCGATAACGTTTCCGTCAAATTCGGTGACGGCAACCGCTACGGCTTGATTGGCGCGAATGGCGCGGGCAAGTCCACGTTCATGAAAATCCTCTGTGGGCTGCAAGAACCGACCCACGGTAACGTTTCCAAAGACCCCAACGAACGCATGGCGTATTTGCGCCAAGACCAGTTCGGCTTTGAAGACGTGCGCGTACTCGACGTGGTGCTGATGGGGCACGCGGAAATGTGGAAGGTCATGTCGGAAAAAGACGCGATCTACGCTAACCCTGACGCCACCGAAGACGATTACATGAAAGCGGCGGAACTCGAAGGTCAGTTCGCGGAAATGGATGGCTACACCGCCGAATCGCGTGCCGGTGAATTGCTGCTGGCGGTCGGCATCCCCATCGAACAGCACAACGGCCCAATGAGCCAAGTTGCCCCCGGCTGGAAATTGCGGGTACTGCTGTGCCAAGCCCTGTTCGCTAACCCCGACATTTTGTTGTTGGACGAACCGACCAACAACCTTGACATCAATACCATCCGCTGGTTGGAAGAAACGCTCAATAACCGTGATTCCACCATGATCATTATCTCGCATGACCGCCACTTTTTGAACCAAGTATGTACCCACACGGCGGATTTAGACTTCGGCAAAATCCAGATTTACCCTGGCAACTACGATGATTTCATGGAAGCTTCCACCCAAGCGCGTGAACGTCAAGCCAATGCTAACGCCAAGGCCAAAGAACGCATTGCCGAATTACAGGATTTCGTGCGGCGTTTCTCTGCCAACAAATCCAAAGCCAAGCAGGCTACCAGCCGCCGCAAGCTGATCGACAAGCTCAAGCCGGAAGACATCAAGCCTTCCAGCCGTCAATACCCGTGGATTCGCTTCGAGTATGATGAAAAAGAACGCCTGCACCGTTTCGCCGTGGAAGTTGAAAACCTCACCTTTGCCTATGAGGGCATGGAAAAGCCGCTAATCAATAATTTCAGCTTCACCATCGAAGCAGGTGAGAAAGTCGGTATTATCGGTGAAAACGGTGTGGGTAAAACCACGCTGCTCAAACTGCTCGAAGGCCAGTTGCAGCCGCAAAAAGGCAGTATCAAGTGGGCGGAGAAAGTGCGCATTTCCACCTATGAACAAGACCACGAAGACGAGTTTAAGAGCGACAAGTCCCTTACCGAATGGATGGCGGACTACGTGCGCAAAAGCGGCTACGAAGGTGAAGATGCAGAAACCCAAAACCGTGGCACACTTGGACGCTTGCTATTCGGCGGTGATACCGTGAAAAAGCCGGTACGGGTGCTGTCGGGTGGCGAGAAAGGCCGCATGATCTTCGGACGCATGATGCTCTCCCGGACTAACGTGATGCTGATGGACGAACCCACCAACCACTTAGACATGGAATCCATCGAATCCCTCAACGGTGCACTCGACAAATACGACGGCACACTGCTGTTCGTGTCGCATGACCGCGTGTTCGTTGGCTCCTTGGCAACGCGCATTTTCGACGTAAAGGGCAACGGCACGATTGTGGATTATCGAGGGACTTACGACGAATACCTCAGCAGCCAAGGCTTGGAATAAGCATCTATGGGCATTGGAAAGCAGCAAGTTGTGCTTCACACGCGCTGATCTTCCCGCCCGGTAAGGGCAAGGCGTCTTGTAAAATTTCGCAAGCCGCCTGCTTTCCCCCCGCGATGCCGTGCTCTATTTCCAATAATGCCAGTTTCTCGATGGCTTTGCTGGTGTTGCAATCCCGTTTCCTATCTGCACTCAAGGCTGCTTTGTAGGTGTCAGCCGCTGTATCGTATTGCCCTTCCATGACGTAACGCTCAGCCAAGGCCAGGTAAAACTGTTTGTCGAGAATCACCTTGTTGGCAGGGTTTAAAGTGCGTGCTGCATTACAGGCTTCATTGGCGATCATGGTGGGCAATGTTTCCAGCGGAGCCGCCCACGCACGTGCAATGCACAGGTTGTTTTGTATCCAGTCGATGCGGTTGTTGAGGCTGACCGCCTGTTCCAACGCGCTTTGTGCTTCCTCAATACTGCGTAATGGTGGTTCAACTGACATCAACACCACGCCCAAGTTTGCCCAGGCAAACACATTGCCGCAGTGTTGTTCGATGGCTTGCGCGTATTTCTCCACGGCTTGAATCGGGCGGTTGTTATTGAATAGCAACGTCGCATCGCCTTCGGTACGGTTGGAGCCGAGAATCTCTTGTGGTTTGGCTGGCGGTTTGGCGGCACAGTCCGCTTGCAAGGCTTTGACAGAAGGTAAGGCTATCTGGGGTGTGACCAGCACCATGCTGCGCATCGTCAAACTGTCTGCTTGGAAGTCACTGGCATCGGGTAGCGCGGGAAAGGCAAGCGGAGCCACCGCAGGTGCACGCTTCGGCTCAGGGATACGCACTGCGATTTGCGCCATTTCCGGTGTGGCAGAGGCTTCGCAAACCTTGGTAATGGCATAATCCGGGCATAAGAGCTGGGTCTTATCCAAGGCATTGCCCGTGATTTGCCCAAGAATATGCCGCAGCGTGTCATTATTGCCCGCGATATTGTGTAATCGGGCAGAATGCAATTCGGCTAACAATTGTCCCAAACTTTCCGGGGTAATCTGGCTGCTTTGCAGGCGTGAACAATACTCAAACCATTGTCCCAATTGGCTATCAGGGTGCTCACTGGCATCCGCCTCCCCACTGCAATAGTAATACAGGTTATGACTTTCCGAAGCGACACTTAACAAGCGCTGACGGCTTTCACGCAACATTTCACTCAGCAAATCCATGTTCAAGGCATTCGGGTCGCGTGTACCGAGGTTACGTTCAAAACCAAAGATGCGTCCTTCCAGCTCAACTTGCAGAAACAGCTTGCCCTGATCCTGGTAAACCGTGCCAGTAATATTGCGCCGCCCGAACAAGCTGGCAATGAATTCCACCACATCGTTGATGGAAATCCCCGTCTCCGGTAATTTAATGCTTGCACCCAGTAAATAATCTTCGGTATTGCCGGTTACGGTGTCGATTGTGACCTTGCCATTACGGCTCGTGCGTTTGACGGTGGTGTAAATATCGGCTTCAGCCAGCAATAACTCCTGTTTCAGCGCATTGGCAATTACCCGTCCGGCATCCGAATGGCGATCCGTCATGCTTTTAGGCACTGCAAAGGGCTTGACCAATACCAGTTGCGAACTTTCTACCGCTTTGTACACCACAAACAGTACAATCAACAGCAAGCCCAGTGTGGCAAACAGGCGCAAAAACCCCATAATGCGTTCCGTCAGCAAGCGCATGACATCAAGTGAGCGAAGCAGTAGCGCTTGTCCGTAGTGTTGTAGCGTTTGGAGTCGCAAACGCCACACCGGTAACTCAGCAGGGGTTGGTTCAGCCATGATTGCCCGATTCCTTTGCAAGGGTTTAGCTGATTATAGGCAATATAAACCCGATAAACGAATTTGTGGCAAAATGAGTGCATTGCAACAAGAGGGAGTAAACCATGAATATCACCGTCAATGTCGATATGACGCCAGAAGAACTGCGTCGTGTCATGGGGCTGCCAGATGTGCAGGAATTCAATCGCGAAGTCATGGCACAAATGCTGAAAAAAATGCAGGAGGGTGCAGAAGGTTTCGATCCGATGGTATTTTTCAAGCCGGGTGTTGCGGGAAATACCGATGTGTTTAAGCAGTGGATGGAGCTATTTGGTAAGTTTGGTGGTGGTGTGAAGAGCTGAATGGGCGTTTTCCCGACTTCCATCAAGTAAAGCTTCCTCCAAAGCTGCTAGGATGACGGCGCATAAGAGATAAGAAATACGCTTTCATCTTCGCTAGAAGGGAGTACCACATGTTTCAAGTCAGAATCCACGGGCGTGGTGGGCAAGGCGTTGTCACTGCCGCCGAAATGCTCTCCATCGCTGCCTTTGTCGAAGGCAAACATTCGCAAGCCTTCCCCAGCTTCGGCTCCGAGCGCATGGGCGCACCTGTCATGGCATTTTGCCGTATTGACGATAAGGAAATCCGCCTGCGTGAACCCGTCCTCACCCCCGACGCGCTGATCATTCAAGACCCCGGTCTGCTGCATCAGGTCAACCTGTTTGAAGGGCTGGCGGAACGCGGTTACATCCTCATCAATTCCAACCATTCGCTAAGTGAACTGGGGCTGGACACCTTCTTGCAAACGCATCCCGGCGAACGCATCAGCGTCATTCCCGCCAGCGAACTGGCTCTCAAGTACGTCGGTCGTCCGTTGCCCAATGCCGCCTTGCTGGGTGGTTTCGCTGCGCTCACAGGGCTGATCCAGATGGAAGCGTTGCAAGCCGCCATCCGCCAAAAATTCAGCGGCAAGATTGCCGAACAGAACATCGCCGCTGCGCAAGCCGCCTTTGCCCAAGTGCAGGCCACCTTACAGGGAGGAAACCCATGCTGAAACAGATCGAAGGCTCCCAAGCCATCGCCGAAGCCATCGGCCTGTGCCGCCCGGAAGTGATTTGCGCCTACCCCATTACCCCGCAGACCCACATTGTCGAAGGCTTGGGGCAAATGGTGGATCGGGGCGAGATTAGCCCGTGTGAATTCATCAATGTAGAATCCGAATTCGCCGCGCTGTCAGTCGCTATCGGTGCAAGTGCTGCCGGAGCACGCTCCTACACTGCCACGGCCAGCCAAGGTTTGCTGTTCATGGCGGAAGCGGTTTACAACGCATCCGGCCTTGGTTTGCCCATCGTGATGACCATTGGCAACCGCGCTATCGGTGCGCCGATCAATATATGGAACGACCATCAAGACAGCCTGTCGATGCGCGATTCCGGCTGGATTCAGCTCTACGCCGAAACCAATCAGGAAGCCGCCGATTTGCATATCCAGGCTTTCCGGCTGGCGGAAGAACTTTCAGTGCCGGTAATGGTATGCGTGGATGGTTTTATCCTCACCCATGCCTACGAGCGGGTAGATATTCCTGCGCAGGAACAGGTCGATGCTTACCTGCCACCGTTCGAGCCGCGCCAACTCCTTGATCCGATCCACCCCGTCACTATCGGCGCGATGGTCGGGCCGGAAGCCTTCATGGAAGTGCGCTACCTCGCCCATTACAAGCAGATGCAGGCACTGGGGCTGATCCCGGAACTGGCGGAAGCCTTTCAGGAGCAATTCGGGCGCGATTCCGGCGGCCTGATCAAGCCGTACCGCAGCGAAGACGCCGACACCATTGTGGTCGCCCTCGGTTCGGTCAACGGCACGATCAAGGATGTGGTGGATGAGTTGCGTGAGGCAGGCATGTCGATCGGCTCGCTGGCGATTTGCACGTACCGCCCGTTTCCGCACAAGGCAGTACGCAATGCGCTGGAACACGCCAAACGTATCGTGGTGGTGGAAAAATCCCTCGCGCTCGGCATCGGCGGCATCGTTGCCACCGACGTGCAGATGGCGGTGGCAGGCTTGCACAAGCCGGTGCATACCGTGGTGGCAGGCTTGGGCGGCAGACCGATTACCCGAGATTCCCTGCGCAAGCTGTTCCACCGTGCCGACGCAGGCCATCTGGAACGGCTGGAATTCCTCGACCTCAAGCACGATGTCGTCCATGAGGAAATCGCACGCATGGAAGCCGGACGCCGTTCCGGGCCGATTGCGGAAAACATCCTGCACAGTGTCGGCACTGTCGCCAGTCAGATTCGCTAGGAGAACAACAATAATGGAAACCACCATCAAGTTTTACCAGACCGACACTTTCACCGTCGGCAACCGTCTGCTGTCTGAAGCTGAACGCAGCGTGCAGGCGGGGATGCAGCGCACCAACGCGCTCAATTCCGGGCATCGCGCCTGTCAGGGCTGCGGCGAAGCGCTGGGCGCACGTTTTGCGGTGGACGCAGCGATGCGGGCGGCGGGCAATGACCTGATTGCCTGCAACGCTACCGGCTGCCTCGAAGTCTTTTCCACTCCGTACCCGGAATCATCCTGGCAATTGCCGTGGATACATTCGCTGTTCGGCAATACCGCTGCGGTCGCTACCGGCGTGGCGGCGGCGCAGCGGGTCAAGGGGACGAAAACCCGCGTACTGGCGCAAGGCGGCGACGGTGGCACCACTGACATCGGTTTCGGTTGCCTGTCGGGGATGTTTGAGCGCAATGATGACGTGCTGTACATCTGCTACGACAACGAAGCCTACATGAATACCGGGGTGCAACGCTCGTCCGCCACCCCGCCTGCTGCCCGCACTGCCACCACCGTGCCGGTTGGGCAACACCCCAACGGTAATGTGTTCGGCAAGGGCAAGAGCGTGCCGCTGATTGCGATGGCGCATGAAATCCCCTACGTGGCGACCGCCTCCGTCGCCGATTTGCGCGATCTGGAAGCGAAAGTCACCAAGGCGATGAGCATTCACGGGGCGCGTTACATCCACATCCATGTGCCTTGCCCATTGGGCTGGGGTGCAGATCCGGCGCATACCATCAAACTGGCACGGCTGGCGATTGAGTCCGGCCTGTTCCCGGTGTTTGAAGCAGAACACGGCGAAATTACCGGACATCGCGCCATCCGCGAGCAAGTGCCGGTGGAAGATTATTTGAAGTTGCAAAAACGTTTCGCGCATTTGTTCCGCAATCCCAAACAAGTGGAAGTGATTGCGCAATTGCAGGCGATTGCCGACCGCAATATCCGCCGCTTCAAACTGTTGGAAAAGAGGGGGGCTGCCGTATGAGTACGCAGATCGAAAAACCGTTCGCCATCACGCTGGACAGGAATACCAGCCTTGCCAACCATACCGGCTCGTGGCGCAGCAAACGCCCGGTGTACGTTGACCGTTTGCCGCCCTGCAACGCCACCTGCCCGGCGGGGGAGAATATCCAGAACTGGCTGTTCCATGCCGAATCGGGCAATTACGAAGCGGCGTGGCGCAGCTTGACTGAAAACAATCCGTTGCCTGCGATCATGGGGCGGGTGTGTTACCACCCCTGCGAAGGCGCATGTAATCGCGGGCAACTGGACGCAGCGGTCGGCATCAATGCGGTGGAACGCTTCCTCGGCGATGAAGCCTTGAAACAGGGTTGGGCGTTTGCCAAACCTGCGGTGGAAAGCGGCAAGCGCGTGCTGGTAGTCGGCTCAGGGCCTGCGGGTTTGTCCGCTGCCTACCATTTGCGCCGCATGGGGCATGGCGTGACCATTGTGGAGGCAGAAACGGCGGCAGGCGGCATGATGCGTTACGGCATTCCGCGCTACCGTTTGCCGCGTCAGGTGCTGGATGCCGAAGTGCAGCGCATTGTGGACATGGGGGTGGAATTGCGCCTCGATACCCGTGTGGATGATGTGTTGGCAATGCAGGCGGCGGAAGGTTTCGACGCGGTATTCCTCGGCATTGGGGCGGGGATTGCGAAACGTGCCTACATTCCGGCGGGCGATGCCAGCCACATCACCGATGCGGTCAGCGTGCTGCACGAAGTCGAAGACAGCCAGCCCTTGCTGGGGCGCAAGGTGGTGATATACGGCGGCGGCAATACGGCTATCGACGTGGCGCGTACTGCCAAGCGGCTGGGGGCGGAAGAATCCATCATCGTCTACCGCCGCACCCGCGACAAAATGCCTGCGCACGATTTCGAGGTGAAAGAGGCGCTGGAAGAAGGGGTGAAACTGAAGTGGCTTTCCACCATCACCGAAGCCGGGGAAGGCAACATCACGATTGAGAAAATGGCGCTGGACGCGAAAGGTTTCCCGCAACCGACTGGCGAATTCGAGACCTTGCCTGCCGACTCGGTAGTGCTGGCGTTGGGGCAGAATGTGGAACAGACCTTGCTGGAACACATTCCCAATCTGACCATGAAGTGGGATAGCGTGCAAACCGACGCAGTGATGATGACCAGTCATGATGGTGTGTTTGCCGGGGGCGACATGGTGGCGGGTTCCGAGCGCACCGTGACCGTGGCGGTCGGGCATGGCAAGAAGGCAGCGCGGGCGATTGATGCGTGGTTGCGTGGCGAGCTTTACCAGCCTGCGCCCAAGCATGAGCCTGCTACCTTCGAGCGCCTCAACACCTGGTATTATGCCGATGCGGAAAAGACCGTGCGCCCGGTGCTGGACATTATCCGCCGCCAGTCCACTTTCGATGAAGTGGTGGGCGGGCTGGATGAAAGCAATGCCCTGTTTGAAGCACGGCGCTGTTTGTCATGTGGCAACTGCTTCGAGTGCGACAACTGCTACGGCGTGTGCCCGGATAGTGCAGTGATCAAGCTGGGGGCGGGCAAGCGGTTTGCGTTCAATTACGACTACTGCAAGGGCTGCGGGCTGTGCGCGGAGGAATGTCCGTGCGGGGCGATTGTGGTGGAATTGGAAGATAAATAGCGCTGGGGTGTAATGTAAGGGCAGACTTCCGTGTCTGCCTTTTCTGAATAGATGTACTTAATTCGATTATTGTAAATCACTAATTTTCTTCATGAGGCAATGCCAATAATGCAGGCACTAATTTCTCTCCAATAAGACTTCTTGTATGGTGCCCTCTCTAAAATTGCCTGAAGTTTCTCTGGTTTCATTTCTTCTTCAGTGAACTCCTGAAAATAAGAACCTGTTTGCAAATCGCCTATGCTGATCACTCTTTTTTTATATGTTTGCCGTTTGTTTCTTAGGTAAGGCGAAAATAGATCAATCCACAACTGAGAAAACCCGTAGTAATCTATACTATACTCTTTATCAATAGAGGCTGGCTTAAAAAGCTCCAATATTTTTTTAAGTATGGGGTGCTTTGTCTTTTTGTTGGAGTTTAATTTTTCCAAAATTGCTTTTGCAGTTTCTAGTGCTCGCCTTTTTTTATTTGGTAATACCCTGATTTCATTGTTTTGAATTATTTCTAAATAATGATTAAGTGCAGTGGTCGTTTCTTCAGTCCAAGCTGACTCCTCGTTGTTTGAATTATCTAGATGCTGGCGTAGCAAATTGCAAATCTCATTTAACTCAAAATGTATTATGCCCAATGAATCAATAAAATACCACTGACAGGGAGTTTTTTTATTCCCTCGGATAGCCAAAAATATCCAATTCTGATTTGAACTCAAAATACTCAACTTGCACTTCACAGATGCATTAACATTTTTAAGTTGCTCATAATGCAATTTTTCAATTAGTGGGTTCAGTCCATCGTATAAATTATGCACCGCACCAAAAGCATCTTTCATGTCACCCCATAAAAAATCATCTTGTTCCATTTTTTCTAAATCTTTTTGCATATCATGGGGTCTAATGATTTTTAGAGAACCATGACTATGATATTTTTGCATTAATTCATCAGGTATTTGAAAGTTTGAACCAATTAAAATTTCAGTATCTGCAAGGGTTCGTAAAAGTCGATGATCGGTTTTTAATGCAAATGCATCAGAGTCATTTGGCCAGAAAATGTTGATTTTTTTGTGAGGACTGTCAAGTCGATCAATGCGACCTATTCGTTGCTCAGCAATTCTTAATACGCTTGGCATGTCTAAAAAAAATAAGGCAGACGCCTGTTGAAGATTAACTCCTTCTGACATGGAGTCGGAAAACAACCCCAATAAATTATTGGCTTTTGAACCCAATTCAAATTTCTGCAAAATATCATTCCTTTGCGTATTTCCAGTGACCACCACTGTCTCTATTTCGCGATGCTTTTTTGCAATCAGGTTCTTCAGGTAGTCCAAGGTAATAATTGTACTATCAAACGCAATAATTATTGAATTTTTTGACTCCTTAAATAATCCAGTCATTTCTTTGATTTTTGCAATCTCTCTTGAGTCGGATATTTTTTTTGATAAATTGGAAATTTTCGCATAAATAGAAGCTTCTTTTTCACAGGCTTGAATATATTCCTCTTCATTAACAAGCCAAATCGGAGGACTCACCTTTTTAAGATTATGTTCTGGAAGAATATTTTTATAGTCATTAATCTTTTTGTAGAAATTTCCTGTCAGGGGTTTATTGGATTTGAATTTAAAGTAATCGACAGCACATTTTGTACCCTCAATAAGCTCAACTACTGCTGCTTTGGAAGATCGTAATTTTGCTTGGATCATGAAAACTGATAGTGATCTTGCGGCTTTAAGACGCATCTCCAAATATTGTTCTTCGGTAATCTGATAAATTTCAGAAAACTCCAGCTTCCTTAAATATAACAACCCTTTTAATTGATCGGCAAGCTCGTTTATTTTGTTTGCAATTTCTTTATCTTCTTCGCTTTCCCTAGTATCATAAGTATTGTTAATGGCTTCTGGGTATTGACAGGGTATGCCAAATTTATTTATGTATTTTTCAGGCTCATGCTTTATAAACTCTTTAATTTGATTTTTTGTTTGTCGAACTATGAATTTTTGTATATAGGTGCGTAAATTTCCTAGATCGCTTTCGTTCTGTAGAGATTTTGTTTTTTTTAGTCTTTTGAACTGTTCCAATTCATTGTCATTTAGATTATCAATATCTAGTATTTCAATAAGCCTGAGTAGATCTTTTGCCTTCTTATTTATTGGAGTAGCTGTAGAGAGTATGACATAATCTGAAAGGTGTTTAGAAATACTCTCACTGCGCAGAGATTTTATATTTAAGTAGTTATGGGCTTCGTCTATTATGAGTATATTTGCAAGCTGTATTCTTTTAAGCGTGTTTTGGTAATTTGAACTTTTATTGTGACTCAGCAAACCCATTGATAATGGAGATGAGTAAGTGAATTTTACATCTAGCAATTCTTTATCCCAGTTGCTGGTTACAATTGGCGGGCAAATTATTAAGGCATTTGCTTTATTTTTTCGACCTGTTTCCCATAGCCAGTAAAACAGCGAGATGTAAAGTGTTCCAATTAATTTTGTCTTGCCAGAACCCGTAGGGTTAGCAATTAAAACACACCCTTGATTTTGCAAAACATAAAAGGCTTGCAACAAAGAAGTTTGCTGCAAGGGCCATAGACTAATGGAGCTTATTTTTTCATGTAACTCAGGCAATTCGTCAAACCAATTCCCATCAACGAGTTCCGTAATGGCTCTTGCCAAAGCTTCTTGCCATGAAACTAGAGACAGCAACTGTTGTAAAAGTTTTATAATATCTTCTGTGTAGTCTGCTCCCTGACGATAAAAGTTCTCTGCAATTTGACGGATGCTATCATACTGATAATGTTCAGTGGTTCCCTCAGGGCTGTCCATTATGCGTATATTTGCTTCTTGCTGTTGCTTGAGTCCGTTAATGCTGAAATTTGCTGAGCCAAGAATTACATGTTTATTGCCGACATATATTTTTGCATGTAAGTGATCAAGAATTTTAAACTGAATTTTCTTGGCCTTAATTAGCTCAATAATTTTAATTACATTGCCACCCTTGAATATAGAATATCCCTGCTCAAGCCAATAGTCTTTGATTTCATTTTTTAAATCAGACTTTCCCCATGTTTTTCTTTTAAATACATTAGGCTCCCAACCTAAAATTATCTTGGTTGAGTCTAAGTGACTTGTTAACTCATTTTTCCCAAAAGAATCTATAATATGAGAAAGCGAGGTAAATCCCGTTGCGATCAAATAATCATCACTATCTTTAATGTCGGTGTTAACTTGCTTAAGAACAGTTCTCTTCTGGCTAGGAATATTGAGAGGAAAATCTTCGTTTGGAGGCCAAAATAAAGGGCGAGCATCGGTATCTAAAAATAGCTCAGTCTGGTCGGGATTCAATTTTTTCTTTCTAGAGAATTTCTTCATTGCAAATTTCAGTACGTTTAATTGTAAGCTCCAGCAAACGATTTTATCAAAATATGCGTCAATTGTTTCGCTGATGTCAATAAAATGATTTCAGTGTATGCTGTTGTATGACAATGCTCTGGCAGAGGATTGCGCCATCCATACTCAGCGTCCGCGTCAACGAAACCGAACGCAACCTGCTGGAAACAGACGCACACCACCCTAAGCGAGTTCGTGCGCCGCAAAGCCGTGGAATCCGTGGAATCCGCCGAACTGGAAGTAATGGAACAGCGTATCATCGAAATTTTCATCCCCGTGTGGGAGCAGTTTGAAGCATGTCTGAATGCACCCACCAAGGAAATCTCCGCTCTGCAACTATCACCAGCTCGGCGTTTCCCGCACCAATGTCATTTGCGATACCGGATCAGGCAAAGTCACTGGTTTCGTTTCCCTGACGGCTGCGGAAATCTGCCGCGAATTCCTGCCAGAATCCGAACAGCGCAATCGCCCCCGAACCGTTCCTGCCATCCTGCTTGGGCAACTGGCGGTTGATCCTGAGTATCAGGAACAAGGGTTGGAAAAGTCGCTGCTGTTCTTCGCTTTCAGGACAGCGGTGCAGATCAGCGAACAGATTGGCTGTGGCTGTGTGATCACGCATCCACTAGATGATAGTGTCCGCACGTTTTCCGGAACTGTGGGTTTCAGGACATCCCCGTTTGACCGGAACCGTTCGATGGTAGTGCGAATCAAGGATTTGCAGCAAAACGGATTTTGCTAATACTCCAGCCTTTACGCTATACTTGCCTACAACACGGCCCCTTTCGGTTGAACTGCTTCGGCAGGGAGATTGCTAAGGGGTTTTTTATTATCTGTATGATAATATTCACCTTTTACCAACTCCACTGCTCCCATCCTGAAACGGTTCCCATCCCCTGAAGATTCAAGTCCAGATGGTCTAACTGTGGAAAAGTCAGCAAATGTTCTTTCAAGCGTTGCCCCCAGCTTGAACTTGGATTGATCACATCCAGCAAATGTTTGGCAATGCAAAACAGCAAAAACGGGCGAGCCAAACCGTGAGCACTGTCTTGAAAATGGTCGACCCAGCAAACTTCTCCACGCGGTGAGCGTTTGGGCTGATCGACGATATTCCGGTTCCATAAACGGCTATGGTGAGCGCAAACATTGCGCAGGTAGTTCAAGCTCCTCAGCCAGGAGGCAAATACTCGCCCATTACTGACGCCATATTTGATAGCGATAGCATCCTGATCCTCCTCTTTCATACCTTTGAACAGCATCGAAAGACAACCAAAATCCCAAACTTCACATGCTACCCAGATGGGTAATGGCAATCCATACTTTGTCTTGTTGTGTTTGATGAATTCCTCTTTCGAGCGGGAAATGAGGCTTGCATGTTTTGTCAGCCACTCATGGTATTCCGTCAGCCCGGAAACTGGATCCAATTTATGGGCGAAATCATCAAACAGCAGATCTGGCTTCAGATAAGCGAAGGGGTCTTTTTCTCCCAAGCGATGGCTAATATCGACTCGTAGGCCAATTTCAATGCGCTCCAGTGCATCCAGTACAAGCATTCGCAGTTTTTTATCAAATACATATAGGTCAACGGCATTCTCGAAACTTGCTCCTGGCCTGAAGTCATCGAATAACAGCTTATCCGTATCACCACGCTTGAACTTTTTCCTGTTGATCGGTGCCTCTAAAGGGCAACAAACCTCGCTTCGTTCCCGGAAGGGAAACCAATAACCGCTTAAGCGGTAATAGCCAATTCGTTCCAGCTTATCGAGAGCTTTTGCTTCATCCGTGACAAGCATTCCACGCGATTTCAATTGCTCCAGTTGAGCCTGATAGCTTTTCCATGGTTTGGTGTAACTCATCTTTATTGGGGGGGTTCCTTTGCAAGTTGTCCATCTGGCATGCGTTATTACAAACAAAATAAGTGAACCGTTGATTGTACCATTACTCATTTTATAGTACGCATACCGCAATCGCCCCCAAACCGTTCCTGCCATCCTGCTTGGACAACTGGCGGTTGATTTGGAATATCAGGGGCAATGACTGGCAAAGTCGCTGCTGTTCTTTGCATTCAGGATAGTGGTGCAGATGAGCAAACAGATTGGCTGCTGCATGATTGCGCATCTGCTGGATTGGTGTACGGCGGCGGCAATACCGCCATCGACGTAGTTACCAGCCTGCGCCCAAGCATGAGCCTGCTACCTTCGAGCGCCTCAACACCTGGTATTACACCGATGCGGAAAAGACTGTGCGCCCGGTGCTGGACATTATCCGCCGCCAGTCCACGTTTGACGAAGTAGTGGGCGGGCTGGATGAAAGCAATGCCCTGTTCGAGGCGCGGCGCTGTTTGTCGTGCGGCAACTGTTTCGAGTGCGACAACTGCTACGGCGTGTGCCCGGATAGTGCGGTGATCAAGCTGGGGGCGGGCAAGCGGTTCGCGTTCAACTACGACTACTGCAAGGGCTGCGGGCTGTGCGCGGAGGAATGTCCGTGCGGGGCGATTGTGGTGGAGTTGGAGGAGAAGTAGCGCTCACCAAAAATTTATTGACTTTAACAACATTACCGCTACACTTTCTCACCATTATCAACCTTATTTTACGGAGACACCCAACATGCTGAATGGACACATACGGAGCAATTCAATTAACTAGTGTCTCCCGCGCTTGTGCCGGGGGACTGATTTCAGTCATCCGGCGTAAGAATGCGGTGCTTCGTGTGCAGCATGTCGAAAACCCCGGATGGCCTAAAAACCAACGGGGTTTTTTTATGCCTATCAGTTTTATGCTCAATAAGGGCAAGGTTCCGGTCAAGATTTTTACTGACGATGTGGATAGCGGTTCGCTGACACAATTGGGAAATCTGTCGCAACTGCCCTTCATCCACAGCCACATTGCGGCGATGCCTGACGTGCATCACGGCATTGGTGCGACCGTGGGTTCTGTGATTCCCACCCGTGGCGCGATTATTCCCGCCGCAGTCGGTGTCGATATTGGTTGTGGGATGAACGCGGTACGGCTATCGCTCAAAGCCCACGACTTGCCTGACAACTTGTACAGCATTCGCACGGCGATTGAACAGCGGGTGCCGACCGGTTTCGATGAACACGAACGCCCCAGCATCAACGGTTCAACACTCAATAACATGGGCAAGCACCTCGATGTGATTACCAACAAGCACCCCAGTCTGGTGAAAATGTTGAAAAACTTTCATCGCCAATGGGGCAAGCAACTCGGCACACTTGGCGGCGGCAACCATTTTATCGAGCTGTGCATCGACGAAGGCGACGACGTGTGGGTAATGCTGCATTCCGGCAGTCGCGGGGTGGGCAATGCCATCGGGCGTTATTTCATCGAAAAAGCCAAAAAGGATGTGGGGCGGGAACTCGGTCAATTGCCGGACAAAGACCTCGCCTACTTCACCGAAGGCACGCAGCATTTCGATGATTACGTTGAAGCGGTCGGCTGGGCACAGGATTACGCAATGGTCAATCGCCGTGAAATGATGCGCTTGGTATTGGACGCATTGCAACGCAGCAAAGCCTTACCCGCCTTCACCACCACCCGCGAAGCGATCAATTGCCACCACAATTACGTGCAAAAGGAAGAGCACTTCGGCGCGGAAGTCTACCTGACCCGCAAGGGCGCAATCAGTGCGCAGTTGGGGCAGCTCGGCATTATTCCCGGCAGCATGGGCGCGAAATCGTACATCGTGCGTGGCTTGGGCAATGCGCAATCGTTCTGCTCCTGTTCGCACGGTGCAGGGCGACGCATGAGCCGCACCGAAGCCAAACGGCGTTTCAACACACTCGATCTGGAAGCGCAGACCAAGGGGATCGAATGCCGCAAGGACAAAGGTGTGGTCGATGAAATTCCCGGCGCGTACAAGGACATCGACGTGGTGATGCAGAACCAAAGCGATCTGGTCGAGGTCGTACATACATTGCGTCAAGTGATTTGCGTGAAAGGTTAAACGAGGTGAAATATGGAGAAGACACAAGTTGAACTGATCCGCGAATGCTTGAGCGGCAACCGCACGGTGTTTCGTTACGCACCGGAGAGCTACGCACTGCAATTGCTCAAGGATTACATCGGCAATGGTATGGGGATTGCGGCATTGCGCCGCTCTCCTTATGCCAAATTGTTAACCAAACCCATTGTCACCGAAGCCTTGGCTTTAGCAGGTAAAGGACAATTAGAGCCGTGGCATTTGGAAGCGGTCATTGCCCAATACCGCGACCACAAGCCGCTGAATTTCATCCTCACGTTGGACGAGTGGGGCACAGACGACAAGGACGACCGTCACTGGAAACAGACTTGCCGCACGGGTTACGACTTGGTACTGCAACTGAATTTTGCCAACGACCACCACCAGCACCTCAAAACGCTGGTCGGTGAAGACGATGTTGCGCCATTTTCCTATCACGGGCATCCAGTGCGCAAGGATGGCACAGTGGAAACGCTGGCGTGGGCGCGGATTGATCTTGATTTCGTCAGCAATCAGGCGTTGATCGAAGAAATTCAGTCCGATTGGGTCAAAGGCGTGGCGGATAGTTACAAAAACTATTTGTACGGTGAGGACAAGATGCAGCAATACCGCGAGGCATTGCGCCCTTACGCCAAGGTGTGGGATGAAGCGATGTTGACAGCAGCACTCTGCTTCATTCGCCGCGAACTGGGTATCCGCGACGTGTTTTATCACAGCTATGACACGGGCAATCGCCTCAAGGGTATCGAGCGTTACTACCACCTCGGCAAGCCGCCGCGTTATTTGTACACCGAATTACCGAAAAAGTTTTGCTTCGTCCCAACCAGCGAAGCACCGGACTTCCTCAAACCTGTCCGTTATCTGCATTACCTGCAACGTCACGGTAAAGCACAATGGTTCAAACTGCCAACACAGGAGCAAGCTCATGGCAAAAAAGCAGCCGCGTAAGCGCAATCCCGTCGCCCACCACCTGTTTATTCAGCGCGGAGGGGTTCACGAAAAAAGCAATTCTGCCAAACGGCAGGAAGATAAACGTCAGTTACGTAAACTGATCAGCAAAGCAGGTGCGGGAAGCGCCTGCTTTGAGCAAGCCGCATAGTGGCTTAGAACGTTACATATTCACCGTTACAATATTGCTATACGCAGAATAAGTGCCATTGGTATGGTAAGCCCGCACACGATAACGATAACTTTCACCGCTTTCCAGCGTGGGGTCAGTATCGGTAAAGCTCACTGCATTCACCCCAACCGTCCCCAAAAACTCAAAACTCGTACAACCCGCCTTTAGGCAGCGTTCCAGCTTGAATCCTGTTTCATTGTTACTGGCATCCACCCAATTTAAGCGCACCTGATTGCCAGCAAGTACTGTTGCTGTCAAGTTAGTAGGCGCTGCAATGGATGTTGAGGATGTGGATATGGTGATATTCACGGTATTGGAATAAGCAGAATAATTGGTTCCCCGGTAAGCCCGCACTCGATAACTGTAGGTTTGATTCGCCTGTAAATTGGTATTGGTAAACTGGACGATATTCGCCCCCGTCGTTTTGATCACCGTAAAGTCAACGTTAGTACAGGTCGCTTTGAGGCAACGTTCAATTTTGAAGCCAGACTCATTATTACTGGCATCCACCCAGTTTAAACGTACCTTATTGCCAGTAAGCACCGTTGCGGTCAGATTGGCAGGCGCAGCAATGGATGGTGGCGATACAGGTGTGGTTATGTCCACCGTATTAGCATAGCTGGAATAATCTGCTCCCCGGTAAGCACGTATCCGGTATCGGTAGAGCGTATTACTCGTCAGGTTTGTATCGGTAAAGCTCACTGCATTCGCCGCAACCGTACTCCGAAACGCAAAGTTAGTACAGCCAGCACCTTGGCAACGTTCAATGCTAAAGCCAGATTCGTCACTACTGGCATCGACCCAGTTTAAACGTACCTGATTGCCCGCCAGTGCAGTTGCTGTTAACTGGCTAGGCGCTGCTGGTAAAGTGACAGGAGCCGGAGTCAGGGCATAAGCTTCCTGAAACGTATAAAACTTCAACCCTAAACCTTTTGCAATATCAATAATCTGATTCAGTTTGCTGGCACGAATCGCATACTGGGAATCGGCATCCGGTGAGGTATCATCAAAGATATAATGACCATACAAGGTAATAATTTCATTGTTATTTTTCGCACGAATCAAGGCTTGTTCTATTTCTGCTACGGTGCGCCCATAGCGATTATCAAGGCTCTCCCCTTCCAGAACACCGTAGGTCTTGTCGCTGTTATGGTAAATTTCGTCCATTTGCGCCAGTTGTTTGCTTGCATCGTAAAAGGTTGTGCGCAAATAGGGAAGGTACGGCCTGATAGCGGCGTCATAGTTTTCGTCACGCTCACCGGATGGGTATGAAAAGCTGACCGGATTGAAGCCATCAGCCTGCATGTTTTGTATGGCTGGGATGACTTGGGTGTTCACGTATTCCTGCGTTCTGCTAGGATCAAACAAAAACTCACCCACACCGGTATGGTCATAACTGTGGCAACCTATTTCATGCCCTTTGTTTTGCAAATCCCGTAGTTGGTCAATCTGGGTCGGGCGGGATAGCTCATGCCACTTGGTTACAAAGAAGGTGGCACGTACATTATCAGTCCTGTTTGCAAAAAAATTATGCCAAAGCCCCGTACTGGTGTCATCAAAGGTTAATACGACGCCCGGTTGATTGGTTGCTGCCTGGGCACTGGCACCAAACAAAACAGCTAACCAATAAATCACGACCCATTTTTTGAAAAAACTTCTCATAGCTCCATACCCTGTGTTGATAGAAAAACTCAGAATCATCATGAAATTAATACTAGATAAAAATGATGGTACTTCCATGAATATAAGCACCAGTGATGGATATATACTCTCTGGACGACAGACCATAGCGATCTGCCGCTAAATGGTTATGGTTTTTTTAAATGACTGACGAACTTTTAGGGCAAAAACAAGCAACAGGTAACTGAGGTGAAAGCTGCCACCGCCGCCGTTGTTATTATTGGTTTGTGGAATGGCATCAGGTGGCGCAGTTGCCGTGCCAGTATTATTGACGCTGCCTGCTGAAGAAACAGGGAGGGGGATCAGTTGGTTTTGGACTTCAAAGGCTTCATGAAACGTATAAAACCTCAGTCCCAATCGTTGGGCTATCGCGATAATCTGGTTTAACTTGCTGGCACGAATTGCATACTGAGAATCCGCATCGCCGGATGCGTCATCAAAGATATAGTGCCCATATAAGCTTATAATTTCATGATTGTTCTTTGCACGAATAAGCGCCTGCTCAATTTCTGCTATCGTAACGCCATAACGGTTATCCAAGCTCGCTCCAGCAAGTACAGCGTACACCTTGTCACTGTTGTGGTAAATTTGATCATTTTGAGCCAGTGGTCTGGCTGGATCATAATAGGTTGTACGCAAATAAGGTAAATAGGGTCTGATCGCGGCATCGTAATTTTCATTCCTTTCCCCGGAAGGATAAGAGAAACTCAGCGGGTAGAACCCATCATTATTCATATTGCGTATTGCCGGGATCACTTCGGTATTAACATATTCTAATGTCCGGTTGGGATCAAAAAGGTACTGACCCACCCCTATATGGTTGCGGCTATGGCAACCTATTTCATGCCCGTGGTTTTGCAGATCCCGTAATTGCTGTATCTGTGCTGCGGATAAGGTATGCCATTGACTGACGAAGAATGTGGCTCGCACATTGTCAGTCCTGCCCGCAAAAAAATTATGCCAAAGACCCGTACTGGTGTCGTCGAAGGTCAACACAATACCCGGCTGATTGGTTGCCGCTTGGCTATTGATCGCTAAAAGCATAGCCGATAAACAGATTACGGTTAGTTTGCTAAAAAGCCCCTTCATGTTGTTTCTCCAGCTAAAACCCTTATAAAAATGCCACTAATGCTTGTAAAGCCGAAATCACATGGCCTAGGTGAAGATAGGAGGTCAGTAATATTCTGGTGTCACTGTATTGATGAAGTGAATACTTTCGGTGATAGGTGGATGTAAATCGGTTCAGTGTAAATCGTATCCACTCCCATACTAGTCGTCTTACGTAGTAGTCGCCTTATCGCAAAAATATGGTGATTGTGTGCAAAAAAATTTATATGGAATAAAAACATAAGGAGACACAACCTTGCGCACGTTTATCTTATGGCTATTTGGCCTGCATTTTATCTTTCTGGCTTACCTGAACAATGTTTATCTGGCAGGTTTACCTGTCAGGTCGTTTCTGATTTTGCTGGCAGGTGGGCTGGTATTGTTATTGGACAGCAGTGTGGTTGCCCGCTTGAGACCGGTTAATGTGATTTATGTTTTGCTGGCTATTTTGGGACTGGTAGTTTCTCTGACCAATAATGTTGGGGTGGGGGGAATCATCAGCGGTGAAATGCGACTGTTGCAATCCTATTTATTGCTCATGGTGGCTTACTTTATTCTGGAACAATACGGTTTTCGGGTGCTGGCTTTTGTTTTACTGAGTTTGGCACTGCCCTCGGCCTTGATCGGTATTTTACAAGGGCTTGGTGTACACGTTGCCTGGGAATTTCATGCGATTCTTCAGGAAATGCAGAATAAGGAAATTAGCGATGAAATGCGCACTCAAATGGCAGAGGTACTGGATCGCCCACCCGGACTAACGCTGTATGCCATTCCCCAGACGTATATGCTATTGAGTGCGATGGCGCTGATGCTTTACTGGGTTATCAAAAATCCTGCCAATCAGCGTGCTCAATGGTTGGGGGGGGTAGGCTGCGTCATACTGGCAGGAGGGATTTTTGCGTCGGAAACCCGCTCTGCGATGGGGGCTGCCTTGCTAATGCCAGCCTTGGTTTATTTACGGTTATTCCCAGCGCGGGTGATTCCGCTGGCGGGGGTAGCCGTATTATTGGGTGCAATGGCTTACCTGTTGATGCCGGGTAATGCCGATGTGGATTCACGCCTTATCAATTTGGATGATGCTTCCGCTGCGGGGCGTTCCACCCTTTACAAATACGGTATTGAGTTATTTTGGCAGAAGCCTTGGGGTTACGGTTTTGAGTTCAATACGGTGGAATATGCAGTGGAGTATTTTGTGAATGAACGCAATTTGTTTGATTACGGGCCGTTGGAAAAAGCGCAGTACATTGTACCGGTACACAATTCCATTTTAAATTTGATGCACACCTACGGGTTTTCTGGATTATTGTTATTAGTGTATTACCTTTACCGTCTCATTAAGGGGAGCTGGTATCGGTTAGCTATTATTGTCGCTACGTTAGTGAACTCTGTGTTTCATAACGCCGGTATTTTAAGCAATGATTTGTTTATGGATATGGTCATTGCGGTCATGCTCTATGAGATTCACCGGGAACAGCCCACCGCCTGAGGTGGGCTATGGTGAATGGCTATGCTCAAGCAGGGATGAGCATGTTACGTCCGTCAGAATAGTTGGATGTCTTGCTAATGTGTCTAAGGGGAACCATGTTTTGTACCAAACCGAGCAGTTTGCCATGGCTTTTCTCTAAGCACTCAATCGAGGTACGGACTTCCTGTTTGGTCGAGGTGTTGTTAGCAACAATTAAAAGCGTGCCATCTGCACGGTTGGACAGCAATAAGGAATCTGCCATGCCTAATACAGGCGGTGCATCAATAACCACGTAGTCAAATAGTTCACGTGCCTTGTCGAGCAGTGATTGCATCCGTGAACTGGAGAGTGCTTCTACCGGATCGAGGATAGCTGGCCCGGCACAAATGGCAAACAACATACGTGTGCTTTTTATCCGGTACAACGGGCTTTGGCTGAGGTTGCCACTCAGGTAGTTAGTTAATCCACTACTATTATCCAAATTCAGGTGCTTGTGGACGGTGGGTTTACGCAAATCAGCATCTATCAACAGAACTTTATGGCCGGAACTAGCCAAAAGGGTTGCAAGGTTGACGGCTACAGTGCTTTTGCCTTCACCGGGCAGAGGGCTGGTAATATGTAATATCTGTGGAAACTTGCCATGATTTGCTAACACTAGCGAGGTACGCAGATAACGTAAGGCATCAAGCCAGACAGCAGCGGATTTTGGTTTGAAAATGACCGTAGATCCCTCACTCACCGCTTTATTGTAAGGCAGTGCATGTAATACTTGGTATTTGCCTCCAGCTTCTTGCAGATCCGCAGAGATACGCACTTTGGGCTGCATGATTTCGCGCACGAGGATAAGCAATGAACTCAGTAGGAAGCCAGAAAGCAGGCCCAGCAGCAGGTATTTCGAGAAACTAGGGCCATCCTTACGTGACGGAGCAACGGCAGTGTCGACAACACTCACGTTGTCACTTTGCACTGTTTCGACCACACTGACTTCTTTTAAGCGCTGTAATAGCCCTTCGTATAAACTACGTAAACTGTCTACGTCACGTTTTAGGTTGGCGTAACCAATGTTGTCGCTGCGAAACGTTAAGAGTTCCTTTTCTAGTAACTTGATTTCTTTGGCTAACTTCTGTTCTTCATCCTGTGCAGCATCAAAGGAAGCGCGAAGGTTATTGACCGTATTTTTACGGATCAGCGCCGTTGCTTCGGCAATTAAACGTTCACGGCTGCGAATTTGCTCTTGTAACGACAGCATGGCGGGGTAATTTGGCTTGAATAGCTCTAGGTTGGACAGGTAAGAACCTTGTAATTTGCCAAGCTCTTGCTTATGTTCCTGAACAACCGGGTCGTCTTCCGCATTCAAGATACCGGAAAGTTCGCCCTTATTATTGAATTGGCTTTGGGTACGAATGCGGTTTTCCTTGGCTGCCATGTAAGCTTTGCTCAGGGCTTCCAACTTTTGGGCGATGAGTGGCTCATCTGCATTGGTATCCACGATATTTTTGGCACTGGCGTAACGGATCAGAGCCGCTTCAGCGGTCTGGAGTTTTTCACGTGCTGAATAGATTTGCTCGTTCAGGAAACGCTTGCCGTTCTCTGCGACTTCGCGGCGGTCTTCATATTGTTGTTCCACAAATGTTTGTGTCAGGGTTTGAACAACATTGCGGGCTTGCTCAGCATTTTGCCCCGTGTACTGGATGTCGATAATCCGTGAGCTTTTGACCGGTTTGATACTGAGGTTTTTGAGGAAAATTTCTTCTGCTGTGACCTGCTCGGCAGCATTACTTGATTCGCCATCAGTGGGGAGCAGACTACGCACGAATTTAACCAAGTCATTGAACGGGTCAGTCAAGACATACATCGCGGGCTTAAAAGGACGTTCTGCCAGCAGACTGTCTCGTATAGCCAGTTTGTCAATCACACGTTTCGCTAAATCACGGCTGCGAAGCATCTTGAATTGCGTGTTGTAGAAAACCGTCTCATCAATGTAAGAAGGTGGTCGAGCAGTATCAACATCATAGTTCAGCAGCATGGGGCTGCGTGTATCCACTTTGATGCTACTTTTGGCTGTATACGTTGGGTTAGTCAAAGCGGCAAGCACCAACAGTAATAATGCCCCCCCTATCGCAGACAACAGGACAGGGCCGAGGTTATGGCGCAATGCTCCCCAGTACTGCCGGAACGGAATTTGCTGTTGAGGTGGCGCGTAGTAACCACGACTTTCTTCCGGCAACATGATACTAGCTGTGTTAGTTGTTTCGGTAACATCAGCGGCTCTATTGATAGGGTAATTTATAGACATTGTTTGTTTGCCTTGCATAGTCAATAGGTTTGCAGTCTGCCCTGAGACTGGCTGCATGACCTTCTGGTAAAAGCGTATGAATTGTTCGGTAATCAGTGTCCATGTGTAATTGCTCAACACATGCTGATGTAAAATACTGCCTATGTGTTTTACTTGGGCAGGGTTTGTCATCACCTGTTGCAAATGCGTGCTTAAGGCGTTGACATCACCCACAGGGAATAAAATACCTTTATTGCTTAATGCTTCCACATTGGCTTCAATATTGCTTGCGATACAGCAGCGCCCTAGGCTCATTGCTTCCAATAGGGTAATGGGCAGCCCCTCCGTTTCAGACGGTAATACATACACGTAGGCATTGCTGTACCACTCAATCAGCTCGTCACCATAGACAGCACCGGTAAAGACAATACGGCTGTCATTGCCTGCGAGAGCACGTAATTCGTCACCGTAAGCATCACCTGCCCGCGCATTGCCCACAATCACCAGCTTGAGCGGAGGGGACTCCAGCCGTTTATAGGCCAGTAACAGGTCATGTACCCGCTTTTCTTTGGATAGCCTGCCGACAAATAGAATGTAACCGTCCATTTTAATTCCATAGCGGGAAATGGTCTGGCAAGGGATAGCCTGACGAGGCGTGATGCCTGACGGAATGTAGGTAACATCCCGCCTGTATTTTTTATGGTAGTAATGGCGCAGCGAGCGTGACACTGCAATGGAATCGTGAGCGAACCAAAAACTGAGTTTTTCAGACAGGAGAAAGACAATACGTGCCAGACCGTTCCAAGCATGAGCCCACTCATGCCCATGGCTTTGGAAAATGGTACGCCGCCCTGCTAGCCGGGGAATGAAGGAAAATAGACTAGGACCAATCGCTTGGTAATGCACAATATCCAAGTGCTTAATAGTGAACTGGTGAAAGCTGGCAAGAGCAACCAACAGCATTTTTTCAAAATACACGTGCTTTAACGTCGGCAATGGAATAATCCACATGCCTTCATGGAAAAAAGGCCGGGAATACTGGGGGGTCTTAATGGTGTAAACAATAACCTGATGGCCTGCATCAACCAAGCGTTTGCCCAGTTCCAGTGTGTAGGTTTCCACCCCGCCAATGCGGTCAATACCTTTAATGGCAATAAATGCGATTTTCACAGTATGTCTCTAACCGTTACTTAGGTAATTGTTACAATAGATAAGGCTAATGGGTATTGCTATGAGGCTTGAGACAGGTGGTAAAAATAAGAAGATGATTTGGTACGTGGCGCTTTTTTAAAATCAGAAAAAACAGCAGAGTTTCCAGTGTCAACATAAGTGCGAGTAAAACCCAGCCATGCAGACCAGCACGAGCGCCTAGGAATGTTAAGCCCCACAAGCTCATGACGAGCAGTGTGGCTGGCAGCGTTTTACAAGCTACCATTCGCCACAAGCGGGTCGGACGTACAGAAAGGGCTGCGGCAAGGCTATTCATGCGTAACAATGTTGCCAAGAATGCAGCTAATACGCTGGCGTAGATAATCCCATCAGTAGCAAACAGGGTGCTAAAAGGCCAGAGCAAGACTAACTTAATGCCCATTTCAGACACACCCAGTAGTGCATTGGCTTTTTGTTTGCCCACGGCATTGAAATACGGCGTGGTTGCCAACTGCACTGCCAGCCCTAGCAACGTCAGGGTAAAAATCGTCAACGGTAGGTTGAGGTAAGCATAAGACTGACCGACCCACAGGGTTAGAAAGGTTTCACCCACCAACCAAGTATTAAAAACCGCTAATAGTGCTAACCCCACGCCAATTTGCAGTGAGGTTAACAGGGTATCTAAGGCACTGGCGAGGCGTTGTTCCCCGACCTGACGTATGATGATGGTGTCCCAGTAGCTTTGAAAGCGCATCAGAATTTGTGTCAGCATGTCGATCAGCACGATCATGATGGCGTAAGGCGCAACGGCCTGAATACCAATCAACACCCCGACCAATACATTGTCGGTGCGGTATTTGAAAAAATCAGCCGTTTGACTCAATGCTGTGTATTTGCTGAAACGCAATAACGCTTTCAAATGTTGCCAGTCTACGGCTTGCCATTGCACATACACGGTTTTGTCACGCCGATACACGCTGATCAGCATGAGGGTGAAAAATAGTACATTGACAACAGAGGCGTACAACAGGATGGCTATCAGTCCCCCCCCTAGCCACAAGATCAGGGGTATGCCCAACAAGCGCAGACTGATACGCACGGTTTCAAACCAACCGATTTCCAGGTAGCGGACTTCTGCCCGCAAGATACTTTGGTAAAGCCGCAGCGGCACAGACAGGGCTACTTCCACTAGCAAAATCGTGATCACGTCCCGCAGTGCTTGTTCAAGTTGTGGGACGCTGAATTGCACTAATACCGCAACAAGTAATAACAAACCTGTTAATAGCAGTGACAGGAACATCGAGGTACTTAGCGTCATTTGCCAAGCACGTTTATCATCGCCATGTAAGGCGAGGTAGCGTGTACAGGCGTAAGCAATCCCAAAATCTAATAACAGTAAATAACCTACAATGGCATTCGCCATCGACCACAAGCCAAAAGCATTTTCACCCAGTGACTTAAGTACAAAAGGTAACAGTAACACTGCACCTAGGGCATTGAGACCGATAGCAAACAGGCGAATCAGTGTCGAGCTAGTATAATTTTTGCTCATAACTAGGTGCGCACAGTCGCAGCAGCAACCAAATCCACGATATGTTGATTCCAATCGAAGCGATAACGTGCCTGACAAGCGGCAGTTTTGCTTCTGAGCACGGTGGCATAGCCCGGTAATTGCAGGAATTTATTCAGTTTGTTGATCAATACCGCATGCTGGTTGGGGGGGAAAAGTAATTCACGGTCAGGCAGCACCTCGCGTATTTCAGGAATATCACTGGCAAGGCAAGGCAGACCATAGCCCATGGCTTCCAGCAAGGCATTGGGCGAGCCTTCATGCAGAGTAGGAAAGACAAACAAATGGCAGGTTTGCAAGATAGACGCAACATCACTTTGCCAGCCGAGGAAGGATACTTTATCGGCAATTCCTGCCTTGTCAATGAAGGCTTGCAGTTGGGCTTGATACCCCACGCCGCTGGTGTCGCCACCGATTACGAGATACTCCCAATTTGTGCTACTTACTTGGCTAAGGGCTTCCAGCATAAACTGGATATTTTTGCGTGGTGTCACCACCGAGACTGTCGCAATACGCAGGATATCGTGGCGAATGTCGGGGCGTGGTAAGGCCAGTGGTTGTGTGACTATATGGTTAGGTAAGCACACCGTTTTGGTGTTTCCCCCTGAGCGTTGATTAATGATAGCCCGCATCGTTTCGCTGGTGGTAATCACGCGATAAGAGTAGCGCATTCCCAATTTTTCCAACACACGGTGAAAGGCAATACGCAACCCTGCAAAGCGTTTTTTGCGCGAGTCAAAAACATCATCGCCGCGTATAAAGGTCAGGGTGCGCACCCCCAGCCCCATACTGGATAGAATGGAAAGAACAGCGTAAAAAAATGAAAATATGAAATGTTGCGTAATCTGGTGTTCACGGGTCAAGCGGCGCATCTCACGTACCGCCCGCCAGCAAAATTCCGGCCAATACCATACGGAGGAGGCTTTTGAGCGCATCGGCAAAATGATCGGGCGAATGTGCTTTCCCGTAACAGGTAAGGGTTCGGCTGCAATGTAAAAGACGGTATAACCTGCTGCATCCAAGGCTTGCCAGGCACGGTATAAGCGGGTGGTAAACCCGCCTTGCTTATGCCGGTAATATGCTGACAAGATAGGGGTAGCGCTCATGAAACTCACTCAAGGGTTAACATAAGCGCACGTTATCACTCTATGAGGTAGGTGTTGATAGCGGAAACGAACAGTGGTAGCAGACGCGGGAAGACCGGCATTCAGCGTGCCAAAATCCTCGCCAATACATAGCCATCCCGAATGCCTAAAAAGTGTGAGTTCTGCACCGTCCAGTATTCTGATTTTCCCAGCAATGCAAAAGTATTATTCATATCCTGACTGTAATTAGGTACTACGAAATCGAACCGATCGGGGCGAATTTGGTTATCACGCACCACTGACACGTAACGAATGGCAGGGTGACGCTGATGGTTCAACCAGTATAGGAAACGCCCCGGCTTTTCCACACGCATGTCATCGTATAAATCATCAGCATCGCCACTCCACTTGCCGAAGCCCATCATTTCTGTAAAAAAGCCCATCGGGGTATCAGTAGCTAAACTAGCCAGATCGGCACTCGGTGTTCCCACATGCGGGGTTGCTAACGTCACTAAGGCATTTACCGGCACACTATTAGCACTGACTAACCATGCGCGTGCGACTAAACCACCAGCAGAATGCCCCACCAAAGTCAGTGGCTCTTGGCGTTGCTCATACAGGTGTTGCAGGTAAGTGTTTAACCAATAAGTTTGCAGCATAATAGGAGCGCGGGGGGGTAACTCCACCGTGTAAAAAATGCGCTCTGGCTTAACCCCCGGTGGTGTTAAGTTATAAACTCCTTGGGGTGTCATCACGACATTGCCACCATCGACCCAACCGTATTGTTGCAACACGGGGGTAACACCTTGTTTGCGCCAATCCATGCCGTTTCCCTGAAAACCGTGTACCAGTACCACCGTTTGCGCCCATAATGTGGCAGGTAATAACAGCAAGCTGGCTGCCAGTATTATTAAATGTCGAATTTTCATGTCACCCTCCACTAATCTTCATGCTGTGTTAGCTAATGCTAATATTACCGTTGAATTCTACTGCAAATATTGAGTTTCATCATGACTATACGCTGTATTGCTTTTGACCTTGACGATACCCTATGGGCGGTAAGGCCAGTGATTGAACGCGCGGAACACCACTTTTATACCTGGTTGCAACAGCACTACCCGATCATCACTGAACGTCATTCACCGCATGAACTCATCAAAAATCGCATGAACTACATGCAGCAATACCCTGAATTGCACTATAATCTGACTCGTTTACGCAAAAATTGGCTGGCAACCTTGGCGCAGGAACACGGTTATACCGATACATTGGTCGAATCGGGCTTTGAAGTGTTCTGGCTGGCACGTAATGAAGTGACCTTCTTTGAAGGGGCGTTGGAGGCGCTGGAGTCACTATCGGCACGTTTTTTGCTCGGCGTGATCAGCAATGGTAATGCCTGTGTCCACCGTATCGGGGTTGGGCATTTATTCCAGTTCACACACAGTTCTGCTGAGGCAGGGGTTGCAAAGCCGCACCCAGCTATTTTTCATCAGGCATTAGAACAAGTAGGTATTTCCCCTCAGCAGGCCGTCTATGTAGGCGACGACCCCGTGAGGGATATTCAGGGGGCAGCCAGTGCAGGCTTGCGTACCGTCTGGTTTAATCCCGAACACCAAGCGTGGCCGGGGGGGCAAAAACCGGATGCGACCATTTACCATCTTGCACAACTGGAGGCTGTTATTACGACACTACAACAATAATTATTTGGCACAGAGGAAGCACTGCCGATATGCGACATAGCCGAACCACCAACACCGAATCCCGTACCCGTCAGGCATGGATTGAACGCTTTTGGGTTTCCGATAATGAACGGGATTTCTACCTGTTGGGGCAAATTATCGACAACTTATTGCTGCTGCCCCCGCCTGCCGACCCGTTACAACCCTGTAGTTTGGATGTGGCCGAAATTCTCCGGCATCTGGATGTGGATCAAACCACCATCATGGCAGCCCTGTTGTGCGACAACCGTTTCCAACAAACCCTGACACTGGATGAGGTGGAAAAAGAGTACGGTCAAGCCGTGCGGCGCTTGTGCGAAGACATGCGCAACCTGCAACGTTTCCGGGATTGTGTGGAAAATACCGATTCGAGCAGTTCCCGCCAGGAACAGGGGGAACAATTGCGGCGCATGTTGATGGCGATGATCAAAGACATTCGCACGGTGTTGATCAAGTTGGCATGGAGCCTGCAATACCTGCGGTTGTTATCTCGCGAGGAACTGTCTGACCTGCACCGTTGTGTGGCGCGTCTGAGCATGGATTTGTACGCACCGTTGGCTAACCGTCTGGGTATCAGCCAAATCAAATGGGAACTGGAAGATTTGTCCTTCCGCTTTTTGCAACCGGAGGTGTACAAGGGGATCGCCAAATCGCTGGCAGGCAAACGGATTGAACGTGAACAATACATTGCTGATTTCATCCACATTCTGAAAGAATTGCTGACGAAGAACGCCATCAAGGGTGAGGTATACGGTCGCCCCAAGCACTTGTACAGTATCTGGAAAAAGAAAACCCGCAAACAAATTGAGATAGATGAACTGTACGATCTCCGTGCCGTGCGGGTGATTGTCGAAGATGTCAACACCTGTTACCGCACCTTGGACGTGGTGCATAACACTTGGCGGCATATCCCCGAAGAATACGATGATTACATTGGCAACAAAAAGCCCAATGGTTACGAGTCTATTCATACGGTAGTGGTTGGGCCGGAAAGTAAATTCGTGGAAGTGCAAATCCGTACCCATGAAATGCACCGTTTTGCGGAGTTAGGGGTTGCCGCACACTGGTATTACAAAGAAGGTGGGCGACAAGACAAAGCCATGAGTGAGGCTATCAACGCGATGCGCCGGTTGCTGGATAGCAACGACAGTGATAGCGATTTGATGGAAGATTTCCGCACCGAAGTCTTCAGTGACCGGGTGTTTGTGCTCACCCCCAAGGGCCGTATCATTGATATGCCCAAAGGCTCAACGCCGGTGGATTTTGCCTACCATGTCCATACCAGTGTCGGGCATCGTTGCCGAGGGTCAAAGGTTAACGGCAGCATTGTGCCCCTTAACTACGTGCTCAGAAACGGTGATCAGGTTGAAATCCTGACCAGTAAACACGAACACCCGCGTCAGGATTGGATGAAGCCAGAGCTGGGTTATGTAAAATCCGGCAGTACCCGCCAAAAAGTACGCCAATGGTTCAGCCAGCAAAACCACGAACAAAATGCTAAAGACGGTGAACGCATTCTTGAAAAAGAGCGCCATTTGCTCAACTTGCGCAAATTGGATTATGCAGAGCTGACCAAACAGTTTAGTCGGCCGAGTGAACGCGATTTATTGATTGCGGTGGGTCGCAATGAAATTTCTCCTGCCCAAATCCGCCATTTTCTGCTGAGTGCACACGAACCTGAATTCAAACTGCGTAAGACACACAGCCCGGAAATGCCCAGCAGCGCGATTGAAGTGAGGGGCGTCAGCAAACTGTATACGCAAATGGCGACGTGCTGCCATCCCGTCAACGGTGATCCTATTGTGGGTTACTTGTCACAGGGGCGTGGGGTGATTGTGCATCGTGCCGATTGTCCTGACTTGGCTAACCTGCGCAAGGAACGTGAAGAGCGCATTATTGAAGTCAACTGGGGTACGCATGGTGCGGCCTATGCGGCTGACATTACCGTGTCCACCTTCAATAAATCGGGGGTGTTAGGGGATATTGCCAGTTTGTTAGCCAAGGAAAAGGTTAACATTCACAGCTTGCATACCCGTGATACTCACGATCCGTGCTTTGCGGTGATGGACTTTACGCTGGAAATCCGTGATGTGCAGCAATTGGGCGAAGTGTTGGAAAAGCTGTTGCAATTGCCCTCGGTGATTGATGCCCAGCGTAAAAGTTGAAGAGGCATAGGCTTTCTTGACTATAACCTCAACCTTTCCAGACAGCGGGCGGAAGCCTTGGTGCTGGCGGGTGAAAATAGTCAGCCGTTGACATGCATGAGCAAAAAAATCCTATTGCCATGCAAAATAATTCTAATGATTTGTACATGACATAACTTATCGTTAATACAGGTTATTTATATAAACCCTGTTTTTCGGAGGGCGTCATGAATATGCAGCACATGCCTCAGATAGCAGCAAACCATAACCGTAATGCGATTACGCTCATGGTTTTCAGGCTGGCAATCATCGTTTCAATCAGCTTTGTCTTTACAAGCTGCGCCACTTTGTCCTATGACGACATCCTGACAAAACAAGGCTGGTCTGTAACCAAAGTTATGACAGTAAACCATTTTGGTAGCCCATCAGAAAATGATGGTTTCAGGCCGGAAAGCTTTTTATTTGAGAAGGAACTGGATTCTCGCCGGAACCTGTTAATTGGTTATGTGGAGAATTCAAAAGGCCGTTCTGGTCCTACTATTGGATATTCCAAAACTTTTTACCAAAACAAGCGTTTTACGCTTGCCGGAAAAGTGCAAGTAACCAGTAATTATGAAGGTGCTGCTTTAGGCGTCATACCGATTCCACTCATGAGTACCCGCTATCATTTGAGTAAGAAGATTGATGTCATGCTGGATGCAGTGCCTGTTCCCGGTGGTGATGAACCATTTGTTCTGGTCATTACGGGCATCAATATTGATTTTTGATTTGTGTAGTAAAGCAAAAAGGGATTTCAGTGAAACGCATGAAGAAAATGCTGTTTGCTGCCTTATTGTTAGTAGGGGGAGCTGCCTCAGTAAGTTCGCTGTCACCGATACCGCCACACGGCATCCAGTATGTGACTTTTGGCAAGGACTCCCGCACAATCCTTTGCGTCACCCGATGGGCTAGAGGGTCAGAACCATTCAGGCGATTGCTCCTGTTATTGGAAAACGCCTCTCAACGCCCCAGCAGCGCCTTTTTCAAACTCGCTTGTACGGGGTTTTCGCCCAACCAAATGCCAAACAAGGCTTGCTTAAAATCATTACCTGCAATGGTGGCTGAGGGCTTGCCATTCTTAATAATCACCACCTTGGCGGGTGTGTAGACAAAATCATAGACATCGCCTTCCTTGATGGCTTCTTTGAACACCGTGATTAACTGTTCAATACCTGGCTGAAGCGCGGGGTCAGAGCTGGATTGTTTAAACCCCTCACGCACGGCTGCTTCCATCTTTTCACTGGTAATCATGCCGGAGGTGATTTCTAAACGCATCGCAGTTGGTTGGTTCGCAGCAAGGATCACAGCCGCATCCGTGCTTTTCTCCTGCACATACAAGCCTGCGGTGTACAGATTGAAAAAGGCTTTGGTGCGAATACCTTTGCCATTCAGATTCAGCGCCTGCCCAGCAAATGTCTGTTGGGTGGGAAAAGCATCAGCGGCATCACCGACCAGCGGTAGCAGGCACAGTAAAGCCAGCCAGAATTTTAATAGGGTACGCATACCTTCCTCCTCGTTTTTGCTGTGATGATAACCACTTATCTATACCACGTTGGCTGGTCTACCACTAGCTGTTAGACTCATCGCAACCCGATAAACCATTGATAAAAATAACGCCATGAATACCGGACTCATTATTTTCTTCTCCCTGTTGGGTGGCCTGCTATTGTGGGGCATTCTGCTTTACAACCAATTGGTGTTACTGAAAAACAATACCGAAAAAGCCTGGAGTAATACCGATGTGTTGCTTAAACAACGTAATACCGAGCTACCGAAGCTGATCGCGGTGTGCAAAGAGCACATGCAATACGAGCAGGCGACGCTGCAAGCCGTCATGGAGGCGCGAAATCGTGTGGTCAGTGCCATGCAATTCGGCAATATGGAGGCTTTGGAGTCCGCCGAACAGTCCTTGCGCGTTGGGTTAGGGAGTTTGTTTGCCGTTGCCGAAGCCTACCCTGAACTCAAGGCCAGTGAGTCTTTTCTGCATTTGCGTGAACGTATCAGTGGTTTGGAAGACAGCATTGCTGACCGTCGTGAGTTCTACAACGATGCTGCCGCCATCAATAACACCCGCATTGAACAGTTCCCGGATGTCATGATTGCCAAAGCGTTTAGTTTCAAGCGTTTCCGTTTGCTGAGTTTTAAGTCTGAGGAAACTGCCGATGTGGATGTGGCTGCGCACTTTACTGCCTGAACTGAGCCATCCTCACGACCGTTCGGATGCTGATGGTCTGAACTGGTATCAAGTCGTTGAAAACCAACGGTTTGCCGTATTACGTAAAGGTGGCGTGATTAACCTTGCCTCGACATGGGGCTTTGCGCTGGTTTGGGGGGCAGGCTGCGTCTGGCTGTCACAGCAATGGGGGCGGGAATGGCTGTTGTTGCCCGCTACCGTTAGCTTGTTATTTGCTTTGGGCTTATACCGCCGTTATCGCTTGATTGTGGATACCCCAACCTCGCGTTTGAGCAGTAGCGCCCAAGGTTATGTGGAGTTATGCGGCAAAGCGGCTTTGCCTGAAGGCGAAAGTTTTCGGGGTTTGCCACACTTGCCGGTTATGGTGTGGCTACCGGGTTATGTGGAGGATCAACCATTTGTGTTGGAAGATTCCCATGGGCGTTGCCTGCTTTACCCGCAATACGCTGAAATTGTGACCCGCACGGGTGATAACCACTTGTTTTTGCTGCACGCTATTTACCCCGGACAACCGTTGTATGCACTCGGCGAATTGCATACGCAGCGCCATGACACGGTGTCATTGGAACGCCGCGAACGTTTAGCCGCGCTACTGGCTGAATGGAAAAATAACCCGCAGCAATTACTGCAAAACTTCGATGCGAATGGCAATGGGCAAATTGACCCCGATGAGTGGCAGACAGTACGCGCCGCCGCCGAACGTTGGGTGGATGATGACATTCGCGAACAGCAGCGAGCGCCGGGTATGCATGTGATGGATGGGGCGAAAGCTGGGCAACTGTTTCTGATTACCAATATTCCACCGGAAGAACTCGCGCAACGCTATCACTGGGCAGCGTTGTTGCATATGCTGGTGTGGTTGGGGTTGATGGGGTTAGCTCACGCTAGGTTTTAAAACCATACTCATGGGTAAAAAAAGAAAGCCGGACAATTGTCCGGCTAAAATCCATCTACAAGAGAGTCGAGAGAAAACCACCATCGGCGAGAAATGTCAGATTGCTGCTGATGTGTTGAAATCATTATTTCATAAATTTTATGAATAACTAGTCGTGATCGAGATAGCCGTCGAATTAAAGGCGATGGGCGGAAAAATTCAAGGTTAACGGTGAATCTTTCAGCTCCCACTGGCCTTTGGCGACGTTTTCACCGTTGGTACTGTCAAACACCAGATAGCTGTATTTGCCATAATGCGGCAGTTTTGCCAGCATCCTCTCCAATCCATCGGGGCTAGAGGCATCCAATAAAACAATATCTTGCTGTCCTGCCCGCAAACCCAGCGCCAGTGTGTGCAAGCCGCAGGTGTAATTCACACTATTGAGCGTATACGCCGCATCCGTCATGCGAAACGGTTCTTGCGCCCGCTCCAGCAGCCCTTGCAAGGCCGCATTATCGCCACCCAGCAATATCACAGTGCCAGTATCCGGCAACGGTGCATCGTCGTATTGCACCCGCAAAGCAGGGTCACGTTCTTTCAACCCATCCAGCCAGCTTTGCCATGCCAACTGCATCGCTTCATCCGTTTGGCGCGAGAGTACGTAAGTCTTGTCGCTCTTGCCATTCATGATGCCGATGGTGGCAGGCATTTCTGCTGCATCCGGCAAGCGGAACAGGTCAAACTCAGGGTCAACGGCCACTTGCTCAGGCTTAGCAGGGAATACTAGCTCGAAGGTTTGTGTAGTCTGCGTCATCTGCAACGTGTCGGTGCGCTCCGGTTGCTCACCCGCGAAACGGCTGCGCACCGGAATGCTCAGTGGGAACGTCTTACTGCGTTGTTCCTGCTTCAAGGTCAGTTGCAAACGGTAGTTGCTCCCCTCCGGTGTCAAGCTATGCGCTGCAATGGCTAAGCGTGGCGCACCCGTGCCCTCTAGCCATGTTTGCCGGAAGGTTTTATCTGCCTGCAAACTGTCCAACAAGTCGCCAAATGTCGCTGCTTTAAAGCGGTATGCCGCATAAAATTGCCGTAAACCCGCAAAAAACGCCTCATCCCCCTGCTGTTGGCGCAGCATATGGAACAGCATCAACGCTTTGCTGTAACCAATCGCCTGCGTGGTTTCATCGTGGCGGCTGCGGAAATTGGTCAGCGGAAAATCGTCTTGCTTGCCCACAAACGTCGCGTATTTTTGCAAGCTGCTGCGGCGGTATTCCGCGCCTTCGCCGACTTGTGCCTTGATGCGCTGGTCAGCCAAATACGCGGTCAAGCCTTCTGTCCAGTTGCCTTGGCTGGCATCGACATACACGCTATTGCCCCACCAGTTATGCAAAATTTCGTGCGGAAACGACGAGTGCAAAATAAACGGCAAGCGTATCACCCGTGACCCCAGCAAGGTGAATGACGGCATTCCCCAGCCCGTTTCCCAAAAACTTTCCACCGTGGCAAATTTGGCGTAAGGGTAATCCCCCAACAGTTTGGAATACTCGTCCAGATACTGCGCGGTCGCTTGCAGGTAACGCTGTGCCAGTGCGTCGTCTTTTTCCTGCAAATACACCATCGCAGTAGCGTGCTTGCCTGCTTGTTGGTAGACCTGAAATTTGCCTGCCAGCAAGTAAATACTGTCTTGCGGTTGCGTTTCTGCCCAGCCCGCAGCGGTTTGCTTGCCTTGGCTGAGACTCACCCAGCCATCTGGTAACGTAGTCTTTAGTTCAAACGTATGCAGTGCATTGCCGGTTTGTGCATACCATTGGCTGGCACTGTCGAGGTAAATGCCTTTCTCATTCAACAGCACACAGGCTTGGGTAAGCCATGCGCAATCGGGCGTGGAGGTCAGCCTACCACTGTATTTGAGGGTGATTTCCCCTTGATTGGCGGGAAGTGAAATACTATAGCGGCCTGCTGTTTGCGTCGTGTTGGAGAGAATTTCGGCATTGAGTGTGAATTGTGGGTTGAGCATGAAGGTAAACTGCCCGTTCACCCGCAGGTTTTCGGGGATGCGTAAAGTATCTTCCACCTGCAAGCTGCCGGTTTTAATATCGGGCGTTACCCGCAGTTCATGGTGTAATACTGGCAACGTTTCGGCTGCACTCAAGGTTGGCAGCCATAACACAAACAGGACAACAAGATGTTTCACAATCGGCATAAAGCATTCCTTGGTTTCGTTAGCCGCACGTTATTAGCGGCAGGTGTGGCACTGGTTAGTGTATTCCCTGTGGGCAGTGTTGCCGAAACCCTAGAACACGCAAATCTGGCAGAGGTATTGGCGTATCTCGGTGAACATTCGCCTGCGGGGGTGGCACAAGGTAAAACGTTGGCATTTTCTACCTTAGTGGACACTTTGGCACAAAACCGGGTGGTATTTGTGGGTGAAATCCATGACCGTTATGATCACCACCTCAACCAGCTTGCGGTACTGCAAGCCTTGTACCAACGCAATCCCCGTATGGCAATTGGGGTCGAGTGGTTCCAACAATCCATGCAACCGGTGTTGAATGCGTATTTGGCGGGCAAACTGAGTGAGCCAGAATTGTTGCGCCAAACGGAATATTTCGAGCGTTGGGGCTACGATTATCGGCAATTGCGCCCGATTCTGGAATACGCCAAAGCCAAGCGCTTACCCGTGATTGCTTTGAACGCGCCGGTCGAGTTGACGCGCAAAGTTTCCCAAGGCGGTTTGGAAGCGTTGAGTAAAGCCGAGAGGGCGCAATTGCCGAGTACCATTCAGCCTGCTGATGCTGCTTATCAAGAGCGGTTGCATAAGGTGTTTGCCGTGCATTCGCAAGATTCGCAACAATTTGAACGCTTTATGCTGGTGCAACGTATCTGGGATGAAACCATGGCGCACAACGTTGCCCGTTACTTGCAAGCGCATCCCGAACATCAGATGGTGGTGTTTGCAGGTGTTGGGCATATCAGCGACGGTGCAGGTATCCCGCAAGATGTAGCAAGGCAGATGCCGGGAATCAAACTGGCTACCGTTGCCAGCAGTGATACTCCAGAACCGGCGGTCGCCGTGGATTATACCTTGCTGACCGCAGCGGTGACGCTACCAGCCACCGGCAAACTGGGGGTTTTGCTGGATACCCAAGACAATCGTTTGAGCATTGCCGTCGTGGATAAAGACAGTGCAGCCGGTAAAGCGGGGCTGCAAAAAGGCGACCGGCTGGCAAGTCTGGAGGGTGTTACGCTGCAAACCATGGCGGATCTGAAACAGGTGTTATCGCAACACCAAGCAGGCGATTCGGTAAACATGGCGGTGGAACGCCCCGGCTCGCAAGATTTGCTTGCCTATACGGTGGTATTGCAATAATTGTCTTTACATCAGAAAAATCTATTTTGATGCATTCAAGGTGAACGTTTAGCCGCGATACTACGACACAACTTTCAAATGTTGATTACATAACAATTGGAGGGGCACTCATGTCAAGCAAAGACTTGGCGATATACCTTGAGCAGCGCATTACTACTCTCGGTATTTCCAGATCGGAAGTGGCACGGCGGGCGGATATATCACGGCAAACCTGGTATCGGCTCTTGAGCGCTGATCTTACTGATGCCAAACTGTCAACGTTAATTCGCTTGGCAGAAGCATTAGACACAACCCCCATGCATCTGTTGGGGCTGTATTTCAGAGCCGATAGCGCAGACACAACATTGCCATTCTCCGCAAATACCCAACATTTCTCAGCGGCGGAGGCACGTAATATTAATTAACGGAGCAAGATCATGCAGGCAGACTTTTGGCTGGAACGCTGGGAATATAATCAGATAGGCTTTCACCAGCCCGAAATCAACAGCCATTTACAGGCATTCTGGGGAAATTTGGATGTGCCCAAGGGAAGCAATATTTTTGTACCTTTATGCGGAAAAAGCCGCGATATGCTGTGGTTACGTTCGCAAGGCTTTCTGGTGACAGGGGTGGAAATCAGCCCGATTGCGGTTCATGATTTTTTTGCAGAAAACGGTTTGGAGCCGATAGTAACGCGCCAGGGGGCATTTGAGCGCTGGGAATGCGACGGCTTGGTCATCTTGCAAGGGGACTTTTTTCATCTCACCACTGCCGACATAGCCGCTTGTGCTGGCGTATTTGATCGCGCCTCCCTGATTGCACTGCCGCCTGAGATGCGGGTTAGTTACTCTATGCATTTCATGGATATTTTGCCACCACGAGTCCCCGTTTTATTGATTACCCTAGAATACGATCAGCAGGAAATGAAGGGGCCTCCGTTTTCAGTACATGAAACGGAGGTGCGCGGGTTTTATGAGCACCACTATACTATTGAGCGTTTGTTGGTGTTGAATGCACTGGATGATGAACCGGGTTTTCGCCAGCGCGGGCTAACCCGGCTGGATGAGAAAGTGTACGTGTTGACACCGCGTTAAGGTGCGGTGGTTTGCGCTGTTTGCAGGTATTCAGCGCGAACTTGCTCGACGCGGTGTTGCAGTTTGTCGATGAATTCAGCCAGTTTTTGGCGTTTGGCTGGGTCTTCCACTTTGCCGAGAAGTTTGTTGGCTTCCGCAAAGTCGGTCAACATGGCGTAACCCGAAGCGAGTTGTACAAAACTGCTGGAACGTGGTTCGATACCTTCTGGCAGCGTCGCAGACAGTTTGAGAGCCGATTCTAAAACTTGACGCGCCGCGATTTGGTTGCCAAACAAGGCTTGTTCGTTTGCTAAGCGGGTTAATAGCTTCACTTGATCTGCTAATTGTGGCAGTTTTTCGGCTGTCACCAAGGCTTGTTGTAAACTTTGCCCAGCCAATTCCCACTCATCCATCAATAAATGGGTTTTACTGATAGCACCGAGAATTAAGGCTTGTTGCGTAGGGTCTTGGGTTTGTGACAGCTCTTGCTGAATGCGGGCGATTGTTTTGCGGGCATTGTCGACCTGCTGCTGTTGCAATTGCCATTCGGCGATGTCTAACAGCAGCAAAGTACGCGGATAGGCTTCGGGGGTTTGCGCAATGATGGTATCCGTGAGATCGACTTCATCCAGTTTGAGCAATTGCTGAATACGCCGCCGGTTTTCAGTGTGTTCGTCCTGGCTGATTTGGAAGCGGGTAGGTGTCAGTTGCTGCCCCTCCATTTCGGCGATAGCGGTTTGGGAAACCTCGGTTTTGACTTTCTTTTCCGTGGTGGCTTCTGGGGTTGTCGGTTCTTGGGTATCGGTTTTTAAGGCTTCGGTTATCTTCGTTTCGTGTTGCTGCGGGGCTTTGGTTGGTTCTGCTGGGGGTTTCGCCGTTTCCATGGCTTCAATAGGGTCTGTGCTGCCGCCGCTGGTAATTGGCATGTTTTCGAGTTTTGCACCCATGTCTTGGGCTTTTTCCATCAGCTTACCAAGTGCTTCGTCTCTTGCGGCTTGGCTTGCTGCTTCTTTTTCCGCTTGTTATTTGGCAGCGACTTCAGCTTGTTGGGCGAGTTCTTCTTCCGTGGGTTGGTTGTAGTAATAAACACCCCCTAGACTCAAACTTAAAGCCGCAACAGCAGCAGCTACTTTGAGGCCGATGTGATCTGGCTTGGCAGCAATGCCCAAGCGACGGCGTGCTTCTTCCTGCAATAACGCTTCTTCTTCAAGCTTGGCTCGTTCGAGCACTTCGCGGATACGTTTGGAACGTTCGTTCTCGTGTTTTTGGCTTTCACTTTGCATCACTTGTTGCAGACGCTGCTTTTTGTGGTAGCGTTCGCCGACAATACCACAGGCTTCGCAAGCATCCATACGCCCATTCTGGCTGGTGTTGAGCTTGGTTTGTTGGTGTCCACAAGCGGGGCAAGTGTAAATGCCCATGTCGCCGGGTGTTTCTTCGGTCTCTTTAGGGACAATCTGGAGTGTAGGGCGTAACACACTGCTTACACCTAACGTGTGCAGCTTTTGGCGAATAACTTCCGCTTCATCGGTATCAATATTGTCACGGATAGACACCATGCCATTATTAAATAGCAAGGCATCGGAGAGTTTAAATTCGAGGTGAGCACTGTGGTCGTCCAGCAAGGTGAGGATTTCACTGACCAGTTTTTCTACCGGTTTGTCTGAGGTATGCCCTGTAACGACTAAATCAACCAATTGTTGTACTTCTGACATAGTGTTTATCCAATATTTTTATTGTTTACCCAATAGGGTGATATTGTTATCAAGCGTATAAACAGTCAGCTAGCTTGTAAACCCTAACCAGATGAACGTACTACGGATCATTCGGGTTACTATGGGATTTGCCGCATTTGCAGGCATCAGGGACGGGGTCAAGCCCGCCTTCGTGCCAGGGATTGCAACGCCCGATACGCCGGATGGCTAACCAACTGCCTTTGAGTGCACCGTGGGTTTCAATCGCCTCCTTCGCGTAATGCGAACAGGTGGGGTAGAAGCGGCAATTGCTCCCCAGCAGCGGGCTGAGGAACAATTGGTAGAAGCGGATGAGGGCGATGAGGAGGTGTTTCATGCCAGCGATTATACGGCGTTGCTACGTTCCCGTACTACGTTAAAACCATCATTCACTAATAACTCACCATTGCGGAACACCGGACGCAGCAAATTGCTTTCCCACGACAGCGCATCCTCGCGGATGGTTTTGATCACGCCCGCATCCCTAATCACCGCCAGCCGCCCACGCTTGGAATGCTTGCCGGAATCCGTGACCGGCTGCTTATATACATCGCGCCACGCACCATTGATTTGCATTGCGGAAGCCTTCATCGCAAAGCGCAAGGTATCGCGGTTAACCTTCTGCAACAGCCCGCCACCCATGCCAAACGCGACATTTTCGGTCGAAAAGCCAGCCTGTTGAATGCGTTGCAAAATCACGCCGATGGAATCCACATCCACCCCATCGCCCTGAATCACGCGCACGCAATCGCTCAACACTTTGTAGCCCTTGCTGTTTACGCGACCACCGAATTCGGCATACAAACGCTCCAGCACTTCCGGCACGATCTCTTCCGGCACGCCGGAATCGGGGCGAATCACCACGGTTGCGCCGCTGCTTTCGACCTGCGCCCGCAATTGCTTGCCCCAAATCTCGGAAACGGCGTGGTAAATGTCGTAGGAATCGGACACGACCGCGAGCAATTTCCCCGCTTGCCCAAATTGTTGCAGCATATTGGCGTAAGCATCCGTTTCGCCTTCGCGCCCCCACGCGGTAATGGTGGAATGTTCTGCCGCCGGGATTGAAAAGCCTGCCATGTCCGCGCCGTAATATTGACGCGCCGCCAGCAATGCCACGACCGTATCGCCACCCATAAAATTGACCAAGTGCGCCATGCCACCGAGTGCTGCGGATTCGTGCGAAGACACCCCGCGTGCGCCGAAGTCATGCAGCTTGAACGGCAACTCCGCAGCCGGATTATCGCAAGTGGCCTCAAGGGCTTGGCGTATGCTTTGCTTCACCTGCCATGACAGTGTGGCAACCGTGGTGGGATACCAGACCGCCCGCAGCAACGCCGTTTCCAGATACGAGGTCAGCCAAAACGCTTGCGGGTCAGTGTTACGGATTTGCACCAACGCATTGCCGGTGGGGACAATCATGCCTTCGGGCAACGCTTGGATTTCAACGGGTAGGAAACCGCCGTGTTGCTGCACAATCTGTTCCCAGCCTTGGCGGAAAAACGGTACGCCGTGCGCGGCAAACAACGCCTCCGCCTCATCAATATCTGCGGTGGTGACGGGCTTGAGCAGGTATTCCTTGATGAATGCTTGCAAGCCGAAGAACAGTGTTTGTGGAAACTGCCCGCCGCGTGATTCGATATAGGATGACACCACCTCAGTCCCCGCCGGGTATTGCAAAAAGTGGCTGGCTTTGTAGCTGTCAGTGTTGAGAATCAAGTTAGTGAACATAGGAAATCCTCCTGTGTAATGGTATGAGTGGCAGTCTATCTGCCACCGTTTGCCCTCACCCCAACCCCTCTCCCAGAGGTAGAGGGGCTAAAGAAAGGGTTTTGTTCCCCCTCTACCTCTGGGAGAGGGGGCTAGGGGGTGAGGGTCTTCACCCAATCATCGTCTTGATGATCTGGAAATGGTCTTCAAACAGCCGTTCAGGGTCTAGGTCGCCCAACGGCATCCAGAAAGCGTGCTGCGCATCATCGCCGCCTTTCACTTTCGGCAAGCCATGCGCATCGGGTTTGAGTTCAATCAAAAACGCATGGGTAATGGTGCGCCCACGCGCCGAACGGTACGGATCGTCAAACACTTGCTCTTTCACAATCGACCCCGCCAACACGGGTGCAGGCACTTTGATGCGGGTTTCCTCACGCAATTCACGGATGACCGCATCACGCAGCTTTTCGTGTGGGTCAAGAAAACCACCGGGTAATGCCCATTGCCCTTTGCCGGGGCGGGCTTTGCGTTCGATCAGCAAAATGTGTCCGGCTTGTACCACCACAGCATCGACGGTAACAAACGTTGGGGCGTAAGGGGCAGCTTCCCAGCCTTTGCGGTACTGGTTCACGAATTCCCACTCGCTGGCAATGTGCTGAAAGGCATCAGATCCTCGGAAATTTTCCAGCCAAGTTTGCACCGCTGGCGGGATCTCACTATGTGTAGTACCGTGTTGGAAATACTGTTCGCGCAGCGGCGTAGATGACACCCCGCGCACATTTTCCACCGCGACAGATTGCCATTGCGGAAACATCGACAGGTAATAAGAACTGTGGTCTTTGCTGTGCCCAATCAGGCCGACACGCGGCGCGGCACTGCCCACTTTTGGCGGGAAACGGCACGTAATGCCATGCACGGTTTGTTGCACGCGGGTAATCCAGCCTTGCTCGTTGTAGGTGTCATCCAGCAACGGCGCAAGCATCAAGCGTTCGCCCGCCTCAGGAAACGTGGCACGGATAAAGGCTTCACGCTCAGCAAATGTCCAAGGATTACGCAAAGTGCGCGGTTGGTAACTCGAACCGATCAACACAATCACGCGCTCGGCACGTTGCAACGCGGTTTCCACCACGGCTTGATGCCCCGCATGAAATGGCTGAAACCGACCAATGAAGACCAGAAAATCAAAATCAGGTTTGAACATGTCAGTAAGCTCCTTACTGAGAATGGTTGGGCTTGGTCTATCCAAGCTATTTATGATTAAACGCTCATTAGTGTACAGCGTCAATGCCAAATATCTGCCACAGACTACCGCTTAAGTGTTAGAATTTTCGACATAAAGGGCAAAAACATTTCTCAGGGGCGACGCATGTTGGAATATCAGGATTTTTGGCTGGAAATCATTAAGGTCATACCAGCGTACTTATGGGTAATCGGGGCATTCAGCGCTTTTTTGTTGGCATACGATCTGTATTCACGGCAATTATTGCTCAGTACTTATGCGAAACAACGACCGAACTGGTTGGCTGATCTGTCACAGGTCGAACGTGCTTTGGATGATGTACTCACGGTGGCGGCGCGAAATCCGCATTGGCATATCGAGGTGAATGCAGCGGATAAAGCACAGGTGTTACGGCGGCTGCAAGGCAATGGTGAGATGTTAAGCGGTTGCCGCGTGTTATGGTTGGATGATCGCCCCGATACGTTAGTGAATGAAATCCGCCTGTTGCAATATTTGGGCTTGGACGTCATTACCGTCACTTCGGTGGGCGAAGCCTTGGGGCATTTGAAACAGACCAGTTGTGAACTATTGGTGTCGGATATTGCCCGCCCCGAAGGGCAGTCGAATGGCATCGCCACCTTGCAAACCTTGCACGATCATTACCCTAGCTTGCCCGCGATTTTCTATGTGGGAAATTTCAATGCGCAAGACGGCGTGCCAGCCGGTGCATTTGGCATCACCAACCGCCCCGATGAGTTGCTGCACCTGATTCTGGACATTATGGGGCGCAAGTGCTTATAGCCGTTGTTCTGTTTTTGTGAACGTTATAAGATAAACATTCAATTTATTAAAACAATGAAGGTGTACTATACTCATTTCATCTGATCAAAACAGCCATACAGACAGGGAGACTTCTTATGGACATCAATATCGGCATTCCCAACGACCAACGCCAAGCGATTGCTGACGGGCTTTCGCGCTTGCTCGCTGACACTTACACGCTTTACCTGAAAACCCATAACTACCATTGGAATGTGACGGGGCCAATGTTCAACACCCTGCACCTCATGTTCGAGACGCAATATAACGAATTAGCGTTAGCCGTCGATTTGGTGGCAGAACGCATTCGCGCCCTTGGCTACCCCGCACCGGGTACTTACGCGGCTTACAGCAAGCTTTCCTCCATTAAGGAAGAAGAAGGCGTACCCAAAGCGCAGGACATGATCCGTAATTTGGTGGAAGGTCAGGAAGCGGTAGTGCGGACTGCCCGCAGCATTTTCCCACTGGTGGATGCTGCCAGCGATGAACCCACGGCGGATCTGTTAACCCAGCGGATGCAAATCCACGAAAAGAATGCGTGGATGTTGCGCAGCATGTTGGAGTGATTAGCTCAACGCCTTGAGTGTCAGCGACACACTGGCCAGCAACAACAATACCCCAATCAGGCGCGTCATGTGCGTTTGCGTTAACCCCGTATGCACATGACCGCCTACCCACAATGCCCCCAACATCAGGGGCAAGGCAAACAACGCATTCCACCACACCGTTTGCGCCAGCAACAATCCGGCAATAAAAAACGTCGCAATCCGCACCGCCCCTTCGATGAAAAACAGCGCAGAAAATGTTGCCCGCAACAGCGTTTTATCCTGAATCCGATGATTCAAATAAATCACATACGGCGGCCCGCCTGTGCCAAACAGCCCACCGACCGTGCCACCGGTGAACGAAGCCGGAATTGCCCACCACGCCGATACCGGTTTTTCACCCTTCAAATTCAACAAGCTGCGCACCGCAAACACGAAAATAAACGCCGCCAAGATCAGCAACATCGGCGTAAGTGGTAAATTCACCAGCAATTGCGTGCCGACCATCACCCCGATCAGGCTGAAGGGAATCAACATGCCGACTTCACGCCATTGCACCCGCTTCAAATCCAGCCCGCCCATTACCAGCGATGCAGTGAAATCCAGCAGTAAAATCAGCGGCACAACGAAGGTCAGCGGCAGAAACAACGCCAGCAATGGCACCGCAATCAAGCCCGACCCAAACCCCGCAATGCCGCGAATAAAATACGCCAGTACCACAATCGCCGTTGCAGCGGCATACTGCCAGACTTCCATCAGGCGTACAGCGTTTTAGGGTCAATCAACACCTCACGGTCAATAATCACTTGATCGCCTTCCACCTTATTGTAAAAGCACGAACGCCGCCCGGTATGGCAAGCCGGGCCAGTTTGATCCACCAGCAGCAAGATAGTGTCAGCATCGCAGTCAATACGGAATTCCTTTAATGCCTGCATTTGCCCCGACGATTCACCCTTGCGCCAAAAGCGGTTGCGTGACCGTGACCAATAGCAAACGCGCCCGGTTTCCAGTGTTTCTTCGATGCTGGCACGGTTCATCCATGCCATCATCAGCACTTCATGCGTGTCGAATTGCTGGGCAATCGCGGGAATCAAGCCATCGCTATTGTATTTGAGGGTATCGAGGGTTTCGGTCAAGGTCATGGGAATTCCTGTTTCAGCAGTCAGTTAGTGGTGCGAGTATACCAGCATGTTGTAGGATGTGACCCACCCCTGACTTAGATGAAATAAACGACACATGATAACCCTGTACCAATTCAATTCCTGCCCGTTTTGCTGGAAAGTAAAAGCCTTCCTCAACTACACCAAAATCCCCTACAACCTAGTGGAAGTGACCCCGTTTGGGATGAAAGAGCTGGATTTCACCGACCACAAAAAAGTCCCCGTGCTGAAAGATGATGCTGAAATCGTGGTCGAATCCAGCGCGATTGTGCGTTACCTCAACGACAACTACGCGCATTTGCTGCCCACCCCACAGGATGACGAGTGGCAAGCTTGGGTGGATAACACACTGGTGCATTACCTACCACCATTGATTCACCCGAATATCGGCAAATCGTTCCAAAATCTGGGGCTGGTGATGACCAGCAGTAAGGATGGTGCGGTTAAACGTTTCTTCGTGCGGCTGGTCGGTGCAATGGTGATGCCACGTGTCGCCAATAAAATGAAGCTGAAGCACAGCATCCAAAACCCTGAAGCCGAGTTTCAAACGGCGTTAGCGCATTGGGTCGATAACGGTTTGGCTGGCAAAGACTTTTACGCGGGTGAACAGCCGGGTTTGGTGGATACCAGCGTGTTTGGCGTGTTGCGTTCCGCGCAAGGCATGGGGATTTTGGAAGCCGCTGCCACCAGCAACCCTACGTTTGGGCGCTGGTACGCAGCTTGTCGTAGCATGATGGATGCCTAACCGTTACGCCAGATGCCAGCCGACTGTTTCACCAGCCCGCAGGGGAATTAACGCATGGTCGCCAGCGTTGAGCGCTGCTGGAACTGTCCAAGGCTGCTTCACCAGCGTCACTTGCTCCTGATTACGGGGTAGCCCATAAAAGTCGGAGCCGTGGAAGCTGGCGAACGCCTCCAGTTTATCCAGCGCTCCGGCTTGTTCAAACACCTCGGCATATAGCTCAAGTGCCGCGTGTGCGCTGTAAATACCCGCACAGCCGCAGGACGATTCCTTGTCATGACGCAGATGCGGGGCGCTGTCTGTTCCAAGGAAAAACTTCGGATTGCCACTGGTAGCGGCTGCCACCAGTGCCTGACGGTGGCTTTCACGCTTGAGTACCGGCAGGCAATACGCATGAGGACGGATACCCCCCTGGAACATGGCATTGCGATTATACAGCAGGTGATGAACCGTAATGGTGGCAGCGACATTAGCCGATGCCGCCGTCACAAACGCTGCGGCTTGCGCGGTGGTAATGTGTTCCAGCACCACCCGCAGGCGCGGCAAACGTTCCAACAACGGCACAAGAATGCGCTCGATGAAAACCGCTTCACGGTCAAAAATGTCAATGTTGGTATCGGTGACTTCACCGTGTATGAGCAGCGGCAAATCGACTTCCTGCATGGTTTCCAGAACTGCGGCTACCTGGCGAATATCGGTGACACCGGAATCAGAATGGGTGGTTGCCCCCGCAGGGTAATACTTCACCGCGTGGATGAAGCCGCTAGACTTAGCCTGACGGATGTCTTCCGGCGACGTATTGTCGGTCAGGTACAAGGTCATCAGTGGCTCAAAGCGCATGTTGGCAGGCAATGCCGACAGAATGCGCTCTCGGTAAGCGCCTGCATCTGCCACCGTGCGCACGGGCGGTTTTAGGTTGGGCATGACAATAGCGCGGGCAAAACGCTGGGCGGTATCCGGTAGCACTGTCGCTAACATGTCGCCATCACGCAGGTGTACGTGCCAATCATCCGGCCGTGTCATAGTCAATTGCATTGTCATGTTTCCAGACGGTCAGTGGGATCACGATATTCACGTTTTCCTTGCTAGTTTGCAACTTGTCCTGCCCGTTCAGCTCCTCGCGTCTCCCGTAACGGCGGCATATCACTTTTACTTGATTGTCGGTGTTTCAGCGCACTACACTTGTAGTACATCTGTATTACAGGAGTTGTTGCCATGAGCATTTCGATTCGTCTGGATAAATCGTTAGAAGAAAGCCTGCGGCAGCGTTTGCAGTCTGAAGGCATTTCGTTGTCGAATTTTATCCGTGAAGCTGTCTGCGAGAAACTTTCCCGTTACGAAAACCGCCCGACACCCTACGAACTGGGTGAGCATGTGTTCGGGCGTTATAGCAGTGGGCGTGACGATCTCAGCATCAATCGCAAAGCCCTATTACGGGAGAAGCTGAATGCTAAACATCGTCGTTGATAGTGGGGTCTTTATTGCGTTGTTTGACGGTAGCGACCGTTACCATGCACAGGCAAAGCACTTCATTAAGCATGTTCGAGGCAGATTGCACACCAATTTGCCGGTCATTACGGAAGTTGTCCACATGCTGGATTTTTCGCAGCAAGCACAACAGGATTTTCTGCTGTGGGTGAATCAAGCCGTGCAAATCGACGCAAGCACGGTAGGCGATTGGGAGCGCATTCTGGCGTTACTGAAGAAATACGCTGATTTGCCTGCTGACTTTGCCGATGCTTCCCTGATTGGCTTGTGTGAGCGTATCAACACCCGCACGGTGGCAAGTGTTGACAGCGATTTTACGGTTTACCGCGACTATGCACGCAACCACTTTACCAATGTGTTTTGGGAAGCTTAAATTACCTGACCCGGCAATTTGCGCGTATACCCCGCAGCATCCAGCTTTGCCAGATACTCCGCCCAGTTTTGCTCCATGTTCTTGCCAAGCTCGTACAGCAAGTTCCAGTCGTAAATCCCGCTGTCGTGGTTGTCATCGAAGGTTAACTGAATAGCGTAATGTCCCACTGGTTCAATGCCTTTGATATTCACGTTTTCCTTGCCGATTTGCAGCTTTTCCTGCCCTGGGCCATGCCCGCGCACTTCGGCTGACGGCGAATTCACCCGCAAGTATTCGCAACTCAGCGCGTGGACTTCATCGCCCGGCCAAGTAATCAGCAGTTCGCGGGTTTTCTGGTTTAAGGTAATATCCAGTGGTGTCATGTTCGGTTCTCTTTACAAAATATAACGGCTAAGGTCTTCGTCTTTGACCAATTCGCCCAAAATCTGGTTAACGTAAGCTGCGTCTACCGTCATTTGGTCGTCGCAATCGGGCGCTTCAAACAGCACGTTTTCCAGCAAACGCTCGACCACCGTGTGCAGGCGGCGTGCGCCGATGTTTTCGGTGCGCTCGTTGACTTCAAAGGCAATTTCGGCAATCCGGCGAATCGCATCGGGGGCAAACGTCAGCGCAACACCTTCGGTTGCCAGCAACCCTTGGTACTGTTCGGTGAGGGATGCATTCGGTTCGGTGAGGATGCGTTCAAAGTCATTCGCGCTCAAGGCATCCATTTCTACACGAATTGGCAGCCGACCCTGTAATTCCGGTATTAAGTCGGAGGGTTTAGCCACGTGGAATGCGCCGGACGCAATGAACAAAATATGGTCGGTTTTCACCATGCCGTATTTGGTATTGACGGTACAACCTTCGATCAATGGCAGCAAATCGCGTTGCACGCCTTCGCGGGACACATCTGCGCCGCTGGTTTGCCCACTGCGTGCCACTTTGTCGATTTCATCAAGGAACACAATGCCGGTTTGTTCAACCGCAAACAACGCACGTTGCTTTAGCTCTTCCTCATTGACCATTTTATGGGCTTCTTCTTCGGTCAACACTTTGAGCGCGTCTTTGATCTTCATCTTGCGCTTGCGCTTTTTGTTGCTGCCGATGTTTTGGAACATGCTTTGCAACTGGCTTGCCATTTCTTCCATGCCCGGTGGGGTCATGATTTCCACGCTTGCGCCACTGACAGCCACATCCAGCTCGATTTCTTTGGCATCGAGTTCGCCTTCGCGCAATTTTTTGCGGAATTTTTGGCGGGTGGCATTATCTTCACGCACGGGTTTGCCTAATTCGTCATCGCTGATTGAAGACCATTCACTAACCGGTGTTTCTTTGCGTGGCGCAGGTAACAGGATGTCGAGGATGCGTTCTTCGGCGGCTTCCTGAGCGCGGTAGTTGACCTTAGCAACTTCTTGCTCGCGCATCATTTTCATCGCCATGTCAGCAAGGTCGCGGATGATGGAATCGACTTCCTTGCCCACGTAACCGACTTCGGTGAATTTGGTGGCTTCGACCTTAATGAACGGTGCATTGGCTAATTTGGCTAAGCGGCGGGCAATTTCGGTTTTACCGACACCCGTGGGGCCAATCATTAGAATGTTTTTCGGGGTCACTTCGGGGCGCAGCGCGTCATCAAGCTGCTGCCGCCGCCAGCGGTTACGCAGTGCAATGGCGACGGAACGCTTGGCCTTGTCCTGACCAATAACGTGTTTGTCGAGTTCTTGGACAATTTCGCGGGGGGTCATCGTGCCGACGCTCATTAAAGTTCCTCAATGGTCAGGTTGTGGTTGCTGTAAATGCAAATGTCGGCGGCAATGTGCAGCCCTTTTTCGACAATTTCGCGGGCGGAAAGCTCGGTGTTTTCCAGTAAGGCACGGGCGGCGGATTGCGCAAATGCACCACCGGAACCAATGGCGATTAAATCATTTTCTTGCTCTACCACGTCGCCGTTGCCGGTAATCAGCAGGGATGCGGTGGCATCAGCAACAATCAGCAGCGCTTCAAGGCGGCGTAACATGCGGTCGGTACGCCAGTCTTTGGCGAGTTCCACGGCGGCACGGGTGAGGTTGCCATTGTGCGCTTGCAGCTTGCTTTCAAAGCGTTCAAACAGGGTGAAGGCATCGGCTGTCCCACCGGCAAAGCCTGCAATGACTTTATCGTTGTACAAGCGGCGTACCTTGCGGGCATTGCCTTTCATGACGGTATTGCCCAGCGTGACTTGACCATCGCCGCCGACAACGACTTTGCCGTCGCGACGCACGCTCAGGATGGTGGTTCCTCGGTATTGTTCCAAAATGCGCTCCAGATGCTTTTGTGTAGGCTATAGCGTGTGGGTGTTGTGAGTAAATTTCAAGGGCTAGGGCGAACCCGTATGCGCATAAAAAAATATTGTTTAAGAAACAATCGTGAAGCATGTATTATGCTGGCTGATTCGTGGTGTTTTTCCTTTAAACTTCAATGAGTTGTTCTTGCAACATTGTTGTTTTGACACCACAGTAGTTTCTGCTCTTTTGGCCTTAAGGAGGTGCATCATGAGTATTCTTGGTTTAGTTGTTTTCGCCGCCATTGTTCTGGCTGCTTGTTACACGAGTCGTTGTTTACAACGTGGTGCACGGCGTGAAAATTTGCCCCGTGAAATTGAGAAACTATTGTAACATAAGCGTTATTATAATTAATTCCATAAGAACCATCCACCTACCTATATATGACCTGCCCGCTTATTGCGGGCAGTGTTTTATTACACAGTTTTAAATATACCATTTATGTAGCACTGTGCTTAATTACGCTATGCGAATCGGTTTGCCTACAACTGGGCATTGGCAGAATGGCAAACCCAATACGCGGCGTGGAAAGACGATAACAGCCAGTCCAAACCCAACCAAATGAGCTTGCTGCACTGGCAACCCTGTCAACGGGGGGAAAAGTGGTCGGGGCGAAACCGCATAAAGCCTTGCTTTCGCGCCTAAAACGGCTATCCCGCAGCTTGTCACGCAAGGTCAAAGGCAGTGCTAACCGCCACAAGGCGAAGCAGAAGCTGGCAAAACTTCACGCACGTATTGCCAACATCCGCCAAAACAGTTTGCACCAACTCACCACGGATTTGATCCGCCGTTTCCACACCATCGGCATTGAAGATTTGAACGTGTCGGGTATGGTGAAAAACCGCCATTTATCCCGCGCGATCAGTGACATGGGTTTCTTCGAGTTCCGCCGTCAGTTGGAATACAAGGCAGGAATGCGGGGTGCGGTGGTCGTAGTGGCTGATCGGTTTTTTGCCTCCAGCAAGACCTGTTCTGCCCCCGGTTGTGGGCATAAACCGAAGGTGAAACCAGCCCCAATGAAGCAGGAATTTAACCGCAAACTTGACCTTGGTTAAGTTTGTATAAGTTTAAAAGAACGGTACACACACGCCGATTATTGCCTTGACCGCGAATACCTTGGCAAGTGACCGCGCACAGTGCCTGCAAGCGGGGATGAATGATTTCCTCAGCAAGCCATTTGACACACAAGTGTTATTGGATGTGCTGGAGCGGGTTGCTAAGCTAAATTGACAGGCATTGTGGGAGTGTACCGATACTTCATGCGTGTGGTTAGTGGCAACTGATTCCCACGGTTAGGTAATTGTTTGAGTGTGCCGGAGTAATTGAAGGGTTGCGGCGCTTTGAAATTGACAACCCAAGGTTGGGTTTCGGCTTTACTCAGCCGCAACATTGCTAACACACAATCGGCAGTACTTTGATTATTGGCTACGGGAATGTTTAAAAGTGTTGCGATGCGTAATAAGGCTTTAACATCTGCATCGTGTGGTACCTGCGCCATCGGATCCCAAAAGAAAATCAAAATGTCGATTAACCCTTCTGAGATACGTGCACCAATTTGCTGGTCGCCACCGAGCGGACCGCTCAAGAGACAGGTTATTTCCAAACCGGTTTGCTCCGCCAAGAGTCGCCCCGTGGTTCCTGTGGCAAACAAATCACATTCGGCTAAAATAGGGTAATTGGCTTTTGACCAATGGATCAGCGCTTGTTTTAAGTTGTCATGTGCAACTAATGCGATTTTACGTTTATGCATGTTCATGAAGCCCCCGCTGATGAAACGCTACAGTCATTATAAATTTTGATGGATGATTAATCATACAGCACTATCAGGTTTCGATGCAATGCATCATCTAAGGCTGCGTTGGTCATTCCCCGTGTATCATGAGGGGGCGTATAATGGTGAAATTTGCTCAGCAACGTGAGAACAATCATGTCAATGACTTCAATGAATGATGCCATCTTTGTTCATAGCCCTTATTTGCAGCACCAACTTACCCGCCACCCCGAATGGCTATCCGAATTCACAGCTAGCCAGCCCTATAGTGACGGTGAATTGGTACAAAAAATTGTAGCAGGCATTGTTCCGCTCCCTGATTATGACAGTGTGTTGCGCACGGTACGGATTATCCGCAATCGTGAAATGGTGCGGATTGCTTACCGCGATTTGCAGGGCATGGCAGAGTTGAGTGAAACGTTGCAAACCACCTCTGATCTTGCCGATGGTTTGGTGGAAGCAGCCTATCAGTGGTGTTACGCCGAATTGTGCAACAAGCATGGCATTCCACGCAGCCGCAGCGGTGAACCCCAGCAGATGGTGATTATCGGTATGGGCAAACTCGGCGGGCAGGAACTTAACTTTTCCTCCGACATTGACATGATTTTCGCCTTCCCAGAAGCCGGTACAACCGATGGCAAGCGTGATCTCGATAACCAGACATTTTTCACCCGTGTGGGGCAGCGCTTGATTGGGGTGTTGGGGCAAACCACGGCGGAGGGCATTGCCTACCGCGTCGATATGCGCTTACGCCCCTTCGGTGAAGTCGGCGCACTCGCCTTGTCGTTCGATGCGATGGAGCATTATTACGAAACCCACGGGCGCGAATGGGAACGTTATGCCCTGATCAAAGCGCGGGTGATGGCAGGCGACAAAACCAACGGCGCGGAATTGATGGCACGCTTGCGCCCGTTCGTGTTCCGCCGCTACCTCGATTACGGCGCGATTGAGCAATTGCGCGATATGAAAGCCATGATTAACCGCGAAGCCGAACGCCGTGGCAAATACCTTGACGTGAAACTCGGCACGGGCGGTATCCGCGAAATCGAATTTACCGCGCAAGTGTTCCAACTGATGCGCGGCGGGCGGATTCCCGAATTGCGGGGGCGTAGTTTGCTGCCTACGCTGGATGCCTTGCTGGCACAACAATTGCTGACGGCGGAAGAGTTTGGCGTGTTGCAACGGGCTTACCATTTCCTGCGACGCACGGAAAACCGCCTGCAAATGTGGAACGACGAACAGACGCATTCGCTGCCGACCACGCCGGAACGCCAAGCTTGCCTTGCCAGCTCGATGGGCTTTGCGGATTGGGTGAATTTTGAGGCGGAATTGAATCGTCATCAGCGTGCGGTTTCGCAGATTTTCCAGCGCGTATTTGCGCTCGAAACCCAAGAAAGTCAGCCGATGCCGGAACATCCCGCGATTCAGGCACTGTTGCACAGCCGTTTGTACAACACCTTGACTGATACGGGGCGCAGTCGTTTGAACCGCTTGCTGCCTGCGTTGCTGGATGCGTGTAATGCTTTGGCTGACCCCGAACAGGCGTTGGAACGCTGTTTACGGATTGTGCAAAAGATTGCGCCGCGTTCCGGCTACATTGCCATGCTCGCCGATCACCCGAATGCACTGGAGCAGTTCGTCCGGCTGGTTAGTGATAGCTTGTGGATTACCAGCCAATTGACCGATCACCCGATTTTGCTGGATCAATTGCTGGATTCGCGCCAGTTGTATACGCCGCTGGATCGTGAGCAATTGGGTGCGGCATTGCGGCTGGAATTGGAGCGCATTGATCAGGGCGACACCGAACAGGTGATGGAGCGTTTGCGCCAATTCAAGCAAGCGCAAGTGTTGCGGGTGGCAGCGGCGGACATTACCGGCGTATTGCCGTTAATGAAGGTGTCGGATCAGTTGACTTGGATTGCCGAGTCGGTGCTGGAAGAAACCCAGCGGCATGTGTGGGAAACAATGACGGCGCAAACGGGCGTACCGTGTTACCAAGATGAAGCGGGGGAAACACAACAAGCGGGGTTTGCGATTATTGCTTACGGCAAACTCGGCGGGCTGGAACTGGGTTACGGTTCGGATCTCGACATTATTTTCTTGCACGACAGTCACGGTACGGCGCAGCAAACCAACGGTAAGAAGACGCTGGAAAATGCCGTGTTCTATGCCCGTTTCGCCCAAAAAATTATTCACACGCTGACGACGTTTACGCCAGCGGGACGCTTGTACGAAACCGATACTCGCTTGCGTCCCAGTGGTGCATCCGGTTTGCTTGTCAGTAGTTTGAATGCGTTCCGCCTTTACCAACAGGAAAAAGCGTGGGTGTGGGAGCATCAAGCCTTGCTGCGGGCGCGAGCGCTCACAGGTTCTGCCAGCTTACGGGCGCAATTTGAGCAAGTACGCCATGACATCCTCTGCCAACCCCGCGATAAAGAAGCGTTACGCAAGGAGGTTATCACCATGCGTAAGAAGATGTGGGAAAGCCTAGGCAGCAAAGACTCCAACGTATTTAACCTGAAAAAAGACTTCGGCGGCGTGACAGATATTGAATTTATTGTACAATTCCTGATTCTTGCTCATGCACATGAACACCCCGAACTGGTACGCTGGAGCGACAATATCCGCCAGATTGAGTCACTGCAACAGGTAGGGATTTTGCCTGCAGATACGGCGGAAATGTTGGCGGATGCTTACCGAACGTTGCGTGACCGCATTCACGCATTGTCATTGCAAGAGCAGGAGACAACAGTGGATGGGGGGCAATTCGCACGGGAGCGTGAAGCAGTACAAGCGGCTTGGATAGCACTGGTGGAAGCTTGAAACGGTTTGTATTCAGTCTGTTCTACAGCATTTTACTGCTATTAGTAGCGAGTAGCGTTGCCGTAGAAAAATCTAGCAAGCCATTGGCGGAACCCGCTAAAGACCTCACACAAGGCACGCCGTTTTCCCTAACCGATGTGGAACAAGCATGGTTGGAGCCGTATAAAAACACCGGTTTGCGCTATTGCTTTAGCCCTGTATGGATTCCCTACGATTTCTTGGCGGATGGCAAACATCAGGGCATTTTTGCTGACTACCTCCAACTTATTTCAAGCCGCTTGGGTATTGCGCTGCATCCCGTCACGAGTCGTAGCTGGGGCGAAGCTTTGCAATTTGCTCGCGAAAGAAAATGTGATCTCGTCTCTGGTTTGGTTAGAACACCAGAACGCGAAGCTTTTCTGAGCTTTACCTCACCCTATTTTGAAACCTCGAATGTGCTGCTGGCTAAGTCTGACCAGACATTCGTTCAGTCACTGATGGAAATCGCTGACCAGAAAATTGCCGTACCCAGCAATAGCGCTATTGAAAAAGAACTGCGGCAAACCTATCCCACGATTGACTTCAGGGGGGTGGAATCACCGGAGTTGTTGTTCCAGATGGTCGAAAACGGCGATGCCTATGCGGGTGTTGCCTCCTTTGAACACGCTCTGCAAATCATCCAGCAGGGTATGTATAACCTAAAAATTATCGGTAAACTCGATTACACCTATCCTATTTCCTTTGGTGTTCGCAATGACTCACCGCAACTGCTCAGCATTATGCAAAAAGTCGTCGATTCACTGAACTATACCGATCATAATGCCATCAAGCGTAACTGGCGTTCCATCAACGTTGTGGAAACCACCGACTATTCCTTGCTCTGGAAATTAGTGATAGCAGCCAGTCTGCTGTTGCTGGGCAGTGTCTATTGGAACCGCAAACTGACCCGCCTCAATACCGCTCTTCAGCAAGCCAAAGAAGAAGCCGTCAAAGCTAATCAGGCCAAAAGTGAGTTTTTGGCAAATATGAGTCATGAAATCCGTACTCCGTTGAATGCCATGATCGGTTTGGGATTTCTCATGCAACATACGGCACTTTCTGCCACACAGGCTGATTACCTGAACAAAATGCAGTCTTCTTCCCATCTGTTATTGGGCATTCTTGATGACATACTGGATGTGGCGAAAATCGAAGCGGGTAAACTCGAACTGAACCGTATCGCCTTCCGCCTTAATGACGTGTTGCAACAAGTCTCATACCTTCTGGAAGAACAAGCGCGACAAAAAGGTTTGGTGTTTGCGATCCAGATTGCCAATGATGCTCCGGCCTGTTTGTTGGGAGACCCCCAACGTCTGACTCAGGTTCTCTTGAACTTGGCCAATAATGCAATCAAGTTCACGGAGAAAGGTGAAGTCCGTCTCACTGTTGAATGCTTAAACCAAACGGATGGCAACGTCCGGTTACAATTCAATGTTACCGATACCGGTATGGGTATCGACATCCTGCAACAGACAAAACTGTTTCAACCGTTTTCCCAAGCAGACAGTTCATTTTCCCGCCGTTACGGTGGCAGTGGTTTGGGGCTGGTGATTAGTCAATCATTGGCACGTCTCATGGGGGGGCAGATTACCGTGAAAAGCGAAACAGGGCGCGGTAGTACGTTCCTTTTCAGCGCAACATTTACGCTTTGTAATGAAAACATCCCCCCTCATACAGCCGTAGCAACCACCAGCGTAAAGCTCCATGGCATTCGCGTGTTGCTCGTGGAGGATGATGTGCTGAATCAGATGGTTGCCACTGAACTACTGAAAAAATTAGGGGTGATAGTCACGGTGGCGGCTAATGGCATTGAAGCGCTTAACATACTCAGGGAAACCACCTTCCAGTTAATTTTCATGGATATTCAAATGCCTGAAATGGATGGTTATGAGGCTGTCAAATTGATCCGTCAACAAACCGAATGGCAGCATGTGCCTATTATTGCGATGACGGCACATGCCATTTCCACTGAGCGTAACAAATGCCTTGCCGCAGGTATGAATGATTACCTCGCTAAACCTATTGATCTCACTGGCTTGGCGAATATGCTGTCAAAGTGGGCAGTGGTTTCTGAACGGTTCTATAAGTAGCCCGCCGGAATAGCATCCACTTCCCGCGACAGCGGCACATCGGTTTCGCGCAGGCAGATGACCGCGCCATGCCCTGCTTGCCTGTCCAGTTTTTCCAGTACCGTAAAGTGCTTTGCTGCACTTAGGTTTGGGCTGGCGGTTTTCTTGAATTCCACCGGATACAAGGTGTTGTCACGCTCAATTAGCAGGTCGATTTCACGTTGTTCTTTGTCACGGTAAAAATACACCGCTGGCGTTTGTCCGTTGTGCCACCAGCTTTTGAGGATTTCTACCAACAGCCAGTTTTCGAGGATTGCGCCGGACATAGCACCTGCTTCCAGCGTTTCCGGCGATGACCATTGGGTGAGGTAGGCGCACAAACCGGTGTCGAGGAAATACAGCTTGGGGGTTTTTAGCAGACGTTTCGTCACGTTGTTGTGATAGGGCTGTAACAGGTAGACGATGCCGGAAGTCTCCAGTATCGACAGCCATGCTTTGGCGGTTTTCTGGTCGATGTCTACGTCCCGTGCAAGATCGGCGTAGTTGAGCAATTGCCCGGTGCGGGCGGCGGCGGCTCGCAGGAACAGCAGGAAAGCGCGTTCGTCGCCTACACGGGTGAGGTCACGCACGTCGCGCTGCAAATAGGTTTGCAGGTAGGCGTTGTAAAACAGGTCACGCGGCAAGGTGTCATCCAGTGCCATGCGCGGGTACGAGCCGCGCCAGATACGGCGGTAAACACCGGTGGCGTTGGAAGAAGAGCGCGGGGTCGGTGCGGGCGAGTGCTGCCTGTTCGGGGTCGTCGAGGGTGACGTAGCGGCGGGTGGGTTCGGCGCAGGCTTCCAATAGGGTGGTTTTGCCTACCTGACGTGCGCCTGTTAGCAGCAATACGGGGAAAGATTGGGAGGCGAGTTGGATGGTTTTTTGCAAAGTTCTGTGTATATACATGGGGTTGACTAATCTGGAATGTTATTCCATTTTAGTCTAATTAAGTCTGTAACATCACGTCTTCATAAAAAACCGCCAGTGTGAGTGTCAGTCCCAACGATTCCAAGTGTAAGGTATCGTCCAGTTTGCGATATTCATGCAGCAACCACTCATCCCGCTGTTGACGGTGGTGATGTTCAACGTGGATAGTTTCTGAATCAATCAGTACGTAATCCTGCAAACCCGCGATGGAGCGGTAATGCCAGAATTTGTCGCCCCGATCATAACTGCGGGTAGACGGGGATAGCACTTCGATAATCACCACCGGGTTGAGTAGGGTGCGGTCGTTATCCATCAACTCCGGCGCGTTGCAGAACACCGAAATGTCCGGGTAGGTATCGAGTCCAGAAGGCGTATGGATACGCATATCGCTGTTCATCGGCTGGCAGGGTTTGCCGCGTAGCAAGTTACGCAATGTGGTGGCAACGTTCAGCCCAATAGCGGAATGGTTGAATGTTCCACCAGCCATAGCGAATATTTGCCCGTCGAAAAACTGGTGTTTTTCAGGGGAAGATGCATCGAATTCGAGGTATTCGGTGCGGGTGGTTTGGATTTTCAGGGCTTGCGCTTGGGCTTATGTAGCCAGTGATTCAAATCTTTTAATAACAGACGTTTGAACATGCTTCACCTCAAAGTAAGGGTTATTTTTGTCAGTTTTCGTCACAAAGTAAGGGATAAACCAGCTTGTTTTTTACCTTGCCCGCAATTCCTTGAACTGTTCCAGCAGCAGATGGTATTCCTCCGGTATGTCATCCAGCGCCAACAAGCCAATAAGCTGACCATCTTTTGTCACCGGGAGATGGTGGAAACCACCCGATTGCATGACTTCCAGTGCGTTTGCCAGACTGCTACCTGCATCAATGGTGATTGGCGTTTGGGTCATGATCGCCGCAACATCGGTTTCGTCCACAAAGCGGTCTGTACCCAGACAGCGGCGGATCACGTCCCGTTCGCTTAAAATACCCACCAGTAGCTGCTGATCGAATACCGCTAATGCGCCAACATCCAGTTCACACATGCGCTTGCAGGCTTCACGGATAGTGATGTCGGACTGAACTTGCCCTGGTGATTTGCCATCAATAAGTTTTTCTACGCTGGAAATGATCATATAAGCCTTTGAACTACCGTATGCTTTATAAAAAACGCCTGCCAATAAGGAAATCGGCAGGCGCAAGTATTGCAAAGCCCGCGCCCGTCCACAACTCCCACAGGAATTTTCCAGCCGAATGCGTTAGGATGCAGCCTTTTAGCATTTGGGAGCAGACGGCATGGGTTATCAGCGTCGACCAGCGCTTGGAGTCTTACTGGCTATCGCCACTGTTGGGTTAGTGGCCTGTAAACCCGCACCAGACAGCAATAAGCCAACCACTGACACCAGCAGCATGGGCAAGCAGGAAACCGTTACCTGCCCCTCACACCAGTGGGTCAAGGCGAGCAATGGTGTTGAGGTCAATTACGCCCATATCTTTTGCGGTGAGTTGAACAATAAAGGGCGGGTGGTTGGTTTCCATTCGCGCCCGCAAGGCAGCGACCCCAGCACGGTAGCCAAGGTGCGCATTACCCAAAAACCCAATAAGCAAGGGATTTACGCCGGGCAATGGGAATGGGGCGGCAAGCAGGGCGAGAACAAATTTTCCACCTTCTACCCTGACCATTGCACCCCAAGCCAAGTGATGAATACCATTGGGTATGCCGCCCGCAACCAGCAAGATTGCCCGAAAAGTGCGCCCAATTGGGCATGGTGTGGTTTCAATGCGCCCAAACAGGATGATGCGGCAGCTTACTGCCACAGTGCCGACGGCACACCGTTTCTGATTGCCGGTGCATCGTCGTCACGCGGCGGTGTTAATACCGCTTTCCCCCTACGCTAACCTGCTGCTTGAGGAACAATACCGATGATACATGAACACGAATGGCAGCAATGGCAACAGCAAAGCGCTAACCACGCCGCCACTGCCGCTTTTTTGTTGCTGGACGTACAAACCAACCTGACCATGCTGGAAACCTTGCAGGCAGCGCTGGATAAGATCAGGGCAAACCCTGCTGCTGAGCCTTACTCCCTCAGTGGCAATAGCTATTTCATCCAGCTACAGCCACATCGGGTTTTGATTGAGGAGCTGTATGGCGATGATTACGCCGAACCTGTGACCCTCAGCCTTGATGATTTTGGTGATGCATTGGCGTATTGGCATACCCAAATCTAGCCATTCGGAATAATCAACACCGGCACTTTGCTATGCTGCGTCACCGTCCGTGCCGTTGACCCCAGCATGGTATGCCCGCCCGCTTGCCGGGTGTGGCTGCCAATCACGATCAAATCCACCCCGTGCGTATCGGCGTAATGGTTAATCACATCTGCCGGGTTGCCCGCGCTGACCACGATTTTATCCAGCAATTCATCCTTGTCCTTGCAGATGTCATCCTCCTCGGCGCAGTAGTTTTTCAGGCGTTCGCGCATGGTTTCAATCACTTGATTCATGCTTTCCTGCTCAATGTCGTGGATTTCCTTACCCGGCATGTACATCGACAAAATCGCTGACCCGGTCGTGCCAATCGGCGCAACCGCGTGCAGCATAATGATCTTTGCCTTGTGGAGTCGTGCCAGATTGATCGCCTGCCGGAACACCGGGCGCATATGCGTGCCCAGATTGGTGGCGTACAAAATGGTTTGGAACGGTTTCATTTCACTCATGCTCATAGCTCCTTACAGCATCCCCATTACCCGTGGCAGCCACAGGCTGATTTCAGGCACGTACGTAATCAGCATCAGGAAGGCCAGCATGGTAAACAGCCAGGGCAATACCGCCACGGTGAGTGCTGACAAGCCCATTTTGGTAATTCCCGACGCGACGTACAAGTTCAAACCCACCGGCGGGGTGATCATCCCGATTTCCATATTCACCACCATAATAATGCCGAAATGCACCGGGTGAATGCCCAACGCTATCGCCATCGGGAACAGGATCGGTGCGAAAATCAGCATAATGCTGGACGGTTCCATAAAGTTACCCGCCATCAGCAGCAGGATATTCACCGCAATCAGGAACACAATAATGCCCATGCCTTGTTCCGTCATCCATGAAGCCAATGATTGCGGAATGTTTTCATTGGTCAGCAGGAAAGAGAACAGCACTGCGTTGGTGATGATGTACAGCAACATTGCCGACATGCTGGCGGAATTCAGCAGCACGCGCGGTATGTCTTTCAGGCTCAAATCCTTATAGACAAATACCGCAATCACAAAGGCATATACCGCACTCATGGCTGCCGCTTCGGTTGGGGTGAATATGCCGGTGTAAATCCCGCCCATCACCACAATGATCAGCAATAAGCCCCATACAGAATCGTTGAAGGCTTTCAGGCGTTGCGTCCAGCTTGCTTTCGGCTGGCGTGGGAAATTGCCTTTTCTCGCCCGATACCAGGTAATACCACCGAGGAATACCGTCAGTAACAACCCCGGAACCACCCCGGCAATAAACAATGCACCGATGGAGGAGTTGGTTGCCACCGCATACATCACCATGACGATAGAGGGCGGAATTAAAATCCCCAAACCACCGGAGGAGGCAATCACCCCTGCACCAAATTCCTTGGGGAAACCCGCCCGCACCATGGCCGGTAATAAAATTGAGCCAATCGCCACCACGGTCGCGGGGCTGGAACCGGAAACTGCCGCAAACAATGCGCAAGCCACCACACCCGCCAAGCCCAGGCCGCCGAACCAATGCCCGACCATTGACGTGGCAAAGTTGACCATACGTTTCGCCACCCCGCCGTGAGTGAGGAAATTCCCGGCAAGGATGAAAAACGGAATTGCCATGATCTCGAATTTTTCAATCCCGGTGAACAGCTTCAAGGCCACCGATTCCACTGGCACATTGGTCATGGTAAACAGGAAGGTCATCACCGTCAGCCCCAGCGCAATCGACACGGGCATCCCGGTGAGCATCAATAACATCAATAAGGTGAAAATGATTAATGCAGTCATGGCTTTTGCTCCACTACCGGGAAGGGTTCAGCATCATGCAAGCCTTCCACATGCCCGTGATCATGGTGAGGCAACTCGCCCGTTTGCCAGTATTTCACCAGCACTTGCAGAAAACGGAAACACATCAACGCCGAGCCGAGTGGTACGGCGAGATAGACCACCCAGGTACGCCATTCCAGATCTGGCGTGGTGGGGCCTTCGTAATACGGGGCAGTTTCCATCCCCAACGTGCTTAACACTGCGTAAGCCATGCCGTTGTGCCAGACCAGATTGGAACCCAGCACGGCGACTAATGCGGTAAAGAATGCGCCTGCACACAAGGCGATGATGGTGGTTATGCGGCGATTGTCAGGTGACAGGCTGTTTACCACCACATCCACGCCGACGTGAATGCCTTGACGCACCCCGTAAGCCGCGCCAAATTTCGCCATCCACACGAACAAAATAATGCACAGTTCTTGCGCCCAGCTCAGGTGAATGCTTAATAAAAAATCCTGGAACGCACCTAGCGGCAAGCCGGAAGCGTAACGGTGTACCACTGCCACAAAAATCACGATGGTGGCAGCCGCCAGCAAAGCACTAATCAATACTTCTTCGAGATGATCGAGCCACTTCATACATTTCTCCTCCAAAATGTATTAGAAGAATACCCCCCATCCTAACCTTCCCCCGCAAGGGGGGAAGGAACAAGAGGCACTCCCTTCTTCTCTCTTACTCCCTTCACCCCTTGCGGGGGAAGGGCTGGGGATGGGGGTCTTCTTACTTGGAAGGATCAAACCCGGTAGCACTGTAAACGGAGTCGATCACGTCTTTGCCAATCCGCTCAGCCATTTCGGTATGGACAGGAGCAAGGGCTTTTTGCATGGCTTTGGTTTCGTCTTCGGTCGGGGTATAGATTTCAGTTTTGCCAGAGGCTTTGACAGCTTCCAGTGCCTTGTCATTTTCTTCCTTGGCAATTTGGTTGGCGAAATCGGTGGATTCTTTCATCGCTTCATCCAGACCTTTGCGCACGTCTTCTGGCAGTTTTTCCCAGAAATCCTTGTTCGCAATCACTGCGTAACCTAGGTAGCCGTGGTTGGTGACGGTCGCATTTTTTTGCACTTCATGCATTTTTTGGGTGAACAGGTTGGATGGCGGGTTTTCAGTGCCGTCTACCACCCCGGTTTGCAGGGCTTGGTAGGTTTCGGAGAACGGCATGACTTGTGGGTTTGCGCCCAATGCCCGCATTTGCGCTTCCAACACTTTGGAAGACTGGATGCGCATTTTCAGACCTTTGTAATCTTCCGGCGCTTTCAGCGGTTTGCCTGCGCTCATGACTTTGAAACCGTTATCCCAATATGCCAAACCTTTCACGCCTTTGGGTTCGAGTTTCGCCAACAGGCTGGCACCGACTTCGCCTTGGGTGACTTTGTGCAGGTCGTCGTAGCCACGAAAAATGTACGGGAGGTCGAATACTTCAAACTCTTTCACGCCCAATGGGCCGAATTTTGCCAGTGATGGCGCGAGCATTTGCACAGCACCCATTTGCAGGGCTTCCATTTCTTCCTTGTCTTTGTAGAGGGTGCTGTTGGGGTAAACTTCAACCTTGACCGCACCTTTGGTCTTTTCTTCTGCCAAGGCTTTGAATTTGTCAGCCGCTTTGCCTTTTGGGGTATCCGGTGCAACCACGTGGCTGAACTTGATCACAATCGGGTCAGCGGCGTAGGCGTACATACTGGACAGGCCAAGCACAACGGCGGTAGTCAGGGTTAACAGTGTCTTTTTCATCTCTCTCTCCAAACGAATTGCGGTTAAACACGGGTTCAGTATTGGAAGAAACGTGCCAAACGTAAGCACTTTGCCAATAAAGATTAAAAAACTTTTAAAAACAGCAAGTTAATAAAAATTTCCGCATTGCACCAAACTCAGGTAATATCAGACAGACGGCGGTATTCCGCCAGAATGCCATGGGTCGGGCGGCGGATTTCCGCCACCTATCAGCATTTCTGGTCATGCTCACCGTTTTTCCTAGAAATACAAAACACTTACGCATCATTCAGTTAGCAAGAAAATGACGAGTTAGCCCGGTATCGGCACGATTCTTCCATAGGTGTCGGGGCTACGTTTCGATAACTGCTTTAGGACGACATACCGCTATGAAAGACGAATTAGACCAAGCTGCACTCGACTACCACCGCTTCCCGCAACCGGGCAAACTCGAAGTCACCCCCACCAAAAACATGGCGAACCAGCGCGATTTGGCACTGGCATACTCCCCCGGCGTGGCGGCAGCAAGCCTGGCGATTGCGGCTGACCCCGCGTGTGCGGCGGATTACACCAGCCGGGGCAATCTGGTGGCGGTCATTTCCAACGGCACTGCGGTGCTGGGCTTGGGTGCAATTGGCGCACTCGCCTCCAAACCCGTGATGGAAGGCAAGGCGGTATTGTTCAAGAAATTCGCGGGCGTGAATGCCTTCGACATTGAAATGGACACGCTCGACGTAGACCGATTGGTGGATGCAATCAGCCTGCTCGAACCGACCTTCGGCGGCATTAATCTCGAAGATATTAAAGCCCCGGAATGTTTTGAGGTGGAAAAACGCCTTAAAGCGATGATGAAAATCCCAGTGTTCCACGACGACCAGCACGGCACGGCGATTTGCGTGGCAGCGGCAATCCGTAACGGTTTGCGTGTCGCTGGCAAGCAGATTGAAGACGTGAAGCTGGTGTGTTCCGGTGCGGGTGCGGCGGCGATTGCCTGCATGAATTTGCTGGTCGAAATGGGTTTAAAGAAAGAGAATATCGTTGTTAACGACCGTTTCGGCATTATCTATAAAGGCCGGGTTGAGGAAATGAACCCGTACAACGCGGCTTATGCCATCGACACTGACGCACGCACGCTGGATGATGTGATGGACGGCGTGGACGTTTTCCTCGGTTTATCCGCTCCCCGCGTGCTGAAACAGCATCACGTTAAAGTGATGGCGGAAAACCCCCTTATCCTCGCGCTCGCTAACCCTGAGCCAGAAATCCGCCCTGAACTGATTTACGAAGTGCGTTCCGACGCGATTGTGGCTACCGGGCGCAGCGATTATCCCAACCAAGTGAATAACGTGCTGTGCTTCCCGTTCCTGTTCCGAGGCGCGTTGGATGTGGGCGCAACCGAAATCAACGAAGCGATGAAAATTGCCGTGGTCGAAGCGATTGGCGATTTGGCGATGCGCGAAGCCTCCGACGCAGTGGTGTCTGCGTATGGCGGGGCGGAATTCCACTTCGGGCGCGACTACCTGATTCCTAAGCCATTTGACCCGCGTTTGATGACCATCATCCCGCCGCGTGTTGCCAGAGCAGCGATGGAAACCGGGGTGGCGACGCGCCCGATTACCGATTTCGAGGCGTATGAACGCCAACTGGAAAGTTTCGTGTTCCGCTCCGGCATGACCATGAAGCCGGTGTTTGAAAAAGCCAAACGTAACCCGCAGCGCATTGTGTTTGCGGAAGGCGAATCCCAGCGCGTGATCAATGCGGCGCAGCAATTGGTGGATGATGGCATTTGCAAGCCAATTTTGCTGGGCAATCCTGAGCTGATTCAGCGCAATATCGAAGCCTACGATTTGCGCCTGAAAATCGGTGAAAACATTACCGTGGTTGACCCGCGCAATAACCCCGATTATGAACGCCATGTGGAAGAACATTACGCCGTGATGTGCCGCAAGGGTGTAACGCCAATGTATAGTCGTCGGGTGATGACGGCGCGTACCACGCAAATTGCAGCGGTGATGGTGCGTTGCGGCGATGCCGACGCGATGATTTGCGGGGTGGAAGGCAACTTCATTTCGCATCTGCATTACGTGCGCGACATGATTGGGGCGCGTCCCGGTTTGACTGATGTGGCGGCTGTCACCATGCTGATTTTGAAGCAGGGGACGTATTTCCTCACCGATACGCACGTCAGCGAAGATCCTACGGCGGAACAGCTTGCGGACAATACGGCACTCGCGGCGGAACTGGTGGCAGGCTTTGGGTTTGAACCGAAAGCCGCGTTGTTGTCGCATTCCAACTTTGGCAGCCGCATGAATGTGCATTCCGCCAAGCTGCGCAAGACGCTGGAAATCTTGCGCGAGAAACACCCCGATTTGTTGGTGGAAGGTGAAATGCACGCGGATGCAGCGTTGTCGCAAGACGTGCGTGACCGTTTGTTCAAAGGCGCGGCGTTTGAGGGTGAGGCGAATTTGCTGGTTTGCCCGGATTTGAATTCGGCGAATATTGCTTACAACATGACCAAGATGTTGGCGGATGGCTTGCCAGTGGGGCCGATGCTGGTGGGGACGAATTACCCTGTGCATATCCTGACTGAAAGTACTACTGTGCGTGGGATTGTGAACATGGCAGCATTTGCGAGTGTGGAGGGGATGAACCGCAAAGTATAAGGTTTGACAACGCCACCGTAGAGACGCAAGATTTTGCGTCTCTACTCCCCCCCAACAAGGAATGGTCATGAAAACTCTCAGCCTATTGGTGTTCTGCCTTGCTACCCTAGGTGCTTGCACCCCACCGACTGACACTGCTGCGACTGTTCGCGCTACTGTTCACGGTACGACTGCACAACCTGATCCAGTTGAAACGAAAATTCGTAGCCTTGAAAGAGCGGGGCAATTGAATGTGTTAAGTGTGCGCGAATCCTTTCCGCCACAATTTGAACTCGAAGGTGCAGCACCCGCGATTGCGGAAGTGCAAGCATTGAGTGGCACAAAATAGCCTTACTGCAATTCACCAAACGTTAGCCCGTATTTTTGCAAATACACCCGCAGCCGGTGCGAATCATTCGCACTGGAGCGTTGGGTTCGGCTGATATTGAATAGGGTACGCCCTGCATCCGCCAGACTTTTGGCGGTACGGCATACGCGAATGACTTCCGCCAATTGCACGCGATCAAAGTGGTCGATATTGGCAAGTACCTCCTCTGCCAATACTTCGCGCAACATCGCATTAGGATCGTTATTGCCCGTCACGCTTTGGAAGCTACCCCAATCGTAGCGCAAGCGGCGGATTTCCTCCGTCACGCTTTCCTCCGTAATGCGCCCGCCATTCGCCAGCGTTGCCATGCGCGTGATGCTGGAGTTGAGGTCGCGGAAATTCGCCCGCCAGGTTGCTGCCGGGGTTTGGGCAAACGCGAGGTATTGTTCGCGAGCCGCTTTGTTGAAGCTGACTTTATGCCCGACTTTGCGGGTGAATTGCTGCAATTCGTATTCGATATTCGCCTCCAAATCTTCGAGGCGGTGGCGTAAACCGGGTAATTCATACGTCCACAAATTGATGCGAGCCAGCAAGTCTTCGCGGAATTTACCGTCACGCACCCGCTGGAACAGGTCGCGATTCGTGCCTGCAATCAGTTGGAAATCGCTGCTGGTTTCTTTGTCGCTGCCGAAGGGGGTGAATACTTTGTCTTCGATGGCGCGTAACAGCATCGCTTGTTCATCCAGCCCCAGTTCGCCGATTTCATCCAGAAACAGCAAGCCCTTGTCGGCTTCACGCAGCAAGCCGCTGCGGGCAGTGAGTGCGCCCGTGAATGCGCCTTTTACATGCCCGAACAGCGCGGACATGGCATTGTCGCCGCGCAAAGTGGCGCAGTTGACTTCCACCAGTTTGCCGCTGACTTGCCCGCGCTGCTTTTTGAGTGCGTAAATGCGTTTGGCGAGACGTGATTTGCCGACACCCGTTGCACCTGTTAGCAGGATGGGGGCGGCGGAGCGGATGGAGACTTGTTCGAGTTGTGCAATCAGGGCGTTGAAAGCAGGGTTGCGGGTGTCGATGCCGCCTTTGAGGTAGGCCATGCCTTCTTGGGCTTCGCGCTCGAAACGGCTGGCAATCTGGTCGTAGCGCGACAGGTCGAGGTCGATGATTTGTAGCGTGCCTTGTGTACCCTCCTTGCTGGGTGAGGTTTGCAAGAGTTTGCCGGGGATGTAATTGGCTTCTGTCAGCAGAAACAAACAGATTTGCGCGACGTGCGTACCCGTGGTGATGTGGACGTAGTAGTGGTTTTGTTCCGGGTCGAAACGGTAGTGGCGGGTGAAATCATGGAGCTGGCTGTAAACTTCGCCGAAATCCCACGGGTTACTGTAATTCACTACATGCGCGGTAAAGTGGGTTGTGGGTGAGATTGTGCGCATATCGCGTAGGGTGATGCCCGCCAGTTCTGCTTCGTCTGCGTGGTGAATCAGCACGAATTCATCCACCGGAAAATCGGGATGCATGAGGATGCCGAGGGAAGGCCGCCAGCGCGAATGGCGGCGTTTGCCTAAGCCTTGGTGGTCAAGGCGTGAGCCGAGGATGCCGATGACGGTGGTTTTCATGGCGCGTTTCCTGTTGTTGAGCCGAGCAAAGCATCCAAGCGATTCACCAGATAAAACGGGATATTCAACAATTGGAACGGGCGGCCTTGCCCATTGGATTTGGCTTCCAATTTATCGACCGAGGGTTTGGCGGAACTGATGCGTACCGCACGTTTGGCTTGCTTTTTGAACACAAAGGATTGCAGCGATTTGATCGTGCCACTGCTGCCTGCCTTCACTTCCACCGGAATAATTTCATTGCCGTGGGTGTAGAGGAAATCGACTTCTGCCTGACCTTCGGCTTTGGGCGGTTGCCAGTAATACAGTTCCGGGTTGATGTAAGCGGGTTTGGCATACAGTAATTGCTGCCCGACAAATTGTTCTGCCAGCGTGCCACGCCCTGCCATTTCCAGCGGGGCTTGCAGGATACTTTGGGCAGGAATGCCTTGTGCTGCCAGCAGTAAGCCAATGTCAATAAACAGGAATTTGCTGATGCGGATTTTGGTTTCAGCCCCCAAGGGTACGGCATCCGCTTGGCTGTGTAGTACGCGGTAAAACAGGCGAGCGGCAAGGAAATGTTCAATGGCGGTATTCAACTGGCGGTTGTCGCCGCTGCTGGTGATGGCGAGTTCATTGGCTTGTTTGTGGGAAAACTGTTGCCCGACTTGTCCCAGAATGCCGTTGAAAAAAGCGTTCAAGGTCAGCGCGGTTTGTGAACCCCGGTATTTGGCAAAATCATCCCGATAAGTTTGCAGCAATGAAGTTTGGTATTTGAGGATGTCGGCATGGCTGAAACCCGTATCCAGCCCCAATTGCACGCAATGCGGCATTCCACCTGTCAGGGTGTAACGGCGCACCAGCCCCAGCAGTTTTTCGTGCAGGCTGTCGGGAATCAAATGCATATTGCTGGCGGTGAGCATGTCCAGCGCCCGCAATTCCTTGTCTGCACCGATGGCTTGCAGAAACTCGTCGAAACGCAATGCGCCCATGAAATACGGCTCAATCCGCCCCACCGGGCTGGGTAGCTTGTAGTCATTCAACACTTGATCGAGTAATGAGCCGGTGAGGATGACCGCAAGATTGGGCATGTCTTCCCAGAAATAGCGCAGGCAGGCGTAGGCTGCGGGGGTGGCTTGCGCTTCGTCCAGAAACAGGATCAGGGGTTTGTTGGGGGTTATTTGTTCCCCGGTGATCAGGGCGAAATTGAACAGCAGCTCGTCGATTTGGTAGCGGCGAAACAGGGTTTCGAGCTCGGCGTGGCGTTCGAGGTTGATTTCAATGACCGGAATGCCGAGTTGTGCGCCTGCCAGACGCACGGCGGTGGTTTTCCCCACTTGGCGTGCGCCACGGATGACCAGCGGCTTGCGTTGGGGTTGCTGATACCAGCGGATAATGTCGGTGACGGCTTGACGATGGAACATGATAATGCACTCCTTGCATTAAAGTGTAACATCTTAATGTAGAAAGTGTATTAAAGTGGTTGAAAGAGGCAAATTCTCTACAGCTCGACAAGACACTGGTAATTTTTAGCATTATAATACTAAAAAATCACATGAAAGCAGGTATCACAGTAAGATGATTGAGCCACTACAGCACCTTTCCAGTCAAATCAGGACGCAAAAGCTGCCGGATTACCAGCGTTTCCTGTTCCGGCAAATCGACTTTTCGCAACGCTTGATCGGTATCATGGGCGCACGCGGGGCGGGTAAAACCACCTTGCTGCTGCAATACCTCAAGTCCGTGGCGCGTGAAACCAAGGTGCTGTATGTGATTGCTGATCACCCTTTGGTCGGGCAGCACGGGCTGTTTACCATTGCCGATGAATTCCAGAAAATTGGCGGTGAGTTACTCATCATCGACGAAATCCACAAGTGCCAACATTTCGAGCGTGACCTTAAGCTGATTTTCGACAGCTATTTCAACCTCAAGGTTATCTTCACGGGTTCATCAGCAACCGCCATTGACAATGCCAAGGCGGATTTGAGCCGTCGGGCGATGTTGTACCGTTTGCCGGTGTTGTCATTCAGCGAATTTCTGGAATTGGAAACGGGTGAAACCTTTGAGGCGGTGACGCTGGATACCCTGCTCCAACATCACCCGCAACTGGCACAGGAAACCGTCAGCCGCATCAAACCCTTGGCGTATTTACCCGCGTATCTGGAACACGGTGCTTACCCGTTTTACCGCGAGGCGGGTTCAACCTATTTGCTACGCTTGCTGAATGCGTCGATGCAGGTGATCGAGACGGACATCCCCGCGCTTTACCCGATTGACTACGACAAGGTGAATGCGCTGAAAAAACTGATGGTGATGTTGTGCCAAAGCGAGCCTTACGACATCAATGTGTCCAAGCTGTGCGGCGCGGTGGAGCTGAACCAGAAAACCCTCTACAAATACCTTGGTTTGTTGCAGGCGGCGGGGTTGTTGCGCTTGTTGGGGGCGAAGTCCAGCGGGGTCAGCATTATTTCCAAGCCGGAAAAGCTGTATCTGGATAATACCAATCTGTTTGCCGTGTTTTGCAACCAGCCCAAAGCGTGGACGCTGCGCGAGACGTTTTTTGCTTCGATGCTGTCTTACCACCATACGTTGAATTATCCCAAAAGTGGGGATTTTCTGGTCGATGGGCAGTATGTGTTTGAGTTTGGTGGCAAATCCAAAACGAAGAAGCAGATTAAGGATGAAACGGCGGCGTGGGTGGTGGCGGATGGGCTGGAAGTTGGGGGGGAGGGGAAGATTCCGCTGTGGTTGTTTGGGTTTTTGTATTGAGCCTCACGCTGCTTTTTGCTGTGGCAGATGCACATCCACCACGAACAGGATTATTTCTCTGTTTGAGCGAAGTGCTTGTCCAATTTATCGAGGATAGCCAAGCCTGCCGCGACATTGCCACGCGCTGCGCGTAGGCGGAAACGGGTTTCGGCATCCGTTTCGGTGAGGATGCGGATGGCGAATTCTTCCATCAGCTTGTTCAGGCTCACGCCGCGACGGGTTGCCAATATTTTTAGGCGGTTGTGTTGTTCGTCAGGTAGACGGATTGTCATGGTTGCCATTAGTTTGCCTCCTGTAGTGTTTGCAGAAATTCCGTCACGGTTGTTATCCGAATGTCAGGAAATTGCAGTTCATGTTGCCGAAAATCGCGGGTGTTGCCTGTAATCAGCCATTGGGCATTGCCTGCGATGGCAAGTTCCATGAGGTGATTGTCTGCCTCATCCTGAAGGTTTGGTCGCCACCGATAATAGATATTGACCCACTGGCATCGAGAAACGAAAGCGTCAAACAGTGTTTCGCGCTCATCCGCTGTTACGGCACTGGTGGTGAACACATGCTCCCGCGCCATGATGTCTTCGTATTCCGAATACAGGGCGTTACCGATCAATGGCTGTACTTGCCCCAACAGGCAGCGGCGCAACAATGCGCGTGGCGCGGTGTCAGCCTTCATCAGGGCGGAAATGAAAACATTGGTGTCGATAACGGCGGTAATCATGATGTTATGATAGCTGATATGCTGTCAGTTGTCGCTATGGGATTGATGCTGAATTCTTTCCCCATCCGTGCCAAAATCTCTCCATCTTCCCTAACTAAAACAACGGGCATGTATGGTATCCCCCCTCCCAACAAAAGAGGAACTTGAGGCGCTCTATCATGAAAAAGGGCACAATGCACTGATATGGTATGCGTGGCGAAATATGCTGCGCACATTGCCTGCATTAGGAAGTATATCTTTGCAGAAAATATGGCCTACAGATACAGTCCGTCATGTTTATGCAACTTGCCGTACCCCTTTTATTTTGATAGATAATAAATCAACTTTTAATCACAACAATAGCCAACAAAGTTATATTCCAGCATATATAGATATATCTGCTTCAGATGTCGCCATTGCTTTTCGAGCGGTGCATATAGATATAAATATTATTAGTAGTGCAGTGAGAGCAAGTGTAGCCGCTTATGCCGTTTCACAAATTGCCTGTGCTGATGCTAAGGCAGCAGCGAGAGCTGCTGCTGAAACTGCACGTACAGCCATGATTTCTTTTGGAACGGTAGCAAGTGAATCTGCTTACTCAGACTATCTATTTCTTTGTCGTCAAAATAAAAAAACTATAAACAACCAACACTTCACAGAACCATTATGGAGAGTAAACACTGAATGCGAAAAAATTCAAGAATGGATTTCAAATCTAACCATAGATTTACAAAAACTAGGTTTGGGGTTTTTAGCAAATGACTTAAACCTTCTCTGGAAGGGCCACTTAGTAGGTTCGCACATAAAAAACTACTCCGCTAATTTATCTGAAACAATCGCCAGTAATTCTGAATTACTTTATCGTGTGATTATAGACGGAGAAAGTATCGAAAAAGTTCATGCCGTTCGCGTTTTATTACTCGGTTCTGGTGGAGCAGGAAAAAGTTTTTTAGCTGATCGTTTGCAAGGACTTGTGAGTGATTACGGACAACTCAGAAATATTGCTGGAACACTGGGAATTAACTATTTACAAAATCATTCATTAAACTTACAGAAGACATTTCCATCATTAAAAATAGACGACAACAAACTAGACTTATTTATATGGGACTTTGGTGGTCAAACTATTTTTCATGGATTACATAGTGCGTTTTTACATGAAAACTGTGTCTATATATTAGTTGTTGATAGCAGACATGAGCAAGCACCAGATGAATGGCTGTATCAAATACGTCATTTGGCAGGATCACAAGCAAATGTATTATTGGTTACCAATTGGTATGAACACTGTGACATTTACCAGAATAAGGTTCGGTTGCTTCGTGAGTTTCCTGACTTACTTCAACCAGATAGTTTTTTCCATTTCTCTTTTCTTGATACAGATACAACAGAGTTTAATAAATTGGTTAATACCTTAGCAAAGAGATGCTTAGACAGCCAAAAGATGATCATGAAGGAAACACTGAATGTACAGCAAGCATTGACAATGTTGCATGAGGAACAGATATTTATTCGAGAAAAAGCACTGTACAATCTGATTATAGATAAAAGCAAGAATACAAAGCACATGAAAAGCACTACCAATCAATTAGAACAATTAGGATTTTTATTTAAACTATCTAACACCAATAATCGTTACTGCTTAAAACCAGCATGGGCAATAGATACCACCTATCAGCTATTATATTTACAAAAGCTACGTAGAGCTAATGGCGTTTTATGCTGGAGTGAATTAGTCGATGCAGTTGATGGAGAACTTTCCGAAGACTATTTGGAGTATTTACTTGATTTCATGCAAGAACGAGACTTATGCCACAAAATAACAATAAATAAAGATAGTTATTATTTTTTTCCTGATGCAAGCACAGCAGATGAACCATCAAAAGCGGTAAAACTATTATCCAAGCAGAAACGTATAATTATACGTTTCGACTTGCCTTATTTACCTATTGGCTTACATGCTCGTTTAGTTAGTTGCTTATTTAACTCTCAAAATGAGATTGGCATTATTAGTACAAATGACATTTGGCGACATGGATTCATACTTCATACCTATGATAGTCAAGCTGTAGTGCAATATTTTATGAGGAAAAACATAATTGAACTAACACTCACCGGAAATTTACAAAATTTCTCTAAATTGCTTGGTGTATTTTATACGCATTTAAAATCCATCGTTGTTAGTGCCAATGGCATAAGAATCGAACAAATCAATCCATCAGTTTTATATAATAAACAAATGTTTTCAGTACATTCTAGCGAAGGCTTAATTGATGTATTAAGTCAAATTGACAGTTATCGTGATTTTTTTATTAAGGTTAGAGAAATGGCAAGTAAAATCAACATCCAAGTAGGTGATGGCTCACAATTAATCATCGGCGACCATAACACCCAAAAATCCCATTCGGACAATACCATCATCACGGTAACAGCCGACCAACGCCAAATCATCAGCACCGTGCTAGATGAAATGCTCGAACACAAGCTCCCCAAAGACATCACCAAAGCCGTCGTCAAAATGCAAGATGTGGTCGAAGCCGATGCAGAACAACCCACAGAAAAAACCCAGTCGCTGCTAAGCCGTTTTATCGGAGGAGTCAAACAAATTGCAGGTTTCACCGACGATGCCAGCAAAATTGGCGAGTTCGTAGCCAAACACCAAGACGACATCGGTGCTGTGCTAACCTCTATTCAGGGCAGCCTTTAACGTCATGAGAACACCCATGCAAGACACCCACTGGCAAATTCCCCCCAACCCCGCCACCGCACTAATGCTGGCAAAACGCCAACTCAGCGAATTCGTCTGCGATGCGGTCAATCTGGAAGGCATCAACATGACCTTGCCAGAAGTCCAAACCCTGCTGGACGGCATCACCGTGGGCGGACACAAACTTTCCGACCAGCAAATCACCGTCAACCAAGGCAACGCATGGCGACTATTGTTTAGCTGGCTCGAACGCGGCGAATTCGTGGTTTCTGCCGAAAAAGCCTGCGCACTCCATGCTGCTGCGGGCAAAGAAGAAGCTTTGGAATGGGGACGCTTCCGCTCCGGTGGTGTTTTCATCGCGGGAACAGATTACATGCCGCCCCCCGTCGCCGAATTGCCCGCCCGTTTCGAGGCAATGATTGCCGACCTTACCCACATCGACGACATTTACGACCAAGCCATTCACATTTTCCTGACGATGGCACGTTGCCAGTTTTTCTACGATGTGAACAAGCGCATGGGGCGTTTCATGATGAACGGGCATTTGCTCCAACACGGCTACCCCGCGATCAATCTGCCCGCCAAACGCCAATTGGAATTCAACACCTTGATGCTGGCGTTTTATGGTTCAGGGGATGAAACCGCGATGAATGCGTTTATGCGTTCGTGCATGGATGAGCGGGTACTGAGGATTATGCGCGGGACGTAATGACGGCGGTTAACGCGGTAGCAATAGGCAACGCGGTCTTATCAACCACCCGCCGCAACACAAAGCTGGAATGCACCCCACTCACCCCCGGTATGCGCGTAATGCGGTTGAGCAACAATTCCTGATAGGCATCCATATCCTTCACCACCACCTTGAGCTGGTAATCAGCGGATTGCCCCGTGATCAGCAGGCATTCGAGTATTTCTGGAATGTCGGCGATACGTGCCTCGAAAGTGTCGAAACGTTCTGGCGTATGCTGATCCATCGAAATGTGGATTAACGCCATCAGCGACAGACCGAGCTTTTTCGCATCCAGCAACGCCCGATAGCCGGTGATGAAACCTGCCTCTTGCAACAGCCGTACCCGCCGCAAACAGGGTGAGGGCGAAAGCCCAATGCGGTCAGCCAAGTCCTGATTACTGATGCAGCCGTTGTCTTGCAACACTTGCAGGATGTGCCAGTCGTAGCGGTCAAGTTGCATGGTTATTCCATTAGTGAGTTGATCTAAGCAATTTACTGCTAATACGATAGGTTTTTACCCCGCAAAACGCAATCGCCTGCCACGCCGTTTCTTTTAAGCTATCTGCATTACTTACCGGAGCAGATTGCCATGTTGACGAATCCCGCCACCAAATATAAGCCATTCCCGCCCGTCGCCTTGGTTGACCGCCAATGGCCGAGCCGTACCATTACCCAACCGCCGATCTGGATGAGTACCGATTTGCGCGACGGCAATCAATCGTTGTTCGAGCCGATGAATGTTGAACGCAAAATGCGCATGTTCCGCACCCTCTGCGACATCGGTTTCAAGGAAATCGAGGTGGCGTTCCCTTCCGCGTCGCAAACCGATTTTGATTTTGTGCGCGAGCTGATCGAAGGCAAACACATTCCCGCCGATGTCACCATCGAAGTGTTGACGCAGGCACGGGAACACTTGATTCGGCGCACAATGGAATCTTTGCGCGGCGCACGGCGGGCGATTGTGCATGTCTACAACGCCACTTCCCAGCCGTTCCGCGATACCGTGTTTGGCATGAGCAAGGCGGATGTGTTGGGCATGGCAGTGTCGGCAGTGGAATTGATCAAGCACTTGGCAACCGACCAGCCGGAAACCGAGTGGGTGTTGGAATACAGCCCCGAAACCTTTAGCGCCACCGAACTGGACTTTGCCCGCGACGTGTGTGATGCCGTAACCGCCACGTGGGGCGCGACACCCGACAGACAGGTGATCCTCAACTTGCCCGCGACGGTCGAAATGGCAACGCCGAATGTGTACGCCGACCAGATTGAATGGATGCACCGCCAGCTTGCCCGCCGCGACAGCGTGATCCTCAGCGTGCATCCGCACAATGACCGAGGCACAGCGGTTGCCGCCGCCGAATTGGCATTGTTGGCGGGCGCGGATCGGGTCGAAGGTTGCTTGTTCGGCAGCGGCGAACGTACCGGCAACGTTGACATCGTGACCTTGGCATTAAACCTCTACACCCAAGGCATTGCCCCCGGTTTGGACTTTGCCGACATCAATGCGGTGGCGCGGACGGCGGAATATTGCACGCAATTGCCGATTCATCCGCGTCACCCGTATGTAGGTGATCTGGTGTTTACCGCATTTTCCGGCTCGCATCAGGATGCGATCAAGAAAGGCTTGGCGGTGCAAACGGCGGATTCGTTCTGGAACGTGCCGTATTTGCCGATTGATCCGGCGGACGTGGGGCGCAGTTACGATTCAGTGATTCGCGTTAACAGCCAGTCGGGCAAGGGCGGCATTGCCTATTTGCTGGAAAGTGCTTACGGCATTGTGATGCCGCGCCGCTTGCAGGTCGAGTTTTCCAGCGTGGTGAAAGACCACACCGACCAGCACGGTTGCGAAGTGAATGCTAGCGACATCTGGGGCATGTTTGCCGCGACGTATTTGGGAACCGCTACGCCAGTACGTTATTGCGAACACCACTTGTTTGAACAGGGTAATGCGCAAGGGGTTCGTTTGGTGATTGAGCGGGAGGGCATCCAGCACGAACTTACCGGTACGGGCAATGGGCCGATTGATGCGGCAGTTCATGCCTTGCAGGGGGCGGGCATTCGGGTGCAAGTACGCAGTTACGAGGAACGCTCCATCGGCGCAAGCAATGAGGCGGGTGGTGATGCGCAAGCCTGCGCGTTCATCGAGTTGCGGCAGGCAGGCGCGGGCAGCAGTGCCGAATGTTACGGCGTGGGTATTGACGGCAATATCATTACTGCGTCGATCAAAGCGTTGGTCAGCGGGGTGAATCGCTTGTTGGCTTAATGGTATTAACCAACGATGTCTATTTGTACGTCAGCAGTACCATTCAGGAGCAACCCTAAATGTTCTGCTGCGGCTTGCGAAACATCCACGATACGCCCCGGTTTGGATGGGCCACGATCATTGACGCGCACAATGACGGATTGTCCGCTTTGCAGGTTGGTAACACGAATGTGTGTACCGAAAGGCAGGTTAGGGTGTGCAGCAGTCATGGCATACATATCGTAGGTTTCACCACTAGAGGTTGGGCGACCATGGTATTGAATGCCGTAATAAGAGGCTTTGCCAATATTCGATGAGTGGTTGGTTTGTTCTGGGGCTGGCTGATAAACGGCTTGCGGTTTTTCATAGAGGTCGTAGTGCTGCACGTTACTCACTTGGTAAACAAGGTAATCGGCACTGGCGACACTGCCAAACAATTGAAAGAAAACAAAAATGCATCCAATGAAATATGCTAAATGACTGATTGATTTATTGTTTTTCATGGGTTTTTCTCTTCTCGTGTGTTTGTTATTTGATGGATCAATATTTCCATAAGACGAGATAATAGAAACGCCCCCCATAGACAGGCGCAAAAATGCGAGTGATGACCGTAACTGACGGGTGTTATTAGCAGACAAGCGGTATAAAAAAAGCCGAAAATGACGGACGAACGGCGCTATCGAGCTACCTATAATTCAAATGGGCATTCCTGACGTATGATGATATATTTGTCTTATAGATAATACGATTAATGGCTGAAGAGGGTTGCTGTCAATGGCTTTAACATTGCAGTATGTGTATAAATATATAATAACAATGGGGTTTAGATAATGTTCGCCGATACTTTTCTCATTGAGAAGGTACGACTAGGGCTGTCGTGCTTATTGATCTGTGCAATGGCTGGTGAGGTAACACTGGCTGCTGAGAATACCTATAACTGCATTCCCATGAAGGGAGGTGCTAGTTCAATAAGTTCTATGTATCTTGATCAGTTTCATTCCAATCAGTTGATGGTTTCTCCACCAACTGCCGCTGCTGTCAATGCGCCAAGCGCTGCCGACAATTTTTACATCGTGCAAAAGGGGGATACCTTGTATGCAATCATGCGTAAATCCGGCGTTCCCATCGAGAACCTGATTGTCCTTAACCAACTTCCCTCCAGCCATGAGCTAAAAGTAGGTCAAACCTTGAAGCTACCTGAGTTAGCAAATACAGCATTGCCTCGAAAACCGCCTGAAATAAGTTCTACCCAATCTTGGTTGTTGCCTAGGGAGGTGACGTCAACCGCTACTAGTAGCTCTTCAGAAGCGGTGGATCGTTACGTGGTGAGGGTTGGCGATACGCTGTATGCCATTTCCCGCCAAACAGGTGTTAGCATCGAGCGGCTGGTTTCCCTTAATCAGTTGACAGCTTCTAATAGCATTAATGCGGGGCAGCAGTTGAGGTTACGTTAGCCTGCCGTCAGTTGCCGATTCAAGCGGGCGCATACTTGCGCACCAATGCGGCAAAGGAGCTGGGGTTGCGTGAGCAAATATGCACTTTGCCGCGCCCGCTAAAACGCAACACCACGCCTTCGCCACTGGTAACGCTATTGACCAGATTGCCGAACATACCGCCCAGCCCACCACCAGAACTGCTGGTGGTGACGGAAATTTCGTAGTGCAAGGTGCTGTCCCAACACACGACGTGAGCATTATCAATGGTGAGGTCTTTACCCGGCTCAACGTCGAGCGAGAACATCGAGCCGAAACCGGAGACGACTACTTGACCTGTTCCAGACGTTTCCATGACGAAAAAGCCGCCGGATTGCGCGAACAAGGCATTGCCGATACTTTGGGTACGCACTTTCATTTCTGTGCCGGAGGTGGCGGCGACGAATGCGCCATCATTCAGCAAGTATTGGCGTGCGCCTACGTCGATGATTTCCATGCCACCGGGTAGCGCAGGGGAAAGCAGGCAGTCGCCATCCCCGCCTATCGCTTCGATGTGTTGCTGAAACAGGGATTCGCCGTTGGTGAAACGCCGCATCAAGGCACTGCCTAGCCCGCCGGTCATGCGCCCTTTCAGCTCAAGATTGGCCTCCATCATCACCATTGCGCCGGATTCGCAGTAAATCTTGTCGCCTTTCTGCATGGCAACGTGCAAAAACGGGTCAACGTCGCCGGTTATGGTAAAAACTGTCATTGTAAGCTCTCCAATTATTTTAATAGGTTACCAACGATAAGCCGCGCCCGCATACCCGCCCCACACCGTATTGCTATCAACAATGGGGCTGTCAGCAATCGCACTGCCATAGCCAGTTGCACTCACGCTGCCCACCAAGGTCAGGCGGCGGCTGAGTGGTTTTTCCAGTTTAACGCCAACTTTTAGGGCAAGTGAATCATCAGCCTGATAGACGGGGCGACCCGCTTTGGCTTCTGCGGCATCCACGCCCACGTAGTAGTCGGTCAGGTCGGCGGAAAGCCATTGCAATTCGGCATACGGGCGCAAGTTGAGCGGCGTGTCGGGGTGATGGGTGTAGCGCAGTTTAGCTTGTGCGCCTTCATGGGCGGCGACATCCTGGGCAAGGTCGGCGGAAACTGTGCCGGTGGCGAGTTTCCACGCGCCGCCAACCCGCAGGTTGATGGCCTGATCCAGTTCTGCCATGTCTTGCAACACCGGGCTATCGCCACGTTCGTGATCCCATTCGTCCAGCCCTGCACCGACATAAAATTCGCGTTCGGGGGTGGTGTTGAATGACCAGGCAGGGCCTGCAATGTCAAAGCCATTCTCTTTAATGAACACGGGTTTGACACCGCTTTGTGTATCACCACCCACGAAGGGGGATTGGTGGGCGGTAGCGGCAAGACCGACATTCCACTGGCGCGGCTCAGCGTTGACGGGCGCTTGAGCGGTTGCTAAGAGAGCGAGTGCGGCACACAATGCGTTCTTCATGTCATATCCCCCGGTTTACATTCAATGAAATCCAGCAGCACCGACCTGATCTTACCGATACTTCAGCAACACCTTGGTACGGACATTACGATTGCGCGAGTCGATGCTACCAGCGGTGGCTGTATCAACCAAACCAGTACGGTAACACTTGCCGATGGCAGCCGCTATTTCCTCAAGGTGAATCAGGGTGGTTTGCTGGAAATGTTCGCAGCGGAAGTGGATGGGTTGAATGCAATCCGTGCGAGCGCCAGCCTGCGTGCGCCTGAGCCGCTGGGCTATGGGGTGCAAGGGCAACAGGCGTATCTATTGCTGGAATATTTGCCGCTGCAAAATCACGGTGATCAGCCACAGGCGGGTACGCAATTGGCTACGCTGCACCGTCATACTGCTGCACAACACGGCTGGTTTCGCAACAATACCATCGGCGCAAGCCCGCAACGTAATCCTCAAACGCACGATTGGGTGCAGTTCTGGCAGCAGGAACGGCTGGGGTTTCAGCTTGAACGGGCGCGGCACAATGGCTATCCGCACCGTTCTTATGAGCAAGGGTTGCGCTTGAAAGAAAGCATTGGCGCATTGTTTAACGATTATCAGCCCGTAGCTTCGTTGTTGCACGGCGATTTGTGGGGTGGGAATCTGGCGTATTTGCCGGATGGCAGCCCGGTGATATACGACCCAGCCGTGTATTACGGCGATCGTGAAACTGACCTTGCGATGACGGAGCTGTTTGGCGGGTTTGGGGCGGATTTTTACGCGGCGTATAACGCGGCTTGGGCGTTGGATTCGGGCTATGCGGTACGCAAGACGTTGTATAACTTGTACCACATCCTCAATCACTTCAACCTGTTTGGGGGCGGGTATGGGGAGCAGGCGGCGCGGATGACGGAGAAGATTTTGGCAGAGATCGGCTAATATTGGCGTAATATTCTATACTCTACTTACTAATTTTACGCCCATATTATAACTTGTATGCACAATCGAACCATCACCCAACGCTTGCAACACAAAGCCGCCTCCCGTTTTGGGCGCATTACGGTGTTAACCGGCGCACGCCAAACAGGTAAAACCACGCTGGTACGCGCCTTGTTTCCTGATTACACCTACCTAACCCTGGATGACCCGATCACGCGCCCGGATTACGCCCGTCTGTCGGCGGCGCAATGGCAAGAACGTTACCCGCTGGCGATTCTGGATGAGGTGCAAAAGTTGCCCACACTGCTGGATTCCGTGAAAGCGACCTATGACCAATATCCAGATACCCGCTACATCCTGCTGGGGTCTAGCCAGATATTGTTGCTGGAAAAGGTGCAGGAAAGTTTGGCAGGACGCGCCGCGTTGATTGAGCTTTACCCGTTGACGTTACCGGAACGGCAAACCGCGACTGCCGACGAAGCCATTAGCCCTTCGCGGCTGGTGCGTTTGCTCATGGGTGAACCTGCCAGTATTTTGCAGGGCATCCCGCTTACCGATACCCGTTATGCCAAGGCTGAAAATGCGTGGGCAGATTATTTGGAATACGGCGCAATGCCTGCGATTGTGGATAGCAGCGTGGAAAAGTCAGAAAAACGCGAATGGTTGCAGGATTACATTCGGGCGTACTTGCAGCGCGATGTGCGTGATTTGGGCAATTTGCGTGAACTTGAGCCGTTTGTACGGGCGCAAAAAGCCCTCGCGGCATTGAGCGGTCAGTTGCTGAATGTCAGCGAGCTGGCAAAACAGGCGGGTATTTCGGCGGTGACAGCGAAACGTTTCATCAGCTATCTGGAAATCAGTTATCAAGCGATTCAGCTTGCGCCCTGGTTTCGTAACCTCAATAAGCGTTTGACTAAATCGCCCAAGGTGCATTTCCTTGACCCCGGCATTCAGCGCATTTTGCTCAATCGCACGGGGACATTCACGGGACATGAGTTTGAAAGTGCGGTGGTGGCGGAGGTGTACAAGCAAATCAAAACGCACGCGCTGGCAGTGGATTGTTACCATTTGCGCACAGTGGATGGGCGTGAGGTTGACCTGTTGCTGGAGCTGGAAAACGGTTATATCGCCATCGAAGTCAAAATGTCCGCCCATGTCAGTGCTGCGGATGCACGGCATTTGCACGACTTGGCGGAATTGCTGGATAAGCCATTGCTGCACGCGCTGGTGGTGTCGAATGATCCGCAGGTGCAACAGTGGGGGAATGTGATGGCTGTACCTGTGGCGTGGTTATTGGGTTGAGGTGTTTACAATGTTACCTCATGCATCATGTCCGCCTGTTCCAACAGTCGTGCTACCTGTTGCCGGATACTGTGTTGTAAAGCCGCTGCGAATTGCTGTTCTGCCGTGGTGTGCCATGTTTCTTTTGTCCACACGGCTGGCAATTGTTCCACGACCTGTTTGCACAGAGCGGTAAGGGTTGCTTGCACCAAAGGACGCGACAAGCCACAGCTTTCTGCAAAATCGGCCAATTGGAATGCCGAGATGTGGGTATCGAAATCATCCCCCAGTGCCATCGCTAATTCCTGTTGGTAGTCGGGGTAGACGGCGATATTCACCAAGTCGTAGTAGGGCGCAGGCTCGATACCCTGTTTACCGACGAAAAAGCTGATATTTTTGCCGTGAGCATCCCAGTTGCTGATGATGAGGTTGAACAATACCCAGTCCAGCAAGGTTTTACGCGCTAGGGCAGGTGAACGGCATTGGTCACAGAAGACGAATAAGCGCGGCAGGCTTGCGCCCTCGCGGATATTGGCTACGTCGCGGCTGTTGCCGAAATTGCGTTCGTATTTGTATTCGGGCAGCAAATCGAGTACTTGGCAACCGTCAAGCAAATGGCGGCGCAATACCGTATCGCCTTGGCGTTTACGGTCGAAGCGTGTCACCAGCAATGCACGATGTTGCCCAAAACGCCGCAATTCCACTTCAGCAACGTTTAAGCCAACGGCTTTGGCAAGCTGCATCAACAAGTATTCATTCAGCACTACATGGTTTTGGTTAGCGGGTTCAAACTTTAGAATATGGGTCGAGCATAGCTTACCTTCACCAAAGGCTAACTCGCCTTGCGTATCGGCTAACACGTTGATTTTGTGTTGTACGCCTGCGACGGATAGGCGGGGTTTGCCATCCCAGACAATCAGGTTGCGGGTAGGCAAGTTGTTGAGGCGTTCCTGCAATTCGGTGGGGGCAATGTGGCGCAGGCTGGTCGGTGTCGATGGGGTATTTTCGGGCAGAAATTGTAATGCGCCGGGGGTATCTGCACCTAATGCGCGGATGATGCCAAAGGTGTTGGCTCGGCTTAGTTGCTGATGTTCCAGCAGGATGTCGAAGCCTTGACCTTCTGGCAGCAAGTTGCGTAAGAAACGTTGCACCGTCGGATGGTTGGCGGCTGAGGTGAGCGGCAAGTGTGGCGAAATCGCAAAGCCGTTTGCCTGCCATGCGGCGGTGTATGCTAGTGTTAATTGCCCCTGTGCGTCGGTTTGCAGAAAACCGATGGGCTGTTCCCCAAGGCAAATCTTTAGGCGGTGTTCATACCCAGTCATCGCTCTCGCCCTCCGCCCACGCTTCCACGGTTAGCGTGATGCCTAGACCGTTTAACACTTGCAGTAATGTGCCGAGTTGTGCGCCGTGGTGTCCGCGTTCCAGCTTGCTTAGGGTGTCTTTGGCAACGCCGAGTAAGGCGGCGGCATCGTCAATGCGTAAGCCGGATTGGGTGCGTTTGGCACGGATGAATTGCCCTAGCAGTTCGGGGGTGAGTGCGCCGGATTGCTGCGGCGTGGGAAGCGGTGTGAGTGGTCTTGCCATTGTGCGTTACCATTGTTCCTGCTATCCAAGGAATAATAGCGTATCGCGGGCAATATGCAAGGTTGTTCCTGCTCACGCAGGAATAAATAGAAAGATAGGTGTTTTATCTTTTTAGATAGTAAGTTGAGTTTGGTTGTTTGGATAGCAAGACTAGATAAAGCATTTTAGTGATTTATTTTCAATAACTTGATTGATTTTTCTTTTAGCTGGCATATCCTTTGCAATACCGATAAGCGTAACTAACGACAAGCAAGGAACACACCATGAGCACTACCGCCACTCCCTACGAAGTCCTCCACGAAGCAGGTCACGCGCCCGTTAAGGCGTGGACTAAAGGCGTGCCTTTCGACGACAACTCCAAAAAGCAATTGCTGAACATTGCGCAGATGCCGTTTATTCATCAGTGGGTGGCGGCGATGCCGGATGTGCATCTGGGGAAAGGCGCAACCATTGGCAGCGTGATTCCGACCGTGGGGGCGATTATTCCGGCGGCGGTGGGCGTGGATTTGGGTTGCGGGATGATGGCGGCGAAAACCACCTTGACCGCAGCCGATTTGCCCGATTCGTTGGAGGCGGTGCGTAGCAAGATTGAGCAAGTTGTTCCGCATGGGCGCGTGGCGACTCGCGGTAAACGCGATACCGGCAGTTGGGGTGATCCGCCGGATGATGTGCTGGAAAAATGGTTGGGGTTGAGCGCAGGTTTCCAGCGTTTGTGTGAGAAGCATCCGTTCCTGAAAAACACCAATAACTTGAAGCATTTGGGGACGCTGGGTACGGGCAACCATTTCATCGAGGTGTGTTTGGATGAAACGCAAACCGTGTGGGTGATGTTGCACAGCGGGTCACGCGGGGTGGGGAATGCCATCGGTACACACTTTATCGAGCAGGCGAAAAAGGACATGGAACGCTATTTCATTCACCTGCCGGATAAGGATTTGGCGTACATCCCCGAAGGTAGCCCGCATTTCCGTAACTACGTGGAGGCGGTAGCGTGGGCACAGGATTTCGCGCAAGCCAACCGCGAGCTGATGATGGCGCGTACTTTGCAGGCGATCCGCGAGGTGTTGCCGATCCCGTTCACGGCGGACGTGGAGGCGGTGAATTGCCACCACAACTACATCAGCCGCGAACACCATTACGGCAAGGATGTGTGGGTGACGCGCAAAGGGGCGGTGAGTGCGCAACAAGGCCAGCTTGGGATTATTCCGGGCAGCATGGGGGCGAAATCGTTCATCGTGCGCGGCTTGGGTAATGCCGAAAGTTTTTGCAGTTGCAGCCACGGCGCAGGGCGCGTGATGTCGCGAACTGAGGCCAAACGCCGCGTGTCGCTGGATGAGCATAAACGCGCCGTCGCCGGGGTGGAATGCCGTGTGGATGAGGCGGTGATTGATGAAACGCCGTCGGCTTATAAGCCGATTGATAAGGTGATGGCAGCGCAGAGCGATTTGGTGGAAGTGCTGCATACGTTGAAGCAGGTGGTGTGTGTGAAGGGTTAGGTTCGTCAGGGTGAACCTTTGTGTTTGCCCTGTTCTATAGCAAAATACAAAATAGTTTGATGGTTTCTGTATAGCCACCTTACCTAAGTTCATTGAGGATATATATGCGTTGCCCAACTTGTAAGAAAGAGTTCCATCCACAGCCTGATCATTTTGCTACTTATTCACCACATGAGAAAGCTTTGAAAAAAAGCAAGAAAGCCAGCCATGGAGCACTAGACTCTATTCAAGACACTCTATCAAACATGATGGTATCCCGTTGTCGCTTTTCGATACAAGAATGCCCTGCTTGCAAAGAAATCATTGTTATACGAGAAGCTGGGAGAGGTTTGGTTTCTGATAAATCACAGATATTAACAACATCAACAGAAATAATTTACCCACAAAATAAGAGTATTAAGATAAATCAAGAAGTTCCTGATGATTATCGTGATGATTTCCTTGAGGCTCATGCTGCTTCTGATTACAGTGCTAAAGCTAGTGCCGCATTGTCACGACGACTTCTTCAGAAAATTTTTCGTGAAAAATTAGGAATCAAGAAGCGTGATTTGTCGCAGGAAATAGAAGAGTTTGTGTCTAATGCACATGCTCCAAGCTATTTAACTGATGCAGTTGATGCTATTCGTCAAATTGGTAATTTTGCTGCACACCCCATTAAGTATGAAAACTCCGGTGAAATTGTTGAGGTCGAGTCTGGTGAGGCAGAATGGTTACTTGAGGTACTTGAATCATTATTTGACTTCGTATTTGTGCAGCCTACAAAACTTGCCCAACGTAGAATAACACTAAATCAAAAGCTTAAAGCCCTCGGTAAGCCTGAACTGAAAGGAAGTTGATTCCTCACATGCAAAGAGAAGGCAAGATCGACGAGGGTTGCGCACATGCTGATACAGGGGCTACTGTGTATGGATGAAGAAGGATACAATCAAGAGTAAATCCATTACCCGCAGTATTTCAATGGCAGATATTCCAGCAACCAGCGAACCCCGCATGAGATCAGGAAGGTGGTGCGTGTTACCACCAACCTAGATCAACCATCCGACTTCAGTATTGGATTACCCGCCCCATTGCGGAACGTCTGGATGTTGTTGAAATGCTTCATTAACCCTACCTGAGTGTCTGCACCGATGTTCCAGCGCGACTTCAAAGAGTTTATCGAGTTACTCAACAATCATCATAAACCCCGCAAATAGCCCAACTCCGCTTCGAGTTCGCCAGGGTCGTAGTTAACCACCGGAATATCGCGTTTAGCGCATTCTTCGTAAAAGCGGTAGCGGTCTACGCCTGCAAACTCACAGGCGCGTCCAGAAGATATTTTCCCTGCATGAAACAGTGCAATACCCGCCTCCAGCTTGATTTGTTTTTCCAGTTCGGGAAGTGTGTCACGCCCGAAGTCTTCGGGTATCTCCAGTGTGATTTGCATATCCAACACCTCGGTTAATCTTCGTGTGATTCATCATAATCGTTGCGCTATGCGTTCAGCAATGAATTACATCACGCCTATTCGATGGGTTCGAGCGGTAATCAGTGTTCAATGAAGTGATTGTAAAATGCAGTCAAATGTATAACATATGAATACATTCATGCGTTATTGGGAGACTTCACCATGAGCCGAACCGCTGTCATTACCACCCGCATCGACCCCACACTAAAAGCCAATGCTGAACAGGTATTGGCGCAACTGGGTATGACCACTGCGCAAGCCATTACCATGTTCCTGAAACAGGTCGAGTTAAACCGTGGTCTGCCATTTACGCCTCGCTTGCCACCACAAGCCACGCACGTTTACAAACCGTTCAAGGCGGAAACCTTCAGCTTGGGCAGCGATGTGATGCCTGAACGGGATGAACTGTATGTAGAACGGGGTTTGTAAACCGTATCGTATGTTCGCACTGGATACCAACCTGCTGGTGTACGCACACAATGTTGATGCACCCTTTCACAAAGCCGCGAAAGCCTTTGTCGAAAAAGTCCTGAATGAGCGTGATAGTGCGGGCAATCTCACTAATCTGCATTCCCGCGCAAGTCTTGGTCGAGTTTTTGAACGTGATTACTTGGGCAAAACTGGAATCGCCATTGCCGCTACCTGCTGCCTTGCGGGTAGTGCAGCAATACATGGATACGGGCGTGACGATCGTGCATCCGCTACCCTGATGAGTGATGCGGAAGTTATTTACATCATGGAGCAATTGCGTGCCTACTCCCAGCAGTCTTCCGTGCTGCAAGTAGCGCTGTTTGCGTGTGCCGATGAGCAGGGTTTGGTCGATGCAAAATACGAGGAAATGAGTGGCGCAAATGGCTGCGGAAAATCCACGCTGAACGCGATGGGCAACTCATCATTACCTCCCGCGCTCCCGATGTGTGGAGCCGTTATGAAGCCATTGGTCAGCAGGTCTTGCTGGGTATGGGAAGCTGAGCATGAGCGGTGTCCCACCGCGTTACCCTTTACAAACTGCCGTATTTCTTCACAAACACCACCGATGACTCACCGCTGCGGTTATAGAAATGCAGGGTGTTGCCTTCTTGCTGTACGCTGCCTGCCCGTTTTAGGATACGCAGGTAATTACCCTCCCAATCGCCCACGTTAATCGTTGGCCCCCCGGGAGTGGTAGGCAGTACACGGCAAACCTCGTTGCCTTTTTCAATGTCTGTCATCATAAAACCGCTGTGACCAACCCGCGCGAAGGTGGCACTGTATTGATTGCACCCTGAAAAGCCCGTTAAGGAATTTTCACCCACGGTTAAGTTGATTTCTAATCGCTCCGGCACGGACGTACCATACAGCGATGCTAAACGCCATTGCGTCCCCAATAAGGAAGAACCGCCGCTGTTCAGTGGGCAAGCATCTGCGGGTAAGGGCGGCGTTTCCGCAGCCGGTTCCGCTGCTAAGCTTACACCGACCAGTGATAAAGCGATAAACAGGAATACCTGTTTGGTGTAACGGTTAACATCAACAAGAGTATCAAAGTGTTTCATCGTGTTTGGTCTTTCCTAAAATCATCATGAATGGGGGCAGTGTTTACAAATGGGTACGCAACTCCAGTGTTTTGTCTTCCAATACCTGTTGCGCAGCCTGCAAATGGTTCAAATAAAACTCTCGGATCAATTGGCGACTTATGGGTAACAAACGCTCTGCTTGCTCAAGATTTTGAGTTTTTAACGCTACACGTACTTGGCGTAGGGTTGCTGCCGCCATTTCCTGTCCCAAACGCGCCACTTGGGGATGATTAGGGGATTGTTCCCGCAGTTTTCGGGTGAAATACAGCGCACTGTTACTACCACCGCCTAAGTTTCCGGCATTCATCGCGGCGTATGCCTGTTGGATCAGGCTATCAATACTGTCATCAGTTTGAAGCACACTATCTGTGCTTGGTGTCTGCTCAGTGGGCATAGCCTTCTTTTTTACCGGAACGGCGGTGGATGTCGGCGTTGAGGGTAATGAGTGGTGCTGTGCTACGGATTTAGTCGCCACTGACTGCTTAATTTTTGGCGCAGTTTTGTTAGCCGACGGTGGGATGATCGCCATAGAGGGAGTATCTTTATAGACCTTCTGCCCTTGGTTCATCGGCAGAACACTCACGACTTCCAACGGCGAAAGCGCCGCCAGTTGCAGCGACTCACTGGGTTCAGGCACAACTGCGACCGCAGGGGTGGGGGATACAACTGTTTCCAAGACGGCATTACCGGCTACTGCTGTAAAAATGGCAAATAAGGTGAGTAAGGAGCCTGTCATTAACGCATGACCGACATGTTTACGGGGCATTATGCGGTGCGAGCCACGTTTTTCCAAGCGTTGCACCATGGGTGATAAGGCGGTTGCCAACAAGTGCACCTCTTCACCAAACACACACAGCAATAAGGCTGGATCAATTTGTGCATCCAGATAACGCTCTTTTATCAATGGGTTGATCCGTTTGGCAGTGCTCCGCTGGCAAGACAGTTGCTGGTCTGTTTGATTCAGTAGGCTTTGCACCTCCCATGTATCGGGACTTTCCAACACGACATAAGCTTGCCCATTATCTTGGCCATAGGCTAATGGAGCGAGAATCCAAGACAAGGCAAGGCGTTGGCGGGTAGCAGTAATGTGTTGGAATAGCTCATCCAAAACCCAATGGGATGCATTGCCCGGTAACACATGGATCAAAATGCGTGATTCCAAGCCTTGGTGCTTGACTTGTTCTAAGTCACGTCCTCGGTAGATCTTACCAGCCCCTGATACGGCAATACACCCTAATAATGCATAGCGATTATTCAGGACAAGATGTTTGCCTGAACCACTTACAGCCCCCATACCGACACTCCATTTCTTCCATAAAACACTGAAAAATAGAAAACAAGCGAATAATGAAACAGTAACTATTGTATTACTTGCCCTGAAAAAATCGCCCATCAAACCCTATCTGTAGGGCGCATGTTAACGATAAATTCACAGAAACAAAGTAAAAACTTCATGTTACCCGTAACAGCAAGAGACTTTTCAAATGGCCATCTTATCATAAAAAAAATTAATTATTTTTCATAAGAAACAATAAGTTGCTTAAAAACAAGGAAAAAATCCTATTTTTTCTTGAAAATGGTCGGGTTTCATGATTAACAACTTGTTGGGGTATCACTTTCATGTAACCATTGCTAACTTATGGTTCAGTAATACAATCAACAAAATTGACTGGTTTTTTTATCAAGAAAAAAGAGATTTTATGGAGAGCAAAGAGTCGATTAAAAAGGAGCTTGGTCAAATATTAGCTAGCCGATTATTCGAGGGGAAAAAACAGGCCAGCAATTTTCTTGCTTATATTATTGAGGAAACCTTAATTGGACGCGGTGACAAAATAACGCAGTACGGCATCGCCATTGAAGCATTGGGTAAACCGGCAGAGTTTTGCCCCACCGAAAATCCTGCGGTGCGTGTAGAAGCCGGACGGGTACGCAAACTACTGGAAGAATATTATGCCAGTGAAGGTAGCAGTAGTAAGTTGAGGATCATTTTACCTAGCGGCAGCTACCAACCCGTTTTTGAAACATCCTCGTCTACAACGTCAGTACAGCATTTTTCACCTAAGAGTATCCAGTCATTAGGACCCAAAGTGCATATCAGTTACCCTGATACCGCACTGATTCGAGACGATGCGTTACGCAGCCTAATCTATAATATGCGTTCACTGTTACCCATGACCTTGGGCAATTTTCGTGAAGTCCGCATCGCGCTTGCGCGAGTCAGTCAACCCAAAGGTCATAAAGTGGATGAACTGGAAATCGCTTGGCGTCACCATCAAGCAGAATTTCTCTTACAATGTCATTCAGAAGCCGCAGATGCGGGATTTGCCATCAAATTTGTGTTGTTTCATACCCTGACCCGTGAGCAACTATGGTCGGATAGTGCTTGGGTGCCAATCCATTACACTCAAACAATCCTAGAAACGGTGTTTAGCCAGTTTATACTTGAAACATTCAGTTTGCATCGGGGTATCGCCATGGCTTATTGGAGCCGTTATTGGAAAATGCAACGTGATATTCCTTGCCATTATCGCGTGCTCGTCGAACATATCCATTTTCTTCAGGACAAAGCAGGAGATACGAATCTCCAAGCATTTTTAGATGCTTGCCAAGCACGAACTCAACGTTATCATGATGATGCCTTAGCACATTTGCACTATGCAGTAGGGTGTCTGTACGCCTACATGTTGCGTACTGAACCGACAGCGACACTAGAAATTCCTTGGAATCGTCTTGCACTTCGCGCTCTGGAACTCAATCCCGGCAATGCATTGGCACACAGCATTTTTGCACTGGAATGTTTTCATCGTGGCGATTATGAAATGGGCAAAGTAGAAATTGAAACTGCCCGCCAAGTGAATCCATTCGACCATACTGGTGGGCATTTGATGGCTGTAGGGCTATGCGCCCTACGACACTGGGAACTGGCATTCACGTTATTACGGGATGTGGCGGGGCTAGATTCACGTTACCCTGATCCGCTGCGAGTTGTGCCCTGCTTGTTCTATTTTCGGCAGGGCGAATTTGCTAAAGCGGCACGCTCCAGCACACAGTATGCAACCCTTGGAGGGTGGGAAACCTTCGGCACATTAGTCAACCATTGCCGGGCGGGTGATTGCAATGGCTGCATCCAAACCCTCAGTCGGGCAGTAGATATGTTGCCCCCAAACCCTAGCCATCACCGACTGCCAGCCAGTAATTTCTGGGAAAATATTCAGCAAAACTGGGCAGAACAGAGTACATCTAACCCGTTAATATTAACTAATACCCTGACTTCTTCGCAATGAATGGCTAAAGCGCATTCATCGCTAGATGACCGAGCTGCGTCTCCCGTATACTTTAAGCCCCCTGTTGTTGAGATGACGCATGAAAGACGCAATTATTGTCGGTGGTGGCATTTTAGGTATGTTAACAGCCCGTTCCCTACACGAAGCGGGCTTGAAAGTCATGATCATCGACCAAGGTGAGTTGGGCAAAGAATCGACATGGGCAGGTGGTGGTATACTCTCCCCCCTGTACCCTTGGCGTTACCCTGACCCGATTTCACACTTGGTGCAATATGGCCAACAACATTACCCAACACTCTGCGACACCTTGCGCGAAGAAACCGGCATTGACCCGCAATGGATACGCTCCGGTCTAGTGTTTATGGGCGATCAAGAATATGCTGAAGCACACGTATGGGCAAAGCAATGGGGCTATGCTTTACAACACCTTACCTCTGCTACTGCGCTGCACACTTGCGAATCACAATTGGCAGATACTTTTCAAACCGGCATGTTTATGCCAGCAATAGCACAAGTACGTAACCCGCGCATTGCTGATGCGCTACGCACCAGCTTACGCTTGCTTCCCATTGAAATTGCCGAACATTACCCCGTGTCAGGACTAGAAGTCACCAATGGGCGTGTCACTGGTGTATCAATGGGCAATGAAGTCTTCCATGCTAACAACGTTATCCTCACTGCCGGTGCATGGACGGGGTTATTCCCCGAAATGCAGGCGTTAAACGTGACTATCCGCCCGGTATTGGGGCAAATGATTTTATTCCGGGGCGCACGCGGTCTGCTGAATCGCATTGTACTGCATGAAGGTACTTACCTGATTCCGCGCCAAGATGGGCGGATTCTGTGCGGTTCAACCTTGGAAATGCGCGGCTTTGACAAACAGACCACCACCGAAGCGTATGAGGCATTGCGGGAAAAGGCATACCAAATCATGCCTACGTTACGTGACTTGCCGATCAATAACCATTGGGCGGGCTTGCGCCCCGGTTCGCCGGACGGTGTACCGTATATCGACGAACACCCTGAGATTGGTGGCTTGTACGTGAATGCAGGGCATTACCGCTACGGGGTCACAATGGGGCTGGCTTCGGTACACATGATGACGGATATGCTATTAGGCAATACTCCCCGTATTGATCCAACGCCCTACCGTTTGGATGCAGTGCGTGTGCCCACCGCAGAATTTAAATAGTCTGAACTGGGATTTCTAGGATTGAAGGATTAGCAGGATGAAGAGTTCTCCCTCTTACATCCTATTAATCTTTTAATCCTGAAAATCCCAGTTCAAGACGGAATTACAATACCGACAAATCAGCCACCCGCAGGAACAGCCCACGCAAGCGATTCAGCAAGGCTAAACGGTTGTTTTTCAAGTCCTCATCGTCCGCCATCACCATGACATCATCAAAGAACTTGTCCACTGGTTCACGCAACTCCGCCAATGATAGTAACGCCGCCTCGTATTGACCGGCTGCAAACAATGGCACGACCTTGTTTTCCTGATATTGTACCGCACTGGCTAAGGCTTGTTCTGCCTCAAGCTGCAATAACGCTGGATTGATGCTTTCCGGCAAACTGCCTTCGACCTTTTTCAAGATATTGCCAATGCGTTTATTGGCAGCAGCAAGGCTTCCAGAAGCCGTCAATTGGCGGAACGCGGCAACCGCCTTCACACGGCGGTCAAAATCCAACGGCTGGGTGGGCTTGAGAGAGGCAACCGCTTCCACCAATTCCGCACCAATGCCTTGCTCCTGATAGTAAGCACGCAAGCGTTCGAGGATGTAATCCAGTGCTTCCTGCGTATCCGGCTTGCTGCCCAGTTGCGGGGTTAAACCGTCAGCAGCTTTATCCAACAGCTCTGCCAAATCCAGCGGCAATTGCAGCTCGATCAGGATACGCAATACGCCCAAGGCGGCACGGCGCAATCCGAACGGGTCTTTTGCACCTGTCGGTTTTTGCCCGATACCGAAAATGCCGGTGAGGGTATCCAGGCGTTCTGCCAATGCCAGAATGCGTCCGGTAGCCGTGGAGGGCAGTTCATCACCCGCGAAGCGCGGCATGTATTGCTCTTCCATCGCGCTGGCAACTTCTGTCGCTTCACCGTCGTGGTTGGCGTAGTAGCGTCCCATCGTGCCTTGCAGTTCGGTGAATTCAAACACCATGCTGGTCACGAGGTCGCACTTGCCGAGTTGTGCCGCGCGGATGGCTAAGGCTTCATCGTTGCCCATGCCTTTAGCAATGTCTGCTGCCAGCAGTGCGACGCGCTCGGACTTTTCGTAGAGCGTGCCGAGTTTTTGCTGGAACACCATTTTCTTAAGCTGTTCGCGGCGACTTTCCAACGTTTGCTTTTTGTCTTGCGTCCAGAAGAATTCGGCATCGCTGAAACGTGGGCGGATTACGCGCTCGTTACCCGTCGAAATTTGCGTCACATCGCGGCTTTCGATATTGGCGACGGTGATGAAGTTCGGCATCAGTTTGCCCGCAGCATCCACCAGCGCGAAATATTTCTGGTTATCCTGCATGGTGGAAATCAGCGCTTCCTGCGGTACATCGAGGAAACGTTCCTCAAAACGCCCTGCCACGGGGACAGGCCATTCGACCAAGCCGGTGACTTCATCCAGCAATTCGTCGGGCATGATGGCTGTGCCGCCAAGTTCGGTAGCGAGGGCTTCGACTTTAGCCCTGATCATGTCACGACGTGCTTCAAACCGAGCGACTACATACGCATCACCCAATTGCACCGCGTAATCGGCAGGCGTGGTAATCGCCACCGCATCCGGTGCGTGGAAACGGTGTCCACGGGTTTCGCGCCCGGTTTTGATACTGAGAATTTCGGCATCAATCACCGCATCATCTGCCAGCATCACAATCCAATGGATGGGACGCACGAATTCTGCCGTGCCGCTACCCCAACGCATCCGCTTGGGGATAGGCAATGCCGCGAGGGACTTTTCGACAATCGCAGGGAACAGCGCAGTGGTTTGCTGCCCGACTTTCTGCTGGCGGAAAATCAGCCAGCCGCCTTTGTCAGTGTCAATCTGTTGCAAGTCCGCAAACGCCACGCCACAGGAGCGTGCGAAGCCTTCCGCCGCTTTGCTGGGGTTGCCTTCCTTGTCAAACGCTGCTGCCAATGCGGGGCCTTTGCGCTCAATGATTTGGTCAGCTTGCTGTACCGGTACGCTTTTCAACCATACCGCCAAACGGCGTGGTGCGGCGTAAGCATGTACTTCGGCAGCCGCTAAACCCGTTTCGGTAAGACCTGCCACGATACCCGCTGTAAAAGCGTCGGAGAGTTTTTTCAGGGCTTTGGGTGGCAACTCTTCCGTGCCAATTTCCACCAATAAATCGTGTAACATTATTTTTCTCCTGCGGACAGCATCGGGAAGCCCAAGGCTTCACGGACGTTGTAATAGGCTTCGGCAATCGCCCGCGATAAAGTACGCACCCGCAAAATAAAGCGCTGGCGTTCGGTCACGGAAATGGCTTTCCGCGCATCCAACAAGTTGAAAGTGTGCGAGGCTTTGAGCATTTGTTCGTAAGCAGGCAAGGGTAATCCGGCTTCGATCAGGCGTTGGCTTTCGCGTTCGCACACATCAAAGGTGTGGAACAGCTCTTCAACATTCGCGTGTTCAAAGTTGTAGGTGGATTGCTCAACTTCGTTTTGGTGGTAAACGTTGCCGTAGGTGACAACCCCTTGCGGGCCTTTTGTCCACACCAGATCGTAGACGCTTTGCACGTTTTGCATGTACATCGCGAGGCGTTCCAGACCGTAGGTGATTTCACCGCTGACGGGCTTGCAATCCAAGCCGCCGACTTGCTGGAAGTAGGTGAACTGGGTAACTTCCATGCCGTTCAACCATACTTCCCAACCCAAGCCCCATGCGCCCAGCGTTGGCGATTCCCAGTTGTCCTCGACGAAGCGGATGTCATGCACCAGCGGGTCGAAACCGAGCATTTGCAGCGAACCGAGGTAGAGTTCCTGAATATTATCCGGCGACGGCTTTAGCAAGACCTGAAACTGGTAATAGTGTTGCAGACGGTTAGGGTTTTCGCCGTAGCGCCCGTCTGTGGGGCGGCGTGACGGTTGCACGTATGCCGCACGCCAGGGTTCAGGGCCGATGGAACGCAGAAATGTTGCTGGGTGGAATGTTCCCGCGCCCATTTCCATGTCATACGGTTGCATAATGACGCAGCCCTGTTGCGCCCAGTAATCTTGCAGAGCCAGAATCAGCCCTTGAAAGGTGGAAAGGTCATAGTTAGCCATAACTTACTTGCTTTACGTTTATGCCTGAAAGGGGGCAAGTATACTGCAAGCTGCTGTTGCATTCAGCACCCCGACCGAATACACGGTATCAAAACGAGGTTTTCTGGCATAATAGCGCCATCCCATTGAGCAGTGACCACCATGACCCGACAATACCGCGCTGTTTCGCTGATTTCCGGCGGACTTGATTCGATGCTTGCCACCAAAGCGGTGCTGGAACAAGGCATCCACGTCGAAGGTATCAATTTTTACACCGGCTTTTGCGTGGAAGGCCATACCCACGCCATCCGCAAGCAGCACAGCGATAAGCCCAAGCGCAACAACTCGCTGTGGGTCGCCGAACAGCTCGGCATCAAGCTACACATTGTCGATATTGTTGAAGAATACAAAGATGTAGTCCTGAATCCCAAATACGGTTACGGCGCGAACATGAACCCCTGTCTCGACTGCAAGATTTTCATGGTCAAAAAAGCGCACGAATGGATTCAGCACAAAGGCTTCGACTTCATCATCACTGGCGAAGTCGTCGGGCAACGCCCGATGTCGCAACGTGCCAAAACCATGCCGATCATTGCCGCTGAATCGGGTGCAGATGAGTTGTTATTACGCCCACTTTCCGCCCGTAATCTACCCCCCAGCAAACCAGAACGCGAAGGTTGGATCGACCGTGAAAAGCTATTCGGTTTCAGCGGGCGCAGCCGCAAGCCACAAATGGCACTGGCGGCTCAATGGGGAATTGAGGAATACGCCCAACCTGCGGGTGGCTGTTGCTTCCTCACCGATGCGAATTACACGGACAAGCTTAAAGATTTATGGGCGCATCGCCCCTGCCGTGACTACGAACTCGACGATATTATGCTGCTAAAAATTGGGCGGCACGTGCGTCCACGCCCCCATTTCAAAATGATTATTTCCCGCGAAGAAGGTGAAACTAATTTTCTCGAAGGCTACAAAAACCAGTTTACCTGGATTAAAACCGCCAGCCATTCGGGGCCATTAACACTGCTGGACGGTGACAATATCACAGGCGAAGACTTGCTGCTTGCGGCACAAATTTCAGCACGTTACAGCCAGGGCAAGCACGCGCCTGAAGTGGTCTGCAAACTCGCCCGACCGGGGGAAACGCCCATTGAGCTGAGCGTTACGCCTTTTGCAGGCACTATTCCTGCTGAGTGGCTGTTGTAAGTATCTGCTGTTAGCGGTATTTATCCGTATAATTTGCGGTACAAACCGTCCTGTTCCAATAATTCCTGATGGCTGCCCTGTTCGCTGATACCGCCATCATCAAAGACGAAAATATGGTCAGCCTGACGGACTGCACTCAAGCGATGCGCCACAATCAGGGTAGTGCGCCCTTGCAGGAATTCACTCATCGCTGCGTGTAGCTTTTGCTCAGTCGCGGTATCCAGTGCCGAGGTTGCCTCATCCAAAATCACCACGCTGGGATTCGATAAAATCATGCGGGCAATCGCCAAACGCTGGCGCTGCCCCCCCGAAAGCCGCATTCCCTGCCGCCCCACCACCGTATCCAACCCTTGAGCTTGCTCACGAATCGTGTCATCCAGTTGGGCAATGCGTAAGGCTTCCCAGAGCTGCACATCCGCAATAGTGCGCCCTAACGTCAGATTGGCACGTACTGTGTCGTTGAACAATGCCGGTTGTTGTAAAACCGTGGCAACGTGTTCACGCACCACATCCAAACCGATTTCGGTGACAGGAATACCATCAAAATACAATTGCCCTTGCTGCGGCTGGTAAAGCCCTAACAGTACTTGCACAAAGGTGGATTTCCCGCCGCCGCTTGCCCCTACTAAGGCGATTTTCTGCCCTGCGTTGATAGTTAGATTCACATTGCACAATACCGGCGGCTTGTTTCCATAGGCAAAGGTAATATTGTCAGCCCGCACACTGACCGTGGTTTTGCCTGCGAACGGGTTGTGGATATGGGGATAACGGGGTTCAGGTTGCAGTGCCAGCAAGGTGTTAATGCGTTGTAAAGCGGCTTTCGCGCTGTACCAGCCGTATTGAATCGCCAGCACTTCTTGTACCGGCCCCATCATGAACCACAAATAGCTGAACACCGCAAACATTTCGCCAATACTGAGATCGGAAAACACTACCATTAACATGCTGACCGCACGGAATAGGTCAAATCCCGCGATGAATACCGTGAAGGATAAACGGCTGGCAGCATCGCTGCGCCAGGCAAATTGCCCTGCGTGTTGCTTCACCTGTTGCGCGTGTTCGGTCACGCGCCCGAAAAAACTACTGGCGCGGTTGCTGGCACGAATTTGCTGGATGGTATCGAGGGTTTCGGTCAAGGCTTGCTGGAATAACTCGAATGCACTGTTTTCCTGCTTTTTCAGCTCTTTGACGTAAGAACCCAGTTTGGTGGTCAGCAAAATTACCAGCGGATTCAGCAGCAAAATGAACAGCGCCAATTGCCAATGTAACCACAGCAACACCCCTGTTACCCCAATCAGGGTGAGAACCGCGACAATCGACTTGCTGATACTGATGCCGAGGAAATTGTCGATGGTTTCGACATCCACCACCAGCCGCGAACTGACCGTGCCACTGCCAAGGGTTTCGTATTCGGTCATGGCCACCGTTTCGATATGCCCCAACAAACGGCGACGGATGCTATAGGTGAGTTCCTTGCTAATCAGGGTAAATTCGCGGTTTTGCCAAACGCCTGCTGCTAGCCCAATAAGGCGCATGATGACGGTTAACACGCTGATGAAGGTGATGTATAGCACTGGCCCGTGCCAGGCGGTAGGGAATAAGCCACTCATCCATGCTACTAACCAACCGGGTTTATCGAGTAGCACTTCATCAACTAATAGCGGAATCAATAAAGGGATCGGCACACTAATGAGTACCGCGACAATGGCAATAAGGTTGGCAATGATTAATTCCTTACGATGCCGCAGCATCTGCTGGAACAATTCTCGCCATGTGTAAGTGTATTGAGTGCTAGGTGTTTTCATGCGGGCATACTACCCGCAATTGCCAGAGCTGCAAAAAAGAAAGGCGCTACACAGCGCCTTTCTTTTTTGCTTAGGGTATCAACAGCACATTATTTGGCGTGAGAAACCATGTAATCAACGGCAGCTTTGACTTCAGCATCAGATAAGGCTGGATTGCCACCTTTGGCTGGCATTGCACCTTTACCATTCAATGAGGAGCCATACAATGTTTCCATTCCTGTCGCAATACGTGGATCCCACGCTGCTTTATCGCCGAATTTAGGTGAACCCGCAACACCTACGTCGTGGCAAGAGAAACAGATACCTTTATAGATTTTTTCACCATCAATGGCCGCAGCTTGTGCAGCAGGGGCGGCTTCAGTGGCTGCCGGAGCAGCAGCTTGTGCTGCGGTAGGGGCTTGCTCAGTTGCAGGGACGACTTCAGGAGTCGGAGCAGCAGCTTGTGCAGCAGGGGCAGCGTCAGTGGTTGCTGGAGCAGCAGGGGCAGCGTCAGTGGTTGCTGGAGCAGCAGGGGCAGCGTCAGTGGTTGCTGGAGCAGCTTGTGCAGCAGCAGGGGCTTTCACCTGAGAAGAGAGGTCATGGCCTGCTTTACCCGTCATGTAAACAATGGCATTGCTCAGTTCTTCGTCAGTAATGCTCGGATCACCGCCGCGTGCTGGCATCGAGTTAAGGCCATTGATGGCGTTTTTCATCAAACCGTCTAAGCCATTCGCCACACGCGGAGCCCATGCCGCTTTGTCATCAAGTTTAGGAGCGCCCAGTACACCAGCCGCGTGACAGGAAGTACAAACGGCGGTGTAGACCGCTTCACCGGAACGCGCTTCCTTCACAATGGATTTATCCACTGCGTTAACCTTACCAATGGGAGCGAGATTGGCATCAGCCGCAGCGACTTGTGCTGTCGTGTCAATTTCGCCCTTAATGGAATTCTTTTCAATGGTACTGAATAAGTTGGAAACCAATACGGCGACTGTTGCGCCGATCAAAACGAGACCACCAATCAGCATTGGCTTAGCCATAGGGTCTTTAGGTGTATAATGAGCCACTTGTGTCCTCCTGTAGACTGGGCGCTATGCGCCAAACAATCTGTGAATTTTGAGCATCAGAAAATCATAAACCGACGGATTATATTCATATTCCCTAATATTCGCTATGTGTCGGCAACGAAAACTTGACCTGAATCATACTAAAAAATGCAATTTTCCGCATTAACGCCATGATAGACGTGGCGGCGTGCGTTGGGTATGATGCACTTTCTGCAAAGCACCCGTAGCTCAGGGGATAGAGTATCGGCCTCCGAAGCCGAGGGTCGCTGGTTCGATTCCAGCCGGGTGCGCCAATACGGGTGCGCCAATATTTTCAAAGATTTGTCGCAAAAAACAATGCTAAACACATTTCGAGTTAGCATTGAGTCACCACCAGCAAGTTACCCCGCTTGACTGCCAGAGGTCACCACACGGTAAGATTTGATCAAGGTTTGCCCCTGTTCTTGTGATTTAAGCTGATCCGATTGCGAAGGGGCTTCCACGGTTAATTCCACCAAAATATGTTGATTGCCATTTTGGGTTTCTTGCTGCCAGTAAACTGCGCCTGCTTGCTCACGGGGTTGCCCGAATTGTTCGCTGTAATATTGCAGCACTTTGTCGTGCGGGTCACGGGTGATAAAGGTATGGCGTGCATACACTTTGCGTTGCCCCTGTTCAGTGGTTGCCGTGCCGTGGCGCGTGCAAATGTGGCTGGCTTGCGGGTAAGGGGTAGTGCTAGAAATACTTTGAGGCTGCCCGGTAGTCTCGTTTGTGTTGCTCATGTTGTTATGCCTTGTGTCTTGTTAAAATGTTGCGGATTTACCACGTTATAAAACGTTTCGACTGCAAAAACCGTGATTGATTTCACAATCGTGCCGAAAAAAGCGATAGTCGTGTCCTGTCATGTTTAAGCAACTTGTGTGCCAGTTCCGCTATTCACCTTTTGTCGACTTTGTTTGAGCAAATCGCGTAAAAAACGCAGAATTAATGCCATTTCCGCACCAATAGTCAGCAATAATAATTATGAGCTTAGCCATCGTTTACAGCCGCACCAATAACGGGCTGGATGCCCCCTTAGTGAGCGTCGAAGTACACCTCGCCAATGGCCTGCCCGGTGTTTCCATCGTCGGCTTGCCCGAAACCGCCGTGAAAGAAAGCCGGGATCGCGTCAAAGCCGCCATGACCAACTCCGAATTCAACTTTCCGGTGCGGCGCGTCACCATTAATCTGGCACCGGCGGATATTCCTAAAGATGGCGGACGTTTCGATTTACCGATTGCGATTGGAATGTTGGCGGCGAGTGAGCAATTGCCCCACGAGGTATTGCAAGGTTACGAATTCATCGGCGAATTGTCCTTAGGCGGGCAATTGCGTCCGGTACGCGGGGTCTTGCCTACCGCGTTTGCCGCCTTGCAAGCCGGACGTGCGTTGATCGTACCGCAAGACAATGCTGCCGAAGCCAGCTTGATCAAAGGCTTGAAGGTTTTTGCTGCCAACACCCTCAGCGAAGTGGTGGAACACCTGCACGGTAGTGAGCCGTTGGTGCGTTGGGAACAACACATTGAAACCGCCGAGACCACTTACCCTTTCGATCTTAGCGATGTGAAAGGGCAATTCATGGCACGTCGGGCGTTGGAAATCGCCGCTGCGGGCGGTCACAACCTGCTAATGGTCGGGCCACCAGGAACCGGCAAAACCATGCTCGCCAACCGCCTTGCCACGATTTTGCCGCCACTCTCCGAAGACGAAGCACTGGAATCCGCCGCGATTGCCTCGATCAGCCATCACGGTTTTGAAGCCAGCCGCTGGGGGCAACGCCAAGTGCGCGAACCGCATCATACCTCCTCCGGTGTGGCTTTAGTGGGCGGTGGTTCGCAAGTCAAACCGGGGGAAATTTCCCTCGCGCATCACGGTATTTTGTTTCTCGACGAACTCACTGAATTCGACCGCACCGTACTCGACGTGCTGCGCGAACCGTTGGAAACCGGCAAGATCACGCTTTCCCGCGCCGCCCGCCAAGCCACTTACCCTGCCAAATTCCAGCTCGTCGCCGCCATGAATCCATGTCCGCAAGGGCGTGCTTGTGACTTGCGTGAAAACTGCGAATGCAGCCCGGAACGTCAACGCAAACACCGCAGCCGCATTTCTGCACCGTTTTTAGATCGCATCGACCTGCAAATCGAAGTGCCACGGGTGAAACAAGACGACCTGCAATCCTTAAAACAGGGCGAAACCAGCGCGATGGTGCGCCAACGGGTCGAAGCGGCACGTTCCCGCCAACACGCCCGCCAAGGCAAAATCAACAATGCCCTGAGTGGGCGCGATGTCGATCAGCATTGCGTCTTGAGTGATAAAGACCAAAAATTGCTGAATGCCGCGATGGAACGTTTCAAGCTGTCCGCACGGGCGTATCACCGCATCCTCAAAGTGGCGCGTACCATTGCCGATCTTGCCGACAGTGCCGAGATTCGCACCGCGCATTTGACCGAAGCCCTCAGTTATCGGGCGTTGGATCGCCTCGCTGCGCTGTAAAAACAGCAAGCCATTTATCTGATGCTGGTTGATAGAGTCAACAGTAAAAACTAAACTACAACCTACTTAATAACATAATCATAATGAGGCTTAAAATGGACGAAAATAATCAAAATATTGACTTTAATGAATTCAATATCGACAGCTATCTCCATGAAGTAATGGAAAATAATCAATCTGCATTGGATGATAGTCCAGTCCAGTCCAGTCCAGTCCAGTCCAGTCCAGTCCAG
>NZ_FNQP01000007.1:0-56115 GCF_900107695.1 Thiothrix caldifontis | reverse complement strand
AGTCCAGTCCAGTCCAGTCCAGTCCAGTCCAGTCCAGTCCAGAGGACAATATTGATTTAACTAACTTTGATGAAGAATATTTTCCAGATGAGCCAAATGAACCAGAAGATTTAGGTGTCATTATTGATGATAGCGCTCTCAAGGAAAAAGAAGACTGGTTTCAATCTGAGATCAGAAACGTCGAAAACCTTAAAGCTGAATGCCACGCCCTTTACAAAGCTTGTCATCAAAAAAAGCAAGAAATAAAAGCAATAAAAAATAATATTGCTTTTAGTCATGACTGTAAAAATGATATAGAAACCATTTACACCAATATTGAAACCGATACTTGTGAGAATATTAAGGCTCATGCTGCTGACATCGGAAAAAATATTCGCACCAACAAAAACATTGCTGAAATGTACCTGCGAAACCTCAAACGCGATGCTGATTTATTATCTTTACAATTTGATTATACCAATATCATTGAAAAATTCTCCATCACCTGTTCCGAATGGAATAAACGCCAAAAAGTTGCAGAAGACGTTAGAGTTAGAATTTCAGGCTTTGAGGAGATTAGAGAAAGAATGCGTCAACGTGCACTTAGTGAACAAGAAGATCGCAGAAGAATCATGGAAATTGAAGAAATTATCAATCAGCGATAATTTTCTGTCTTGTTGAAAATACAATCTGCCATCGTTAAGCAGATCATATTGTTAACTTCAACCTAAGGTCATATTCCCCAGTATGGCTTTAGGTTTATAAAAATGAGTGTCACCCCAATGATCTATTATAAGCATAATGGTTTTATCCATTCTATTCATAAGCTTTACCAAAAAGATGGCGATTACCGTCGTGCTGCAATGGTTGCCTTAGCCATTATGGCAAAATCACAAGAAAGTGATGTTTTTAATGATGCACTTATTATTGATAAGTTAAACACCGTCACTATTCAAGGCATCTCAGGAAAATTATACAATGTGTATGATTTACCAAAGTCATGCCGTCTTGTGGTCGCCATCCAAGACCAAGAGAAAATACTCTTATTTGTCGGCAATCATGACACATTCCAAACTTGGAAAGCCGATACGCTGAAGGCTAAATTTGCTTTTAGCGAACTTAAAAAGAACTCGAAACAGTTATCTAAAATAGCGCAAGAAGAAACTTCAAACGAAGAAACACTAAGTGAAGAAGCAGTAGAGTTCAACTTCGATGATTTCATTAAACAAAACCCGGACAGCGTTGAAGCAAAAATAAAACAAGCCATTGATACACTGATTAGCCAATCATCTGAAAATAAAGTATCCAGAAAAAACCTAAGAAACGCAATAAAGCAATACCGTCAAGACATCAAGGAATATTACAGCCTTTTAGAGCATCAAAATCCAACCAGTTATGATAATGATATACCTGATGAAATGACTGTTAATGCTGAAGTAGATAAGGTTATCACGACCATTGATACCAAACATCATGCTATTGTGACTCATAAAGTTGAAGATGCATTTTCACTGATAAAAGCTCATCAGTTAGAAAATGGGCTTGTCGCTACTAAAACATTGAAAGACGAAGTTGATTTCATTGAAATAAAAGTTAAATATGCAATAGCACTTGAGAGCCTTGTTGAAAATATAAAGGCAGGCATTTCTCTTGAAGAAAAAACCAAACTCATCAATGACGTTATCAATGAAAACCTAATCGACAAGGAGGTTTAATATGCCAGTTTTTATACCAGAATCCCCTTGCTTTAACGGAAATTACGGGGAAGAGAAAATCTTTAACTTACTTAAAAAACTACCTGATGATTGTATTGTATGCCATGAACTTGATGTTCAAGACAGACGACCAGATTTCATTGTTTTTTCGCCAAGGCTGGGAATATTGATTATCGAGGTCAAATCTTGGAATATCTCCACTATTATCAATGGAGATCAGAATATTCTCAATATAAAAAACAGGCATGAACACTTAGGTGAATCAAAACCAGTAACGCATCCAATTAAGCAAAGTAATAACTACCTTTATCGGTTACGAGATAAGCTGCTTAATGATTTAAACGTTAGAGAACTGGTTAATCCTGACAATAGTCCATATCGAGGAAGACTTGTTTTTCCTCTAGCGGGAGCTATTGCACTTACAAACATTACTAAGCAGCAGTTGCATGAGCATAGCATTCAGAAAAGCAATGGATATATTTCCGAGCTGCACACTTTATTTAAAGATGAGTTAGACCTACTTAATGATGTTAATGATATGGATCTTGAGAGCAAACTAAAACGTTTTTTTAAACCTTCATGGCAATTTTCACTCTCTGACCGACAACAAGCCTTAGTCAGAGCTATGCTAAGCCGTGAACCTGTCGCTGTAACTGAACTTGTTGTAGTAGCTGAACCTGTCGCTGTAACTGAACTTGTTGCAGTAGCTGAACCTATCGCTGTAACTGAACTTGTTGCAGTAGCTGAACCTTTCGCTGTAACTGAACTTGTTGCAGTAGCTGAACCTGATGAAGCTAAAATTAAAAATGTAGTCGATTCCATTTTGCAGCATTATTTTTCGCTTGAGACTGAAAAATGTAAAAAATCACAGGACGTGAGTTCTTTACAAAATGAAATCAGCTTGATTAATGAGCAAATCTCCCCAGAAATTGATAATAATGATTTTATTAATCAACATCGTGAAGTGATTAGCCGCCTAGTATCAAACTTAGGTCAAGGCATTAATAACAATACTGCACATGATGCAGACGAACTCTATAGTCGCTCTAAAGCCATAAAGCTAAAGGCAGAAGAAGAAATGCTCAGAAGCTCTCTTCACAATATCGAAAGAAATCAGCAAGTATTGAAATCAAAACTGGCAAGACTTGCTTCTATTCTTGAGGTAGAAATAGCATAAAGGAAGCAATAAAATGAGTGCTTTTTTTCAATGGCTTTATAGATTGATTTTTTCTCGAAAAAAATCAATCCAGCGTGGGTCAGATGTAATTGTTCAGATTCCTCCTCAAGAAGCAGAAACAGGAACTGAACAATTACCGTCAGATAATGTTCCTGAAAAACCACCTGTTATCTCTATCGACAATTCTTCTCAAGAAATTGAATTAATCTGCCATCAGATAGAGCAAGCTATTGAAAAGATCCGTGCAAATATCCGCGCCAATAAAGGTCAGGCTGCACGACAAACCTTGCAATGCCAGCGCCTTATCACAAAACTCGATCACTTGATGGCCTGCCCTCAACATTTGGACAGCAAATAATAGCGCACTGCAACAATATTTTGTGCCATTATCCGCGCTGGCCAATCACAATGATCAGGTGCGGGTATGCTGCGTTCGACAGACACAAGAAAAGTATTACTGGCAGGCATTTGCAGCCTGATCCTCACCGTGGGATTAGCGCGGTTTGCCTACACCCCATTGCTACCGGTAATGCGGGCAGAAACCTGGCTCACCGAAGTCGCAGGCGGCTGGCTTGCCACCTTCAATTACATGGGCTATATGAGTGGCGCATTACTCGCCGCCTCCATCAGCAGCTTGCACACCAAATACCAGTTATACCGCGCAGGCTTGGTCATTGGCGTATTGAGCATTGCAGGCATGGCGCTGACGCAAGACATGGTGCTGTGGTCGATTTTGCGCTACATCGCGGGTTTGAGCAGTGCCGCAGGCTTGCTGATCGGTTCGGGCTTAATGCTGAACTGGTTAATGCGTAACGGACATCGCCCCGAACTTGGCATCCATTTCGGCGGCTTGGGCGGTGGTATTCTGGTGTCCGGGTTAGTGGCGGTTGCCATGAGTGCCTTGGCGCTGGATTGGGCGCAGCAATGGTGGACGCTCAGTCTGCTGGCGGCTCTGCTGTTTATTCCCGCTTGGTTATGGTTGCCCGAACCGCTTCCAACAACGGCGCAAGCCACCCACACCCAAACGCCGCCTTCACGCCGCTGGTTACTGCTGATGGTGGCGATGTATTTTTGCGCAGGTGTGGGCTTTGTGGTCAGTGCCACCTTCACCGTGGCAATGGTGGAAAAAATTCCGGCATTAACGGGCTGGGGAAACTGGACATGGGTATTGGTGGGGCTTGCCGCCACGCCTGCCTGTTTTGTGTGGGATCGGGTGGCGCGGCGGGTGGGTGACATGCGAGCTTTGCAATTGGCCTTTGCGGGGCAAATCGTGTCGATTTTATTGCCCGCATTATCCCAGCATCCGTTACTAGCGGTATTGAGTGCCGCGCTGTATGGTGCAACCTTTATCGGCATTGTCAGCCTAACCTTGACGGTCATCGGGCGTTATTACCCCGCCAACCCTGCCAAAGCGATGGCACGGCTGACCTTGAGTTACGGCGTGGCGCAAATCGTCGCCCCCGCGATTACCGGCTACATTGCCGAAGCGACCGGCAGTTACCAAGGCGGTTTGTTAATGGCAGCCGCCTTTATGGTGGTCGGCATGGGCTTGTTGTGGAAAATGGAGTTATCAAGCAAATGACGCAAGCGATTCTGGAAGTGCGCGATCTGCACAAACACTACCCCGGCGTAAATGCCGTGAATGGCATCGACTTCGCGGTGCGCCCCGGCATTTGCTTTGGCTTGCTAGGGCCAAACGGCGCGGGTAAAACCACCACTATCGAAATGCTCGAAGGCATTACCAAACCCACTGCGGGCGAAATTCGTTACAAAGGCGAGATACAAGGCGCACGCTTTCGCCAAGAAGCAGGGATTCAGTTTCAGTCCACCGCCTTGCAAGACTTCCTCACGGTACGTGAAAACCTCAAATTTTTTAGCAGCTTATACCCGCACAGTTTACCGCTGGACGAATTGGTGGCGATTTGCCGCTTGGAAGATTACCTCGACCGTGATGCCAGCAAACTTTCTGGCGGGCAACGCCAACGCATGTTGCTGGCCTTAGCGCTGGTGAATGACCCCGATGTGGTATTCCTCGACGAACCCACCACCGGACTCGACCCGCAAGCCCGCCTCAACTTCTGGGAGCTGGTCAACAAGATTAAAGCCCGTCACAAAACGGTGTTGCTGACCACGCATTACATGGAAGAGGCGTACAACCTGTGTGACGAAATCGTGATCATGGATCACGGCAAAATCATTGCCCACGGTTCGCCCGATACCTTGCTGGCAACGCATTTCCAAGACGTGATTATCGAATTGCCCGAACGCGATTTCCCGGAGGCGGCGAAAATCATTCCGCACCGTTATCTGGATAAAGTGACCGGCACGGTGGAAATAATCACCCAAGACGTGAATGCCACCTTGGGATTGCTGATCCATCACGGCGCATCCTTGGCGGGTTTGCAAGTACGCCCCCGCACCTTGGAAGACCTGTTTTTGGCGCTTACCGGCAAGGAGTTACGCGCATGATCAAGCGTATTTGGGCAACGTTTTACGCTCGCTCTCTGGAATTTTTGCGCGATCGTTCCACCCTCGGCTGGAATTTCATTTTGCCAATCGCGCTGGTATTTGGCTTGGCGTTTGTGTTTTCGGGGGATGGGCAGCCACTGTTCAAAGTCGCGGTGGTCGCTCAAAGTGCTGAACACCCGTTTCTGCACACCGAACACGTTGAGTTTTATGAGGTGACGCCGGATGCGGTGGATGCCACCGTGCGCAAAGTCGGGCGGCATCAGGTCGATATGCTGCTGGATTTACGTGACGAATCCGCCCGGTATTGGATCAATAGCGATTCGCAAAACGGTTATTTTCTGGAAAAGCTGTTGCAACACAGCGGCGGTACAGCGTTGCAGCCACAAAGTGTGCAGGGTGCAGAAATCCGCTACGTCGATTGGGTGGTTCCCGGCATTTTGGGGATGAACCTGATGTTCAGTTGCTTGTTTGGCGTGGGCTTTGTGATCGTGCGCTACCGCAAAAGCGGTTATTTGAAACGCCTGAATGCCACGCCTTTGAGTGCCACTGAATTCCTATTGGCGCAAATTGCTTCACGTTTGGCACTGGTCGTCGTCGTGACCACGATTGTGTTTACCGGCACTAACCTGTTCATGCATTTCACGATGGAAGGCAGTTATTGGAATTTGTTATTGGTGCTGGTATTGGGGGCGTTTACCCTGATTGCGCTGAGCTTGGTGGTCGCCGCACGGGTGAGCAGCGAGGAATTGGCGGGCGGTTTACTCAACCTGCTGACTTGGCCAATGATGGTGTTGTCGGGGGTATGGTTTTCGATGGAAGGCACTAACCCAGTGATGCAATGGGTGAGTCAACTGTCACCATTGACCCACATCCTCAGTGCAGCGCGGGCGATTATGCTGGATGGGGCGGGCTTGGCGGACATTGGTGTGCAATTACTGGTATTGGTAGCAATGGCAGCGCTGTTTCTGGTGATTGGCACGTTATCATTTAAATGGACAACCGAGTGAGGGGAAAGCCCCCTCACCGACACCTATCATTAAGCCGCTTGCGCCTTCATCGGCAAATACCCGTTGTGCAATAACGTCGGGTATAAATGCACGATTTCGTCGTCAATGCGGCGAATCACCAGCGCAAAAATCTCGCGGGTATCGCGGATAAACGCTTCATGATCGCGAATGCGCAGTTCTTTGCCTTTGCACCAGCGTTTCAAATATTGCCCGAAGACCCGCTTGATTTCGCCCGAACCGGACAGGAATTTGCGCCCGGTATTGCGGGCATCGTTGTCGCTGTCCATTAATAACAACTGGTATAACTCGCGCTCTTCGGTTTCCAAGTGCTCTTTTACCAGCTCAACATAACGGAAAAACAACTCACAGGATACTTCGGTATCACACATGGAACGTTCGTTAATCAGGTAACTTAACACATTGGACAGTTCAGTAATTTTGTGGTTTTGCTCATTGAGCTCCATGTATGAAATCATGGGGACAGCCTCCTGTAGTGATACTTTGCTTGGTGTTTAATCTCCTGTAAATCATAGGTGATTAAGCCTAGATAAATCATGACATTACTCATAAGAACTAACAGGAGATGCTTAGGGTTTCCACTAGTTATTAAGCGTTGCTCATGTGTTCCAGTGCAATTTTCAGCATCCGGCGCACCGGTTCAGCCGCACCCCATAGCAATTGGTCACCGACGGTGAAGGCAGTGAGGTATTCCGGCCCTAGGTTCATTTTGCGGATACGCCCGACCGGAATGGTCAACGTGCCAGAGGCTTGTACTGGTGTCAGACCGTGTAAGGTGGCTTCTTTGTCATTCGGAATGACCTTAACCCACTCGTTATGGCTGGCGATAATGCTTTCAATTTCAGCCAGTGGCAAATCTTGCGTAAGCTTGATGGTGAAACCTTGCGAATGGCAACGCATTGCGCCGATTCGTACACACTGACCATCCACGGGGATGAGGTTCGCAGCGGTTTTGCCGAGGATTTTGTTGGTTTCGGCAATGCCTTTCCACTCTTCCTTGGTTTGACCATTTTCCCACAGCTTGTCGATCCAGGGGATCAGGCTGCCTGCCAGCGGTGCGCCAAAGTTCGCGGTGGAAAGCGTGCCGTCATTCAATTTCGCGGTGACTTTGGTGTCAATGTCGAGAATCGCAGAGGCTGGGTCTGCCAGCAAATCGCCGACTTCGCCATTCAATTCACCCATTTGCGTGAGCAATTCGCGCATGTTTTTCGCGCCCGCACCGGAAGCAGCTTGATAAGTCATGGAACTAATCCATTCGACCAGCCCTTTTTCAAACAAGCCACCCAAGGCCATCAGCATCAGAGAAACGGTGCAGTTGCCGCCGATGTAATTCTTGACGCCGCTTTGCAAGCCCGCGTCGATCACGTTACGGTTTACCGGGTCGAGCACAATGATCGCGTCATCTGCCATGCGCAGGGTGGAAGCTGCGTCAATCCAGTAGCCGTTCCAGCGAGCGCGAAGGGGGGTGTACACCGCATTGGTGTAATCACCGCCTTGGCAGGAGAGGATAATGTCCATTTCCGCCAGTTTGTCGATATTCATCGCGTCTTCAAGCGGTTTTGCACCCATGCCGACATCAGGGCCGGGCTTGCCGGACTGCGAGGTGGTGAAAAATACCGGCTCAAAGCCCTGAAAATCGTTTTCCGCACGCATCCGTTCCATCAGTACCGAACCGACCATACCGCGCCAACCGACAAAACCAACCTTTACCATCACAAACTCCGTCAAACAAGGAATACGGGTCGCCCCACGGCTGCACCCGCGAATAGGGGAAAGATTGTAGCACCCTCGTAGGTAGAGCAAAACACCACACTACTGTCACCTAAGCCCATCAAGGCGACTGTCGATGATCAAAACCCGTTTGGCTCAGCAGATGGAGAGAGAAAACACATTTTTATTGGGTTGGTTTTAAGTCGTTTTGGTAGTCTGTTAAAAATTCGTGGGGATTGACGTAAAAGACTTGATCCAAACCTAATGGTTGTTCGGCTTTCCAGCCAGTTACTAATGGTGGCAGACTGCGGATAGAGTAATACAAGTTAGCAGCAGATTTAGCTTGTTTGGCAGCACCCAACGAGCCTATTTTCTCGCCTGTTTTAACCCAAGAAGCCGGTTTCACCGCAACCGTACCCAAGTTGGCATAGTGATGTAAGCGCCATTTTGCACCCAAAACCCACACAGAATTATCACCTCGCGTTGTATCTTCACTGTAGATGACTAACCCGCTGGTCACAGCTTCTACGGGAGCACCTTGGTCAGCAAAAATATTAATGCCTTTGTGCGCATCAAACCCACCCACTTTATAGGCGTAAACCGTTGGGTTGCCCTTATAAGACTTGGCGCTTGCTACCGGCACATGACGGTCTTCCGGTATCCAGTAACCGATCATAAAAATGGTAATTGCTAATAAAAGCAACAGAGGTTTCTTGTTCATCGCGTACACCCTATATATCCCTATCCACTGTTATTGCTATTTATGACGGACAGAGTATTTGAAAGTTCAGATTTTTATATAGGATATAATACAATTATTCTATGGGTCAAAAAACCTTTTTCCGAAGAAAGGTTTATTGTGCAGGCTTTATGAGTATTTGCTGAATTTCTTCAACAGTTGGCTGCCACTTGGATGGGAGGTTATTTTCCCAATCTGTCAGGTACTTACGCAATGACTTATCATCACTGTCATCGCCCAGATTTAAATAATTGAGCGTTGTCCATGCTTCCGGTTGTTCTGTAAAAATAGGTAATAACTGGTTGGCAACCAGTTCGTTGAGATCACGCCCTTGGGCATAAGGGTCGGCGCTCAGCGTTTTGGCATACGCCTGATACCACTTGGGCAACTTCATGCTTTTAGGAAGCTGGCGATGTGCTTGCTTGAACATATCTTGCTGGTATTCGGTAAACTTGGAAGCATATTCCTGCCAATGCGGGTAAGGCGGGTCGGTTGCCCACTGTTGTGCCATTTTTTCCAAAGCAAATAAGCTAAAGGCTTCGCAGAGTGATTCTTCAAGCCATTGCTGGCGGGTAATGTTATTGGGAGCAAGGTCATAGTTTGACATTAAGTGGCACATTTCATGGGAAAACTGGTAAGCGAGTTGCGCCCAGTAACGCCCATTAACATTTAACAAGACGATGTATTCGTCGTTAGGGCTTTTTTCGTACAGGGAAATAGGGCCGCTCTTGTCGTTTCTGACAATGATATTGCCAAAGGTACGCCCTGCCATATAGGGTGAAATAGCTTCGACTACGGAGTTTAAGACCGCTTTGACATCATCTGGATTGGCATCCCCCCACTCGCTTTCGACTTGTACTTGTGCCGGAGCCACAAAGGCTTGTAAGCGCATGGGGCTAAGCAGTAACAACAATGACAGCAGTAACAAGCAAGTTTTTAGATAACGCATGGCATCACTCAGCAGTTACGGAGATTTAGTGGATTATCGGAATGTTTATTTTGGCCTGCTATCCACGCTTGAAAAGACTGTATCATGTCAATCGGTAGTGGAAATACGATAGCCGCACTCATCCTAATAGCTTATTTCATGCGTCATGATCTGCCCCATCAAAAATGGAGACCAAGAGCGGTGGTGGGGCTGCTGGCTGCATTGGCGGCGATGTGATTGCGGTGTTGGGGCAAAATATTCTTTGTTGCCCCCAATAACTTCCTTGGCGTGTCACGTTAGCGGTTCCCGTTCCGCCTTACTTGGCATCCCGCAATTGGTATGTCACCGCTTTCAGGGTCAATTTGCCCCCTTCCGCTGAGGTGATTTTGTTTTGCACATCATTTCCTACACTGTAATGGAAGGTATAAGCCCCAGCGACTATTGGGCTGGTGGTGACTGCGGCATGACGCTGCTCACGCGCTTTACCGACCTCCTCCTGTGCTGCATACAAAACCACGTAGCGTAACCCTTCATCCCGATTCAGGAAAAACTTATGGCTGAGCCAACCATTGCTGTACTGGAACGCAGAAGCCGGAATTTTGCGCACTACTTGATGGTTAGCATTCAGCAATAAGCCTTGGGGCGCAAATAATTGTGTTCCCACTGGTTCACTGGTTATTTGTACTTCATAAGGTGCGGTAAATGCCGGTAATTGCGCAGCGAGGAAGAAACTTTTACTGCCATCAAATAAGCGGACGGGCGTTTCCTTACTGCCAACAGCAGCTTCCAGCGGTTTGTCATAACTCAGCGGCAAATATTGAATATCCGCAAGCTGGTTACAACAGACGCTCGCTTGCTGCAAATTGGCTTTGTAATCGACATTCGCACAACCGGATAGCAGCGCCACAGCGGCAAACACCTCAATGATTTTCATGGCATTCCCTTGTTATTTTTTCAAATCGCTGGCGATACGCTGTGCCATTTGCTGGATACCCTGTTTCAGGGCAGCGGTGCTTTCCTGTGCATGGGCGGTTAGCTCGGCAATATCCTTGTAGCCTTGTGGGTTGGCGGGAGACAAACTGATCGTCTGATTGCTGGCATCACTGGATAAGCCTGATACCAGCGCCTCTTCGTACAGAATTTTTTGGTTTTTGGCATCCACCAAACGTACTTTCATCGAAGTTGTTGGGATGTAATTCGAGGTTGGCCCCGCTGCTAATTGGGTAACACGTAATTGATAATCCAAAAATGCATCGGCCATCGTGCTGGGGTAGCTAGATAAGTAATCCGTGTCGGTTTTTTTACGAATATCAACGGTTTCAACCTCATAGCCCTTTTTTTTCAGTTCGTCAGCCACCTGTTGTTGGGAGAAACTTTTCCAGTCGGTTTTCGCGCTACCCAGCGCATTGTTGTAACTGCTTGTTTTGGCGTGCATATCCGCAGCAGCCACTAAACCGCCCACCAAACCAAACGATGTACCGGGGTGCGATACCATATCAACAGCAATGTTCTCCACTGACTGTGGGGCGATAACGGCAACTTTTTTCACGTGGGTATTTGCCGCTGCGTTAAACGATTGTTTGGGCACAGTAGCACAGCCAGACAAAACCACACCAATTAACACTGGTAAAACTAAACGTTTCATTCAGAAAACCTCAGATTCTAACAAAAATAAATTTAGCTAATCTTGTTAAGATTAATGTTATGAATAATATGTATTCTATGGTGTGGGAAGTATACATGACAGATTAAATGATTGTCAGATAACAATGCACTTAATCAACAATTGCTACCCTGATGAAGAAACCCCTCCCAGCTTCCCTTTGTCAGGGGCGGAGCAAGAGGAGCGTGCCACTTGTTTGAACGCCCTTGCTGTTCCGGTTACTATCCAGTCATCATCTCTTATGCCTGACCCGCCATGTCTATGACTCCGTTGGAAATTGCCCTCGAACGCATCGAAGAATGCCGCCGTACCCGTGCGCCCGTGCTCGATTTGAGCGGGCTTGGTTTGGAAGAAATACCGGAACAGGTGTTTGAGCTGACGTGGCTGGAAAAACTGGATATTTCATTTTCTTGGATACATCAGATAATGGAGTGGGGGAAGATTGAAAAGATTTCTGAAAAAATTACTCGCCTAAAATACTTGACTCACTTCTACTGTAATAAAAATAAAATCAATGACTTGTCTATATTGGGGAGCTTGGAAAATTTACAGGAGCTGGATTGTAGTGGTAACAATGTTAGCGACCTCTCGTTTCTGAATAACTTTTCTCGCTTAGAAAGGCTTTACTGTTGGTATAATTCGTTACAAAAACTATCTCTGATGAATTTAAACAGTTTATTAATATTAGATTGTAGCTTTAATAATATTGATGAGTTGACTTTGGTAAACTTACCAGATCTATTAAATCTTCGCTGTTGCAGCAATAACATCAGTGAACTGTCATCAATATATCCTTTTATTATGGAGTATCAGCTTGAGGAGTTGACTTTATATGATAATCCAGTTGTTGGGATACCAACAGTGCTCTTGGGTGATCATAAATCTGATGACTGTGCGGACAACCTCAGAAACTATTGGCAAGACCTCACCAACGGCGCTGAGAAACAACAGCAACTCAAAGTCCAGCTAGTCGGCAACGGTCGGGTCGGCAAAACCACGCTGGCTGACGCACTGGAATACAAACGCGCTCCCAGCGAACCGTTCAAATCCACCCACGGCATTGTCATCAAGGAAATCCAGCAAGCACTGGATGGTGAAGATGAACCCATTACCTTGCAGCTTTGGGATTTCGGCGGGCAGGAGATATATCACGCCACCCACCGCTTGTTCCTATCTGACGATTGCCTCTACCTGTTGCTGTGGGCAGAAGAAACCGAAGAACACTCAGATGAAACCCGCCATCCCGTCAGCTATTGGCTAGAGTTGATCCACGATTTAGCTCCAAATAGCCAAGTTATTGTCGTCAAAAACCAGATTGACCAATTTAACAAACTACCACTCGAACCTCTTGACCTTGCCTCTGATGTTCCCGGTTACGGACAAATACGCGAATTTGTCAAAATTTCTGCTCTGAAATATCAAGGCATGTATATGTTGGAGGGTGCAATTAAGGAAGTTCTGCAAGATCCCAAACTACAAGCTTGCGTGGAGCTACCAATCTCATGGCTACAAGTACAACGTGAGCTAAAGCAACTCGATCAGAAAACCATCCCCTTTGCCCACTTCAAACAACTTTGTATCAAGGCAGGCGTCGGTCATGCCGAATGGTTCGCAGGCTATCTACACAAAACTGGCGTACTGTTTTATCAGAGAGGCGCATTTCAGGATCAGATCATCCTCGATCAAAACTGGGTAATTGAAGCGGCGTACCGAGTCTTTGACCCAAAAGACCAGCGCAGCTTTATTGAAGACGATCTAAAAGGACGTTTCAAAAGCAGACATGCGAAGACAGTTTGGCCTGAAGTGGATGAAACAGAGCGGGAAATTTATCTCGACTTTATGCGTAATTGCGGAATCTGCTACGAACCCAACCGCAAACATGACACGCCATTTGCCGAACGCACCTTCATCATCCCCGCGCTGTTACCCGAAGACATCCCAACCCGTTCTGCATGGCAGAAAAACGCTACGGATTGGCAACTCGACATCGAATACCCATTCCTCCACCGCAGCATCATCGAACGCATCATCCTGAGTTTAGGCGAAACCTATCAGGGCGAACCGTGGCGCACCGGCATTTTCTGCAACACCGAATACGGGCAGGTATTACTCGAATGCGCGTACCGCGACAAAAAACAATCCACCCAAGGGCAACTCAGCTTCCACTTGCGCGGCAATCAGCTTGCCCCCTTGGTGTACGCCTTACGCAAACTGGTGAGTGAAATCAGCCCGCACCACCGCTATCAAGAGTTCCTGCGGAAGGGCAGCGAAGAACGCGCCCAACCACCTGAATGCGAGGAAAACCCACAAATGCCCACACTACTAGATGAAATCAAACCCACAAGCAAAACCGTCAAGCTATTCATTTCCTACGCCCATGAAGATGAAAAGCCCTACCGCGAAGAGCTGGACAAGCGTCTGAAAGCCATCAAGCGGCAATACCCGATGTTAGAGCCGTGGCACGACCGCAACCTGCTGGCAGGCGAACAAGTACACGACAAAATCCTGCAACAACTGGAAGTCGCTGATATTGTGGTGCTGCTGATCAGCCCGGATTTTGTCGATTCTGACTACTGTTTCAGCCATGAAATGGAAATCGCCCTGAAACAATACGAACAAAACCAGAATATTGTCATCCCCATCATCATCCGCGACACTGCCGACTGGCACACCTATCAGATTGGCAACCACGTTGCCCTGCCCACCGACGGCAAACCGCTGTGTGACTGGAGCAGCCCCGATAAATTTTGGGCAGACGTACAACAAGGCATCCGCAAACAAGTCGAAAATCTGCTAAAAACATGAACCATCCCGCCCCCAAAACCCTCACATGGCTACGCTGGCTGACCCTGTTGCTGGCACTCACGCTGCTGGTGGTAATAAAGTTGCCCCCCATGCCATCTACCAGCGAAGTCATGAGCTTGCAGTTGGCATCCACCCCCGATGCTTTCTGTTGCATCCTTAACCAATGGGAAAAAGATCAACAAGATGCCTTCGCCGACCATTTCCCGCTCGACTTTCTGTTCATTGCTGCGTATGCCCTATCCGGTTATCTGTGGGCGGGATCAAGTTTGTTCGCCGGTTGGCCAGACGCACTGGTTGCGCTGGCCCGCTGGGCATTGCCCGTAGCAGGCGTGCTGGATGTCGGTGAAAATGTGCTGGAAATGTACTTGCTGTACCTACTGAAGCAACTGCCAGACTTACCCGCAACCGTGGTCATGCTGGCGGCAAGCTGCGCCCGCTTGAAGTGGGTGTTGACTGGCGTGTTTGCGCTAGTATTGATGTATGCGCTGGGGCGGCAATGCCTGCGGAGTCCTGAGTGAGTCTGATGTCAAACTTGCCAGTGGCCTGAAACCGATCCAGCAACACTAATCCATCCACCGGAGGAAACCACCATGAAATATCTGTTCCCAGCCGCGCTGTTGTTCGCGCTTGCCGCTCTGACAGGCTGTTACCATGAAGTTGCCAAGCCGCTTGCCGATGATCAGGTCATGTGCACTATGGAAGCCAAACTCTGCCCGGATGGCAGTGCGGTAGGCCGGGTCGGCCCACATTGCGAATTTGCCCCCTGCCCTGGGAAATAACGCCTGTGTAGTCTGTAGCAACTCAGCTTTGCATGGCTTTCGGTTCATGAATCCCGTGTTTCGTCAGGATGTACTGGATGCTATGCGGCAGTTTTGCCCCCGTAAAACGTTCCACGCATTCCCCATCCCGGAACAGCAGCACCGTCGGCATGGCACGGATACCGAAGCGCTGGCTCAGTTGCTCATTTTTATCCACATCCACTTTCGCCAGCAGAAAAGCGCCTTGGTAATCATCGGCAAATCTAGCCAATAGTGGAGTTAGATTCCGGCAAGGGCCACACCATTCGGCATAGAAATCGACCATGACCGGCGTTTTGTGGGAGGTTTCCAGCACCATTGCGTCGAATTCATCGGCATTGACGAAGGCTTCATGGTTACTACGGTTATCGGGAAGCTCTACCTGCTTTGAGCGACGCAGCGACCTGACAATCAGGAAAGTAAAGGTGGCAACCACAATAGCGGTGAGAATGGCGAGGTGCATAGCGTGTTCCTTAATTATTCTGGGCGGGATGGGAGTTCCTGCTAATTGTAGAATAAACCTTATAGCCTGTACCATTCTGCCAATGGACATTATAGCGAAGGACATTAACCCATGACCCCTGCCATCAACCTCGCCAAAAAAGCCAACATAGCCTTCAAGGTACACGAATACACCCACGACCCCGCCAGCGAATCCTACGGGTTGGAAGCCGCCGAAAAACTCGGCCTGCCACCCACCCAAGTTTTCAAAACGCTAGTCGTGAGCTTGGATGGCAAAGAACTCGCCGTCGGTATCGTGCCAGTCGCCGCTATGCTCAGCATGAAGCACATTGCCAAAGCTGCCCACGCCAAAAAAGCCGACATGGCAGACAAAGCATGGGTTGCTCGTACTACTGGCTACGTGCTCGGCGGCGTCAGCCCACTGGGGCAAAAGAAACTGCTGAAAACCTTTATCGACGCATCTGCCCTGTCATTTCCTGCTATTTACGTCAGTGCGGGGCGGCGTGGGCTAGAAATCGAGCTTGCCCCGCAAGACTTGCAAAGTCTGACTCGTGCGGTGTTCACCCCCTTGATACAAACCGAAACCTAATGACCACTGCTAATTTTAGACAGGCGTGCAACCAGCCCGCCACAAGCAGGCCAAACAGGTTAAACCACCATCACGTGCAGAAAATACCATGAGTCTGTGGGCTTCTGCTCATGCTCACAGTGAGTTCTGCTGCAAAAATAAAATGCGTAAATCGCTCTGCGGCGCAAAATTGGTCTTTTCCATCACGAACGTTTTCGCATCCACTTTCTTCAAACCCTCTCCACAAAAAGTCACGCGGTCATTGACAGCTTGCTTTTGCAGCGTGAGGCGAAATTTACCGATTGCACCTTGCCAATTCGCGCCCGTGGTGAGGATGTAATCCACAAAATGCGGTGACAGGCTTTTGCCGTTATCAGGTTGATGGTTTTTCTCAATCCATTTCAGCAAATCAGGCTCGATACAGTAGTTTTTGATGCGGGAGGTACGTTCGTCCCCCTCAAACCAAAAACCAGCTTCGCCACCCACCACGGGGCGGTATTGGTGACTAACAACCAAGGTTTTGCCAGCCGGAAAGGTTTGCATCCAATGGTGTGTCAGCTTGATCTGTCCAGCATTTTTTTCACTTCGGTTTCAAAAGTTTTCGGCTGATCATCGACTTGCACCGCAAATAGCAGCGGGTTATCCGAGTGCGTGTCCATCGCAATATCACCGTCGGGGTTTTCGGGGAATTCAGGTACGGGAAACGCGACCCGCGTAGTGATGTCTTGCGCACTGTTATTGCGAAAAATGTACTTCACCCGAATCTGTTCGGTGCTGATGAACAAGTCTTCCTGTTCCATCGCAATCGACGCATTTTTCGTGAATTCAATTCCACCTGCTCCCAGTGTGGCAGTGGAATCGTTAGCAACGGCGGCAGTGGTACACCCGCACAACAGTAGGCTGAAAACAGCGTGTTTAGTGGTCATTATGGAAAGCCCTCGTGAGTTTTTCTGATTCAACAGGATCAGGCAGCTCAGCATAACCCGCAGCCATCAAGCGCAGCAAATCCTAAGCATCTGCACCATTCCTGCAAACACTTGTCATATTCTAGAAGCCTTGATGGCATTCTTGCGGCTCGTGACGGAGACGAACCCGACATGAAGATCCAACGTTCACCGAAAATCCTGTTGTTCCTGCTGGCACTGACGTTGCCGGGTGGAGCGTTATTGTTGCTGTTTCCGCTGGTGAATCGCATGAAAGCTAGAATCCGACGCACTTACTAAGATGCAACACGCCCCTACGAAAAATCATCCGCTGTAGAGGTGTATTGTATACGTCCTCTTCGGAATTATCCCTAAAGGAGTTGTTATGCATTTGAATTTTCCACCGAAGCGATTGCATTGCTGCAACGTTGTTAAACAATGGGCACTAAGCCTATAGTCTTTAGCTTAACGGTAGCTCAATAATAAACTCCGCCCCCTGTGCAGCATCTCCCAGCCGAATACTGCCGCCATACGCTTTAAGGATAGAAGCCACGATTTCTAGTCCTAAACCCGTTCCCCCTTTAGTGCGTTTAGTGGTGAAAAAGGGAGTAAATATTTTGTCACGATTAGCAGGGGAAATGCCTTCGCCATTGTCATGTAGCCGCAAACATAACGTGTCACCTGTACCATGGGTATACACATCCATGCGACTCGCACCGTGCTGCAAGCTGTTATCGAACAGGTTGATAACGATGGTTTCTAAGGCATCGGGGGCAATCGCCAGTGGGGTATTCAATAAGGTATTGTGGATCTGCACCAACAACCCCCGCTCTCGATAACGGTTGCTCAATGCCTTGAACAGAGCAGGCAAGGTACTGATTTCTTTACGAGTCTCCAATGCATCAGCACGTGCCAAATCCAACAGACGGTTGACCAATTGTTTGAGACGCTGCGTATCGGCCAACAGATTCTGGATGAATTTTTCACGGCGTTCTGGCGGCATGGTATCCATGTGATCATGCAGCAACTCCAAAGCGCCTTGCATCGCGGTCAGGGGAGTTTTGAACTCGTGTGATACATGGGTAGCAAAACGGCGAATATAATCGGAGCGTTCCGCTAAGGCGTGCGACATTCCCGCAAAACTTTCTGACAATTGCGCCACTTCCTTCGTAACCGGATTTTGGATGGGTTCCACTTCGCGTTGCTCGCCTTGGCGTACCCGTTCTGTTTGCTTCAACAGTTCACGAATGGGGCGCGAAATAGTGGAAGACACCAACAAAATCAGTAAAACTGCCAATACCAACAAGCTGAAGGTGGCAATGAAAACAATCCCCTTGTTGGCATACAGGTGTTTGATAATGTTAGTTGGGGTACGCGAGAGCAGTAGAACCCCTTGCAACCGCTCATTTTCAATAATCGGAAAGGCGGTAAACACCCGAATTTGGCTACCCCGACTGATAGAATACAACGGTGGCGGCGGTTCGTCAGAAATGCGTTGGCGAATCAGGCTCGCGTATTTGCCTTGTAAGGCTTGTTTCACCTCTGCAACATGCGCCAGTGACAACCCCACCTCTTCGCGCCCGGCAATGACCGTGCCATTGGCATCCAAAAGACGAATACCAGAGAGTGTCACTTGCTGCGTATCACGCAAAATCTGATTCATTTTTTCGCCAATTTTACGCGCTAGAGGGTCAACCGCTTGAGTGCTGGGACGAGCTTCGGGGCGAGGCGGTGCAATAGGCGCAATCAAGTCAACACTCGGCGTTACGGGCGTATAGAAAGTATCATTGCTAGGCTGTTCTTCGGTATAAGGCGGGTCTGGCAGTGTCAGTGAATGAGAAAATTGAATGTAACCGTAATGGTTTTCATGCTGCTGTTCACGCACTAATTGCCGAAAGGTAGCAGCTAATGCGGCAGATTGTGAAATCAGTTCCAGCTCAGTTTGTTGTACCAATTCATTTTCGTAAATACGGAAAAAATATAATCCACCCAGTGGCAATGCTAACACCGCTAACATCACCAAGAGCAAAATACTCCGTAACCTGAATAAGGTTTTGCGTGGCAGAGGCAAACGAGCATTTATTGGCATGTGGCAAGTTTATAACCCACTCCGTGTACTGTTTCAATCACATTATCACACCCAACATCGGCAAATTTCTGACGTATGTGACGGATATGGCTGTCGATGGTACGATCACTCACATACACATTGCCATCGTAAGCATTACCCATGATGCTATCGCGACTAAATACACGGGTTGGCTGACGGGCAAACAGTTGCAACATAGCAAACTCAGTGGCGGTTAGGCTTAAGGATGCTCCACCCCAACTGGCAGTATGCTGCTCTGGTTGAATACTGAGTTTACCGTAACGGATGCTGCTGCCATGCTCTGGTTCAGTCACGGGTTTGCTGTGCTGTTGTGTACGCTTCAGGATGACATTAATCCGCGCCACTAATTCGCGCGGGCTAAAAGGCTTGGTAACGTAATCATCCCCACCAATCTCTAACCCTAGAATCCGATCAATCTCATCATCACGGGAGGAAAGGAATAAAATTGGCACATCCGAAAATTTGCGGATCTCGCGACACACTTCCAAGCCATCCAGTTCAGGCATATTAATATCGAGCACCAACAAATCACCCGGCTGCTGGCGGAAGGTATCCAAGGCTTGACGCCCGTCTTCAGCTTGGGTGACTTGCATCCCCGCTTTTTCCAGCGCAAAGCTAATCACATCGCGGATGTGGGGGTCGTCGTCGGCAATGAGGATATGTTTATTCATACAGATATTGTAGCAAAAAATAGAAAACCCCAAACGGCGGGTGTCGTACCGCCGGTCGGGATCCAGGAGTCTCAGGGTTGCTAAAACCCCGCCGGGAAAACTGGTCGTAAGCAAAGATTATTGTTGTCATCGCCAGTACCCGTTCGGTGAGTAGTGTCAGGAGTGTATGTTACGGGGAGAATGTGCAGGTATTATCCCAATAATGTGGAGATACATCGGAAATAATTTGCAGATTGCGTGCAGAAGCGAGCCTGCGGGGGAATCCTCAGTACCGTCGTCATAGAAAAATCATGGATTTCTGCAATTCACGCTTGAAATTCCCCTTACTCCATGCTCCAAGATGCATTACAATCGCCCCCTTATCCGCAGTTCCTGCGTTTCTTCTTTGAGATTTGGACAAATGACTGACTTAACACTTTACCGGAATATCGGCATTTTCGCCCACGTTGACGCGGGCAAAACCACCACGACCGAACGTATCCTGAAACTCACTGGCAAAATCCATAAGCTGGGTGAAGTTCATGATGGCGCAGCCACCACAGACTTCATGGTGCAGGAGCAGGAACGCGGAATCACCATCCAGTCGGCTGCGACCACGTGTTTCTGGAAAGGTCATCGCTTCAACGTTATCGACACCCCAGGGCACGTTGACTTCACCATCGAAGTTTATCGCTCACTGAAAGTTCTCGATGGCGGCATCGGCGTATTCTGTGGTTCCGGTGGTGTTGAACCTCAATCAGAAACCAACTGGCGCTATGCGAACGACTCCAAAGTTGCGCGTATTATTTACATCAACAAACTCGACCGTATTGGTGCTGACTACTACCGCGTTGTGAAACAGGTAGAAGACGTATTGGGCGCACGCCCTATGCCGATGACGCTGCCTATCGGTATTGAAGACAATTTCATCGGTGTGGTTGACCTGCTGACCCGTAAAGCATGGGTGTGGGATAACTCTGGCGATCCAATGAACTACACCATTCAAGACGTTCCTGCCGATATGGAAGGTTTGGTAGAAGAATGGCGTGAAAAGTTGATCGAAATGGCGGTCGAACAAGATGACGACATGATGGAAATGTACCTCGGTGGCGAAGAGCCAGCGTTGGAAGACATCAAACGTTGCATCCGCAAAGGCACAATCAACTTGGACTTTTTCCCAACTTTTGCTGGTTCTTCCTTCAAAAACAAGGGTGTGCAATTGGTGCTAGACGGCGTAGTTGATTACCTGCCAAACCCAATGGAAGTTAAGCCACAGCCTGAAACTGACTTGGAAGGCAATCCGACTGGCGAATTTGCTATCGTGGATGCTAACCGCCCATTACGTGCCTTGGCGTTCAAAATCATGGACGACAAATACGGCGCGTTGACCTTTACCCGTATCTATTCCGGTACAATGAAGACGGGTGATACCATCCTCAACACCTTCACCGGCAAAACCGAACGGGTAGGCCGCATGGTGGAAATGCACGCTGACGACGCAAACGCGATTGATTTCGCACAAGCGGGCGACATCATTGCATTGGTTGGTCTGAAAAACGTGCAGACTGGTCATACCCTGTGTGATCCGAAAGCACCTGCTACGCTTGAACCAATGGTATTCCCAGAGCCGGTTATCTCCTTGGCTATCTCACCGAAAAACAAAGCCGGTGCAGAAAAAATGGGGGTTGCCCTTAACAAGATGGTTAAAGAAGACCCGTCTTTCCGCGTTGAAACTGACCAAGAAACCGGCGAAACCATCCTCAAAGGCATGGGCGAGTTGCACTTGGATATCAAGGTTGACATCTTGTTGCGTACCCACGGTGTTGAAGTCAACATCGGTAAACCACAAGTTGCCTACCGCGAATCCATCACCAACCGCGTTGAAGACAGCTACACCCACAAGAAGCAGTCCGGTGGTTCTGGTCAATACGGTAAAATCGACTACACCATCGAACCCAACGAAGTGGGTGCAGGTTACGCGTTTGAATCCGTGGTTGTCGGTGGTTCTGTACCACGCGAGTTCTGGCCTGCAATCGACAAAGGCTTCAAGGAAAGCATGGTAAAAGGCCCATTGGCTGGCTACCCGGTGGTTGATGTGAAAGTAACCCTGCGCGAAGGTGGTTTCCACGCGGTTGACTCCTCTGCTATCGCGTTTGAAATTGCGGCGAAAGGCGGCTACCGTCAAACCATGCCCAAAGCGGGCCCGCAAATCCTTGAGCCGATCATGAAGGTTGACGTGTTTGCACCAGACTCTCACGTAGGTGACGTTATCGGTGACTTGAACCGTCGCCGTGCGATGATCAAATCCCAGGATACCGCGCCTATTGGTGCACGTATCAAGGCTGACGTACCGCTTTCCGAAATGTTTGGTTACATCGGTGACTTGCGTACTATGACCTCTGGTCGTGGTCAGTTCTCGATGGAATTCTCACATTATGCGGCTTGCCCGAAATCGGTTTCCGAGCAGGTTATCAAGGAAGCGCAAGAGCGTAAGAAAGCGTTGGACGCTGAAAAGTAAGAAGTCCTAAAGGACGAAGAAAAAGCCCCGCTGGGTAACTGGCGGGGCTTTTTTTGTTATAGCAGAAAAATCCATTAATACTATAAAAATAAATTATGAATAATTTTAATCTATTAAATTCGGGTTTCGTAATAAAAACTATGATTTTTGTAAGGGATTTGTAAGTCAGCCTGAGCATAATACATACAAGAAGAATAACAATTGAGCAAGAGAGGCTGTTGAGGGCAGCCTTAAGAGTGGCAAGTCGAGGGCTGATCTCATGTGTCCAGAAAGCATCGTGTGGGCTGATTTACGTTTTAACCGCAATGCACCGAGTAATCGTCGCCTAATCCCCAATGGCTGGCGGGTTGAGAAGGTGGAAACCCCTGATTATGTTAGCAATGTGACGGCGCGTGAGTCGCCGGGGTTGCTGGTGTTTGAATTTGACCGCCCAGACATTCCTTCCCTATCCAGCCTGAGCAGCATTCGGCGGCGGTTTGCGGCTATCCCGGTGCTGATGCTGACCGAATACCATTCGGAGGCGCTGGCAATCTGGGCATTGCGCAACCATGTGTCAAATTATCTGGTGGTTCCCATCTCCCAGCATGAACTGGTGGGGAGTGTGGAAGAGGCCATGACCGCCTCTAATACACAAGGGGGGAACCCGATCCCGAATGAATTGCGGTTTCGCTCGATTGCTTGCCACAAAACGGCGGCGGCAGTGAGTTATGTGAAATCGCATTATCACGAAGCGGTGCGGGAAGAGACACTGGCAGAGGTTTGCAACATGGGCGTCAGTGCTTTCAGCCGGATTTTCAGGAAGGAACAGGGGAAAACATTCCGGGATTATCTACTGGATTACCGGATTGGCAAGGCATGTGAGTTGCTGCGCACGCCGGGGGTGAATGTGACGGATGTGGCGTTTACGGTAGGGTTTAATGATGGGTCGCATTTTTCGCGGACGTTTAAGCGGCTGGTGGGGCAGACCCCGACGGGGTTCCAGTTTATTGAAAGTCAGAAAACTACCAATAACGTGCAAAATAGTACCAGTCACCACACCCATTAAAGCTTACCCTTAAACCTTATCGAAAGATAAGTTTTAAGGAATTTTGACAACCTGAAAGGAGAATCTTTATGGCTACTCATAGAATTGCTTCAGGAAGAACCACACCTGGAGCTACAGATTGGCGAGTTTATACCACTGCCCCTGGTGGTATCGTTGTTGATGTTAATACCAGTTCCGGTCATTTTTCCACCACCCCTGTATACATCACATCGCTAGGCGGTGATAGCAGTCACTGGGCGACCACCGGGGCTACATCTGTCTACGTACCAACTGCAACGGGTTTCCGGGTATACGTTCGGTGGTCAGATGGACGTCCTATCACTCCGGCAGAAGCCAATGGATTTAAATGGCATATAAATTGGATTGGCATGGAAGCCTGACTAGTGGGCTAAATTAAGTGTAAACCGTCAGGCTGTCAGTTAACCATGGACGCCATAACCTACACCAAACTCGAAAATCTGCAAGCCCGCTGGAAGAGAATATTCGAACGCCTACAAGCCGTTCAGGCCAAATATGACCTTGAGACCCGTGCTGAAGAGCGGATCAGGCTAGAACCCGTCCTAGAACAGGATCGGAAAAAGTTGGCTGACATTGAGCGGGAAATAGATGCACTCAGGGAACAACCGGATAGGTCAGGTTCAAGCTGGCAGCCGGATGGCGCGATGGTGGATGCGTATGGGCGTTATGCTGATTTGACGGTAAACGGCGTTACCCAACGCTTGCGCTGGATTGAGCCGGGGACTTTCCTGATGGGTTCACCACCGGGTGAAGCGGGGCGTAGTGACAACGAGCTTCAGCATGAGGTGACGCTGACACAGGGTTTCTGGCTGGCGGATACGGCATGTACCCAGGCATTATGGCAAGCAGTGATGGGTAAAAACCCTTCCGGTTTCAATGCCATGGAACATCCGGTCGGGCATGTGGATTGGAATAAGGTACAGGACTTTCTGGACAAGCTGAACGCCTTGGTGGGTGGGCTGAAGGCACGGCTGCCAACAGAGGCGGAATGGGAATACGCCTGCCGGGCGGGAACGACGACCGCATTTGCCTTTGGCGACACCGTAACGGCGGAACAGACGCATGTGAGAGGCAAGCAGGCCGTCGCGGTGAAAGCACTGCCAGCCAACCCGTGGGGGTTGTACGGGATGCACGGCAATGTGTGGGAATGGTGTCAGGATGATTACGGTAAATACCCGGCAGGAGCAGTCATTGACCCGTTGGGAGATTTCACTACCGATTTGCGCGTGTTGCGCGGTGGCTCTTGGGATAGCGGGTACAAATATGCGCGTTCGGCAGCGCGGGGACATAGTTTGGCGGGCAATGCCGCCAGTATTTTCGGTTTCCGCTTTGCGGCAACTTAGGCATTTTGTATTTACTTTTAATCATTGCTGATTTTTATAGCTAATTTTTTATGCATACAGCCGCTGGATTTTCTGCTCTGCTTTGGCTATTGCCGCCGTTTGCCCTCATGGTGCTGGTGTGGGGCTGGATCAATTATAAAACCCTCAATGACCGTAAAACCCACCCTGACTCATTCCAGCAGGCTATCGACTGGTTGCGGGAAGACAATTTCAGCCAGCTTTACCTGCAAACTCTGGGCTGGTTGCTGGATAAAATCAGCGGACTGATTGACGACGCTCATAAGTTCGATCAGGTTTATGTCACCTCGGAGCATCCCAAGGGTTTTATCCGCAAGACCTTCGGTTTCAACCCGTTCACGGCGGAATCCTATGGCAACTACTTGTGGCTTGCCCACTTGTATCCGGTGACGGCGTTTCTGCTGGCGTGGGCGGCGGGTAGTGACGGGCAGGTTGGGAGGGTGGACTGGCTGAAGCTGGGGGCAGGACGTTTGGATCTGGAGCTTTGGCAGCGCTGGCTGGTGATCGCTGGTCTGGTACTGGCAGTGGCGGGCAGTTTGTGGTTGGTACACAGGTGGGCAGGGTGGCGGCAGTGGCTGGTGCTGAATGTCCCGTTTCTGGTGTTGGCGATGGTAGCGGCGGCCTTTGGCAAACATCATGATCATGATTTTCTCAGTGTTTTTATTTCGGGGTGGGGCATGTTCCTGTTAGCCTTGATCCCCGCCTACGGGGGTGGCTGGCTGGTGGGTTTGCCCATATACCGTTCCTACCAACGCACGCATGAGGCATTTTATGGGGTCGTTTTTACCGTAGCTGCCGCTTTTGCTGTCGTTAGCGCTTTCGCCGCCACTTTTTGCGCGATTCTTGCGAACACAGCGAGTGCTTTTGTGGTTGCCGTTGGGGGCGCTATCGCTGTCGGCATCAGTTTCGCCATGGTTGGGGGCGGCGTTGTCGCTTTTGCCCTTGCGTTTAGTTTTGCCCTTCCCCTCGCAGGTTTTCAACCCAATGTCGCCACTACCAGCAACAGCGAGCTTATGGCTGCTACGGCGGCGGTAGCGGCTGCACTGGTTGGTGCTGGCATCATTATTGTAGTGCTGGGCGCGTTGCAACGCTGGTCTGAACGGCAGGACAAGGCTGGCTGGTTCTGGTTGTTGTATAGCGTGGTCTTTTTTGTGGTGGGGTATTACCTGCTGTCATTGACTAAAGAATCCGGCGATATTGTTTTTTTGTTGTTCTGGGTGTTGTTGCCCTTGGTGTGTGCACCGCTGGACTGGGTGGCACTGGGGGTGACGCGCGGTTTGTTGCAGGCGGTGCGCGCAGGGCAGCATTCTGGCAGGGTGGCGTTGGGCTGGGCCATGGTGGATTTACTGCTGGCACTGGTGTTCCTGTTCCTGAATGCAGCGGTGTTGGTGGGGGTGACCGCGTTGGGGAATGCGATAGCAGGCGATACGCTGGTGAACATCAACGGCATTCTGGCGGGGATGAGGGATGACACAAGGGATAGCAACTACTGGTGGATTTATTTTATGCTGCTGTTCACCTTGCTGCCGACCTTGATTCACTTTGCACTGGCAGGCGGGGCGATAGCCCTGTGGCTGCCACGCAAGGCACGTTTGTGGCTGGCAAATGGGCTGGAGCGCAACCACTACAAGACGTTCATGGCCTGGCTCTACCTGACCTTTACGCCGGTGGTGGGTTTTGTGCTGGCTCCGGCGGGCTTGCTGTATGGCCTGTGGTGGCTGGTGAACGCCAACGGTGGCTGGTTGGGTGGACATCTGCTGGCTTGGGCGGGGATGCTGGCGAGGTTTGCAAACCCGACCATGCCCTAACAGCAATGTTGTCAAAACAGACCCGCCACTCCCGGTGCAATTCCTGCTGCCATTGATCCCCCCGGTGCCGTATCCGGGTTATCTGACTCTTTCATAACGGCAGTAATGGCAATGGAGATGGCTACAGCTTTAACAACGGTATCAAGAGTTATATGGCTGCCCGCATTTGTCAAAATGGCCTGTTGCAGCAAACGGTCAGTCAAATCCCTTGCCCGTTCAAGTTCTTTGCTGTCAGCAGACCCTAGCTGACCATATTCCAAGTCATTGGTACGCACTACCTGATTCAGGGCGGGGATAATGAATGAGGTGGTCGGATTGGCACGCGATGTCAAGCGAACCCTGCCACGGTAAACCGAAACGGTAAAACGATGACTCTGCGCTTTCGCCAGATATTCTGTCCCTTTTGGTGTTACGATGCTGTCGCCACTGACCAGCACGGGTTTATGGGTGTCATTGAAGTCATCATCCATAAATAAAAGCCCAATGAGCAGATCGATAATGGTGGTCGGGTTAACCAGACGGATGCTTGTGTCACTGTCCAGCATGACAACATTACAGCCTTTCAATAATAGTAATGTTTGTATACCCTTATCCGTGCGGATCAGGTCTGCCTGTTGCAGGGGCAGGTTTTTTATGCCCGGATAGGTTTGACCCTTACGCTCAATCTGGATGCGCTGGAAATTGCTTGAGGGTTGTTCCTTTTCCAGCATAGACACCAACATGGCTTCTGGAAAGTTTTCAGTTTTACAGCCCAGCAGACCGTCCCCAATATCCGGTCTAGTTTCAGGCCAAGAAGTGCAAGCCGACAAGGTGAATAGGCCTAAAACAAAAATAGATAACTTGCGGAATAGGCTTGTCTTTGGGGGAGAAAATGAAAAAACGCCCTGATGTTTCATTGGTAGCCTTCAGTCACTCAATACAATAACACCGATTTAACCGAGATTTATCAAAAAAATACACCATAATATATTTACCCGGTTAGGATTATTTTGCTAAAGATTTGTGTTTTTTTGCACTTTGTTTAATGTTGTTTATTTTGATCAACTTTTTTCAAAATTCGCGAAATACATATTGAAAGCCATCTGATATTGATTTACTTTTGACATGTATTCTTAAATAGCGGCGTGGGGGGCTTTATGATTTACGGTAAATTCATCCCGTTAGTTTTGGCATCAAGCCTGCTGGTCGCGTGTGGTGATGGGGATAATGGCATCGGCAGTAGTAGCGCCTACACAGGTAAACGTGAGTTGGCGGCATTGAATACCAGCAACCAAAATACTTTTGTCGCCGGTTTGATCTTCTCTCTGAGAGACATAGCAGCAACTGGTAGTAGGGTTGACGAAAATGCTGTTATTGATGTACCAAGCATGATGCAGCGCCCTGAATACCTGTCCCGATTGATTAAACGGCAGGTAAACAATCGTTATCAGGCACGTGAGGTTAACCTTCCTGAGGCGTGTTCTGGCGGTGGTTTTCAAACAACGACAGGCAATCTGGATGAGGGAACCAATACAGGGATTTTACGGATCACAAGCAGCCAGTGCAGCGAGAATGACATGGTAATTGATGGTGTTGTTGATTTGATAATTAATGAATATGACAATTACATAAAGGAGCCGACCGATTTCATTGTGATTACCAGCGACTTATCGGAAACAATCAATGGTGTGAGTTATAGTGTCAGCGGAAATATCCATTTCACCAATGGAGCCGTTGGTGACGCTGGCATTTATGGCTGGGAAGTGAAGGTTATTTCCAACCTCGCACGTAAGGCTTCCACTGGAGTCCAACAACTAGACAACAATCTGCAAGTAGAGAAAGATTATAATAGTAGCGTTTCTATTTCGGGCGGTTTCTGTGATGGGTCAAATGGGTGTGTCAGCATAATAACCAAAGTCCCATTTTATATTCCTACCCAAGGTGAGATCGTTATGACGGGTGCAAATAACAGCCGTATCAGGATCTATCCGCTAGACAGCCAAACCTGGGTAGGGGTGGATGCAGACGGTGATGGTACATATGAAACCAATACCCCTTACACCGATCCATTTTAATGGCACATAAAAGTGCAAGAGGCAGGCTTTAACACTTACCATTTATCCCGTTATGATAGGTTCTATAAACTTTATTGTTCTCGTGGGGCATCCTGCAATTCCCCCAACATTTTGTACCGCCGCAAATAGGTAGGCTTTCAATATAACTGAGAGATGTAGTACCTGCCCCAGCACGCGGGGGTGCAGGTTGAGCAACCTCTGGTGAAGGTGGGGTTTGTTGGATAATATGCCGTATACACGAACACCCTGATAACATGACTAACATCAACCCCATCGTAACTATTGATTTCATGCCCACGCTTATATTCCTCTTAATCAGTCTTTACCGAAAAACTACATCAGAATGTGTTTGCCATGTTAGGATTATTCTGTTGAACATTTGTGTTTTTTTGCACATTATCAAAAACACACAAAGAAACCACCAGTTTAATTATCATTCTGGCAAACAGGATAATGCCACATAGGTTATATCCTGATACTCCTCAAATCGGCTCATATATTCTTCTTTTGAAATTTTGCAAGTGATCATAATTGTCTTGTTGTCAATGACAGAAGAAATGATGATTTCTGTGGTTTTTTGATTTTGCCCTTTTAGTTTTTTGATTAGCGCCCCCCAAGTTATATTTTCACTCATGTCAGAGAACTGGGTATCATGCCGAAACTTCTCCCCCGGTTTTATTTCCCTTAAGGCTATGTCTGTTGGACTGGCTACGATATTCCCTTCCATTAAATCCACATGCCGCCACCACTCAAAGGTTATTGGTTTGTCTTCAAAGTAAATGGTGAGACTTTCCTTGTTCAAGGTTGCTGGCTTTAAAGTATTGTGCTTGCCAGTGTATTGCATGGTAAAAATGATGCCTGCTGGCACATCAAATATTTCAGACAGCGACACACTGCCTGTTGGCATCGCCCCCATATAAATGGTTTTTTGAGGGTGCAATGTTATATCAAGATTGGGGTATTGCTTGGGGGTCTGTAATGCAAGTACAAACACCATCATGGAAAACATTATTTTCAATGCCCAATTAATACCACTTCCGCCTTTAAATGCCTTGCCGGGGAGCAGAAATGCAACCGCAGCCAATACCATGCAGAGAATTAATCTTATGGCATTATGAAACAGATAATCAGGCGTTGATTTTTCGTAAACAAATTGCAACACCATTGTCATTACGATAATAACCGCAGATGAAAATATAATAAGGTGCCGTTCCCTTGTGCGGCTCATGGCCTTCATAGGAGTTTTACCCCGTGGCCTGTCAAAAAAGAAATGCTTATATAAAAGGATGCAATAAATACGATAACCGTCATGGCTTCTTCCATAATATTTCTAACCCTGTTATTTTTTTTGCTTGCTTGTATGAAACTTTCCTCCTCCGCTGTCAGCCGGTATTTGCCGACCACGCCTTTTTCACATATTTCCAGTTCATAATCGTCCAAAAATGAGGCTTGCCTATGATTATTCAGCCAATCGGTGTAACGGTGAGTGAGTATTCGCTGCATCCTTTGCCCCGGCAGTTCCGAGGCATTGAAACTGGTCTTGACCAATTGCGCGAGCGTGTCATGGGCAAGCCGCGTCTGGGATTTGCTAGGCTGATTTTCATTGGTTTGCGGTTCAATAATCAGGTAACGGTCTTTCAATGCCTTGAGCAAGGCAGCACGGTAAGGGATATGGGGGTAGAGCGTTTCATACGCCGCTGCGGTAACGGTTTTGGCAGTGCCTTGCGGGGTGGTATGGGTATGCAATACATCCAGTAGCAGGCCGCTGTCTTTGGCTTCCATACCCCAGCTTGCCTTTGCCGCGATGTCTTGCAGTTGTTGGTCAAGGTAATCTTCCAGCAACAAGCCTGTGCGTTGTTCGTCCAAGTACAGATCTTCATCCCAAACCCGTTCTTGCTGGTGTTCGACCCGCTCCCACAGGCGGGAGAGGATAATCTGCAAGGTGGGCGCAATATTGGATTGCTTGTCGGTGAGCAGGTCGTCGGCAATCTGTTCCGCCAGCCGCCCATCTGCTGTGTTGGTGATGCGCAGGTGGTAGTGCTGTTGCAGGTGAAGCGTTGCTGCCGGGGTTTCGATGACTTCGAGGATGGCTGGTTTGTCGAGCGGTTTGAGCAAATAGTCGTGCTGGTTGACCTGATGTGCGCGGCAGGCGTCGTGGAGTTCGGCAAACCATTCCTTGCGCAGGCTAAGGATCAGTTTGGCATCGGGTCGGCCGGAACCATCCGGTGGGTAGAAAACGCTGTGCAGGGCGGTCAGCAGGGTGTCCAGTGCGGGCGGGATACTGGTTTTGGCATCTTGGGTACGTTCATGGGCGAAGAAAATTTCTTCCATCTGGTCGATGATCCAGATCGCGGGCAGCCCGGTAGGTGTGGGGGTGTCGAGCCGGGCGCGGATCGCGGCGGAGTCGCTGGAGCCAAACAGTTGTGTCAGCGGGTCTTGCTGCGGGTTGAGTTCGTTGTAGCGCAGGTAGTGGACGGGTTGCTGGCGGCTGGGGGCTTTGAGGCGCGGGATCAGCCCGGCGAGTAGGAAAGAGGATTTGCCCACCCCCGTGCCACCGTGCAGCAGCAGGACGGGTTCCTTGGCTTCGTCCAGCAACTGCAACACTTCCAGGATTGCCCGGCAGCGCCCGAAGAAGATTTCGGCGTCGGCGGCGGTGTAGTAGTACAGGTTCTTGAACGGTTTGGCGGGCAGTTCGCCACGCGGCAGGGCAGGCAGGCGGTTGCAGGGGTTGGCGGCATCGGCAAGCTGCCAGTCCGGGGTGTTGCTTGCCATGAACCATGCCCATTCCTGCATGGCGGCGGGGAGACTGAGGTCGAGCGAGCGGTAATGCTGCCCTGCCAGGGTTTGCACATCGGCTTGGGCTTGCGCGAAAGCGGCGGCAACGCTGCGTTTTTGCTCTGCCAACGCCTTGAAAAAGCCTTGGCTGAAGTGCTTGGCGGCATCGTCCGCAATCGGCTGGCGCGTGCCGATCACGCTGGGGATGCCTGCGTCGGCAATCGCCTTGACCAGTGCGGCGTTGTTGCAGCCGTTGAGGAACACTAGTTTGAGGTTGGGGCATTCCGCCAGCTTTGCCGCCAGCCCGCTGGCGTGGGCGTCGCCTTCGTCCAGCCGCAGCAAATTAGTGCCGGAATGCCCGGCAAAATGCAGCACCGCCAGCCGTTCGCGCTGGAGGTTCAGCAGGTCAATCACGCCTTCGACGGTGCTGTAGTCGATGTCCTTCAGCTCCAGGCCAAGGGCGTCCGCCGCTGGTTGCAGCAGGCTGATCAGGTGCTGGCGTTCCTTGCGGATGCTGTCCAGATAAGCCGTGCGGTCGTTGGCGAAGATCAGCAGGATTAGGGGGGAGGAGGGGGAGGTATTCATGGGGGAGGGCAACGTGCTGTTCACGCTTTACTCACAGGAATGCTTAATAATTAGATAGCTTTGTTATTCATCTTTCATGACAAAAGCCGTTATTTCAAACCTACCCAAATCTACCGATAGCTAACTAAACGTAGTCATGGTGTTGAATTCCTGCTTCATGGGGGCTGGTTTCACTTGTCGCTTGCGCGTCAAGCCAGTGCCATCCCCTCCACAGGCAGACACCGTGTAACTCACGGCGTGGTTGCTGAGCGCAGCCGAAGCATATTCTTGCAAATTCTTGGCTGCGTTTACGTCACGGTCATGAATTGCGCCACATGCGGGGCAAGCCCATTCACGTACCGACAGTGGCAGTTTGTCCACTTTATGCCCACAGCCGGGGGCAGAACAGGTTTTGCTGGAGGCAAAAAAACGATCAGCCACGACCACCACACTGCCCCGCATTGCCGCTTTGTATTCCAGTTGCCGCCGGAACTCGAAAAAACCCATATCACTGATAGCACGGGATAAATGGCGATTTTTCACCATGCCCGACACGTTCAAATCTTCAATGCCGATGGTGTGGAAACGGCGGGTCAAATCCGTGGTGAGTTGGTGCAAACTGTCTTGGCGGATGTTGGCGATACGCGCATGAAGTTTTGCCAACTTCTGTTTTGCCTTGTGGCGGTTAGCACTGCCTTTGACCTTGCGGGACAAACTGCGGGATAGCCGTTGCAGGCGCGAAAGCAAGGCGTTATGCGGTTTCGCCCCTGCCACTTTCCCCCCCGTTGAGAGCGTTGCCAGTGCGGATATGCCCAAATCCACGCCTACCACGCCTTGGTTTTCAGCGGGGAGTAAGTGGTTTGAATCGGTATCCACGGTGATGCTGGCGAACCACTGGTCAGCGGTGCGGGAAACCGTGGCAGAGAGAATTTTGCCGGAAAAGCGTAACGTTTCCCGCATCCGCACTAACCCAAGGTTGGGAATGCGGATGCGGGATGCGTCAAGGCTAAATTGGTCGTTGGTGAGGGTGAAGCTGTCACGGCTTTTGCCTTTCTTTTTGAATTGGGGGTACTTGGCTCGCCCTGCAAAGAAGTTTTTGAAGGCTGCACCGAGTTGGATAATCGCCATTTGTGGGGCGTTTTTGGTGACTTCAAGCATCCACGGGAATTGTTCGCGTTTTACCGCGTTTAGCTGGCGGCGTAGCGACATCTGGTTAGGTTTGGGCTGGGTGTTGTCGTCCTTCCATGCCGCGTATTGGGTTTGCCATTCTGCCAATGCCCAATTGTAGGCAAACCGCGCCGTACCGGCTGCTTTGGCGAAGTACGTGGCTTGCTGGTTGTTGGGGTCAAGGCGGATTTTATGGCTGATGATCATGGATTAAAGAATGCAATACAACGTGATAGTTGTCGAGTCAACGGTGTTTTTGCTGCTACTATTCACGGATAAACGGTAACGGATTATTTTGAAGTCTATTTAAAATGAGCAATATTGGATAGGTTTGAGTGGGTTTTATAGTAACTGTTTTAAACCCCACCTACCGCTTCTTCAAGGGAGTCGTATACTTCTGATCCCACTATGCCTGCTTTTATGAACGTGTAAGTTGCCATCATTCACCTTCCTTATTCAATCTTGCCCAGTCTGGAATCAACTCAAGTGCTAGAGTGTTTATCAGGTTTCACGAGATAACGGATGAATTGAATCACGGCATCTATTGCAAACCAAGTTGCCAGAAAAGCAAACAGTTCAAGCCCGAAACTGCCAAATTTATAAAAGGACTCGGCAATCAGGAAAGCACTTGAAAAAGATACCGTTTGTTCAAGTAATAAACGGTGTGTATAAATCTCCCGTACTAATGTAAACATGTGATTACTCCTTTTTTGAATATGGGTATTAGGCTTGCCAGCGGATACCGCGTAGCGCAGCATTGCCACTGTCCACGCTTTCGAGAAACAACTGCCAGAAACTCTTGATACTGTCCACCCGATCTTGATAGTCAGGCCGGGGATCGTCATCAGCCTGAACTAAGGCTGCAAGCAGATAGGCTGAGAGGGGAGCTGGGTTTGGTGGATTAGCCCAGACAATGGGCAGGGCAAAACCTGTTGACCTAGCCGCCACGCTGGTCAGATTGCTGGTTCCCTTAGAGACCCAGCTATTGGGGTCATGGACTGAAGCCAAAGGGATTTGGAACAGCTCTACCTGAATGTTGTTAAGTGGTCGTTCGCCCCGATTGTTGATACGCACATAAATATGGTTGGTTTCATTGCCATCCAACCGATCAGCCTGACGAAGGTCATCAACATCAGCAAAAGCCGTATTAGGATCGGCGACTGCTGCCTGAACCACGATAATATCGTGACTACGTGCAGCCCACGCTGTTTCACCTAACCGACCCTGGTCGTCAAAACCGTCCCGTAGCAAAGCATCGGCTGGACTCGATATGCAAGTAGTTATACGCAGGGCAGCACGCCGTTCGTTAGCGATCAGGTTATTGATATCATTAGGAGGTTTAGGCGCAGGGTCAAGGGGAACTAGCCGATCCCGTGCATTGTCGGTCACCAAGGCCAGCAGAGCCACATTTTCTGGAATATCTCCTGGAACATCCCACTGAAAACAAATGACTGCTGGCTCACCAGAGGCAACTTCATGAACCTCAATTTTACCGATCAGGAACCATGGAGGAGCGTTATCCTTAGGGAGTCCAGTCCAGAAATCATCAGGTAAATCCGGTGGGATGGGGGGAGAACCTATAGCTTTAGCCCAATAGAGATATACCTCTACCCTCTCTCCAACTTGACTACCCACGTTATGTACTTGCACATAGATTAAGTGCAGTTTCCCAGCCATCAAGTTCTCACTGCGCAATTGTTGGTCAAACTCCACACTATCCGCAACCAAACCAAAAGAAAGATAAGGTGGCGCATCAACCCGAATATCAATGGACTGACTATCAATCAGGGGGACTCCCGGTACAAGGCGGGGATCTTCAGTAAAAGTATTGGCAACGGGCAGGTTAAGGCCATTATCTACGATGTTGCGTCTGATCAAGAGCCTCGTGCTGGAGTTCACCAATAAATCCACCTCATAAATCCCCCTGCCGAATGTGGCAATACGTAATTTATTGTGAGTATTGCCACCGGCATCTTGGAACTGGATCGGCTCTATTTCATAAACCAGCACTAATGGCAGATTACCGTTAAAAGTACGCCAAACGGGTTGGAAGTTAGGCGTGGGGATAGTGCTGGTAGGAGCCAAAACGTTACGGATTACATAAACCCCCGTCAGCGTTCCCACATAGAGTGTCTGAGCACTACCTACAGCACTTGGGCTACCCGGATCAAATGCTATCGCAGTGGCAGGACTCGGACTAAGCTGATCACCGATATTATGGGTCTGCCGAGGTTGCCAGTTAGCCCCACCATTACCCGCTCGTCCAGAGATTTCAAGCCAGCTCTGCCCTCCATCACCTGTGATGTAGACTGTCCCAGGACTAGACGCTACTGCAATGACCGCAATATTTGAGTTGGCTGGATGGGTGGCAATCGCAGATATCCAGTTACCTCGTGATCCTAGAGGCTCGGTGGCATTACGCCAAGTTACTCCAGCATTGAAAGTAACGAAAACTTCTCCTCTGGATGTACCCACCCACCAGTCATTATTGGGAGATGCGCCATAGGCTAGCGCACTGACCTCAACATTTCCTGTCCCGTAGGGATTGAAAGCGGCATGACCCATGACGCTAAAATTAGTCCCGTTGACGGTACGGTAGGCATTGTTGCGTCGCCCTATCAGGGCTTCGTTGTTGTTAAACGGGTGATGCACCAATACTGCGTAGAACAGTGGCTCATCTGCCGTTGCAAATCCATTGGCATCTTTCCCCACAAACTGTCCATGAAACTGTACAATACCCTCGACATTCACCGTAATAGGAATATCGGGGGCTGGATTAGGAAGGGAAAAATCCGAGAGAGAAGAAGTGGCGATTTGTCCCCGCCAGACGCCCTGTTGGGCGGTGACATGAAATAAGCGCGGATTACCGGGTTCAAACCCTATGTCCCCGCCATCACTGTGACCAATGTAGTACCAGCTCATACCACCATAAGTAATCCAACTGCCATTATCCTGTAGCCCCCCACCCATCATAAAAGGATAAGTTGGATGGGTAGATATATCATTGAATTGGGTAGCCAGAATTCCATTGCTCCGTTTACGCCAACTATAGGTTAGATTATCAGTGAATGAGACTCCGCCATCATTGGCTACCCAAGCGTGGTAGGGTTGGTCGCGATCGAATACCACAGCATGTTGATCTGCATGTTGGGCGCGGTCTCCCAACCCATACTGTTGATGATCCAAACACGGGAGAAAGTTAGGGATGAATGGTTTCTTGGTATTTTTCCTCCCCCATGAGGCTCCCCCATCTGTTGTGAGCCACATATCCACTTGTCCGAGAAAAACCACATTGGGATCTGAAGGATTGCACTCTAAAACTAATGCGTACCAAGTAATAATACTGGCGGAATCTGGCTGGGTAGCAGTTGCAGCCCATGTTGCCCCCCCGTTTGTGGAGATAAAGACAGGGGAAAATTTATTGTCAGCCCTTCCCGCTACGCAATACATACGGTCAGGTCGGGTATCACACAGTGCTAGTTTGACACGGTGAAAACCAGGCAGTGCAGTCAACCCACTAATATTAACTTGGCTCCAGACCGTTGCACCGCTCCGGTCATAATCGTCATTGGCACGAATGAAGGTAGCCCGGTAGACTCCCGCACCCTTCAAGGCAACAAACACGGTAAAGCGTGCTGGTACGACCCCGCGCGGGTCGCCATGGTTAATGACCACATCTGTAGCCTGCTGATTAGCAGGGGCTGTCGGTGTACCAGCAGCGTCAATCACATCCTGAACAAAGTGAGGTGGATTGCCTGGACACCCACGCCATAGCCCTTTGTCAGTAGCACACCAAAGACGAGATGATTCCCAGGGATCTACTCGAATCCGCTCATAATGCTTAGCTTGAATGACCCCATTGTCTGGGTGGTCTATCTGGTCAAAATGTTTTCCACCGTTACGAGACCAGAATAATCCATTACCGCTGATATAACCGGCAACAGGTTCTCCGGTTCCAACATAGACGATTTGTGGATCGCTTTGGGCTACCGCCAAGGCTCCAATAGGCAATGCTTGCCGACCACCTTGGGAAGGGCGGAAGTCATCCAGTGATTGCCATGAGTCACCGGCATTGGTAGTTTTCCAAACCCCGCCCAAAGCACTGCCTGCGTAAAGGATACGTCCATCCTGTGGATGGATGGCAAGAGTTCGTATACGCCCGCCGATATTCCTTGGCCCTAGGTTGCGCCATTTCCGCGTGGTCACCAAACTATCTGCCTGCACTGTTTGGGTGGCATGTAACACTGCATCATCCATCAACGCGCTGAATGAGCCTTCGGGAATTTGTCCCAACCGGGCTGCATCAGCTACTGCCCGGAGGGTAGGCTTATCTTCTTTATGTATCATACTGTTACTCATCTCAATAGTGCTGACTTCACAAAATACCAGCTTTCAAATACCCCCCCCGGTGCATGTGGGGTGTGGGTGCCATGCAATACATCACTACTGGCGGAGAAAGGTCGGTTTGCTTCATCAATCATGGCTCCGCAATGAACCCGTATCCAGATTCTGCCCCCAGCCGAGATTCCTGAGAGGAGTTCTCTCGCCCCTACACCCAACGTCCAAACGACAAGATCCTGTTCCAGTTCCGTACTACCACCGATGGAAACTAACGGCATCAGTGCGGATGTACTGTCTACCCTTGAGGCATATTCAAACAATACCTGAACCACTTGTGGTTTTATCTCCCGTATCAGGGGCGATAATGGAGAGGAAAGTTGGATCTGTAATTGCTTTATCGTCTCGACAGCTTGTGCTGGTGAGACAGTCAAACCATGCCCCCAACTGATCTTGGTAATCGCGGGCCAATCTGGGTCAAGCCCTTGACCTGGCTGTCCAGGTGCGCCCGTGTCACCCTTATCACCTTTGGCTCCAGTCGCCCCTCTTGCCCCGGTGTCGCCTTTATCGCCTTTGGCTCCCGTTGCCCCGGTTGCACCCGCGTCGCCTTTATCGCCTTTGGCTCCGGTCGCCCCTGCCGCCCCGGTTGCGCCCGTGTCGCCTTTATCGCCTTTGGCTCCCGTTGCCCCGGTTGCACCCGCGTCGCCTTTATCACCTTTGGCCCCTGCCGCCCCTGCCGCCCCGGTTGCGCCCGTGTCGCCTTTATCGCCTTTGGCTCCCGTTGCCCCGGTTGCACCCGCGTCGCCTTTATCGCCTTTGGCTCCGGTCGCCCCTGCCGCCCCGGTTGCGCCCGTGTCGCCTTTATCGCCTTTGGCTCCCGTTGCCCCGGTTGCACCCGTGTCGCCTTTATCACCTTTGGCTCCGGTCGCCCCTGCTGCTCCGGTTGCGCCCGTGTCGCCCTTATCACCTTTGGCTCCGGCTGCCCCCTGTGGGCCGGGAGGGCCATCTAACGCCGGGCCATCGAAATGCCACCGCCCCATGTTGTCCTGCCGCCATTCGCCGGAGTGGCTGTGGTAACCCGTGGCGACAAAACGGTCTGGATTTTGGGTCAGCCCTGTACCATCAACAGTGGCGATAATGATGGTGCTGTTATCGACATCCCCATTGTCGCTTTCAATTGCGAGCTGTGTGGTCAGGGTAATGACGGTGGGAGCCTGATTATGGCGCAGATCTTCAATGTCGCCATTTTGCCCACGCAACACGACGCGCCATGGGCTACCATCCGCCGGAAGAGCTGCCTGGGCGATGTCATCCAGCGATAGCCGTACTCCGCTTTTGGCAAACGCCACACCGGGCAGGACACGAACTTGACCACCTTCCAAAGTAGCACGCAGTCCCCAAGCTATCTTGTCCAGCCCGATACTGCGGCGAATATCAGCAATAGCCTCGCGCAAGCGGTCTTGCAAGTGCTGAAGGTGCAGTGCTGAAACGCGCTGCCCGTCCATAAATTGGCTGTGTGCATCATCGCTCATGTGTATCGTCCTCTTGCTTTTGTCGGGGTTGTCCAACTGCTGACAGCATCCAATGCTCAGGCATTAGTAATAGCGTCAACTTCGCTCAATGTGACTGTGCCTGCGGTACGGCTGGTAATCACTAATTGGTTGGCATTGGCTGGTGCGGGGAGGAGTTCCAAGCGTAGACCTTTAGCCGTGGGAGTGACCGGCTGTCCAGCAGCATTATCCCAACCCACCAGCAACGGAGCCAGTGGCTGAGTATCCGCCGCCAAGCCTAGCAGGCGCAAACGCCCAGCCACTGCCCCCAATACCGCTGGCAGTTCCCTCCACGGCCCCTCTGGCGAGCCAATGCGTACCGGATAGCCTGTATTATCAGGTGCTGCCAATGACCAAATAACCTCGCCCCGGCTGACTATCAGTGCAGCCCAAGGAGGCTCCCCCGCATCAAAGGGTACGGGTTTGCTGAACAGGAAACTGACCCACTCTTCCTCATTGTTGCCCATGTTCACGGGTTCACTCGCCGCTTTGCCTAGCGCTTTAATCGGTGAGTCGTTTTTATTGTTTTGCCAAAGCATTACCCGTGCCTCTGCGCTACCTGCGACTACGCTTAGGGGTAAGCGCACCCCGGTTAATTCAACCAACCCTGCACCACCATCAAGGCGCACACAGGCCGCACGACCATTGCCAAGTACCAACTGACCAATATCACCATCCTCTGGCCCCTCCGGCGGTAACACACGGGAGAGGGGCATCTCCCCACCCAGAGTCAGGTGTAGACCCTGCAATGCTCCCCATGCTATTGGTATCCCGTCGAGTTTCAATTGCTGGCTGCCTTCTCTCAGGAATTCCAGTTCCACCGTATCGCTCTTGTTAAAGCTGAGCCGGTGCAACAATTGCAGTTCTTTGCCACTCTCCGCAATCGACAGCCTACCCGGTACACTACTGGTCAGCTCCAGCATAAGCTTCCGACCTTCGGGGCGCGTCGCATCACCACTGTAATCTGCCAAAGCTGATGCAATTGATACCAGTCGTTGCCCATCAGTAGTCCAACTGTCATAACGTAGAGCGTCAGTGCTGCCTAGCTGGACAGTGCCGGGGTGCTGCCATACCGGTGTCCCACCGTTGATCCGCAGGCTCAAATCGGCAGGCAGGTCGGGCAGTGACAGCTCCAGCTTTGCCATAAAAAGCTCGGCATCTGCCCCACCTAGTTCGATCAGTAAGCGCTCACTGCGGGTTTCCGGTATTGAGTAACAGTACAGACCAACTTCCAACTGAGGTGTCGACAACGTGACAGGTGTTGGATCGAACTTCATGCCCAGCCAAGCATAAACCTTGTAAGTACCCGTTTGGGGTAACAAGATTTTATTCACCGTCCGCAACTTGCCAAAATCCACGGTCACCGCCGCACTATTTGACGGGCTAATGGCCTCACGCAAATCAGCCACTTCAGCCGCCACTACCCGATCAGCACGGGTAGCGGTGATCACCAAGTCATAGGTCTTGACAATGGCATTGGCTGGCAACTCAATTTCTGTTGTCACACGACTGTGACCATCGGCTGGGGTATGCCCAAACAGGGTTCCTACTGCGTGGGCAGCGACACTGTAGGTAGGCTGGAGACTGGCTATACCCGTGACCTGACTGCTTTTACCACCAACTTGAATGCCTTGTTTCATGACTATGGTTGCCTGTTACCGGTGGGTGAGCATTTATTTGAAAGCCAACACGGTACGAAGGGCATTAAAGCCCTTGTCGAAGCTGGTTGCCGAATCCGCATCATTAATTGGCATACCCAATGCCGTCATTTTTTCGCGTATAGCCGCTTGTTCAGATGCCGGTATAGCGTCCGCACGGTCGTACTTCAATATCTGTTTTGTCAATAGCTGATCCTGTTCCGCTTTGGCAAGCAGAGCCGCCACACTAGTCTCCTGGACAGCACTGTGAATGTCAGAAAATATACCTAATGGCACATCCTGCTTAGGAGCCAAGACCAAATCGACTACCGTGCCAAGACCCACTCGGATACCGGCGGTGATGCTTTGATTGATCACACGCGGTGATTCGGTTGGTTTTTGAGTGTCTAGGCCGCTGAGAAACTGCTCAATGATCGTCGGGTTGGTCTTAACCGATGGCACCTGATAACCGTCACGGACAACTTGGGCTTGGGCAGGCTTGTCAGTGAGGTCAACAAAGACGGTCTTGTCCTGTAGTGCTGATGCAGCCGTAAAACTGGCGAAACTGGAATCAACAAGGTTTTTGGAACTTGCCATGACTTATCCTCCACGTGAATCGGTTAGTATGGTCGTTGCCTTGGCCTGCCGTGTTTCCACCTTGCCGAGTTTGAGGCCAATGGCTTCCAGCGCTTTGCGTGCCTCGGTCAGGGTCAGGCCAGTGAGTGGTGGTATTTCTACAGATTCCTCCACTTGCAGCGCCGCCGCCACGACCAGTTGCACCTTGCCAGCAGGCGGCACGGCTACGTCAGGGTCTGGCAGTTGCATCAATACCGGCTGATTGAGATATTCCGCAGCCGGATTGGCGGGGGGTAGATCGCGCCCAACGACATCCAGTAAACGCCCAACCGTAATGCCAACATCGCTGAGTTCCTTCAACGCCCCCTCCAATTTTTTGCCAATCAGGTTGGGCATGAAGGCACCATCCTGCTGCATTGTCAGGCTTAGCGGGGGGGCTGCGGGTTCGGTGGGTATGGTGATATTGGCAGTGGCTGGTTTGAAACCCGGTGCTTCGGCCCGTACCGTAAAGGCACCTTGTGGCAGGGCTGCGAATACGAACTGACCATCCCCATTTACCGGGGCAATGGCTTCAGCCAGCCAGCCATCACTATCACGACGTGCAGTGACACGAAGGGTCTCTAACCGGATGTTGGTATTGACAAGTGTCACCCGTAACGAGGCCGATTGGCTATTGCGGATGAATTCATTCAGGACACTAATGCCATTGACCAGTGTATTCCAGGCGTCAGCCGTAATCGGCTCACCAGGGGTAACAGTTTTGGCGTCAAAAGGTTCTAGCGACATGGTGTAACTCCTTGGATGGGATTAATAACAGCTTCATGCGTTGCATTATTGGAGCTCCTCATGAGTCGCCGGGCTAGGCCATAACAGAGTGCTGGACTGAACCTGGCTGATGGCATCTGTATCTGTTGCGTCTTTGCTGGGCAGAGCCGCCTTGCCCAGTACCCACTGGTCTTCGGCAAAATCCACCTGTACCTCCACCCCGGCGGGGCGAAAACGCTGAATAGCATGTTTTACCTGCTCCCTGACCTCCCCCCCGTCCGCATGACCCAACGCACGGAAGCGATTGGGGATCAGTACCCGTACATGGTAGGCTTGCCGCTCAAACCAGTGCAGCGAAACCTGTGCAGCCGCATCATGTTTTTTATCGCCTGCAACTTGCGCAAAAAGTGCTGCACCAGCAAATCCCACGGCGTAGCGGGGTGTCACCAACTGGATGCGGTTGAGCAACGCCACCGGGGTTGAACCGAACGGATCTGAGCCTTGTGGCAAACTTGTTGACGGGATTTCTGCATCGGACATCGGCACAAGATGTCGGGCGGATGAGAAACAGCCGTGTTGGACAAAGAAAGCAAAGCGTGTTTTGCCGACACCGATAGCGGGTACGGGTAGGCTATCCCCGGCATGTGGTAGCCGTGCTTCGGGGGTGAGACTGCCAGTTGGGGTAATCACAGCGAAGCGGCTGGTGCGCAGGTTAGCGGCATGTTGTGCCTGACTCAAGGCGGCATCAGCAAAGACAAAATCCCGGCTGTTTTGCACTGGGTTGCCATTACCGCCACTGTTTTCGGCAAAACAAGCACCTTGCCATGCCCAAGCGCGGCTGGTGATGTCTGCACCATCCAGCAATACCCGCCCTTGCTGGTTAAATATCAGATCTTTACCATCCGGCACATGGACGAATGCCCCCACACCATGACCTGCATCACGATTGACGAACATCGGGCTGATGGTACGGTTGCCCACACCCCGCACACGGATCTCCAATAACGCATCATCAAAACCTTTACGGATGTACTCAAACAACTCGGCGTGCTGACGCGGGTGAGGGCCGCGTTCGGCGGGTACTAGGGGATTTTCCTCCAGCCCAAGGTATTCTGTTTGGGGTTCGATTTCGTCACCGGGTACGAAGTTATCGGACGGTGGTAGCCGCAGGCGTAGGCGATCCCAAACCGGGGCTGCGTGCCAGTAGCGGTCAGGACTGGGAATAATCTTCCCCAAATCCAGATCAAGGGCATTGGCGGCTCCGGTCAGTAATGCCCGCACAGTGCCATTGCCCCCCGCATGGATACGGGCAGTGGTAGCGATACGCTGGCGTACACCGTCCAGCAGCACGGGTAAACCGCAGGCAGCCGTAGCTTGAGGCAGCAAGCGGCTAATGCTGGCGTGGGTAGTGGGTGGATTATCATCAGCAAACCGTTGCAGCAGATTGTTGCCAGACAATGACCAGAGTGCCAGCAGGTCATTAGCCAGTTGTACCCGTGCGGCGGAATCACCACCTGTCTCCACGTTGGCACGTAATGCCGCCAGACGTTTTTGTAATTCGGCATGACGTGCAAACAGCACAGCCATCTCGGAGCGCCGCAGGCCATGCAGCCCTGCCAGTAACAGCAGATCGTGCAGTTCCTGTGCCTCATGCAGGCGGTGTGCCTGACGGATAGCCTGCAAGTTGGCTGCCAGTACATCCTGATCACACACCAATGCCTGTACCACCACCCCTAACAGTTTGCCCGGCGCATCGGCCTCAAGATGTCTGGGAAACCGCCCCAACACCTTCAACGCCCGTCCGCTCAAGAGTGTACTCATGTGGTACTCCCTTTTCCTTCGTCTTTGACATTGACGTGCCGCACCCAAAAGCGTTCCAACCCGGTATAAGGTAACGTCGGGTTCATTTGATTAACACGCACACCCGCATCGACATATTCGACGCGATACTCCAGCTTCGTGACTTGATAGCTTTCGGAAGCACCTGCCAGACTCTGCAATGTGGTCTGGTCGATTTTTCCACCAGCAAAACTGTCCAGCGCCTGTTGCAGGTCACTACCAATCTCGAGGGCAGCATTGCTGGCATTGTCATCGGAATTGCCGGTAGTCCCAGCACCAGTAAAACGGACAGTGACGGTCACATCCAGTGCTACCAAGGCATTACCAACCCGAACATCAATAGTGCCCACTATCGGTCTGGCTCCGGTCTGATTGGGCATGATGTTGCGGGTATCCCACAGTGTGGATTGGGTAGGACGCCATTCAAGCCCCACGTCCAGCACCCCATCAATGCCTATTAGCAAGCTGACCAATCGGTTGTAGACCAACGTTTCACCCAAGCCTGCGTCTGCGATAAAGTCTTCGACCACTTGTTTGCCAAGGCGTGCCAGCCGTTCACGTTCTTCCGGTATGAGTGCTAGCGTGACGGGTTGCAGCGTAACATTGACATTCACAGGCATGTGCAGACTATCACCAGAACCGTTGCCGAGTGTGACGGGATCCCCAACAACTCTGGCATACCCACTGCCCGGATTGGCCTCCCCGGGGGGCAAGGATGCCTTGATATTATGGCGGATACGGACACCGACGGGGCGGCTTTCTTCCAGCAGATCAATGGCACGCTGCTCGTAACTCTTGGCCTGCTCGGAGGGCATCTTCGGCAAGGCCAGATCGAGGTTAACAATGCCGGGATGCTCGATAGGGTCTTCTGAAAAACGGATGTCCTTCTCCCGCACCCCCGGCAAGCTGGTTAAGGCACCTACCAACGCACCAACGGTAGCCTTACCTGCATGATCAAGGGAACGCCGCGCCCGCATCCGTAAGGCAGCATCACCTTCTTCCTGCCCCGCAAACCGGGTCGCTTCGGTATTCGTGACTGTATCAATACCGAGGACTGGACGGTTGACGGCAACAATGCTACCAGCCAGCACGACCCCGCTACTGCCACCAACTAGAGCCTGAACCGGGACATCGACACTTAGGCGGCCACGTTGCAGTGTGGCGGTTGCAGTCGTCTCGAAAGTGGCTGCCGGAACATCATGGGTAGACAGCCGAGTACCCACAGCGATAGTAATGTCTGCCGGTGCTGGTGTGCGGCGGCTGAACGTCACCGTACCTCCCGCAACGCTGCGGCTTTTTCTGGTCAGCCCGACCAAGGCAACCAGATTATCCAAGTCACGCCCAGTTGCCGTGTCCAGAAAACCGGCCTGATAAACCTTCTCAAGCTGACCGGATAACACTGCGTATTCACGCCCGATGCTTTCCGCCAGTAGCCGCGTGACACTGCCTGGGCTGCGGTCAGTCAACAGTGGGGCAGCGCCTGCCGGTCGGTTGGCTTCGTAATTAACGTAAAAGACGGAACCTTCAACCGGCCACAGCGCATCTGCCGAGGGACTGTCAGGATGACCGGGGTCGGCTTGCCAGGTAATATCACGCCCATTGCTCAGGGTAAAATCCGTTTTCAGTGTGAACCGGCGAAACTCACGGCCTCCATTAGCGGCTTCCACTTGACCGAAAACCCGCACACTGTTGGGCAAGATACCGCTATCAGCACTCAACCGGAACGGCTTTTCTGCTTCCAGCATACGGAAAGATTCCCGGATGTACCCACCCGTCAGACCTGTCAGCAGATCATCAACAAACTGGGCATAAGGTTCGGCAACGTAACTCATGCGTTAGCTCCAGTATAAGGTTTAATCAGGAATGCAGATTTCGTCACCACTACCACTGAACCTGTCATGCTGTATCTCCCGACAGGTTGAATGGCACGATGATTTCCAGTGGCAGGTGCTGACCGATAACTTGTACGCTCAGCTCGATGCGCACCGTGTCCCGTGCCGGTACGTGCGTGGCCTGTACACTTGCCTGCAATACACGTTCAATGCGCCGTTCCTGTTTTAGCGCCTGTAGCACGTAAAGTTTAATCAAGTTGCGGGTGCGTTCCACATTGGGTTCGCCAATCAGTTCGTGGTGACGTGAGCCGTAATCCGGGTGCCCTAGGGGTGTCAGTTCACCCCGCCGGGTCTTGAGCCTATTGGCAATGGCTTGCCGCAGTGTGTCTACGCCACCGGCTACAGCGAGGTCGCGCTGACCAAGGCCAGCATTCAGCGTATCGCGTAACTCGGCATTTTCGTAAAAACCCGGACTGGAGCGGTAATCCAGACGAAGATCACGACCAAGTAAGGCTTCCAGCGCGGCTGGGTCACGGGCGGTCATCAATAGCCTCCGCCATTATCAAGCATTGCCATCAGTGAAAACCTCGCAAACAAATTGTTCATTACGGGGGGCCTCCATCGGTAAACGCGGGGGTGGCGGGTGGCCCAAGAATGCTTAGTACCCCCGCACCAGCAATGATCTGATCCCCCATGCGCACCAGCCCTTGGTTGTTAATCATCAAGGAACCGGAAACACCGACTGAACCGATGCTCAGTGGGTAGGGGGCACCGCTGAGTGAGTTGACCATCTGGCACATTGAACCAGCCACCGCCAGCGGCATTCCATTTGCCGTGACAAATTGCTGCGGGATCATCACGATAACCCCACTGTCCGGTGGGCCAGCAGCACCGGGTGTTAGCACTACCGCACAACCCAAGGTAACAGGTAACTTTGCCATTGATCCCACCTCATCCGGGGCTGAACTGAGCCATACCGGTCAGTTTCAACATGGGTGACTTGAATTCTGTCTGGGCACTGCCTTGTAGCTTGATATTCATGCCCTGAACCTCGGCATCGCTGGTTGCCTTGAGCGTCAGCTTGCCACCGGCTTCCAGTGTAATGTCACCGTCGGCCTTCAACTCAAGGTTGCCTGCTGCCATGATCTGCACGTTGCCATCCTGCTCCAGAGTAATACTGGTATTGCCCGCCACGATTTTTATGGCACCATCATCCACCGTAAAGGTAACGCCAGAGGGGGTTTCCAACTGTATATGCCGTTCACCCCCTTCATCTGGAATCTTGTAAATCAACTCACCGGGCGCGGCTTCAGGCGGTTGGGTATGCTCGTCGTAGACACAGCCGATCACCATTGGCGCGTTCAGCTCCCCGCCCACAAACATCAGCAGCACCAAGTCATCCACACAGGGCAACATCGACATGCCATAACGTGGCACGGTGACAGGTACCCGCTGCAATTCAACCCCACTGGCACGCAGACGTACATCCACTTGATGGTTATTGCCGTCGGCATCATTGGCGTAGACTGCCAGCACAATGCCCAGTTCTGGCGGCTGCATACGCGCCAGTTCGTCGCGGATGATGGCTCGCAAGGTGTCGATCAACCCGCTCATAGCAATCCCCCGCTACCATGGCTGCCCGCCGCCTCGACGGACAATGCAGTGATAAAACTGTTTTCCCCGTCCAGTTGGTGTGTGACTGACCGTACCCGCAGGGAACCGCTATCACCTTCCGGCAGTGCCTTCAGTTCTAACAGCATCCCAGGGCGCAGTTCCGGGCGTCCACCGATCCAAACCATTCCCCGTAGGGCAGCACGGGCAGCACGCGCCTCGGTTGCCCGGTTAAATTGCCCCGCTGCTGCACGGGTACGCAATGCGGCGGGAATGATGGCACTTTGACCGCTTCCCACAGGGTCATGTGCCAGCCAATGCCACTTGTCACTACCAGCCGAGCTGGCGGCAGCATACTCGGCTGCGTTGACAGTAGAGGGGGGCAAACGACGTGACAGTTGCCAGTCGATCAGGTCGATGCCGTAAACCAATTCTGTAACGGCAGTTTCTTTGTCAGCGCGAATAAAACGCAGCCCCCCCTTGGCGGCACAACTCAATTCTGCACCCGCCAGCCGCGCCAATTCACGGAGATGGTTCCAAACCGGGCTGCGGTTATCGACACTGAAGTTAGGCAAGTCCAGCTCAGCCTCGATTTCACTGTCCAGCTCACCAGCCAGATCACGTACAATATCCGCAACCGTCTGCTCAACCCACGTGGCAGACCGGCGCATCTGGCTGAGTGAAACCGTATCAGCCAAGCCGTTGATAACAAGCTGCCCGGCACAGGTTTGGGCGCTGTCAACGACCCCTGTCCATACAGTACCGTCATCGTCGCCGCCACTGCTGAGCAACCCCGCCGCCGCATTGAGCAGGCCACCGCCACTAGCAGTTTTGGTGCTGAGGCCAATCTGTAGGGTCATGCCCGGTTCGGCAGTCGCCAGTTTTGAGCGCGACCACAGCCATAGCTTTGCGTTGTCGTGTGAATTGAAGGCGAGATCCAAGCGTAGCCTTGCCAACCCAGCCTCCGCCGACGTGAGGCGTTGACCGTTCAGGGTAATGGTTGCAGTAGGGCGGGGCAGGCTCATGATCCTACCTCATCCAGATCAATACCGGCTCGCCTAGCTTCCTCATTCAGTACCTTGGCAAGTTCAGTGGCCAAGGTGCTATGCGAACCAAGCGCTGAAGTGACCATATTATCAAAGCGTGTTTGCGCCGGTGCTGTGACCGCTGATCCTTGCCTGCTGGGTGACTCCGGGTCTATTGGGCCTACTGCCTGAGCTGCTAGACCCCGTAAGCCATATATACCACCTGCTGGTTTAACGTATGCGTCGTTCGGTGAGTGTGCTGGCGATGACGATGCCGTTTGTCTTGCCGTTTGTCTTGCACTCTGATGTACCAGCGGTTTTTCAAACCTGCCTGATGTTGGAGACTCAGGTATCCCCCAATCGTTGTTCTTGAATTGTTCCGGCGGCTGTTGTCTGGATGGGATGCCCCGGCGTGACGCGAGTCCCCCTAAGCACGCGGCAAGCTGACGTTCGGCAGCCGCTATGCTTGCCAATGTATGGGGTTCCTTCTGGGGTTTCTGCTCAACTCGACTGGGGTTTGGCGATGCTGGAGGATTGATCGGTATATTCCATGCAGCCGTTGCACCGATCCGGCTGGCACGCATGGTCAACTGTCGTTGGGCAGCTTCCGCATCAAGCTTGGTTGGAAATGGCCTAGTGGTTTGTGAACGGTTTTTGTTTTGTTGGGGCGTCTTGCCAAATGGCTTCCTCCCTAACGTCACCGCTGACAAATCAGGTTTCTGGGGGGGCGATGCCAGAGCTTGCCGGGTAACTGGGTATTTGTCCGGCAAAGGCTGAGTCTTGGTACGGGAGAATGTAGTCAAATGCGGATTGGCCTGCGGGTGCTGGGTTCCCAGAGGGGAGAAGGGTTCAGGCATCAGTACCTTTCTGGCTGGGGTTGCAGCCGGAGGGGCGTGGAGCGCCATGCTGGCCTTACTGGCAAATATTGCTTCGGCAGGGGAGGCCAACGGCGGCTCAGATTGTTGACGCAATACCTGCTCCAAAGCATCACTGAAGGGGGCTGCCAGCAAAGCTTCCATGCCGGGTGCTGTAAATAGTGACGATGCCAACTCCCGCCCCAGACACATCAGCCGCAACTCACTCCCGCTTGCCAGCCGCTGAAAATGCTGCACTGCCGTGGCCTGATGCGTCAGCAGACGCTCTGCTGGGGTAGGTGTCAGCAGTGGGCTAAACAGTTCTGGCGGCGGTAGCGGGGTCATGCGGTATCCTCCCGTGTTGCGTCACGGCTGTCTCCAGCCAGCATTTCCAGATACAACAATACCTGCCCCACGGTCAGTTCGGCGCATTCGGCAGGTGTCCAGCCAAATTCCCGCGCCAGAATGAAGATGGCACGGGTCAGGGGAGCCTTGATGGCCTGTTGTAGGTTTTCTTCAGACAGGCTCAGCCCTGAAATACGGTTCACCTCCCCAAGCAGGAACTGGGCTAACCCAGCCGACAGCCGTGAGACCTGCTCCACACTCATGGGTGGTTCGACCAGCGCCTGCTGCACCATCAGCACGCTGGTCAATACCCCCTGATCCTTGGCGGCTTTGCCGATACGTTGTACATCGCCAACTGTTAGTGGGCGCAACAATACCTCCCCTCCCGCTGCTTGAGCGTCTTCTGGCAGCACATGCGCAGGAATCGTGACAGTGTGCTTCTGGCTACTGCCAGCCAGCAAATCATTGACGGAGAGTTTGGTAGCCATGATTTATCAACCCGCTGTTGCGTCTTCGACCTTTACCCACAATGCCCTGAAGCTGACCTGCTCCATCGCGAAGTCGTCTTCCGGCAAGTCGTAGTTCCACTCGTTCAGCTTCACCCCCATAACCGTCACAGTGGCGCTGTTGCCGGGTAATGACGGATTTTCCAAGCGTACATTCAGGTTAAACGCAGGGCTGGTAAAGGTGCCTGCCGGACGCGAGTCCGCTGCCCCCCCCAGCATCAGTTTCAGCAATGCGCCATTGATGTAGGCCCGCTCGATGGTACCGTAAACGTTGATATTGCCGGGGCGCAGTTCCGTCGCAAAACGCTGACCCAGTTCGTGGAAAGGTGTCACATCATTGGTGACCTTAATGGTCACGCCAGTGGCGCGGCCTATCGGGGTAAGTGCAAACGCATCAGTGACGGCGCGGGCAGCGTCGCCCTCTGCCCCTTGCTCTACAGCCACTGAAATAGTGCCATCTGACCCACGGTAAACATTTGTAGCCATAACCTGCTCCTTATTCGAGATTCATGATGACCTTGACGAAATCGATTGAGAATGTTGGTTTAAGGGTCATTGTCACCAAGGCAATGCCGTTAATCTCTTGGGCGCGGGTGGCGCTTACCTCCAAGGTGTATTCGGTCAGCATCTCGTCGACAACCATGCCAGCAAGAAAACCGTCCAGCGTGGCTTTTAATGCCGCCCGTACCCGTGCGTTATTGAGTTTGCCGATGTAGGGGTTAGAACCCTGCCGCACCCCGGCCTTGGCAAAATCGACGGTACGCCGCACCGAAACCTGCTTGAATGCGCCACTGTCGGTGCTGATCCCTTTCAGCACACGAGTACCGAAGTTCTTGTGCAGCACCATGACCCGGTTTTGCAGGAGGTTTTTCTGTTCTGCCCGTGTGTAGTCGGTGGTCAGCCCGTCAGCCGCCAAATCCTTGTTAGTCAGGCTAATATGCGGCGCGAGTGTGGCAAGCCTGCCTGCCACCAGTGCGGCGGCATAAGGCCCCGGTAAATCAACCTGTCGGCGGGAAGCAGCGTCAGTGGCCTTGATGCCCGGCGCAACCAGAATGACACGCTTGTTATCTATCGGGTTTGCCACTGTTCCATCCGCACTGACGCCAAGCACGGCTATCCGTTCCAGTCCGTCGTTTTCGGTGGCCTCCAGATGCGCTAGCATCGAGCTTGTTGGATCATTGGTACTGCTTGTACTGCCTACGGCAAAGCCGCCAGCCACCACGATATTCACCGGCTGGGTAGCCAGTTTAGCCAGCCCGACTGCCAGTTCGGTGGTAGTAGCGGCAGCACCATCATTGGAACCGGGTGTGGTTTCTACTATTGTGGTTGGAACCTTGTCTTTATTAGTACCTGTACTAGGGGTAATTAAATCACTCACAGTTACCCATTGGCTCCCCGTGGAAACAATGGCATCACGCAGCGTTTCAGCCGTAGCACCCTCAAACACTTCCTTGTTACCGGCATATTCCAATTCCAATTTGAGAGGTGTGGTAGCTGCGCCTGAAGGCGGCGGGAGCTTGATGCTATTTGCCCATGTGCCGGGAGACTTGGCTGTGAGCGTAAACAGGTCAACCGGGGGGTTAGCCCCATCCCTGACGGTCATGACACGGGCAACGGGTATGCCGTTGGCAATGCGCACAGCATAGACGGTAGACCCGCCCCCCTTGAATACCTGTTCCAGTGTGCGTGTCAGGCTCAACGGCGGCGGCGGTGGTGTTGCCCCCGCTGGAACCTGCCATTTGTCATATTGACCGAAGGTATCCAGTGCTTCGGAATAGGAGCCGAGGATCACGACTTCATCAACCTTCCCACGGTTGGCAGTACCCACAACACCGATATTGCCGGTGGAGATGCCGCCCACTCCGATCAGGCCCTCTGCCCGCACATCAATGTAGGTGCCTGGCAGGATCATTTCACCGATGCTTTCACTCATAAGAGTTCCTCCTTCAATATTGAGGCCGGTAATGGAAAGACTGCCAGCCACGGTGATCGGCGGCAGAAAATAAATGCTTGGGAGTCATGGCAAACCTCAACTGATCGTCTCCACTTCAAACGGTGCGTTGTCCAGGCGGCTGCGCAGGCGGATGCGCCGCAATACGCCACCGGAAGATTCGGGTTCGTCGAGGATGTGTTCATAGTCAAAGTGCCACCGCAGTAGCCGCTGCGACTGGTTGGCGGCGGACAGGATGACAGCCCCAGCCTCATTCAAGGCCAGTTGGCGTAACCCGCGTATTCCGGCAGGGGCATGTTTCAAGTTGTCCAGCACGCTATTGCTCAAGTCCCGGACATCCGTGCTGTTGTCCCCGATCACCACCAGTTTGAGCATACCGCTCAGCCGCTCAACCCGCCGTTCCCACTGACCGAGGAAATAGGTCACAGCCATAATCCCCGTAGCGGGTAGCGGAGTGCCGAAGGTAAGCTGACCGATAGCAGGCTTGACTGCAACTTCGCCACTGGCAGGGTTGGCTGCCACAACAGTGAAAGGGTTGCCGTCCAGTGTGGCCTGAAGGTCATCAGCACCAAAAGGTGTATTCTGCCCACCACTATCCACCAACCCGCCGTGCGGAAGGGTGAGGGTGCGGCGATCCAAGCTGAGCAAGTTGCCGCTCTCTTCCCTAGGCAATATGGGGTTAGCCAGATTAATGCGGCTAGTCCAGCGCAATGCGCCATTGTCAATGAGTTCAGCCCGTTCCCCCAAGCCGGTGAGCGGCTGGGTGAGGTCGGACAGTGACAAGACAATTGCCGGTAACTCGCTGCTGGCGAGTGCCTCAATGATGCCGACACTGACTGGAGCAGGCGACAGGCTGCTAGGCCGGAGCAAATAATCTTGTATGGCGTTGATGAAGCTGATAACGGCCATGCTTACCTTATCCTCATGGTGCTGGGGTGGGGTCGACTAAATCGAACAACCACGCCATGCCCCGGTTCAGAGCCTGATTACTGGGGTTTCCGGGGCGCATGGCATTGGTGTCGAGTGGATTCTGACCACTGGTACGGGTTACCTCCAGCCATTCACGCAGCAGTTTGACCCATCCCAATTGACGGGCAGTCTGCTCACCTTCGTCAAAGGCCGTTTGCCCAGCAGCTCCAGCACCCAGCAGACGCGAGCGCCACGCACTGGGATCTGTGGGGCCTTGATGCGCGGGCATCTTGCTGTCATAACCGCTACGGTTACTGCCTTTTTCATTGAGCGCCCCACCTGCCACGATCATGCGCCACTCATTGACCCGCCGCCTGTCGAGGCTCCAGTTACGGAATACTTGGTAGATTTTCTCGATATTGTTACCGCCGGAATCCTGCATGGGACTCATATGGGTAGTCGCACCAAGACACAGGATGGCGGCAAAGTCAGCGGCAACACTCATCAAAGCATCACTGGAGCTGCTCTTGGCAGGGTCGTGGATATACTCGTAGCCTTCCTGTTCCGGGTCGTGGGTGAGTGGCGTCCCCCCCAGATTACGTGCGGGAGGCACTGGCCCATTCCGACCATAACCCACGGCTTGGGCAAATTTAGGCGCGTGGTACAGGGTGTAATCTGTATCATCGGCACTGCTGCCGAGTTTTTTGAATATGGCGGCTTCTGCGTCGTGATCCTCAAGCGAGTCCTTAGCGTCACCATGATCGGCAAAGGTCGCGCCGCTGGGCAATTCGTAATCTGGGTTGCCTGGATTCTCTGGGTTGTCCGGGTGCACTATTTCCCCCTTGAGCAGCCCTGTAGTATTACCTCCTGGCTGTTTGACCGTGTTGCTGAGGAATTCGATAAATTCAGCCAAGGTCATGGGGGCAATGGGAGCGGGGACAATTTGCGGGTCGCTGCCATCTTCGCTGGCGGAGAACACCAGTTGGAAACGGTCTGAACGTACAAACAACTCGCCACTGCCAGTCCACCATAATTTCACCAGCGGGCGGTAACCACTTGGGTAAACTTCGGATAAGACAGCCCTATCGGATACGATCGGGCGCATGTCGTGGTGTAGGGTAGTATCATCGAACAGCCCCACAAACCGGCGTTTGACACTGTTGTCAGCCGGGTTGTTATTCTCAGAAGGCTGTTCATCGTCAGCAGGCGCGTTGTTTTCAGCAGGTTTTTCTGGAATAAATTCATCACGCAAACGACAAGACTGACTGAACCATAACCCCAGCATGACTAGTGCCCATTGTGCGAATGCAACCCAGAAAGCCATATCTTCAAATGCCGTGTGGGCGCTACTCTCTGGTTTCATGGTGACAGGAAATAACAACCCGAAAAAATAGAGGAACAGGGCAAACATAACCAATGGTGGCAAAGCAAACACCAACGCAAGACCCAACTGCCCCCCACGTTGACCATGCGCCCCGTCAATAGAAGCCAATAGAACCTGCAATGAAGCAATGCCTGCTGGTAGTGCGAACAAGACTGTCCAAGAAAAACCGGCAGGCAGATTGTCTGCCCCTAAAGTCGTAAACAGTACGGTTGCCAGTATCCCAGCAATAATCAAGCCCACCATACCGAGCCAGTAACGTCCCCCGATACCATGCGTACTCAGTGAGCCGATCAAAGCACCAAGTCCGATGGAAGCCGGTAGCCCAAACGCCAAGGGCGTAGCCAGATATTCCAGATAGCTCCGCCCAGTGCGCTTGCTACCATCCGCCAGAAAAATCTGCCCACCGCGTGGCATGGCAGCCACCACCAACGGCAACACCAAAGCCGGGACAAAAAATAATGCGAGCCAGCCCCACCAACTCCAAAAGCCGTAACCGTAGCCTATGGGCAATACGCCATGCCGGTACATGTGGTAGCCATCCTTGATAAAATCGGTGTTCATGGTGGGGGGATCAAGGGATGCCAAATTCTCTACGAAGGGCTGATAGCCGGGGCGGGAACCATCACCGGCCTTATACACCGCCTTCAGTGCTTCTTCCCAAGCGCTGAAAAACTGCCGTGGTACTTCGTCGCTTGTTGGCCACCACAGATCCCATGCCTGCCCACTCCGGGTGCTGCTGCGTCCCAGAACAGTACGGGCGATGTAGGCTTCCATGTTCCGCTCAGTGGGGGCATGAAACTTTTCAATGCCGTCTTCCACCGTTTGCCACTGAATGCCATTCACATAGGGGTGTGAAACCACATCGGCGGCAATATGACAGACATGCCCAAGGACAAAAGCACGCATGGTATCCAGTGTATGGTTACGCGCTGGCAGCGCCGCAACCTCCGCCGTAATGCGTTGTTTAACCTGCGCCCAGAACTCCAAAATCAGGTCACAGCTTTGGGCATTAACCAACTCACGGTTGGTATCCGGCGTGCCTTTGTGGACAGTATCAAATACCCACGCATGACCCGGACTTAGCAGCCCGGAAAAGCCCGTAATATCCGGCCCCATGGAACCCATCACCGCAAACTGTGATATGGGGTAACTCCGCAAGTCATTGCCCACTGGCGGGGCGAACAGTACACCCGGCAATTGGGTACGCGGACGCGGGTCACTGGAGAAGATGCGCGAAGCCTCTGTAGCGATAGCCAACAATTGCCGTTCCAGCGTGGTGACACTGGCTGCGCCGGTATCAATCCGATGTTGCAGGACGGCGCGGATTGTGTTGATCCGTTCACGCGCCAACAACATGATGGCTTTGTGGGTAAGAACAGCAGGCATGGTGATTCTCCTAAGTACTCACACTAACGGATACGCTGATGGTGGTGCTGCCGACCCGATCCGGCAACGCATCTTGCAAACGCTGGAAGGCTCCAGTTGTGTCTTCTAGCCCCTGATTAACACCCGCAGCCAATGCATCAAGCGTATCCAGCAAAGGTGCGAGCAGGCGTTGCAAATTGAGTTGTTCGAGCGCCCCGATAATGCCGTCATAAATCTCTAGGGGTGTAGCCAGAATGGCTTCCCCTATACGCATCAACTTTAAGCCCTCCATTCCCTAACTTGCTGTAATCTCATCCAATTATTAGGTTTTTTCCTCCGTTTGTTTTGTCGGCAAGCGGTTGAAGAAGCGAAGAGTTTTGCCAGTTGCTTGAGGCATTTTATCAAGCTGCGTCGCTCAGCGATGCAGGCGGCAAGATGGGAAGCCTGTTCCTGAATGGCTTGAACACCTTTGGTGAGGCTGCGCTGGGGTATTTCCCACAATCCGGTGAGCATGATCCAGTGTTGGATGAGGATAATCAGTAATTTGACGTAGATTTCACACAAAATTCGCCATACGTTGGCACTTCTGGAAACCGCG
>NZ_FNQP01000006.1 GCF_900107695.1 Thiothrix caldifontis | reverse complement strand
GAATTTTGTGTGAAATCTACGTCAAATTACTGATTATCCTCATCCAACACTGGATCATGCTCACCGGATTGTGGGAAATACCCCAGCGCAGCCTCACCAAAGGTGTTCAAGCCATTCAGGAACAGGCTTCCCATCTTGCCGCCTGCATCGCTGAGCGACGCAGCTTGATAAAATGCCTCAAGCAACTGGCAAAACTCTTCGCTTCTTCAACCGCTTGCCGACAAAACAAACGGAGGAAAAAACCTAATAATTGGATGAGATTACAGCAAGTTAGGGAATGGAGGGCTTAAAGTTGATGCGTATAGGGCTGTAAGGTGTGCAACCCCAACGGTAGCGACTGCGCCAAAGCCAATCGCAATATGGCGATTGATGGATTTTTCATGTTCGCCGATTACACGTTGCCGCCCGGCACTGATGTGTGCCAATTGTTCAGCGCGTTCACTGTTGATGAGCAACGGATCAATCCGGGTTTGCACAAAGTGCTGATAGCGGTCATCCACGCGCTGGGCGCTATTGAGTGCTGCCGCGAGTGTTTGAGGCAAACCTTTGGGTTTACCCGGCTTGCCCAAACGCTTGCTGGCAGCTTTAGTACCGACTGCCAGCACACCACTGGCGACAAGGATAGGAAGAATGGGAAGCACAATTTTACCTCATCAGTCTCATGGCAACATTCAGCACGCTATGGTGTCATGCGCAAAGTGTTGGCGGAAATGTTCAATGGCGGCATTGGACAAAAGGTAATCGTCACACCGTAACGGCGCAGCCGCAACCCCTAGTTGTTGCAATGCCTGATAAAACGCCAAGCATTCCGCTGTCGCTGGCATCCCCAAGGTGGCGGGCAAGTTCGCGTGCAACGCACTCAGCAGGCTAGACAGGGTACAGCCCATCAGGATGTGCGGGTCTAGCATCCCACTGTCAATAAACACGTTTTCCAAACCGGTAGGGGTATAGCACTGATGCTGCAAACCTTGCGGCAGGTACAACGCCCCGCCCTCGGTAAACAGGATGTCAGCAGCTTGTTCCAGCCGTTGCAGGGCTTGCTGCGGGTTGAAACAATGCGGGCCGGAATCATCCACGATCAGCGTACCCGATTGCAAGCGGGCGACATCCAGCACATCCGGCACATTGGTTGCGCCGATAATCAGAGTCGCTTCGTACACCGTTGCCGGTAATTCAGCGTCTACGGTGACAATCTCAATCACGCCTTGAAAATGCCATTCTTCCACCAACTCCACGACCAAGCGTTCCAGTTCAGTGTGTTTGCTGTACAAATCGCACAGCAGCAAACGCCGTGGGTGTGGCAACACCTGTAATAGCAAGCGCAAGCTGGTTAGCCCGATAGAACCTAGTCCCAAACAGGCAACCGTTTCCCGCGCCAGATTGCGCCCCGCAACCTTCACGATATGGTCAATATTGTGGACAACAGCGGCGGCGGTCATGGCGTGTCCGGTAGTAATGGCAGGCCAGTTAGCAGCAGCGGACAATGCGGGGGGAATGGTGTGTCCATACCGGGTTGCCGATGGTAATAAGCCGGTCAGCGAAACACAGCCTGCCCCAAGGTCATGTGCCAAACGCAACGCATCGGCAATGGCATCCGGCAGACTGGGGTCAACATACAATTCTGACAGCAGGCGTGGCAACAGGATAATGGCGATGCGTCCCCACGGTGTCACCATGATGGCTGCCACTGTTGGCTCGCCTCGGAATGTCTGTTGCAGCAAGATTTCCCGGCTTAAACCATAGCGGTTCAAGACTTCATCCGGCCAGTAGGTCAGCGCCGCTGATTGAATCGGTGGCAATTCACCGCGCCGGATTAAAGTTGACAAATCCTGACCGATACATTGCACATAGGGCAGATCTGGCAAGGCTGGCGGCGGGTTGCCGCGTATTGCTGGTTCGGGGTGGGTAGCAGGTGTTTCTACGGGGGTTGCTTCAATGATAGCTGCCATCTGGCGCAACGTGCTGTGTTGAAACAGCGCCCGCAGGGAAACCACGGTATGGAATGTCTGGCGAATATGCGCCGCGAGTTGTACCAGCAACAAGGAATGCCCACCCAGTGCGAAAAAGTCAGCATTGCGCCCGATAGGTTGCACCTTGAGCAAGGTTTCCCAGATGACTGCCAAGGCAATTTCCACCGGGGTCAATGGCGGCAGGTAATCGCTGGTCATTGCCGCGTGTTGTTCCGGGGCGGGCAGTGCCTTGCGATCCAGCTTGCCATTGGGTGTCAGGGGCATGGTAGGTAAACAGGTAATGCTGGCAGGCTGCATGTAAGCCGGTAGGCGATTTGCCAGCCATTGCCGCAATTCGTTGAGCAATGCCGGTGTCGACGGGGTTGTTTGTGCGTGAGTCACGACATACGCCGCCAGTTGCCAGTGTCCCTGGGAGTCGGGATACGGTAAGACGACCGTTTCCTGTAGCTGAGGATGGGTACTTAATACCGCTTCGATTTCGCCGGGTTCAATACGGAAGCCCCGGATTTTGACTTGCTGATCCATGCGCCCCACAAACAGTAGAGTGCCATCGGCTTGCCAGCGTACCTGATCACCGGAACGGTAGAGCTTGCCATTGCCAAAGGGGTTGGGAATGAATTTTTCGGCGGTGAGTTCGGGGCGTTGCCAGTAACCGGCAGTGATGCCTTCCCCGCCAATGTACAGTTCACCGCTAACCCCAATCGGCACGGGTTGGCGCTCAGTATCCAATACATACAGTTGAACATTGCTGATAGCCTGCCCAATCGGGGCTTGCGTACCTTGCCAGTGGGGTGGGAAGCGGTAGACCGTACTCCATACCGTGCCTTCGGTAGGGCCGTATTCGTTGTACAGACTGGCTTGTGGCAAATATTGCTGGTGTAAGGGTGGCAGGGCAGGTGGGCAGCTTTCACCGGCAACAATGACCGCTTGCAAGCTTGCCAGTTGCGCGGCTGCATGATTCAGCAACAGGTGATACAGGGAAGGCAATAGCAGGATATGGGTGATGCGGTCGTGGGCAATCAGCTCTGCCAACGTATCCGCTTCCTTTTCAACCCCCGGCGGCGGTAGCACCAACGTTCCGCCACTGCACAAGCTCCAGAAAATACCGGCAACTGAACTGTCGAAGGCGAGTGAAGACAAGAGCAGGAAGCGCTCCAAAGGTTTGTCGGCGTAATAATGCAGCCGCGCACAGGTGGAATGCACCAGATGACGTTGCTGCACCAACACGCCTTTGGGTCGCCCCGTCGAGCCGGAGGTGTAAATCATGTAAGCCGCGTCGTCAGGGCTATGCGGAAGACCGGGGAGCGTGCTGGCTTGTTGGGTAATGCGCTGCCAATCGCTATCCACACAAACTAGGGGCAATTGAGTCGGCGGTAACTGTTCCAGCAGGGTTTGCTGGGTGATGATCAAACCGGGCTGGCTATCTTCGAGCAAAAACTGAAGCCGTTCCAGCGGGTAATGCGGGTCGAGTGGCACATACGCCGCCCCAGCCTTGAGGATCGCAAGCATCGCAACAGGCATTGCCAGCGAACGTTCCACACACAAGCCCACCCGATCCCCGCGTTGCACCCCTTGCTTGATCAGGTAATGCGCCAGTTGGTTGGACTGTTCCTCCAAAGCCTGATAACACAGTTGGGTTTGCCCAAACCTGGCTGCAATTGCCTGTGGGTGGCGGGCAGCTTGTGCGCTCACCAAATGTTGGATTAAAGCGTCACACGGGTAAGGGTGTTGGGTAGCGTTCCAGTCGACCAGTAATTGCTGGCGTTCAGCCGTACTCAGTAGCGGCAACTTCAATATCGGGGTGTCGGGTTGTGCCTGTGCAGCAGCTAAAAGATGTTGGAAATGTCCAGACAGACGCTCAATGCTGCTATGCGCAAACAGGTCACGGTTGTATTCCCACAGCATCACGATTTCGCCGTTTTGCTCGCGCAGGTGCAATGTCAGGTCAAACTTGGCGACGCGGTTAGCCAATTCCAACGGTGTCAGTTGCACATCGGCTCAGTGCGTTGGCAACACTTGGGTATTGTCCAAGGTCAGCATCACCTGAAAGAGCGGTGCATGGCTGAGGTTGCGCTCAACATTTAAAGCGGTGACAAGCTGTTCAAACGGCACGTCTTGATGGGCATAGGCAGCCAGCGTCAGTTGGCGGACTTGTTGTAACAGGTGTTGAAAACTGGAGTTTCCTTCCAGCCTGACACGCAACGGTAGGGTATTGACAAAAAAGCCAATCAGCCCCTCACTGGCTTGCTGCTGACGGTTGGCGATGGTTGTCCCTACTGGCAAAGTATTTGTTCAACATTTTGCAACCGGTGGGACTCTCAACGATTTTGATATGACAAAAGCCAAGCAGCATTTCATGCGTGAATTTCACCATGGCAAGCAGTTTGCTACAAAGCGGATAAGCGACCCACAGTTGCTTTTGAACCCTTAAACAATAACATTAGAATTGAACCATGCAGCAAGTTATCTGGGGCATCATTTTCCTGATGCTAGTGCTGATGTTGCCCGTACCGGCAATGGCGGGTAAAGATCAGCAGTCTCTCATTGCAGAAGAAACTGTCATTGTTTATAACTGGTCAGATTATATCCCCGCAGGGGTTTTGGAAGATTTTACCCGTGAAACGGGTATCAAAGTCCAGTACGTGACCTACAAAAACAATGAAATCATGTACACCAAGCTGAAACTGTTAAAGGGGCGTGGATATGATGTGCTGGTGCCTTCCACGTACATGGTGGAGAGGCTGCGTAAAGATGGATTACTGCAACCCCTCAACAAAACGCTGTTGAGTAATTTTAAGCAACTTGATCCTGAATTGTTGAATAAACCGTATGATCCCAGTAATGAGGTGAGTGTGCCTTATTTGTGGGGTAGTGTTGGCTTGGGCGTTAATAGCGACAATCCAGCGGCAGCTAGCGTTTCATCTTGGGCGGATTTGTGGCATAAGCAATGGCGTGATAAGTTGTTGTTGCTGGATGATATGCGTGGTGTGTTTCATATGGCGTTGCGCTTGGATGGTCATTCTACCAATACTACTGCACCGGAAGAAATCAAGCAGGCTTACGAACGTTTACGAAAGTTGATGCCCAATGTACATATTCTTGGTGAAGCTACTGCTAATGAGGCATTTGAAACGGGGGCGGTCGATTTAGGTGTGCTGTGGAACGGCGATGCCTTCCTTGCTCAGAGTAAAAAACCGGCTATACGTTACGTTTATCCCAAAGAGGGAGCCAGTTTCTGGTTGGATAGTTTCGTCATCCCAGCGCGTGCCAGTAACCCAGAAAATGCCCACAAGTTTATTGACTACATGTTGCGCCCAGAGGTGGCGGTGCGTTGTGTTAATGAACTAGGGTACGCAACCCCTAACGTGGTAGCCAAAGCGATGCTTGATGCAGAGATACGGGATAACCCAATCATTTTTCCTTCCGCTGAAGTAGTGGCAAAAGCGGAATTTCAGCGTGATATTGGCGATGCTTTGGAACTCTATAATCGATACTGGGCTAAGTTGAAAGCAGGGTATTGACCTAATCTCTATAAAGGCAGTTGCCATTTCAATAAGGTATATGTAAATGATCGGTATTATCGGCGGAACGTTTGACCCTATCCACCACGCGCATTTACGTACCGCATTGGAAGTAGCAGAACATTTTGGTATTGCCGACATGCGCCTAATTCCCGGTAACATACCACCACACCGCCCCCAACCACTTGCCACTTCTGAGCAACGTTTGGCCATGCTACAAGCCGCGATTGCATCCGAACCGCGTTTACAAGCCGATAGTCGCGAACTACGCCGTGGTGGGTATTCCTATAGTTTTGACACCCTGCAAACCTTCCGAACGGAAGTTGGTAACAAATGCCCGCTCTTGTTCGCTCTCGGCTTTGATGCTTTCCTGCATTTTCAGCATTGGCATCGTTGGAATGAAATTTTAACCCTCACGCATCTGGTCGTGGTGCAGCGTCCAGCGTATAGTCTGCCCCCTAACGGTTGGTATGAACCTTACCTCAGTACAAACCCCAATGATTTACGCACTACACCCGCAGGCAGGATTTATTTATTACCCGTCACCGCGTTGGATATTTCTTCTACACAGGTGCGCGGGCTATTGAAACAGGGTAAAACCCCCCGATATTTGTTGCCAGACAGTGTTCTGGACTATATTCAACGACATCAACTTTATTGTGAATAATTAATGGAACTCGAAACACTTAAACAATTAGTGGTTAAAACACTTGACGATATGAAAGGCCAAGACATCAAGACGATTGATGTGCGTGGCAAATCCGCGATTACTGATATGATGGTGATCGTGACGGGTAACTCCAACCGTCATGTTAAATCTCTCGCCGATGCGGTCGAGTTGGCAGTGAAGGAAGCTGGCGTGCAACCGCTGGGTATTGAGGGAGACGGGCAATCCGATTGGGTATTACTTGACCTAAACGACATCATTTTGCACGTTATGCTTGCCAGCACCCGCGACTACTACAACCTGGAAAAACTCTGGGAAGTGGGCGAAGGTTTACCACAGTCGCGCCCCAATATGTTGGGTACTCCTGACTAAATGCGTATCCACCTGTTAGCCATCGGCACGAAAATGCCGGGCTGGGTCAACACAGGCACGGACGAATACGCAGGGCGAATGCCACCGCAATGCCAACTGTTGATTCGTGAGATTGTTGCAGAGAAACGCAATAAAAACAGTGATTTGAACCGTATTCGTCAGAGTGAGGGTGAGAAGTTACTGGCAGCGATACCCGATGGCAACCTTGTGATTACGCTCGATGTGAAAGGCAAACCTTGGTCAACCGAACAGCTTGCGCAGCAACTCAATAGCTGGATGATGTCAGGTCGTGATGTCAGTCTGCTAGTGGGAGGGCCGGAAGGCTTGTCGCCTGCATGTTTGCAACGTGCGGAGCAAAGTTGGTCGTTGTCGCCACTGACATTTCCGCATCCGCTGGTGCGGATTGTGGTGGCGGAGCAATTATTCCGTGCTTGGAGTATTCTGAGCAATCACCCTTACCATCGGGGGGATTAAATGCCAACGCCACAGCTTATTCTTGCGTCTGCTTCACCACGCCGCCGCGAATTATTGACACAAATTGGCATTCGTTTTGTGGTGCAAACGGCTGATGTGGATGAAACGCCTCTACTGGGTGAAACACCTGAAGCCTTGGTTGAGCGTTTAGCTATCTTAAAAGCAAAAACCATCTGGAATGCCGATTCTTTGCCCGTTTTAGGTTCTGATACGCTCGGTACGCTCAATGGCGACTTGCTGGTTAAACCGCGTGACTTCGCTCATGCGCAACAAATGCTGCGGCAAATGTCGGGGCAGGTGCACGAGATTCTTACCGCTGTCGCATTAACGACGGCAACAGGCACACAAGTAACACTGAGTCGCAGTGTGGTTAAGTTCCGTACAATCACAGACTCCGAAATTCTGGCATACTGGGCAAGTGGTGAACCACACGACAAAGCAGGAGCCTATGCGATTCAAGGACTTGGTGCAGTATTCGTTGAACGTTTAGAGGGTTCCTACTCTGGGGTGATGGGGTTACCTCTGTTTGAAACGGCGCAACTGCTGGCAACAGCAGGCATCCAGACCTTATAAAAATCATTACCAGCAAAGGCAAACTCATGAGCGCAGAACTATTGATCAATGTTACCCCGCAAGAATCACGGGTTGCCTTACTCGAAAATGGCTGTTTGCAAGAAGTGCTGATAGAACGTACTTCCCGCAAAGGCATTGTTGGTAATATTTACAAAGGCAAAGTCTGTCGTGTATTACCGGGGATGGAGGCGGCTTTTATCGACATTGGCTTGGAAAAATCTGCTTTCTTACATGCTTCAGATTTGACTCATCCTTCCCTCGAAGAATTTCAAAGCACGATCCCTCGTCCTACGCTGCAAATCAGCGAACTATTGTACGAAGGCAAAAAGCTATTAGTGCAAGTCATTAAAGACCCATTAGGCACAAAGGGAGCGCGTTTGACCACGCATGTCACCATTCCCTCGCGTTTTCTGGTGTTGATGCCTGATAACAATAATGTGGGTGTTTCCGGCAAAATTGAAGAGGGCAGTGAACGTGAACGCTTGCGGGGAATCATTGAGCAGCTAAGAACCGAATTTGGTGATGAGCACGGTTATATCGTGCGCACTGCCGCAGAGGGCATTAGCGAAGATGACCTACGGCGTGACATGAAGTTTTTACGTAAACTCTGGGAAAGTATTACAAAAACATCGCTAGAGTCAGCCGCGCCAACGTTGGTCTATTCCGACCTGCCGCTCGTATTGCGTGTCTTGCGTGACATGGTGGGGGAGAAGATCAGCAAAGTATTAATTGATTCGCGAGAAACAGCGACTAAAGTCATTGAATTTAGCCAAAAATATATTCCTGATCTCGCGAGTGTCATTGATCATTACCCCGGTGAACGCCCCATTTTTGATTTGCATGGCGTGGAGGAAGAAATTCAGAAAGCCTTGCAGCGCAAAGTGCCGCTCAAATCGGGAGGCTATTTGATCATCGACCAAACCGAAGCGATGACGACCATTGACGTGAATACGGGCGGTTTTGTTGGTAGCCGTAATCTGGAAGAAACCATTTTCCGTACCAATTTGGAAGCAGCGCAAACCATTGCCCGCCAATTACGGCTGCGCAACTTGGGCGGCATTATCATCATTGACTTCATTGACATGCTGCAACACGACCACCGCCAACAGGTATTAAAGTTGTTGGAGAAGTCGTTGGAACGCGATTATGCCAAAACCTATGTGTGTGATGTTTCACCACTCGGTTTGGTGGAGATGACCCGCAAACGCACCCGCGAAAGTTTGGAACATATTCTCTGCCAACCTTGTCCATGTTGTAACGGCAATGGGTTTGTCAAAAGCGCGGAAACGGTTTGCTACGAGGTGTTCCGTGAGATCTTGCGGGCAGTGCGCCAGTTCGATGCGCGTGAATTGTTGGTGCTGGCCTCGCAGGAAGTGGTGGATTTATTGCTGGATGAGGAGTCCGACAGTTTGGCAGAATTGCAGCAATTCGTGGGGATTCCGATTCGCTTGCAGGTAGAATCACTTTATACGCAGGAGCATTTCGACGTTGTACTTCTCTAGGAGGCAGGGCGGTTTTGTATTACGCCTCACCTACCTGCTACTGACTTTCTTTTTTCATTGGGCTATTTTTCTGGTGGCGCTGGTGGGGCTGGCGCAGCTCTGGTTGCCGCTTGTTGACGACTATAAAGGCATACTAGAAGAAGAGTTGTCTAGCTTTATTGGCAACCCGATCAGCATCGGGCAAATTCGTGTCGATAGTGACGGCGACGACATGCTGTGGGTATTAGAAAATCTGCAATTGACGGAACGTTCTGGGCAATCGCCCATCCAAATTCGCCAACTGGCGTTGACGGTGGATTGGCGTGAAAGTCTGCGGACGTTACGGCTGCAACCGGCTGAGATTCGGTTGGAAGGGGTAGAGTTTATTCTGCGGCAGCAGGCGAATGCATTGCCGGATATTCAGGGTTTAACCTTTCCGTTGCCGGGGCAAAAAAATACCGTATTGAATATTGAACGCCAATCCCCCATACGTATTAGCATTAACAGCGGTTTTGTCCATTGGATGGATGTGACGAATCACCGGACGTTGACACTCAGTGACCTGCAATTCATGGGTGAAATTTTACCGAATGAAATCACCTTGCAGGCCGATGCCTTGTTTCCTCCCGCGATTGGTGAAACCTTGGGGGTTGATGCGGTGTTGCATCAAGTGGATGACGCCGATGGTACATCGCAATGGGCTGGCAGTTTGCATACCCGTACTCATATTTTTAATCTTGCGGCACTGCCATCACCCGTACTGCAACAATACGGGGTAAACGCGGGTGGCTTGAAGTTGGATGCGACTATCCAGGCAGACGTGGGTAAGCCGTTACATATCCGTGGTGAAGGTGAGATTCAGCATTTGGGCTGGGCTGGCAATGCACGTGCTCCTGCGATGCAAGGTATTAATGCAACATTTACCGCAGCAAACGAAGGTGGAAGCGTTAAGGTCAATATCAACGATAGCAAGTTGAGTTACCCGCAGTGGTTTGAAAAAACGTTACACTTGGATACGTTAACAGCGGAACTGGAGTGGCAAGTCAAAGCGGATGGTTGGCATTGGCAACTTGGTCATTTAAAAGCTGAAAACCCGGATATTACGCTGCAAGGTCAGGGCAGTATGGGACTGCCGACTGCTCAGCCTCCAAACATTGATTTGAACATGACGTTTGCCACACGCCGCATTTTGGATAATGTGCGTGATTATATTCCGGCGATTATTCCCGATAACACCGAAGAGTGGTTGAAAACCGCGATTGTGAACGGTTATGTGCCTAAAGGTGAGTTTGTGTTACGTGGGAATCCGGCTGATTTTCCGTTTCAACAGAAGCCGGGCATGTTTGACATTCGTTTTGACATTGAAAATGGGGTACTGGCGTATTTACCCGAATGGCCTGCTGCGCATGAGGTAAAGGGAGAGTTACATTTTCATAACGCTGATATGAATGCCACTGTCTACAGTGCGCGGATTATGGAATTGGGGGTGACAGGGGGCACTGTCGCTATTCCGAATATGCATACGCACGATAATCACCTATTACTCGATTTGCAGACACAAGGCAATTTGCAGGCGCACATGAATTATCTGCAAGAGGCAGCGATTGGGCGTCAGTTGCGTGATTTTATGCAAGTCGCACGTTTTTCGGGTGATTCAGCTTTGCGCCTGAAACTGGATGTGCCACTGAAAAAGACTACGTTAGACCAACAAGGCGTGGTGGTGGATGGCGTGGTTAGCTTGTTGGGGAACAGTTTTTCGATCCCCGAATACCAACAGACCTTCACCCAACTAAAGGGTAATGTGCATTTTGATCAGCATGGCGTGAATGCCACCGGCGCAACAGGGCAATACCGGCAACAACCGCTCAAACTAGCGGCGAGTACCGATAACGCTAAAGGGATTATTCGCGTTGATTTACAACAGCAACAGCAGCCCGGTGTATTTTTGCCTGAAAGTTTAGCCAGCTTACGCCAGTACCTACATGGTTTTGCGCTAGTGGATACCCATTTGGAATTGCCTGCATTTAATGTCAAAGCAGGTAAAGCACTCAATCGTTTGAAAGTGTCGGCTCGCAGTCAGTTGCAAGGGGTCGGGATTAATCTACCGTCGCCTTTCGGGAAAGCAGCGTCTGATTCGCGTGAGTTAGCGGTAGACGTTGAATTACCGTTTGATTCCGCTCAACCTTGGCAAGCAGCGGTCGCTTTGGGTAAACAGTTGGGGATAAACGCACGTTTGCCTCATAAGGGTGAGCAGCTTCCCGCTATCGGCATTCGTTTCGATGATAAACCTGTCAATCTGCCGACTAGTGGTATTCAGCTTGGTGGGGCATTGGCAGAATTCGATTTATTGGCATGGCAAGGTTTGGGGCTGATAACGGGGGCAGGCACTGCCTCGGCTGCGACACCACTTGAGCTGCAAGCTGACCTGAGTGTTGGTCGTCTACTGTTGGGCAAGCAGTCGTTGGGCAAAGCGGATGTGCGGGTGAGTGGTTCCGATATTCTCAAAGCACATATACGTGCGGATAAATTACAAGCCAATGTTCACCTGCCGTTCAACGCGTTGGCAAGTGGGCGTGTGAATATTGATTTGCAGGGTGTTGATCTTGATCAACTGGGCGAACACTTGCCGGGTAACAAATCGACGGCGGGAACGGGGCTGTCTCCGGCGGACTTCCCCTCCATGCGTTTCACTTGCACGGATTGCCGGAAGGGGGATTTTCCGCTTCAGCACTTGATTCTCAACTTGAATAAATCGCGTGACGAACTGTTGATTGAGATGTTGAATATCCGTCACCCTCTGATGGCCTTATCAGCTTCCAATGGGCGTTGGTATAAGGATGCGGATGGCACAGCCCGTACTGAACTGACCGCTACCGCAACTATCGCTGAGCCTGGGAAGCTCTTGGCTGAACCGGGTAAGGAAGCTGCACTGCAAGGTGGTTCGTTACACGCCAATGCGCGTTTACAGTGGCAAGGTGCACCTTTTAGTTTTGCTTTAGCCAACTTGACGGGTGAGATTGATGCCACGTTTGGTAAGGGTAGTCTGGCGGATGTCGACCCCGGTTTGGGACGCTTGCTAGGTTTGCTGAATACACAACGCTTGCCGAACCGTTTGGCCTTGGATTTTCGGGATATGACTGCCAAAGGGGTAGCCTTTGATGCTATCAATGGCAGTTTTCAGTTGGAAAATGGCATTCTGAAAACGCACGACACACTCATCGAAGCGGCTGCGTTGGTGGCGGGTATTGAGGGGAGCCTTGATCTTAACCGCAAAACCTTGCATCACACGGTTACAGTGATACCAAACTTGCGTTCTGCCTTGCCGGTGGTGGGGGCAGCAGTCGGTGGTTTAGGGGGAGGAGCTGCGATGCTGCTGTTCAATTCACTTACCGAAAAAAGTGCTGAACATCAATTGCAAACGGCGGGTGGGCTGCGCTATCAGGTCACCGGTTCATGGAAAAAACCAGAAGTCGTCGAATTAAAACCACCATTCAAAAAGACGAATGTTGATGTTTTAGCGCATTGAACAGACAATGAGACCAAGCATACAAGTAAGTGGAGAATAAGCATGGCGTTAATCGCAGCACTACAAATGGCCGCAGGCCCTCAAGTTCAGGCTAACTTGATGGAAGCCGGGCGGTTGATTAAGGAAGCAGCAGCACGCGGCGCAGGTATGGTGGTGTTGCCTGAAACCTTTGCCATGATGGGTGCAGATGAAGCTGACAAAGTGAAAGTGGCAGAAACCTTTGGTAATGGGCCTATCCAGACATTTCTTAGCCAGCAAGCACGCAAGTACGGTGTTTGGATTGTCGCGGGTACTATTCCGATTCGTTCCGGCGATCCGGCGCGTTCGTATGCCGCCTCGCTGATGTATGACGATAAAGGCAAGGTAGTAGCGCGTTACGATAAAATTCACCTCTTCGATGTCATGCTCAGTGAGAATCAAGAAGTGTATACCGAGAGTGATACCACAGTGCCGGGTAACAACCCAGTGGTCGTGGACACACCGTTTGGTAAAGTTGGTATGTCGGTGTGTTACGACTTGCGTTTCCCGGAACTGTATCGACGCTTATCCGAACAGGGGGCGCAAATTTTGGTGATTCCCTCGGCATTTACTGAATTGACAGGTAAGGCGCATTGGGAGGTGTTGTTGCGTGCCCGTGCGATTGAAAACCTCTGCTATGTGGTTGCCCCCGGACAAGGTGGTTATCATGTTAGCGGACGTACCACCTATGGTCACAGCATGATTGTGGATTACTGGGGGCGAGTGCGTGGTGTATGCGAAAAAGGCGCGGGTGTGGTGTTAGCAGACATCGACCTTGAGGCGTTGGAACAAACGCGCAAAACGTTCCCGGTACTTTCGCATCGCTGTCCTAAAGACAATATCAATCAAGGAACATCATGAAACAGGCATACGATTTTGCCCGCGAGGCTTTTTTTGCTCCGACGGGTCTGAGTGAACAGCATCTGGAACAGGTGTTTAGTCAGCTTTTAACCAAAGACACGACCTTGGCTGATTTGTATTTCCAGTCTGCCCGCTATGAATCGTGGGGTTTGGAAGAAGGCATTATCAAAAGCGGTAGCTACAGCATTGAGCAAGGTGTTGGCGTGCGCTCCGTATGCGGTGAGCAAACGGGCTTTGCGTATAGCGGTGAAATTACGCTGCCTGCTTTATTGGAGTCAGCGAAAGCAGCGCGAGCGATCAGCCGTGCTGGGCAATCGGGTTCCGTGAATGCGTGGACAGTGCGTACTCCACAACGTCCACTTTATGGTATGGATGACCCACTGAATTCATTATCAGAAGACGATAAAATCAGTTTTCTGCGTCAGATTGACAGCATTGCTCGCGCCACCAGCCCTTATGTACAACAAGTCATGGCGAACATGGTAGCCGTGCACGAAATTATTCTGGTTGTTGATGAAACCGGACGCATGACTGCCGACGTCCGCCCCTTAGTCCGTGCTAACGTTTCCGTGATTGTGGAGCGTAACGGGCAAACCGAAAGCGCAACCGCAGGTGGTGGCGGGCGTTTCAACCTCGATTTTTTCCTCAATGGGAATAAAGCGCAAGAATATGCCGAAGAGGCTGTACGTAAGGCGTTAATCAATTTGGATGCAGAAGCAGCCCCGGCTGGGAATATGACCGTTGTGTTAGGCAATGGCTGGCCGGGTGTATTGCTACATGAAGCGATTGGTCATGGTTTGGAAGGTGATTTCAACCGCAAAGGGACATCAGCGTTTGCGGGGCGTATCGGTGAACAAGTCGCCGCTAAAGGGATTACGGTGGTGGATGATGGTACGCTCGAACAGCGTCGTGGTTCCTTAAGCGTGGATGATGAGGGTACACAAACCCAATGCACGACGCTGATTGAAGACGGCATTCTCAAAGGTTATTTATTTGACCGTCAGAATGCGACGTTGATGGGGACGCAATCCACCGGCAATGGTCGCCGTCAGTCTTACGCCAACTTGCCAATGCCGCGCATGACCAATACTTACATGCGGGCGGGTGAGTATGACCCTGCTGAAATCATTGCTTCAGTCGATAAAGGCATTTACGCCGTCAATTTCTCTGGCGGGCAAGTCGACATTACGTCGGGTAAATTCGTGTTTTCTGCCTCTGAAGCTTATCAAATCGAAAACGGCAAGCTTGGCAAACCGTTGAAAAATGCCACGCTGATTGGCAATGGCCCAGATGTATTAACCCGTGTCAGCATGGTCGGCAATGATTTGCAACTGGATACCGGCATCGGGGTGTGCGGTAAAGATGGGCAAAGCGTACCCGTGGGCGTGGGTCAACCAACACTTCGGGTTGACGGTTTAACCGTCGGCGGCACAGCGACAGCATAAGGATAACCACCATGATTGAACTCGAAAACCGTTTCGACATTGCGACCGAATTTCAGGCGATGGCGGAGCATGTGCTGGCTGCGGCTAAAGCCAAAGGTGCGACGGCTGCCGAACTTGACCTTGACAAGGGGACGGGGCTTTCCGTCGAAGTACGTATGGGGCAGGTCGATAAGTTGCAGTACCACCGCGATCAGGGCATTAATCTCACGGTTTACTTTGGGCATCGCAAAGGCTATGCCTCTACGGGGGATTTTTCGCCGCCAGCGTTGGCGGATACCTTGGATGCGGCCTGCCGGATTGCACGTTATACCTCGGAAGATGCTTTCAATGGTTTGGCTGATGCGGAACGCATGGCAACGGAATTTCCTAAGCTGGACTTGTACCACCCGTGGGAACTGGACGCAGACATGGCGATTGACATGGCGCTGCAAACCGAAGCGGTAGCGCGTGAGCATGATGCCCGCATCACCAATAGCGAAGGCGCGAGTGTGGATAGCTACGCGGGTATGAGCTTGTACGCCAATTCACACGGTTTCATGGGGATCAACCATAGCACGCGGCATTCCCTGAGTTGTTCGGTGGTGGCGCAAGAAGGTGAATCCATGCAGCGTGATTATTGGTACAGTGTGTCGCGTGTACCGAGCTTGTTGGAATCTGCGGATAGCGTGGGGGCAGAAGCGGCGCAACGCACTGTGCGGCGTTTGAATGCACGTTCACTGTCCACCCGTGAAGCACCTGTATTATTTGTGCCGCAAATGGCACGTGGCTTGATTGGGCAATTGGTATCAGCCATCAGTGGTAGTTCGCAATACCGCAAGGCCAGTTTTTTGCTGAATTCCATGGGACAACAAGCCTTCCCCGATTTCGTGCAATTGCGTGAAGATCCCTTTATTCGTCAAGCACTGGGTAGCCGTTCTTATGATGCGGAAGGGGTGGCAACGCAAGCGCGTGACATTGTGAAAGATGGCATTATTCAGGGCTATTTCCTTGGCAGCTACAGCGCTCGTAAATTGGGAATGCAAAGTACCGGTAGTGCCAGTGGCGCAAGCAATTTATTGTTGGCGGATACGGGCAAGAGCTTTCCTGATCTGTTGGCAGAAATGGGTACTGGCCTGATGGTAACGGAGTTAATCGGTAATGGTATTAATGGCATTACCGGTGACTATTCGCGGGGTGCAGTGGGTTACTGGGTTGAAAATGGCATGATCGTGCACCCTGTTGAGGAAGTAACCATTGCGGGCAATCTAAAGGATATGTTCAAAGGCATTGTCGCGATCGGTGATGATGTGGATGAGCGTGGTAGTATCCGTACCGGTTCGATTTTGATTGATAAGATGACCATTGCAGGTCAGTAATTTACCCCTTCATCTACAAAGGAAGTTTATGAGTCAGTTTGAGAATGTCAGCGTTAACAAAACCGCTAATGTGTATTTTGATGGTAAGTGTGTCAGCCACACGGTAACGTTGGCGGATGGTACGCGTAAAAGCGTTGGCGTTATTTTGCCATCTACGCTGACCTTCAATACCGGTGCGCCGGAAATCATGGAGTTGCTGCAAGGTCGTTGTAACGTCCGTTTGGCTGGCACTGAAACATGGACAGCGTATGCAGGTGGTCAATCGTTCGAGGTGGGTGCGAACTCATCGTTCGATATTGAAACTTTAGAAGACCTGCACTACGTATGCCATTTTGGTTGATTAAACGCTTAGATGTTGGATGGGACGTGTTAGCGCGTTTCCATCCAGTGTTGCCTGATTGTTTGCTAGTTTAAGTCTGCCTTCCACAAACCATTTCACCACTTGTGGGTAAATAACGTGTTCTTGCGTTTGAATACGTTGTGCCAAACTCGTTTCTGTATCGCTTGGTAATACCGGCACTTTGGCCTGCATAATGACGGGGCCACCATCCAGTTCAGGGGTGACGAAATGCACACTCACACCGTGTTCATGACCGCCATCTTCCAGTACACGCCGATGGGTGTGGATGCCTTTGTACAAGGGCAAGAGAGAAGGGTGGATGTTGAGCATCCGTCCTTCATAGTGGCGTACAAAATCAGGTGTGAGGATGCGCATAAAACCTGCCAATACCACCAAGTCAGGTTGGTAAGTATCAATGCGCTGTTGTAAGGCTTGGTCAAATGCTTCGCGACTGGCAAAGTCTTGATGACTTAATACTGCCGTCGGAATATCAGCCTCTGCTGCCCGTTGTAATCCATAAGCATCCGCACGGTTGCTGATGACAGCCGTAATCCTCGCTGCCAAGCGACCCGTGTGGATCGCCTTGATGAGTGCTTGCAGATTACTGCCGCTGCCAGAAATCAGCACGACCAGATTCGGTAGTGCTGTTGTGTTATTAAGCGACATATTCAACAAAGGGGGTATCGCTGTCTGAGGTATCCATTGCACCAATTTGCCATGCCTTGATGTTTTCTAGGCGGCAGGTACTGATGATTTCTTCGGATTTGTCGGCTGGAATGACTAGAATCATACCAATGCCACAATTGAAGGTACGCAGCATTTCTTCCTCAGAAACACCGCCTTGTGCTTGCAACCAGTTAAAAATCTCCGGTCGTTGCCAACTGCTTAAGCTGATTTTGGCTTTGGTGCGGGCAGGCAGAACACGCGGCAAGTTTTCAGTCAAGCCACCGCCGGTGATGTGCGCAACTGCGTGCAGGTCATAACGCCGCATCAAACCGAGGATAGCTTTGACGTAAATGCGCGTCGGCTCTAATAAAGTACGCCCTAACGTGCTGTCACCAAAGGGGTCATCCAGCGATGCACCACTGACTTCGAGAATTTTACGGATGAGGGAATAGCCGTTGGAGTGTGGGCCGCTGGATGCAAGGCCAATCAAGACGTCGTTACGGTGGACGCGGGAGTTATCCAGAATATTGTCACGCTCGACGACGCCGACGCAGAAGCCAGCAAGGTCGAAATCATCGCCGTGATACATGCCCGGCATTTCGGCGGTTTCGCCACCTGCAAGTGCAGCACCTGCTTGAGAGCAACCTTCTGCAATGCCGCCAATGACTTTTTCCGCGACATCCACATCAAGCTTGCCAGTGGCATAGTAGTCGAGGAAAAACAGCGGTTCTGCGCCACTAACAATAATATCGTTGACACACATGGCCACTAAGTCGATGCCGATGGTATCGTAAATGCCAGTGTCTATCGCCAATCTAAGTTTTGTGCCCACACCATCTGTGCCAGAAACCAGTACGGGGTGCTTGTAGTGGGAGGGAATCGACATTAGTGCGCCAAAACCACCTAAGCCTCCCAACATTTCAGGACGTTTAGTGCGTTGTGCGAGGGGTTTAATACGTTCTACCAGATTATTGCCTGCATCAATATCAACGCCAGCATCACGGTAAGTTAGAGAGGGTTTGCTTGAATCCATTAAGCCTGTCTCGATTAGGGCAGTCATAAAAGGTGGATTCTAACATAGCCACCCCATGGCTGACAGACAGAAAACCAAACCTTTCCTGGAAAAAGTACTAGAAATCCAGTCGCATTTTAAGTAGTATACGCATCCTTCGGAGAGCTGGTCGAGTGGTCGAAGGCGGCGGTCTTGAAAACCGTTGAGGGTTAAACCTCCGGGGGTTCGAATCCCTCGCTCTCCGCCATATTTTTGTACGGTAATGACCGACAAAGCACGAAAGCCCGCTACACAGCGGGTTTTTTTGTGTCTGGATACAGCCCAAAGTACTGTGCAAGCGGTTACAGTTGTAATCGAAAATGGTTTGTTTCATGGCAGTCGCCGTGAAGTTTTATTCCTGCTGCGGGCGACACCCAAGGTATGGACGGTAATCTTTTGCGACTTGTCTCTGCGAAACTCACGAGAATTACCCTATTATGACCCCGACCAAAACGGGCGGAAAATCATCGGGCGCTGAAATGGCGTAACGCCTTGAAAAAATTGGTGCCCGGAGCCGGACTCGAACCGGCACGCTGTTACCAGCGAGAGATTTTAAGTCTCTTGTGTCTACCGATTTCACCATCCGGGCAAGGAGGAACAAGGTAGGGCGCTAATCTTACACAACTCTGGTTCTCGCTTCCAGCACTTGTTTCAAATAATCTGTCGAGAAACGTTATACTGTTTGCCATTGTCAGTTTTAACGGGAAATAAACGTATCATGCAACACTGGATAGCTGTTTTTCTGAGTATGAGCCTTGTCTATAGCACACATGTGCAAGCAGGGTGTACCGCTCCCAATTTCAACACTTGGTTGAGTACTTTTAAAGAGGATGCGATAGCTTCGGGGCTAAAGCCTGCTTTGCTGGAGAGTATCTTAGGTAAGTTACAACCGGATGCTACCGTGATCCAGAGGGATCGGTCGCAGCAAGTGTTTGCACAAGATTTCCTGACCTTTGCCACGAAAAAAGTGAGTGGCAATCGTTTGGGGCTGGGAAAAGCCAACCTAAAAAAGCACGCTGCTTTATTCAAACGTATTGAGCAAACCTATGCCGTACCAGCACCTGTTCTGACCGCATTATGGGGGCTGGAAACGGATTTTGGCGCAGTTACCGGTGATTTTTCCACCTTACGTTCCTTGTTGACGTTGGCGCACGATTGTCGCCGCCCGGAGATGTTTCGTATCGAGTTGCTCAGTGCCTTGCAATTGGTACAAAAAGGTGATTTGACGCCCGCTAAAATGCGTGGTGCTTGGGCGGGCGAAATCGGGCAATTACAATTTCTGGCATCCCGCTACGATCAATATGCGGTCGATTTTAATAATGATGGACACCGTGACTTGATCCATACCAGCGCTGATGCGCTGGCTTCGGGGGCAAACATGCTTAAGTCCAGTGGTTGGCAAAGCGGTGAACCCTGGCTGCAAGAAGTGAAGGTACCTGCCGACATGGATTGGTCGTTAGCACGTTTGGATAACAAATTACCTTTAGAAGACTGGGCAACCCAAGGGGTGAGTGATGCGGACGGTAGTCCGCTTAGTGGTACTGGTATCGCCGCGTTATTGCTGCCGATGGGTAGAAATGGCCCCGCTTTCCTCGCTTATCCCAATTTTGATGTTTTTTTGCAATGGAATGAGTCTACGGTGTATTCCTTGACCGCTGCGTATTTTGCAACGCGCTTAGTCGGTGCGCCTGCGATGCGTAAAGGTAATGCGCCTGTTGTTGTGTTATCTACGGCTCAAACCAAAGCGTTACAAGCGAAGTTACAAGCGCAAGGGATGAGCATTTCCAAAGTGGACGGCATTATTGGTGAAGAAACTCGTCACGCCGTGCGCCAAGCCCAGCAAAAACTGGGGCTACCGGTGGATGGCTACCCTGATCCTGAATTGCTGGCACGTTTATAATGCAGTAACATTACCCACCGCAAAAAGGGTAACAGGTACGGCAACTAATAATGCTTGCCGAATTTATGGATCATACAACACGGTTGGTTTCATTAGTGGATATACAACTTTCACAGCGCGTTGGGCGGGTCAAACCTTCGCCTACACTGGCTATTACTGCATTAGCCGCTCAACTTAAAGCGTCAGGCCGCGACATCATCGGTTTGGGGGCAGGTGAGCCTGATTTTGATACCCCTGAGCACATTAAGCAAGCCGGTATTGAAGCCATCCAGAAAGGTGAAACCCGTTATACCGCCGTGGACGGTACGCCTGCTTTGAAACAAGCCATTATTCGCAAATTTAAGCGTGATAATGGTTTGGATTTTACCCCAAAACAAATTTTGGTATCGTGTGGTGGTAAGCAAAGTTTCTATAACTTGTGTCAAGCCATGTTAAATGCGGGCGATGAAGTGATTATTCCAGCGCCTTACTGGGTTTCTTATCCCGATATGGTGTTGTTAGCGGATGCGGTTCCCGTCATCGTTGCAGCCGGTCAGCGCGAACACTTCAAGTTATCCGCTGCCAAGTTGGAGGCGGCAATTACCCCGAAAACACGTCTGTTTGTGATTAATAGCCCCTCGAATCCCACGGGTGTTGCTTACACGTTGGAAGAGTTAGCAGCTTTGGGGGAAGTCTTACGTCGTCACCCTCAGGTGTTGATTGCGACAGATGATATGTATGAGCATGTGCTGTTTGAAGGTAGAAAGTTCGTCAATATTTTGGATGCGTGCCCGGATTTATATGCGCGAACCATCGTACTGAACGGTGTTTCCAAAGCCTATTCCATGACCGGTTGGCGAATTGGTTATGCTGGCGGCCCTGAAAAGCTGATTCAGGCGATGAATATCATTCAGTCACAAAGTACCTCCAATCCGACCTCTATTTCACAATATGCGGCAGTGGTAGCCTTGGATGGCGATCAAAGCTTTATTCAAACCATGGTAAGTGCGTTTGAACAGCGTCATGCCTTTGTATTGAAAGCCTTTAATGCGATGGAGGGGGTGGAATGTTTGCCTGCTGATGGTACTTTCTACAGCTTCCCTAATGTCGAGGGCATGATCAAACGTTTGGGGCTAGAAAATGACGCAGCACTGGCTAGTTATTTATTGGATAAAACCGGGGTGGCGGTCGTGCCGGGTTCCGCTTTCGGCTTAGAGGGACATATCCGTATCTCATTTGCGACCAGTATGGCGAACTTAGAAAATGCCTTAGGTCGTATCGCTTCAGTTTAATGGAAATACGGGCGGGATAATCAGTCCTGCCCATATCCCTGTATTATTGCTTTGAGTATACAGGGTAGTGCGTTTCAAAATGGGTAAGCACCAATTCCTGCAACACAATGAATTCATTATGTTGCAATAAATCCCGGTAAAATTTTTCCCCTAGTAATGTACGCAGTTTTTCGTACAAATCAGGTGGTACTATACGTGTATCAACGGTTTCCTGAGAAATGGGGTGGTTTTTCAAACGTGCATCGACTGGCGATGCCATCAGTAGTGTAGCGGCTACCAACAAGGCGATCACACAGTTGTTCTGACCAAGCATACGCGTTACCTCTATCTGTGTCCTAGCAAGTTCATCAAGAGCATAGGCTTATTATTGTTCGCATTGCTCTGGAGGGCTGTGAGCAGGTTCACACTTATAGAGTTTTTTTATATTTTTTTGGAAAAAATGCTTGACTTTATGTCAATCACGGTAACGTAGCACTAAATCTGTATAGGCATCAATGCGACGATCACGTAAATAAGGCCACCAGCGCCGTACTTGTTCGGTTCTGTCTAAATCTACCGTCACGACCAATTCCGTGACGCTGCTGGTATCGGCTTGGGCGAGTAATTCACCCTGCCAGCCGACGATCATGCTGGAACCCCAAAATTGACTGCCTGCGGTTTGCCCGCTAGGGTCACATTCAAAGCCGATCCGATTGGCACTGAGCACGGGAATATTGTTAGCCACTGCATGGGAACGTTGAATGGTTATCCACGCATCACGCTGGCGTGCTTGTTCTTCTGCGGTATCCTGAGGATTCCAGCCGATGGCAGTTGGGTAGAGTAATAGTTCTGCACCAGCTAAAGCCATTAAGCGGGCTGCTTCGGGATACCACTGATCCCAGCAAACTAACACACCTAGGGTTGCTATACTGGTTTTAATGGGTGTGAAACCTAGGTCGCCGGGTGTAAAGTAGAATTTCTCGTAATAACCTGGATCGTCGGGGATATGCATCTTACGGTATTTGCCTGCAATACTACCATCAGTATCTAGAACTACCGCTGTGTTGTGATACAGACCGACAGCACGTTTTTCAAATAATGAACAGACGATCACAATACCGAGTTCAGCAGCGAGTTCACCCAAGGTGTGAGTGCTAGGGCCGGGAATGGTTTCTGCCAGATCAAAGTAATCAGTATTTTCTATCTGGCAGAAATATAAACCGGTGTGTAGCTCTTGCAACATTACCAATTGCGCACCTTGTGCGGCAGCACGGCGAATACCCGCGATGCTGTGTTCCAGATTGGTGTGGTAGTCGGCAGTGTTGCCATGTTGGACAACAGCAACGGTTATGTTACGGCTCATCGGCTTATGACCTTGTGGGGAATTTGCATGGTGATACAGTGAAGGCTGCCATTTTGGGCAATCAGGGCGCGGCAATCAATCGGAATGATTTCATGTTGCGGGAAGGCTGCTTGCATTTGCTCGATGGCTACAGGGTCGAAACATTCATCGGCATAAACGGGCAGTAACACGGCTCCGTTGATAATCAAGAAGTTGACGTAACTGGCTGGCAAGCGTCTCCCATCTTCATAAATGGCGGCTGGTAAAGGAATCGGGAATAGACGATACGGTTCACCATTGGCTTGGCGTAACGTCAGGAGTTCTTTTTCCATGGCAAGTAAGGGTTTGTAATGCGAATCGGTGGGATCCGTACAACTCATGTACACGATGCTGTGTGGGTCAGCAAAGCGTGCCAAGGTGTCGATGTGTGCGTCAGTGTCATCGCCTTCTAAGTGACCGTGTGCTAACCATAGGATACGCGAAACACCTAGGGCTTTGCGCAATTCCGTTTCGATAGTAGCTTTGTCGAGTGTGGGGTTGCGGTTGGGGTTGAGCAGGCAAATTTCAGTGGTTAGCAAGGTACCTTGCCCGTCGGTTTCGAGACTACCACCTTCCATGACCAAGCTGTGTGTTTCGAATGTGTTGCTATCAAGCAAGGGGTGCTTGACTAAGCGTTGGTTGATCGCATTGTCTTGCGATGCGCTGAATTTTCCACCCCACGCATTGAAAGTAAAATCCAGCAACACCGGTTGACCATTATGCAACACCGTGATAAAGCCAAAGTCTCGTGCCCAAGTATCATCATAGGGTATTGTGACAAACTGCACACGTTGCGGGTGGTAGGGCAGTGTGCTTAACACGGATTGAATGTGTGTTTGGTGAGGGAGATCATGACACAGCAATAGCACGTTTTCACGTTGGCTGATAGCGCTGACGATTTCGGCATAACAGGTCTCTGCTGAGGCTAGATTGTCTGCCCAGTCGGTATCGGGGTGTGGCCAGGCCAGCAACACGCCCCATTGTGGATGCCATTCGGCAAGAAAATCACGGTTTTCCATCAGATTGGTCACATCGTCAGCTAACAAAGCGGCGATTATACAAAGCTGCTTGGCTGAGAGCGACTGTTATTCTAATGAATGCTCGGTGAGTGTTTTCCCCCTGTTTGCTTGTAGCTATTTACCTAAAGCGCTACAAAGGTGGGACAATACTTATATTGAATCATTATTAAGGATTACATCGTCATGATTAAGCAACTTTTCGGGTTAGTGTTGAGCTTTTTCAGTGCTGCTTCTGTGTTGGCTGAACCTGTAGCTGGTTCTGCAACCGATAATGGGTGTCCGGCAGCGTTAAATTTCACTTTGCGTGAATTGGGTTCTGAGAAGCGTGTTAACTTGTGTGAAGCATACAAAGGCAAAGTGGTGTTGATGGTCAATACGGCAAGTAAATGCGGTTTCACCCCACAGTTTGACGGTTTGGAGAAGTTGTACAGTGATTATAAAGACCGTGGTTTAGTGGTATTAGGGTTTCCTTCCAATGATTTTGCTGGGCAAGACCCCGGTTCAGAAAAAGAGATCAAAGATTTTTGTGAGTTAACTTACGGGGTTAAATTCCCGATGTTTGAGAAAACCCAAGTGCTCAAAGATAACGCTTCGCCGCTTTACAAAGTGTTGGGGGAAATGGCGGGTGAACACCCAAGCTGGAACTTTCATAAATACGTGCTGAATACCAAGGGTGAGCTTATCGGTAGTTTTTCCAGCTTTGTTACCCCGCAAAGTGATAAGCTGGTGAAGTTAATTGAAGCGAACTTGCCATAATGCAGCATGACGAGAAAATAAAAATTGGGATCAGCAGTTGCCTGTTAGGGCAAGCCGTCCGTTTTGATGGTGGGCATAAACGTGATGGTTATATTACTGGCACGTTAGGGCTGTACTTTGACTTTGTACCCTTGTGCCCGGAGATTGGCGCAGGTTTGGGTGTTCCCCGCCCTACCATGCACTTGGTTCGTAAGGATGGGAGATTACGCGCAGTCAATGTTAAAGACACCAGCATTGACCATACCGAAGCCTTGGAGCATTACTTTAATCAAGTGCAGACCCCCTTACAGGTGGTGAGTGGTTATATTTTGAAAAAGAACTCCCCCAGTTGTGGGATGGAACGGGTCAAAGTGTATTCTGTGTTAAAACACAATGTACCCCCCGAACGCGATGGGGTTGGGATTTTTGCACATGCCTTGAGGGAGCAATTCCCCTTATTGCCTATCGAAGAGGAAGGGCGCTTGTGTGATCCTGTGTTGCGGGAAAATTTTATCCAGCGTGTCTTTATTTACCACCGTTGGCAACAGTTACAGGTAGCAGGTTTAAAGCCGGGTGATTTGGTTGATTTCCATGCTGACCATAAATATATCCTGATGGCACATGATCAAGACATTGCCCGTGAATTGGGGCAAATGGTTGCACAAGTTGGGACAGTGACAGACTTTTCCGTGTTAGCCACTCACTACTTACGCTTATTAATGACCGCTTTGGAAAAACGGGTGACACGTGGGCAACATGCCAATGTGCTGATGCACTTGATGGGGTATCTGAAAGGTGGCATTGATGCGGCGGATCGGCAGGAAATGCTGGATACGATTCACCAATACCGTCATGGCTATGTACCGTTAGTTGTGCCGATTACGTTGTTGAAGCATCATTTTCGGCGGCATCCGCAACCGTATATTGAGCGCCAGCATTACTTGAACCCGCATCCGCGTGAGTTGATGCTTAGGAACCAGTTGTAAGCATCTCCGCCGCTAATGCCCGTGTTGCAGGGGTGATTTCTACCCCACCAATCATTCGCGCTACTTCTTCCACCCGTTGCGCTTGTGTCAGATGCACAATGCCCGTGCTGGTATATTCCGCGCCTTTGATCTTGGTTACTTTGTAATGCTGGTGTGCTTGCGAGGCGACTTGCGGTAAGTGTGTCACACACAGCACTTGGCGGTTTGTGCCGAGGGTACGGAGTTGTTTGCCGACGACCTCAGCGATACCGCCACCGATACCGGTATCGACTTCATCGAAAATCAGTGCAGGCAAGGTAACTTTCTGTGCCGCAATCATTTGAATCGCCAAACTAATGCGTGACAGTTCACCGCCAGAGGCGACTTTCATCAGCGGTTTTAGTGGCTGACCAGGGTTAGCGCTGACGCTGAAGTCGATGCTGTCCATGCCGGTTGCCTGAAACGTGTTGGCGGAATCATGAGCAACTTGAATGGCAAATTTGCCGCCTTGCATTCCCAGTTGTTGCATGGCGTGCGAAACACCCGCAGAGAGTTGTTGGGCGGCTTGCTGACGGGCTTGACTGAGTAAGCTGGCTTGTTCCCGGTAGCTTGCAGTCGCCGCTTGTAACTGTTGTTCCAGCGCATTGAGGTCGTAATCGCCGCCGCCGAGTTGTTCCAGTTCTTGTTGAATGTTAGCTAAACGCGTGGGGAGTTCGTGCGGTTCGGTACGATATTTGCGGGCAAGGCTGCGAATGTCGGCAATGCGATTGTCGACCCATTGCAGCCGTGCAGGGTCGAGATCAAGACCCTCGGCATAATCACGCAATTGTGAGGCCGCTTCTTGTACTTGAATTTGTGCGCTGGTGAGTAATTCCAGCGAAGGCTCTAGTTGGGCATCCACCCGTACTTGCTGGCTGAGGTCATGGATCAGGCGGCCCAAGGCTGAATATAGCGACGGTTCGTCGTCGTAGAGTTGTGCATAACCCTGTGCGGCTGTCGCCCGGAGTTGTTCGGCATTGGCGAGGCGGTTGAGTTCTTCGTCAAGTTGCTCGGCTTCGTCGGGTTGCAACGCCAGGGTTTCGAGTTCTTGTGATTGGAAGCGGAGCAGGTCGATACGCTCTTGATGCTGTTGGTTTTGACTGCTTAACAGGGTGACGCGCTCATGCAGTTTTTTCCATGCTGACCAAGCACGGCGGGTGTTATCGAGTAGCGCCTCGTTAGCTGCGAAAGCATCCAACATTTGGCGTTGCGCGTCTTTTTTCATCAGTGACTGGTGTTCGTGCTGACCGTGGATGTCGACCAATTGTTCGCCCAGTTCGCGCAATTGTGTCAGGTTAGCGGGAGAACCGTTGATCCATGCCCGTGATTTGCCCTGTGCGGAAATGACGCGGCGGAGGATGCAGGTGTCGTCTGTACCTTCCATGCTTTGTGCTTCTAACCACACACGGGCGGAAGGTGTTTGGGTAATGTCGACGCTCAGGGTGATTTCAGCTTTGTCTGCACCGTGCCGTACCGTGCTGCTATCGGCTTTGTCGCCCAGCACTAAACCGATGGCATCCAGTAGGATGGATTTTCCCGCACCCGTTTCGCCCGTTAATGCGGTCATGCCGGGGTGTAGTTCTAGTTCCAATGTGTCGATAATCGCAAAATCGCGAATGTGGATATGTGTCAGCATGGTTTACGGTTGCACTCCCCAATGCAGTTTTTCACGCAAAATATGGTAGTAATCGTAGCTTTGCGGGTGTAACAAACGCACTTTTTCTGGGCGAGTGTGGATACGTATTAGATCACCCGATTCCAGTTCAATATTGTTTTGCCCATCAAAGGATAAGCGAGCAGGAATGTCGCGGTCTTCACATAATGTAATCTCGATCACGCTTTGATTGCTAATGACTAACGGGCGGTCAGTGAGTGTATGCGGGCAAATCGGTACTAGGGCAATCGCTTGTAGGGCAGGGTGCATGATCGGGCCACCACTGGAAAGCGCGTAAGCCGTTGAACCTGTGGGGGTTGTAACGACTAGACCATCAGCACGTTGGGTATTGACGAAATGCCCATCGATATAGGTGGTGAACTCAATCATGCGAATTTCATTGCGCACATGCAGTACCACGTCGTTGAGTGCATCGCCGCTACCGAGAAGCTCATCGTCACGGATGGCATCGGCATGTAGCACAAAGCGTGTTTCTTCTTTGTATTGTCCACTAAGAATATGTTCGACTTGGGTAAGCATTTCATCAGGTGAAATATCGACTAAAAACCCCAAGCGTCCTAGATTAATGCCGATAAGTGGTACTTCATGATCGGCGAGTAAACGCCCGGTTGCCAGTAACGTGCCATCACCGCCGACCACAATAGCAAGGTCAATGTGGCGTGCCAGTGCGTCGGAGGGCATGGTAGGCAAACCTAAAATGATGCCTGCATTACGGTCGCAATGTACCTCAAAACCCTGCTGGATAAGAAAGGCATGTAACTGAAACAGTGTGTTATCCACACGGGTATCGTTGGGTTTGGTGAACAGGCCGATGTGAGAAAACAGGTTCATAACCGATGCTTGTCTGAGTAAAGTTGCAAGGCTGGCAAAGCTGCGGATAAATTGCAAGTTAAACAGGCTTGTATCTAACGGGCTTTGCCCCTATAACTATTAGCATGACAATGATACCGCACCCAGAACTCAACGAACGCGCCCGCCACATCCTCAAAGTGTTGGTGGAAAGCTATATCCAAGATGGACAGCCCGTCGGTTCACGCAACCTTGCCCGCAGTAGTGGCTTGGATTTGAGCGCTGCCACGATTCGCAATGTGATGGCGGATTTGGAAGAGATGGGGTATATCCGCGCACCGCATACCTCGGCGGGGCGTATTCCCACCTCTCAAGGCTACCGCCTCTTCGTGGATGTGTTGGTCAATATTAAGCCGCTGGAACAGCACGCTATGCACATTCTGCAAGGGCAGTTGAAGGCGGAACGTGACCCCGCCGCGTTAATCCAATCCGCCTCCAGCTTGCTTTCCGGCATTACTCAACTGACGGGTGTGGTGAGTTTGCCGCGCCGCAATCCTTCGTCCATCCGCCAGATTGAATTTCTGAGCTTATCGAGTCGGCAAGTGCTGGCGATTCTGGTGATGAACCGCAATGAAGTGCAAAACCGCATTATCCAACTCGATGCGGATGTGAGTTCTTCGGAGTTGCAACAAGCCGCTAATTTCCTCAACGAACGCTTGATCGGCAAAGATTTGCAGCAAGCCCGTGCTGCCTTGCTGGAAGAAATGCGCGAACACCGCGAAGACATGAACCGCATGATGCTCTCCGCGATTGAATTGGGTGAAAAAGCAGTTGCCGATTTAGGCGATAAGAAGGAAGAGGATTGCGTGATTGCGGGTGAAACCAATCTGATGGGCTACGATGACTTATCCGATATCCACAAATTACGTGAACTGTTTGCAGCCTTTACCCGCAAACGCGATATTTTGGGGTTGCTGGACAAGTGTTTGCAGGCGGATGGGGTGAAAATCTTCATCGGGCGTGAATCAGGACAAGCGGTATTCGATGAGTGTAGTTTAGTAACAGCACCCTATGAAGTAGATGGTGAACAGTTGGGCGTGTTGGGGGTGATCGGCCCTAAGCGTATGCCCTATGAGCGCGTGATTCCAGTGGTGGATATTACCGCAAAACTGTTAAGTTTGGCGTTAAAATCACGTTCGTGAGGATTTATTCGGAGACAAATTCTAACATGCGCAATATTTTTTATTGGGTTTGCTTAGTGGGGGTGTCGTTTCCTGCTTCAGCGGATGAGCCTGCAGCAGGCGCTACCCGTGAAGCGTTGGAAAAGTGGTTCGAGGAAGATACTTTAACTAAAACTAATGCGGATGAGATTAACGAAGGTTCACTGGATTTCCTGAATCAAGCACCTGTTGGAGAAGCGCTTCACCATCATCAAAATAAGGTCAAGATTACCGCTGAATCATTGGATGAAGGCTGGGCGCAACTTGAACAATGCCACGATAATCTGGATCAGGCTGCTGCGATGCAAATCACTTTTCGCGATGGCTACATACGTGACATGCGGGTAACGGAGCAACGCAACATTGGCAAAGCATGGGTAGAAGGTTCTAGCGTACAACTGAGTAAGGTCGGTGAAAATGCGCGTATTTGTTTGCAGGCGCATACGCGTGCCTTACGGTTTCAGGATGATGGTACGTATGTTTTGGTGAATGGCCCTTACATGCGTAAGTTTTTGGATGGTTATTACCCAATGCGGGTTTCTATGCAGATTGAGTACCCAGCGAATTTACTAAAAGTAGGAACGGTTACACCCAGTATTCAACCTGGTTTTGCCCTACAGCAGCAAGAAGGTGTGGTGGGATTTGATGCGTTATTTGAGGGGGAATTGCGTACCTCCATCCAATTTGAGGCGACCCACTGACACACATCACTTACAGTAAAAGACCAAGCTGTTTAAGCAAAGCATCGCTTAATGCACCGGCGGCGACCTGATCAAATCCTGCAAACATTGGGTTAGTATTGATCTCCAAAAACTGCCACTCCCCTGTATGCGGGTCAGTTTTGAAATCAGCCGCTGCGAAATCCAGCCCTAAATGATCTGACAAGCACACCAGTTTTTCCACCAAATCACCCGGTACATCCACCACCTGCATCCGGGTAGCAGACGATGAACGGTAATCCAATGCCTCCGCCTGAATCAGAAAGCCAAACCAAGCGTTACCAATACGAAATACCCGCAACTCCGGCGAAGCTAAACGCCGTTGCACAATCTGCGGGTAAGACAGTATGTTATTTCCCGTGATTTCATGCGCTGCCAACGGAGTACAGTAAGCGCCGCCCGTCACAGGCTTTGCCACCCACTCCCCCTGTTCATGCAACTGTGCCAACGCGAAAAGGTCGTTGCTGACATACGTATCAGCAACGTTAAACCCCATGCTCAACGCCAAGCGTAACATGTAAGGCTTATTAACCCCGCCACACGGCAGGAACCGTCGATTACATAACGCAATATCCGGCGAACTTAACAGCCAGCCGGACACGCTAACAAACCATTCACGCGCTGCTGAATTATCTTGAGCATTGTTGCTCTTCAGGTAAGCAAACACATCCTGTCGGATAAATGCTGCCGATACCGCGACTTCCTTGTCGTCATCCAGCAGACGATTTTGGTGAATATCCCAATGCAAACGCGGCGAACCCGATTGCCCTGTGAGCAAACAATGCACGGGAATATCATGCAATGCCGCCCGTTTCAGCAGACGTACCAATTGAGGGTCAGTATCACCGCCTGCTAATAGCAATCGGGGCTTTATTGTCATGGTTGAATCACCTTATTTGTAATCGTGATGCCCGCCGTCTTCTTCGCCAATTGCCAACGTGGTCGCAATGGGGTCATCCACTGGCGGCAAACCACCGTCTTCCTCACCTACCATCAAAGTCGTAAAGCTTGGCTCTGGTCGGAAATTGCTAATGGTGTAGCCCATTTCCTCATCCGCTATCTGGAAGCTTTGATCAATATAAATCGACGCTGGCAGGCCATATTGCTTGTCGTAACTGACATCAACCTTAGCCGCACCGCCCTTGATACCCTGCTCCACCAAATTAAACAAACCATCCGCATTCAAATTGTAAATAGACTGCTTATTTGTTTGGCGGTCATCAGGGAGCAACTCACCGGTATCCGCATAGGTAGCCGACTTAACGCTCCCGTCACGCACCTCAATATTAATCGGGCGGATAGCATCGCCCCGACAGAAGCAATTGCGCTGCAAGGTAAACGAGTAATCGTCAATATCCAGCGAATCCCACTTTTTGCGGTTCGCGTCCAACTGTTGTTGTGCATCTGAGCTTGTGGAACTGCCTCCATTAATGGCTTTAACATCCTGTTGTGTTAGTTTTTTCCGTGAAATTTCACCACCAGTAATGCCGCCGGAAATGACCAAGGTATCGCCCGCACTGAGCTTGCCGTCCTTTTTACTATCCAGCACTTCGTAACTCAACGCACCCTTAATATCGAAACGTTCGCGCACCGCTTTATCTTGCTGCCGCGTCAGTTGCAGCGGTTTAGGCTGCGGCTTGGATGGCTCAGTGGGGGGCAATTTGTCATCAATCACTTGAATCAACTGCATAATGAGCTTGATTAGGGCTTCATTATCGCCTTTGCCAAACGTGTTGTTGCCTGACTTGCTTTGAATCGCTTTCACTGCATCGCCAAGCACGCTAGTGGCAGCCGCCAGCGTAGCGGCTGAACTGCTGCTGTTTTGATCAGTGACATGCGCTGGCTTGCTTCCACTGCCCTGTGTTATCCCTGTCATCGTGAATCCTCCAGTGTTAGGGTATATGCCTAATTTGGCATGTCCCATTCTTCACATTTGTAACGCTAGTACCGATTACCTTCAGATGGGCAGACATTTTCCCCTTATGAGCGGCAAGGGAAAGCGCTACACTTGAACCCATCGCCAATATGCTTTACAACACCACTTACTCGTACTACTCGTCAATTTCGCCTTAATCGCTTTTGGAGGACACATGGCAACCCGCGAAGAACTCAGCGCACAAGCATCCGCCTGCAACGATGCAGAATCCTACGCCGCCCTTGCTAAACAAGCCGCAGCCGAACCCGCCGATCTGGATTACGCCAAAGAATTGCTGGCAAAAGGCGAATCCAACTGCTCCTTCCCCGCGCATTACGTCGCGGTTGCAGAAGGCTATGTCGCGGTGGGTGATAAGGACAAAGCCGCTGCCCTGTACGACGAAGCTGCCAATGCCTGCTTTGATGCCAAAGAAAAAGCCGAAACCGGCTACAGCATTGCCAAATTCCTCGGCGATCGTGACAAAGGTCGTGCGTTATTGGAAGAAGCTATCAGCGAAACCACTAACACCACTGAATTGCTGTCTTACGCCGGTTACGTGCAAGACGCGCTGCAAGACAATGCGCTTGCCAACAAACTGTTCAGCAAAGTCACTGCCAACTGCAAAAGCATTGCCGACTACCAGAAACTCGCTACCGACATTAAAAACAGCGGCAACCCCACGACCGCACTGATGGTCTTCAAAAAAGCAGCACCTTCCAGCAGCGAAACTGCCGACGTGGTGAGCTTCGCCCAAGGTTTGAAAGACCTGTTCGGTGATGATAAAGAAGTCGCAGCAACACTGGGCGATGCGGAAAGCAACTGCATGTTCCCTGCGCAATTCGTCACCCTCGCAGGCGGTTTCATGAACCTGCTCGGCGATAAAGCCAAAGCCGAAGATTTGCTGGAACAAGGCAAAAACTTCGCCATGAGCGGTGAAGAAAACCTCGACCTTGCCACCGGTTACGCCAGCTTACTGGGCGACCAAGCCACCGCTAAAGATATGTACGGTATTGCCCTGAACGAATTCAGCGGTAAAGAAGATTTGCTGAAACTCGCCAGTGCCGTTGCCGCCAACATGGATGATAAAACCATCGCAGGCAAGGCTTACGACAAACTCGCCAGCAAACTCAGCACCCCTTCTGATTTGGCAATGTTGGCAAAAGCTGTCAACGATAACCTCGGTGACAAAGACCGTGTTGCCAGCATTTATGCTGCCGCCGAAAGCAAAGCCACTAACGCTGCCGCATTGGTATCACTCGCAGGCGAAGTCAACACCAACCTGCAAGACCCTGCCAAAACCAACGCACTGTATGCCAAAGCGGTGGACGCTTGCAAAGTTTACACTGACGCAACCAGCATCCTCGAAGCACTGGCAAAAAACCCAGCCGATGCGGCACTCGCAGCCACATCCCTGCAAAAGGCGTTGGAACTGACTGAAACTAACGCGCAAGTGTTAGATGTAGCGCAACGGGCGCAAAAACTGACACCGGGCGATAATACTGTGGTCATCCAAGCGCTCGACAAAGCCGAAGCCAACGTCAGCTCACTCGATGAAATGCGCAAACTCGCCAATGCCTCCAAGCAATTGCTGGCAGATGATGCCGAGCGCAACGACCGTATCGGTGCGAAATTGGCTAAACGCGAAGCCAGCCAAGCACGTTACACCGAATTCCAGAATCAGGAAAAAACCCTGACGCGCCCCAACCAGTTCATTGCACTCGCAGGTGCGGTGGTCGAAGAACTGGAAGACACCTCTTACGCCAGCCAATTGCTGACCACGGCGGAAGAAAAGATGCAGGAAGCAGGCACGTTCAGCTTTGCCGCTTACCAACCACTGATCGTTTCCGTCGGCAATCTGGTCAAAGACAAAGCATGGTTAGCGCGTTTGCTCGACTTAGCCGCGAACAACAGCAATACCTTTGCCCAAGTGCGCAACCTTGGTGAAACCGTCAGCAAGCAACTCAGCGACACCGAATTTGGCAAAACCTGGACGCAGCAATTCTACGCCGCACAACTGGAAAAGTTGGATAGCAGCAACGCCAGTACTTTCGAGTACAACAAGCTCGCCAAGGCCGTGAAAGAGCATTTGGATGACGACGCGCAAGCTCAAACCATTCTGGACAAAGGCGAAGCCAAAGCTCAAAACCATTTCCACTTTGCGTACATGGCAGAACTGGCGCAAAAATGGGGCAATAGCAGCAAAGCCGAGAGCTTGTACGCTAAAGCCACTGCCGCGTGTCAGGATGCCAGCCAGCAACGTGAATTAGCGGATTTGATGCGTAAAGCGGGTGTGGTTAGCACGCTGGCACAAACGGCAACGCAGAGTCAGGGCGGTAAGGGTACTTACTGGTAAGGGGCTTTCCTCTCACTTCCCATATTCATCCCCTTGCAGGATCGTCCCTCAAGGGGAGAGAGTGCAGAAAAGGAATAATGAAAAAAGTCAGTTTGTTTGTCGATGTACAAAACATCTACTACACCACGCGCTCTGCCTACGGGCGCAGTTTCGATTACAACCGCTTTTGGGCGCAAGTCACCAATGGGCGTGAAATTGTACAGGCGAGTGCCTACGCCATCGGGCGCGGTGATGAAAAGCAGATGCAGTTCCAAAATATCCTGCGGGCGATTGGATTTGAGGTGAAGCTTAAACCTTATATCCAGCGCAGCGACGGTTCTGCCAAAGGCGATTGGGATGTAGGTCTTACGCTAGATGTGATCGAAGCTGCCGCACATACTGACATTATTGTGTTGGCTTCCGGGGATGGTGATTTTGATATGTTGTTAAAACGCGCAAGCCAGCGTTACTGTGTGGAAACCGAAGTGTATGGCGTACCCGGTTTGACAGCGAATTCTCTCATCAATGCAGCTACTCGCTATATGCCAATTGATGAGTACTTACTGCTGGGCAAGAACCCTAGCGCACATTCCTGAGCCACTAACTACCCTTTATCAGTTGGGGGTTACACTTCGTCAGCTTTCTGGCATTATCCAGCCATAAATATAAAAAAACTATAAGTAAATAGGGCATCATAATAATACGAGAGAGTCTTCGATGTTAACTCCTAAACATCTGCGTGTCTGCGCCCTAGTATTGGCGGTATCTGCCAGTGTCTCTTCCCCAACCGTGTTCGCTAACGCGCCTGATAAAATATCCAATGCTGCTTCTGCACCCGATACCGATCAACTCATTATTCGTTTCCGCGACAATGTGGGTACTACTGCGGCTGATAAAGTGCTGTCACGTCTGCGTACTGAAAAAGGCGAAAAATTTGCTTACACCAAAACCACACACGATAACGCCGCTGTGTTTCGTTTCGAGAAGCGCAAAAAGAAAGCCGATTGGGGTAAGTTATCGGTTTGGTTGAAGCAATTGCCAGAAGTGGAATACGTCGAACCGGATTTCATCATGAACCGCATGGAAGTGTCAGCACCGGTCACACCAAACGATTCTTACCTGAGCTATCAATGGTCATTGTTGGATGCCATTAGTGGTATTCGTGCCGATCAAGCATGGGGTTACACCGCTGGTCAGCGTAGCGTTGTGGCTGTCGTCGATACGGGTGTCTTGCCGCATGTGGATTTATTGCCGAATCTATTGGCGGGCTATGACATGATTGCCGATGCTGCTGTGGCTAATGACGGTAACGGGCGCGACAGTGATGCGACGGATGCGGGTGACTACGTGTTAGCTGGTGAATGCGGCAGTACCACCAATATCAATAGCAGTTGGCACGGTACGCATGTAGCTGGCACGATTGCTGCCGCTGGGAATAACGCCGAAGGTATTGCTGGGGTCGCTTATGCTGCCAAAGCCTTGCCCGTGCGGGTATTGGGCAAGTGCGGCGGCTATACCTCCGACATTGCGGCGGGGGTTATTTGGGCAGCAGGCGGCACGGTATCCGGTACGCCAGCGAATCCGAATCCCGCTCGTGTTATTAACTTGAGCTTGGGCGGCGCATCCGCGTGCGGTTCAACCATGCAAAATGCCATCAATACAGCGCGTGGTAAAAATGCCGTTGTCGTGGTGGCAGCGGGCAATAGCAATACCGATGCCAGCCAATTTTCACCTGCCAACTGTGCAGGCGTTGTGACCGTGGCAGCAACCGGCAGAAATGGCGGGCGTGCTTACTATTCCAACTATGGCAATGTCGTCGATTTAGCCGCACCGGGCGGTTCGATGAACACGGGGGCAGCAGACGGTATTGTGTCTACCCTGAATACGGGGACGCAAACGGCGCTTGCCGATACTTATAAATATTACCAAGGCACGAGCATGGCAACGCCGCATGTGTCAGGCGTGGTGGCGTTGATGTTAGCTGCCAAACCTACCCTGACACCGGATCAAGTCGAAAGTCTGCTGAAATCAAGTGCACGTGCTTTCCCGCAACCTTGCGCGAGTTGCGGGACAGGTTTGTTGGATGCCACCGCCGCTGTGCAAGCAGCTACCAATTTCACCGCACCTGTTGACCCTTACGCCGTCTTGCTGAGTGATTTGAAGAAAAACCGTGACCTGTGGCGTACGCAAAATTTATTGAATTACACTTATGTATTGGAGCAGAAAACCGGCACGAGTTCGGCATTGCGTTTAAAACTGACGGTGAAAGCAGGTGTCTTGACCGAAGGCGTGAATCTGGCAACCAATAAAAAGTTGTCTGCACGTGATTTGAAAGCCAAAGGCAAAACTATTGAACAGTTGTTCACGCAAATCGAAACCGCCATCAACAGCAAGTACGCCATCGTCAAAACGGCGTATGACACTACACTGGGCTACCCGCTGGATAGTTTCTTGGATAAAAGCACCAGCATCACCAGTGATAATGTGAGTTTGAAAGCCTCCAGTCTCACCAAGCTATAAGCCACCACTGAGCGTGTGAAGCACAAGGTTTCCGCCGCGTTTGCCAGCGGCGGCGTCTTCGGTGTTACGCGAAGATATTGCTTGGTAGGTGGGGCGATTTTGTGCATGACGCGGTGTCGTCTATACTGCTAGCGGTATGTTTCAACATCGCGAGGAGAAGCAAGATGATTTTCAGACAGCTTTTTGAGCAAGACTCCAGCACTTACACCTACCTACTGGCTTGTGAACAGTCGGGCGAGTGCGTGCTGATTGACCCGGTGATCGACATGGTTGAGCGTGATTTGGCGGTATTGCAGGCATTGGGCTTGACGCTGACCTACACGCTGGAAACCCATATGCACGCCGACCACCTGACCGGGGCGCGTAAATTGCGGGCTTACACCGGCAGCAAAATCGTGGTTCCAGCGATGGATAAATTGGCTTGCGCTGATTTGGGGGTTGAGGAAAATCAGGTGTTCCGGGTGGGGCAAATTGAATTGCACCCGTTATTTACACCGGGGCATACGGGGCATCACCACGCTTACCTGTTGGATAACGGGATGCAAAAAGTCCTGTTTTCAGGCGATGCGCTGTTGATTGAAGCCTGCGGACGCACGGATTTCCAATCGGGCGATCCGGTCAAATTGTATCAAAGCATTACCGAGAAATTCTTTACCCTGCCCGATGAAACCTTGGTCTACCCGGCGCATGATTATGAAGGCAGGCAGCTTACCACCATCGGACAGGAAAAAAATCGTAACCCGCGTGTGGGTAACAACACCTCGCAGGAAGCGTTTGTCGCTATCATGAATGGGTTGAACTTGCCCTACCCACGCAAGATTGATTTCGCTGTGCCGGGCAATGAGTTGTGTGGGGAATGCCCCGACAATGTGCCGGAGCAGTATCGTGGTGCTTGTGAGATTGTGCAGTTGCCGCCGGAATTGAGTCGGTCGGTGAAAGCGGGTGATCAGGGCTGACGCTATACATTACCTGACAACGGCAAGCTGATTTCCACCCGCAAACCGCCGCTGCTGAGATTTTTGGCGCGAATCGTCCCGCCGTGGCTTTCAATCGCCCGCCGCGCAATCGCCAAGCCCAGCCCGTAACCGTTACGGCTGGTGCTGGCGTTACTACTACGCTGGAATGGCTCGAAAATACTGCCCAACTCGGCTTCCGGCACACCCGACCCTTGATCATCCACCGTCAGATACAGGCGTGACGCGGCAGTATTTTGGTGAATCGCCAACGTTACCGCCGTGTTTTCGGGCGTATGGTGGATGGCGTTGCGCACTACGTTTTCCAAGGCGCGATACAGCAATTCACCGTGCCCTTGGATGATCGGGCTGTCCTCCACATCGCACTGGAACACCATATGGCGCGACAGTGCATTCGCCTCAAACCGCGCATCATCAATCACCGCATCCGCGAGTTCCAGAATGTCGATGTATTCATCCAACGGCTGCGGCGTGCCGGATTCGAGGCGCGAAAGCGTCAGCACTTCGCCCACCAAGGTATCCAAGCGTCCGGCTTCGTGTTCAATACGGGCAAGGCTGCTTGCAACTTTTTCCGGCTGTTGATGCGCCAAACCGATGCTGGCTTGCAAGCGTGCCAGAGGGGAGCGCAATTCGTGCGAAACGTCATGCAGCAAGCGGCGTTGCGATTCCATTAGGGTTTGCAGTTTGGTTGCCATGTCGTCGAAATCACGCCCTAAATCAGCAATTTCATCACGCCGCGAACCCATCGTTGAGGTGACGCGCTGGCTCAAATCGCCTTTGGCGGCGGCATGAAAGGCTTTGCGCAAGATGCCGATGGGTTGTGAAAAATACCATGCCAGCAGGAAACTGGATAAAAAGCTGGCGGTAATGCCGGAGATAATTAGGGTTGGGGTAGATATACGGTGCGGTGGTGGCAGTCGTCGTTCTTGCTGAAATTGCGGGTATTGGCCTGCCAGTGGCGCGAACAGCAGGTAACTTTCTGCGCCGGTTTGGACTTGGCGGACGATGGGCAATTTGAGGTTTTTCCCAAGGCTGGCGCGAACCCGTTGGAGGGTGTCATCCGATACGGTGCGCTCTAGCAACTCCTTGCCGTTGGGATCTACGGCGTAAATTTGCAAGCCTTGGGGGGCTTCATCGCGTTGTTCCTGCAACATATTGCGCATCGCGGCTGTCCCGCCATAAAGGAAGGTGTTGGCGGCAGCTTTGACCGCGAGGACGGAGCTGGGGCGTATCACCACATCTTTTTCTATGTCCTGCAATGCACTGTGGTGCAACCAAACAGCAATGCCCGTAACACCGCCCGCCACCAGCAGCGTCAGCCAAAACGTGAGGAGGATTTTCCAAAACAGTCTGCCCATGTTTATTCCCCGATCAATTGGTAGCCAATGCCGCGCACGGTTTGGATGCAGGAACGCCCATCCGTAAGATTGCCAAGTTTGTGACGGATACTGCTCATGTGTACGTCGATGCTGCGGTCGTAACGGGTCAATGGTCGTCCTAAACCGTGGGTGGAAAGATCGGCTTTGCTGACGGGTTGACCGGCTTGGCGAGCGAGAACTTCAAGCAGGTTGAATTCGGTGCTGGTGAGTTCTAACGGTTGCCCGTGCCAGAGGGTTTGGCGTTTTTCGGGGTAAAGGGTGAGTGCACCGGTTTGCAGCGGTTCGTGATTCGTGGTGGTGGTGTCGTTGCTGGTGCGGCGTAGGATGGCGCGGATGCGAGCCACCAATTCACGCGGCATACACGGTTTTGGCACGTAATCATCTGCGCCGAGTTCCAAGCCGATAATGCGGTCGATGTCGTCGCCACGGGCGGTGAGCATGAGTACGGGCAGTTTGCTGTGGGTGCGGATGCGGCTGAGGGCTTCGATACCGCTCATGCCGGGCATCATCACATCCAACACCACCAGCGCGTAATCGCCGTTGAGGGCTTCGCGCACCGCTGCATCACCGTTATGCACGGCGGTGACGTGGAAACCTTCGCGTTCCAAGTATTCGGTCAGCATGTTGGTGAGTTCGATGTCGTCGTCGACCAGTAATAGCTTGCTCATGGTGTTGGTTTCAGTGTGATGATATGGCTGGAATCATACGGTTATTAAACCGCGAGAGTAGGGTGTTTTACATATCTTTACACGGCGTTTACCCACCTTTACCCGCCGTTAGTCCACACTTGTACTATGCAAAAACGCTAAGGACAAAATTCGGCATGATCGTTTATAAACCATTTACCGTGTTCGCCAGTGTGGCAGTCAGCCTGTCGCTGTTTGCCTGCACACCCGCCAGCAACGTGCGTGATGTTGCAGCAGCAAGTACAACCGCTGCACACCAGTCAGCAGCCAGCAACCCCCGCAAACCTATCCAAGCCGCATGGTGGCAAACGTTCAACGACCCGCTCATGACCGCGCTGATTCAGGAAGCCCTGCAAGCCAGCCCCGACATCAAAACTGCACAAGCCAGCCTGCGAGCTGCCCGCGCCCAACGTGCGATTGCCGGAGCGAGCCTGTTACCCAGCCTCTCCAGCGGCGCATCCGCCCGCCGCAGCGGTGGCAATGACAGCTACGGCGCAAACCTCGACGCCAGTTGGGAAGCTGACATCTTCGGCGGCAATCGTTTAGCCGATAAAGCCTCTGCCGCCGACTTGCAAGCCACCCAAGCCAGTTTGGAAGACGTAAAAGCCTCCCTCGCCGCCGAAGTTGCCAGCAGCTACGTTAACCTACGGCTGGCATAAGCCCGCCTCGCCGTTTCGCGCCAAAGCCTCTCCTCGCGTGACGAAACCGTGCGCCTGATCGGTCTGAAACAACAAGCAGGGCTTGCCAGCGGCTTAGAAGCCGATCAAGCCAAGCTGAGTTTGGGGCAAACCCAAGCCCAAATCCCCGCACTGGTAAACAGCGTTACTCAATCGCAACACGCCCTCGCCATCCTCACCGGCAAAGAACCGGGCGCACTCAATACCCGCCTCGCCGCCGCCAAACCGATTCCCACGACTGGCGGGCAATTGCTGAATAACATTCCCGCCAATGCCCTCCGCCAACGCCCTGATATTCGTGCTGCTGAATACAAAGTCACCGCAGCCGGATTGCGGGTCGGCGAAGCCAAAGCCAACCTCTACCCCAGCTTCAACCTCGGCGGATCACTCAGCCTCAGCAGCCTAAGTCTGACGGATTTGCTGGATACTGGCAGCATCGCCCGTTCCCTCGCTGCTTCCATCAGCGCACCCTTGTTTGACGGTGGTAGGCTCAAACAGCAAGTCGAAGCCAAAGATGCCGCCCGCGAACAAGCCGTTGCCAGTTACCAAAAAGCTGTGCTGGGCGCATTGCAGGATGTTGCAAACAGCTTTTCCACCCTGCAATCGCTGAGCGAACGCCAACCGTTACTGGCGCAAAACGTCGCATTGGCACGCAGCGCCGAACATCTGGCGCAGCTTAGCTATGACGCAGGCACTGCCGATTTCCAAAATGTGCTGGACGCGCAACGCAGCGTCTTGAGCGCACAAGAAAGCCAGTTGTCCGCACAAGCAGAACACACTCAGGCAATGATCAGCCTTTACAAAGCCATCGGCGGCGCGTGGTAGGAGAACCTTATGAGCAACCCAATCAATTCAACCACCACCGATTCCGTCAAAGCGGTATTAGCAGCAGGTGGCAAAAAGAAATCCCAAGGCAGCAAGGGCAAGTGGCTGCTGGCACTGCTGGTCGCGGGGATAGTCGCAGGTGGCACAGGCTATTACTTCATGGGGCAATCGCAAACCAAGAGCCAAGCCAGCTACAAAACCACCCCCGCCAAAACCGGTAATCTCAGTGTTACGGTGACGGCAACCGGCAACTTGCAACCCAAAAATCAGGTCGATATTGGCACAGAACTCTCCGGCACAGTCGATGACGTGCTGGTGGATGCCAACGAAGTAGTGAAAAAAGGGCAGAAGTTGGCAAGCCTCAACACCGCCCAGTTGCAAGACACCATTACCAAAGGCAAAGCCTCGCTGGCTTCCGCCCAAGCCAAAGTCAAACAAACCGCAGCCAGCGTCAAAGAAGCTCGGACTAAACTCAACCGTTTGCGTGAGTTATACAAAGCATCGGGCGGCAAATTGCCCGCCAAATCCGAGATAGATGCTGCTGAAGCGACACTTGAACGTGCTCAAGCCGATGCTGAAGTCGCCAAAACCACCGTGACTTCTGCCACTGCCGAATTACGTTCCTCCGAAACCAATCTGGGCAAAGCCATTATCACTTCACCGATTAACGGCGTAGTATTGACCCGCACCGTCGAACCGGGGCAAACCGTCGCTTCGTCCTTGTCCGCGCCAACTTTGTTCACACTGGCAGAAGATTTGGCACAAATGGAAGTCGAAGTCGGCGTGGATGAAGCCGATGTCGGGCAAGTCAAAGCCGGGCAAAAAGCCGAATTCAGCGTGGATGCATGGCCGGGGCGTAAATACCCCGCTGAAATTACCCGCGTCAGTTTGGGGGCGGATACTTCCGAAAACGTGGTGTCTTACCTCACGGTGCTGGCGGTGCAAAATACCGATCTGACCTTGCGCCCCGGCATGACCGCCACCGCCACCATCAAGACCGAATCGCGGGAAAATGTATTGCTCATTCCCAATACGGCTTTGCGTTTTAGCCCACCAGTCGCTACCGTGCCCGCTGCCGCTAATGCCAATAGCAGTTTCTTGTCTAAGCTGATGCCGCGTCCGCCGGGTATGGGTGGGCAACGGAAACGCACCAATGGTACATCACCTACACCTAGCCCCGATGGAATGCAAAAAATCTGGGTACTGGACAACAACACGCCTGTGGCGGTGGAAGTCAAAACCGGCATTAGCGATGGCAAGCAAACCGAAATCGTCAGCGGCGACTTGAAAGAAGGAATGGCGGTGATCACCGAAAGCACCGGCGGCACAACAGGTGGCAAGCAATGAGTGCGTTAATCGAATTACGCGGTATCACCAAAATCTACGGGCAAGGGCAGGCGAGCTTCAAAGCGTTGGATGGTGTCAATATGACCATTGAACAAGGCGATTTTGTCGCCATCATGGGGCCGAGTGGTTCGGGTAAATCCACCGCCATGAATATTCTGGGGTGTTTGGATGTGCCCAGCGACGGCGAATACCTGTTCCGCGATGTGCATGTGGAACAGTTGTCACGCAACGAACGCGCTTTGTTGCGGCGGCATTATCTGGGCTTTGTGTTCCAAGGCTTCAACCTATTGGCGCGGACTTCCGCACAGGAAAATGTGGAATTGCCGCTGTTGTATCGAGGCGAATCCACCGCAGCGCGTCATAGTGCTGCCCAAGCCGCGCTGAAACAAGTGGGGTTGGAAGGTTGGGGGCATCATACCCCCGCAGAACTGTCCGGTGGGCAACAGCAACGGGTAGCCATTGCGCGGGCGATCGTCACCAACCCAACCATCTTGCTGGCGGATGAGCCGACCGGCAACCTCGACACCAAAACCAGCAATGAAATCATGGCCTTGCTCACTGACCTGAACGGCAACAAAGGCATTACCGTGCTGATGGTGACGCACGAACCGGATATGGCGGAATACGCCAAACGCATCATCCACTTCGTTGACGGCAATATCGACAGCGACGTGCGCAAACGGGAGATCACCTGATGTTATGGAGCAGCTTTTTACTCGCCCTGCGCGAAATCCGCCGCAATTTATTGCGTTCCTTCCTGACGATTTTGGGGATTGTGATTGGCGTATCCGCCGTGATTACAATGGTGACGTTGGGCAATGGCGCAACCCAAGCAGTGAAAAATCAGGTATCCAGCCTTGGCAGCAACTTGCTGCAAATCCGTAACGGGCAACGCATGATGGGGCCGCCGGGTGGCGGCGGCGCGGGCGGTTCACCACCGTTTTCCTTGGAAGATGTCGAAGCTATTCGCAATCAAATTATCGGGCTGGCAGCGGTTGCGCCGGAGGTGAGCAAGAGTGCTACGGTGGTTTCCATGTCAAACAACTGGTCAACCAGTGTCACAGGTTCGACCAACGATTTCTTCATTGCCGGAAGTTGGAAGCTGGCATCCGGGCGCACTTTCAGCGAGGCAGAAGAAAAAGCAGGGCAAACGGTGTGTTTGATCGGGGAAACCATTCGCCGCGAATTGTTTGGCACGCAACAGCCCGTGGGTGAGAGCTTGCGGGTGAATAACTTTTCCTGCGAAATCATCGGCATTTTGGTATCCAAAGGGCAAGCGTCGATGGGGCGTGATCAGGATGATACGGTGATTATGCCGATCAAAGCGGTGCAACGGCGTTTGACCGGCAATCAGAACGTGTCCAGCATTCAGGTGTCGGTCGCGGACGAAAACGACATTACCAGCGTCAAAGAGCAATTGACCAACTTGATGCGCGAACGCCGCAGATTGGGGGATGACAAGGACGACAATTTCAACGTGCAGGATACTCGCCAGATTGCGGAAGCCTTGTCCGGCACGACACAAGTGATGACGACTTTGCTGGCAGCAGTCGCTTCGGTCAGCTTGTTAGTGGGCGGGATCGGCATTATGAATATTATGCTGGTGTCCGTGACCGAACGTACCCGCGAAATTGGTATCCGGCTGGCGATTGGGGCGTTGGAACGTGAAGTGTTGCTGCAATTTTTGATCGAAGCGGTGGTGCTGGCTTCCCTTGGCGGCTTGGTCGGAATTGGGTTGGCAACGTTAGCATCCATCGGCTTGTCGCAGGTGATGAATGTGCCGTATACCTTCAACGTGGGCATTAATTTGTTGTCGTTTGTGTTTTCGGCAGGTATTGGTGTGTTGTTTGGGTATATGCCTGCGAAACGGGCGGCGCGGCTAGACCCGATTGATGCATTGCGCCACGAGTGAGCGAATAGCGTAAAGTTTGATGGGTTGAAGCGTGAAATTCATTCTATAGTATGTGCTCATGATGATTGTGGTTAGGCGCTAAGTGCTATAAAGGAGGTTCACATGTTACGCAAAGCAGCGCTGTTGCTTGCCAGCATGGTTACGATAGGGTGGGTATCGGTCGCGATGGCGGCTGATTCAGCGGTTCAGGGCAATTTGCTGGAAGCGGCTGATACCAAAGCCAGCGGTGAATATGCTTTTTCTCAATGTCGCCAGTTACAGGGCGAGCCTTTTGATGCACGGAGCAACCAGAAAAAAGCGGTGATTGTGGGCGATAGCTATGCTTGTGATTTCATCAACAGTGTGCAAGAAAATGGTTATTTGAAAGATTACCAAATTCGTCTGCGTTTTATTCCGTATAACTGCCAAACGGTTGCAGGTGAGGATGCTGCTAAGTTTATTGAAGCTAAAGACCGTGCCTTTTGTGCTAAACCAGAGCGTGCTGATAGCTTGGAACGTGCTAAAGCCCAGATACAGGAAGCCGATTTAGTGATTTTTGCATCACGTTGGAAGCCAGCGATAGCTGCTGCATTACCACAAACGCTGCACCAATTGGGTTTGACGCCACAGCAGAAAGTGGTGGTGGTCGGGAGTAAGTTTTTCGGCAAAATCTCGGTGAGGCAATACCTGCGAATGCCTGCCAATGAATTAAAAACATTGCAAAATGAAGTGGATGCTGAAGAGGCAAAAGCAATTAATGCGGTATTGGCAAAGCAATTGGATAAGGACGTCGCTTTTATTGACCCTCATGCCTTGCTGTGCGGTGATGACACCAGTTGCCCGTTGTTTACCGATGACCTGAATCTGATTTCGTATGATGGCAGGCATTTGACGAAAGCAGGGGCGCGTTATGTCGGTAAGGTATTGTTCCAACATTCGGTGCTTAGGCAAATGTGAGGACAAATCCACATTTCCTGCATGACCTTTGCACGTGATTCGGGCAGAATCGCGGCTTCGATTTGTGGATACCAACCTGAACTATGAGCCGTTTGTTGCGTTCCGGTGCTGTGATCAGTGCCATGACTATGATTTCCCGTGTGTTGGGCTTGTTACGCGATATGATTGTTGCCCGCTATTTTCCGGTAGATGGGGCAACGGATGCGTTTTATGTGGCGTTCAGGATTCCTAATCTGTTGCGCCGTTTGTTTGCTGAAGGGGCTTTTTCATTGGCTTTCGTGCCGGTGCTGTCGGAGTACAAAGAGAAACGGGATCGTGCCGCGCTTAAGGATTTGATTGATCATGTGGCGGGGTATTTGGCGCTGATTCTACTGGTGATTACGGTAATCGGTGTGGTTGCAGCGCCTGTGGTGATGTGGGTGTTTGCGCCGGGGTTTGAGAGCAAGCCGAGTGCCCGCCCTGATTTAGCCGTAGAGATGCTGCGGATTACGTTTCCCTATATTTTGTTCATTTCGCTGACAGCGTTTGTCAGTGGCATTTTGAATACTTTTCATAAGTTTGCGATACCTGCATTAACGCCTGCTTTGCTCAATGTGGTGATGATTGCGGCGGCGGTCTGGGGTTCATCCTATTTTGCTGAGCCGGTATTGGCGTTAGCATGGGGGGTGTTTTTCGCGGGGTTGGCACAATTGGTGTTTCAGTTGCCGACCTTGGCCCGGCTGGGTTTGTTACCGCGTTTGCGTTTGCGAAAAGCCCATGAGGGGGTTAGCCGGATCATGAAGCTGATGGTTCCTACCTTGTTTGGCTCGTCGGTGGCGCAATTAAATTTATTGATTAATACTTTGCTGGCATCATTTTTGGCGGTGGGCAGCATTTCGTGGCTGTATTATTCCGACCGTTTTGTGGAATTGCCGTTGGCTATTGTGGGGGTGGCTTTAGGTACGGTCATTCTGCCTAAGCTGTCAAGTGATCATGCGAAAGCAGATGCAACACAATTTCGACAGACAATGGATTGGGCGTTGCGCTTGGGGTTGTTGATTTCCTTGCCTGCAACCTTAGGGTTGGTATTGCTGGCAAAACCAATTCTGGCAACCGTGATGATGCATGGTGAATTTGCTTGGCAAGATGTGCAAATGTCATCCTTGAGTTTAATGACGTATGCGGTGGGCTTGAGTGGCTTTATTTTGGTTAAGGTGTTAGCCCCCGGTTTTTATTCGCGTCAGGATACTAAAACCCCTGTTAAAATCGGCATGATCGCGATCGGGGCGAATATGGCTTTAAATGTGCTGATTGTGTTGCCTTGGTACTTTTCGGGTATAGCGGGAGCGCACGCGGGTTTAGCACTGGCGACCGCTTTAGCAGGTTATGTGAATGCCGGATTGTTGTTTTATTATTTACGTAAGCAGCAAATTTTTAAACCAGAGCAGGGATGGCCTATTTTTTTCGCCAAAGTAGGTGGAGCTTGTGTACTCATGACTGCGGTGGTTTGGTGGGTTTCCCCAGCGGATACTTGGTGGCAAACGGCGAGTGTTTGGCTAAAAGTGGGCTGGTTGACCGGATTGATTGCACTGGCATTAACCAGTTACTTTATCGCACTGCGTTTATTAGGAATGCCGTTTAGGCAAATGTTGGGGCGCTGAAACTTTTTTCTCTGTTACACTTTTGGGCGTGAGAGCATTTTAACTACAGGAATTTATAATGAAAAAATTAGTCACATTACTGTCTGTGCCAGTGGTTTTGCTGGTGGCATGGGGCGGCACTAATTGGTATATGGGGCAGCAGACTGAAACGTCGTTGAAACACTTCATCGAACAGCAAAATCAGGCATCTGCACAAAGTGGCATCAAACAAGAATTAGTCAGTTACGAAAAAAGTGCGTTTGGTGCTAAAGCTATCACTAAGTTGATTATTGATGTGCCGCCATTGAGTGGTTTGGGTGAAATTCAATTTATCAACGATATTACTAATGGCCCCGTGTTTATGGGCGGTACTAGCCCGGTTCAATTTGGCACGGCACGTGTTCATACCCAATTGGATATGGAATCGTTGGAGGCTGAGCAGCGCCAATGGCTGACCACCGCGTTTGATGGCAAGCCACCGCTGGAAGGCAATACCGTCATTGGTTTTGGTGGCAGTACCGATTACGACTTCCTTATCAATCCACTCAAGGTCGACCAAGATGGCACAACTGTGTTGCTGGAAAGCATGACCCTATCCGGTACTTCGGCAGCGGATATGACCGGTAATATCAAGTTGCAAGCAGGCAAAATTGAAATTAAAGATGCGACTGCTCAATTTACCCTGCCTTCCTTGCAAATGGATGGTGACGTTACCGGCATGATTGGTGGGCAAGCGTTAGGAACATTTGATCTCAACATGCCGGGAATTTCTATTTTAGCGGAAGATACAACCGTGCCAGTGAGTTTTGATCTGGCGGTACAGTCTGACAGCGGGGTGGCTGATAATGCGTTGTCAGGTAAAGTTGCGCTGCAAGCGACGAATATTCAGGGTGCAGACGACGCACTTAGCAAGCTCGATTTCATGACGGATGTCAGTGGTTTGGATGTGGCTGGTGTGCAAGAGCTTGGCAAGTTGCAAGCTGAGTTGCAAAGTGTCCAGAACCAAATGCTCTGGAGTGCCGAATCGATGGAAACCCCGGAAGGTCAGCAAAAGCAGCAGGCGTTAATGACTCAACTGACCGATACTACGGGTAAAATCGTTGAAACATTGTTCGGTAAAGTGCTGAAAACGGATAAAAGCCGAGTGCACAGTACCCTCTTGGCAGAAAGTGCTAAAGGTAAGTTGAATGCCGATATTGATCTTACTTACACCGGTAAAGAGATTCCCGATCTGATGGCGCTTGCTGGTTATGGTCCGAATGAATGGGCGAAGATGCTGAAGGGTAAAATGACCCTGGATGCGGATAAAGCTATGCTGCCCCCCGGTACTGAAATGTTGTTGACCCCGCTGAGTGAGCAAGGTCTGCTCAAGCTGGAAGGTGAGAAAATCATGAGTGCGGTCGAACTTGCCGGTGAAAACGTTACCCTCAATGGTCAACAAATGCCTTTTGCTGATTTCATCAATAAACTCGCGCCAGCAGGCATGGAGTCAGGTATGCCGGAAGAGGGCGGTGATCCTAATATGGGTATCCCGGATGACTTGATGCAAAAGATTGAGGCAGAGGGTCTCACGCCAGAAATCATGCAATTACTGGAAGAAAGCGATGATGTACCTAAAGAAACCATTGAAATCATGAAGCAATTGCAACAAATGCAACAGCAACTAGGCGTTGAGGGTTTACCCGAAACGGAACCAGCGCCTAAGGCAGACGATAAAAAGGAGTAACGGATAATGGCGGAAAATGCAACCTCCCCCTATATTTTTGAAGCAACCCCGCATAACTTTCAGCAGATTATGGAAAGTTCCTACCAAGTACCAATCTTGGTAGATTTTTGGGCTGATTGGTGCCAGCCGTGCAAGATGTTGCTGCCGATTTTGACTAAATTGGTGAATGAGTACCAAGGTGGTTTTCTGTTAGTCAAGGTCAACAGCGACCAACAACAGCAACTTGCAGCGCAGTTTGGTGTGCGTAATTTACCTACCGTCAAAATCATTAAAGATGGCAGGATTGTGGATGAGTTCATGGGGGTACAGCCGGAAGCTGAAATTCGTAAACTCATTGATCGCCATCGGGTACGCAAGACTGAGCCTTACCGTCAGCAAGCCCTAGAGATGTACAACAATGGTGACTTGATGGGAGCAATCCAACTGATGGAACAGGTGCTTCAGCATGAGCCGGATTTTCACGAAGCGGCTATTGAATTAGCTGGTATGTTGATTCAGCAAGAACGTGCGGATGAAGCGGAAGCCTTACTCCAAGCGATTCCTCCCGAAGCTGTTGATAATCAAGTGATTAGTCAGCTATTGGCTGAAGTGAAACGTGCCAAATTGCAGGCTCAAGTAGTTGGGGTAGATACCTCAGCGTTAGAGCAACAATTAGCCGCAAATCCTGATGATCTGGCGACTATGCTAGAGTTGGCTAAAATTCGGATTGCTATGGGTGACATTGACGCTGGTTTGGAGCTGTATTTCACAGTTCATAAGAAAGACAGCAGTTTTCAAGACGGTGCTGGTAAGAAAGGTTTATTCAGCACATTTGAATTGATTGGCACGAGTAATCCTTTGGTTAAAAAGTATCGTAACAAGTTGTTTGCACTACTTTATTAAGCTTATTGCTATTTATTTTGTCTATTTTCAGCAAATATGACAACTCGCCCTTGAAATCTTCAAACTAAACCCTACTTTCCACGGCGAAATGATTTTTATCGCCGTGGAGTAGCACAATGAATGATCCCAAAGACAATAACCTGCAAGACGCAGCGACAAACGATAACGCAGCAGCCGTGACTGATGTCATGGATATCGAGCCGTTAAACACCGAAGAACTACAAGCTGAACTCGATAAAGCCAAAGCCGAAGCTGCGGATAACTACGAACAATTACTGCGCTCTCAAGCTGAACTGGCTAATCAGCGCCGTCGGGCAGAAAAGCAAATCGAAGATGCTCATAAATATGCAGCACAAAAATTTCTCGAATCCATCATTCCCGTTATTGATAGCCTAGAAATGGGGATGCAAGCGCAAGGCGACATCGAACAAATTCGTGAAGGAATGCAGCTAACGCTTAAGCAGTTCGAGGCCGTCATGGGCAAATTCAATATTGAAGCTGTCGGCAAACCCGGTGATGCATTCAACCCTGAGCATCATCAAGCTATGTCCATGCAGCCACACCCGGACTTTGATAACAACACGGTATCGATGGTGATGCAAAAAGGTTATTTGCTGAATGGGCGTGTAGTACGTCCGGCAATGGTAATGGTTTGTAAAAAATAAAGATTTAAAGATTTTGTCACCTTGGCTCTTGAAAACGGGCAGATAACCCCACATAAACAAGCCAATTGTGAAAACCTTCTAAAGATAAAGAATTCTGGAGATAGATTATGGGAAAGATTATTGGCATTGACTTGGGTACAACCAACTCTTGCGTAGCTGTCATGGATGGCGACAAACCGAGAGTGATTGAAAACTCAGAAGGCGACCGTACCACGCCTTCGATTATCGCCTTCATGGATGACGAAGTGCTGGTCGGTCAAACCGCCAAGCGCCAAGCGGTCACGAACCCGGAAAATACCCTGTACGCCATCAAGCGTTTGATCGGTCGCCGTTTCCAAGAGGATGCGGTGCAAAAAGACATTAAGCTCGTACCCTATAAAATCATCAAAGCGGACAATGGTGATGCATGGGTAGATGTACGTGGCAAGAAAATGGCTCCGCCAGAAATTTCGGCGCGTGTGTTGATGAAGATGAAAAAGACGGCTGAAGACTACCTTGGCGAACCTGTTACTGAAGCTGTTATTACGGTTCCAGCGTACTTCAATGACTCTCAACGTCAAGCGACTAAAGACGCAGGCAAAATCGCTGGGCTGGAGGTTAAGCGTATTATCAACGAGCCAACGGCAGCAGCTTTGGCTTACGGTATGGACAAATCCAAAGGCGACAGCAAAATCGCAGTTTATGATTTGGGTGGTGGTACCTTCGACGTATCCATAATCGAAATTGCAGATGTCGATGGCGAAATGCAATTTGAAGTATTGTCTACCAATGGTGATACCTTCCTTGGTGGCGAAGACTTTGACATGCGCTTGATCGACTATCTGGCAGATGAGTTCCGCAAAACCAGTGGTATTGATCTGAAAGGTGATCCACTGGCGATGCAGCGTCTGAAAGATGCGGCTGAAAAAGCCAAGATCGAATTGTCTACCAGCCAGCAAAGTGATGTGAATCTGCCATACATTACCGCTGATGCCACAGGGCCAAAGCACTTGAACATCAAGGTTAGCCGCGCTAAGTTGGAATCATTAGTGGATGATTTGATCAGTCGCACCATTGAGCCGTGCAAGGTGGCTTTGAAAGATGCTGGTTTATCGGCTTCTCAGATCAATGATGTGATTCTGGTTGGTGGACAAACCCGTATGCCGAAAGTACAGGAAGCTGTTAAAAACTTCTTTGGCAAAGAACCACGTAAAGACGTGAATCCTGATGAAGCAGTTGCGGTGGGTGCAGCGATTCAAGGTGGTGTTTTGAGCGGTGGTGTCAAAGACATCCTGTTGTTGGATGTTACGCCACTGTCATTGGGTATCGAAACCCTTGGTGGTGTCATGACTAAGCTGATCACTAAGAACACCACGATTCCGACCAAGGCATCACAAGTGTTCTCAACAGCGGATGACAATCAAACGGCGGTTACTGTGCATGTATTGCAAGGTGAGCGTGAAATGGCACGTGATAATAAGTCACTGGGTCGTTTCGATTTGCAAGACATTCCGCCAGCACCACGTGGTATGCCACAAATTGAGGTTACTTTCGATATTGATGCAAATGGTATTCTCAATGTTGGTGCGAAGGATAAAGCCACCGGTAAACAACAAACTATCGTTATCAAAGCCTCTTCTGGGTTATCGGATGCTGAAGTCGAGCAAATGGTTAAAGATGCGGAAGCTCATGCGGAAGAAGACCGTAAGCAACGTGAGCTGGTGGATGCCCGTAACCAAGCAGATAGTATGATTCATGGCACTGAAAAGTCGTTGAAGGAGTACGGTGATAAAGTACCTGGTGCTGACCGTGCCAACATCGAATCGTTGATTAGTGAATTGCGTGATGCTGTCAAAGGTGACAATAAAGATGTGATTGAGCGCAAGTCTGAAGCACTGATGGAAGCCTCCGGCAAATTGATGCAAGCAATGTCAGGTCAAGCCGATAGTGGGGCTGCTGGTGCGGGTGCACAACAAGCAGGCGGTAAATCGAGCGATGACGACATTGTGGATGCCGAATTTGAAGAAGTCGACGGCAAAAAGTAATCTAGCTATCTTCTAAAAAGGCAGGCGCAGCGGGATTTTCCTGCTGTGCCTGATTTTGTCTAAGCAGGAACCGAATTTATGTCTAAGCGGGATTATTACGAAGTCCTTGGTGTGCAAAAAAATGTCAGCGAAGATGACCTGAAAAAGGCATTTCGGCGCTTAGCGATGAAGTATCATCCTGACCGTAACCCTGACAATGCAGAAGCTGAAGCCAAATTCAAAGAAGCCAAAGAAGCTTACGAAGTGCTTAACGATCCGCAAAAGCGTGCTGCTTATGATCAGTTTGGTCATGCCGGTGTCGACCAGTCCGGAGGGTTTGGTGGTGGTCGCGGCGGTGCGCAAGGTGGTTTTGGTGATGTCTTCGAGGATATTTTCGGTGATATCTTCGGTGGTGGACGTGGCGGTAGAGGTGGTGGCGGTGCTAACCGTGCTTACCGTGGTAGCGACCTGCAATATAACCTTGAATTAACGCTGGAAGATGCCGTATTCGGCACAACGACTGATATTCGCGTGCCTTCCTTGCAAAATTGTGAAACGTGTAATGGCAGTGGGGCGAAACCGGGTACGCATCCGCAAACTTGCCCAACGTGTCATGGCAGTGGTCAAGTGCGGATTCAGCAAGGTTTCTTTGCTATCCAGCAGACTTGTCCGCATTGTCACGGCAAAGGCAAAATCATTGCAGACCCTTGCCCTGACTGTCACGGTCAAGGCCGTAAAGAAAAGCAGAAAACCCTGTCAGTGCGGATTCCTGCGGGGGTGGACAATGGTGATCGGGTGCGCTTAGCGGGCGAAGGTGAAGCCGGTGTCAATGGTGGGCCAGCCGGTGATTTGTACGTGCAAGTATTCGTCAAACCGCACGAGTTATTCCAGCGTGATGGCGACAATTTGCATTGCGAAGTGCCGATTCGTTTCACGACGGCCGCTATCGGTGGTGAATTTGAAGTGCCAACGTTAGACGGCAATCGCGTCAGCCTTAAGATTCCAGCGGAAACGCAAACCGGCAAACAGTTCCGCTTGCGCAACAAAGGCGTAAAATCGGTACGCAGTGCGGCTGTCGGTGATTTGATTTGCCGTGTTGTGGTGGAAACACCAGTAAACTTGACGAAACGGCAGCGTGAGTTGTTGGAAGAATTGGATGCAACCTTTGTGCATGGCGGCAAAAAACACAGTCCGCAAGAACACGGCTGGCTGGATAAAGCCAAAGGTTTCGTCAAAGACTTGTTTGAAGGTGACAAATAATGACTAGGATTGCCATCGTAGGTGCGGGCGGGCGCATGGGTAAGGCGTTGCTTGAAGCGTGTGCGCAAACCGACGGCGTGGAAGTGACCGTTGCTACGGAACAGCCTGCCAGCTCGCTGATTGGGGCGGATGCGGGGGAAGTCGCAGGCATTGGCAAAAACGGGGTGATCATTGCACCAACACTGGACGATGCGGCGAACGATTTCGATGTATTGATCGACTTTACCCGCCCTGAGCCGTGCTTGCTGCATCTGAACTGGTGTGTTGCCAAAGGCAAGAAAATTGTTATTGGCACGACGGGCTTTGATGACAATGGCAAAACGGCTATCGCCAAAGCTGCTGAGCAAATTGCGGTGGTGTTTGCTCCCAATATGAGCGTCGGCGTGAATTTGTGCCTGAAACTGCTGGATATGGCGGCGCGAGTGTTGGGTGATACGGTGGATATTGAAATCACCGAAGCCCATCACCGTCACAAAGTTGATGCACCTTCAGGTACGGCATTGCGTATGGGCGAGGTGGTTGCGAATGCATTAGGTCGCGATTTGAAAGCCTGTGCAGTCTACGGGCGCGAAGGTGTTACGGGTGAACGTGAGCGCCAAACCATTGGTTTTGCCACGGTACGTGCGGGTGATGTGGTAGGTGATCACACGGTATTATTTGCCGATGTGGGTGAGCGGGTGGAAATTACCCATAAAGCGTCCAGCCGTATGACGTTTGCTAAAGGTGCAGTGCGTGCGGCTGGTTGGCTTCACGATAAAGCATCTGGCTTGTTTGATATGCAGGATGTGTTAGGGTTGAAGTGATGCAAACGACACTGGTAAAACTTTGGGATTTGCCGACACGCTTGTTCCACTGGATATTGGTGGTCGGCATCAGCTTTTCATGGTTTTGTGCGGAAGTCGGTGGTAACTGGATGGTATGGCATGAGCGTAGTGGGATTTTTCTGCTGGCCTTGGTGTTGTTCCGCATCCTGTGGGGATTTATGGGGAGTCATACCTCACGGTTCGCACAATTCCTGACTTCACCTGCTAATGCTTTGGCACATTTGCGTGAACTGCGCAGTAGGGCAGCAGCATTTCATGTGGGGCATAATCCGTTAGGTGCGTGGATGGTAGTGGTATTGTTGCTAGTGGTGTTGGTGCAGGCGGCTACTGGCTTATTTGCCACCGATGATATTATGACGGAAGGTCCATTGATGGGCTTGGTATCGGGTAAAACCGCAGAGTCACTGACTTCTATCCATCATTTCACTTTCAATATCATCTTGTTACTAGCAGCGGTGCATGTTACGGCTGTTTTATTTTACCGTTTCTATAAGCGTACTAATCTGATTAAGGCAATGGTCGTCGGTAAAGTCGACTGGCCTGCACAGCAGCCCCAACCTACGCATTTGGCATTCAAACCTGCATGGTTGGGAATCCTGGTTTTTGCCATTGTCTATGCAAGTGTTGTGGGTGGAATTGCCTTTCTTGCGAAATTATAAGACGCGTTATGCGCAATGTTGATATAGATCATTAGCAATTATTAATATACTTAACTAAGATACTCTCCATTGACTATTGTGTGACTTTATCGTGATCGCCTCACGGTGAGTGGAGAGTAAGATGAATTATGAAACCTTCTTAGAGCAATTGAGTACGGAAGAAATATCTGCCGTCATTGGGGCGTTGGTGGGGCTTACCTTCGGTATTTTTGCACAGCAAAGCCGCTTTTGTTTGCGTGCTGCTTGTGTGGAGTTCTGGCGCGGTCAAACCGGTAAAAAGTTTGCTATTTGGTTGCTGGCGTTTGGTGCTGCAATGCTGGCTACACAGTATTTTATTGAAATGGGGGCGATTGATACCGGTCAAATTCGGCAATTGAATAATGCCGGGTCTATGTCGGGTGCAATTATCGGTGGTTTGTTGTTTGGTGGGGGCATGGTGTTAGCGGGCGGTTGTGCCAGCCGTTTACTGGTGTTATCAGCGACTGGCAATATGCGCACGATGGTGGCAGGGCTGGTCGTGACGATTGTGGCACAAGCTTCTTTGACCGGTGGGCTATCGCCGTTGCGTGAGGAAATATCGTCTTGGTGGTTGGTGGATGGTAATTCACGTAGTTTTTCGGCGTGGTTGCCACCGTATGGTGGACTGCTGTTGGGTGCGGCTTTTCTGCTGTTTGCATTGTGGTTTGCCAAGCGTCATGAGGTTAACAAGTGGTGGAGCATTGCCGCAATGGTGACAGGTTTGTCTGTTGCCTTGGGGTGGTTGTTGACCAGTTGGCAGGCGAGTAATTCGTTTGACATTGTGCAGGTGCAGAGTGTTAGTTTCACTGGGCCTTCAGCCGATACCTTGATGGGCTTGATTAATCAACCTTACTTGCCGCTCAATTTCAATGTTGGATTAGTGCCAGGGGTTTTCCTTGGTTCGTTGCTGGCGGCGCTGGTGACTCGTGAGTTTAAGTGGCAACAGTTTACGCAAGATAGCGGTTTTACCCGTTTCTTCATCGGCGCAGTCTTGATGGGGTTCGGTGGGATGTTAGCAGGCGGTTGTGCGGTCGGTGCTGGCGTTACCGGTGGGGTCATGTTGGTCATCACGGCTTGGGTTGCACTGTTTAGCATGTGGATTGGTGCTGGCGTGATGGATTGGGTGGTAGACCGTAAGGCGGATGAACTTAAAGCCGCCGCAGAAGCAGCACGGTTAGCAACAGAAAATATGCCGGAGTTTGCCCAAGCTCCCGATTTAGTACGGGTCAACTGAGCCTTCCTGAAAGCCTCCCCAAATCAGGGGAGGCTGTAGGCGTTTCTTAATCTTTTTTGTATTCTTTGTGGCAAGCTTTGCAAGACTCGCCGACTTTACCAAATTGGGGTTTGATGGCGGCAATGTCTCCACCTTTGGCAACTTCAGCTAAAGCAGCCGCTTCAACTTGGAAGGTTTCCATTTTCTTTTTGAAATCATCAGCATTGAGTTCAATTTCAGGTTTGGCTTCGGTTTCACCTTCATAACTGCCTGCGATAAAGCCATTAGCAGGGAATTTGCTCAGCGCTGCTACTGCATCCGCATTTTTGGCAAATTCAGCCGCATTGAATTCCATTTCACCTTTGACCATAGCACCCATTGGGCCGAAGTGGTGTTTGATCATGGTGAATGCGCCTTGACGGTAGTCAATCGCTGCTTCTGCTGGAGATTTCTCATCTGCCATGACGTTAGTGACAACGGCAAAACCGGTGGCAGCAATAGCAATGGCTAGGGTTTTTTGTAACAGGTTCATCTGTTCGCTCCTTCAATTATTTATTCGTAAACGGTGTCGTTAGACAGCGCATCATCGCAATTTGTGCCGCAGCTTTTCAATAAAAGCGTAGGAAAGTGAGTAATAGTTGTAAATCGGCGTTAATGTGCCATTGAAGGTGCGTTTGAAGCGGTTGATGCCTTGCATGGTAGGGTCAGTCGCATCTAATGCGTATCCGCCCCAGTCATACGTATGAAATCCCATGGCTTTGAAATACCGCATTCCCTGCCAATGCAGGCAACGATTAGCAAAACCCATGGAGCGGCGCATATCCGCATCATCATTATGCTGTTGGGTACTGGCTGAAATGAGTAGATTGGTTACGCCCATGGTTGCGGATAACAAATAAAAGTGACAAATAATAGCCTTGCCTTCATGCTCAACACTGAAAATACGGTAATTCTCACTGCCGATAGCCGTAGCATCTTCTGGTGTAAATAATGAGAGGCCACGAGCCTGCGCAAAGGCATTATAAAGGGGTATAAACTGCTCTAAGGGTGTGTTGAGGTTGAGATCAAAGCATTTTTCTTGCTCACAACGCCGAATTTGGTTACGGGTATCTTTGGGAAAGTTTTGGAAAATCGTGACTTCATCAGGTTTAAGATCGGTCAGTAGGGTATGGCGGTATTCGGTTTGGAATAGGCGCGGCTTTTCTGAAGTAAAACAGTCCATATAAGCTGTTGGTAATAAAGTGTCTCGCCATGTAGGTTTTATGGTGTGTGCAAAATAGTATTTTCGGATTGGAATGCCATAATGATGGTGTTGAATGCGCATGATACTAGCCGCTAATTATTTTAATGTTGGGCGGAACTATACTACATTTACCTTCATGTGTATAATCTGCGCCTTTTTACCAACCATTAATCTGGAGCCTAGGCGAATATGTCTCTGAGTGCAGAAGTTAAGGCCGGTGTTGTTGCACAATACCGCCAATCAGACACAGATACCGGGTCCCCGGAAGTGCAAGTTGCGTTGTTAACAGCGCGTATTCAGCATCTGACGGACCATTTTGCAAACCACAAGCATGACCACCATTCCCGTCGTGGACTGTTGTCAATGGTCAGCCAGCGCCGTAAGTTGCTGGACTACCTGAAGCGTAAGGATCTGAATCGCTATCAAGCGCTGATCTCCAGCTTGGGTCTGCGCCGCTAAGTCGGGGCAACCACTCCAAAACACCGCCATTGTGCGGTGTTTTGTTATGTAAACATTGATCGTTTATTATTATTCGTCACGCAGGAAGGTTGTTGATAAGGGTTTGTATCACACACTTCCGAATCCTTCTCAACAGCCTGCCCGTGACTTCTCACTTGCAATAAAACCTATTAAAGGAATTTCCAACGTCATGGCAAAAATCACCAAGACCTTCCAATACGGTAACAATACCGTCACTATCGAAACCGGCGAAATCGCCAAACAAGCCACCGCTGCGGTCATGATCACGATGGACGACACCAGCGTGCTGGTTACCGTCGTTGGCAGCAAAGAAACGGTACCGGGGCGCGACTTCTTCCCGATGACCGTTGACTATCAAGAAAAATTCTACGCAGCCGGTCGCATTCCCGGCGGTTTCTTCAAACGTGAAGCGCGTGCTACGGAAGAAGAAACACTGGTCGCACGTTTGATCGACCGCCCACTGCGTCCACTGTTCCCAGAAGGCTTTACCCATGAAGTGCAATTGATTGCCACCGTGGTTTCCATGAACCCTTCTGTCAGCGCCGACATTCCGGCATTGCTGGGTGCATCAGCGGTAATGGCACTGTCGGGTATGCCATTCCAAGGCCCTATCGGTGCAGCTCGCGTGGGCTACCGTGACGGCGGCTATTTGCTGAATCCATCCAAAGAAGACTTGCTCACGTCGGATTTGGATCTGGTGATTGCAGGTACTGATTGTGCAGTGCTAATGGTCGAATCTGAGGCGAATGAACTAAGCGAAGACGTGATGCTGGGTGCGGTGATGTTCGGTCATGAGCAAATGCAGGTAGCCATCCAGGCAATCAATGAATTAGCGGCGGAAGTTGCTACCCCAGCTTGGGATTGGACTGCACCGGTAGCCAATACCGCGTTGGCAGATGCAGTAGAAGCGGCGTGTTCGGCGGATCTGGTTGAAGCCTTTCAAATCGCTGACAAGCAAGCGCGTTATGCCCGTATCCATGAAGTGCAGAATGCTCTGATTGAGAAACTGGCAGCGAAAGAGGGCGAAGAGGGCTTCACTGCTGACGAAATCAAAGGCGAATTCAAAAACGCTGAAAAGAAAGTCGTGCGCGGCAGCATCCTCGATGGCAAGCCGCGTATCGACGGTCGTGCGCTGGATGCGGTGCGTAAAATTACCGTGCGCGTCGGCGTATTGCCACGTACTCACGGTTCGGCACTGTTTACCCGTGGTGAAACCCAAGCCTTGGTTGTGACGACGCTGGGTACTGAGCGGGATGCACAGGTGATCGATGCGATTACCGGCGAATACAAAGATAACTTTCTGTTCAATTACAACTTCCCGCCATTCAGTGTGGGTGAGATTGGGCGCTTCGGTTCCCCTAAGCGTCGTGAAATTGGTCACGGGCGTTTGGCAAAGCGTGGCGTGAAAGCGATGGTGCCAAATCTTGACGATTTCCCTTACACCATTCGTTGTGTGTCTGAAATCACCGAATCCAACGGCTCTAGCTCAATGGCGAGCGTGTGCGGTAGCTCACTGTCAATGATGGACGCAGGTGTACCGTTGAAAGCGCCAGTCGCGGGTATCGCGATGGGCTTGATCAAAGAAGGCGAGCGTTTTGCTGTATTGTCCGACATCCTCGGTGATGAAGATCACCTCGGCGATATGGACTTTAAAGTAGCCGGTTCTGCTGACGGTATTACCGCGCTGCAAATGGACATCAAGATCACCGGCATTACCAAAGAAATCATGCAGCAAGCGTTGGTGCAAGCCAAAGCAGGCCGTTTGTACATCTTGGGTGAAATGGCGAAAGGTCTGGAAGCACCGCGTGATGAGGTGTCTGAATACGCACCACGTTATGTCACCATGAAAATCAACCCGGATAAAATCCGCGAAGTCATCGGTAAAGGTGGCGAAACCATCCGTGGTATTACGGCTGCGACCGGCGCAAGCGTTGACATTAATGACGAAGGCTTCATCAAAATTGCGGCGATTGATGCCAAAGCTGCTTACGAAGCCCGCAATATGATCGAAGCGATTACTGCCGAGGTGGAACTGAACAAGGTTTACACGGGTAAAGTCGTGCGCTTGATGGACTTCGGTGCATTCGTCACTATCCTGCCGGGCAAAGACGGTTTGCTGCATATTTCACAAATCAGCGATGAACGCGTCGAGCGTGTGACCGATTTCGTCAACGAAGGTGATATGGTTAAAGTCAAAGTCATCGAAATCGACCGTCAAGGTCGGATGCGTTTGAGCATGAAAGCCGTGGGTGAAGGCGAGTAAGTTTTTCTCTTTTTCCGATGTTAGCAAAAGACCCTGCGGGGTCTTTTGTTTTGGTGTCGACAATGTTGTATTTATGTTATTGTAGGGTAGCGTTTTTAGCGCAAACATAAGGAATATGTCGACAATATTAAGGTTTTTTGTTGACCTTGTGTATAAAAAGCCCTATAATGTCGACAATTCATAAGATTAGTAAAAAAGCATTCCAGAAATGCTATTCGATACCTACCAAAAAGGATGTGTGCAGATGAGCAGTGAGATTCTGACCCCGGTACTGCCGGAATCCGTCGCCGATGCTACTGTGGTGACATGGAGCAAAAAAGTTGGTGATAGTGTCAAACAGGACGAAGTACTGGTTGAAATCGAAACCGATAAAGTGGTGCTGGAAGTACCTGCTCCTGCCGATGGTGTACTCACCGAAATCGTCCAACAAGCCGGTGCAACGGTTATTAGCAGCCAGTTGTTGGGTCGTATGACCGTTGGCGCAGTTGCCGCTGCTCCAAAAGCCGAAGCAGCTCCTGTGGTTTCTGCTCCAGCAGCAAGCACTGAACCACAAACCGCTCCCGCTGCCCGCAAACTGATGGCAGAAAACAACCTCTCTGCTGCTGATGTCGAAGGTTCCGGCAAGCAAGGTCGTATCCTCAAAGAAGACGTGCAAGCCGCTGTTGCCGCGAAGCCTGCTGCCGCACCAGCTCCTGTTGCTGCTCCAGCACCCGTCGCCGCCGCACCTGCACCAACTGTTGCCGTTACTGCTTCCGGTGCTCGCATGGAACAGCGCGTGCCGATGACCCGCCTCCGCGCCCGCATCGCCGAACGTCTGATGTACGCCAAGCAATCCACCGCGATGCTGACCACCTTCAACGAAATCGACATGAAGCCGTTGATGGATCTGCGTAACGAATACAAAGACGCATTCGAGAAAAAACACAAAGCGAAACTGGGCTTTATGTCCCTGTTCGTGAAGGCAGCCGCTGTCGCGCTGCAACGTTTCCCTGAAATCAATGCCTCGATTGATGGCAATGATGTTGTTTACCACGGCTTCTGCGATATTGGGATTGCCGTGTCATCTGATCGCGGACTGGTCGTGCCTATCCTGCGCAATACCGAAAACATGGGTCTGGCTGACATCGAATCCGGCATCGCCGGTTACGCTGCCAAAGCTCGTGAAGGTAAGCTGGATATGAACGATCTGTCTGGTGGTACGTTCACTATAACCAACGGGGGCGTTTTTGGGTCGTTGCTATCAACTCCAATTCTCAACCCTCCTCAAAGCGCGATCCTGGGGATGCACTCGATCCAGAAGCGCCCTGTCGTTGTCAATGATCAGATTGTTATTCGCCCGATGATGTATGTGGCTCTGTCTTATGACCACCGCATTGTCGACGGTCAAGGTGCTGTTACCTTCCTTAAAACTATCAAGGAATTGGTTGAAAATCCGGTTCGCTTGGTTCTGGATGTGTGAGGTAACACGCCATGACTGATAAATATGATGTCATCGTCGTCGGGGCAGGCCCCGGCGGTTATGTCGCTGCGATCCGTTGCGCCCAACTCGGTTTGAAAACCGCGTGTGTGGAAGAATGGATCAACAAACAGCAAAAGCCTGCCCTTGGCGGTACTTGCCTGAATGTCGGTTGCATTCCTTCCAAAGCCTTGCTGGAAAGCTCCGAACGTTACGAAGAAATCGCTAAACACAATGCCGACCACGGTATTACGGTTGACGGTTTGCAGATTGACGTTGCCAAGATGATTGCCCGCAAGGACAAAATTGTCAGCCAACTGACTGGCGGTATTGAACAATTGTTCAAGGCCAACGGTATCACTTGGTTGCAAGGTCGCGGCAAGTTACTGGCTGGCAAGCAAGTCGAAGTTACCGCCCATGATGGCACGGTTGCTACCCACGCTGCTGACAACGTAATCATCGCGGTAGGTTCCACCCCAATTGAACTGCCGATTGCCAAGTGGCTGGATACCCGCATTGTGGATTCTGCCGGTGCGCTGGATTGGGAAACCACTCCCGGCAAACTCGGCGTGATCGGTGCAGGCGTGATCGGTTTGGAAATGGGCAGCGTGTGGCGCAGGCTCGGCTCCGAAGTGGTCGTTATCGAAGCGATGGACGATTTCCTCGGTGCGGCTGACCGTGACGTGGCTAAATCCGCGCAGATGCAATTCAAGAAGCAAGGGTTGGACATCCGCCTTAGTTCCAAGGTTGCCAAGGTCGAAGCAGGCGATAATGGCGTAACCGTCACTTACAATGATCCGAAAGGTGAGCAAACCTTACTGGTTGATCGCTTGATCGTGGCAGTTGGGCGCAAGTCCAATACCGCTGGCGCATTCGCGGACGATTCCGGGGTGCAATTGGATGATCGCGGACGTGTCGTTGTCGATGCGCATCTGCAAACCGCTGTGCCGGGTGTTTACGCGATTGGCGATTGCATCGTAGGGCCAATGCTGGCGCACAAAGCCTCGGAAGAGGGTGTGCTGGTTGCCGAACAGATTGCCGGTCAAAAGCCGCACATCAATTACGATGCGATTCCGTGGGTTATTTACACTCACCCGGAAATCGCATGGGTAGGCAAGACCGAAGCCGAATTGAAAGCCGCTGGCGTTGCGTATAACACAGGCAGCTTCCCGTTTGCCGCTAACGGTCGCGCCAAAGCGATGGATCAAGCCGATGGTTTGGTGAAAGTGCTGGCAGATGCCAAAACAGATCGTATTCTTGGTGTGCATTTTGTGGGGCCATTGGCTTCCGAACTGGTCGGTCAGGCAGTGATTGCGATTGAAACTGAATGTTCGTCAGAAGATTTGGCACGCATGACGTTTGCGCACCCAACCATTTCCGAAGCAATACACGAAGCCATGCTGGCAGTGGATGGGCGGGCATTACATGCCGTTGGCAAAAAGCGTAAGTAAGCCACACCGTTAACCCCTACGCTTTAACGCCACGGTCTGCTGCACGCAGATACGTGGCGTTTGTACGATTATAACCCGCGTTTTCGCGGTGAACTACCAAAGGAAAACTGAGGATGAATTTACACGAATATCAGGCCAAAGCGGTTTTTAGCCAATACGGTATGCCTGTACCCACTGGCAAAATCGCCTCCACAGCGGCGGAAGCCGAAGCAGCAGCGGCTTCTTTAAGCACGGCGACAGTAGTGGTCAAGGCGCAAGTCCACGCAGGTGGACGCGGCAAAGCCGGTGGCGTGAAACTGGTTAAAACTCCGGCTGATGCAGCCACCTTCGCAGCCAGTTTGCTGGGTACAAACTTGGTTACATACCAGACCGACAAACACGGTCAACCCGTCAACACCATTCTGGTGGAAGAAACCTGCAATATTGCCCGCGAACTGTACCTCGGCGCAGTGTTGGATCGCTCCAGCCGCCGCATCGTGATCATGGCCTCCACCGAAGGCGGCATGGAAATCGAGAAGGTTGCGCACGAAACCCCAGAAAAAATCCTCAAAGCGATGGTTGATCCGCTGGTTGGCGTGATGCCTTACCAAGGGCGTGAACTCGCCTTCGGCTTAGGCTTGCAAGGCGCACAGATTGGGCAATTCACCAAATTGCTGGTTGGCTTGGGCAAAATGTTCAAGGAAAAAGACCTGTCTCTGGTCGAAATAAACCCGCTGGTAGTCACGGCTGAAGGCAACTTGTTGTGTCTCGATGGCAAAGTGAATGTAGACAGCAACGCGCTCTACCGCCAGCCTGAACTGGTAGCGATGCGTGACAAATCCCAGGAAGATGCCCGCGAACTGGAAGCGGACGAGTGGGAACTGAACTACGTCGCACTCGAAGGCAATATCGGTTGCATGGTCAACGGCGCAGGCTTGGCAATGGCGACGATGGACATTATCAAACTGTCCGGTGGTCAACCGGCTAACTTCCTCGACGTAGGCGGTGGCGCAACGGCTGAACGGGTAGCGGCGGCTTTCAAGATCATTCTGTCCGACGCTGCGGTTAAAGGCATTCTGATTAATATCTTCGGTGGCATTGTGCGTTGCGATTTGATTGCCGAAGGGATTATCAAAGCGGTGCAAGAAGTTAACGTTTCTGTCCCTGTTGTAGTGCGTTTGGAAGGCAATAATGCCGAAAAAGGTGCTGAATTGCTGACTAATAGCGGCTTGGCTGTGATTGCTGCAAGCGATCTTGGCGATGCTGCCCGTAAAATCGTTGCTGCCGTAGGAGATGCCGCATGAGCGTATTAATCAATAAAGACACCAAAGTCATTTGCCAAGGTTTCACCGGCAAGCAAGGAACTTTCCACTCTGAGCAAGCGATTGCTTACGGCACGAAAATGGTCGGCGGGATTACACCGGGTAAAGGTGGCACAACGCATTTAGGTTTGCCGGTGTTCAATACCGTGCGCGAAGCGGTGGAAGCGACCGGCGCGGATGCCAGCGTGATCTACGTTCCGGCAGCATTCTGCAAAGATTCGATTATTGAAGCGGCTTACGCGGGTATCAAGCTGATCGTGTGCATTACCGAAGGCATTCCGGCGCTGGATATGCTGGATGCGAAAGTGGTGGTGGATAGCCTTGGCGTGCGTCTGATTGGCCCCAACTGCCCCGGTATCATTACACCGGGCGAATGCAAAATCGGCATTATGCCGGGTCACATCCATAAACCGGGCAGTGTTGGCATTGTGTCACGTTCCGGCACGCTGACTTATGAAGCGGTCAAGCAAACCGGCGAATGGGGTCAAAGTACTTGTATCGGCATCGGTGGCGACCCCATTCCGGGCACAAGCTTCATTGATGCGCTGACCTTGTTCCAAGCTGACCCGCAAACCGAAGTCATTTTAATGTGTGGCGAAATCGGCGGTTCAGCGGAAGAAGAAGCAGCGGAATTCATTAAAGCCAATGTCACCAAGCCAGTGGTTTCCTATATTGCAGGCGTTACCGCACCCAAGGGTAAGCGCATGGGTCATGCTGGTGCGATTATTGCAGGTGGGAAAGGCACGGCGCAGGAAAAGTATGCTGCACTGCAACAATCTGGCGTGTATACTGTTCAGTCTCCGGCTGAACTAGGGAAGGGTGTCGCTGCTGCATTCGCAGCCCTGCAAGGATAAGTTTTCGTTAATTTTTTGGAGTGCCTGCATGACCAAACAAACTGTCACCATTACTGATAACACCACTGGCAAACAAGTCGAGTTGGATGTACTTCAGCCTAGCATCGGGGTCAAAACCATTGACATCCGTAAACTGTACAAGGAACTGGGGTATTTCACTTACGATCCCGGTTTCATGTCGACCGCTAGTTGTTCCAGTGAAATTACGTATTTGGATGGGGATGCAGGCACGCTGCTCTACCGTGGTTATCCGATTGAGCAGTTGGCAGAACACAGCAGCTTTTTGGAAGTCTGCTATTTGCTGCTGAATAAAACCTTGCCCACCAAGCAAGAGTTGGCAGATTTTGAGTACATGATCTCGCGCCATACCATGTTGCATGATCAGGTACAGTATTTCTTCCGGGGTTTCCGCCGTGACGCGCATCCGATGGCAACCGTGGTTGGGGTCGTGGGGGCGTTGTCCGCGTTCTACCACGATGACATGAATATCCATGACCCAGAACAACGTAAGCGTTCTGCGCACCGTTTGATTGCGAAAATGCCGACGATTGCGGCATGGAGCTACCGTTATTCCGTGGGTTTGCCGTTTGTCTACCCGCGTAATGATTTGTCGTATGCGGAAGATTTCCTGCACCTGATGTTCTCCGTGCCGACGGAACCGTACACGCCTGATCCGTTGCATGTGAAAGCGTTGGAAGTCATTATGATTTTGCACGCTGACCATGAGCAAAATGCATCGACCTCAACCGTGCGTTTGGCGGGCAGTTCGGAAGCGAACCCGTTTGCAGCCGTGGCAGCCGGGATTGCATCCTTGTGGGGGCCTGCGCACGGTGGTGCGAACGAAGCCGTGATCAATATGTTGCGTGACATTGAAAAGTCTGGCTTGCCATTGTCGCATTGGGTAGACCGCGCCAAAGACAAAAATGACCGTTTCCGCTTGATGGGCTTCGGGCATCGCGTGTATAAAAACTATGACCCGCGTGCCAAAATTATCCGTGAATTGGCGAATGATATTCTGGATCGTTTACCCGCCAATGACCCTAACCAGAAACTGTTTGCGATTGCGCGTGAGCTGGAACAGGTGGCATTGAACGATGAGTATTTCAAAGCACGTAACCTGTACCCGAACGTCGATTTCTATTCCGGGGTGATTTTCCTGAGCATGGGGATTCCGGTCAGCATGTTTACGGTGATGTTTGCGTTGGCACGTACCATCGGCTGGATTTCACAGTGGGATGAAATGATGGGTGATGAGGAGTCGCGCATCGGTCGTCCACGCCAGTTGTACATGGGTGCGGAAAGCCGCGATTATGTTCCAGTGAATGAAAGATAAGTTTTGTTGTTTTGAGGAGTCTATAGAAAATGTTGCAAGAATATCGCCAACATGTTGCCGAACGCGCAGCCCAAGGTATTCCACCTAAACCATTGGATGCGGCACAAACCGCTGCACTGGTGGAGCTGCTGAAAAACCCTCCGGCAGGCGAAGAAGCATTTCTGGTTGATTTGCTGGAAAACCGCGTTCCGGCGGGGGTAGACGAAGCTGCTTATGTGAAAGCCGGTTTCCTTGCTGCCATCGTCACGGGTGAAACTGCTTGTGCATTGATTAGCCCGGTGCGTGCGGTCGAAGTTCTGGGCATGATGTTGGGTGGTTACAATGTACAACCGTTGATTGCTGCGCTGGATGTGCCTGCAACGGCTGACGCAGCGGCTACCGCTTTGTCACACACGCTGCTGATGTTTGATGCGTTCCACGACGTGGAAGCCAAAGCGAAAGCGGGTAATGCGTCTGCACAAAAAGTCATGGAATCTTGGGCTGCGGGCGAATGGTTTACCTCCAAGCCTGAAGTGGCTGAGAAAATCACCGTTACGGTGTTCAAAGTTCCCGGTGAAACCAACACTGATGACTTGTCGCCTGCACCGGATGCGTGGTCACGCCCTGACATCCCACTCCATGCCAACGCGATGCTGAAAATGCCGCGTGATGGTATTGAGCCGGAAGTGCCGGGTTCGGTTGGCCCCTTGAAGCAAATCGAGGCGATGAAGGCGAAAGGCTTCCCAGTGGCTTACGTCGGTGACGTGGTAGGTACAGGTTCTTCACGTAAGTCTGCCACTAACTCCGTGCTGTGGTTCTTTGGCGATGATATGCCGGGGATTCCGAACAAGCGTGTGGGCGGGTATTGCTTTGGTAGCAAAATTGCGCCGATTTTCTTCAATACGATGGAAGATTCTGGGTCATTGCCAATTGAGATGGACGTTGCCCAAATGAACATGGGTGACGTGGTTGATGTTTACCCTTACGAAGGCGTTGCCAAGCGTCACGGTACGGATGAAATCATTTCCACTTTCAGCCTGAAAACCCAAGTATTGTTGGACGAAGCCCGTGCGGGTGGTCGTATCAACCTGATCATCGGACGTGGTTTGACCGCCAAAGCGCGTGAATCACTGGGTTTGCCGCCGGTTGATTTGTTCCGCACCCCAGAGCAGCCTGCTGATACGGGTAAAGGCTACACACTGGCACAAAAAATGGTCGGTAAGGCTTGCGGCATGGCGGGTGTACGCCCCGGCATGTATTGCGAACCTAAAATGACTACTGTGGGTTCACAAGATACTACGGGGCCAATGACCCGTGACGAATTGAAAGACTTGGCTTGCTTGGGCTTCTCGGCGGATTTGGTGATGCAGTCTTTCTGCCATACGGCTGCTTATCCTAAGCCGGTTGACGTGGTGACTCACCACACGTTGCCTGATTTCATTATGACCCGTGGCGGTGTTTCGTTGCGCCCTGGTGATGGCGTTATCCACTCTTGGTTGAACCGCATGTTGTTACCGGATACCGTGGGTACTGGTGGTGACTCGCATACCCGTTTCCCGATTGGTATTTCCTTCCCGGCGGGTTCTGGTCTGGTAGCGTTTGCGGCGGCGACTGGCGTTATGCCGTTGGATATGCCGGAATCTGTGCTGGTACGTTTCACCGGCACAATGCAGCCGGGTATCACCCTGCGTGACCTCGTGCACTCTATTCCACACAAGGCGATCCAGATGGGTCTGCTGACTGTTGAAAAGAAAGGCAAGAAGAACGTCTTCAACGGCACGGTGCTGGAAATCGAAGGTCTGGATCACCTGACCGTTGAGCAAGCCTTTGAATTGTCTGACGCTTCTGCGGAACGTTCTGCGGCGGGTTGTACGGTTGCGCTGTCTGAAGCATCGGTTGCTGAATACCTGCGTTCCAACATTGTTATGCTGAAGTGGATGTTGTCGGAAGGTTACGGTGATCCACGTACTATCGAACGTCGTATCGGCAAGATGGAAGAGTGGCTGGCGAACCCAAGTCTGATGCGTGCTGACGCGGATGCGGAATACGCGGCAGTGATCGAAATCAACATGGATGAGATCAAAGAGCCTATCCTGTGTGCGCCGAATGACCCGGATGATGCACGTCTGTTGTCGGAAGTGGCAGGTCGCAAGATTGATGAAGTGTTCATCGGTTCGTGCATGACCAACATCGGTCACTTCCGTGCGGCGGGCAAGCTGTTGGATGCAACCACCAAGCAAATCCCAACACGCATGTGGATCACACCACCAACCAAGATGGATGCTTCCCAGTTGAGTGACGAAGGTTACTACAACATTTTCGGTCGTGCCGGTGCACGGATGGAAATGCCGGGTTGCTCACTGTGCATGGGGAATCAGGCGCGTATCGCTGAAAACTCCACGGCGGTGTCTACTTCTACCCGTAACTTCCCTAACCGTTTGGGTACTGGCGCGGATGTGTTCTTGGCTTCGGCGGAACTGGCTTCTGTGGCGGCAATCATGGGCAAACTGCCTACGGTTGAGGAGTACATGGAATACGCGAAGAAGATTGATAGCATGGCGGGTGATATTTACCGTTACCTGAACTTTGACAAGATGGAGCATTATCAGAAGGCGGCGCAGAAGGTTGTGCCGATTCCGGTAGTGGCGGGGTAAGGAAGAGATTCCCCCCATCCCCGACCCTTCCCCCGCAAGGGGTGAAGGGAGGAAGAAAAAGAAGCCTCGCCGTTGTGCGGGGCTTTTTTTATGGGCTAATATTGGTGCTCACCATCGAACCCGGTCAAACTGAACATGCTGCAACTGTTCTGGACTCCTCTCGCCATCAATTTCTTCATCGAATTGCTGATGGTATCGCTGTTGACCGGCTATTTTGCAGTACGCTTGGCAAACGCGCTCCGCACGTGGGTAAACGTTAAAGTAGCGTTTTTCTTGTTGCTGACCTTTGCCTCGGCAAGCTGCGGCACACTGCTGCAATTTCTCGGTATTGCACTTCCCCCCGACTATGCGGAATTCGCCCTGCCTTTTGTTAGTGTGTTTGGCGCATTGGCGATGTCAGGTTTTTTACTGTTTGCGTTCTATTTTCAACGCCAATTCCGCCCAAAATGGTGGGTCGAAGCCACGATTTTGGCGGGTATTTGCCTGATTATTGGCATTGAAAGTTTCGTTGCCATGCAGCGTATCGCATTGCTGAGCCAAGGAATTGTGGAATATCGGGATCATTGGTTGAGTATTCCCTTTCCCTTGGAGTTTTTTGCCGTACACGCCATCTTGTTGTTTCGACTGGTGGATGCGATGGGTCAGGAACAGAATAGCCGTTGCTACCACGCTGTGTGGTTGGCGATTCAATCATTGCTCATGCCTTCCACCCAGCTTGCAACGCAGGCAGCGGCACTCCGGGCATTCTTCTATGTGACCGTGTTGCCCGCCGCTATCGGGATTGTGCTGATCGTGCGTGGTTTGGGCTGGATCGACTGGAGCTTAGCCGAGTTGCTGAACTGCTGGCTGGCCTTGCTGACCTACGTCGCTTTTACACTGGTATACATTAACCATACCCCGGAATATTCGTCATTCCAGTTCAAGCTGGTGGGCGTAACCTTGGCGGCTGTGCTGTCAATCCTGTCGGGCATTGCGTGGATCATTGGTTCGGTGTACACGGGTGCTGATCCGAACCGTATCTATCAGCCAATCGTTGTTTTCATCCTTGTTTCCACCTTCGCCATTCTGCTCATTTTGCCGCGCTTCTTCCATGTCAGTTTGAACCGACCCTTGCAAGCCATGCTGCATGGTGTGCGGGAAATTCAGGCTGGCAACCTCACCACCTCAATAAAAGTGCCATACCACGATGAAATTGGCTTTCTTGCTACCTCCTTCAATGAAATGGCAGCAACACAGCGGGATTTGGTGCAGCATCTGGAGGAGCGGGTAGCGGAACGCACGGCGGAAGTGGCGAGTTACGCGGCGGAAAATGCCCGGATGGAGGAGCGCAACCGCCTGTCCCGCGATTTGCACGATGCCGTAAGCCAAACCTTGTTCTCTGCCAGTTTAATGGCGGATACCTTACCACTGGTCTGGCAACAGAATCCGCAACAGGGGCAGCAGGTGCTGGATGAACTGCGCCAGCTTAACCAGAATGCTTTGGCGGAAATGCGTATTTTATTACTGGAACTACGCCCCTCCGCCCTGATTGACAAGCCGTTCGGTGAACTGTTGCAGCAGTTAAGCACCCGTGTCGGAGTACACGCACCGCTAACGGTCAAGCTGGAAATTGAACAGGACTGCATTTTACCCCCGGAAGTGCAAACCACGTTCTACCGCATTGCACAGGAAAGTCTCAACAATATCAGCAAACACGCCGGGGCAACGCTGGTCAGCCTGTATTTTGAAGGGATGTCAGCGCAAGCTATACTCACGATTAGCGATGATGGCTGCGGTTTTCACCCCCAGCAGGGACTGGCGGGGCATTTAGGCCTGGATATTATGCGGGAACGAGCTATAAACATTGGCGCAACGCTGGAAATCGAGGCGCAACCCGAACACGGGACAACCATTACACTGATTTGGAACCAAGCAGATGCCGGATAAAGCCATCAGGATTATCGTCGTGGATGACCACATGGTGGTGCGTAAAGGGCTGCGGCACGTCATTGCATTTTTTGCGGGCATTGTGGTGGTAGCGGAAGCTGACAGTGGTGAAGAAGCCTTGTGCTTGAGCCAACAACTTCAGCCTGACGTGGTGTTAATGGATGTGAAAATGGATGGCGTTGGCGGTATCGCCGCGACTCAAGCCATTCGCCAATGTTGTCCACAGACGCGGGTTATTGCTCTCAGCACGTTTCAGGACACAGAACTGGTCAAGCAGATGCTGCAAGCCCAAGCCAACGGTTACATCCTTAAAAACACCTCTGCCGAAGACATGGAGCAGGCTATCCACGCCGTTCACGCGGGTGAAACCGTGTTTTCCCCGGTTATTGCCAAGGCATTGGCGGCAGAAAAACCGGCTGCCAGCAGCATGAATACCAAGTTGAGTGCGCAACAGCACAAAGTCCTCGCCTTGCTGGTGCAAGGTTTCAGCAATACCGAAATTGCAGGCAAACTACATATATCCCAGCCCACTGCCCGTTATCACGTCAGTGCGATTTTACTCAAACTGGGCGTTGCCACCCGTGTGGAAGCGGCTGCCCAGGCCATCAAACAGCGGTTGCTAGACGATCCCACTTTTTGAAGTGTCATTGAAAATTCACAAAATACTGTACAACTGTACAGTTACGGTTCAAATCTATCGGTGGCACAATTTTGTTATTGGGCACTTAATGTTACTGGGGGATTTATTGTGCTGGATATTTTTTGAACCCAAAAAAACTGTTTATTGCATTGATAAATATCAACATAAGTTCTATGTTAATGATGAGTGTTTTTTATTGGTTACAATGATCCCTGTGCGAGGGGTAGAGGGTTGTCTATGAAAAATCAGGTTTCTTTAGCGGTGATGGCAGTGTGTGTGTTCTTGTCATTGACGGGCTGTGCAACCAGCACTGCTGCGGAAAAATCACCAGTAAAAACCGTCGAAAAAGCGGTTACGGCTGCTGATACAGTACGTGGGTTTTATGAGCGTTATTTTGCTGCCGCTGCTAACAATGTGCTGACACCGGATATTGCCATGTCCAAAGCCTTCAAAGCCGACATCCAGAAAAGCGAGCAAGCCTGCAAAGGGCACAATGATGAGCCTTGCGGTTGGGGGGCTGATGCGAATCCGTATCTCAACTCCCAAGACTATGATGACAAGTTAAGCTATGCCAGCTCCGGCATCCGTTTCAAGGAAACAGCACCCAATACCGTGCGTGTTGACCTCAATGTGACACCTTCTGCGCCTCAGGTATTTAAAAATACGATTGTTTTCAAAATGGTGCGGGAAGACGGGCAGTGGGTAGCGGACGACATTCTGTATCCCGAGGGCAAAAGCCTTTATTCCACCCGCAAGGCGCTGGCAGATGAACGTGCAAGCCTATCGAAAGCCGTTCAGACTGCACAGGGTAAGGATTGGCGCAAGGGTGCGGATGGTCGCGAAGTGGATTGCTCCCTCAAGGTCAAAGGTAAAACATATCTTAACGGTACGTGCATGTATGATGCTGACAAGGATGGCTCTTTCCGCCTGTTTGGTGACAAGTATTTTGTTTACCTGAATATGCTGGAAAAAGGCGTGGCAGGGGCTTCGTGGAACGGCACATCTCAGGCATCCCACGCACAGGAATTGCTGGGCGAAGATTTCAAGCTGAAAAAGGGTTGCTGGGTTGGCAAAAATGCTGAGATTTGCGCTTTAGATAACAAGCAAGCTGCCAAGCCTATCAATAAAGCTGAACGTATTCAGTTTGCCAAGGGTGCATCCAGCGCTACGGTCACTGGCAAGTTGGCGGATTTTGATACCGAGCAAAACTACGTCATGGGTGTAGGCAAAGGTCAGACCATGACGGTTGAGCAGCTAGACAACAAAAGTGATGGCAAGGTTTCCATCTACATCACCGACCCCAAAGGTGAAAATGCCAACGACATGGATTTGTCTTGCCACAGTAAGGCAACGGTCAAGCCAACCATAGCGGGCGACTACAAAATTCAGGTGGTCGAATGCAAGAAAGCCGATCCGTGGAAGGGCAAATATACTGTCCGTGTTAACGTGAAATGAGCCAATGCCCTGCCGTATGAGCGGGGCATTTTTTTAGCAATACGCTAGAGGGAGATAACCTATGCGAATCCGTGCTTTATTAGCCGCCAGTTGTTTGGGCTTGATGCTGGCTTTTCCGGTCTTATCACACGCTGTTACCTTGCTGCCAGTGGATGAAGCTGCCAAGCAGCCGGACTTTTTCACGTTCCGTGCCCAATTGCAGGTTGCCGTTGCTAAACGCGACAAGGCGGCGGTGTTGGCAGTTGTCAGCAAAAATATCCAGAATGGCTTTGGTGACGATAACGGCATCAACGACTTCAAGAAAAACTGGGCAATCGACAAGCCTAACAGCCCGTTGTGGGAAACACTGGGTACTGTGTTGGCATTGGGGGGCGGTTTCAATCAAGATGGCAGTTTTAACGCGCCTTACATTTCATCCCATTGGCCTGTAAAGGGTGATTTGGATGCGTTTGAAAACATCGCCATCATTGGTAACAAGGTCAATGTCCGTGCCACTCCTAAGCCGGATGGCAAAATTCTGCAAACCCTAAGCTATGACATCGTTGCGCTAAATTCGGCGGATCATGGCAATGATCAATGGGTGGCTATCAAGCTACCCAACGGCAAGAAAGGTTATGTTGCCCGCAGCTTTACCCGCAGTGCGGTGGATTACCGGGCTTTTTTTGAAAAGGTGGGGGGGCGTTGGCAAATGACGGCGCTGCTGGCGGGGGATTAAGTCGAAGAGCGGGGCGCAACACGGGTGCGCCCCGCTGAAATTAATCGTACAGCATAATATCGCCAATCGACTGCGCCCATTGCGCAAACGCGGGAATCCCGAAAATCTCATCACCGACAGCACGTAACATATCCGACACCAACATCACGCCCATTTCCTTCAACGGAAACGCTTTGGCGTAATTGAGAATATGCCCATAAGTTTCCGCCGCTTCTGGCGTGCCTTTCGCCCGAATTGCCCGACCGACCAGCGATGAAGCCACCGCGTATTGCAAATCCACTTCCTTGGGTGCTTTGATGTCTTCACCGCGTAAAATCGCATCCAAGTCCGGCATTTGATCAAGGCTATCCACAAACGCTTTCAATTCAATCCCCGCCGCTGGCCCGACACAGGCTTGCAAGGTTCCCAGTAATAAATTGGGGGAATTGCCAAATTTCTGCAAGGCGCGGTGTGCAAATTCCCACGAACGCGGGGTAGGGAAGGCGACCGGATTGTGTGCCGGATCAAAGTTAAATAATTGTTCAGGGCGAAAGCGCAAAAAGCCGATAATGCGTTCGTCGATATGGTGCTTGTATGCCCACGCTACCCAGTCATCCAGATTCAAATCGACTTCAAAGTGTGAAAAGCGGTTAGCTAAAGGCGCAGGCATGGTGTAAGTCACGCCCCGGTCGCCTTGGCGATTGCCAGCGGCAAAGATTGCCCAGCCATCCGGTACACGGTAATCACCCAAGCGTCGATCCAGAATCAACTGATACGCGGCTGCGGATACGCTTGGCACGGCGGAGGTGATTTCATCCAGAAACAAAATGCCCATTGCCCCGTGGCGCTCCTCATCCGGTAGCATGGAGGGAATCGCCCATTCCACCAGCTCTTTGTCACGAAAGGGGATGCCGCGTAAATCGCTGGGTTCCATCTGTGATAAACGCACATCAATCACGGGAACCGTATGGCGAATCCCGACTTGTGCCACAATTTGCGACTTACCCACGCCCGGCGGCCCCCACAACATCACGGGGGTATGATGACCTTCTAACGTGCCGAGAAACTCTTTGTCGAGGATGGAACTGAGCGAAGCTGGGCGCATAGGGAATCCTGTAGTATTGTCACAAAGCGCTTGATGATACGGCAAACCCGCGTATCATTTCATGTTTCCTTAACTTGCATGGCGATTATTACCCTCATGGCAAAAGCGACGACCAAAAAGAAGAGCGCCCCCGGCAACAAAACCATTGCCTTGAATAAACAGGCACGCCACGACTATTACATCGAGCAAACCTTCGAGGCTGGTTTGGTGCTGCAAGGCTGGGAAGTGAAAAGCCTCAGGGCAGGGCGTATCCAGCTTAAAGAAAGTTACGTGATTCTCGAAAAAGGCGAAGTATTTTTATTTGGCGCACACATTAGCGCCTTATTATCCGCTTCCACCCACATCATTCCCGATTCATTGCGCACCCGCAAACTGTTATTGCACGATACCGAAATCGTCAAACTCAATAACGCGGTCGATCGTAAGGGGTATACCGTTGTACCCTTGGCGATGTACTGGAAAAATAACCGTGTCAAAGTCGAAATTGGCTTGGCAAAAGGCAAACAACAACACGACAAGCGCGATTCTGAAAAAGAACGTGATTGGGGCAGAGAAAAAGAACGCCTGATGAAACGGCATTAATTGTTGAATAATTGCTCTTGTTCCTCCCCTGATAAGGGGAGGTTAGGATAAGGGCTAATCGTTAATTACCGCTTTGTTTCACGATCTAGCTCGCCACTTTTTAGCTTGGCAGTGTAATCATTCAGGGCTACCCGCACTTTACCACTCAGCAGATACAAGCCGATCAGGTTCGGAAAAGCCATCGCTAATACCAGTAAGTCAGTAAAGTCCAGCATATTGGCTGCACTTGCTACCGAAGCTAACAACACAAAGACTAAAAACATCACTTTGTAAATGATCGAAAGTTTTTCGCCAAATAAATATACCCAGCAGCGTTCACCATAGTATGACCATGCAATCATGGTACTAAAAGCAAACAAAAATACCGACAGCGTGAGGATAATTGGGAACCAATCTGCTACTGTGCGGAAGGCGACGGCCGTTAATGCAGCGCCTTGGCTCGCGGCACGGATACTTTCTGTTTCTGGCGAGTTGTAAACGCCTGTCAAAATAATTACCAGTGCCGTCATAGTGCAAATAATCACGGTGTCAATGAATGGCTCATACAATGCAACCATTCCTTGACGTACCGGGTATTTAACCGAAGCTGTGGAATGCACTATCGCGGCTGAACCCAAGCCCGCTTCACTGGAGAACGCGGCTCGTTTGAAGCCCTGTACAATCGCCCCGACAATACCACCTGCCACTGCGATGGGGGAGAAGGCTTCAACCACAATCTTACTCAATGCATCGGGCACACCGCTGATATTGTTGAGGATAATCCATAAGCAGGCTAGTAAATATACGATGATCATGGTGGGTACAATGGCTTCCGCTGTGTGCGCAATACGCTTTAATCCACCAATGATCACTAACCCGGTTAACACTGCCATCAGAATACCGTAAGCAATTGGCATTTCTGCAAAAAACGGAATCTGTTCCTTTACCGCACCTAAGGATTGGCTGACTTGGAAAGCGCTACCCGCCCCAAATGAGCCAAAAATGGTGAATACCGCGAACATGATGGCGAGAAATTTGCCCAGACCCTCCATGCCTTGCTCAGCAAAGCCTTTAGATAAATATTCCATTGCACCGCCCATTAAGCGCCCATCTGGGCGTACTTCGCGATACATTTGCGCCAAGGTTGCTTCGGTAAACTTAGTCGTCATACCGAGAAAGCCCGCTACAATCATCCAAAAAGTTGCGCCCGGCCCACCAATCGAGATCGCAATCGCTACCCCAGCGATATTGCCTAAGCCCACGGTTGCCGATAACGCAGTGGTTAACGCTTGGAAAGACGTCACTTCACCTTTGTCATCTGCGGTTCGGTATTTACCCCGTAATACGGCGAAAGCATGTCCTATCATGCGTAAATTGACGAAACTGAAGCGTAGCGTCAAAAAGACAGCACCTGCAATGAGCCATGCCACAATGAACGGCATGGCTGGCTCACCAGGAAACACATCATAGAAAATGACGGTTGATAACCAACCATTAATAGTGCCAAACCAAGCATCTAAGCCGCTGCCGTCATTCGCTGTTACCCAACTAGGCATCAACGTTAAGAGCATGGCAACCACGACTGTGGGCAGTGAAACGATTTTTCTCATGCAGGAACTCCTCTTCCAAGCGATTCATTTATTGGTCATATTGCCGTAAAGACTATAGCATAATGCTCACTTTACGAAATATCGAATGGACAACCACACCGTGCCTTACACTACGCTTCAACACTTACGCATCGTTATGGTAGAAACCTCACACCCCGGTAATATTGGTTCGGCGGCGCGTGCCATGAAAACCATGGGCATTAAAGATTTGCGCTTAGTGACGCCGCGTAAACCGTATTCTCAAGAAACGTGGGCGCTGGCCTCAGGTGCGAACGATATTATTGAACAAGCAAAAATTGTGCCGACTTTGCAAGATGCAGTCGCTGATTGCCAAATTGTGATCGGAGCCAGTGCGCGTTCTGAGCGGACTTTGCAATGGCCGCAGATGGATGCGCGGGAATGTGGCACTTTCGTTGCGGCGCATTTGCCGCAGCAGCAGAAAATTGCGCTGGTGTTTGGACGTGAGCGTACCGGTTTGACCAATGAGGAGCTGGATCACTGCAATACGCTGGTGCATATCCCGATGGCGTTTGATTTTCTGTCGTTGAATATTGCGATGGCGATTCAGGTGTTGGGGTATGAATGCGCAACGGCGGTGCGTTTGGCAACGCCTGACCAGTCTGTTACGGCTGATCCTGAAGAAGCGCTGGCGAGTGCGGAAGCATTGGAAGGGTTTTACACACATTTGGAACAGTTGATGATTGATACGCGCTTTCTTGACCCCGAAAATCCGCGTTTGCTGATGCGGCGGATGCGGCGATTGTTTGGGCGGGCAGGGGTGACAGTGAGTGAGATGAATATTTTGCGCGGCATGTTGGCAGCGTTTGCGGGGCGAAAGTTTCGGGAGAGATCCTAACAGAAGCGTTTGGTGAAATATGAAAATTGCTTGCAAATGCTCTGCTACAACTTGGCAAAGTTTATGGTGTATGTTTGAATGCCAGCCTACTTTTTTACGCATTACCACAGGAATTCCCCGTGAGCCATTCCAGCATCAACCTACAATTCATCGTCCAACCCGGCGGCAGTTTACACGGCAGTGTGCGCGTACCCGGCGATAAATCCATTTCGCACCGTTCTATCATGCTGGGCGCACTGGCGGAAGGCACGACCCACGTTAGTGGTTTTCTGCAAGGTGAAGATTGTCTGTGTACCTTGAATGCCTTTCGTTCTATGGGGGTGGAGATTGAAGGCCCAAGTGATGATGGCAACGTCACCATCCATGGCGTAGGGCTGCACGGCTTACAAGCCCCCACGCACGATTTGGATATGGGGAATTCCGGCACCTCCATGCGTCTGATGTCAGGTTTAATGAGTGGACAGGCGTTCGACATAAAGATGACAGGTGATGCCTCGCTTTCCAAGCGTCCGATGAAGCGCGTGACTGTACCTTTAGCCCGTATGGGCGCAAATATTGAAGCAACGGCAACAGGTACACCGCCATTATTGGTGCATGGCGGCAGCAAGTTACACGGTATTCATTATGATATGCCAATGGCAAGCGCACAGGTGAAATCATCGTTGTTACTGGCGGGCTTGTATGCTGAGGGAGAAACGTCGGTGACGGAACCTGCACCAACCCGTGACCACACTGAGCGCATGTTGCGTGGTTTTGGTTATGAAGTGAAAACCGAGGGTAACCGTATTAGTTTGCAAGGCGGCGGTAAACTCACCGCAACCGATATTGATGTACCTTCCGACATTTCTTCGGCTGCTTTTTTTATGGTAGGGGCAAGTATTGCACAAGGCTCTGATCTGACCATTGAACACGTCGGTATGAATCCAACACGCACGGGTGTAATTGATATTTTGCGTCTGATGGGGGCAAACCTTGATGTGCTGAATAAGCGCGAAGTGGGCGGTGAGCCTGTAGCAGATATTCGGGTGCGTGCAGTGCAGTTAAAAGGTATCCAGATTCCTGAAAGCCTTGTGCCGCTGGCTATTGATGAATTTCCTGCGTTATTCATTGCTGCCGCATTTGCAGAAGGTCAAACTGTGCTGATAGGTGCCGAAGAATTACGCGTCAAAGAAAGTGACCGGATTCAGGTGATGGCGGATGGTTTGATGGCGTGTGGTGTCGATGCGCAACCGACGCCAGATGGGATTATTATCAACCCCGGCAATTTTACAGGCGGCACGATTGACAGCCACGGCGATCACCGCATTGCGATGTCGTTTGCAATGGCTGCATTGTGCGCTCAAGCACCGATCACGATTAATGATTGTGCGAACGTCAACACGTCATTCCCCGGCTTTGTAGCGTTAGCCGCCAAGGCTGGTGTGAGGATTACGGCAATATGAGTATGCAAATTCCTGTCATTACGATTGATGGCCCGGCTGGCGCTGGCAAAGGCACGATTGCGTGTATGCTGGCGGATAAACTCGGCTGGCACATGCTCGATAGCGGTGCAATTTACCGCGTAGCAGCGGTGGCAGCTTTGCGACGCGGGTTGAATCTGCAAGACGAAACCACGTTGGCTGCGATGATTCCTACTTTGAATATCGAATTCAAAAATGGCGAAGCATGGCTGGATGGTGACATTATTACCAGTGAGATTCGCAATGAAACCTGTGCCAGCGCGACCTCGCAAATTGCCGCATTGCCTATGGTACGCGCAGCATTATTGGAGCTGCAACGCCAGTTTTGTCAGCTTCCCGGTTTAGTTGCTGATGGGCGAGATATGGGCACGGTGGTGTTTCCTGAAGCTACCCACAAGTTTTATCTCACTGCCAGTGCAGAAATCCGTGCAGAACGTCGCCTGAAACAGTTGAGCCAACAAGGACTTAGTGCTAAACTTTGCGACCTAATTCAAGAGATCAATGCTCGCGACGAACGCGATACCAACCGCCCGGTAGCTCCCTTAAAACCTGCCGCTGATGCGTTGGTCATCGACACCAGTTCGTTGGATCAAGCCGAAGTGTTCGCCACCGTGTTGCACTACATCGCTTAAGCATTTCATTGGATACCGTATTTTCTAGGGAGCCCTGACAGGAAGTCTGGGCTTTTTGCGTTTTAACCCGTCAATGCAGGATGCGAGTGACGATAAATCATTTTATTAACAGGTATTTTTATTCATGACTGAAAGTTTTGCTGAACTGTTTGAAGAGAGCCTTTCTTATACCCAAATGCAGCCGGGCGCTCTGCTGAATGCAACAGTTCTCGAAGTCCGCTCCGATTTCATTATCGTTAGTGCTGGCCTGAAATCTGAAGGTGTTATCCCTGCGGAACAGTTCAAAAATGAACGCGGCGAAATCAACGTTAAAGTCGGTGATTTGGTTGAAGTAGCGCTGGATACCGTCGAAGATGGTTTCGGTGAGACCCGCCTTTCCCGTGAAAAAGCTCGCCGCCTGCGTGCTTGGGAAATTCTAGAAGAAGCCTTCACTAACGAAGAAATCATCACCGGTATTATTACTGGCAAAGTTAAGGGTGGTTTCGTGGTTGAGTTGGGTGATATTCGTGCATTCTTGCCGGGTTCACTGGTGGATGTACGCCCAGTCCGCGACACTTCCTACTTGGAAAACAAGGAACTGGAATTCAAGCTCATTAAGCTAGACCAGAAACGCAACAACGTGGTGGTTTCACGCCGCGCAGTCGTTGAAGAAGAATACAGTGCAGAACGCGATGCGCTGATGGAAAACCTGCAAGAAGGTCAAGTCATCAAGGGCGTGGTCAAGAACCTTACCGATTACGGTGCGTTCCTCGATCTCGGCGGCATCGACGGTCTGTTGCACATCACCGATATGGCTTGGAAGCGCGTCAAGCATCCTTCAGAAGTTGTTAACATCGGTGACGAAATCGACGTTAAAGTCCTCAAGTTCGACCGCGATAAGAACCGCGTATCACTGGGTCTGAAGCAATTGGGTGAAGATCCATGGCAAGATCTGGTTCGTCGTTACCCGTCTGGCACGCGCATCTTTGGTAAGGTCAGCAACCTGACCGACTACGGCTGCTTCGTGGAAATCGAAGACGGTGTTGAAGGTCTGGTACACGTTTCCGAAATGGATTGGACTAACAAAAACGTTAACCCAGCTAAGGTTGTTACCTTGGGTGACGAAGTTGAAGTCATGATCCTCGACATTGACGCAGAACGCCGCCGCATCTCTCTGGGTATGAAGCAATGCCAAGCTAACCCTTGGGATGAATTTGCTGGTACTCGCAACAAGGGCGACCGTGTTTCCGGTAAGATCAAGTCTATCACTGACTTTGGTATCTTCATCGGTTTGGATGGCGGTATCGACGGTCTGGTTCACTTGTCTGACATTTCTTGGAACGTTCCCGGCGAAGAAGCCGTGCGCAGCTACAAGAAAGGCGACGAAGTGGAAGCGGTTGTATTGGCCGTTGATCCAGAACGTGAACGCATTTCCCTCGGCATCAAGCAGATGGAACAAGACCCGTTCTCCAACTTCGTGGCCGCCCATTCTAAAGGCAGCGTCGTGAAAGGCACTGTGGTTGAAGTTACCCCTAAAGCCGCGAAAATCGACTTGGGCGAAGGCATCGAAGGCATTTTGCGTGCCTCCGAACTGTCACGCGACCGCGTTGAAGATGCTCGCACCTTGCTGAAAGAAGGCGACACTGTTGAAGCGAAATTCATGGGTGTTGACCGCAAGACGCGTTCCATCAACCTGTCGATCAAGGCGAAGGATGATGAAGATGAGGCGCGGGTAATGCGTGAATACACCGGGCGTTCTTCCGGTGCAGGCACGTCACTGGGTGACATCTTCAAGGAACAGATGGGCGAATAAGTTTCACCATCAGGATGGCACGCAGGTCAGGGATGACCTATAGTTCAGGCGGTGCAGATACACTATCTGCACCGTTTTCCAAGACTAGAAAGCTGCAACAACGATCATGACAACCCCGTCGTTTGTTCAGGAGTGGAATGGATGACCAAATCTGAAATCATTGATATTCTGTCACGTAAACAAAGCCATCTGAGCAGTCGCGACGTTGAATCGTCCGTTAAACTGTTGCTCGACAAAATGAGCGAATCACTGTCTAGTGGTGGGCGTATTGAAGTCCGGGGCTTTGGCAGTTTTTCCCTGCATCATCGTGCGGCGCGTAAAGGTCGCAACCCTAAAACGGGTGATCAGGTCGCTTTACCACCGAAACATGTGCCTCATTTTAAACCGGGTAAGGAATTGCGTGAGCGCGTGAATGAATCGCGTGCTACTCATCCCATTCAGGATTAACAAGCCTGTTATCGTGTGTAATTATGAAAGGGGAGGCACTAAGCCTCCTTTTTTACGTCTAAGGCATTATGCAAGAAATTCTATTTTTATTATTGCCCATCGCATTTTATTCCGGTTGGCACGCGGCGCGTAAGCGTTACAAAGAGCGCGAAGAGCAACGTAAGGATGTTCCGCAGCGTTTTGTACAAGGCATTAACTACCTATTGAGTGAAGAACCTGATAAAGCACTGGATGTGTTTCTCAATTACGCCGAAGTTGATGAGCACACAGCTAATACCTTTTTATTATTAGGTAACCTATTTCGCAATCGAGGCGAAATAAACCGTGCGTTGCGTATACATCAGAACTTGGTTGCCCGTTCCGATCTCAGTAAAGCGCAACGTATCTCTGCCATGTTGGCGCTCGGAGAGGATTTTTTCGCGGCTGGTTTATTGGATCGTGCCGAAAGCGTATTTAGCGAATTACTCAAAGATGACCCGAAACATGCTGATGCGTGTGAGCCATTACGTAATATTTATGAACAATTACATGAATGGGACAAAGCAATTGAGATTGCACAGTTAGCACAGCAGCGTAGCAAACTTGATCATAGTCGTTTGATTGCGCACTACTACTGTGAAATAGCTGCACAGGAGCTGCAAAAGCAAAATTTGTTTCGTGCAGAAGAAACCATCAAAAAAGCTGCTAAAGTCTACCCAGTCTCTGCCCGCGTTTTGGTGTTGAAAGGTGATTTAGCGTATGCCCGTAATCAGCGCGAAGAGGCTTTGGGTATTTATCACCAGGCGATTGAGAAAGATACGCGTCTGATTGGTGTTTTATTCAATCAGTTAGTGAATAATTTTAATCAAAAAGATGAGCTTGAAAGTCTGCGTAGCTTCATTCAACAAACGTTTGCGAAAACCCAAGATACGAAGTTATTTGGTTACTTACTGCAATTGGCACGTAAATTGGGTAAGTTACCGGAAATGCGTACTCAGGTTGAAGAATACTTAACTAAAGGCAAACCTAGTTTGAACACCGTAGTGCATTCGACAGAAGTCTTGTCATCATTGTGGCAGGAAGAAAAAGTCTGTGATATTGCCCAACTACAAATCGCCTTGCAACGTTTGTCTGCCAGCCAACCAGATTTCCAGTGCGCCCAGTGTGGGTATAAAATGCATGGCTATTTGTGGCGCTGTCCTGCTTGTCACCAGTGGGATACGGTCAGTAACGTTTAATTTGTAAGGAATATCATATGTCTAGCCGTTTGATTATTGCCCTCGATTTTGCCACTGCGGAACAAGCACTGGCGTTTGTTGCCGCTCTCACCCCTGCACAATGTAAGCTTAAAGTCGGCTTTGAATTATTTGTTGCTGCTGGCCCTGAGTTTATACGTCAATTAACAGCGCGTGGCTTTGATGTGTTTCTGGATCTGAAATTCCACGATATTCCCAATACCGTAGCATCAGCGTGTAAAGCAGCCGCAGCTTTGGGCGTGTGGATGATCAATGTTCATGCATCAGGTGGTGCAAAAATGATGCAAGCAGCACGAGAAGCATTACAGTGTATTGAAAATCCACCCAAGTTAATTGCAGTCACGGTGTTAACGTCAATGGATAAAGTGCAATTGGCGAGTACGGGGGTCATTGCCGATCCTGCACAACAAGTGCAACATTTAGCACAACTTGCAGCAAGCAGTGGGTTGGATGGAGTGGTGTGTTCTGCGCAGGAAGCAGTCATGTTACGGCAAGTGTTAGGGGAGGATTTCTTGCTGGTAACGCCTGGTATTCGCCCAGCAGGTAGTGAGCTGGGTGATCAATCACGGGTCATGACGCCTGCACAGGCACAACAAGCAGGAGTGAGTTATGTGGTGGTTGGCAGGCCAATTACGCAGGCGGCTGATCCGCAGGCTGTGATTGCACAAATTAATCAAGATATGTCTTAGCTTTTCAGCAAGCGTTGAGCCTCTTTTTGCATTGCCCCACGTGAGAAAATGAGCTTCCAACGGCTACCTCCGGCTTGTCGCCACAATAAGGCTGCACGTATGCCAGCCAGTAATAATGCGCGAATTTTGGCAGCATTCTCAGGGTTGGCAAGGTGATTTTGGTCGCCTTTGATCATAATACGCGGCCCCAGTTTGCTGACGGTATTGCTATATATTTCAGCCAGTCGCGCAATCATATTGGGGTGAGTCATGGCAAAAAAATCGAGTTGTTGTTGGGCGTTTTCGATGTTCTTTAATAATGCTTGAAACATATCGGGGTCATTGGCAAGTTTCTTCTCCAGATACAGCAGGTTAACCGCATAACGGGTAGCCTCGATATCTTTGGGTTTGCCATCGGGGTTCATAGTGCCAGCACCCAATTGGTACATTAATACGCGAAAGCCCGTTCTGAGTGTATCTATACCACCATAAAGAGCTTCGGGAGATGAGTCGTCTTCGGTCAACATGCTGTTAATACAGGACTCAAATAATTCGCTATCGACATTGCCATGAGCGGCGATTTGAGTGACACCTTCTACACACTGGAAGAGCGCGGCAAGGGCAATGGTTCGGTTACGGTTATTGGCTTCCACAGGTTTTTATCGTGTCCGTTTCTGGTATGTGTTGAGAGAATAAGGGTTTACGTAAATAATTCAAGTTAGCTTGAAGGATTAGGACAATTTGTTGACATTGCATCAATGATGCCGCCACCTAAACAGGTATCGTCTTGATAAAACACAATGGATTGTCCGGGAGTAATGGCACGTTGTGCGTTGGGGAAACAAACGGCGCAATTGCCATCTGTCTGTAGGCTGACCTGACAGGTTTCTTCAGTCTGGCGATAACGAATTTTTGCTTTGCATTCAAACTGTTGGGCTAATGCTTGACCAGAAACCCAATGCAGTTGTGAAGCTAACAAGAAATGTTTCATTAGCAATGCGTGTTGGTGGCCTTGAGTGACAATCAGGTGATTATTTGCGATGTCTTTATCGACAACGAACCACGGGGATTCATCGGCATCTTTACGTCCGCCAATACCTAAACCTTGGCGTTGTCCAAGGGTGTAATACATTAAGCCGTGGTGTTTACCGATGATTTCACCGGCGGGAGTAACAATGTTACCGGGTTGAGCAGGCAAAAAGCGTTGCAGGAAATCGCGGAATTTACGTTCACCAATAAAACAAATACCCGTGCTGTCTTTTTTGCGGGCAGTGGTGAATCCGGCGGTTACGGCTAAGGCGCGGACTTTGCTTTTTTCCAATTCACCCACAGGGAACAAACTGCGTTGTAGTTGGTGCTGTTGCAGGGTGTAGAGGAAATAGGTTTGATCTTTGTTGTTATCCACGCCTTTGAGCATCCGCACTGTGCCGCCGGAGTCACGTGCAATGCGGGCGTAATGCCCGGTAGCGATATAGTCTGCACCCAGTTCCAATGCTAATTCAAGGAAGGCTTTGAATTTGATTTCCTTGTTGCACATGATGTCGGGGTTGGGTGTGCGTCCAGCTCGGTATTCCTCTAAAAAGTAAGTGAACACGCGCTCCCAGTATTCGCTGGCGAAATTGCGGGTGTGCAGGGTAATGCCTAATTGGTCGGCAACAGCTTGTGCATCTGCAAGGTCAACCGCAGCGGAGCAATAGTCTTCGGTATCGTCCTCTTCCCAGTTTTTCATGAACAAGCCTTCGACTTGATAGCCTTGTTCGAGCAGTAACAAGGCCGCAACGGAGGAGTCTACACCGCCAGACATGCCAACAATGACTTTTTTGGTGCGTGTGTTAGTCATTGGCAACGAAGTATTGCAGGCTGTCGAGGGAATGGCGTACACCAGATTCGTACATGTCGAGTGAACGCCCGACCAAATCACTGCGCCAAATGCGTGGTTGCTGGTTACGAATTTGTTCGCGGGTCAGGAAGTGTACTGCCGTAATATCTGAATCTATTTGGTAGCCAGGGACAGGTTCGAGCAGCGTACCAGTGAAGGTAAAACGCAAGTACACCCGGTCAGGGTCATCACGGTGCATGTGGAAAATACCGAGTAGGGCAGTTGGTTCAAACATCCAGCCGGTTTCTTCCAGCGTTTCACGACGTACTGCATCCAGTAGGCTTTCACCGTGTTCCATGTGTCCGGCAGGTTGATTGATGGTAAGTTGCCCAAAGTGCATTTCTTCCACCATCAAAAAGCGGTTTTCATGTTCAATGACACTGGCGACGGTGACGCGGGGTTTCCAAACCATAATGGGCATCCTGTAGGGCGTAAAGAGGTTATTCTACACAACTTCAAACGTTGTCGTTATCCCTTGTCAATAAGGTCTATCCATTCTTGAGTATCCCACTAGGTAATACCCATCGCTGAATGGGTGCTTATTTCGAGTCTGGCATTAGATGGTGTAGAATGCCGGTCATGTTTTCAAGCCCATTTGAGGAGTTCCCCTAACATGACACGCGAACAGGTTGAAGCCGTACTGAAAGGCATTAAAGACCGTTATCTGGATCAGGACATCGTGAGCCTGCACCAAGTGAAGGACATCACCACCGACAATGGCAAGGTAGCCGTGCGCGTTGTGCAAGGCTACCCTGCTGGTGGCTACCGCGATGAACTGGCAGCCGAGATCAACGCTGCCTTAGCTGCTGCGGGTGTTGCTGATGCTGACGTAAGCGTGACTACCCAAGTCGCAGCCCATGCCGTGCAAAAAAGTGTGAAGCGCAAAGACGGTATCAAAAACATTATCGCAGTGGCCTCTGGTAAAGGCGGCGTTGGAAAATCTACCACAGCGGTTAACATTGCGTTAGCACTTAAAGCTGATGGTGCAAGCGTTGGTATGTTGGATGCGGATATTTACGGCCCCAGCCAACCGCGCATGTTAGGTATCAGTGGTCAACCCGAATCCTCCGACGGCAAGAGCCTAGAGCCGATGCAGAACCACGGCATCAAAGCCATGTCCATCGGCTTTTTGATCGAAGAAGATACCCCGATGATCTGGCGTGGCCCGATGGTTACGCAAGCCTTGGAACAGTTACTCGGCGACACCAACTGGGGCGATTTGGATTACCTCGTCATCGACCTGCCCCCTGGCACAGGCGACATCCAATTGACGCTTTCTCAGAAAATTCCAGTGTCTGGCGCGATCATCGTGACTACGCCGCAAGACATCGCTTTGCTGGATGCGCGTAAAGGTTTGAAAATGTTTGAGAAGGTCGAAGTTCCTATCCTCGGTATCGTCGAAAACATGAGTATGCACATTTGCAGCAACTGCGGCACGGTTGAACATATCTTCGGCGAAGGCGGCGGTCAGCGCATGGCAGAACAATACGGTGTGAACTACCTTGGTGGTCTGCCTCTCGACATCAAAATCCGTGAACAAGTCGATAACGGCAACCCCACCGTTGTGTCTGACCCCGATGGCAAAGTCGCGCAAATCTACAAAGATATTTCCCGCAAAGCGGCTGCGCGTCTGGCACAAAAAGCCAAGGACTACAGTACCAAGTTCCCGACGATTAAGATCATGAACGTATAAAACGTTGTGAGTTGAAAAAGTATGAAGCCGTGGTATCTGCCACGGCTTTTTTGGTAGTATTCAGCACGTCCCTTTATATGAAGAACAATCCATGCTGAAACGAATTTCTACCCTGTTATCCTCTGCATTATTATTACAAGCCTGCGCCAGTGGTGTCCCCGGTGTTATTGAACAACCTAAAATCTCCATCCAGAACATTGGGTTGCAAGAAGTATCCTTGACCCAAGGCACGGCAGTTGTCACGCTCAACGTGGCTAATCCCAATGCCTTCCCGATTCCGCTCAAGGGTATCCAGTATGGTTTGAGTTTGAACGGTCATCCGGTTGCTAGTGGTGATCAAGCGCAAGATATGAGTATCGGTGCGCGTCAGGAAATGCCGATCAATATCCCCGTCAAGTTAGATTTCATGCAATTGCTGCAACTCGCACCCGAAGCGATGAAGACCCGCAGCCTGCAATACGATTTAACGGGCGCGGTAAAATTGCCGTTTATCAGTGTGCCGTTCCAACGCCAAGGCGGGGTAGGGGTACGTCAATGAGCATCAAATCCGACCATTGGATTCGTCGCATGGCAGCCGAAACGAACATGATTGAACCGTTCGAGTCGGGGCAAGTGCGTTCTGTGAATGGCGAAAAAATCGTATCCTACGGCACATCCAGCTACGGTTACGACGTGCGTTGTGCCAACGAATTCAAGATTTTCACCAACATTAATAGCACGATTGTTGACCCGAAGAACTTTGACGAAAAGAGCTTTGTGGATTTCAAAGGCGATGTTTGCATTATCCCGCCCAACTCGTTTGCATTAGCACGGACGGTGGAATATTTCCGTATTCCGCGTAGCACATTGGTGGTGTGTTTGGGGAAATCGACGTATGCACGTTGCGGCATCATTGTGAACGTAACGCCTTTAGAACCTGAATGGGAAGGTCACGTTACCTTGGAATTTTCCAATACGACGACACTACCTGCGAAAATCTACGCCAACGAGGGTGTGGCACAAATGCTGTTCTTCGAGTCGGATGAAGTGTGTTCTACGTCGTACAAAGACCGTGGCGGCAAATACCAAGGGCAAACCGGCGTTACCTTGCCCAAAACCTAAGGTTTCAGTACCCGGATCAGGCGGCTGTATCCGGGTCTTGCTGCCATTCATCGCCGATAATGGTTTCCCGATAGCCCCGCCAACTGGCATAGCCGATCACTGGCAAGGTGACGACAAAAGCAAGAAACAGTGTCAGGAAGCCCAGCAACACCGACCCCAAAATAATCAGCGCCCACAGCAACATGGCAGCCTTGTTTTTCAAGACAGCATTGACACTGCTCAGCACGGCGGTAATCGCATCCACCTCCCGATCCATGATCATCGGCAGGGAAAACACGCTGGCGCAGTAAACGACCAAGGTAAACAGCAAACCCACGACCGAGCCGATGATCAGAAAGGTCATTAATTCTGAGGCATTAGGGCTTCGCGCCATCGGTAGAAAAATATTGACAATGGCGGCGGCTCGCGCCCAGACCAAGAAAATAACCAACAGTGCAAAAGCAAACACCATCTGATTACCGAGGCGTTTCTTGCCCTGTGTCAGGCAAAACCCGATGCGCGGCTTCATGCCCCGATCCAGTTGGCAACTGACGGAATACAAACCCATTGCCAGCGCAGGACCAAGAAAAACGAAGGCGGCGAACAAAACGATGAGCATGGTGAAACTGCCCACTTGCCATGACCACAAGGCAATCAGCCAACTGGCGAGCATGAATAGCGAGCCGTATGCCATGCTCAATAGTGGCGCTTGCTTAAAGTCCTTAAAGCCTTGTTTCAACCAACGCAAGGGGGCAGTTGGGGAAATTTGGTGGCAGGGGGCGATAAAGGGTCGCAAGCGGACGCTTGCTGCGGCTTCAGGTGCTTGAGCGTTATGGTTGGTATCTTCTGTTGACATGGCGAAATCCTCCTCTGGTTTCTATTGATGAGAATACACCAGAAATGGCTGATTCGCTGATTTAGTGGATTGCTAGTTTTCCCAATACGTGGCTGACGGCGACGAAGGCAAAACTCGCCGTCACCGTTGTCACCGACCCAATCCCCCCCGCGCAACTCAAATCACACGCGCTTGCACCTTCCGCCCGCTCCGGCAAAGTCATCGCTTCCTCCGACCACACGGCAGGCACGTCAAAACGGCGTTTGGGGTTGCTGCTAAAACCGTAATGCTGGCGCAATTCCTTACGCACTTTTGATAGCAACGGGTCTTGCATGGTTTTAGTCAAGTCGGTCAGGCGGATTTTAGTCGGGTCTTTTTGCCCACCCGCGCCACCGGCAGTAATTAAGCGGATTTTGTTACGACGGCAATACGCAATCAGTGCTGCTTTGGTGCGGGCATTGTCGATGCAATCCAGCACGTAATCGAATTCGGGTTTGATGAGAGTCGCAAGGTTATCCTTGTCGATAAAATCTTCAACGAGATGCAATTGGCAGGCAGGATTAATGTCGAGGCAACGTTCCTGCAATACGGCAATTTTGGCACGCCCAAGCGTGCTGCCGAGGGCAGGTAATTGGCGGTTGATATTGGATTCAGCAACGTTATCAAGGTCGATCAACGTGAGTGTGCCAATACCACTACGCGCCAAGGCTTCGACAGCCCACGAACCTACGCCACCCACGCCAATCACGCAAACATGCGCGGCGGTGAAGCGGTTAAATGCCGCTTCACCGTAGGTGCGGATGATGCCGCCAAACCGACGGCTAACATCCATCTCCATCATTATGCTGCGTAAGGATCGCGCAGAATAATGGTCTGGTCGCGGTCAGGGCCTGTCGAAATAATGTCGATAGGTGTTTCCACCGCTTCTGCCAAACGTGCCAGATAGGCTTTAGCATTCGCTGGCAGCGCGTCATAGCTGGTTGCGCCAAACGTGGATTCTGTCCAACCCGGCATGTCTTCGTAGACTGGCTCGCAACGTGCAAATTCATCGGTGTCAACGGGTGGCACATCAAGGATATTGCCATCCAGCTTGTAAGCGGTGCAAATTCGTACCGTTTCCAAACCATCCAACACGTCCAGCTTGGTGATACACAGCCCACTAATGGAGTTAATGTGCATGGCGCGACGCAACGATACCGCATCGTACCAACCGCAACGGCGCGGACGACCCGTGGTAGAGCCAAACTCATTACCTTGCTTGGCAATGTAAGCACCGGTGTCATCAAATAACTCGGTCGGGAATGGGCCAGAACCAACGCGGGTAGTGTAGGCTTTGGTGATGCCGAGGATGTAATCAAGGTTACGCGGGCCAATGCCCGAGCCTGTGCAAGCGCCGCCAGCGGTGGTACTGGATGATGTGACAAACGGATATGTGCCGTGGTCGATGTCCAGCAATGTGCCTTGTGCCCCTTCCAGCATCACGTCCTTGCCCGCTTTACGCAGTTCCGCCAAACGGTTCGGAATGTCGGTAATCATCGGCTTGATGATTTCTGCCATTTGCATTGCTTCGGCGAGTACCACATCGGCATCAACTGTGTCGCACTTGAAGTAATGTTCCAGCATGAAATTGTGGTATTCCATGATGCCACGTAGCTTGGTTTCAAACTGTTCTGGATTTAGCAAATCGCCAACGCGCAATCCACGGCGGGAAATTTTGTCTTCGTAAGCCGGGCCAATGCCACGCCCCGTCGTGCCGATCGCTTGTTTGCCACGCGCTTTTTCACGTGCTGCATCCAACGCAACGTGGTACGGCAGAATCAACTGGCAGCTTGCAGAAATTTTTAAACGGTCACGCGCAGGAACACCACGCGCTTCCAGCATGTTGATTTCTTTGAGCAGGGCATCAGGAGCGACGACCACACCGTTGCCGATCATGCACTCCACGCCTTCGCGCAAAATGCCGGAAGGTACCAAATGCAACACTGTCTTTTCACCGTTGATTACCAACGTATGTCCGGCATTATGCCCGCCTTGAAAACGTACTACGGCGGAGGCATTTTCAGTCAGCAGATCCACGATCTTGCCTTTGCCTTCATCACCCCACTGCGTGCCCAATACAACGACGAATTTTCCCATGTCAGTCTCGCTCAAATGTGCTAAAAGGTGTTAGTAAAGATTAAACAGCCACGACGTTCCAGTGACCGTCTTGCTGAATGATTTGTTGGCTGCAACCGAGTGCTGCCGCGTCATGTGTTTGCCCGTCAAGCGCACGGATAACTTGTTGCTGTTGACTGCGCAATGTCCGAATCAATTGTTCTAGCGTCACATCTTGTACCGCCGGTGCAAAAATACTGGAGTTGCCCGTGCGTTGTTGCTGTGGCAAAGCAAACGTCGCTAAGGTGCGCAAATCGGTGCTGAAACCGGTGGCAGGGCGGATACGCCCAAAGGCTTCGCCAATGCCGTCGTAACGCCCGCCGCGTGCGACTTCACGCCCCATGCCCGATGTATAAACACCGTACACAATGCCGGTATGGTAGTCGTAACCACTCAATTCAGCCAGATCAACATGAATCTTGCAGGCAGGAAAGTGCGCTGATACCCGTGTGGTTAGGGTGCGCAAATACCTTAGAGCATCCTGCACGTCGCTCGGCGCACTCGCAAACAATGCTGCGGCTTGATCCAGCACGTCGACTGCCCCATTTAATCGCGGCAATTGCTGCAAATAGGTGCTGATGTCAACGGGCAGGTTGGCTGTTACTAGCCATGTATCAATTTCGGGCAGGGATTTGCGTACCAGCATGTCATAGAAATGGCGTTCCTGCGTCGCATCCAACCCGGCAGCACGTGCTAGACTACGAAAAATACCAACGTGTCCAATGTCCAGTAACAAATTAGGGATTTGGCAATGTGTTAATGTTTCCAGCAATAGGCTGATAACTTCAAAATCACTATCCAAACCGGCATGGCCAAACAGTTCTGCGCCCACTTGTAAAGGGGAGCGCGAACCGTCGTGGAAACTGCGGGTACGCAATACACTGCCGATGTAACACAGGCGATTTGGTTGTTCGGTTTGCAATTTATGCGCATCAATCCGCGCAATTTGTGGAGTCATATCCGCCCGCACGCCCATCATCCGCCCGGTCAATTGATCGGTCAGTTTAAAGGTTTGCACGTCAAGGTGCGTGCCGTGACCGGTGCGCAGCGATTCCATGAATTCCACCAATGGCGGCATGACCAAACGGTAGCCCCAGGTGGCGTAAAGATCGAGTAAGCGGCGGCGCAATTGCTCCAGCGCTTCGGCTTCGTCAGGCAGGGCTTCGCTAATGCCATCGGGAAGCGCCCAATATTGGTGAGTATTCAGCATGGTTTGTGACTAATCGGTCAAAAAGAGCAGTAGGATACCAGCAATTACACCTACCAGACCAATGGTTCGTAAGGTTTTGTCGGGTAATTCGATCAATTCGCGGTAGGTTTGCTTGAGGCGGGAGGGGCTTAAGAATGGCATAAGCCCCTCCAAAATTAACAGGAGGGCGATGGCAGTGAGCAAATCGTTCCAGTTAAATGTGACCACTTATTGTGGCAGCGCTTGCTGCTTAAAATAACGGAAGAACTCGGAAGTCGGTTCTAACACCATCACATCACCGTTTTTGCCGATGGTGTTGCGGTAGGCGCTCAAACTACGGTAGAACGAGTAAAACTCTGCATCTTGCTGGTAAGCTTGGGCGTAAATTTCGGCGGCTTTAGCGTCGCCTTCACCGCGAATTTTTTCCGCTTCTTTATATGCTCCGGCCATAATGATGGTGGATTCACGGTTAGCATTGGCTTCGATTTTTGCGCCTTCTTCCTGACCGCGTGAGCGGAAGTCTTGAGCAACCCGTTCACGGTCGGAACGCATCCGGTTGTAGACGGAATCGCTGACGGTATCGGGGAAGTCGATGCGGCTAACGCGCACGTCGACGATTTCTATCCCTAATTGTTTGGCGACTTCCTTGGATTTGCTTTCAACCCCTTGGAGGATGCTGCCGCGTTCACCAGACAAGGCTTCTTGGATGGTGCGGCGGCTGAACTCGTTACGCAAGCCGTCTTTCATGAGCTGTTCCAGACGATTTTCAGCATCAGTAATGCGTCCACCGCCGGTTGAACGGTAGAATGCCGAGACATCTTCAATACGCCATTTCAGAAAGAAATCCACCGTGACATACTTTTTCTCACCAGTGAGGAATTGCTCCGGGCGTGAGGCAAGTGTTTGAATCGTTGCTGGAAATCTGCTAACGGTGGTAATAAACGGCATACGGAAGTTTAACCCCGGTTTGATGTCAGCATTCACGATTTCACGGAATTTGAACAAGATTGCTTTTTCGCGTTGATCCACGGTATACACGGATGAATAGATCAGCAAAGCAAGCGCACCCGCGACGACCGCGAGTATGTTTTTAATATCCATTAGCGGCTCTCCCTTACGCCAGTTTCCCGACCTGTGCGCGTGACGTCGGCACTATTAACAGTGGCATCGCTAGGTGTTGGTGTTGTATTCGATTTGTCAGTCGCATTTTGTATAGCGGCGGCGGCTTGAGCCGCAGTGCTGGTTTGAGCGTTCAATTGATCCAACGGCAGGTACAACATATTATTGCTATTGGAGTCAATCACGATTTTGCGGCTACCAGCCATGACAGTTTCCATCGTTTCCAAGTACAGGCGTTCGCGGGTAACCTGAGGTGCTTTACGGTATTCCGTGACCAACTGCATGAAACGTGAAGCATCACCTTCCGCTCTGCTGACCGTTTCCTGACGGAACGCTTCGGCTTCCGCTTTTAAGCGTGCGGCTTTACCACGCGCTTCAGGGATCACTTTATTCGCGTAAGTTTGGGCTTCGTTTTGATAGCGGTTGGCATCTTCACGTGCTTTATTGGCTTCATCAAACGCTTCTTTGACTTGTGGCGGGGCTTCAGCATACGTTAGGTTGACCGTAATGATTTGCAAACCTGATTTATAATTATCCAGTACCTGTTGCATTTGGCTTTGAATATCACCGGCAATTTGCGCACGACCTTCTTTGAGGATGAAATCCATATCATTGCGTCCAATCACTTCACGGGTAACACCTCGCATGACTTGATAAAGTGTCCCTTGGGTTTGATCAGCCAAGAAATCCGGATTGAGGATATTGAAGGCATAATCTTCAGGATTACGAACTTTGTATTGTGCCGCGACCCCGACCTCGACGATGTTTTCGTCTTTGGTCAACATGGTGTTGCGATCTTGGGCACTGCGGTTTTGTTCGGTATCAATAATTTCAACAGTTTCAATGGGGTAGGGTAAACGCCAATGCAAACCAGCATCCGTGGTGGCTTGATAAGCCCCGAACCGTAGCACTAAACCTTGTTGACGTGCGTCAACCGTGTAAAAGCCTGATAATAACCAGCCGATAACAAACAATATTAGTAGAAAAATGATACCTTTATTGCTGTTTTGACTGGAATTATCGCCATTACCACCGGAACCGCCGAACAGCTTGCCTACTTTTTCGTTAAGTTTGCGAATCAGCTCTTCAGGGTCATTGCCGCCTGAGCCACGTTTTTTTCCTGACCAAGGATCTTGTTGATTCCCACCCGGTTCGTTCCAGGGCATAGTTGAAGCTCCTAAAATGTTCTACTGTTTGCTAGTATTGAAATGACAAAATAAATTTCAATGCGAAGCATAACAGATTAGGTCGTGGAGTTCCCAACTCACCCTGAAAAAATGGTGTTGAAATCCCGAGAAGGCTATGAGTTCAGGTTAGATGCCTTGTGGTTGTGATCTGAACCGATACTTTTTTACTAAACACAACAGTAACGCCAAGAAGCCAAGCCAAGTTATATTGAGCGTACCTGCACCACCGGGATAATTGGCACGGGGATCACTAGCTTGTGCGACGGGGGCTTGCGCATACGGTGGTGGGGCAAACTGCTGGATCCACCCTGCGTAACTCGCTACACGGGTATAAATACCGTATTTTCCTGCCATGGCACAGCCTTCTCCTTGACTCACAATACCGATTTGTCGGTAAACACCGTTTTGTTGAACCATCAGCGGCCCACCACTGTCGCCAACACAAGCATCTCGGCCTCCTTGAGGGTATCCAGCACACAACATGCTTGATTGAATTTTGCCGCCGTAAGAATTCGGCGCATTGCATACTTCATTGGGAACGATAGGTACAGTGACTTGCTCCATTTGTCTTGGATAATTGCCGGGATAGCCATTGTTGGCTTTGGCAGTGCGTGCACCCCAGCCCACTACTGTAGCTGGTGTTCCTGGTGCGGGATTGTCGGCATACACTGGCATGGTGGCTCCTTCTAAGGGGGCTGATAACATTAGCAGTGCCACATCGTTGGCACCATTACTCATGTTATAATTCGGGTGTACGACGATGCGTTGAATTTGCATGTGTCGGCCATTGGGGGAATCTAATCCGGTTGCCCCAGAAAAGATAACCAAGTCGGGTGTGCCGTATTCATAGTACAAGCCTTCCGCTTCACCTTTGATACAATGCCCAGCAGTTAACACCCACATGGGGTGAATTAAATTGCCACCGCAAAGCACTTGCCCATCTCGTGTGGTTTTGATGGCGACGACAGAAGGCCAAGCATTTTGCCCGACAGGGTTACCGCCTACAATACGCATGGTCATCTCGTTAGCATTCACGGCTTGCATTGGTAAGAGTGCGAGGAGTATTAGCCTCAATAATTTGTACATTATAAATCCCCTGTGACGTTATCATTCGGCCCAATGATTACGACCGCAAGATTTTAGAAAATACTGCACATGGACGAGAAAAATTTATGAGTTTTATTTTGGTAACAGGCAATGCCACCTTGGATATTGTCAATGTGGTCGATCATTACCCGCAGGAAGATGAGGAAATGCGAGCCTTACATCAGTGGCGGGATACCGGTGGTAATGCCGCTAATGTGGCACAGGTGTTGGCTGCACATTTACACCGCTGTGATTTCACAGGGGTAATTGCCCAAGATAATGATGGGGATTTTATTTACAGTACATTAACGGAAAAGTCGATTTATTTAGAACAGGTGAAGCGGCAACGAGGTAAGTCGCCAGTATCGTACATCACCTTGAATCAACAAAATGGTAGTCGCACTATTGTACACTATCGTGATTTAGTGGAGTTGGCAGCAGAAGATTTTTATCACATCCCCATTGCGCATTACGACTGGTTGCATTTTGAAGGGCGTAATGTGACGGAGTTGGCAAAGATGCTGGCTTATACCCGTGAAAACATTGTTGACCAACCTGTGTCTTTGGAAATTGAAAAAGTGCGTGACGGCTTGGAAGAACTGATACCGCTGGTAGATTTGGTTATGTTTCCGCGTGCTTATGCTCAGGCACAAGGTTTTAAGGATGCTGAACATTTTTTGCGTGATCGGCAAGCTAAGCATGGCAATGTGTGGATGACCTGCACATGGGGAGAAGCAGGCGCATGGGCAATTGATCAACTGGGTGTGATATTCCATGTGCCTGCATTAGCGGTAAAAGTGGTGGATACCTTAGGGGCGGGGGATGTGTTCAACGCTTGTTTGATCCATGCGTTGGCGACCGGGCAATTGCTGGAAGAGGCACTGCATTATGCGGTGAAAATGGCAGGGCATAAGGTACAGCAACAGGGATTGAGTGGTTTTTTACATTGGGCCTAAGTCAATCAAAGACTAAACTATCTCTGCTGCTCGATATTTTTTCTAAACCGCTGTAACTGTTTTTCACGCACTTGTTGCATATCTAAACGATAGATGTCGTAGGGAAATAGAAATTCGGTTACACCAGAGTCAAATAACCGCCTAACTTCGTATTCATCGTGTGAGGTGCCGCGCTGGTAACGGTAGTTGAGATAAGATTGGTTGGTATGAATAATGAACTCTACCCGCATTCCCCCCATGCGGGCAAAGAATTTCAGCATTTGGGTATTACTACTGCTGCCAACAGAGGTGGCAGCGTATTGACGCCCAGCTAGGGTATCGGAAATGTCTTCTAACATCATAATTGAACCAGCTTTTACCGCTGAGCGAGTTAGATGTCGTACAAAACGTTTGACATGATTGATGTTATCCAACACTGCCATCAGCCCTAATTCATCATCGACTGCGACAGCTGGGTTTTTCTCATTTTTACGTAATAGTTTTAGCACTTTGGCTGCCGAATCTTTTTTGCGCACAGTCACATAGACTGGGATCTCTTCTCCATTAGTATGAAATAAACGGCGTTTGACCAGTGTCAATTTCTCATTTTCTGCAAATTCATGCAGATGGTGGGCGGTTTCGGCATCAATAATGTCGACCTGTTTGCAACTAAAATCGGTCGTGTCGTGATAGCTGTGCAGGTAGGCGATTTCCAATTCTCCAATCTTGAGTTGCGGACTCCAAACGTACTGGTTGAGGAAGTTCAGGAAAGCGGAAAACTTATTTTCGATGTCAGTTTCACGTTCACGCTGGTCGATAGAACCAGCCAATCCCATCAGTACCAGTTTGCGCTTGGCCTCGAAACGGATTTTCTGGTGATAACGGTCATCGAAAATGGTTAGCAATAGGTCAACTGGGTTTTTCGCTGTTTCAATTTCGTTGCTGATTTCGATATGCGAACTGTAAGCAGCTAGTACTTTGCCACGAAGCTGCCCAATGACGGCATCAGCAGTATTCATGTATTCGTGAATTTTGCTGCGTATAGCAGGTAATTCCCCGCTGATGCCGAACAAATTGCCTAATAGCCGGTAAGCTTGTTCGCTGCGTTGTTCACGCAATGCAGTACTGCGGAGTAGGTCTGGTATGTCGTCGAAGCACTCAATCTGCAATAGATCAAACAATTGGTCGCGTACTGCGCGGTACTTGGTTGCCATTTGTTTGTCTTGTTGAAAGGCTTTTACCCAGAGGCGGTTTTGACGGGAAAATGGGTGAGAACATGATGGTTGGTTATGGATAGAGAATGGCCCATTCTGTTTCATGGCGATAAAGATAGATTTCTCGTCTACGACACTCATGCTTTGTTCCTTGCAACTATTGAGTCTTCGTAAGAGTGTAACAGAACAGATTATCTTCAATCTAACTAAGTTAAGAGAATGGGTATTGACAGCAAAGATAATAGTGGTTATGATCGCCACCTCTTGGCTACATAGCTCAGTTGGTTAGAGCACATCACTCATAATGATGGGGTCCCTAGTTCGAATCTAGGTGTAGCCACCAAGACTCTGAAATAGAAAAGCCTTCGCAACTTGCGAAGGCTTTTCTATTTCAGATAGTATCATGTTTCAGCCACATTTGATGTGGTGGGGTCTAGCCATCTGCTTCATAAAAACTCTCCACTCTGGTGTTGCCACATTTCGTAGTATTTGCCCTGTAACGCCAGTAGTTCGTTATGCGTACCTTGTTCGATAATCTGCCCATTTTCTAGCACAATGATTCTGTCCATACGTAGAATGGTGGAGAGCCGATGCGCAATCACAATCGCTGTTTTATGCTCAATAAGCTCGAAAATAGCAACCTGAATCTGTTGTTCGGTGAGTGAATCTAGTGCACTGGTAGCTTCATCCAATACCACAATTGGCGCATCTTCCAAGAAAGCACGCGCAATGGCGATGCGTTGCTTTTCACCGCCAGAGAGTTTCACGCCACGTTCTCCCACCATTGTTTCAAAGCCTTGGGGAAGTTTTTCGATGAAATCCAAAGCGCGGGCTTTACGTGCTACCTCACGCAGTTGGTCATCGGGTATCGCTTTACCCAGCGCAATATTGTCGCGGATACTGCGGTGAAACAAGTCTGGTTGTTGTGGAACTAGGGAAATCTGTTCACGCAACGAGGCTAAGGTAAAGCTGCTTGCGTCAATGCTATCCAGCAGGATTTTACCGTGTTGTGGATCAACAAAACGGAACAAGAGTTTGGTCAGCGAGGTTTTGCCTGAACCAGAATGCCCCACTAATGCTACTTTTTCACCCGATTTAATATGCAGGTTGAAATCTTCAAACAAGCCAACTTGTTTATTTTCTTTGCCATACGCAAAGCTGAGGTGTTCAAAGCGAATGTCGCCATGAGTAATGGTATGTGCCTGCATTCCCGCATGATTTTCCTCTAAATCCGTTTGGCGGAACACATCAGCCATTTCCCGTGCATCGGCCAGTACGTTGAAAAAACGCCTGAAATTCATCCCAAAATCCCACAAATGCCGAATGATGAGCAGTAGTACTGTTTGGAATAGCACAAATTCGCCGATCTCGAATGCGCCCTGTTGCCATTCACCGATCATCCAATAAATCAACAATAGCTCGATGCCGAAGACCAAGGTACTTTGTACGGCAAAGGATACAAAGGTCAACAGCCAGGCCACATTGCGTTTGCGGTAGGATTCATCAGCCAGTGCGCCGATATTGGCACGTTCGCGTTGTTCCAGCGCGAAACTTTTAACGATAGCAATATTGCTGATGCCATCGGCATACGCACCACCGAGTTTGGAATCCATGGCCGCTACGCGCAGGTCAAACTTGAGTTTCCAGACCAGAAATCCGCCACTCCACCCTAGAAATAGTACGACCCAGATCAGGAAATACAGGGCAAAAGTTGGTTGTTGCTGGTAAAAAATAATGAAGGCGAGGCTGACTTGCAGCAAATTGCCGTAAAATTCAAAAATCATCCAGTCGATGATGGTTTCAAACGCTTTAATAAAACGGTTGGCTTGCTTGACTAAACTACCCGCGAAATTGTTCTCGAAAAAATGATGGCGTTGTTTGACCAAAACATCAAAACAGCGTTTATCGAGTTGGTTTAGTCCCCAGCTTTGGAACATGATCATGCCGAGTTCCAGCGCTCGCCAACTGAGCCAAATAACGCCGTAAGTTACGGCGATATAGCTTAGGTTTTGCAATAAAAGTTCATGTGTTGCCGCTGTGAAAGGTTTGGATAAGCCATTAGCAATTTCTTTGTAATACAGTGGAACCAGCAGTGCCAGACCTGATCCCCCAGAAATTCCCAGCAGAACGACCAAAAACCAGCCCCATTTTTGGCGGATGATAGTGCCATATTCGCGAAAAATAACGTCCATATTTTAAGATTTTCCTTTTGCCGCAGCGGCTCTGGTGCGGGCTTCGATTTCGTAAGGGTTATCCCAGTAAAAACTGCCCCCACGTTGTTGTGCTCGTATGCCTGCAATAAAATAGACAAAGGGGAAGAGTAAGCCCCAATGCTCGAATTGTGTTACATGAACGCGCTCATGCACTCGGCTATTGTGTAAATGTTGGGGGGAGACTCCGGCAACGATATGCCCGATGGTAATTGCATTGACTGCACCGAGAAAGGGAATGCCGCGATCTAGCCGTTGCCCGACCCAACCGCCCCAAATTTCCAGTACTCCTGAATGTATGGCGTATCCACCCCCTGTCCACTTTGCGAGCAAGGCTAACGGTAAGCACCAGACGGTGATGGGGGCAACCCATACGTATAAGAGTAGTTGCCGCCAATAAGCTGTTTTTTTCACGGTCTATCTCAATTGAATCTGGATAAGAACTGAACCGATACGGTGTTTACAAGGTCAGAAACCCGTATACTTGGCAATACGGCTTAGCAAATTGTAGGGGATTCCTTGGCAGAACACGAAATATTACACGAGCATGGACTCTTGGAAAGTATCCTGCTGTTACTGGTCATGTCTGTCGGTGCAGTTGCTGCGTTTCGCACCTTGCATTTACCGCCTATTCTGGGCTACTTGTTAGTGGGCACGGTAATGGGGACGCATGGCTTGGGGTTTATCCCGGAAAGTGAAGGCTTGGCATTCATGGGGGAGGTCGGTGTGGTCTTCCTGCTGTTTGCGATTGGGCTGGAGTTCTCGCTGAAGCAGTTTATGGCGATGCGTACCACCATTATTGGTTTGGGCGGGTTGCAGGTGGTGATTTCTACGCTATCGGGCATTGTCATTTTGTCTTATTTTGGCGTGCAATGGCAAAGTGCTTTAGTAGCGGGTGGGGCAATGGCAATGTCGTCAACAGCGATTGTTGTCAAGCAATTAACCGATCAGGCAGAAATGCGTGCGTCACATGGGCAGTCAGCGTTAGGTATTTTGTTGTTTCAGGATATAGCGGTCGTGCCTTTTTTGGTAATGATCCCGTTGTTGGCAGGTAGCGGCAACCTAGAGGTGAATACCAGTGAACTGTTGCTAAATATTTTCTCGGCAGCAGTGTTGTTTTTTGTGATGTTGTTGGTGGGGCATTACACACTGCGCCCTTTATTTCAGTATATTTCTCGTGCCGAGTCGATTGAGTTATTCAATATTACGGTGTTGCTTGTGGCTCTAACGGCAGCTTGGCTTACACAGTCAATGCAGCTTTCATTGGCTTTGGGAGCATTCCTTGCTGGGATGCTGCTCAGTGAAACAGAATACAAACATCAGATTGAGAGTGAAATACGCCCGTTCCGGGATATTCTGATGGGGATATTTTTCATCACGGTGGGGACTAAGTTAAATATTTCTGTCCTGCCTTCGTTGTGGCTTCCTGTGTTGTTGTTAGTGGTCGGGATAATTGTCGGCAAGGGCTTATTAATTGCCGTATTAACGCGTCTCTTTGTGAAGAATAATGCGACATCACTACGTACCGGGTTGGTGTTAGCACAAGGTGGGGAGTTTGGGTTTGCGCTATTGGCCTTAGCGTTAAGTAACCAAGTTATGTCCTCCGGTGAGTCGCAAACGACATTAGCTGCTATCGTGATTAGCATGGCACTTTCCCCGTTTATTATTCGCTATAACGATAAAATTACGAACCTATTGTTAGCTGATACTTATAGTTATCAAAAGTTTAAGGATGTAGCAGATGTCAGTGCGGCTGTTAAAGAGGCAGATGACCATGTAATCATTTGTGGCTACCGGCGTATGGGGCAAAATATTGCTCGCTTTTTACAGGAGCAGGGCGTGCCTTATATTGCGCTTGATCTTGATCCGAGTATTGTAGAAAAAACTTGGGAAGCGGGGGATCCGGTGCATTATGCGGATGCGACGCGTCCAGAGATTTTGATGGCTGCTGGTTTAGACCGTGCTCGTATGGTGGTTATCACTGTAGTGGATGTTGAAGTGGCTAAACGTATTATCGAAGCGGTGCGTTTGAAACGTACTGATGTGCCAGTTTTAGTGCGTACTCGCGATGAGCGCCATTTGGAGGCTTTAGAACGCTTAGGGGCAACCAGTGTGTTGCCGGAGAGTTTGGAGGCAACCTTGATGATTACTCAACGTATTGTGGAGCAACTTGGGTTTAGCCCGGATGAAGTGTTCCAGATGACAGAAAAAATTCGTCAGGATAGTTACCGTTCGTTGCATAGCTATTATCACGGGGATCAAGATAAGCCGATGTCGAGTGGTAAAGTTGCTGAAGCTTTTTTACATACGTTTACCTTGCAGATGACTGATTATGCAGTGGGTAAGCGCATTGAAGAGTTGGAGTTAAAGCGTTTTGCGGTGAACATTAAAGCATTACGTCGGGGTGATATTCGGGGGGACGAGCCTTCCGCAACTATTTTTCTGCAAACGGGGGATGTATTGGTGTTAGAAGGTACTAAAGCCGAATGTTTTCGGGAGGTGGAGAACCTCTTGAAGACGGGTGGGAAATTAGCAAAAAATAGTGCGGTTGCTACAGCCGAATCATAACGCGTATTGATGAAGACAGTTGTATGAGTATTTTTTTGAGAGAGTGCTGCTATGAATAAACGCCCACATTACTTATTTGTGTTTGTCTTTTGTTTAGCGTTATTGGGAGCAGCCTTGTTTTTTCAATTTGTGATGGGTTTAGACCCTTGCCCGCTGTGTATTTTGCAACGAATGGCAATGATAGGTATTGGCTTGGTAGCGTTATTGGCTTTTTTGCATAATCCTACCGGGTTAGTTGATAAAGTCTATGGGGGACTGTTGGTGGTGGTGGGACTGTTCAGTGTCGGGGTTGCGTTACGTCAGGTGTGGTTGTTGAGCTTGCCATCAGAGGAGGCTGATTCTTGTGGGCCGGGTTTAGAATTATGGTTAGATCGTTTTATTGCTGCTTTACCTCAGGGGCAGGTGACAGAGGCATTGTTACGCAGTAGTGCTGGTTGTGATGAGGTGAGTTGGTCTATCTGGGGGTTAGGAATGCCACAATTAACCTTTCCAGTGTTTATATTCTTTGCTTTTTATTTAATTTGGTTATTCTTTAAGCGAAGCAATAGGCATGTCGGTACATTTTCTATGCGTTAAATCTTAGCCGTTTTTCTGTTGGACACTACCGTTTATCAACCCAATGTATTGGGTATATTTCACTCTATGGTATTCTTTTATTCAGGATATGCGTTTAGTTAGATAGTTTTTATAGTGAAAGCTCTTGTAAAGTAAACACATGCCGATAGCCCGATATATGTCGGGCGACTTGGGGTCTGCCATGGATATTCTCGCAAATAAAAGATTTTCTGAGCGTAGAGAACCTTTTACACAACAGCGTGTCTATGAAGGGTGTCGAGTCGTTTTAGATTACATTGGCGCTATTTATGACTTCTATGGAGCGGATGCTGATTTCCGTATTGCAAGGAAGCATATCGGGTGGTATCTGGATTGAATCACCTCCAAGACAAGTTGCAAAAAGGAATTTTTACGATAACGACTCCTGAAAGCAGTTGGCTACGGTTCATCAAACATTGTGTAGAATCGTACCAACAAATACTAAAAAGGTTGCATTAATATGACGAATACATCTTCTCGTGCCGGTCTGGACGCTTCTTTGTCTGAAACAGTTGCCCGTACTTTACAAGATTACTTGGATACACTGGGCGATCATGAGGCATCAAACATTTACCGTTTGGTGTTGGATGAAGTGGAACGCCCTATGTTGGAAATCATGATGCGTTACACGCACAGCAATCAGTCTAAGGCTGCTCAGTGTATGGGTATTAACCGTGCTACATTGCGTACTAAACTGAAGCGCCATAACTTGCTCTAACTGGAGTAAGTATGGCTAAAAGGGGCGGTTTAACGTAACCGCCCCGGTTAGCCATTACGCTTTTAATGCATTTTGATATGTTTTTAACCCATCCCAATCGCCCGCTGCTGCTAATGTTGCCTGCTTAGCCCAACTTTCCGCAGATGCTTTGCTGTAACGAATGTTGCTTGATGCAAGTTTCTCATTGAGGTCATTTATCGTTAATTCTGCTAACTGTGCATAACGTTTAATACCATTTGCCTGCATAGCTTCCGCCAGTTTCGGACCAATACCATTTAATTTTGTGAGATCATCAGCCACTGTTGTTTCAACAACCGGCGTTGAGGTAACAGGTGTCGCTCTGGAGGTAGGAACCACTATAAGTTCTGCTGCATTCGTGAGAGTTTGGGCGGGTGATGCAACAAGTTTTTCTTTTGCGGTACTCAGTTCTGCTTGTAACTCACGATTTTGCTTTTGTAGCGTATCATTTTCTTTACGGCTGATTTGCAGGGCTGTTTCGAGTTTTTTCTTCGGATTAGGTACAAACAAACGGACAAAAATCCATTCAACTAACCAACCCACCAGTATTCCAAGAATAAATACGCCTATTAGTTTAGACATTGTGAAACTCCATTGATTTAGCATGTATTTAATGCTTTTTATTACAAAGCAGATTCTAAACACATAATACGGCGGACAGAATACACCAAATGGTAGGGTTTGGCAGACAAACCTCCTCCCGACTTGATCTATAGCAATGTAATAATGTGATTACTTCATTGCTTTTAGTGTCTTGCTCATATGCTATTAAAGTTTATTGCACTTGCTTGGGTCTTGTTATTGTTGGGAGGGTGTCAGGATGAATCCAATATCTATCAACCGGATAATAGCAGTGCAAAAGTATTGCGCTCCAGATTAGATACCACACTGAGAGGATTGATTCAGCAGCATGGGCTTTCAGGTGATGCGCTGCAAGGTCGAATATTGCCCACCATCGAATCACCTTTGGCACAGTTGGGGATGCACTTGTTTTTTAGCAAGTCACTGTCCGGCAATCGGGATGTTGCCTGTGCAAGTTGTCATCATCCATTGTTGGGGGGAGGGGATAACTTATCATTGTCGATTGGGGTGGATGCGGTTGATCCTAATGTATTGGGGCATAAACGTTTGTTACAGGGGGGCTTAAGTCTTGGTGTACCACGTAATGCGCCAACCACGTTTAATATTGGGTTGTGGCAACAGTTCATGTTCCATGATGGACGGGTCGCGCAACTTGATACGGGAATTACCACCCCAGATGTCGCTTATTTACAGCCAGACCCCTTGGCAGGTAGTAATCTGGTTCATGCACAAGCACGATTTCCCGTGACATCAAACCATGAAATGCGTGGCAAAACGTTTGATGTTGGTGGTACTGCGCAATCTTGCCGTGAACGTTTAGCCGAGCGTTTGGGGGGGTATGGTGCAATACCTGAAGAGCGATTGCCCGCTGAGGAAACGGATTACTGGCTGGATGCATTTCGTAAAGTCTACCAACAACCTCAGGCACAAGCAGCGGAATTGATTACCGAGCAAAATATTGCGGCAGCTTTAGCGGAATATCAACGTTCGCAAGTATTTGTTAACCATGCGTGGAAACAGTATGTACAGGGTGAACTTGCGGCGATCAGTGAACCGGCAAAACGTGGCGCGTTATTGTTTTTTCGGGAGAGTGAGGCCGGTGGGTATGCGTGTGCAAGCTGTCATCGGGGGGATTTCTTTACAGATGAACTCTTTCGTAATGTATTGATGCCGCCGCTAGGGCCGGGTAAAGGCAATATGGATACTGAAGTGCAGCAGGATTATGGACGTTGGTTAGTGACGCAAAATCCAGACGATAAATTTCGGTTTCGTACACCCAGTTTACTGAATGTGGCAGTGACGGGGCCATGGGGACATAACGGCGCGTATACCAGCCTTAATGCCATTGTCCGGCACATGCTAAACCCATTTCAGGCAGCGCTTAATTATGACAGTGGGCAATTAAAGCAGCCAAACATTCCAACCGAGCAATTTGCCGCAAACCTGCGTGACATGTTGGGTAGTAATACTGATATGGCGGGGCAGGCGTATCAGGAAGAGGATGTGCAGTATTTAGTTGCATTTCTACACACCCTGACTGACCCGTGTGTGACACATGTAGATTGCCTGCAACCTTGGATTCCTCCTGTTGCAGGTTTACCAAAATCAATCTTACAGGCGAGGTTTTAGACACCAAATTCGTTGCGGTATGCCTGTACTTTTTCCAGTAGGGCAGTGTCTTTTAGATGACTACCGACATGGTTGATGACCTCACTCAAACCGACGATGCTAATGACATTGATGCCGTATAAGGCTTCCACCTCTTGTACAGCGGACTGAGCACCTTTGCCGCGCTCTTGGCGGTCGAGTGAAATGGCTACACCCGCTAAGATTGCACCTTGGGCGGCTACGATGTCAGCCGATTCACGAATTGCCGTTCCCGCTGTCATGACATCATCAATAACTAGTACGCGACCTTGTAAGGGAGAGCCGACAATGGTGCCACCTTCGCCATGATCTTTGGCTTCCTTGCGGTTGAAGGCATAGGGGTAGTCTTTGCCATGATGTTCATATAGAGCAATTGCTGTCGCTGCTGCTAAGGGAATGCCTTTGTAAGCAGGGCCAAACAGCATATCGAACGCCAGACCAGAATCCACAATGGCTTGCGCGTAGAATTTACCAAGTCGAGAGAGGGCAGAACCCGTTTGGAACAAGCCTGCATTGAAAAAGTAAGGACTGACTCGACCGGACTTTAGGGTAAATTCACCGAATCGCAACACTCTTTGCCCGATAGCAAAATCCAGAAAATCTTGTTGATATGTTTTCATTGCTTTCATCCTATGCTTTTAAGTCTGCTAAGGCTTGCCCCAGTTTTAGGGCGACATCGGCTCCCAGCGTTTTCTCCCAAACTATGTGTGGCTGTTCCAACAGTAGAATAACGGTTGAACCCATGTTGAAACGCCCCATTTCCGTGCCTTTACTCAAGGTAATATCAGGGAATACTTGGCGTTTGACACCCCAGCCTTGTGGTGGTGTTACCAAGCCATCCCACACGGTTTCGATGGCGGCTACATTGATAGCACCGACCAATATCATGGCTAATTTGCCGAATTCGGTATCAAATATAGCCACGACCCGTTCATTACGTGCAAACAGACGTGGAATTGTGCGGGCAGTATGCCCCGCAACGCTGAACAATCGCCCCGGTACATACACTTGCTCGATCAATGTGCCATTCAGTGGCATATGGATACGGTGATAATCACGCGGCGAGAGGTAAATCGTCATGAACTGACCGTTCAGAAATGGAGCTGAGCGGGCTTCATCTCCCCCCAGCAATTCCAATGCAGAATATTCATGGCCTTTGGCTTGAAAAATTCGCCCTGCTTCAATTCTACCCATTTGGCTAATGCGGCCATCGACTGGGCTGACCAATACCTGTGTTCCTTTTGCTATTGGGCGTAACTCGGCTTGTAGTGGTCGGGTGAAAAAGGCATTAAACGTTGGGTAGCTAGCAGGGTCAGAATTGACGGCTTCCGTGAGGTTCACCTTGAATATCTTGCTGAATAAGCGGATAGCATGGGGTACTACAGTTGGACAGGTGATACGGGTCAGGCGGAACACTTGTCGGGAAATAAAGTGATGTGGCAACAGATACAGCGGCCAGGATTTCAAAGCATCGAGTAGATTCATGCAGGATTCGCGTGTCAGGAACTAAAAGCGGGATAATACGGGAAATTGGGGGAGAATAAACCAAAAAAGGCATCCCGAAGGATGCCTTTTAGCAAACTGTGATGCTTGCGTCTGGTCTTACTTAGCAGCAGGTGCTTGAGCAGCAACAGCAGGAGCCGCTACCGGTGCTTGGGCAGTAGCAGGTGTTGGCATTTGTGGAGCCATCATTGCTGGAGCGAAGCCATTGTTAGCGCCTTCAGCAGCGAAGTTGTTGTAGCCGTAACCGTTGCCATTACCGTTGCCGTAGCCATAACCGTTACCTGCACCGTACCAGTCACCGTTGCCTTTGCCGTTAGCAGCCATGTCAGTATCCATGTTAGTACGGCCTTTGCCTTTGAAAGTGATTGCGAAATCAACTTCGCCATCAGCGTCGCCTTTACCACGACCCCAGCCGTTTACATCGCCATTACCTGTACCGTAACCAGTACCTTGACCACTGGTAGAACCAGTGCCTTGACCAGCGCCTTGACCGGTGGCAGAACCATTGTCAAAACCATCAGTGAAGTCAGCAGAAGCAGTACCAGCGAAAGCGATCAGAGCAGCGAAAGCGATAGTTTGCAGTTTCATAATTGTATCTCCTAGCATTGATTTGGAAAATTTCAGTATGGGTTAATAATAATATTAGAACTTGCTAATGTAAAGAGGGTTTTGCACGATAACTGCAACTTTTTTGCAATTATCGTGAACTTTTTGCAGTGAACAAAAAGCCCCGTTCGTCGGGGCTTTTTGTTGCTAAATAGTAAGCAGGGTTATTTAGTCTTTGATACGATATTCTGCTGACCGCGCATGGGCAATAAGTCCTTCACCGCGAGCCAAGATTGACGCAATCTTGCCCAGTGTTGAAGCGCCTTCTGCCGAGCAATCAATCAAGGATGAACGTTTCTGGAAGTCATAAACCCCCAGTGGGCTAGAGAAACGTGCGGTACGTGAAGTTGGCAATACGTGGTTTGGCCCTGCGCAGTAGTCACCCACCGCTTCTGCCGTATAACGTCCCATGAAAATTGCCCCAGCATGACGAATTTGTGTCGCCATTTCACGCGGGTTTGCTACGGAAAGTTCCAAGTGTTCTGGTGCGATGTAGTTGGCAACTTTCACAGCTTCATCCATAGTTTGCACATGGATCAGCACGCCACGATTTCGTAGTGAGGTGGAAATGATTTCCTTGCGAGGCATCTCTTCCACCAAACGGTTGATGCTGGCTTTTACTTGCTCGATGAAAGTTGCATCGGGGCAAACCAAAATGGATTGAGCATCCTCATCATGTTCAGCTTGAGAGAATAGATCCATTGCAATCCAGTCTGGGTTGGTTTTGCCATCGCATACGACGAGGATTTCGGAGGGGCCTGCAATCATGTCGATGCCAACAGTACCGTACACCATACGTTTGGCAGTTGCTACATAGATATTGCCAGGCCCAACGACCTTATCAACTTGAGGAACGGTAGCAGTGCCATAAGCAAGTGCGGCAACGGCTTGTGCGCCGCCGATGGCAAATACACGGTCAACGTTAGAAATCGCTGCTGCTGCCAGCACCAATTCGTTGACTTCACCATCGGGGGTAGGCACGACCATGATCAGTTCTGGCACGCCTGCGACTTTGGCGGGTACCGCATTCATCAGCACAGAAGACGGGTAAGCCGCCTTGCCACCGGGAACGTATAACCCAACCCGATCCAATGCAGTGACTTGTTGACCCAGTAATGTGCCGTCTGCTTCGGTGTAACTCCATGAGTTTAGCAACTGGTGTTCGGCATAAGACTTAAGGCGAGCTGCTGCTTGTTCCAATGCTGCTCGATGTTCTGGTGTAATATTCTCCAAAGCTGCTTGCAAACGCGCCAATGGAATTTCCAACTCGGTCATGCTGCCAACGCTCATGCGGTCGAAGCGGTTGGTGTATTCCACCACAGCGGCATCACCACGTTTGCGCACATCTTTGAGAATGCCGTTGACGGTGTTGAATACAGCGTCATCAGAGACGCTTTCCCATGCCAGCAAGTCTTGCAGTTTTGTCCAGAAGTCGCTGTCGGTGGTGTTTAGTTCGGTAATGTTGAGCATATTTCAGATACTCCTACGCTTTTCAATGGCCTCAGCCAACTGGTTCAGTACGGCAGTGGTGGTGTCGAAGTTAATACAAGCGTCAGTAATACTTTGCCCGTAGACTAGCTCTTCGCGCTTTTTACCATCCGCTTTCTGGTTGCCTTCCACCAAATGGCTTTCGATCATCACACCGGTGATGGCTTTGCTACCTGCTGTAAGCTGTTCTGCTACACTTGCTGCTACTTCTGGCTGGCGGCGATAATCTTTGTAGCTATTAGCGTGGCTGAAATCAACCATCAGATACGGTGGCAATTTCGCTTTTTCCAAGGAATCAACCGCAGCAGCAACACTGGCAGCGTCATAGTTTGGCTCACGCCCGCCGCGCAAAATCACATGGCAATCTTCATTGCCTTTGGTGGCAAAAATCGCCGTGCGCCCTTCTTTAGTGACAGACAAAAAATGGTGCGGACGCGAAGACGCGCCAATCGCATCAATCGCAATGTTCAAATTGCCATACGTGCCGTTTTTAAAACCAATTGGACAGGAAACACCAGAGGCGAGTTCACGGTGAGCCTGGCTTTCGGTGGTACGTGCACCAATTGCCGCCCAGCTTACCAAATCCGCTACGTATTGCGGGCTGATCAGGTCTAGGTATTCAGTGGCAGCAGGCATCCCCAGATTGTTTAGATCCAACAATAACTTACGTGCCATGCGCAAGCCTTTGTTGATGTGGAAACTGTTATCCATATCCGGGTCATTGATCAAACCTTTCCAGCCAATAGTGGTGCGTGGTTTCTCGAAATAGACCCGCATGATAATGTGCAATTGATCTTTGAGTGTGTGGCGCAAGTGTTGCAAACGTGCGGCGTATTCCATGGCTGCATCCACGTCGTGAATGGAGCAAGGCCCTACCACGACCAACAAACGGTCATCCTCGCCATGCAAAATACGGTGGGCTTCTTGACGTGCCGCATACACGGTTTCGGTAGCCATTTCGCTCAAGGGGTATTCACGGTGCAATTCCACCGGTGGGGTTAACTCGTGCATTCCGATAATGCGCAGGTCGTCAGTTTGGTATTTCATGAGGGATTCCTTTGGTCGACTGCAGCCTGAATGTGTGCAATCAGCTCACGAATGGCGGCATGTTTGAGTTTCATGGATGCTTTATTGACGATCAAACGCGAGGTGATGTTTGCCATGTGTTCGAGTGGCGCAAGCCCGTTAGCACGCAAGGTGTTACCGGTGTCTACCACGTCCACAATGCAATCCGCCAAGCCAACCAGCGGGGCAAGCTCCATCGAGCCGTACAGTTTGATTACATCGACTTGGCGGCCTTGCTCCGCAAAATAGCGGCGGGTGCAGTTCACAAATTTGGTGGCAACTTTCAGCCCTGTCGTCGGCAACGGGCGGTCTGGAAAGCCTGCAACCATGAGTTTGCAACGTGCAATTTTTAGGTCAACCAATTCGTACAGCTCTTGACCGCCATGTTCCATCAGCACGTCTTTGCCTGCCACACCCAAATCAGCCGCGCCGTACTGCACATAAGTTGGCACATCCGTAGCTCGGATAATAACCAGCTTTACGTCGTCACGGTTGGTATCAAGAATCAGCTTGCGGCTGGTTTCGGGGTCGTCCAAAGGTTCGATACCAGCGGCTTTTAATAGCGGGGCGGTATCTTTGAAAATGCGCCCTTTGGAAAGCGCAATGGTCAAGGTATCTTTCACAATCTTATCCATTTACTCGCTGGATTCGCGCACCCAAGCGGGAGAGTTTTTCTTCAATGCGTTCATAGCCACGGTCAGTGTGGTAAATCCTATCAACCGTGGTTTTGCCTTGCGCCGCCAAGCCAGCCAACACCAATGAGGCCGAAGCGCGTAAATCGGTTGCCATGACGGGTGCGCCTTTGAGATAAGGCATCCCCGCAACAATGGCAGTATTGCCTTCCAAGCGGATATTTGCCCCCAGACGCATCAATTCGGCAACGTGCATCATACGGTTCTCAAATATGGTTTCGACAATCACGCCGATGCCTCGTGAAACGGCATTCATCGCCATGAATTGCGCCTGCATATCGGTCGGGAACGCGGGGTAGGGGTCAGTGCGAATATCCACCGCTTTCAGAGTGCGGTCACGCATATCGACTTCGATCCAATCAGCCCCGGTCGTCACTAATGCACCTGCTTCGGTAAATTTGTGCAGTACAGCATCGAGTGTATCAGGTGCGGCTTTTAAAGTCCTTACCCGCCCACCAGTAATCGCAGCGGCTGCTAAAAAAGTACCCGTTTCGATACGGTCAGGCAGGACGCTGTAATCCACACCCTGGAGGCTGGTCACGCCCTCGACAGTGATTTTGTCCGTACCCGCGCCTTTGATCTTCGCACCCATGGCAATTAAGCAGTTAGCAAGGTCGACCACTTCCGGTTCACGTGCTGCATTTTCCAATACGGTCGTACCTTCTGCTAATACTGCTGCCATTAACAGGTTTTCTGTGCCGGTGACCGTTACGATGTCCATGACGATTTTTGCACCCTTGAGGCGCTTGGCAGTGGCACGGATATAGCCCTCTTCGACCACGATCCTCGCACCCATCGCTTCCAATCCTGTCAAATGGATATTGACCGGACGTGAACCAATCGCACAACCACCGGGTAAAGACACTTCGGCTTCACCGTAACGTGCCACCATCGGTCCCAGCACAAGGATGGAGGCACGCATGGTGCGCACCAAATCATACGGCGCGACAAAATGCTGAATGGTAGCGGTATTGGTATGGATATTATGGTGTTCATCGGTTTCTACTGTAACGCCCATGCCTTCAATGACCGCAGCCAAGGTAGACACATCTTTTAAGCGTGGCACATTGCGGATAGTCATCGGCGTTTCTGCCAATAAGGTCGCCGCGAGCAGGGGCAGTACAGCATTCTTTGCACCGGAGATGTCGACATCTCCATCCAGTGTTACGCCACCTTCGATAATCAGCTTTTGCATGGTATTAAGATCCGATTCAGTCGCTTGTCAGCAAAAGGATGGAATAATAGCGAAAATTGCGGGGGGATTCACCGCATCCTGCAAACTTTCCTACAAACTGCGACGTTGGGGGCAAGGTAGGGAACTTAATCGGCAAAGTTGTTTTCCAATTAAAAGATATTGGGCAATAAAGCAGCGAAAAGGCAGGGCTTTTACGGCTGCTCATCATAATATGGGGTTTAGTAAATCATGATAAATGCTTTCCATTGGGGGGGGAGCCGCTGGGCTATGGCTTTCTTACTGCTATTGGGGTTAATGGCGGTTAAACCAGCCTCAGCCTTCTACAACAGTCATTCTGCGTTGGGAACCAATACGAATGAAATCATGGATGACGATTCAAGCGTACCCTTCATTGATTTGATGAAAATGGCTTTGCCGTTTCGTGAAGCCCATCAATTGAATAAAGGTCATATCGAATATGATCGTTACGGCTGGCCTAAAAAGATTTCTACGGGGGGGCAAGCAGGTACACGCTTTGTGAGTAAGTTACCTGCTGGAACTATCCCTAGTGGGCGTTACACCGTTTTATACGATGGTGAGGGTAAGTTGGAGTACCGCAATGATGCCATCTTAGTGGAAAACATGCAGGGGCGGGACATCATTACGCTTGAACCAGGCAAAGATAACGAGCTGAATGCCACGTTGTTTATTATGGCAACGAATCCCGCCAACCCGATACGCAATATCCGCATCCTGCCACCGGGTGGAATTTGCGGGAGTAACCCGTTTCAGCGTGTGGCTGGCGCAGGGCAGTGCCGGGGTGATTATCTGGCATTTGAACAGCACTCCAGCAAGATCATTTTCAATCCCGATTACCTGACCTATATGCGGGATTTCCGCGTGATTCGCTTTATGAACATGAGCGGTATTACCCGTAATCCGGTGTATGCGTGGGAAGACCGTGCCAGCATCGACCAGCAAACCTGGGGGGGCGCAGAGGGTATCCGTGGCGCACCCATGGAAGTCATGGTCGAACTTGCCAACCGTTTGCACGCTGATCCGTGGTTTTCCATGCCACATGCAGCGAGCAACGACTTTATTCGGCGTTTTGCTGAATACGTGCAGACAAACCTTGACCCAACTTTGAAGGTGTATGTGGAATATTCCAACGAAGTCTGGAACGGTGTTTTCACCCAACACGCTTTCGCCAAGCAACAAGGGATGCAAATGGGGTTAGACCCTGATCCGAATCAGGCTGCGTATAAGTTTTATTCCAAACGTTCGGTGGATGTGTTTGGGATTTGGGAACAAGTGTTTCGTGGGAATAAACGGGTAGTACGGGTGATGTCAGGGCTGGTGGGCAGCACCCAAATGACCAAAACAGTGCTGTCCTACAACGGTGCTTACCGCTTTACCGATGCGTATGCTGTTGCACCCTATGTGTTTGGTGATGCGAATGCCTTACGTCAGGCGCGTAGTGTGAATGATATTTTCCGGGTGATGACCGACCCGAAGTACCCACATTCCCTGCCTAATGAAATCAAGCTTATTGGCAAGCAAGCGGAGATGGCAAAAAGTTTCGGGGTTGATTTAATTGCCTATGAGGGTGGGCAACATTTGGTGGATATGACCACTAAATCCGATAGTCAGCACCCCAATAACTTGTTTTACGCCGCTAACCGTCACCCACAAATGGCCTCCATTTACCAACAACTGTTAGCCGGTTGGAAACAGGCGGGTGGCAAATTATTTGTACACTTTAGCTCCCCGCGTATTTACCGCAAATACGGTAGCTTTGGCACCAAGGAATACATTACCCAAGCGGATGCACAAGCACCAAAGCACCGTGCGTTAATGGCATTTACCCGTGCTAACCCTTGTTGGTGGAATGGTTGTTCGGGTAACACTTTGGTACGCCAAGCGAAACCCGTCAGCACCTTGGAGGCATTGAAAACACAATCGGAACCTTTGGATGCCACAGCACCACAATACGAACCAATCCACGGTGAACCTCCACCGTTCCCTATGGGCAATATTCCTCCAGAAGAGGCTATGCCCCCGCAAGCAGCCGTGCAACCAACGCTGGTCACCATGCGCAATGCACCGAGTGAGCAATACGTTGCAGGCGGTAATGCCCTTATTCGGCGGGTGCGTAATCCGGCAGATGTTTGGCAAGGTGCGACAGCCTATCAACTGCGTAATATGTTGAATGGCAAAATAGATGGCACGACAGATTTAGCCGCCATGTGGCAAGCCAGTTGGGATCAGCAAAACCTGTACCTGCGCATAGGTGTTGAAGATGACCGTCCGGGCATAAGTGATTCTACGTTGCCTTGGGAAGATGATGCGGTGGAACTTTATCTGGATGCGGATGCTTCCATGCGTCCACAATATGACCAATATAACGACTTCCACTTCATTTTTGACCTAAAAACTGGCACAGTTGTGTTGGGCAAAAACTCACCTAAAATTGACCGTATGCCATTGACTCATAGCATGATACGTTCCAGTAATGGTTATATGTTGGATGTAACTTTGCCTTGGTCGGCTTTACAGGTTAACCCGCGTTCGGGGCAGCGCTTAGGGATAGATGTACACATTGACGACGACGATGACGGTGGTGATCGTGACGGTAAGTTGGCTTGGAAGGCCAAGCAAGACGAGTCTTGGCAAAATCCATCGTTATTCGGTGGGGTGATTTTGGGCGAATAACAGCATTAATAACACGGGGAATTCACGATGATGACATCAGAACTGCTGGCGGCTTACCATGCAGCACATTACCAAGTGCAAGATCCACAAGGGGCGTTTACGCTGAGAACGGATAGCCCTTCACCGGAGCTTGCCGCATTGCTGCGCACAAGAGGGCATAACTGTGCCGCTTTTATTACCGCTTGCAACCCACACAGTTGGCCGTTGAGTGAGGCTGAAAATGCCAGTGCTCAACAACAATTAGCGGCGGAGTTGGCACAATACGGGTACACCACTATTCCAGCCATTGGGTTAGACCCGGCGGGTGAGTGGCAAGGTGAGGCAAGCTTTCTTGTACCGGGCTTGGATTTAGAAAATGCCAAATCACTGGGTGAGCAATACGCACAAAACGCTATTTTATGGGCAGATGCGGAGACTGCTGTACCGCAATTGGTGGTATTAGCCGGATGAAACACTGCATTCGAGGTTTGCTATTAGTGGCAGCATTGGTATTACCGTTGCACAGCCATGCAGCCAGTTTCAATTGCGCCAAAGCCAAAACATGGTCAGAGAAAACCGTGTGTAATACCAAGCAATTGTCCAGTTTGGATGATCTGTTAGCGGTTTCATTCAAAAAAGCGTTGGAAAGCACTGACGATAAAGCTGCTTTGAAATCGGCACAAGTTGCATGGCTGACGGATGAGCGTGATGTTTGCGAAGATATTGCTTGTTTAAAAGCAGTTTACACGGCTCGCCTTGCGGTACTGAATGAGATTATTGCCAGTGCTGAAGAGTCCGTAACAGAACCCGATAGCGATGAAGTGAGTGGTGGTTGGTATCAAGCTATTGCTAAACCTAACTTGACGGTACGCAAAAGCGCAGATGTTACTGGTAAAAAGCTCGGCAATGTTCCCTATGGCGGTAAAGTAAAGGTCTTAGAGTTCACCGATAAAACCGATTCGATTGGAGGGCGTGCGGGTACGTGGGTAAAGATCGAATGGCAAGGTAAGAGTGCTTACGCCTTTGATGCTTTTCTGGAAAAACTGCCTGTGGCTGATAGTGATAAAGCTGACGAATCTGACACCACTAAGGCAAGTAAAACCTTGGAAGGACTCATCACCTCCTATGAATGTGGCGACAATTGCTATTTGGTGATCACAGACAAGCAAGGCGAGCAACATTCAGGCTTGTGTACGGCAACGCTATGTGAACCTTGGAACGAGGTGGCGGAAATGCCAACCAAGTTCCAGAATCAAAAGGTGAAAGTCACTGTAGGTACAGGAACCCAATACGACGGCGGCGGCAACGTGATGGGTGAGATGGATGCATTTGAAACGATTAAGTTACTGAAATAACCGCAGTCGCAAGCAAGGTGCGGTGCGGTTATTGAGTGGGTTCTATGCATGGCGGGCTATATCAGCCCGCCAGTTTCCCTTGTATAAACGCTAAAATATCGGCAACCGGTATTTTCACTGCATCACCACCGCTGCGAGCTTTGTATTCCAATTCACCGGCTTGCAGGCCACGTTCTGAAATAATGACGCGGTGTGGAATGCCTAGTAATTCGTGGTCAGCAAACATCGCACCGGGGCGCAAGGCACGGTCATCCAGTAACACATCCACACCCACTGCCTGCAATTGCGCATACAGATCTTCTGCTTTCGCGGCAACATCCGGTGATTTCTGCATGTTCAAGGGCGCAATGACCACCGTGAATGGCGCAATCGCCGCAGGCCAGCGGATACCGAATTCGTCGTTATTCTGCTCAATCGCGGAGGCGACGACACGCGAAACGCCGATGCCGTAGCAACCCATCGTCATCACTTGCGCACGTCCGCTTTCATCCAGCACTGTCGCGTTGAGTTTTGATGAATAGGTTTTGCCTAACTGGAAAATATGCCCGACTTCAATACCGCGCACAATGGAGAGCGTGCCGCACCCGTCGGGACTGGGGTCGCCTTCGATGACATTGCGCAAATCGGCCACTTTTGGTAGAGCAACATCGCGTTCCCAGTTGATGCCGAAGAAGTGTTTGCCGTCGATATTCGCGCCTGCGCCGAAGTCAGACATATTTGCGACTGTGCGGTCAGCAACCACCGGAATCTTTAAACCGACCGGGCCTAAGGAGCCGGGGCCTGCACCAATTAGCGGACGAATTTCATCTTCACGGGCAAAGCGCAATGGCACAGCAACGCCGGGGATTTTTTCCGCTTTGATTTCGTTCAAGGTATGATCGCCGCGTACTAGCAGTGCGACAAAATCGTATTCTGCATCTTCGGCAGCAGCCACGATCAGGGTTTTGATGGTTTTTTCAATTGGTAAGCCGAATTGTTCCACCAATTCCTCGATAGTTTTAGCGTTAGGCGTATCGACTTCACGCATTGTCTCCGTCGGCGCGGCGCGTTCGGCAATCAGGCAAACCGCTTCTGCCAATTCGATATTCGCGGCGTAGTTGCTGCCACTGGCGAAGGCAATCGCATCTTCACCAGAATCAGCCAATACATGGAATTCGTGCGAAGCGTTGCCCCCGATCGAGCCGGTATCCGCTTGCACCGGGCGGAAATCCAAGCCCAACCGCTGGAAGATGCGCGAATACGCCGCGTACATGGCGTCATAGGTTTCTTGTAGCGATTCTTGGGTGAGGTGGAAGGAATACGCATCCTTCATCAAAAACTCACGCGCCCGCATTACGCCAAAACGGGGGCGCACTTCGTCACGGAATTTGGTTTGAATCTGGTAGAAATTGATCGGCAATTGCTTGTAGCTGCTCAATTCTTTGCGGGCGTAATCGGTAATGATTTCTTCGTGGGTTGGGCCGTAGCAAAAATCGCGGCTGTGGCGGTCGCGAATGCGCAGCAATTCAGCGCCGTATTTTTCCCAGCGCCCGGATTCTTGCCAGAGTTCGGCGGGTTGGATGGAGGGCATCAGCACTTCTATCGCACCCGCGTTGTTCATTTCTTCGCGCACGATAGCTTCGACTTTGCGCAATACGCGCAAGCCATACGGCATCCACGTATACAGACCGGAAGCGAGGCGGCGAATCATGCCAGCGCGTAGCATTAATTGGTGGCTGATGACTTCGGCATCGGCGGGCGTTTCGCGCAGGGTGGTGAGGGGGAATCGGGAAACTCGCATGGTGTTGTCTTCTATCCGGTGTGTGAAAGGGGTGATTATAGATTTCGTGGCAGATTTGCGAAACCCCTATAGTGCCGTGGCGTATATGTTGATGAATCAAGTCAGAATTACTCACTAAATTTGATGGAAATCAATGTTGTTGCATTGCGCTTCAGAGTAGATTCGGCCCACAACAGGTAAGAGTCTGAGGAGGTGGCAAGCGGGTAGAGTGGTGTGGCATTTCACCTGCGAAGTGAGTGTGATGCTATGAGCATCTGTTGATCTGCAAAGCTAAGTATATGTTTGTTAATAATTAAATAATTTGGCATCTTTTTTGCTTTGTTCGCGATGAAGTTTTTAATGCGCTAGAGGTAATGCTATTTATGGTAACCGATGAAGTCGTCGATCTCTCGCGGCTGCAATTTGCAGTCACTGCCCTTTACCATTTCCTGTTTGTCCCCTTGACGCTTGGCATGACCTTCATGCTGGCGATCATGGAGTCGGTCTATGTGATGACCGGCAAGCAAATCTACAAGGACATGGTGAAATTCTGGGGCAAACTATTCGGTATTAACTTCGCGCTCGGTGTCACTACTGGCCTGACAATGGAATTTCAGTTCGGCACGAACTGGGCATATTACTCACACTATGTCGGTGACGTGTTCGGCGCACCGCTGGCCATTGAAGGTTTAATGGCCTTCTTCCTCGAATCGACCTTCGTCGGTTTGTTCTTCTTTGGTTGGGATCGCTTGAGCAAAGTGCAACATTTATCTGTCACTTGGTTGATGGCGATTGGCACGAATCTTTCTGCGCTGTGGATTTTGATTGCGAATGGCTGGATGCAAAATCCGGTGGGTGCAATCTTTAGCCATGAAACCATGCGCATGGAAATGGTGGATTTCGCCGCTGTCTTGCTAAATCCGGTTGCGCAAGTGAAGTTTATTCACACGGTTGCAGCAGGTTATGTGACGGGAGCAATGTTCGTGTTGTCGATCAGTGCGTGGTACATCCTCAAAGGGCGTGATCTTGGGTTTGCGAAACGTTCGTTTGCGGTGGCGGCGGGTTTCGGTATGGCTTCCATCCTCTCGGTTATTTTGCTGGGTGATGAAAGCGGTTATGAAGCGGGTGACGTGCAAAAAATGAAACTCGCGGCGATTGAAGCGGAATGGGAAACCCACCCCGCACCGGCGGGTTTCAACCTGATTGCTTTCCCGGATCAGGAAAAGGGCGAGAACAGTTTTGAGGTGAAAATCCCTTACGCACTCGGTCTGATTGCCACCCGCTCGCTGACGGAAGAGGTGAAAGGCATCAATGATTTGGTCGAGGAAAATACCCAACGTATCCGTAACGGAATTTTGGCTTACGACTTGTTCCTGAAAATGCGGGCAGGCACTGCGAGTGATGTGGATAAGGAAAGTTTTGAGCGGTTGCGGGTTGACCTAGGTTACGGTTTGCTATTGAAGCGTTACACCCCGAATGTGGTGGATGCGACCGAGGCGCAAATCCAAATGGCGGCGAAAGACACTGTGCCACACGTTGCACCGTTGTTCTGGACATTCCGCATTATGGTGGCTGCCGGTTTCATTATGCTGATCGTGTTTGCGCTGTCATTCTATTACACCGCGAAAAAGACCGCGTTTGAAAAGCGTTGGTTGATGCGTTTGGCGTTCTTCAGCTTGCCGTTGCCCTGGATTGCGATTGAATCCGGTTGGTTTGTGGCGGAATACGGGCGTCAACCTTGGGCGATTGGGGAAGTGTTGCCAACGTTCTTGGGTACTTCAACGCTGACGGAGTGGGATTTGATTGGGTCAATTGCTGGCTTTGTATTCTTCTACACCATTTTGCTAGTGGCGGAAATGTACCTAATGATCAAGTTTGCCAAACAAGGCCCCAGCAGCCTGCACACCGGGCGCTACTACTTTGAGAAGCACGGTGGCGGTCATGCTGGCGCGGTTTACGCTGACAAAATGAACGATCAGGTCTAAGGAGCAAACCATGATTTTTGATTACGAAACGTTTAAGTTGATCTGGTGGGTATTGGTCGGCGTGCTGTTTATTGGCTTTGCCTTGACCGATGGCTTCGATATGGGCGTGGGTGCGTTGTTGCGCTATGTCGGCAGAAATGACGAGGAGCGCCGTGTGGCAATCAATGCGATTGCGCCGCATTGGGATGGCAATCAGGTGTGGTTGATTCTGGCGGCGGGGGCGATTTTTGCGGCTTGGCCGATTACCTTTGGTGCGTCGTTTTCGACGTTTTATTGGGCGTTGGTATTGACCTTGTTTTCGCTGTTTTTCCGTCCGGTGGGCTTTGATTACCGTTCTAAAATTGCGGATACGCGCTGGCGGAATACGTGGGATTGGGGGTTGGTGATCGCGGGTGTTGTGCCGCCATTGGTCATCGGCGTGGCGTTTGGCAATTTGTTGCTGGGTGTGCCGTTTGCGTTTGACGAGTTTTTGCGAATTACGACTTACGGCTCATTCTTTAAGTTGTTCCACCCATTTGCGGTGTTGGTGGGCTTGGTGAGTTTGCTGATGTTTACCATGCAGGGTGCGACGTATTTAATGCTGCGTACTGATGATGTGGTGTATGAGCGTTCACGTAAGGCGGCGCGATGGACAGCGGCTGGGGTGATTATCACCTTCGGGCTGGCGGGCATTTGGTTGTGGGCAGGGATTGATGGTTATGCGATTGTGCAAGAGCCGCCCCATGATTCCTTGCCGAATCCGGTAGCGAAAACCGTTGTGCCGATGGCGGGCGCATGGTTGGCGAATTACAGCACGTATCCGTTGGCAATTGCTGCGCCGTTGGCGGGTTTCGTTGGGGCATTCGGGGTATTGATGCTGGCAAGTGGTAAAGGTCGCCCGGTATTGAGTTTCGTCCACAGCTCTTTGTGCTTGATTGGGGTGATCATGACGGCGGGTGTTTCCCTGTTCCCGTTCGTCATGCCTTCCAGCTTGAACCCGAACCACAGTTTGACGATTTGGGATTCGGCTTCCAGCCATTTGACGCTGGCAATTATGTTCTGGGCGGCGATGATTTTTGTGCCGATTATTCTGTTCTACACCGTCTGGTGCTACAAGCAGATGTGGGGCAAGATTACCGTTAAATTCATCCGTGAAAATGATCACGCCGTTTATTAAGGAGATTTTAGCATGTGGTATTTTGCTTGGTTACTCGGCGTATTGCTGGCGTGTTCCTTCGGTATCATTAACGTGATGTGGCTGGAGTTTCATGGCGGCTTGGATACGGATGATGAAAAGTAAGGCGTGAAGCACGTCTGAGAAAAGGGAGTGTATGAAAACACTCCCTTTTTTGTGTAAACCTGTTGGATTTTAAATTTGCATGACCACACAATCCCAACCTAAACCCCATAAACCTGCCCCTGAAATCCTCACCGCGCTGAAAGGCTGGAAAACCCATTCCGGTTTCTGGCTGAAAGCCGCTGTTGCGATTGGTCTTACCTCCGGTTTGCTGCTGATTGTGCAGGCGTGGTTGCTGGCAAATGTGGTGAATGCGGTGGTATTTGCCGAAGCAAGCTTGGCGGATGTCATGCCCAGTCTGTGGGGTTTGCTGGCATTATTTCTCCTGCGGGCAGGCTTGGCGTGGGCATCCGAACAAGCCGCGTTTCATGCTGCGGTGCAGGTCAAGCTTGCCATCCGCGCCCAACTTTACCAAAAAGTGCAGCAACTCGGCTCCGCGTGGTTGACGGGTGAGCGCAGCGGCGATTTACTCAATACCCTCAGCGACGGCGTGGAGGCACTCGAAGCCTATTACGCCCGTTATATTCCCGCGATGTCGCTGATGGCACTCGTACCGCTGGCGATACTGGTGTTTGTGCTTGCCAATGATTGGCTTTCGGCGGTGGTGATGCTGGTGACAGCCCCACTGATTCCGCTGTTCATGATCCTGATCGGCAAAGGCACGGAAAAGCGTAACCAGCAACAATGGCAACAATTGGCGCGAATGAGTGCGCATTTCCTCGACGTGATTCAAGGCTTAACCACCCTGAAACTCTTCAATGCCAGCCGCAGCGAAGCGCAAGTCGTCGCGCAAATTTCCGACCAATACCGCCAAAGCACCATGTCGGTATTGCGGGTCGCGTTTCTGTCCTCCTTCGCACTGGAATTTTTCGCCACGGTCAGCATTGCGATTATTGCGGTCTTGATCGGCTTCCGCCTGTTCTGGGGGGAAATGGATTTTCTGTACGGTTTCTTTGTGCTGCTGCTTGCACCAGAATTCTACCTGCCGCTGCGGAATATGGGGACACAGTATCATGCGCGGATGGCGGCGATAGGGGCGGCGGAGAAGATGGTGGAGGTGTTGAATACCCCGAATTCCCCCCATCCCAGCCTTCCCCCGCAAGGGGGGAAGGAGCAAGATGTACATCCTTCTTCCGTCTTACTCCCTTCACCCCTTGCGGGGGAAGGGCTGGGGATGGGGGGGATGTTCGGAGTGACAATCTCGAATATCTCCTTCACCTACCCCGACGCTAGAACCGCCCTAAGCAACCTCTCGCTGGACATCCACCCCAACGAAACCCTAGCCATCGTCGGCGCAAGCGGTGCTGGCAAAACCACGCTAATCAACCTGCTAATGGGTTTCCTACAACCCCAAAGTGGGCAAATCCTCATCGGCGATACGCCGTTAACCGCCATTGCCCCGGAAATCTGGCGCAAACACCTAGCATGGCTGCCGCAAAAACCGCAACTGTTCCCTGGCACGGTTGCCGACAATATCCGCCTCGGCAATCCCACTGCAACGCTGACACAAGTGCAAGCCGCTGCCGAACAAGCCTATGCCGCCGAATTCATCGTCAAATTGCCGCAAGGTTATGACACGCTGATTGGCGAAGCGGGGCAGGGGCTTTCCGGCGGGCAAGTGCAACGCATCGCACTGGCGCGGGCATTCCTCAAGGATGCGCCGCTGGTAATTCTCGACGAAGCCACCGCCAACCTTGACCGTGCCAGCGAAACCTTGGTGCAAGCCGGGGTCGAACGTTTGGCGCAAGGGCGCACGCTGGTGATGATTGCGCACCGTTTACGCACCGTACAAACCGCCGACCGGATTGTGGTGCTGGATCAGGGTACGGTGAGCGCGATTGGGACGCACGCTGAATTGCTGGAAAGTTCCCCGCTCTACCAGCAGATGCAAGCGGCTTACGGAGGTGAAGCATGAACGATTTGCTGCGTTTGTTGCGCCTGTTCAAGCCGTATTGGAACTGGGCGGCGTTGGGCATGGGCTTGTCATTCATCACCTTGCTGGCGAATGTGGGGTTGATGGCGGTGTCGGGCTGGTTCATTACTGCGATGGCAATGGCGGGTGTCGCGGGCGCGTCGATGAACTATTTCACCCCTGCTGCGTTGATTCGGTTGGCAGCGATTGTGCGCACGGCGGGGCGTTACGGCGAACGTTTGGTCACGCACGAAGCTACGTTTCGGATGTTGGCGGAATTGCGGGTGTGGTTTTACGAGCGCATCGAGCCGCTGGCTCCGGCGGTGTTGGAGCAATATCGCAGCGGTGATGTGTTGAGCCGCATCCGTGCCGACATTGATACGCTGAATAATGTGTACTTGCGCCTGTTAGTGCCGGTGGTGGTGGCGGCGTTGGCGACGCTGGTATTCGTGGTGGTATTGCTGTTTTATCACCCGTTACTAGCGTTGCTGGAGTTGAGCTTGCTGCTGGTGGCGGGGGTGCTGATTCCCTGGTTGATGAACCGTTTGGGGCATGAAGCAGGGCAGCAATCGGTGGAAACTGCTGCGCAATTGCGCTCGGTTTTGGTTAGCGACTTGCAGGGCATGGGCGAATTGCTGGTGTATGGTGCGGCGGATGACCATGCCGCGCACGTTCAACAGTTGTCGCAAACCTTGGCGGCGCAACAGCAAACCCTGAGCCGTTTGAATGGCGTGGCGCAAGGCGCGTTGGGGCTGTGCGCGAATTTGGCGATGTGGGGCATGTTGGTGCTGGCAATTCCGTTGGTGCGTGATCACACGATAGCCCCACCGGAATTGGCGATGTTGGCATTGTTCGCGCTGGCAAGTTTTGAAGCGGTGTTACCCTTGCCGCTGGCGTTCCAGTCCTTGGGGGAAACCTTGGCGGCGGCGCGGCGTATTTTCAGTCTTGCTGATCAAGCGGCGGCGGTGAGTGAGCCAGCGCATCCTTTGCCTGTGCCTGAGCGTTTAGATTTTGCGTTGCGGGACGTGGGGTTTCGCTATCAGCCGCAGGGTGATGCGGTATTGAATGGTTTGACGTTGGATTTTCCGCAAGGTCACAAGCTCGCCATCGTCGGTGTCACGGGTGCGGGCAAAAGCACCTTAACCAGTTTGCTGCTACGTTTCCGCGAACCGACCAGTGGTGAATTGCTGTTAGGTGGGCAAGCTATCGCCCACTACAGCGGCGAAGCTTTGCGCCAACACATCGCGGTTGTGCCGCAGCAAACGCATTTGTTTAACACTACCTTGCGCGAAAACTTGTTGCTGGCAAAACGCGATGCGACGGATGCGGAGCTGGAGGCGGTGTGCGACACTGCGCTGATCCACGACTTCATTACGCAACAGCCGGGAGGTTATGCAACATGGGTGGGGGAAACGGGCGTGCGTTTGTCCGGCGGGCAAGCCAAGCGCGTGGCAATTGCGCGTGCCTTGCTGAAACCTGCACGGCTATTGATTCTCGATGAACCCACCGAAGGCTTAGACCCAGAAACCGCGACACAGGTGATGGTCAATATCCTCGCGCATGTGGCGCGTAACGGGCAAAGCTTGTTGCTGATTACGCACCGGGCGCACGGCTTGGAAGCGATGGATCAGGTGCTGCATCTGTCTTGAAGGATGCGGTATGATGGCGGCGATTTTTAACCAGAAAACAGGAATGCACCATGACCATTACCCATGTAGCAGGCAAGGGCGGCTTGCCCATGATCAACGTTAGCAACGACCATGCCGATGCCGTGATTTCGGTTTACGCAGGGCAAGTCTTGTCCTTTACCCCCAAAGGCGCGGCGGATGTGCTGTTTGTCAGCGACAAAGCCTATTACGCCGAAGGCAAGGCGATCAAAGGCGGCGTACCGATTTGCTGGCCTTGGTTTGGCGCAGATCCCGAAGGCAAAGGCCGCCCCGCTCACGGTTTTATGCGCAACCGCATGTGGAGCGAGTGGGAAACCCGCGAAAATGCGGATGGCTCAACCACCGTGATTTTGGGCGTGGAATCCTCCCCCGAAACCTTGGCAATTTGGCCTCATGCGTTCCGTTTGGCGATGGAAATTACCGTCGGCAAAACCTTGCAACTGGCATTGGTGACACGTAACACGGGCGATGCAGCATTCACCATTACCCAAGCGATGCACACCTATTTTGCGGTGGGTGATATTGCGCAAGCGACCGTGACCGGGTTGGAAGGTACGCAATACCTCGACAAAGCGGCAGACGGCAATGGTGCTACCAAGCAGCAAGACGGTGCAATCAGCATTGTGGGCGAAGTTGACCGCGTTTACCTCGGCGTTCCGGCAGAACTGGCGATTGTCGATGGCGCGTTGAACCGCACGATCCGCATTACTTCCAGCGGCAATAACACGGCGGTGGTGTGGAATCCGTGGGCGAAAATCGCGGCGGGCATGGCAGATTTGCAGGACGATGATTACACTCGCTTTGTGTGCGTGGAAACGACGAACGCGGCAGATGATGTGGTGGAAGTGGCGGCAGGCAGCGAGTTCCGTTTGCTGGCGGAGTACGCTCTCTAATCGTTCTTTTGCCTGAGTGCGTAGAACTCACTGACAAATGCCTCAAATCGACCTTCGCTGATTGCGGCACGAATTCCCCGCATCAGTTCCTGGTAGTAATACAGGTTGTGGATGGTATTGAGGCGGGCGCTGAGGATTTCTCCGCACTTATCCAAATGCCGCAAATAGGCACGTGAATAGTGTTGGCAGGTATAGCAGCCGCACTGTTCATCAATTGGGCGTGTGTCATGCTGGTACTGGCTATTGCGGATTTTCAGTGTGCCGTAACGAGTGAACAGGAAACCGTTACGCGCATTGCGGGTGGGGATGACGCAATCGAACATGTCCACGCCGCGTTTCACTGCTTCCACAATGTCTTCCGGTTTGCCAACGCCCATCAGGTAGCGCGGGCGGTCAGTCGGTAATTCGGGCAGGGTGCATTCCAGCACCTTGTCGCGTTCGTCTTTGGGTTCGCCAACGGAGAGACCACCAATGGCGTAGCCGTCAAAGCCGATGTCTAGCAAGCCGTGCGCGGAGACTTTGCGCAATTCCTCGTACATCCCGCCTTGCACAATGCCGAATAGGGCGGAAAGGTTGCCCTCATGCGCGTCTTTGCTGCGTTTGGCCCAGCGTAGCGAGAGTTCCATCGAATGGCGTGCTTCGTCGGGTGTCGCGGGGAAGGGAGTACATTCGTCGAAAATCATCACGATGTCTGAACCGAGGTCGCGTTGCACTTGCATCGAGGATTCGGGGGTCATCAGCACTTTGCTGCCGTTCACCGGGGATTGGAAGCGCACGCCTTCTTCGGAAATCTTGCGCATTTCAGCCAGTGAAAACACTTGGAAGCCGCCAGAATCGGTGAGAATGGGTTTTTCCCAGTGCATAAAGCCGTGTAAGTCGCCATGCAGTTTCACAATGTCCGTTCCGGGGCGCAGCATTAAATGAAAAGTATTGCCGAGGATGATTTCAGCACCCATGCCTTGCAGTTCTTCGGGGGTCATGGCTTTGACCGTGCCATAGGTGCCAACGGGCATGAAGGCGGGTGTTTCTACCGTGCCACGCGGGAAGGTAAGGCGCCCTCGGCGGGCATTGCCGTCAGTGGCGAGCAGGTCGAACTGCATGTGGGACATGGGGTTTCCTCTTGGTGGGGCGCAAATCCGAAGGGCAAAGAGTTTACCTGCTTGGGCTGGCAGAAGAAACCCCTGCGGCGTGCGTCACTTCTGCGCGATTATCGTCTCATGTTCGTTTGTTATCTTTGGTACTGTTATACTAAGCCGATACATAAAAAATATAACGGATACCGTGAACATGGCTACAGATGAAGCACAGATTTCCAACCATCGATTTATTCCTTTGTCCAGCAGCAAAGCCCGCGATTGGATCAAAGCCCTGCCACTAACTGATCCCGGCGAAACGACACGGCGTATCTTCCACGGTTTAGTGGATTTAAACCGGCGGGCATTGCCAGCGATGGCGCGTTTGCAAATCAGTGAAATGTTGCGCCCAGCGGTGGATGTGTCGTTGGAGGCATTGCACCGTCATTTGGAAGCACGTGCTTTTCCGCTCACCCCCAAAAGCCAGAAAATTTTCGAGCTTACCCAGTCCTTGATGTTGGAGTTTGCGGGGGCGTATCAAGTGGCAGCGCTGGATATGATGACCAAGAAAGAGGGTAATAAAAAAGCCTTGCAGTTGGCTATTTATCGGGCAATGGATTTAATGGGTAAAGTGCTGGTCTTGACCTATTCGGTATATGTGCGTACTCGTGAAACTTTGTGGCATGACATTCATCACCTCTACTTGTTGGCGGTGGAAAATGGTGTGGAAAAATTGCCACTTCGTGATGCTGCTTTGGGTGCGCCTACCATTGAATCACGCTATACCCAGATGAATTTGCTGGCGCTGGTTAAGCCTTACAGTTTGCGGCAGGGTGAGGTGGTGCGCTTGATGCAGTATTTCGCGCAACACTCGCCGTTAGTGACGCTGACGCGGGACACCAACGGGCAACAGATGGGTGATTATGTTCATGCTGCGCTTCTGAATAGTGACGAGCCAGCGGTGATGATGTTGGCAAGTGATTTGCCTCATTCCCCTACCGTGAGAGTGTTGAACTTGAGTGCGTTGGTGGCGCAGATGGATACGCATATTCGTGAGTTAGAAGCCAAAGGTGTGCCAGCGATGATTCTTCAGGAAGGGTTGAGCCGTAACCTTGCTAAGCGTGTCATTTATCATTTAACGGCAGTGCTCAATCGTAGTTACAACCGTTTCCCAAAAAATGAACAGATTGGTATGGTGACACGCCTACACGATGTCTTGTCAGTTATTCGCCATGCGCATAAAACTGAAGCCAGTGAAGATGCTGAGGCAGAGGACATGTTGTTCAATGTATTTATGGCGAGTGATTATGAGGATGAGGGTGAGGCGAGGAAGGCCATTATTCACCGGGTAGCCGAGGATGATGGCGCACGTATCCAGACTTGGCATGTTATGAATACCAGTGTGGGCGGCTACGGTTTGCGCTGGGAAGGTAAAGAAGCATCTGGGGCGCGGGTAGGTGAAATTGTAGGTTTACGTGATTTAAGTGATGACACCTCGTTGTGGATGATCGGGGTGATCAAATGGATGGAGTTTGTAGCTGGAAAAGGCTTATGTTGTGGTGTTGAGTTATTGTCGACCAAAATGATGGAAGTGTCTGTACAGCAAGTGCTTAACCGCACGGTGGCACAAAAAATGCCGATGGAAGGCTTGATGTTACCAAGTATCGAAGGTGTACGCCCTGATCCGGCATTGATTTTGCCAGCCTATATTTTTCAGGCAGGTGATGAAATCCGTTTGGAGTTCGCTGAACGTGAAGAGCGGGTACGGCTAGTCTTGTTGGATGAGTGTTTAGGGGCGTTTGCTTATTTTCGTTTTACGACACTTGCAGAGAAAGCGATTGAAGAAGACGAAGACGATTTCACCTTGTTGTGGCAATCGCTTTGAGGCGTTAGCGCTTGCAGTTCATCCCCTAGTCATACTCGATAATCGGTCTTTATGTAGGTTTGTCTTGGGGTGATGCGTATCTTCTGTGTTATGAAAAAGCAGAAGATACATTGTGTTGTAGTTGATCAGGATGTCGAAGTCACAGCATCGCTGGATGCGGCTTTGCGCCATTCTGATGTGCTGCTGGAGCTGAATCAGGTGGCATCAGTGCAGCAACTGATCCCCGTGTTGCAAGAGCTTCAGCCGCACCTGTTGTTTTGTCCCTATGATAAGAGTAAGCCTTCGGTCGAGTTACTGGAAACGTTGCAGCGTTATTCGCCGGATACGTTATTGGTATGGGTAGCACGGGATGAATGGCAAGGTTTGACCACTTGGCTGATGGGGGTTGAATCCTGCATTCTGCCCTTGCGTGACTTGGAATATTTCGGGCAATACATTGATTTTCTGTTGCGTTATTCGAGTATTAAGCAAGATTTTCGCGATTGTAAGCATTTACTGGGGGTGGCGGAATTACGTTGCCATTGGTTAGTGGATTATTCGTGGGAGGCGATTGCATATATTTCCCAAGGAATGCACCTGTATGCCAATAATGCTTATGTGACTCTATTTGGTTTTGAGGGCATGGCTGAAGTGCGTTCCATGCCAGTTGCACATTTGGTGGATAATACCGAGCGTAAAACCTTTGAAGCGATGAGTAAAGCTGCTGATGTGGGCAGCAAACCTTCCAATCGTTTGCTGATTACATTACGCACGCTTGAAGGTGAGAGAATGCGAGCAGAAATCCGCTTCATTCCTGCGGTACTAAAAGGTAAGCGCTGTACCCAACTGCACGTGAAACCGCTAGAGCGTAACATATTGAAAGGTGTGTCATTGCGTAAACAAGACAACCCGTGGGAAGCAACTGAGCTACGCTTACAAAAGGTGCCAGTAATGCATAAGGTACAAGAGGAGCATACCGTAACCTCATCGCCTAATGCGAAGACACCTGTTGCCCCACCCGCTGTTAATAGGATGAAAATGGTTTTCCGCAAACTTCAGCGTATGAATGAAAACCTACCTGACATATATCTTTCAGAACCTGAGTTTCAGCAAAAAGCCCAAAAGCTTAATTATACTGCACTCGTAAAACAGTTGGGTAATAGTGGGGGGCGCTTCCGATTGGATTACTGGAATCTGGGGCAAGTCGTATTAAAACTGTCAACTCAGGAGAACGAAAAGCCCGATTATCTGGTTTTTGTGTCGGTGAGCAGTGCGATTCTGAATAATGACGCTGAGCTAAAGCGGGTAGTGGAGTTACTTAATACAACCCCTGAGGTTGCTAAACGCATGGTGTTGGCATTTCAGTATCAGGATTGTATGACAAACATTGCTCAACTTGGCAAAGTGATTAAGCTCTTGAAAGTCCTTGGTGTACATTTGGCGATTGATGGTTTGCCGGATTCTTCCCAAGCCTTGAAATTTGTCCAAGTGGTTAAGCCAGCATTAGTACGGGTAGATGCTAACGTAAACATTGATCATTTGCAGCGCTTGATTGAGCAACTGGTTGATAGGCATTGTAAAGTGATTATACCCAGTGAGCAGGATCAAAATTTCTTAAAAGTGGCTTATTCTACGGCTGCCGCTTATGTTCAGGTAGCCACATGAAATAACTAATCAGTAATAATGACTAATAACATGTAGCGAGCGTCGTATGTTTGTTAACGCTTTCAGGGCTGCCTTAGTGGTAGAGGGTGAATACATTTCTGCTTGGCAATATCGAATGTTGGAGCGTTTACAAGCATCCGGCAATGTCCACATTGCCATGGTTATTTTTCGTCAGCCGGTAGCTACCGCATGGTTACAGCGTTTTAATGCATCTTGGCTTAGTGTATTGCATTATTTTGATGGTAAGTTATTTAAATGTCCGGTAACTGCACAACGCCCTACCAGTTTGTTAGCGTTACTCGGTGATACTCACTTGTGTGATGTTGGTAGTCGGCGTTATCAGCATTTGCTTGCACAGCAGGCATTGGATGTTGTAATTGATTTGAGTGCCCAAGCACCCTTGCCAGATATCATCGCAGCAGCAAAATATGGCGTGTGGCGGTATTTTTACGGTCATCTTGGGGATAAAACTGATTCTTATGTTGGTATACGCGAATATGCTGGTCAACAATCAGAAATGCTTTCTGGGGTTGAGTGTTGGCGCGTGGGTCAAACGATACCTGACTATCTTTTCCTAGCAACGACTAGCACAGATATGGCGTCGATTAACCGTGGTATAGAACATTCTTTGTGGAAAATGGCTGATTTTATTCCGCAGCGCTTGCATGAATTGTTTCAGGTGGGCGAATGCATTTTCTTCAGCAATGCGAAACAACGTGTGCAGCCAACCACATTAATGCCTCCCCAGCATAAGCCAAGTTCCAGCTTTCTCATGAGCTTGAAAATACTATGGCGTTATCCTAATAACTTTCTCAACAAATTGTTTATTGCATTGTTTCGCGATGAGCAATGGATATTGCTAACCAAAGCCATTGGGGATGTCACTGATTTAGGTACGCTGGAGCATTTACACAAATGGATTCCCCCGCGTGACCGTTTTTGGGCTGATCCGTTTGTTGTTGAACATGAAGGCGAACAGTACGTGTTTTTTGAGGAGTTGCTGTATGCGCGAGGCATAGGGCATTTGGCCTGTATGCGTTTAAATTCTGATGGTTCCCATTCCGAACCCGTGACGATTTTGGAAAAGCCTTACCACTTATCATACCCTTTTATTTTCAAATATCAGGGTATCTATTACATGATTCCTGAAACAGCTAGCAATCACACCATTGAACTGTATCGCTGTGAAGCATTTCCATTCCGCTGGGTTTTTGAGAAAAACTTGATGGAAGGCGTAGAAGCTTATGATGCTACCTTGTTAGAGTATGATGGACGCTGGTGGATGTTTACCAGTATGCGGCAACATCAAAGCTGTTCACCCAGCGAGTCACTGTATTTATTTCATACAGATGACCCATTAAGTACCCAATGGCAAGCACATCCTCAGAACCCGGTAGTCGCGAGTGCTGCACACGCCCGCCCGGCAGGGCGTATATTCACGAAAGCGGGTAAATGGTATCGCCCTTCACAGAATTGTGCAGGCACTTACGGACGCGGTTTGAACGTCAATCTTATTCAGCAATTGGATCAGCATACTTATCGAGAGGAAACTATCAGCTCTTACCTGCCGGAAGGTCAAAACGACATGAACGGAATGCATACCTTGGGTGTGGGTACGCCCGTATCCGTGGTAGATGCCGTTCACGTACATCGCCGCTTAGGGCCACTGGATCGTTGGGTGGTGAAGTTAAACTGTTTTTTTAACCGACCTATTTTGAAAACACGCTATGCATTAGCGGCTATTCCGCTGGCATTTTTATGGTTTGATACGTGATCAGGTTATGACAGTACGCAGAAAAATTGCTTTGGTGGTGTACTCGCTGGGCATGGGGGGGGCAGAAAAAGTTGTGTCTGACTTGTCATTCCAGTTTGCAAAGCAGCATGATGTGACGCTCATTTTGTTTGATGCCAGCCACATGTATTACCCTTATGCGGGGGAATTGATCGACATTCAGTGTCCTTCCAAACATGGCTTTATCTTTAAAGTGTTCAATTTTTTGGATCGTGCCAGCCAACTTCGGCGTATTTTCAAAGTAAAGCGTTTTGATACGATTATCAGTGTGATGGAACATGCCAGCTTTCCGTCAATCTTAGCCAGCAGCCAAACTATTGCTGCAAATCATTGCAATCCTGAAAGGAATTTCACCCGATTTGACTGGTTGTTTGCGCGTTGGTTGTATCCGCGTGCTAAAAAAGTTATTGCGGTTTCCAAAGATGGAATGAGTATTTTTCAGCAGCATTTGAAGCTGAAAAATATTGATTGCTTGTATAACCCGGTGAATTTGTACCGTATTCGTGAATTGGCTAAGGAACGTCCGGCAGTAGTCGTCAATGGCGCTTATATCGTGGCAGCAGGCCGGTTGAGTCCTGAAAAAAACTTCGCCAGCTTACTGGAGGCTTATGCACATTCACAAGCATCGCAAACCTTCAAATTATTGATTCTGGGGGAGGGGCCAGAGCGTCTTGCTTTAGAACAACACATTAAGCAGTTAGGTTTAGAAGAGCGGGTGTTCATGCCGGGTTTTATGCGTAACCCTTACCCGTACATTGCGAATGCCCATTGTTTGGTGTTGTCTAGCTTGCATGAGGGTTTTCCGGTGATTTTGATTGAAGCCTTGGGTTTAGGGCGTCCGGTCATTTCTACCGATTGTGAAACTGGGCCGCGCGAGATTATCCGTGACGGCGAAAATGGCTTATTAGTGTCTACCAATGATCAGGCCGCATTATCAGCCGCACTGGATCGTGTGTGTCTGGATGAGGCGTTGCATGACCACTTTCAGCGAAACGCGGTTCCTTCGGTTGAGTATTTGGATATTGAAAAGGTAGCAGAACAATGGCTTGCTATTTGAAGCGCTGGTATTGCTACGCTGTATTGCTGCTGGGGCTGAGCGGCTGTTCATCCGAACCGTCTGTACCGGGTTTGCAGGTTAAAGCGATTGGTGTGTTGGAACGGTTTGCGCCATTTGAGCCAGTGGTAGGGAGTGATCAGGTGGATATTTTCGCTGCCCGCAATGAATACGAAGGTTTTCAGTTGGTCATCACGGCAGGTCAGGCAGGGGCGATGAATGTACAGATCAGTGTTTCCTCATTACGTAGCTCAGACGGTGAAGTAATTGATGGTTTGCAGGTATTCCGTGAGCGTTATGTCAAAGTGAGTACTCCATCACCTTATTCGCCCTATCCACCACAATTATGGCCAGATATTTTATTGCCTGCCACGGATGTTGCTGAGGGTGTGTCCAGTGCTTATCGGGCATTTCCGCAAAATTTGAGTGCAGGTGAAAACTTACCGGTGTGGGTTGATGTGCATATTCCGGCAAACACCAAGTCCGCTCAGTATAGTGGGCACGTAACGGTAAGTGCTGATGGTTATGTGCCTTTGGAGTTGCCCATTAATTTGACGGTATGGAATTTTACCTTACCGGAACGCTCTCCCTTGCGCACGGTATTTGGTACGAATGGCTATCGGGTGGCGGAGATTTACGGTTTTGAACGTACTGGGGAATCGGTGGCGGATAATCGCTTAATTCGTGCGTATAACGATTTTATGTTGGATCACTACTTGTCCCCGGAAAGTTTATGGGATGCATCACCGGAAGCGGATGCGACAGGCAAGCCCGACTTTCAGCGTGAGTTTGCGGGTTTGGGAACCGTGACCGACAATATGCACCATTACATGCAAGAAAAGCACGCTTCCACTTACACCTATGTGTTTGCGGATAGTTATCCATTTGCTGATCCTTTGGGTAAGGATCGCCAACAAGCTAAACAATTTATGCGGGAATACGCGGGTTGGTGCGCGGCGCACGCGGGGGCTGAGCGTTGTTATACCGACCCCTCCTTTGTGGATGAGCCAGATACCCGCGAAGCCTATCAGTATGCGCGGCGTTGGGGGGCGTTTTTTGATGAAATACCGTTGCTCAAAGATGCAAAGATTCGTTATCAGGTTAGCGAGCCACCGCTAAACGAAGAGCCTGCATTAGGCAATCTGGCAGGGGCGGTGGATGTGTGGATTCCCAAGTTTTACGATTTGTGGCGGGATGTGGATCATCTTGGTAAAAATGCAGTATCTCAGCGTTTAGCTGCGGGTGAGGAAGTATGGGCATACACCGCTTTGGTGACAGACTTTAAGGAATACCAGCAACTGAATCCACGTGCTGAGGTGCTAATCGGCAATTATCCACCCGTATGGCAATTGGATTTTCCTGCGATTAATTACCGGATACCAACGTGGTTGTTGCATCGTTATGGCGTCACGGGTCTGGGGTATTGGGATACGCTGGCAGGGGCGGAAAATGCAACTATTTGGCAAGATGCGGCGAGTTTCATCAGTGATAACCCGCCAGGCATGGTGTTTAATGGCGATGGTTTGTTGGTATATCCGGCTAAACAAGCGCAAATCGGCTTTGATGGCCCAGTCGCTTCCTTGCGCCTGAAATGGATACGCGATTCAGTGGAAGATTATATGTACATTGATTTGCTATTACAGGCCGGTGAAAGCGCTTTTGTTGAACAGCAAGTGGGGCGAATTGCGCGTGATTTTGGTCATTGGGATAACAATCCCGTTTTGTTAATGCAAGTGAGGCAGGCGTTAGGCGAACGTCTGGCAAGTTTATGAATACGCTGCGCAATGCTGCGGTATTTTTCATGATGATCTTGGTATTTGCCTTGCCAACGGATGGGGCGGTTGAAGTAGCAGGAATGTCATTGGTAAAAATTGCTGGGTTAATGGCGTTTGGGTTAGCTGGGTTGCTATTAGTGATGGGCAATAATATTCATGCGATGCAGGCGTTTCATACTACCGTACTGCTGTATGTGGCGTGGGTTCTGTTGTCGTATACCTGGTCGGAAATGCCCGTGCCGTATGAAACCACGCAAGCAGTCAGCAGTGAGCAAGCATTAAAAAGTAACTTGTATATCCTGATGATTAGCTTATTACTGTTTCAACTGATCACGACAGCGCATGACTTAACGAAATTGTATATTGCGTTGGTGTTAGGTTCATTCTGGTTGGTGTATTTGATGGTTAAAGATTATCAAGTGACAGCCAATACGGTACGTCATGAAATAAAACAGTTCGATGCCAATGAAGTATCCGTGAAATTAGCGATGGTCATACCATTGGCTATTTACTTACTGACGCAAGTGAAACAATGGTGGTGGCGTTTATTGGGGCTGGCTTATATTCCAGCAGCGGCATTTACCATTTTGATTACAGGGTCACGCACAGGTGCGGTCATTATGGTGCTGGGGTTGGCGGGTTTCTTGCCAATTATTCTACGTTCTGGTTGGTTGGGTAAGGCGGCAAGTGTATTGGTTATGGTGGTGGCACTGATTGCGGTGGCGAATATTATTCCACAAAAAACCATTGAGCGTATTTTTTCGACCGGCAAAGAGATTTCCAGCGGTACTTTAAATGAGCGCAGCGTAATATGGGCAAATGCGTATGAGGAGTGGGAAGAAAGTCCGCTGTATGGCCATGGGTTAGGATCTTTTCGCCGCATTATCAATCCATACAATGTGGACTATACCGCCCATAACAGTTTTGTGGCGATTACGGCGGAACAAGGTATTGTGGGTGTCGTGTTGTACTTGAGCGTGATTGGCATTGTGTTTGCTCTTGCGTGGCGCTTACCGGGTGATGAACGCTGGCTACTGTTGCTCATGTTGTTAGTGGTGGTGATTGGACAAATGTCCTTAACGCTGCAAGACCGAATGTATATTTGGTTTGCTTATACGCTGACTGCTTTGAATTTTTATATTAAAAATAATGCGCCGGTGGCGAAAGATTTTAACAAGGTATCTATACCGACATGAAAAAGATAGCGATTGTTATTGCTGAATTAGCTGCCCCAGGTGGGGCAGAGAAGGTTGCGGTAGATCTTGCAGAGGAGTTTCGCCAGCGTGATTATGAGGTAACGGTGGTCAAGTTTGCACGTTTACCAGCAGAGATTACGCGTTACACCCTTCCTGTGCGCATGATTAATCTTGATATTCCTGAACGAAAAGGTGGTTTGTTTACGCAGATCGTTATTTTGTTACAACGGGCTTGGCAGTTTCGGCAGTTATTTCAACGTGAGCAGTTTGATCATATTTTTTCGTTTCTGGAAGCGGCGAATGTGCCGTGTGCATTGGCTTGCCCTGACTCAGTATTATCCGTACACCTTGACCCTAGCACTATGACCCGTAGCGAGTGGTTGGCTTTTCGTTGGTTATATCCACGTGCAAAACGGGTGATTGCGGTGTCGCGGCAGATGCAGGATTTACTGGAAAAACAGGCTCACCTGAAAAATGTAAACTGTATTTATAACCCAGTGAATACCCGCCTGATTGCGGAAAAGTCTCAGGAGGTTATTGGCTTTAAGGGACGTTTTATTCTCGGTGTGGGACGTCTAGAAAAGCAGAAGCGTTTTGACTTGCTGATCGAGGCATTTGCACGTAGCAAGGCACAACAAGATTGTCAGTTGCTGATTGTCGGACGTGGTACGCAGCAAGCCATGTTAGAGCAGCATATTAAGACCCTAGGGATGGAAGAACGTGTTGTGTTAGTCGGATTTGATGCGAATCCTTACAAGTACATGGCAAAAGCAGAATTTCAGGTGATGAGCAGCGATTATGAGGGCTACCCGCTGGTATTGATTGAGGCGCTTTCTTTAGGTTGTCCGATTGTGTCGACGGATTGCCCGACAGGGCCACGCGAGATTATTCGTCATGGCGAAAATGGTTTGTTGGTTGAAAAAGGCAATGTGGATGCACTGGCGGCTGGAATAGATACCTTGTTTTTTGATCAAGAGCAATGTGAACGCTTGCGCCAACAGGCTAAGGAATCGGTGCGTAAAAATGATATTGCTGCGGTTGCTGATGCATGGCTGGCAGCATGATGGCGGTGCATCATGTACGTTAAACACAGTTTGATTTATTTGTTGGCAAAGCTTGCCCCGGCGCTGGCAAGTTTTGTGGTATTGGCACTGTATACGCGCTGGATGTCAGCCGAGGAATACGGCATTTTCACGACGATTTTGGTGGTGGCTTCCAGTGTCAGTCTGTTTGCTTTCGGTTGGTTGTACGTCGGTATCATGCGTTTTTGGGATAAGCAGACACTGACAGCGGGAGCGGTGGAACGTTTAATTAGTGCATCGGTGTTGTTGATAGCTTTGCTAGTAGGGTGCGCTACAGCAGTATTTGCGTGGTTGACAGGACAATGGGCGGTGGCTGGCGGATTTTTCGCGGTATTTATCAGTTCAGCATTTTATGAGGCTTATCAACGCATTAACTCTATCACCTTAAAAGTTGACTATTATTTATGGGCTGAGGTCGGGCGTACTGTATTGACGATGGGCAGTGGTTTGTTGTTGGTTTGGGCAGGGTATTCGTGGTTGGGTGCTATTGGTGGTGTGATTCTGGGAGTGTTGCTAGTTTTGGTATTGTCAGGTGCATTGTGGCGGTATTTTCGGCTTTCTTGGCAGGAATTGGACAGGGGTGTGCTTAAGTCCTTGCTGGTGTACGGTTTGCCTTTGAGTTTGTCTTTTGTACTGTTGGAAATCATCCATGCTGCTGATCGGGTGATGTTGGGCTGGTTACTGGGTTATGCGCAGGCAGGCGAATACGCGGTGGCTTATAACCTGCCGTTTCAGATTTTGATGATGCTGACCAGTTCGTTGAATCTGGCAGCTTATCCCTTGGTTATCCGTACTTTGGAGCAAGCAGGGCGGGAACAGGCAGAGGCGCGTCTCCAGCAATATTTTGTATTACTGATGGGGGTTTCCATTCCGGCTATTTTTGGATTGCTGGGGATCGCTGAGGCATTTATTCCTTTGTTGGTGGGGCCTGAGTTTGTACCCACATCATTGAGTCTATTACCGTGGATTGGGCTGGCTATTTTTGCCAATTGCACGTATTTGTTCTACGTCTCGTTGGCGTTTCAGTTGGCAGAATACACCGCCGGTTCGGTCAAAGTGGTGGGGGTGGCGGCAGTTGTGAATGTGGTGCTGAATTTGATCCTGATCCCTACACAGGGTGTGTTGGGTGCTGTATTGGCGTCGATTGCGGCGTATCTGATTTGCGTGGTGTATGGTTATTATCTGGGCAAGCAGCATTTTGCTTTGAATATTCCCGTATTGGTGTTAAGCAAGATTCTACTGGCGGCTTTAGGTATGTACCTGTTAATGGAGCAGTTGCCAGTATTACCGTTGCACGGTGCGTATGTGGTGGCTTTGAAAATACTGTTGGGAATGCTGACGTATGCAGCACTGGTATGGTTGTTGGATATTGGTAAGGTTCGGCAATTAGTGAAAACGAGGTGCGTATGGGCAACATGCTCTATATCATCACCTCGCTAAGTGTCGGGGGGGCGCAAAAAGCCCTGTTAAATCTAGCTACCTCTGCATTCAGTGATGATTACAAACCCCATGTGATTGCATTAGTAGACGTGAAGGGTATGCAGCAGCAGTTTGTGGATGCAGGCATTCCTGTGCAGATGTTGGGTTTAAACCGTTTTAAACAACTGCCTTGGCTATTGCCGCGTTTGTTGCGTTTGGTCAGGGCGATTCAGCCAGAGTTCATTCACGGGTGGATGCACCACGGTAATGTGTTTGCCACATTGGCGTGGATGTTCGCAGGTTGTCGCCCGGTATTATTGTGGGGAATGCACCATACGCCGGAAAAAGCGACGTTAGAACGTGCTCAACATGCGCTAGTGCTCAAGGTGGGGCGTTGGTTGTCACGTTTCCCGCAGCACATTGTGTATGTGTCACGCCGCAGTATGCAGCGTCACGCGGAACTGGGGTATGTCACCACACAGGCTCAGGTGATTGCTAACGGCATTCCTTTGCGACATTTGCAGCAGGCAGCAGAGGCGCGTGCCAGTGTGTGCGAGGAGCTGGGAATTCCGGTTAATACGTGCTTGGTTGGCAGCTTGACCCGTTACGTGCCGGAAAAAGACATTCCCAATTTGCTGCAAGCCATTACGTATTATCAAACAAATGGCGGGGATGCCCACTTTCTGTTAGCCGGTGAGGGCATGGATGCTCAACACCCTGTCTTACCCTCCTTGTTGGCGCGGCTTCCAGCGCCGGAGAACGTGCATGTGTTAGGGGTGCGCACGGATGCGGAACGTTTGATTGCCGCGTTGGATATAGCCACGCTGTCTTCACAGCGCGAGGCGTTTCCCTTATTTTTAGCCGAAGCAATGGCTGCTGGTGTGCCTTGTGTGGCCACCGATGTAGGAGATATTGCGGAATTTGTGGCTGATACCGGGTTGATTGTGCCTGCGGGCGATGCGCAAGCGTTGGCGCAAGCGTGGGCAGCGCTATTGCAACAGTCAAATGTACAGCGTCATGCCTTGGGGCAACAAGCCCAACAGCGGGTGGCTGCCTGCTACAGTCTCGATGCGGTGATCCAGTCGTATCGGCAATTGTTAGCGCCTCCATCTATTAATTCCTAGGCTGTGAATTAAACATCGCATTTTGCTACGCAAGCGGAACTGATGTGCCTGTTCCGGCAAAGCTGACATGTTCCATTACGATCTACAAAGTGTCTAAGGCACTTCTAGTGCTGGCGTTATGATGTTTGCCTGTGTAGCATCTGCCAGACTTGAATTGACAAAGTTCCAACCATGAAACAGACTGGTACTCCTAATAACTACGCCGTCTTCGGCAACCCCATTGCCCACAGCAAATCCCCGCGCATCCACACCCTATTCGGCGCACAAACCGGCGAAGCGGTGGAATACGGTGCAATCTGTGCCGAACCGGAAGAATTCGCGCAAGACGTGATGATGTTCCTCGTCGCAGGCGGCAAAGGTTGCAATGTCACCGTGCCTTTCAAGCAGGAAGCGTGGGAACTGGCGGATGAACTCAGCGATTACGCCGCCCGTGCCAAAGCGGTGAATACGCTGGCATTCCGTGACGATGGCACAATGGTAGGCTACAACACCGATGGCATCGGCATTGTGCGTGACTTGCAGCAAAACCACGGCATTGCTTTACAGGGTAAACGCATTTTGCTGTTAGGCGCAGGAGGGGCAGTGCGTGGTGTCTTGCAACCTTTGTTGGAAACGCAGCCCGCGAGCCTGTTCATTGCCAACCGTACTGCTGCGAAGGCGGTGGAACTGGCGCAGGATTTTGCCGAATTCGGGAACGTTTCCGGCGGTGGCTTTGCGGACATCAGTGGGCAGTTTGACCTGATTATCAACGGTACGGCTGCCAGCTTGCAGGGCGAGTTGCCACCGCTGCCTGATGGTTGTTGTTTAGCAGAGAATGGCTGCACTTATGACATGATGTACAGCGCTAAACCTACCGCATTTGTGGCATGGGGCAGGGCGCAAGGCGCTGCTCAAGCGTTGGATGGTTTAGGAATGCTGGTTGAGCAAGCGGCTGAGGCGTTTTTTATCTGGCGTGGGGTGCGCCCTGATACTGCGCCGGTATTGGCACAATTGCGGGAAGAATTAAGCCGCCAGTAAATTCACGCCAGCCTGTTTAAGCATTTGACTCAAGCGAATCAGTGGCAACCCCATTAATGCCGTGGGGTCGTCGCCATGCATACGTCTAAACAAGGTGATTCCCAAACTTTCCGAGCGAAAACTGCCTGCACAGTTATAAGGCTGATCTTTGTGCAGGTAGGCATCGATTTCCTCATCGTTCAACTCGCGAAAATCCACCGCAAACGGCACAACATCCAATTGATACGACCCATCACGGCTGTCATACAAGCACAAGCCAGTTAGGAATGCGACGGTTTTCCCCGATGAATTCTGTAATTGCTGCACCGCATTTTCATGATTACCGGGTTTACCAATGACTTGCTCATGCAATACCGCGCATTGATCTGAGCCAATAATCAGCGAGTCGGGATATTGTGCGGCGACCGCTTGAGCTTTTTGCAAAGATAAGCGCAATACCATGTCGCGGGCGCTTTCACCGTCATGACGGGTTTCATCAATATCCGGTGCGGCAGTTTCAAAGGGAATCGCCAAGCGCTGTATCAATTCGAGCCGATACGGGGAGGTCGAGCCAAGAATCAGTCTTCGGGTCATGATTAAGCCTACAATCGCCTATCTGGTAGGAAAGTAGTGCATGATACGCAAGATATACGCATTACCCAAGTAAAAAAGCTAGAAATTCCTTTACACATCATAGGCTGGATTCATATAATCCCGCGCTTATGTTGAACAGACTACCCGTAGACGTTAATCCCTTTAAACTGGTTGAGCAAGGAAGATGCCTAACCGGTGCTGTGCCGTTGCAGCAATTGCCGCGTTTAGCGGAGATTGCCTTAGAGGGTACTGAGGATATGGCAGTAAGCTTGGACTTCACCCGCAGTATGGGTGGTCGCCCCATGATTAAAGGGTATATCCGTGGCAATATTGTGTTGGAATGCCAACGCTGTATGCAGCCGGTGACGTTTCCCCTTGATGCATTGCTACAAGTAGCACTGACAACGTTTGAGTCGGATGAACGCCCCGAACAAGAAGGCTTAGAGGCTTGGTTGATCGAGGATGAACGGCTATTTATACAGGATTTCGTTGAAGATGAAATTCTTCTGGCTCTGCCCTTAGTGGCGAAGCATGAGCAGTGTGAACCGTTGCGCAAGTTAATTGAAGCTTTGCCCTCGGATGAGCCTGTTACAGAAAATGGGCAAGCGGATAGTGCGGCCAGTGCCAAAAAAAATCCCTTTGCAGTGTTAAAAAATTGGAAAAAACCGGAGTAACAGACTATGGCAGTCGGTCAAGCTCGAATGACTCGTTCAAAACGCGGTATGCGCCGTTCACACGACGCACTTTCTAACCCTACTTTGTCAGTGGACGCGACTTCAGGTGAAACGCACCTGCGTCACCACATGACCAAAGACGGTTTCTACCGTGGTCGTCAGATCATCAAAACAGCGGTTGCAGTGGAAGACGAAGCGTAAGTGGTAACACGTTGCGCTTGTTCTCAACACACTCAACAAAAATCGCGGGCATGACCCGCGATTTTTTTTCAAGCGAGCACTAGAGAGGATAGCATGGCAGAACAGTATCGCATTGCGCTGGATGCGATGGGTGGCGATCACGGTTTATCAGTAGTGGTTCCAGCCGCTCTGAACGCGTTGCAACAATACCGAGATCTTGCGCTGATCTTAGTGGGTGATGAAACCCAAATCAACGCCGCTCTGGTACAGCATAAGGCGCTATCGACACCCAATCTGCGTATTCATCATGCCTCACAAGTGGTACACATGGATGAATCTCCTGCAGTCGCCTTGAAAAACAAAAAGGACTCCTCCATGCGAGTAGCCATTAACTTGGTTAAAGCGGGTGAGGCCAATGCGGCTGTTAGTGCCGGTAACACAGGGGCGTTGATGGCCACCGCCCGTTTTGTTTTGAAAACGTTACCCGGTATTGACCGCCCCGCGATTTGCACCGCGATTCCTTCCATGCACGGGCATACCCACGTGCTTGATTTGGGTGCAAACGTGGACTCTGAAGCCGAACATTTATACCAGTTTGCGCTCATGGGGTCAGAATTGGTCAAAGCCATTGATAATAAAACTAACCCCAAAGTGGGTTTGCTCAATATCGGTCAGGAAGCGATTAAGGGTAATGAGCAGGTGAAAGCTGCGAATGCTTTGCTACAAGGTTGCCCGCTGAATTACATTGGCTATGTGGAAGGCGATGACATTTACCAAAGCGATGTGGATGTGGTGGTTTGTGACGGATTTGTCGGCAATGTTGCGTTGAAAACCAGCGAAGGCTTGGCGAAAATGGTTTCTGCTCAGCTCAAAGCCGGTTACAGCGCCAACCTGTTTACCAAACTAGCTGCCTTAATCTCCATGCCGGTGTTGAAATCATTCAGACGTAAATTTGACCCTAGGCGCTATAATGGGGCAAGTTTGCTAGGCTTGCAGGGTATTGTGGTGAAAAGTCACGGTGGTGCGGATAGTTTAGCGTTTGCTAACGCCATCGGTATTGCTCGCAGTGCCGTTATCAGCAATGTCCCGCAACGTATTCATAAACAACTGGAAAGTTTGCACACACAGAGGCAGAGCGCATGATCTATTCTCGAATTACTGGTACTGGCAGTTACTTGCCGGAAAAAATCCTGACCAACCACGATCTCGAAAAGATGGTGGATACCACTGATGAGTGGATTTTTGAACGTACCGGCATTCGGGAACGCCACGTCGTGGAAATGGAAAGTGCCTCAGACATGGCAGAACACGCTGCCCGACGTGCCTTGGAAATGGCAGGCAAACGCCCTGAAGACGTTGACTTGATTATTGTCGGTACGTCCACCCCGGATTTGGTTTTCCCCAGCACCGCTTGTTTATTGCAAAACAATTTGGGGATTCGTAATGGTGGTGCGGCGTTTGACGTGCAAGCGGCGTGTTCCGGTTTTGTGTTTGCCTTGAGTGTGGCAGACAAGTTTGTGCGCAGTGGCACGAGCAAGTGCGCCTTAGTGGTCGGCTCAGAAGCCATGTCCAAAATTCTGGACTGGACGGATCGCGGTACCTGTATCCTGTTCGGCGATGGCGCGGGGGCGGTGGTATTGGAAGCCAGCGAGGAAGCAGGCATTCTGTCTACCCACATTCACGCGGATGGCGCTTATGAACATTTGTTGAGTGTGAATGCCGGTATTTCCCGCAATATGGAGATGCTGCGTGCTGAAGGCGCATTGCTGCAAATGCGCGGTAACGAAGTGTTTAAGGTGGCGGTCAATACCTTAGGGCGGATTGTGGATGAAACGCTTGAAGCTAACGGCATGACCAAAGCTGATGTGGATTGGTTAGTCCCGCATCAAGCGAATATCCGCATTATTCAAGCCACCGCGAAAAAGCTGGATATGTCGATGGATCACGTGGTGGTGACGGTCGAGTCACATGGCAATACTTCCGCAGCCTCTGTGCCGTTGGCCTTGGATACTGCCGTGCGTGACGGGCGCATTAAACGCGGCGAAATTATCCTGTTGGAAGCCTTCGGCGGTGGCTTTACGTGGGGTTCAGCTTTAATTAGGTTCTAGGTGCTAATGGCAACAGAAATCGAACGCAAATTTTTGCTGGTATCGGATGCGTGGCGGGCGTTAATCAGCCGCTCGGAATCCTTCCGCCAAGGTTATTTGAGCAGCAGCAAACGTGCCTCAGTACGGGTGCGCATTGCTGATGACACAGCCACGCTCAATATAAAAGGCATGACTTTAGGCGTCCAACGCCCTGAATATGAATACGAAATCCCGTTGCATGACGCGACGGAATTGTTAGATCAGTTGTGCGAACGCCCACTGATTGAAAAGACCCGCCATTTCGTCGAGTTTGGCGGCAAACTGTGGGAAATAGATGAATTCCACGGTGACAACGCAGGCTTAATTGTCGCGGAAGTCGAACTCGATGCACCGGACGACGTAATCCCCATGCCCGCGTGGGCAGGTGCAGATGTTTCCCATTTGGAACGCTATTACAACGTCCGTCTTACGCAATATCCCTACAGCCAATGGTCGGCTGAGGAACGAGGTTAATTACACCATGCTATTTTCTGAACTCGGCTTGTCCGAGCCGCTGTTGCGTGCCATCAGCGAACAGGGCTACGACACCCCAACCCCTATCCAAGCACAAGGCATTCCTGCTGTTCTTTCTGGGCGTGACATTATGGCGGCGGCGCAAACCGGCACGGGTAAAACCGCTGGTTTCACGTTGCCGATGCTGCATTTGCTTTCGGCTAACGGCAATGCGCCAAAATCCAACCACATTCGTGCATTAGTATTGACCCCGACCCGCGAATTGGCGGCTCAAGTCGGCGAAAGTGTGCGCGATTACGGTAAAAACCTGCCACTGACTTCTACCGTCGTGTTTGGGGGCGTGAGTGCCAACCCGCAAATGATGGCGTTACGCCGTGGCTTGGATATTCTGGTAGCAACACCGGGGCGTTTGCTGGATTTATACGACCAGAACGCGGTGAAGTTTTCCCAAGTAGAAATGCTGGTGCTAGACGAAGCGGATCGCATGTTGGACATGGGGTTCATCCGCGACATTCGTAAAATTCTGGCGTTGTTGCCGAAACGTCGCCAAACGCTGATGTTCTCCGCGACCTTTTCCGATGACATCGTGGCACTGACCAAGGGTTTATTGAATAACCCCGTGCAAATCTCGGTTAGCCCGCGCAATGCTGCGGCAAATACCGTGACGCAATCGGTTTTCTTGGTGGATAAATCGCGTAAAACCGCTTTGTTGAGCCACTTAATCCGTGAAAATCAGTGGGAACAGGTGCTGGTATTCTCGCGCACCAAACACGGCGCGAACCGTTTGGCTGAAAAGCTGGAACGCGATGGTGTAACCGCTGCGGCGATTCACGGCAATAAGAGCCAAGGCGCACGTACCAAAGCACTGGCAGATTTCAAACAAGGCAATATTCGCGTGCTGGTAGCGACGGACATTGCCGCCCGTGGCTTGGATATTGAGCAATTGCCACACGTGATCAACTTCGAGTTGCCGAATGTATCGGAAGATTACGTGCATCGTATCGGGCGTACCGGGCGGGCAGGGGCGACGGGTGAAGCGATTTCCTTAGTCGAACCGGAAGAATACGGTTTCCTGAAGGGCATCGAAAAGCTCATTAAGCAGCAATTGCCGCGTGAACCGTTGCCAACCATCAGCGTTGCGCCGACTCGTGCCTTGACTGCCGCAGAGATTGCTAAAGATGCGGAAGCGGATCGTCCGCGCCCTGCACAACATCGCCCTGCGAATCGTCGTACCAAATCGCAAAAGACTGAAACGCGCAAAGCCGCTGGTTTGCCGCCTGTGAAAAAAGCGGAAGGTGCAGCAGCGAGCAAGCCACGTCGCCGTCGTCCGAATAAGCCGAAAGCGGTCGCGTAAACCCCGCATTGTCAGCCGCTGCTCTTGGCAAGCGCGGCTGGCTGTGATTGAATGCCTGACTGATTTTTTGCTTATTCAGGCCAATCATGCAAACGACTGTTGATTTCAAAACACTGGCGGTAACAGGGGTGCAAGCCTTGCAACCCTATCAGCCCGGCAAGCCCATCGAAGAACTGGAGCGCGAACTGGGGATTAGCAATATCCTCAAACTGGCTTCCAACGAAAATCCCCTCGGCGCAAGCCCCAAAGCGCAAGCGGCGCTGGCTACCGCTCTCAAATCGCTGGAACTTTACCCTGACGGCAGTGGTTATCAGTTGAAAGCGGCGATTGCGGACAAGTTTGGTTTGCAAAGCGTACAAATCACTTTAGGTAACGGTTCTAATGATGTGTTAGACATCATTGCCCGTGCATTTCTGGATAATAGCCGTGCTGCCGTCTTTTCAGAATATGCGTTTGCGGTTTACCCGATTGTGATTCAAGCTGTCGGTGCGGAATTGCAGCCAGCTAAAGCGAATCCGTCTACGCACGATACCATGCCTTATGGGCATAATCTGGTAAACCTTGCCGAGAAAATTACCGATAAAACCCGCGTGGTGTTCATTGCAAACCCGAATAATCCGACAGGGACGTGGTTGGGTAAGGAGGAATTGCACAGTTTCCTTAGCCGCGTGCCGGAAGATGTGATCGTGGTGATTGACGAAGCCTACACCGAATACGTGACCGACCCGACGTTCCCGAATGCGCTGGCGTGGCTGGCAGAATTCCCGAATTTGATTGTAACGCGCACGTTTTCCAAGATTTACGGTTTGGCAGGGTTACGGGTGGGTTATGCTGCCTCCAACCCTGCGATTGCGGATATGCTGAATCGGGTGCGTCAGCCCTTCAATGTGAATTCACTGGCACTGGCGGCGGCGCAAGCGGCGTTGGGCGATGATGATTTTCTTGAGCGCAGTGTGGCAACCAATGCGGCGGGTTTGCAGCAATGGTTTGCGGCGTGTGCGGAAAATGGCTGGGAATACATCCCGACGGCGGGCAATTTCATCACTATCAATATGCAGCGCCCCGCAGCACCATTATACGAGGCGTTGCTGCGGGAAGGGGTAATTGTGCGTCCGATTGGTGGGTATGGTTTGCCACAACACTTGCGGATTACGGTCGGTACTGAGGCGCAGAATACGCGCTGTATCAATGCGTTGCAGAAGGTTCTTACAGCGTGATTAAAAAACTGGTTATTTTTGGTGTGGGGCTGATCGGTGGATCGTTGGCGTTGGCATTGCGTGAAGCGAATGCTTGCGAAACCATCGTTGGGTGTAGCCGCAATGCAGTGCATTTGCAAAAAGCGGTGGATTTGGGCGTGATCGACAGCTTCAGCCTTGACCCAGCGGAGGCGGTATGCGATGCCGATATGGTGTTGCTGGCTGTGCCAATGGGGGCGATGCGGCACTTGTTGCAACAGATTAAACCCACGTTGCCTGCGAATGCAATTCTCACCGATGCGGGCAGTACCAAAGGCAGTATCGTGGCGGAAGTGGCACAGGTGTTTGGTGCGGATTTCAGCCGTTTTGTGCCGGGGCATCCCATTGCAGGGCGTGAAAAAAGCGGGGTGGAAGCGGCGATTCCTGATTTGTACATCAACCGCCGTGTCATTTTGACACCGCAGGCGCACACCGATGCTGATGCGATTGCTAAGGTGGAAGCGATGTGGCGTGTAACAGGAGCATTGCTGGAGCAAATGCCGGTGGAGTTGCACGATCAGGTATTGGCAGCGACTAGCCATTTGCCGCATGTGTTGGCATTTTCGTTGGTCGATACATTACTGAACATGCCGCAGCGCGAAGATATTTTGCGTTATGCAGCGGGTGGCTTTCGTGACTTTACCCGTATTGCATCCAGTGATCCCGTTATGTGGCGAGACATTTGCTTGACAAATAAAGCGGCGATTCTTGAGGTGATTAATGCTTTCCAACACAATTTGGGTGAATTTGCTGCGATGATCGATGCGCAGGATGGTGAGGCGCTGCACAATCGTATGACACGCGCTAAGCAAGCCCGCGATAATTATGTTGCCCAATTTGAGGCGCAACAGCCATAGACACTACAACAAACCACTCCGTTTAATATCCAGATAGTGGTTGATTAAATTCACCGATAATTCTGCAGGCGGCACATCCAAACAGCGAATCCCTGCTGCCCGCACCCGATTCAGGGTTGCTTCGCGCGTTGCCAAGTAATGTTGTACGGCTGCGGTATGCAAAGCATCTTCCAGATTATCCACCGGTGCATTTAACGCTTGGTCAATGGCTTGTTCGCGCATACTCGCCAGCAGTACCAGATGGCGTTTGCGCAGGATATGCAAAGCGGGTAATAAGTCATCCAAATCCTCATCCCGCAAATTAGTCAGGAGTACAATCAAGGCACGTTTTTTCTGGCGTACCAGCAGTTCAGTGGCCGCTTGTGCATAATCGGGGGCGTGCGTAGTCGGTTGTAAATCATACAACGCATTCAGCATGTGTTGCACATTGTGTTGCCCCTTGTGGGCTGGTAGCCAGCGATTTTGCCCTGCAAAACTGCCCAACCCGACCGCATCGCCTTGGCGTAATGCCACGTAAGTCAAGAGTAAAATGGCGTTCAAGGTGTGATCGAAATGTGACAGTTCATCATCTTTCGCCAGCATTCGATGCCCGCAATCCAGTAAGAAAATGATTTCTTGATCGCGTTCATCCTGATATTCACGGGAAATGGGTTTGCGCATCCGTGAACTGGCTTTCCAGTCAATTTGACGCAGACTGTCACCCGCACGGTATTCACGTAATTGGTGGAAATCTTGGCCTTCACCGCGACGGCGTTTTTTCATAATTCCCATATGACTGAGGTGGTGATCCGTTGCCATTAGCGCATATTGCGCTACGGCCGCAAAGTTAGGGTATACCTTGGTTGCGGAGGCTATCGGTAGCTTGACATCATGCCACCACAGTTGCAGGGGGGATAGAATCCGCAGTTGCAAGCAAGGGAAGTGCAGTTTGCCGCGTTCGTTCGCGGTTATTTCATACAAAGGTTCAGCGAATTTGCCTACTGCTAACCCTAAGCGAAGTGGAAAACTTTGAGTGCTAACTTCCAGAGGAAAATGGTCGAAGACATCCAGCGTGAGGGAGCGCTTGCTGGTATTGTGAATCCGCAATTGTACGGTACGCTTCACCCCCAATGGTAAGGAATGTGGCACAAACCGTTCGGCACGCGGAACAGGTTCTGTCACGACCAGCAATAAATCAGCGAACGCCAGCAGTAAGCTGATACCAACGGTCACATACCAGACACCGATGAGGTCAGGGAAAATGCTGGCAAACAAAGCGATCACTGCATTCACGCCAACCAGTTGAAAGCTGCGGCGAGCGGGCAATATCATGAACGGGGTGCTTCAGTCTTGTCGAGAACGGCGGTTAATAAGTGGTCGGCATTATACCCTTCTAGTTCCATTTCTGGGGCCAGCGAAACGCGATGGCGCAGTACGGGTAAACAGACTTGTTTGATGTCATCCGGGTGCACAAAGTCGCGTCCTGCCAGCAAAGCATTAGCACGCGCAGCACGAATCAGCGCGATACTTCCACGCGGCCCGGCTCCAAAGCGCAGTCCTTGCCAATGACGAGTGGCACGGGTAATACGTACTGCGTAATCCAGCACCGCGACATCCACGGCAATATCAGCGGCCACTGTTTGCATTGCCATGACTTGTTCAGGGGTGGCAATCGCTTGCAGATTATTCAAGTTGAAACGATCACCGATTTGTTTGTCAGTGACGACCATAACCATTTCCGCTTCTTCCTCTAATGCGGGGTAGTCAATGAATACTTTTAGTAGGAAGCGATCCAGTTGGGCTTCGGGTAATGGGTACGTGCCTTCTTGTTCCAGGGGATTTTGGGTAGCCAGTGTCATGAAGGGCAGGGGGACAGGCAAGGCTTTACCTTCGATCGTGACCTGCTGCTCTTGCATGACTTCTAATAAAGCGGATTGGGTTTTTGCCGGTGCACGATTGATTTCATCCGCCAACAATAGATTGGTGAATACCGGCCCTTTGCGCACGTTGAAACTCTGGTGTTGCATGTCGAACAGTACATGTCCGCTGATGTCCGCAGGCATCAAATCAGGGGTAAACTGGATACGGGCAAATTGCCCGGAAATGGTGCGGGCAAGGGCGCGTACCAGCAGGGTTTTGCCAAGACCGGGTACACCTTCAATCAACACATGCCCACCTGCGAGTAACGCAATGAGGGTTTCGCGTACCACTTGTTTTTGCCCTATCAGTGCTTTGCTGATTTCATGGCGGATGTTTTCTGCCAGTTGGCTGGCTTGTTCAAGCGTCAGGGTTGCTGTTGTCATGTTGTTTCCTTGTGCCTGTTAGTAGTTGAGTGACACGTGCGGCGAAAGCAGCGTATTGGGTATCACCGTGTTGTTGATGACGTTGCCACATGAATAGGCCGCTGGCATGGATATGTTCCAAAATACGGCGGCGTGCGGGGGCTGGTTTGGGAATCATCGGGCCAAAACGCGGGCTGAGAGCCAGCAGGGTCAGTGGAATAAAGCTGGCCAACGTTAGTACCAATGCCCAGGCGTGTTCCCATAACAGTTGCCAGAGGGGGAGCATATCATCTTGATGGATAAGCCAGACGGCTTGTGGTTCATCGTGTAAGCCGTGCAGCATGTACCAAAAAAATTCTGCATGGTCGTAATCGCCAATCGCGGGGTTTTCGATAAAATCCAGGTTAGCGGCGAGAGTAATTAAACCGTTACCGTGCTCCAGTTCTAAGAGCCAGGCGGCATTATGGTAATGTTGTGGGTAGGCTTGTTCCGCAGTGGTATTGAGTGCATAGAAAAACTCAGGGTCAACTTGCAGCGGGTGGCTCATCGTAGAGAGTTCTGCTTCTAGCGGCAGATCGTCATCGTCGGGGATAATATGCTCACCGGTTGTTACGCCTAAAGCCAGTTGTAGCAAATCATTGCTGGCAGAGGCTTCAACGTCAGTTTCGGCAAGGGTTTGACGCACACGGGTAATGAGATGCCCGCCACGTTCCACCCATGCAAGGATCTCATCCACGGTTGCGCGTGACAGAGTATAACGATCCGTGTCGATGACCAGCACCGTGTTGGTATCCGGTAGCCTTTGCAGGCTCTCTTTGCGCTCAGCGGGGATGCCCATGCGTTTCAGAAATAAGCGGGCAGCGAAGAGTGGATTCTCTCGTGCCTCTCCGCGCAACCCGATGTATTCGTCAACTTCTTTGTATTCATAGGTATTCAGGAACCAGAACACACCGGTGGTTGTGACTAGGGCAACAAACAGACCGATGAGGATGGATTGGAGCTTCATCCGTGCTCCTTGAAATCACTCCAGCCCTGCCAGAGGAGTTCCAGTGCGGCGGTATTTGGGGTGCGGTGAGCGTAGGCTATTTCTTGCCATGCATGAGTCGCTGCCCGTAACCAGATAAGCCGCGCGTTGCTTAGGTGTGACTGTGCCAAGTTTAGGATGTCGCCTTCTGTGTGGCTTTCTTTCACGCCCAAATGGTCATGGCGCGTTAAACGCATCAAGGCTCCCCGGTACAATAGGCTGAGGGCATCACGGTGTTGACCCGTTTCCCATAAGCGTTTACTGGCAGCGGCAATATCATCCGGTAAGGATTCTGGACGAATATCCATGCCGAACAGGATGTCCGGTGGCAGTGATGTGGGCAATTTAGGTTTGGTGGGTTTTAGTAAGGCCAGAATGCGTTGACGGTATACAAGTGCCATGACGAGCAGCACAATGACCGCAACCCACAGGAGGAGTTTGGTGATATTGGCAAACAGCAGTTGCAGGGATTTGGCAAGGGCTGCGGGGTCTTCCGATTTTTCTTGTTCTGGGTTGCGTGCAATCCACTGCATTTGGGTGCGTATTCCGGCGAGTTCCTCGCGTTGCATGACGGTACTAATCTGTGTTGCGGCTTCTGCTGGGGGAAGGCGTTCAGATGCTAAGTATTCACTAACGGTAGTATTTGCCCATGATGTAACCGGCATCAGTGTGGGCAAACCTACCAACAACAGGCTCGCCAATAAAAGTGTCAGCGGCTGTCGTGCCAGTTGACCAAGGCGTTTTCCCAAATGACGAAAAGCCAGTTCAATATCCCACGCTTCCAATTGGGTGCGGCGATTCAAGTACAGGCTGAAACTGGCGGCTACGTACAACGGTTCAATCACCAGAATAGTCAACGTATACAGTAGCAAGTACAGCAGGTTGCCCCAATATTGCGTTTCCGTATCCAATGTTTCGGTGAACGCACTGAGCATGTAATCCCATGAACCATCCGTGGGGTCAAGGATGATAATGAGTACATACAGGCTGGCAATCACGACATATTCCAGATGCAAACAGGCAATCGTCAGCCAGACAGCTTGGGAATGGCCTTGTAAGTGCAACAATGCCTGACGTTCTGCGCGTGTTTTGCCACGCAATTGTTCCAATTGCCAAATAGACAGGTTGAAACCACGCGACAAGGAAAAGCGCCGCCATGTCAATGCACTCACTAGCCCAGTATGCCGTATCAAGTTAGGAAGGGCGCTAAACACAGCGGCGGTGGATAAGTGCTGGTTAAACATCCGATGGCTCAGAATATGCAATAATACCCGGTCATACAAAGGCTTAAACCACGACAAGGCGATGGGGATATAGCCTTTGTAAGCATCTGGCGTCACCACCCAAGCGATGAGTGCAAAGCTACCGAGTAGCAGTATCCAAGCGGGAAAAATCCAGCGGGTATGGTGTTGCACTAGCGCAAAGCCTAAATCAACAGCTTCCCAAGGGGAACGTAAACGGATATTTGCCGTGAGGTCATCAAGTTTCATCCGTGACTTCCTCGCGCCCTAAAAAGGCGAAATAGCCAATGACTAGCAGCCATAATGCAATGCCAACAGCATATTTTATCAACAAAGGAATCCATGTTTGTGACGACCAAAAGGCTTCCACAAATGCCGCCATGATGAATAGTGTTGCCGCACCGTAAACAATTAAAATTGCCTCTTGTGCATTATCGCGTAATGCCAGCGTCCGCGATTTACGCCCCGGTATAATCAAGGCGGCTGCCAATTTAAACCCTGCTGCTCCCGATAACACAATTGCGGTTAACTCGAAAGCGCTATGTCCTGCCACAAATCCCCAAAAAGTTTCGGTATAACCGATTTGTGTCAAATGCCCGGCGGCTGCCCCAATGTATAAGCCGTTGAACAGCAGAAAGAACACGCTGCCTAAACCGTATAACAAGCCGCCTGCAAATACCTGAAAACCAATGCCAGTATTATTCTTAATGTAAAACCCGAACATATACACATCGCTATCGGCTTCACGTTCGCGCCCAAAGCGTGAAGCACGTTGCGGGTCATACATGTCTTCCATATTGGCGACTGTTGTACCATCCATGACCGAATACACCAGTTCCGGTTCGAGTTGTATGGCAATCAGTATGGCAAAAAAACTACCGAAAAACAGCATTCCCGCCAACAGCATCGCTTGCCATTCGCGCCGCACCAATTGCGGTAAATCCTGAAAATAGAACTGAATGAAGCGATGGGCGAAATGCAGCCTTGAGGTATACAAACTGTGATGCCCGCGTGTCACCAGATCGTTGAGTTGCGCAATCAATAGCGGGCTATACATACGTGATTGTGCTAACGCTAAATGGTGGCACAGTTGGCGGTAGGCACGAGGAAAATCGAGAGCAGGTGCGGTTAAAACGTCACGTTCACGTTGCTTTTTAGGGATTTGTTGATAATCAAGCCATGCAGCAATTTGATCCCACAGCGGTTGATAGTGTTGAATGAATTGCTCTTGTTTCATGTTCTACCGCCGCCGGTTAGCCAGCGGGCAATGCCTTGCAACCAGCGGGTAGGATTTTCTTGTTGTGCGACCAAGACGCCTGTCATTTGAGCGAGTTCTTCCAGGCGCGAAGGGGTGAGGGTATGGCTACGTTGCGCAAATAATATGATGGCTTGTTGTTCTGGCAAGGTAAGCGCGACTTCTGGGCGTATCGGTTCAACGTTCATCACAGCGTTATGTCCATTGCGGTAGGTTTTATGGAGCACTACCGTATTTGCCGCCAAATCACCGAGGCGTTGAAAACGTTGATTGAGCATCATGCTGGCAAAGCCAAAACCGTACAGTAAGGGCAAAAAATCCACTACTCGTAGCAAGTTACGGACTAAAGAGGCAGTGGCTGTTACCGGACTGGCATCGGCTTGTGCCACGTAGAGGTCAAACATTTTTTTGCCAGGTGTTTGCCCTTGATGACGCAATTCAAAGTAGACAGGATAAAACCATTCCAACAAAAAGCTGAGGATCAGTGCAATTCCCATACCCATTCTGCCGAAGATGGCAAGAGCGGCAAAGAGCAAAGCGCTGAGGAGTATGCGTAACAACAAATCCAATGCCCATGCTAATAAACGTGGCGCAGGGCCTGCGGGTGACAGTTGTAAAGCAATGCCTTCAGGCGTGTTGACCGTATAGGTGGTGTCTAATCTCATGTAAGACCACAGTTTATCCATGTTCCTCCCCTGATATGGGGAGGTTAGGTTTTGTTTTTAGAATTATTTTGCTGGCGGGGAGGGAACCGGAGCAGGTGTTGGCGTTGAGTTAACAGGCGTTGGGTTAACCGTAGTCGGCATCCAACCAGATGTAACCCCCGTAGGTGGGTTGTTAATGATTTTCTCACCCGGATTCAAACCCGAAATAACGGCTACTTTGCTACCGCCATTCTGCTCTGCACCCAAACGTACCATACGCAGTTCAGAGGTGTTGTCGTCTTTTACTACCAAAACACCCGGTAAACTGCTGCCTTTCATCAACGCAGAGCGCGGAATAACGGTGACTTGGCTGCCGCCCTTTTTGTTTTCAGGCACATAAATTTCTGCGTACATACCCGGTGCGGTGGTGATTTCCATGGGAATATCAAACTTTACCGTGACCGTGTGGCGGCTAGGATCGGCGATAGGGTAAATTTCGGAAACCCGTACCGAGGTGTCAGTACTGCCATCAATGCGTGCCGGTAACAGCATGTCTTTGCTCAAATTGCCGACCAGACCGGAAGGCACATCCGCTTGCAAACGTTTGTATTTGACGTAGCCGTATTTGACCAGCGGCTGACCGGGTTGCACGGTATCGCCGACTTCTACCATTTTTTCGAGAATAATGCCTTCAAAGGGGGCGAGGGCGCTGGCATCGCGTAAGGCAGAATCAATTTCTTGCAACTGCGACATGGCTTGCTGGAGCTGGCCTTGTGCTTGCGAAACCGCTGACATGGCATTGGTTAAATCGCCTTGACGGATGGTGTCAGAGTCATAACCGCCCATGAACGATTCCGCAAACGGTCGGACTGCCATGCGGTCAAACATGGAAGGCATTCCAAAACCGGGCATTGCGCCGACGTCTTTGCTACGCGGGGAGGTCAGTTCACGGTAGTACTGGGCTTGTGCGTTTTGTACGCCAGTTTGTGCAATGGAAATTTGCGCCACTACGGCGTTACGCTTTGCCATGAGTTGGGCTTCATCAATTTTGAAGACAACCGCGCCTTCAGTCAGATTAGTACCTACCGCGCCAGCTACGTACTTCACCACGCCGGGGATCTGGGCGCTTAAGGTCACTTCTTTGTACGGAATAACGGTGCTACCCAAGACCGATTGCGAGCGAGCGCCTGCGGTTTCAACTTGAATGATTTCAGCGGCTTGTACAGCAAATGTGCTGGCAAACAAACCAGCGATTAACAATACCGACGCTTTTTTGCGTATAGTCATGTGATTCTTTATCCTCAAAGCGGGCAATTCAACAAATTAGAGCATATTAGCATGATCTCACATTATTGCCGGTATTCAATAGAAGCCAGCAAGTCGCGATTATTCAGCAATTGTAATGCATTTTCAGGTGTATCAATAAACGGATTTCGGATTCCCAAGCGGGAATATACCCAGTTATTGTAAGCCAGCTCCCACGCACTCGGGCTGTCTACCTTTGCCCAGTGTACCAGAGTCGCAATGTGGCGATTATAAAGTTCGTCGATTTCGTATACCAGCAACATGTACAACAGTGCACGGGCAATGTCACCCCGGTTACTGGACGGGATGACCCATTCGTGATCCGCATCAAAGCCAGTGGCAGTACTGAAACTATCCGGGTGTAGCGTGAGGTTGTAAGGCCGCACGATTTTATCGCCATCCAGATCGAAATTGAAGTTAGAGCGTTTGGCATTCAGGCCGCGTTCTGAGGGGGCGAAATTAAATGGATTGGTGCTTGCCCCGTTGCGAACATGGCGCGGTGCGTTTTTGTGGGCAAGGTAACGGTCTAAGAAATCTCGGGGGATGATGTGTTCAATACTGTGATGTTGCTTCTGATATAGCTCATTGATGGGAACCGTGCCGTAAATCGACGTGACCCAGCCGTATTCATTGTCGAAGAAAAATGACCAGAAGTTTTTCCATTTGGCGGTGCTGTCCCATTGTTTGAAATGTTCACGCGCTTGGAACACGCCTCCGGCATACGCCACAAAATCTTGTCGGGTAAGAATATCGGCAACGTGTTTAATGCTGTGGGCGGGGCGTTGGTGAATGCGATTAGCATAGTCTGGGGAGGCATCACAAGGCAGTAATTCCACGCAAACTTGCCCGTGATCGGACTGCAAGCGTTCGGCAATCCCATCGGTTTCCAAATGCTGATTCCAGACTTCGTAATGGGCAACTTCGGCTTTGGCGTCGTTATTTTTAGGGTTAAGCGTGTTGGAGACGAGGATATAGTCGAGCACGCCGCCTGTGCCGCGATGAATCTTGGTAAACGGACGCACTCGCTGGCGCATATTGGGGGCAAGCCGGAATGTATCGGCCAAGCGGTAAGTGTATAACCAAGGGGTAATACCTTCTGGCCATTGTTCTGCTTCTAAGCCGCCAATCGTGTAAATACGTTCCTGCATGGTCAGCGCAGCGAGTGGAATGGAGTTTTCACTGTCATTCATATCACCCAGCACCACGATGGGGTGGGTTGCATCCTGTTCTAGCCTGCGCACAATGTGATGGTAGAGCAGGGTAGCCTCCAAACCCCGTTGCAGCAACGACGCAATCATTCCGCGTGATAGACGTTGCAAGGTATCCGCCACACGGTGTTGCCATTCAATGGTATCTGCATAACGCATATCCAAAGCGGCGGGGCGTTTGGATTTAAGGTGCGATACATAGACTGTCAGGATTCCAAAATCAGGTACTTGTACATCGGCACAGATGGGGGCGCGGCTAAACCGAAAGTTGTCGGGTAGTGGCAATTCATCATGCACTGAGGCAACGATGTCGACTGGATGGATGGCTGCAATTGGAAAGCGCGAGGCTAATGCCACCACCGACTTTTGGTATACCAAGGGATCATCATCACGCACACGGGAAGTGTCAACGTGGATAAAATGCGGATACCCAGCCGTTAAGCACAATTGTTTAAGTTCAGGGATGCTAAACACTTCCTGAAAGCCCACAATGTCTGCATTCATTTGGTGCAGGCGTGTGCTAATCCAGTGCTGTTTTTGCTCCCACTCAGCGGCGGTAAACGTATTATGGTTGGTATGGTCATGCCAGTAATACCCATGGGCGACGAACTGGTAGAGGTTAAATGTGACAAGTTTCATGTTTTTTTGGCCTCCTTCTTGCAGTCGCCATCGTTACACGTTTCAGGAGTGTATGCCAAGCGTGCGGGAATTGTTTATAATGCCCGCTACGCGCAGAGAGATAACCACCAAAAATGGAGAGAGTATTGATGTACCAACATATCAAAGTTCCCGCACAAGGCGAGAAAATCACAACGAATGCTGATTATTCCCTGAATGTGCCGAACAATCCGATTATTCCGTACATTGAGGGGGATGGCATTGGGGTCGACATCAGTCCTGTCATGATGAAGGTAGTTGATGCTGCTGTGCAAAAAGCTTACGACGGTGAGCGCAAAATTGCTTGGATGGAAGTGTATGCCGGTGAAAAAGCCACCCAAGTTTACGGTGAAGATGTATGGTTGCCTGATGAAACGGTGGATGCTGTCAAAGAATTCGTAGTGTCCATTAAAGGCCCTTTGACCACGCCGGTTGGTGGTGGGATTCGTTCGTTGAACGTTAAATTACGTCAGGATTTGGATTTATACCTGTGCTTGCGCCCCATTCGTTATTACGATGGTGTGCCAAGCCCCGTAAAAGAACCCGAAAAAACCAATATGGTCATTTTCCGTGAAAATTCTGAAGACATTTACGCGGGAATTGAATGGGCAGCAGAATCCCCTGAAGCCAAAAAAGTCATCGAATTTTTGATGAAGGAAATGGGCGTAACCAAAATCCGCTTCCCGGAAACGTCTGGGATTGGAATCAAGCCGGTTTCCCGTGATGGTACGAAACGTTTAGTGCGTAAAGCGATTCAATACGCGATTGACAATGACCGTGACTCAGTAACACTGGTGCACAAAGGTAACATCATGAAGTTTACCGAAGGTGCATTCAAAAACTGGGGCTATGAGCTGGCTAAAGAAGAGTTTGGCGCGGTAGACATCGACGGTGGCCCTTGGTGCTCGATGAAGAATCCGTTGAATGGCAAAGAAATTATCGTTAAAGACGTGATTGCGGATAACTTCCTGCAACAGATTTTGCTGCGCCCGGAAGATTATTCGGTGGTAGCAACACTCAACCTAAATGGTGATTTCGTGTCTGATGCACTCGCCGCGCAAGTGGGGGGTATTGGCATTGCCCCCGGCGCAAACCTGTCTGACACTATCGCGATGTTTGAAGCCACTCATGGTACAGCACCGAAGTTCGCGGGTTTGGATCAGGTCAACCCTAGTTCGATCGTATTGTCAGCCGAAATGATGTTGCGTCACATGGGCTGGTTAGAAGCGGCTGATTTGATTAACAAAGGCACGGCAGGGGCGATTTCCTCCAAGCGCGTTACCTTTGACTTTGCTCGCATGATTGAGGGGGCAGAAGAGATTGCCTGCTCAGAATTCGGCGATAATGTCATCGCTCACATGTAAGGCACTGCCCCGACTGTGAATCAACAGGCGGCCTGAGTGTCGCCTGTTTTTTGTTAGGATACTTGTATTTCGGGAAGTTATACCAATCTATGCAAGGAATAGTGACAGCGAACGGTCAAACCGTTTATAACATTAGCATCACAAACCGTAAGCTTGGGGCAAGGTAAATCAGAAATGGCGCAAAAACACAAAGAAGATCATGGTAACGGCCAGGATTCCGGTGTAGCGGTACAGGAATCCCGCCCAGAGGTGAAAGAACCACCCCGCTTTAAAGTTATACTATTAAACGATGATTTCACACCGATGGATTTTGTAGTCGAAGTACTGCAAACATTCTTCGATATGGATCACGAGAATGCGACCCGCATCATGTTACATGTACATACACGTGGCAAAGGTGTTTGTGGGGTCTATACTCGTGACATAGCGGAAACCAAAGTGGCACAGGTCAGCCGGTTTGCGCGGGAACATCAACATCCTTTGCTGTGTACAATGGAAGAGGCATAAGTCTTATGTTGAGCGCTGAAGTAGAATACTCAATCAATACGCTGTATAGCGATGCCCGTAACCGCCGTTACGAGTTTGTCACCGTTGAGCATTTGCTATTGATTATGCTGGATAACCCCAGTGCGGCTGAGGCATTGCGTGCCTGTTCAGTGGATATTCCACAGTTACGCCGTGAATTAGATATATTCGTGGATGAAAACACGCCGTTGGTTCCTGAAAATGACCCGCAGCGCGATGTGCAACCTACTTTAGGGTTCCAGCGCGTTATTCACCGGGCTATTTACAGCGCTCAAACCTCGCGGAAAGGTGAGGTGACGGGTGATGCGATTTTGGTAGCCATTTTTGGTGAGCCGGATTCTCACGCAGTATATTTCTTGTCACGGTATCGTGTGACTCGATTGGACATCATTAATTTCATTTCCCACGGCATCCGCAAAGATCACCAGCCTGAAGCGTCTCAAGGTAAGGGGGCTGATGATACCCCGCAGTCATCCGGCAACCCGTCTGAGAATGATGCGGAAGCCAATGACAGCGGCAAGCCATTGGAAAAATACGCCAGTAATCTGAATGAGATGGCGTTGGAAGGCAAGATCGACCCATTGATTGGACGTGATCTAGAAATCGAACGCACTATTCAAGTGTTGTGCCGTCGTCGTAAAAACAACCCCTTGCTGGTGGGTGAGGCAGGCGTTGGTAAAACCGCGATTGCCGAAGGTCTGGCAAAACGCATTGTGGATGGTGAAGTACCTGAAATTCTTGCTGATGCCGTGATTTACTCCTTAGATATGGGGTCACTGCTGGCAGGTACTAAGTACCGGGGGGACTTTGAAAAGCGCCTAAAAGCTGTTTTGAAGCAAATCAAGAATGAACCACACGCGGTGTTGTTCATTGACGAGATTCACACCATTATCGGTGCTGGTGCAACCTCAGGCGGTACGATGGATGCCTCCAATCTGATCAAGCCGGTATTGTCGACTGGCGAACTCAAATGCATTGGTTCAACTACTTTTCAGGAATACCATGCCATTTTTGAGAAAGATCGTGCTTTAGCGCGACGTTTCCAAAAGATCGACATCAATGAGCCGTCGGTGGAAGAGACCATTGAAATCCTCAAGGGGTTGAAATCACGTTTCGAGGCACATCACAATGTGCGTTACACCCAGCCTGCGCTCAAAGCAGCAGCAGAATTGGCAGCTAAGTACATCAATGACCGGCATTTGCCTGACAAAGCCATTGATGTTATTGATGAAGCAGGTGCAAATCGTCAATTACAACCGGCAGCTTCCCGTAAAAAAACCATCAATGTCACCGATATTGAAGACATCGTGGCAAAAATTGCGCGAATTCCACCTAAGTCGGTATCTACCTCGGATATGCAAACCCTGCGTAATCTGGAACGTGATTTGAAAATGGTGATCTTTGGGCAAGATAAGGCGGTTGAACAACTGACAGCAGCTATCAAAATGGCGCGTTCTGGCTTGCGTGATGATACCAAACCGATCGGTTCGTTTATGTTTGCCGGACCAACCGGGGTAGGGAAGACCGAAGTCTCTAAACAATTGGCTTCACGGTTGGGCATCGAGCTGTTGCGCTTTGATATGTCTGAGTATATGGAACGACACACGGTTTCGCGTCTGATTGGTGCGCCACCGGGCTATGTGGGGTATGATGAAGGCGGTTTGCTCACTGATGCGATTAATAAACACCCCCACGCGGTATTGTTGCTGGATGAAATTGAAAAAGCCCATCCGGATATTTTCAATATTCTGCTGCAAGTGATGGATCACGGTACGTTGACTGATGCAAACGGGCGCAAAATTGATTTCCGCAATGTCATTCTGATCATGACCAGTAACGCGGGTGCGGAAAATATCAGCCGTAAATCGCTGGGCTTCACGGTGCAAGATCACACCTTGGATGCGACGGAAGCGGTTAACCGCACTTTCTCCCCAGAGTTCCGTAATCGTTTGGATGCTGTCATTCAGTTTAACCCGCTGACGGCTGAGGTGGTGGCTTCGGTAGTTGATAAGTTCATTATCAAACTGGAAGCGCAACTGGAACCGAAAAAAGTGGTACTTGTTGTTGATGAAGCAGCACGGCGTTGGTTGGCGGATAAAGGTTATGACCGCTTAATGGGTGCACGCCCGATGGAGCGAGTGATTCAGGAGCACATCAAAAAACCACTGGCAGATGCCATTCTGTTTGGCGAACTCAGCCAGGGTGGTCGGGTGGAAGTATCGGCAGATAATGAAGGGCTAGTGCTTGAAATGCACGGCACGGAAGCTGCCGTACCAGCCTGAGCATAATCGGGAAGCTGACACATTAATGCGCCCTGCGGGGCGCATTTTTATTTGTTGCGGTAGCTGATGCGGCCTTTGGTAAGGTCGTAAGGGGTGAGTTGCACGGTAACGCGGTCGCCGGTCAAAATGCGGATGTAGTTTTTACGCATACGTCCAGAAATGTGGGCATTCACCACATGACCATTGTCTAGTTGAACGCGGAAAGTTGTATTTGGCAGAGTTTCCTGCACAATACCTTCCATTTCAATGTAATCTTCTTTCGCCATAATCTCGCTAAATACTAAAGTGTACCAAACGGCGTATTATCCTTGCCACACGCCAGATGACAAGTTCTTTTTTAGATTTCTCGCTTTGACAGTTTTCATGGCAACATAATTTTATTAGGATAGAACGATTTTTCACGCGGGAGCAGTAAAACACATGACTATTGCGGGTATTTTTCCGGGGCAGGGTTCGCAGTCACTCGGTATGTTGGCAGCCTTGAGCGCAGACTTTGTGGAAGTGTGTGACACATTCCAAGAAGCTTCCGACGTATTGGGGCGCGATTTGTGGCTATTGGCGCAAGCAGGTCCTGATGCCGTGCTCAATAGTACTGAAAATACCCAGCCGTTAATGTTGGCTGCTGGTGTGGCTGTCTGGCGTGTTTGGTTGAAACAAGGCGGTTGTCAGCCTATTGCCTTAGCTGGGCATAGTTTGGGTGAATATTCCGCATTAGTGGCTGCTGGCGTATTGGGTTTTACAGATGCGGTGGCATTAGTCGCTGAACGTGCCCGCTTGATGCAATCGGCAGTGGCAGATGGCGTAGGGGCAATGGCGGCGATTTTGGGGTTGGATGATGCTCAAATTGTGGCTGCTTGTGAGCAAGCCGCTCAAGGTGAAGTGGTCGAGGCGGTAAACTTCAACTCGCCGGGGCAGGTTGTGATTGCGGGGAATACCGCCGCAATTGAACGAGCCATTCACGTGGCAACAGAGATGGGTGCTAAAAAAGCCATCAAGTTGTCCGTGAGTGTGCCTTCTCATTGCGCACTGATGCAGCCTGCGGCGACGCAGTTAGCCGCTCAATTAGCCGCTACTGCATTGAGTGCTGCGCAGATTCCCGTTTTGCATAACGTTGATGCACAAACCCGCACGACTGCGGATGAGATGCGTAACGCTTTAACACAACAACTCTATCGCCCGGTGCGCTGGGTGGATACAGTTCAAACCTTGCAGAATACTTACGGTGCAACGGCAGCTATCGAATTTGGCCCCGGTAAGGTGTTGACGGGTTTGAATAAACGGATTGACCGCAAACTCAGTACCGTATGCATTTTGGATAGCAAAACATTGGAAGAAGCATTAAAACTTTGTGTGGAGGCGGGAGCGTAATGGATTCACTCATCAGTTTACAGGGCGAAATTGCCCTAGTCACCGGCGCAAGCCGAGGTATCGGGCGTAGCATTGCAGAAATGTTGGGCAAAGCGGGCGCAACCGTTGTCGGCACGGCAACCAGTGAAAAAGGCGCAGAAGCCATTTCTGCCTATTTAGCCGCTGCGGGTATTGCAGGCAAAGGAATGGTATTGAATGTTGCCGACAAAGATTCCATCGAATCCGTCATCAAAGCGGTAACTGGGGAATTCGGTGGCATCAGTGTTCTGGTGAATAATGCTGGCATTACCCGCGATAACCTGCTGATGCGCATGAAAGATGAGGAATGGGATGACATTATTGCCACCAACCTGACATCGGTGTACCGCATGAGCAAGGCGTGTATGCGCGGCATGACCAAAGCCAAAAAAGGGCGCATTATCTCGATTTCATCCGTGGTGGGTGCATCCGGGAATCCGGGGCAAACCAACTACGCTGCCGCCAAAGCTGGTTTGGTCGGCTTTTCCAAATCATTGGCTCGCGAAATCGGTTCACGCAATATTACGGTGAACGTGGTCGCGCCGGGCTTCATTGATACCGATATGACCCGCGAATTATCCGAAGAGCAGCGCAATCATTTGCTGCAAAATATTCCGCTAAGCCGCTTAGGGCAACCCAATGAAATTGCCGGAGCTGTGTTGTTTTTAGCGTCCTCTTTGGGCGCATACATCACAGGCGAGACAATTCATGTCAACGGTGGTATGTATATGGCTTAAACCTGCTGGTATGATACACGGGTTTTAAATACAATAGCCTACCGCTACCAATACTTTTTATTTACGAGGAATACAAAACCATGAGCGATATAGAAGAGCGCGTCAAGAAAATCGTTGTTGAACAATTAGGCGTTGATGAAGCTGAAGTGAAAAATTCATCTTCTTTTATTGACGATCTCGGCGCGGATTCTCTGGACACCGTTGAACTGGTTATGGCACTGGAAGAAGAATTCGGTGCTGAAATCCCTGATGAAGACGCAGAAAAGATCACTACTGTGCAAGCAGCTATTGATTACATCAAAGCTCAGCCACAGAAGTAAGTTCTTGCTTGATAAACCGCAGCTTAGGGTTGCGGTTTATCTGTGTATCACGATGAGATAGGGGCATAAGTTTGTCTAAACGACGTGTAGTAGTAACAGGTCTGGGTATTGTTTCACCTGTGGGTTCCAAGCTGGAAACAGCATGGGACAATATCAAAGCTGGCCGCAGCGGGATTAACCGTATTAGTCCTGACCTGTTCGATGCCAGTGCCTTCAGTGTGCAGATTGCTGGTAACGTCAAAGGCTTCAATGCTGACGATTACATCAAGCCCAAAGACCAGAAAAAAATGGATAAATTTATCCATTACGGCATCGGTGCGGGCGTTGAGGCGCTTCGCGACTCTGGCTTGGAAGTCACCGAAGAAAATGCGGAACGCATCGGTGTGCTGATGGGGTCGGGGATCGGTGGTTTGGATACCATTGAGCGTAATTATTCGACTTTCCTCAATGGTGGGGCGCGGAAGATTTCCCCATTCTTCGTGCCTGCTAGTATTATCAATATGGTGGCGGGCAACCTTTCCATCATGTTTGGCTTGAAAGGCCCGAATATGTCTATCGTGTCGGCGTGTGCTACTGCTACTCACAGTATCGGTGATGCGGCACGCATGATTTCTTACGGCGATGCGGATGTCATGGTTGCCGGTGGTGCTGAAATGGGTTCAACCCCATTAGGTATTGGTGGTTTTGCCGCTGCCCGCGCATTGTCTACCCGCAATGATGACCCTGAAGCGGCAAGTCGCCCATGGGATAAGGATCGTGACGGTTTCGTCCTCGGTGATGGTGCTGGCGTTTTGGTGCTGGAAGAGTACGAATTTGCGAAAAAACGCGGCGCACGCATTTACTGTGAACTGGTCGGCTACGGCATGAGCAGCGATGCTTACCACATGACCACGCCATCCGAAGGCGGTGAAGGTGCAGCACGCTGCATGGTGAATGCCATGAAAGATGCGGGCTTGAATACGACGGATATTGATTACGTCAATGCGCACGGTACATCAACACCGGCTGGTGATAAAGCGGAAACGATGGCTGTGAAACGTGCGCTGGGTGATCATGCTTACAAAGTTGCGGTCAGTTCCACCAAGTCGATGACCGGGCATTTGTTAGGTGCTGCGGGTGGTATTGAGGCGGTGTTTAGTGTGTTAGCTATCCGCGATCAGATTCTGCCACCGACGATCAATATGGATAACCAAGATCCTGAGTGCGATTTGGATTATGTGCCAAACGTTGCCCGCGAAACCGCTGTTACGGTTGCCATGAGTAACTCATTTGGCTTTGGTGGCACGAACGGAACCTTGATTTTCAAGAAACTCTAATTGCATACGCAGATCTTCAAGGGCGAGTGCGATTTACTCGCCCTACATTCACAAAACCCCTCCCGTTATCCTTTCCTGCTGGAAAGTGTCGCCACATCCCCATTATCCCGTTACAGTTTGCTGTTTGCGTTTCCGCAGGAAAGCATTCGTCTGGAGCATTTGGCAGAGACTAGCTTTTGTGAACGCCTAGACGCGGCGTGGGTGGAATGTAGGGGCACTTCACGAATCGCCCTTGCGCACACATTACCGTTTCAGGGGGGGTGGTTTCTTTATTTGGGCTATGAGCTGGTTGGGCAATTGGAATCGACTTTGCAATTACCTAATTCACCAGCGGGTTTGCCGATTGCGTTGGCGGTACGAATTCCGGCGGCGGTGATCGTGGATCATTTACACGCTGAGACGATCGTTGTTGCTGAAGAGGGGTTTGCTGAAGCTTTTGCTGAAATACAGACAGATATGGTAGCAATGAACGTAGAGACGCAAAATTTTGCGTCTCTACAGGTGCAAATTGCCGAAGATTTGCCTGAACAATTTACCGCTGGGGTTGAGCGTATTCGCGAGTACATCGCGGCAGGCGATGTGTTTCAAGTGAATTTATCGCGTGCATGGTACGGCGATATACAGTCGGAACATTCTACGGCTGACGTTTACCGATTGCTGCGTAAAACCAATCCTGCACCGTTTGCCTGTCTTGCGGATTTTGGTGAATTTGCGGTTATTAGTTCTTCTCCTGAACGTTTGGTCAGGGTGCAAGCAGGCAGGGTGGATACGCGCCCAATTGCGGGTACACGTCCACGCGGTGCTGACCCTGAACGTGATCAAGCGTTGTTAGAAGAGCTGATTGCGCACCCCAAAGAACGTGCCGAACACATTATGCTGATTGATCTGGAGCGCAACGATCTTGGGCGACTGTGTGAATACGGCACGGTCAAGGTCGACGAATTAATGGTGGTGGAAAGCTATCAACACGTCCACCACATTGTTTCCAATATTCAGGGGACATTGCGGGAAGGCATAACACCGGGGCAAATAATCCGCGCAGTTTTCCCCGGTGGCACGATTACCGGTTGCCCCAAGGTACGTTGCATGGAAATCATTGCCGAACTGGAACAGGTTAGCAGAGGCGCTTACACCGGCTCAGTCGGCTACCTGAATCGCAACGGCGATATGGATTTGAATATCCTGATTCGCACCATGACGCTGCAAGGCAGGCAGTTACAATTTCGCACGGGTGCAGGCATTGTCATGGATTCGGTTGCCCCCAACGAACTCAAGGAAACCCGCCACAAAGCGCGTGGTTTGCTGCGGGCGCTCGGTCATGATATGGGTTAACGGTGACATCGTGACGCATTTACCGGTCACTGATCGGGGGTTGCTGTACGGTGATGGCGTTTGGGAAACCATCAGAGTGCAACAGGGAAAACCGCAATTGCTCGACTGGCATTTGCAACGTCTAAGTGCTGGTTTGCAAGCGTTGAACATCAGTTTTCCCAATCTTGAAGCATTCCGTGCTGAAATACTGGCGGCCTGTGTTGCGCAGGAACGTGCAGCCATCAAGTTAATTGTCACGCGCGGCACTGGACAACGTGGCTATAACCCACAAACGGTAACTGAACCAACCCGCATTCTGCAATTATCCGCTTGGGCAGACTACCCAGCCAGTTACGCCGAGCAAGGCATCCGTCTAACTTTGTGTGAAACCCGCTTAGCACATCAACCGCGTTTAGCCGGTTTCAAACACCTGAATCGCTTGGAACAAATACTCGCAAGAGCAGAGTTCTGTAGCGATTATCAGGAAGGGCTGGTCTGCGATTATTTCGGCAATGTCATCGAAGGCACAATGAGTAACCTGTTTGTGATGCGTGCCGATGACTCGGTTTGTACCCCCGAATTAACACAATGTGGTATTGCGGGCGTAATGCGCCGATATATTATCCAAACGCTTGAGAAATTCGGCAGTCAATGCCACATTCACCCCTTAACGCTGAAGGACGTTGAACAGGCGCACGCACTCTTCATGACCAATTCCCTGATTGGTTTATGGCCTGTACGCGAATTTTCCGGCAAACAGTACACCATACCGCCATTGCTTAGGGATTTGCAGGCGGCAATACACACACAAGCATGAAACTGTTATTCAAATTAATCAGCCTTTTACTCATTACCGCGATTGCTACCGTTGGATTTCTAGCTTGGTATCAGTACCAACGCTTTCAAGAAACGCCGCTGGCAGTCACGCCAGAAAATGCTCTGTTTGAAATTAAGCCGGGCAGCAATATTCGCCAAGTTGCCAAACAGTTAGCAGATAAAAAGCTGATCGAACACGAATTATTGTTTTTCGCCCATGCACGGATCACGGACAAAGCGGCGCAAATTAAAGCAGGGGAATACCAACTTGAACCCGGTATGCTACCCGATGAAGTGCTACAAAAATTTGTGTCGGGTCAGGTGTTGCAATACCAACTAACAATTCTTGAAGGTAAAACCTTTAACGATATTTTGGCAGACATCCGCAAGCACCCTAATCTCGAACAAACCTTAAGTGATGTGGATGGACAGGCGATTATGCGCCAATTGGGCGCGCCAGAGGGCATGTCTCCAGAAGGTTGGTTTTATCCAGACACCTACAGTTTTCCGCGCAAAACCACCGATTTAGCTTTTTTACAGCGCAGCTATAAAGCCATGCAAACCTATTTGCAGAAAGCATGGGAAAGGCGTGAACCACATGCGCATATTAAAACCCCTTACGAGGCTTTGATACTGGCATCTATTGTGGAAAAAGAAACCGGTTTGCCCGAAGAGCGCCCGTTGGTTGCCCGCGTTTTCTTAAATCGTTTAGAGAAAGGTATGTTGCTGCAAACTGATCCAACAGTCATTTATGGTATGGGTGAGAAATACGACGGTAATATCCGTAAAACAGATTTACAAACTGATACACCTTACAACACCTATACCCGTGCAGGATTGACGCCTACGCCGATTGCAACTCCTAGCAAAGCAGCGATTGATGCAGTGATGCACCCAGCAGACAATAGTAAAGTTCTGTATTTTGTTGCGACTACTCCGGGTGGGGCATCTCACTTTTCGGAAACCTTGGAGGAACATAATCAGGCAGTGCGTGAGTATATCTTGAATCGTGATAAAGCTAAGGAGCAAAAGCCATGAAGCATGGCGTTTTCATCACTCTTGAAGGTGGGGAGGGAGCGGGTAAAAGCACTAACGTTCCGTGGATCGCTGATTATTTGCGTTCCCAAGGAAAAACAGTATTGGTGACACGCGAACCTGGTGGTACGGAGGTCGCCGAAGCTATCCGTGAGGTGTTGTTGTCCCCTGAATTGCCGGGTATGAATGCAGATACTGAGTTGTTGCTGATGTTTGCGGCACGTAATGAACATTTACATACCAAAATTCTACCTGCTTTAGTACGGGGGGAATGGGTCATTTGTGATCGGTTTACCGACGCGACTTATGCTTATCAGGGTTATGGGCGCGGTATTGCATTGTCACGCATTGCAGTGTTGGAACAGTGGGTGCAAGGTGATGTACGCCCCGATTACGTGATTCTGTTTGATATTGATGTCACTACAGGCATGACTAGGGCACAAGCAAGGGGACGTGCCGACCGTTTTGAGCAAGAACACGCCGCTTTTTTTGAGCGAATTCGTCATGGTTATCTGCAAAGGGCAGGGGAGCTGCCTGCACGTTATCCCGTCATCCAAGCCGCTCAAGCGCGTGTAAATGTTCGTGAGCAATTGCAACAGGTACTAGAACGCATTATTGCAGAGACAAATACATGAGTCGGTATCCTTGGCAAGCACCGATATGGCGGAGTCTACAACAAGCCAAGGGGCATAATCACTTACATCATGCTTTGTTGTTTAGCGGTGAGGAAGGATGCGGTAATGAGGTGTTTATTCAGGCGCTCGCTAACAGTCTGTTGTGTTTAACACCTGCTACCGATGGTAGTGCTTGTGGACAATGCCGTAGCTGTCAGGTTTTTGCGGCACAGGCGCATCCTGACTTTATGTCAGTGACTCTATTGGAAGATAAACAGTCGATTTTGATTGAGCAGATCCGTGAACTTAACTATTTTTTAGGGTTGAGTCGTAGTTATAGCCCGTGTCGAGTGGTTATTATCTATCCTGCTGAACGCATGAATGTTAATGCGGCTAATAGCTTATTGAAATCGTTAGAAGAACCTGCTGCGAACACGCATATTTTGCTGTTAACAGCGCATCCAGCGTTATTATTGCCAACAATTCGCAGTCGTTGCCAAGCTATTCGTTTGCCGCTACCAACGCATCAACAAGCACGGGAATGGCTGAGTCAACAAATACTGCAACACCCACTCGAACAGTTGTTGGAGACCGCGTTAGGGAGACCCTTGACAGCATTAGAACTGGATTCTACTGATACATTGACTCAGCGTGCCCAGTGGTTGGCTCATTTGACGCAATGTATGCAAGGACAAGGGAGTATTACTGAGATTTCAGCGCATTGGGAAAAGTCTGATAAGCAACAGTTGTTGGATTGGCAGTTGACTTGGCTGCTAACATTGCTAAAACAGGCTTCTAGTGACGGTGCTGAGCCTGTAACATCTGAACTAGGGTATTTGCGTACATTACTCAATTCAAACCAAATATTAAGAATGTATGATAAATTACTTGAACTTAAGAAGTTATCCACTCATCCTCTCAACTCCCGCTTATTTATTGAATCCATGTTAATATTATGGCAAGAACAACATTAGTCGTTTTCAGAGTCAGTTGAATTTTAATGGACGATATCCAGCATACGCATCACAAGCATTCGAAGGGGGATGGCAATCCTGCCAGCCTATCCATGGCTATTGCCGAAAAATCAGCATTACATGCTTGCTATATGCCATTTATTAAAGATGGTGGTGTCTTTGTGCCAACAACAGAAAAATTCACATTACATGATGAGGTTGTGCTGCATTTACGTTTGGTAGAAGACGGTAAAAAGCTCTTGATTCCTGGACGAGTAGTATGGATTTCACCGGGCGTCGGTCAACGAGGCACTAGTCCAGGTGTTGGTTTACAGTTCACAGGCGAACATCGATTCCGTGTCAAACAATTCATCGAGGAAATGTTGGGGGATCTTATGAAGCAACCTTCGACAAATCCTGCGTACTAATTATTAGCTTCCCCAAATCTCCAACCTTTCCAGTGCTTTGGTAGTTCCCTATTTCGCATAATACATATTATGTCAAATTGACATAATATAAGTGTTATGTAGATATATGGGAGGTAGACAAAACGGTAAAGACGCAAAATCTTGTGTCTCTACCAATTGGACTAGCGTTTGCATATAGGAGAATCATCAGGTGTTTCTACGCTGCGTACAATCGTATCAACAAATGCATTCAGTTCATCGGTTGTGATGACCGCCAGCATTCGAGCCATAACATTAGGGTCTACTTGCGCAATGGTTTGATGCCCCCCTGATAATTGCAGATAAATACCAGCAGTACTTTTGGAGTCAGTATCTTCAATTCCCGCCTCTACTAACGCTTGGTCAGCTTCACTTAGTTCATCATACAAGTCATCTAACTTATCCCATAAATCATCATCTACCCCTTCAGCAATTTTCAGGACAATAGCGCCCTGCACAGGCTCAATTTCGCGCTCAAAGTGCAAATCATGCTCATGTAATGTATCAATAAATTGATCGGCGATAGTTTGTGTAAAAAAAAGGTATTCTAGTACTTCATTCATAATAACATTCAACCTATTGATTTTCTTTACTTGAAATGCGAATTAATAATTGGTCTAGCCAAGTTGTAGGTAGAATCCTACGCAATGTCCAGAATAAATGCGCTGGTACAGTGACTGGATAACGTGCTTTAGGCTTAGGACTTTCCAGTGCATGAATAACTTTCGCCAACACGGCTTCTGGTGGCAGCGTAAACGGCGCAGCAGCCCCTTCTTTTTCTAAGCGGCGTATTGCACCTTGGTATTTGTCGCGATGCACGCTTTGATCAATACTTACATGTGTTTTAAGTGACTGCAATGCATTAGACCTAAAACGGCTTTCAATGGGGCCTGGTTCAATCAAGCACACTTTGATATCCGTATCGGCTAGTTCTAAACGTAAGGTGTCTGCGATACCTTCTACAGCGTATTTGCTGGCATTATAGGCTCCCCGAAACGGCAATGCCACGTAACCTAGCAAAGAACTGTTATAAATGATCCGCCCTTCATTGCGCTGGCGTAACAATGGCATGACCATCGTCGTCAATTGATGCCAGCCGAACACATTGGTGGCAAACTGTTGCTCTAGGGCTTCACGTGATAAATCTTCCAATGCACCTACTTGACCATAAGCACCATTATGAAACACCGCATACAGCTCACTGTTAGTACGTAGCATCAACTCATATACGGCATCTTTTACACTTTCAGCGTCAGCCAGATCCAATTGTAGTGTTTTAAATCCCTCCCCTTCCAAGCGTTCAACATCCTCTGCTTTACGGGCAGAAGCAAACACTTGGTAGCCACGTTCGCGTAAACCTTTTGCTACACAGTAACCTATTCCGCTAGAACAGCCAGTAATTAACACATTGCGCATATTTTTTGAGTTCCTCTACACATCAGGAGAGAGAATGTAACGTGATTCATTGAATTCAAGCAACTACGCCCCTATTATTATGAGCTACTAATATACACAGACTGGAGTCTAAAATATGCCAATTTACGCTTATCAATGTAGTGCTTGTGGTCATGAACTGGAAGCATTACAAAAAATGTCAGATGCCCCGTTAACTGAGTGCCCTGCTTGCCATGCATCCACTTTGGCAAAAACAGTGACCGCCGCCGCCTTCCGTCTCGGTGGTGGTGGTTGGTATGAGACTGACTTCAAAAGCGGCAACAAAAAGAATCTTGCCAGCACGGATGCTCCCTCTTCTGCTTGTGGGACAGGCGCCTGTCCTGCCTGTAAGTAAATAGTTTATAAATAGTTGTAGATCTCTTCCCTCCTCCTGCGTGAAGAGGCGAAGAAATCTTATCTTGTCAATCCACTCATCGGAAAAAGCATAACTCTCACGACAGACCAGAATAAAATAATCATGGTTGCTTAATTAAAACAATAAAAGGGTACAGACCATGATGAAAAAATCTATTCTGCTTGCAGCAGTCATCGCTACTATTTCACATTCACCGGTATTTGCAGGCGGTTCTTTGTTTGGTGGCTCTGAAGGTGGTGATGCTGGTGCTATTTATGGTGGGGCAAGTATTGGTCAATCCAGTGATAGCACTTGTGACTCTGTTATCGACCAAGCGGGGGCGTTACTGGGCGATTTTGAGTGTCCCACTCCCAGTGGCTGGAAGGTATTTGGCGGTTACAAAGTAACACCAAATCTGGCTGTTGAAGGCGCTTATGTTGACTTTGGTGAAGCATCTACTAGCGGCGCTATACCTGTCATTCCTGGCGTTAATGCTGTTCCCAATGCAACAGATCTCACTGCTCAAGCAACAGGATTCAACGTTTCCGGTGTCGCCAGTACTGAATTAACTGAAGAACTTAACTTATTCGGTAAAGCGGGCATGATGATGTGGGAAAAAGAAACGACAGCAAAAATTCAAGGTATCAACACCTTATCAACAACAAATGACGGCGTTGATCTATCCTTGGGCGCAGGTGCTGAATACAAAATCAATGACAACTGGGGAATACGCGGCGAAGCTGAGCACTTTAACGGGCTGAACAATAACCTCTATTCCGTTGGTGCAACGTTTGCAACATTCTGATTAACCTCCCCCTTTTCTGAACCACTACCCCCTTCCTCCCTTTCTTATTGCAATGCCTTTAAGAAAGGGAACGGTGAAAAGGAAAATCCCTAATGAAAGCTTACAGTTTAATCTGTTTACTCAGTGTGATAACTAATCCCACTACTTTACTGGCAGAAGATTTATTTGCTGCCAATGAAACCTCTCCTGGTCAGTTTTATGCTGGTTTTAGCTTGCTAAAGTCTGATGCTGAATGCAGTTTTCAGAATATTGCTTGCGATAGTACTGGCTATAAATTGGCAACTGGTTATAAATTTAATAATAGTTTAGCGATAGAAGGCGGATATTATAATTTATTCAGTAATGACGGAGTAAGTGCAAGCACTTCGGAAAAATCTACTGTCAAGGGGTCAGGGCTTGCGCTATCAACGATTGGTTCTTATGCAGTCGATGATAAAACCTCATTATCTGGCAGAGTAGGGATCATGGCATGGGATGCTGAAGCTAATACTAATGGTATACCGGTAAATGGTATGAACGGTACAGACATACTGCTTGGTGTCGGCGCAGGTTATAAATTGAATGATCACTGGCAGTTACGTGGTGAATACGAACACGTAGGTGGTGATTTAGAAGCTAAGATCTACTCTCTTGGCACAACGCTTTCTACTTTGTAACGGCGCATAGCACATTCCTGTATCTGGCTTGCGTATCAGGCTGTCAGGGCTTAACATTCCCACCTTTACAGTCAACGTTCCCGGCTTAAATAAAAATCGGGGCAGAATGAAACAAACAGGAATAAGAAGCAATGCGTAGCCATTATTGCGGGCAGGTGGATGAAGCCCTGCTGGATCAGCAAGTTACTTTGTGTGGATGGGTAAACCGTCGCCGTGACCACGGTGGCGTCATTTTTATTGATTTGCGTGACCGTGAAGGCATCGTACAGGTCGTATTCGATCCTGATCGTGCAGAGGTTTTTAATACTGCTGAAAAAGCACGTAATGAATACGTATTACAAGTAGTCGGTAAAGTACGTCGTCGCCCTACTGGCACTGAAAACGCCAACTTGCGCAGCGGTCAAATCGAGATTCTCGGTGTTGAACTGAATGTATTGAACACATCAGAAACACCACCATTCCAGTTGGATGAGGATAACGTTGGTGAAGAAACGCGCCTGACTTATCGTTATATCGACTTGCGTCGCCCGGAAATGCAGAAACGGATGCAAATGCGTGCGAAAGTCACCGGCTTTTTACGTCGTTTCCTTGAGGACAATGGTTTTCTCGATATTGAAACACCAATGTTGACGAAAGCAACCCCAGAAGGTGCTCGTGACTACCTAGTACCTAGCCGAACTCACCCTGGCTCATTCTTCGCCCTGCCCCAATCACCACAGTTGTTCAAACAATTGTTGATGATGTCAGGTATGGATCGCTACTATCAATTCGCACGTTGTTTCCGGGATGAAGACCTGCGTGCTGATCGTCAGCCTGAATTTACTCAGTTGGATATTGAAACATCCTTTATGGATGACAATGCCATCATGGGTTTGATGGAAGCCATGATGCGGGCAACGTTCAAGGAAACTTTAGGTGTCGATCTGCCTAACCCACTACCACGTATGCCCTACTCCGAAGCCATGCACCGTTTTGGCTCTGACAAACCGGATATGCGTATCCCGCTTGAATTCATCGAAGTCAGTGATCTGATGGAAAGTGTCGAATTCAAGGTGTTCTCAGCACCCGCCAAAGACCTTGACAGCCGTGTAGTGGCAATGCGTTTGCCTAATGGTGGTGAACTGTCCCGTAAAGAAATCGACGACTACACGGCATTTGTAGGGCGTTACGGGGCTAAAGGTTTAGCTTATATTAAAGTCAATGATATTGCCGCTGGGCGTGAGGGTTTACAGTCTCCGATCATGAAGTTCCTGCCAGATGAAACGGTTACTGGCATTATGGAACGAACCGGTGCGCAAACGGGCGACTTGATTTTCTTCGGTGCTGATAAGGCTCGTGTGGTTAACGATGCCTTAGGTGCTTTACGGGTGAAGTTGGGTCATGATCGTGGTCTGATTCAAGGTGAATGGGCTGCCTTATGGGTCGTGGATTTCCCAATGTTTGAGTGGGATGATAAAGATAACCGTTGGGTTGCACTACATCACCCCTTCACAGCACCTAAAGGCACTCCAGAAGAATTGTTGGCAAATCCAGGGAAAGCACTGTCAATTGCTTACGATATGGTACTCAATGGTACAGAAGTCGGCGGTGGTTCGGTACGTATCCACAACATGGAAATGCAGAAATCCGTCTTCAAACTTTTGGGTATTTCTGACGAAGAAGCGCAGGAAAAGTTTGGCTTCTTGCTGAATGCATTGAAGTACGGTTGCCCTCCTCACGGTGGTTTAGCGTTTGGGTTAGATCGCTTGATCATGTTGATGACGGGTAGTCAGTCTATCCGAGATGTAATGGCATTTCCTAAAACACAAACGGCTGCTTGCCCATTGACTGATGCACCTGCTGAGGTCAATACAAAACAGTTACGTGAATTGAATATTCGCGTTCAGTTACCACAAAAGTAACACACCAAACCTAGGGTATCCCAAATGTTTACTTACGTAGCGAATGGGATACCCTAGGTTTTTTATTATTTATTTAAAATATTTAAACGTAATTACGTATTAATTATAATACCATTATTTTCAATAATTTATTGGTAAATAATTAATACATTTATTACGTATTTAGTTTCTCACCAGTTCAAAGAATGTTGCAGGCTTCCCGCTGCGCCCATCAGTACGTTGTTTAACACTACGTTTGATTCTTCCTTGTGTTTCCAATGACTTAAGAAGCGTGTTCATTGCCGCAGATTTGATATTCTGCTGGAATACATTCACTCTGATCTGAGTAGTCGTTAACTTACCGTGTTTGCGCAAGGCGGCGATAATCTTGCCTTCGTCCTCGTTCTGTTCTCCTTCAAAAATGTAGGCAACACTACCAAGGCAATAATCCCAAATATACGTAGCAGCACGTAAATGTTGTGGCTCTACTTCATCCGTGCAGTCTAGTAAGGCAAAAATACAAGCAATGCGTAACACTTGTACCCGCGAACGCTCGGACATCGGTGAATTCACCTTCGCTAAGGACAGTGCTAATGTTCCCCACAATTCCAGTGATTGAGCCGATAAAGTTAACTCATTAACATCGCTGGAGAACTGGATAGCTTTGGCTACTGCATCAGCGTAATGCAGCATTTTGACGACAGGAATGCTTTCAGGAATAGCCACAATTTTGGGGCGGCGCACGCAGATCCATAAAATACGACTGGCTAGTGCTGTAGCATATTCACTTTGTTCCAGACGCTTTACCAACTCTTCGTAAGTAATGTGTCCGACAAAACAGACATGCGCATCGGTTACGGTAACACGGTTATTTTTAGTCAGTGGTGAAAAGTTACCAGTATCCCAAAAACGGCGAATCGCCGCAGACACTGTATTGCCCTCTCGGCGTGCCGCTTGTAAAACGGCAGCAAACTCTTCTTCTAGAATCATCAGGCGTTTGTCCGTGATGCCTTTATCGGTTGGGTTGCCATCCTCATCTTCTGTATCGGCTGGGTCACGTACAGCCCATGCTAACCCCTCCCCACTCGACATCGGCCCATCACGGTATAGCGCAAGTGGTAAACCCATTTTGCGTAACTGCACATTGACATAATCCTGCATCAATTTTCTGACAGGTGCCGCAGCAGTGCCTTTACCCCCACCAGCGGAACTTGCCGTTACACTGAATAAACGTGGCGGTGCTTCCACATCACCCAATCTCAGAACGGCTTTATTTCCAAAATAAGCACCTGCCCATGTCAGCAGATGAATAAGCACACCAATAGGGTCAGCTTCCGATTGCAAACAAGCATCGAAGGCAAAACGCCCTGCTACACCGTAATAACATCCCTCGTGTGGTATTGGAAATTCTGATGGCGCTTCTTCGACTTCAATGGTGTTCAGCGAACCTGTTTCGGGCAGTTTGATGACATTACTCATGGTGCATTCCATCTGATAACTAAGTACGTTTTTATTATACGTAAATATTTATATTAAATTCAATATAAAGTATTATTTTTATTGTGAAATTTGTTTTTTTACGTAAATACGTTATAAAAAATAAAAACATTAAATTGTTCAACACTGCTCGGATAATAACAATGACCTATTAGTGTTTGATTAGCCAACAACCATGGATTTTCGGGTCACGTTCAAAATCTAAGGGCAACGATTGCTTGCGGTAGTCCTGCACTGCGTATTTGTTTTCTACTTCAGTATCTAACTTGAACTTACGGAAATTATTAGAAAAAATCAGCGTACCATCAGGTGACAATACGCGCATGGCATCGTCAATCAATGCAACATGATCACGTTGTACATCAAATGTATCTTGCATACGTTTAGAGTTACTGAATGTGGGTGGATCAAGAAAAATCAGGTCGTAATACTCATCACAATCGTATAGCCACTCCAACACATTCGCTTGGATGAAACGGTAACGTCGGTAGGGATCATGTTGCAAATTGTTCAAACTGAAATTGTCTTTTGCCCACTCCAAATACGTAGCAGACATATCCACGCTGTCAACACGATCAGCACCACCAATGGCGGCATGAACACTGGCTGTTCCGGTATAACAAAATAAATTCAGCACTTTTTTATTTTTGGAATGTTGTTGCAACCAATAACGTATAGGGCGGTGATCCAAGAATAAACCTGTATCTAAATAATCGGTTAGGTTCACTTTGAAAAGTACACCGTGTTCAATAACAGTCAATGCTTGTTCCACCCTCCCCTGTTTTTCGTATTGACTCTTACCTTTTTGTTGGCGACGTTGTTTTAACACGATTTTGTTTGGGTCAACACCTAATGCAGCAGGTAATGTTAGCAAGGCTTGCTGTAAACGTTGTTCTGCGACTTTATCGTCAATAGTTTTAGGGGGGGCATATTCTTGGACATGTAACCAATCGGCATAACGATCAACGGCAATTGCGTATTCAGGAATATCCATATCGTACACACGATACGCATTTATATCCCTTTGTTTGATAAAGCTTTTTAACTTACGTAAGTTCTTCGTAATTCGGTTAGCAAGGTCATCAGAAATCCAAATGGCAGGATGCTCTTTCTGTACCAACCGCTCAAATGTATAAAGTTTGGATTCGGTTTCACCATTTAAAAAACGGTATTCTTTACTGTAAAACAAATTAGTCAAGGAAATAGGTGCGGCTGCTTCTGCAAACAAAGCCCCTCGATAGCCTGGTGGTAAACTCGCCATCCATGCACTGAGCGCATCATAATGAGGTTTTACTGTGACGATATTGGCATTTATTTCAAAAGGTAAATTACTAATAACCAGAGCTTTGTCAGCTATAGTTGGTGCAGGCATAGTAGTTAGCGAGCATTGCGTCCAACGCGCTGCTGGCAAATTAATAGAACGCCAATCTGCCCGTGCGGCCATAACTGCGGCATCGCGATCATTACCCCAAAATTCAAAACGTTCAGCATTGGTAAGCCCTGTGACACGACGATCTTGTGCTTCCGCATATAAGGTGTTCCATAACTCAGCATCATGCCCTAGCCAACGTTCAGCAACTGTATGTTGACGTAATAATCCAGGTGCAATATCCAACGCCATTAAAGCACCTTCGATCAAAAACGTACCAGCCGCACATTGCGGATCAATCAGTGCCACTAATTCTGCCTCACTAACCACTAACTCAGGCCAACCTGCCCGAATTAATAATGCAGCAGCTAAATTTTCCCGCATGGGGGCATGTGTATCCAAGTCACGATAACCGCGTTGGTGTAAGCTATGCTGATTCAGCTCAATACCGATACTTGCATTACCCTTATGCAAATTTACAACTACTACAAGGTCGGGCGTATTACTAACACTAGGACGTATGCCATGTTGGCTACGGAATTGATCACCAATCTGATCTTTAACCCATTGCGCCCCAAATTGGGTATTGCGAATATCGTCATTCAAACCAAAAAAGCGTACTTTCAACGTACCTTCTGGGCGTAAATGTTGTTGCCAGTCAATAGAATGCAACAAGGTTTGCAATTCTGCTTGATTCTTGCCAAAACCCTGAGCCAGTTGTAACGTGGCACGCGAAGCTAACCGACTCCACAGCATCGCATAATAACCAAAGCGTAAATCGCCCCATGCTTGAACACCTGCATGACCAATTTTTACCGACTCTGCACCGCAACGACTAAGCTCATCAGCCAACAATGGTTCGATAAATTGGGGGCAAGCGAAAAACCACTGCAAAGGCGTTGCGTTATCTGACTGCATATGTTGACCGAGGGTTTGAAATTAAATCGGAATTCTATCATCTTTCGTGCTTGTGCTAACATCTTCCAACACCAAACTTACCCAGAGGATAATGATGCCCATGACTACGCAACCTACTATCGGCTGGATTGGTCCCGGCATTATGGGACGTCCCATGTGCAAACATTTGTTGAGTGCAGGTTTTCCTTTGATAGTTTATGCACGTCGTCGCGAATCAGCGCAAGAATTGCTGGATATGGGTGCTGCATTTGCGCCAACACCGGCTGCCCTTGCGGCTCAAGTCGATATTGTGATATCCATGGTATCTGACACGCCTGATGTTGAAGCCGTTTTACTGGGCGACAATAGCGTTATCGAAGGTGGAAAAACAGGTTTACTCGTGGTAGATATGAGCACTATTTCACCCGTTACAACCCGTAAAATTGCTGAAAAGTTGGCAGAAAAAGGAATTCGCATGTTAGATGCGCCAGTTTCTGGAGGGGATGTCGGTGCAATAGCGGGGACACTAACGATTATGGTAGGGGGCAAGGCAGAAGATTTGGATACGGTACTTCCTGCCCTTGCGGTCATGGGTAAAACCATCACTCACATCGGTGATCATGGCGCAGGCCAACTTGCCAAAGCCTGTAACCAATTGATTGCAGCACAAACTGTCATTGCAGTAACAGAAGCATTTGAATTGGCGAAAGCGGCTGGGGTTGATCCTGCTAAAGTCCGTGCAGCCTTGTTAGGTGGTTTTGCCTACTCAAAGGTGTTGGAATTACACGGGCAACGCATTTTAACAGAAAACTTCCAACCCGGTTTTAAAGCACACTTGCATAATAAGGATATGCATATTGTGACCGATACGCTAACAGCATTTGGTTTGAACTTACCGGGAACACAACGCGCTGCTGATTATATGCAGGCATTAGTGGACGCTGGTAATGGCGAATTAGATTCGTCCGCACTGGCAACCATTGTGCAACACAATGCGAAGGTTACCGGATAGCTTGCAAGCGCAATAGGATTAAACGCACAGCTTCATGGCGCAACTCTTCCTTGATAACATTTTCTTCTTCGGCTGTGCCTAACACGTACTGACCATCGTAGACTTGGGAACGCTCTGCATTGACAGAACGTTCTACCCCTTCAGCCATTGAACGGGATTTAACGCGGAAATCAACCGCAAGGCTATGGTTAAACTCACGCACTTGCCTTGTCGAAGAGTAACCCGATACGGAACGGTTTTCACGCACATTAGTAATACTGAGTATTGTGACAGCATCTTGCTCGCTTTGCTCAATATTCGCTCCTGCGTCTTCCAAGCTATCGCGTAAGACCAACCCGAAATCACTGCGCGGATCAACCCCCTGTATGTAAATACCTTGGCTCATCAACTCGGGCAAGGGTTTACTGCCCCGCAGATGAAACGGCTCACCGCTACAGCCCAACAGTAACATCGACAGACTTAACAGCAACAACAACGTCTTCATCAGTTCTCAGTTCGCCACAATATTAACCAGACGGCCTTTCACGACAATGACCTTTTGCACGGTCAAACCGTCAAGAAACTTCTGAACATTTTCATTAGCTAATGCCGTTGCCTTAATAACATCTTCAGCCGTATTCGCGCTCACTTGTACTTTACCACGTACTTTACCGTTCACTTGAACAATGAGTTCCAAGGTGTTTTGTACTAAAGCACTTTCATCGACATTAGGCCAACGTGTATTCACAACCGCTTCATTATGTCCTAAAGCTTGCCAAAGTGCATGAGAGATGTGCGGTGTAATCGGTGCAAGCATCAATACGATACATTCCAATGCTTCTTGGCGTACTGCACGGCCTTGCGTAGTTTCAGCAGCAAAGCGTGAAATATCGTTCAGCAATTCCATATTCGCCGCAACAGCAGTGTTGAAGGTATGGCGACGTGCCATATCATCCCCCACCTTCTGTATCATCTGATGAACTTTGCGGCGCAAGGCTTGCTGTGTATCATCCAAATTCGTCGCATCCAATGGTTCTGTAATACCACCGGATACATGGTCAAACACCTGTTTCCAAAGACGACGTAGAAACCGCTGAGCCCCTTCTACCCCAGAATCTGACCATTCCATGCTTTGATCCGGGGGTGCGGCAAACATAGAGAACAAACGCAGCGTATCCGCACCGTATTTCTCAATCATTTCCTGTGGATCAGCGCCGTTATTCTTGGATTTAGACATTTTGGTAATGCCGCCAGCTTGTACCGGCAAACCGTCAGCAATCAGAGTTGCACCAATCACACGTGCTTTATCATCACGCTCGACATTCACATCTGTAGGCTGAAACCAATCTTGACCGCCATTTTCCTTTTCACGGTAGAACGTTTCTGCTAATACCATGCCCTGGGTCAACAAGTTAGTAAACGGTTCATCAGAATCCACTAAGCCGTTGTCGCGCATCAATTTATGGAAGAAGCGTGAATACAACAAATGTAAAATCGCATGTTCAATCCCGCCAATATAATAATCAACCGGTAGCCAATAATTAGCCCGTGAATCCAGCATAGCATTATGACTATCGGGGCAGGTATAGCGGGCGTAATACCACGATGACTCAAAAAATGTGTCGAACGTATCAGTTTCGCGCGTCGCCGGTTTGCCGCAAGAAGGGCAAGTCGTTTGGTAAAATTCCGGCATCCGTTTAATTGGTGAACCGCCGGTTTCATCAAACGTCACGTCTTCGGGCAAAATCACTGGCAAATCTTTTTCGGGAACAGGCACAGCACCGCAATCATCGCAATAAATGATTGGAATCGGGCAACCCCAATAACGTTGCCTCGAAACGCCCCAGTCACGCAAACGGAAGTTAATCCGTCGCCGTCCTTTCCCCTTTTTTACTAAATAGTCAGCAATAGCTTCAAAGGCAGTGGCAGAGGTCAGCCCATTAAACTCCCCTGAATCGATCAATATGCCTTTTTCGGTAAACGCTGCAGTATTCAAATCAATTTCATGTTCATCTGCTGGTGCAATCACCTGCTTAATGGGTAAGTCGTAAGCCTTGGCAAATTCCCAGTCACGCTGATCGTGTGCCGGAACAGCCATCACTGCCCCAGAGCCATAAGACATCAGCACGAAATTGGCAACCATGACCGGTACGCTCGCGCCCGTCACCGGATGCAACGCCATAATGCCCGTCGCCATGCCCTTCTTTTCCATCGTTGCCATATCGGCTTCGGCAACTTTGACCAGTTTGCATTCTTCGATGAAAGCGGCTAGTGCAGGATTAGTAGCTGCTGCTTTCAGCGCAAGTGGATGTTGTGCCGCAACTGCGACATAGGTCACCCCCATCAAAGTATCAGGGCGGGTGGTGAATACACTTAACTTGCTATCTGAACCTGCCAAACCAAATTCGAGTTCTACCCCTTCCGAACGCCCAATCCAGTTTTCTTGCATGGTACGCACTTGTTGAGGCCAGCCCGGCATCTTGCCGATTTCTTCCAACAATTCATCAGCATAAGCAGTAATTTTCAGAAACCACTGGTCAATTTCACGCTGTTCAATCAATGCACCAGAACGCCAGCCACGTCCATCAATGACCTGCTCATTAGCTAATACCGTTTGGTCAACCGGATCCCAATTCACCGTGGATTTTTTACGGTATACCAGCCCTTTTTCATATAATTGGGTAAAAAACCATTGTTCCCAGCGGTAATATTCAGGTGTACAAGTGGCAATTTCACGTGACCAGTCAATGCCCAACCCCATCGACTTGAGTTGGCTGCGCATGTAACCAATGTTTTTGTATGTCCATGCGGCGGGAGCGGTATTGTTTTTGATTGCCGCATTTTCAGCAGGCAAGCCGAATGCATCCCAGCCCATGGGTTGCAGGACGTTTTTACCCTGCATCCGCTGGAAACGTGCAATCACATCGCCGATGGTGTAGTTGCGGACGTGCCCCATGTGCAGCACGCCGCTGGGGTAAGGAAACATGGAGAGGCAGTAATACTTTTCCTTGTTAGGATCTTCGGTGACTTCAAAGGTACGTTGTTGTTCCCAGAATTGCTGAATTTCCGGTTCCAAGGATTGGGGTTGATACTGTTCCTGCATATTACTCATAGCCTAGGCTTGCTTTTCACTGGTGATCAAAGGGGCGAAGCATACAAAGCCTACTGACAATATGCCAGCAGCTTTGTGGGTAAGCGCGGGATTATAGCGGATTATTTGGGGCAATTCTCCACGCAAAACTGATAAGGCTTCACTGCCCCGCCACAACTGGTATAGCACTGGCGGTACTGCGCATCACATTGGCATTCATTGCTACAAATTAGATCACGAATGCGGGCGGTTTCGCTGCTCAACGTCGGTTTTGCCGGTAACTTATCCGGGCGACTTGGCTCATTCAGCAAGGTCATGCCATTGAGCAGGGAATGGTGGTGTAAGCAACTGGCTGATTCTTTACCGTCGCGGTCACAGGTAAGCCGCCGCAGATCGTGTTGCAATTCACGCTGACGCAATTCACGCTGACGCAATTCCATTTCGTAAAAGCGCAAATCGGTTTGATAACGTTCCATCTCACGTTGCCATGCGGCCAAACGGGTGTCGTATTCACTGAGTTTTGCGGGAAGTTCGGCTTTAGCCTGTTGTTCAGCTTTGGCACTGCATTGACCGTATTGCAGATTGCATTGCAAGTTGCAGGTGCGCGTTTGGGTTTCACAGCGGTTGAGACAACTCAAACCGCCGGTACTCGTCGGTGGCGTAAATTCATAGCGGGTTTCGTATTGCGGGGCACAGCCGGATAACAGCCAAAGACTGATTAAGAATCCCCACCATTTGTTCATCACTCACCTCATTGTTTATTTGCGCATTTTCGCCAAGGCTGCGGCTAAGGCATCCCCCATTGCTGAGTTTGCGGCAGGCGCTGGCTCTTTCATAGATTTTTTTGCGTTGGGCTGACGATTGTCAGGTTTACGTTCATGACGATCATTACTGCGCTCTTGTTGTGGACGCGATGTTTGTGGTCTGCGCTCTTCACGGTTGGCAGCCGCTTTGGACATGGGGTTTTGGGCAGCTTTCGACTGGGTGGGTTCTAAACGCATAGTTAACCCAATGCGCTTGCGCTGCACATCCACCTCCTCGACACGCACCTTCACCACATCGCCAGTGCGCACCACTTCACGAGGGTCTTTAATAAATTTATCAGTCAGTTGGGAAATGTGGACTAAGCCATCTTGATGCACACCAATATCCACAAATGCCCCGAAATTCGCTACATTAGTAACCACACCTTCGAGAATCATACCCGCCTGTAAGTCTTTCAGCTCATTCACACCTTCGCGGAACGTAGCAGTCACAAATTCAGGGCGTGGGTCGCGACCCGGTTTTTCCAGTTCTGCCAAAATATCGCGAATCGTGGGAACACCAAATTGTTCGGTGACGTAATCGGCGGGTTTCAGAGTGCTAACAAATTCGCTATTTCCCACCAATTCTTGTAGAGGCTGACGGTTCACAGCGGCAATCTGCTCGACTAGGGTGTAGGCTTCCGGGTGAACGGCGGACGCATCCAATGGATAATCCCCATCACGAATCCGCAAAAAACCGGCGGCTTGTTCAAAGGTTTTTGCGCCTAACCGTGACACTTTCTTCAATTGATTGCGATTGCGGAATGCGCCATTGTCATTGCGGAAATCCACAATATTGTCAGCAATCCCACTGTTTAAACCGGAAACCCTTGCCAGTAATGCGGCAGACGCGGTATTCACATCGACCCCAACCGCGTTTACACAGTCTTCGACCACTGCGTCCAGCGAACGCGCCAGTTCTGGTTGATTCAAATCGTGTTGGTATTGACCGACACCAATGGATTTCGGGTCAATTTTCACCAATTCTGCCAGCGGATCTTGCAAGCGGCGGGCAATGGATACCGCACCACGAATGGAAACATCTAAACCGGGGAATTCACGTGCCGCCAGTTCTGAGGCGGAATATACCGAGGCACCGGCTTCTGAGACCACGATTTTAGACAATTTGAGTTCGGGATGACGACTAATCAAATCGCCCGCCAACTGATCGGTTTCGCGGGATGCCGTGCCATTGCCAATGCTGATCAGTTCAACGCTGTGTTTAGCGCATAAATCTGCCAATATCGCAATAGATTGATCCCATTGTTTTTTCGGCACATGCGGGTAAATCGTGGCAAAATCCAATAGCTTACCCGTTGTATCGACAACAGCAACTTTCACTCCTGTGCGCAAACCGGGATCAAGCCCCAGCGTATTACGTGCCCCAGCAGGTGCTGCCAGCAATAAATCTTTCAAGTTCGCTGCAAACACACGGATAGCTTCTGCCTCCGCCTGTTCACGCAAGCGTTGATTCAAGTCGGTACTTAATCGACTATGTAACTTTACTTTCCACGTCCAACGTACCGTATCCAGTAACCAACGATCCGCAGCCCTACCCTGATCACTAATATTGAAAGTTTGGGCAATTTTATCTTCGCACGGATGGCTCATACCCTCTGTTACGGCAACATCCAGTTTCAAATCCAGAATGCCTTCATTACGCCCACGGAATAATGCTAGAGCGCGGTGGGAAGGGATTTTGTGTAAGGCTTCGCTATACGCAAAATAATCCGCAAATTTTTGCCCCTCTACTTCCTTTCCCTCAACCACACTGGATTCAAAACTACCCTGCTCCCATAAATATTCACGCAATACACCGCTCAACTCAGGGTTTTCGGCAAAATCTTCCATGAGGATTTGCCTGGCTCCATCCAGCACCGCTTTGGTGTCGGCAAATTCCATCTCAGGATTGAGGTACTTGGCGGCTTCGGCTTCAGGGTCAAGTTGCGGGTTACTGAGCAAGGCTTCTGCCAGTGGCTGAATTCCGGCTTCGCGGGCAATCATGGCTTTGGTGCGGCGTTTGGGTTTGTAAGGCAGGTAAATGTCTTCAAGTTCGGTGCGGGTTTGTGCTTGCAATACTTGTTGCTCTAACTCGGCACTCAGCTTGCCTTGTTCGCGGATGGAGTTCAGTACGGTGTCACGACGCTTTTCCAGCTCACGTAAGCTGCCCAGACGAGTTTCAAGGTAACGCAGTTGGGTATCGTCCAGCCCACCGGTTTTTTCCTTACGGTAGCGGGCAATGAAAGGAACCGTTGAACCCTCGTCCAATAAGGCGACAGCACTAGCCACTTGCTGTTCTTGAACCGCCAATTCGGTAGCGATACGGGAAAGAATACTTTGCATACGAAACTCGTTGTTGTGATCAATGCCTTGCATCATAACAAAGTCAGGGGAAGGCTCAAACAACGTGAATTGATTCTATTGGTGATGATTATCACAGCTAAAGCAGTTAACGACTGTAATAATCCAATCACAACGCAAGTAAGTAACCAAACATGGCTTCTATTCAACCTATTGATTCTATAAAACAACACGTTGAGAAGCTTACTAACACTAACAAGGTAATTGGCTTGAGCCATTGTTCAAAAAAGGGTTTAACTATCATGGGTGTACATTTACATCTTGCTGCCATTTCTGATTTCAATATCAGTCGTCTCATGGCACATCCGCAACTTATCTGGACTTTAGTCACGGCTGAAACACGCTTTCCTGCATCACGCTATGCCCTAGAGCCTGAGTGCATCACTCTGCGAGAAAGCTTGGGTGAATACTGGCATGGCATCCACTACCTCCTATGTGGTCAAGGCTGGAATGGGCAGTTACCGGATGCTTTTTTGCTGGATGGCGGCAGTTATGTGGGCAATGTGGACTTGGGCTATGGCCCTGCACGAACATTTGATTCAGGTGAAGTCAAGCACATTACCCAAGCGCTAGTGAATAAAACACCTGAGACATTACGCCAGCACTTTGATACCAATCAAATGTTGGATGAGGATATTTACCCGCCAATATGGGATGGTAATACTCAAGCTCTTGACGCCTGTCTCAAGCGTTTCCAAGCGATGCAACACTTCATGCGACATGTCGCCGAAAATGACCTTGGTTTAGCTGTCTATTTGCAAGAAACGTAAATCCCCGTACCACTCACGCAGCAACGGGGGATTACGTCAGATTGAACACGCAGAGGGTGGGGTTAAATCGCCCCACCCATAATAGTAGCTAAACGATTGCGGGCGTACATATAATACATCAGCGGAATCAGTACCAGTGTCAATACCGTGGATACTAATATACCAAAAATCAATGATACGGCTAATCCACCAAAAATTGGATCATCAATAATAAAGAATGCACCGACCATGGCTGCCAATGCGGTTAATGCAATAGGTTTGGCACGTACTGCGCTTGAATTAATCACCGCGTCTTTCAAATCCATGCCGCTTCTCACCTGTTCGTTAATGAAATCGACTAACAAGATGGAGTTACGGACGATAATCCCAGCAAGCGCAATCATGCCAATCATGGAGGTGGCGGTAAACTGCATCCCCAGCAATGCATGACCAGGCATTACACCGATAATGGTTAACGGAATAGGCGACATGATGACTAGCGGAACCATATACGACCTGAATTGTGCCACGATCAACAGGAAGATCAGAATCATCCCTACCCCGTAAGCAATCCCCATATCGCGGAAGGTTTCGTAAGTCACTTGCCATTCACCATCCCATTTCATCCCATACAAATAAGGGTCATCCGGCTGCGCAACAAAGAATTGATTAATCGGATTATCATACACGGACAGTTCTTTAATGCCACTAAAGATCTCGAACATGCCATACAGCGGGCTGTCTGTTGTCCCTGCCATATCACCGGTCACGTACACAACCGGCAGCAAATCTTTGTGATAAATGGAATGTTCCCGTGTGGTTTCCTGCACACTGACCAATTCAGACATCGGCACTAACTCACCCGCCTGACTACGTACACGCAATGCCAGTACCGAATCCATTTTATCTTTCAATGCTACCGGAAACTCGACGCGAATCGGTACTGCATACTTAATACCCTTACCGTGTAAAAACACTACGTCTTCACCACGTAATACCGTATCAATAGCAGAAGCAATCGCATCTTGGGATACACCTAGCAACGCCGCTTTACGACGATCGACTTGTACCACCAAACGCTTTTGCGGGTATTCGACACTATCATCAATATCCACAATGTCTTGGGTTTGTTCAAATATACCTCGAACCTGCTTGGCAACCGCAATTTGTCCCGGATAATCCAAACCATACACTTCAGCCACAATTGGTGACATCACCGGTGGCCCCGGTGGCACTTCGACTACTTTCACATTGGCATTGTACTTTTTAGCAATGTCTTGCAAAGGTGGGCGTACATCTAAAGCGATTTCATGACTTTGACGTTCACGTCCGTGGGCATCCGTTAGATTGACTTGAATATCACCAATATTAGAGCCTTCGCGTAAATAGTATTGACGCACCAAACCATTGAAGTTGATGGGTGCAGCGGTTCCCGCATAAATTTGGTAATCGGTTACTTCATTGACTTTCCCCAGATACTCCGACATTTCGTTCAGTACCCGCGACGTTTGTTCCAATGAAGTACCTTCCGGCATATCCAATATCACCTGGAATTCGGATTTATTGTCGAAAGGCAGCATTTTCAGTACTACTAGCTTGAATACTGCCAGGGAGGCAGATAACACGATCAATAAAGTAATGACTGCGAACAAGGTCGTGCGACGTTTACTACCTTTTTTATCGTCTAGAAATGGGGACATGATACGACTGAAAAAACCGTGCAACTTATTGTTATCGTGATGATGGAGGCTGAAATCAACGTTGGCCAACATTTTTCCTGTCATCCAAGGTGTCACTACGTAAGCGACTGCCAATGAGATCAGCATCCCCATACTGGCATTGATCGGAATCGGCGACATATAAGGCCCCATTAATCCCGATACAAATGCCATCGGCAACAACGCTGCAATCACCGTAAACGTTGCCAATATGGTAGGGCCACCTACTTCATCGACGGCTACTGGAATCACGTCCAACAGCTTTTTCCCACCTTGCTGCATGTGACGGTGAATATTTTCCACCACCACAATGGCATCATCGACCAAAATACCGATAGAGAAAATCAACGCAAACAACGAAACCCGATTTAAGGTGAAACCATAAGCCCATGATGCAAACAAGGTTACCGCTAAGGTAATCACCACCGCAGCACCCACAATCAGGGCTTCCCGCCACCCTAAAGCAAACCAAATCAACAAGGCTACAGCGATGGTTTCAATAATGAGTTTGTGAATCAACTTTTCAGACTTCGCCTGAGCCGTCTCGCCGTAATTACGCGTGACAGTGACATTCACACCTTCTGGCACGAACGTCCCCCGCAATTTCTCGAAGCGATCAATGACACTATTAGCAATATCGACTGCATTCGTCCCAGGCTGCTTGGCAACAGCAATGGTTACGGCTGGGGTATGGATACCTGCTTGCAATTCTTTATGTGATGCTGCGCTACCTGTTCCAAAAGTGACGTAAGCTTCTGGCGAATCAGAAGTACGCTTTACTTCCGCAACATCGTTAAGGAAAACAGGTTTGCCGTCGAAGACACCGACCATCAGCTCCCCTACTTCTGCCGCGTCCATCAGGAATGTACCCGCTTGTACTTGAATTTCCTCGTTGTTATTCACCAAGGAAACAGCATCACGAGCAGAATTACTGGCGTGTAGCGCATTCCGCAAATCAGCCAACGAGATACCATGACCGGCAAGTTTTTCAGCATCCAACAAGACATGGACAATTTGTTGCGGGCCACCGATCGTGTAAATATCACGCGACCCGGGTACGCGCTTGAGTTCCGATTCAATGGCATGTGCCACTTGATTCAACTCATAAGCACCGCGTTTATCATCTTCAGTCCACAATGTCAGCGCAACAATGGGCACATCATCAATGCCTTTCGGCTTAATCAATGGTGTACCTACGCCAAGATTTTGAGGCAACCAATCCTGATTAGAGGCGACCTTGTTATACAAACGCACCAGTGCATCCGTTCGATCCTGCCCCACTTTGTATTGCACGGTTAAAACCGACATACCCGGCATCGAGGTGGAATAAATATGTTCCAATCCCTCAATTTCAGACAGCACTTGTTCGGCGGGAGTGCTGACTAAACTTTCCACCTGTTCAGCACTAGCCCCCGGAAACGGGATAAACACATTGGCAAATGTCACATTGATTTGTGGATCCTCCTCACGGGGCGTCACCATGACAGCAAATAATCCCAACAGCAAACCAACCAAGGCCAGCAATGGTGTAATTTCCGTGATCAGGAATTTCTTGGCAATTCCCCCTGAAATGCCCAACGTTGGCTCACTCATCGTGTTTTACCTCCGCTGCTTGTTGCTTCAGGGAAATGGCTGCTTGTACAGGATCAAGCGCAATGGTTTCACCCGCATCGACACCAGCCAATACACTGATCGTATTATCATCCAGTTTTTTCCCTAAACGGATTTGACGTAATGCTGGTTTACCTTCTTTATTAATGACATACACACCAATTACTTCGCTACGCACCACCACGGCACTTTCTGGAATGCTTACCACATTTTCTTGCTGCCCAATGACAAAAGCCACCTTAACAAACATACCGGGGAACAAGTCTTGTGCGCCCTCTTTTAGATCAATCCTGACTTTAAATGCATTGGTTTTAGGATCCGCGTAAGGAAAAAAGGTCAAGGACTCAACAGCCAACGATTTATTAGAGCCATCCTGAAACACAAAGGCTTTCTTTTCCTGACGAACTTTGCCAATTAAACGCTGGGGAACTTCGACAACCACTCGCATTTTATCCAGTGAAATACCAGTCATGATTGGCGTACCAAGATTGACAGCCTCGCCTAACTGCACATGACGCTTCGTCACGATCCCCCCGTAAGGCGCAATCAGTGTCGTATAACCCAATTGTTCGCCCGCTTGGGTAACTTGTGCTTTAGCCGCAGCTAACCGCGCTTCCGCCGCTTTTAACCCAGCTTGAGCTGCGTCTAAATCAGCTTTGGGTACGAGGCGTTTTGCATAAATCTCACTGACACGTTGAAAATCTGTTTGTGCTTCGCTATAGCGTGCTTGTGCTTCATCCAGTGACGCTTGCGCCTGTTCTACACCTGCTTGCTGATTTTTGGATTTGATTCGCGCAATCACTTTACCCGGTTCAACATAATCATCCACATCGTAAAACAATTTTTCGATAACACCACTGGTCTGTGCCGAAATAGTGCTTTCATTAACGGCTTCAACATGACCATCCAGATAATACAACTCCGGTGTAACAATCGCGTTAACCGTGGTCGTTTGCAAGGCAATTTGTACCTGTGCGGAAGCGGCTGGCTGTATTTGCTCAGAATTCCCGCAAGCCGATAATGCCGACAATCCGACGATCAGTAACCACTTTGGTAACATTTTCATGGCATACTTACCTTAAAACAAAATGAGAAGTTGACGCATCCTAACAGAGAATATTAGAAAATACTAATATGTGGTCAAAATCAAACATAACAAGGTGATAGATGAAAAAAGCAATCTTTATGCCAGTTGTTTTACTAACAGCCATATTTATGACAACCCATGCAGCGGCAGACATGTACAAGTGGACGGATAAAAATGGAGAAGTCCACTACACTCAAACCCCCCCGCCGCCAGACGCAAATGGCAAAAATATTGAAGACGATATACGCCTTTCCACAGGTAAACTCGGTAATGTTATTCCTAAAGAAAATAGCACATCAGAACCTAAAGATACGTTAGAACAAGCACGTCAGGACGGCGAAAAAAGTGATCAAAAGCATCGTGAGTTCTGTGCTCAACAAGCTGAAGCACTCAAAAAGATGACAGCAAACGCTTTAATTAAATGGAAAGATGCTCAAGGTGAGCGTTTTCTGACAGCAGAAGAAAAAACCACAAAAATGAAAGAAATTCAGGAAAATATTGACAGCATGTGTAAACCAGAGATGTTCAGCAAAAGTAGCAACAAATCAACCAGCCAAACTGAAAAGGCCGTTGACGCACGTCTTACTGATGACACGGATAAAACCTCAGAACTCAACCCCAATAATGCAATGCCTGATGCTGCAAACGTTGCTGGCAGTTCAACAGAGAATCAAACGAATCAAGCAACAGCAGCTATGCTGCCAGCAACTGATTGACTTAAATCAAGAAATCATGAGCAAACCTAGTAAAAACCCTTGAGAATCCCTCCGTTTCCCCACAGGAATCCATATTGGCTTATTAGTAGATACTAATTACAATCCGCCCAGTGCTTGCAACAACAGTGTTAAATACTGAGCTAGGAGAGAAAGCAAGTACTAACAAAACAGACCAAACGAAACTATAATAATGCTTATATTGGGGAGTCAGAGTTATCTGACTCCCCAATTTTTTGGACGCAATACACCCATCTGCTATTATTATTTTGCAAAAACAGGGATGAAATTATGACAGCCGATACTGACACCGAGCAAGTAAGTAGCAGAGAAGATGACAATCGAATGATCATTGTAGGAATTGGTGCATCTGCTGGAGGGCTAGAAGCACTTCGGGCGCTCGTACCTAATTTGCCGATTGATGAGCGGGTAGTTTACATTCTTGCGCAACACTTAGATCCCAAACATAGCAGCATGATGGTGCCTATACTTGCACGTGAGACTAAACTTCCCATTGCTGAACTGCAAAATAATCAATCAATCAAAGCAGGAACTTTTTACATCATCCCGCCAGCTATGGATGCGTTTTATGCTAACGGGCGTTTCCATCTAGAAAAAGCCACAGGAATTGGCCCCAAACCCTCAGTCGATCGTCTGTTCGCCTCATTAGAAGAAAATCATGGCAGACACTCAGTAGGCATTATTCTTTCTGGAACAGGCACTGATGGTACACATGGTATCCGAGCTATCAAGGCAGAAGGCGGCATTACCATTGCACAACTCGAATCCACTGCACGGTTTGACAGTATGCCACATTCCGCTATCGGCACGGGGCATGTTGATCTTGCGCTTCCCCCCGAAGATATTGCCCAGCAAATCCACGATATGCTGGCGCAACCGGATATTTCGTTCTTATTTGCCAGCAAGCCTGAACCGAGTGAAGATGAGATTCAGGAAATCCTGAGGATGCTACTCGATCAAACTGGCACAGATTTTCGTGATTACAAACGCAATACCTTACTGCGCCGTATCGAACGCCGCATGACGGTACACAAGTGCAAGCAATTGAGTGAGTATGCTGCCTATCTGAAACAGAAACCTGAAGAATTATACGAACTGCACAATGATATTCTGATCTCAGTTACTAGTTTTTTCCGCGATACAGATGCTTATCAAGCCTTGCGACGGGTAATTGAAGACGTAGTTCCTGAAGGCGGACACGAAATCCGGGTGTGGGTGGCGGGCTGTGCCACGGGTGAAGAAGCATATTCCATTGCTATTATGCTGTCCGAATACCTCGGCAACCGCATTGCCCGTTATAAGATACAAATTTTCGGTACTGACTTATACGATGGCGTTTTGACTATTGCCCGTCAGGCGCGTTATTCCAAAGCTTCAGTAGCAGGAATTGATCAACGCATTCTCGACAAATATTTCATTCAAAAAGACGGTGAATACCAACTGACCCAAACCATTCGCAACATGGTACTGTTTGCGCGTCATGACTTAGTACGCGACCCACCTTTCTCACACTTGAATTTAGTATCATGTCGTAATGTATTGATTTATTTCAATCAAACATTGCAGCGCAATGTATTGGAATCCTTCCATTACGGTTTAGAACCTGATGGCATTATGTTTCTCGGCAAATCTGAAACCATTGGTGGCAGTGACCGTTTATTTATCACCGTGGATCGTAAATCACGTATTTATCGCCGCCGCAGCGACATTAAAGGACACTTACCCTATTTATTGCAAAATCGCTCACTCCGTGAACAACGCAACCAACATTACAGCAATAATCTCCGCGATAAACCCCGAGCTAAATTACAAGACTCTATCGACAAGCTGTTAGTCAATATTTACCAACCTGCTTGCATCATGTTGGATGACCGTCAGGAAATTGTGTATGTTCGAGGAAATGTTGATCCCTACCTTGGTTTTGCTGAAGGTCGAGCAGCGTTGGGTGTTCTGGATTTAATTCGTACCGAATTGCGCCAAGATTTACGCGGTCTAATTTACAAAGCACGGCGCACCGATGAAACCATTAGCAGCCGTCGCATCAATTTCACAATCAATGGTGAACCGGTACGCGTTGTGATGCGAACCCGCCACTTTCCTGCTGGAAAACTAACTGAAACCGAAGTCAGCGTCGTTATTTTTGAAGTACTACCAGCTAACGATTATCCTACTACGCCAGAACAAGAGGCTATTAACGTTAGCGATGCTTTGCGTATCAAAGAGTTAGAAGAAGAACTACGTGAGGTTCGTGAAAGTTTGCAAACCACGATTGAAGAATTGGAAACCTCCAACGAAGAACTGCAATCCACTTACGAAGAAGCCCAATCAACCAACGAAGAACTCTACACATCCAGTGAAGAATTGCAGACATCCAATGAAGAACTGCAATCCACCAATGAAGAATTACGCACTGTTAATCAGGAAGTTAGTGTCAAAAGTAGTGAACTCGAAGCCGCTAACTTACAACTGAAAAACACCAACGAACTGTTATTACACGAAATCGAAGAACGCAAATGGGCGGAAGCTCGTCTGGAAATTGAACGCGCTAAGTTGGATACCATTTTCCAGAGTCAACCCAACTGGATTAACATTTGCGCGTTGGATGGCACAATTCAAGAGGTGAACCCAGCAGGACCACTGATTATGGAAGCTAAAAATCCAGAACAGTTGATCGGGCATTCGCTCAAAGATTTCGTTTTTCCTGAATACCAAGCGGACGTGGATGCCTGTATCACCCAAATCAGTCAAACTGGCGAATTTCACGCCCGTGAAGTCAAGGTTAGAACCTTCAAAGGCAATGTGCGTTGGCTGGAAGTACGCCCAGTATTGATTCATTTGGATAACGATGAATTGCGCATTATGTCGATTATTGTAGACCACACTGATCGCATGATTGCCCAACAATTATTGGCTGACCGTCAACAAGAGCTGGCGCATATCATGCGTTTAAATACCCTAGGTGAAATGGCCTCGGGCATTGCGCATGAACTGAATCAGCCGCTGTCTGCGATTGCCAATTACATTCGCGGTTGTGAATTACGCATGAAAAGCAACGAATGCAGCATGACGGATATTGCCGATGTCATGCAATTAGTCAGCACTCAAGTACGACGGGCAGGTGAAATTCTACGGTATGCAAAGGACTTTACTCGTAAAGATCAAGATGTCGAATGGCAAGAACACGATATTAACCAGATCATTGAAGAAACCTTACATTTACTGGATACCACAGAACAGTTTAAACAAGTTAAATTAAGCAAAGCGCTTTATCCCAAGTTACGTTTGGTAAATGTCAATAAAATCCAGATCGAACAGGTATTGGTCAATATGATTCTAAATGCCTTGGATGCAATGGAAGAATTTTCACCAGAAACTATTGGTAAACTGCATATCGTCACTGAACCTGTCGGCACACACGCGATAAGGGTTTCAGTGATTGATGAAGGCACTGGCCTACCTGAAGACTTTGCCAATAAGATTTTCCGTCCTTTCTATACCAGTAAAAAAAGCGGTATGGGTATGGGGCTACCTATCAGCAGTTCCATCATTGAGGCTCACGGTGGTAAGCTTGAAGCCGTCAATAATCCTACTCAAGGTGCTACTTTTAGTTTTACCTTACCGTTAACAGGAACTAACCGTAAATGAATTATGAACCTACCGTATTTATTGTTGATGATGATCCAGCTGTGCGTGACTCTTTACGCTGGTTGTTAGAGTCCATGCGCTTGAAAGTAGCGACATTTGGCTCAGCCGAAGATTTTCTCAAGTTTTATACCATGCACATGATTGGTTGCTTGATTTTGGATGTGCGAATGCCAGGTATGAGTGGCTTGCAATTACAGCAATTCCTGACCAAACAAAAATACGCATTGCCCATTCTCTTTATTACCGGGCATGGTGACATTCCAATGGCAGTACGAGCCATGCAAGCAGGTGCAATGTATTTCTTAGAAAAACCGTTTGAAGATCAAGTATTGTTGGATTACGTGCATGAAGCGTTAGCCTTAGATGTTGAAAATCAACAATCCCGCATCCGTTTAACCATGACCCAAGCACGTATCGCTAATCTGACCGAACGTGAGCGCGAGGTGATGGAGTTGGTGATCGACAACCATTCCAATAAAGAAATTGCCACCAAACTGGGCGTCAGCATTAAAACAGTGGAGTTTCACCGCAGTCACATGATGGATAAAATGCACGCCACGTCACTGATTGAATTAGTGAACATGGCGCGTGAAGCGACAGACAACGAAAAAATCTAGTCGCTGTTAATGGTTTAGTAGTGCTCGCCAACCAGATGAAAACTTCGCACGGTACGCCCATCGGGTTCTACCGAATGTAAATGAACGTCATACCCCCAAAGCTGATGCACGTGGCGTAACATTTCATTCACATCGTTGTTCAAAGGGCGGCGCTCATTCAACACATGCTGCAAGGTCAGTGAACGATCACCGCGTACATTCACTTTATAGATTTGAATATCCGGCTCCTGCTGACTCAAATTGTATTGCAGCGATAACATTTCCCGCACCCGTCGATACCCCTCATCATTATGAATAGCCGCTACATCAATGGTATTTTTGCGATCATCATCTTCCAACGCAAAAAAGCGGAAATCGCGTATCACTTTAGGGGATAAGAATTGCAGGATGAAACTTTCATCACGGTAATTGCGCATCACCTGATCCAAGGTACTCAACCAATCACCGCCCGCAATATCAGGGAACCAGCGCTTATCTTCTTCGGTTGGGTTTTCACAGATACGGCGAATATCGCTCATCATCGCAAAGCCCAATGCATAAGGATTAATCCCACTGTAATACGGGCTATCAAAACCGGGCTGCATCACCACATTGGTATGTGAAGTGAGAAACTCCATCATAAAGCCTTCGTTCACCAAACCCTCGTCATACATTTCATTCAGAATGGTGTAATGCCAAAAGGTCGCCCAGCCTTCATTCATCACCTGCGTCTGCCGCTGCGGGTAGAAATATTGAGCCACCTTACGCACGATACGAATGATTTCACGCTGCCAAATATCCAGCGATGGTGAGTTCTTTTCAATGAAATACAGCAAATTTTCTTGCGGCTCTTCCGGGAAATGCCGCACCACCCTCTCTTCTTCACGCTCACGTCCACGATGCGGCAAAGTACGCCACAGATCGTTGAGGTGTTGCTGAATGTATAACTCACGCTCTTGCTGACGGTTTTGTTCTTCCGCCGCTGAAATGGGCGCAGGGCGTTTATAACGGTCTACCCCGTAATTCATCAAAGCATGACAAGAATCCAGCAGTAACTCGACTTGCTCAACACCATAACGCTCTTCACACTGACTGATGTATTTTTTCGCAAACATCAGATAGTCGATGATTGCTTCTGCATCTGTCCAGGTACGGAACAAATAATTGCCTTTGAAAAACGAGTTATGCCCATAACAAGCGTGCGCAATCACTAACGCTTGCATGGTCATGGTATTTTCTTCCATCAAATACGCAATACAGGGGTTGGAATTGATGACGATTTCATACGCCAAGCCCATGCGTCCCCGACTGTAGTTCTGCTCCACATTGACAAAATGCTTGCCATACGACCAATGATTGTAAAACACCGGCATCCCGATTGAGGCATACGCATCCATCATCTGATCAGAACGGATCATTTCAATCTGATTGGGGTAAGTATCCAGCTTGAACTTATCGCGGGCAATGCGAGCAATTTCACGGTCATACGCTTCAATGGTTTCGAATGTCCATTCCGAACTGGTCGAAATATACCGTTGTTCACGGCTATTCTCGGTTGCATCTTCAGTCATTAGTTGACCTCCTCACCCGCATGTTTCCGAAACAACTCACGGAAAACGGGGTAAATTTCAGCATTATTGCGTACCCGTTGAATCGCAAAACGGTCTATAAAATCGCGTTGCAAATGCTCATACAAATACCACAAGCCTTGTGGATCACGATCCCCAATCTCGATGTAAGTGTAATACTGCACAAATGGCAATACCGTATTGATCAGTGCATCGTGGCAACGTTGATTATCTTCATGCCAGTTATCGCCATCAGACGCTTGGGCAACGTAGATATTCCACTGGCTTGGTGCATAACGTTCCTCAATAATATCACCCATCAAATTCAGGGCGCTGGAAACCACCGTACCCCCCGTTTCACGCGCATAGAAGAAGGTGTTTTCATCGACTTCCTGTGCTTGCGTATGGTGACGGATAAAAACTACTTCGATTTTCTCGTAGTTCTTTTTCAGGAATAGGTACAGTAAGAAAAAGAAACGTTTTGCCGTATCCTTGATGTCTTGTGTCATAGAGCCTGACACATCCATCACACAGAACATCACTGCTTTCGGGGATGGTTTGGGCAATTTCACTTTGAGGTTGTATTTCAAGTCGAAATCATCTAACCATGGAACAGCATGAATTTTGACATTCAAACGCGCTAATTCTGCCTGCAATACACCACGTTGTGTTTCAACTGCCTCACTGGCCTCCCCCTCATCCAATACCGCCAATTCTGCTAATACTTCACGACGGCGGCGGCGTTCTTTGCCACACAATGCAATCCGCCGCGCATGGGCACTGCGCATCGAGCGCACAATATTCATTTGTGCGGGATTCCCTACCTCGCTTACGCCTGCACGATGATAATCAAACGAATCCGCACTGAGTAACTGGCGTTTAACCATATTCGGCAAGGCAAGGTCTTCAAACAAGTATTCGAGAAATTCTTCCTGAGAAATCTGAAATACGAAGTCTTCCATGCCCTCGCCATCAGCAGACGCTTGCCCTGAACCACTACCGCCGCCCGCGCCCCCTGGTGGGCGTTGAATGCGGTCGCCTTCCACAAACTCCTTATTGCCAGTATGCACAATGCTACGCTTACCGCCCTGCCCGTGACGAAATACCGGCTCAGAAATATCACGCTTGGGGATCGTAATACTCTCCCCTTGTTCCATATCCGTGATGTTGCGACGGCTCACCGCATCCGACACAGCGCGGCGAATTTGCTTCTGATAGCGCTTTAAAAAGCGCTCCCGATTCACCAGACTTTTGTTTTTGCTGTTTAACCGACGATCAACAATATAGGCCATACGGCACTCCTTTTGGTATCACCGCTTACTGTGATTTACGTACCCGTAAATACCACTCAGCCAACAAGCGCACTTGTTTTTCGGTATAGCCGCGTTTCATCATGCGCTCCACGAAGTTGTCATGTTTGCGCTGTTCATCCGCAGACGATTTTGCACCATACGAAATGACCGGCAGCAAATCTTCGGTGCTAGAGAACATTTTCATCTCAATCACACGGCGCAGTTTTTCATAACTCGTCCATACGGGATTACGCCCATTGTTGTTAGCTCGCGCTCGTAGCACAAAGTTAACAATCTCGTTACGAAAATCTTTCGGATTACTAATGCCTGCTGGCTTCTCGATCTTTTCCAGATCGGCATTGAGTGCAGCACGGTCTAAGAACTCGCCCGTTTCAGGGTCACGGAACTCCTGATCCTGAATCCAGAAGTCGGCATACGTCACATAGCGGTCGAACAAGTTTTGCCCATATTCAGAATACGATTCGAGGTAAGCCGTTTGAATTTCTTTACCAATGAAATCCACATAACGGGGAGCAAGGTATTCTTTAATAAAGCGGATGTAGCGATCTTGCAATTCGCGTTGGAATTGTTCCTTCTCAATCTGGCGTTCCAATACATACATCAAGTGTACGGGATCAGCCGCCACCTCGGTTGCATCATAGTTAAAGACTTTAGACAGAATCTTGAAAGCAAAACGCGTCGACAGGCCATTCATGCCCTCATCCACACCCGCTGCATCTTGGTATTCCTGAATCGTCTTGGCTTTAGGATCAATATCCTTCAGGTTTTCACCATCGTAAATACGCATTTTCGAGAACAAACTGGAGTTTTCTGGCTCTTTCAGACGTGACAGCACAATGAATTGTGCCAGCATCTTCAATGTATCCGGTGCACACGGCGACGACGCCAACGAACTGTTGATCAGCAACTTTTCATAAATCTTGATTTCTTCGGTCACACGCAAGCAATACGGCACTTTGACAATCGACACGCGGTCGATGAATGCCTCGTTATTGCGGTTATTTTTGAAAGTCTGCCATTCAGATTCGTTGGAATGCGCCAGAATCACACCACTGAACGGAATAGCACCGATGCTTTCGGTACCATTGAAGTTACCTTCCTGTGTGGCAGTCAGGAGTGGATGCAGCACTTTGATCGGTGCTTTAAACATCTCTACGAATTCCATCAAACCTTGGTTCGACAAGCACAAGCCACCGGAATAGCTGTAAGCATCAGTATCGTTTTGCGGAAAATCCTCCAGCTTACGAATATCGACTTTGCCTACCAATGAAGAAATGTCTTGGTTATTTTCATCGCCCGGTTCGGTTTTGGATACGGCAATTTGGTTAAGACGCGAAGGATAACGCTTCACCACGCGGAATTTGGTGATGTCGCCGCCGTATTCGTGCAAGCGCTTAACCGCCCACGGGGACATAACCGTTTTCAAATAACGGGCTGGGATGCCGAAATCTTCTTCCAAAATCGCGCCATCTTCCTCCACATTAAACAAACCCAAAGGGGATTCATTAATCGGTGAACCTTTGATGCAATAAATCGGGGCTTTTTCGATCAGTGCTTTGAGGCGTTCTGCGAGGGAGGATTTACCACCACCCACCGGCCCCAACAAATACAACACCTGCTTGCTTTCTTCCAAGCCTTGCGCTGCATGACGGAAGAAGGATACGATTTGCTCAATGCACTCTTCCATGCCATAGAATTCAGAAAACGCCGGATAGCGACGGATAACTTTGTTGGAAAACATCCGGCTCATGCGTGGGTCGCGGGACGTATCGACCAGTTCCGCTTCACCGATGGCGTACAACATACGTTCAGCGGCGGTGGCATAAGCCATAGTGTCGCGCTTGCACAGATCCAGATACTCTTGCAACGAATACTCTTCTTCTTGCAAAGCTTCGTATCGAGATTGATAGTGATTGAAAATGCTACTCATTGTGTACCCCTTCACGGTAAATACGGGGGCAGGCAACTGCCCTGCGATGTATATACAGACAACTATCTGCTTCTGATAGTGACAGTTTGCAAGTCAAATGCCAAGTGACTGCAAACTGGCTAATGTTGAATTTCCGCCTACCTTTTACTGTAGACAAGTAATTCATGAAAAAGTGTAATCAGCCCCTTTCTCATGTTCATAATTTAAACTGAAAAACCCCTTGCAAACACAAATAGCGGACAAACGGAGGGTCTTCCGTTATCTACGTAAAAAGAACCTTTCCTCGCTATGCTTTATCTGCTATATCAAGGCTGCGGTGTTACCCAATAATTATCATTGGGTAACCCAATGCTAATAAATGAGAGAAATGAGGAGGAATTTTACATGTTGAAACAGATGACGCTGGCGTCCTGCCTACTGGTATTGGTTGCAGCCCCCACCCACGCTGCTGAGTTCATGGATGCTGCATGGGCGAAACAAGCCTGCGATGCGTGGAATGCCGATACCACCTTAACCACGGGCTTGATGGATAATGATGGCTATTCCTGGATCAAAAATGATAACAGCCGTGGCTACAAATTGGTGCAAATGTATCGCACTGATTGTGGTGAAAGCACCAAAGTACAATTGAACATCAGTTTGCAAGGTGATAAAGCCATGTGTAACTACGGTGGTGCACCGGATGGCAAAAAAATGGATGCCAGCTACGACTACCTCATGCACGCTACTGATGCAGATTGGGCTTGTATGGGCGAAGGCAAGTTCGGTTGTGGTGCAATGGGAGCCATGAGCACAGGCAAACTCAAATTTACCGGCCCCAAAATGGAAGCCATGAAAGTCATGGGGCCGTTTGAGAATTTCCTGAAACTCACCGGTAAAGTTGCAGGCACTAAAACCGAGTGTAAAGCTAAATAAATCAACATACCTGACGGGGTGTAAGTCTATACCCCGTTTTATGCTATTATCCGCCCCGTCAATACTAGGATGAAACGTATGTCGGAGCAGACTCCTCTTCAGATGCAAAAATCCCTTTTACATAACTTGTCGCAATCTTTGGGACTGCGTGTGCTGATCATCATCCTGCTGGGATTGCTGATGTTGATCCCCTTATTTCTAGCAGAAAGAATCGTCAAAGAGCGTCAAAACTATTACCAAAATACGCTGCACAGCGTTGCTAATCTTTGGGGTGGCAAACAAACCCTGACAGGCCCAGTGTTAATCGTGCCTTACGTCGAACATTTCACCAGTGTCGATACAGTGACGGCTGAAAACGGTGAAAACCGTGTCGTCAGCAAAGACATTTACAACGACCGTACCGCGATTTTGTTACCGGAAAAACTTGAAATCCGCGCCAATCTCAATGAAGAACACCAGCAACACGGTATTTACGATGCCTTGGTGTATACGACGACGATTAGCTTAAGCGGCAAATTTAATCATTCACAAGTGCTGCAATCCAGCGAAGGCGGACGCCGAATTGTCTGGGATAAAGCTTTCATTGCCATTGGTTTGACTGATCCACGCGCTATTGATACCGCCTCTACATTTTTTTGGAATGATGGGCGTATCGAACTAGAACCCGGTACGCGCCTGAGTAAATTGCTCCCTAGCGGTTTTCATGTGCCGCTTAGTGTTAGCGCTGATAGCGACACCAGTAATGAATTTAAACTCAGCATAACCATACGTGGCAGTGAAGGACTATTTTTCTCACCCGTAGGAGAAAATACCGCCATTCGCATGACATCTGCCTGGACTCACCCCAGTTTTCAGGGTGACTTACCCCCCAATAAACAAGAAGTGACGGAAGCAGGCTTTCATGCTGAATGGGACATTCCCCATCTCGTGCGCAGTTACCCGCAATACTGGGTGCTGGAGGATCAACAAACTTACGACTTGCACAGTATTAGTGCGGGCGTAAATTTGTCCGAACCTGACCCACTGTATACCTTAGTGAACCGTGCCGTAAAATACGGTGTATTATTTATTGGCCTGACATTTCTGATGTTTCTGGCATTTGAAATCAGTCTCAAACAACGCCTGCATGTCTTGCAATACAGTCTTGTTGGTGTTGCGTTAGCGCTATTTTATTTGATACTGCTCGCCTTAGCTGAACATATCGGTTTCTTGTATGCTTATATCGCTGCATCAGCGACCACAGTACTGAGTATCACGGTTTACACTGAGTTTATCTTGCACAGCAGCCGTCGGGCTTTCCTGTTATTGCTATTACTGACCATGCTGTATGCCTTGTTATTCTTTCTCTTACAGATGGAAGATTACGCCTTGTTGATTGGTGCTGGGCTAGTGTTGTTAGCAACGCTTATGATGATGTATGTGACTCGCCACCTACTTTCCACACCCAAATAACATCATTACGCGGGTCACGGTAATCGGCCTCCAAACGGCTGATCGGCAATGCAGCAAACAAGTTAGCAACACGGCGAGGCGGTAACATTGGATGCCCCACCTTAAAACCCGTTTGCGCATTTAACCAAGTGCGTAAACGCGCCAAGGTTGGCATACCCTCCCCATGAAACTGGCTGTTGGGTGTATGGATATACAACACCCCTGCTGGCTTGAGTAAGCCCCACAATTGCCGCGCAAAAGCCTGATCGTTTTGGCAGTAATACCAGCAAATCCGGTTAAAAATCAGATCAAAGCTCGCCGCTGGCAACGCTTGCGTCTCTTCCAGATACCCCAATGACCAATGCAGCGTTACACCCGCATCCGCTGCTTTAGCTTGAGCAAATGTTCTATAAGTGCGGGAAATATCATGCCAAGTCACATCCGCGCCTCGCTGTGCCAATGCTACGCTGTATTGCCCGGCTCCTGCCCCCATATCCAGCACACGCTTGCCTGCCAAGCCACCTAATTTTGCTTCCAGCGTGTCCAATAGCGCATGATCCACCATACGCCATTCGGCCTCGGCATACTCCAACGCCCATGCCGGATCAACCGGATCCCAACCCTTTTCCGGGCGATGCCATTTGCTGTGCAACCAATTAATCATGCTATTGCCTTCGGTTTTTGTTAATTTTTATGATTTCACAAGATGCCATACCACAGAAACATTTACAGACAAGAGGTTCACAGCATGGATGAATTCACCCTCACTTGGCACAGCGCCGTCGCTACACACTGCGACCGTTTATTTGTCAATAACATCCCCAAAGCCAGTGAGCATTTGGTGGGTGCTGCCACCGTCACTTTTCCGCGTATCCAATTCAATGGCCAGCAACGTCAACTCACGCTTGAACCCAAAGTCGGGCGTTTTTACCCGCACGCTTACGCATGGGAAGCGCTCGGTTGTTCGCGCAGCGATTTTCGCCCGTTCCGCGTCATCGCCACCACCCCAAACACCTTGACGATTGACCCCAATCACCCGCTTACACCTTATACACCCACCGTAAACGCCCCCGCTAATGTGGCGCAAGAGCAAGACATCATGGGGTTATTCATGACCAATGGTTCAGGAATGCAAGCCCCCTACCCCGGTATTGCGCCGGATTACTATGCCATTTACCCATTCACCCGCAAGGATGACCGCACCGATACCGAGTACTACAGCAACCCGCGTTTAGTAACCCATTTGGACAAAACCGCGATAGCACAAGTGACGGCGCTGTACGGGCGCTTGCTACAAACGGGGATGCACATCCTTGATTTGATGAGCAGTTGCGTATCACACCTGCCGGATACGCTTGATGTGCAAGTCACGGGACTCGGCATGAATCAGGTGGAATTAGCCGCGAACCCACGTTTGCAACAATACGTCGTCCACGATCTCAACCACGCGCCGCTATTGCCGTTTGCGGATGCTTGTTTTGATGCAGTGATTTGTACGGTATCTGTCGAATACCTCACACAACCATTGGAAGTGATGCGCGAGTTAGCACGGGTCGTTAAAGCCGGGGGTATTGTCATAATGACGTTTTCCACACGCTGGTTTCCCAATAAAGTGATTGATATGTGGGCAGAGATGCACCCATTCGAGCGCCAAGGCTTGGTACTGGATTATTTCGTAAAAACGGGGCGGTTCATCGACTTGCATACTGAATCGGTGCGGGGCTTACCACGCCCGATGGATGATCCGCATAGGCGGGAAACAGCCGTGTCTGATCCGATTTTTTCAGTGTGGGGAACTGTTGTGCCTTAATACCATGCTTCTGCTGCAAGGTATTCGCCGTTAAGTTGATCGCGTAATGTGCGCCAATGCGGTAAGTGTTCATTCATTAAAGCGGTAAAGCGTGCATTGTGTTGCGGCTCCCGCAAATGCACTAACTCATGCACCAGCACATATTCCAAACATTCTGGTGACTTTTTGGCAAGTTCCAGATTCAACCAAATACGGCGGTCAGTGATATTGCAACTGCCCCATTTGGTTTTCATGCGCTTGATGCCCCAACCTGTTACCTCGTTTCCAATACGCACTTGCCATTTTTCCAGTAACGCAGGGATGCGCTGCTTGAGTTGCTGGCGGTAGTAATCGTGCAAAACCAACACACGATTTTCGGTACTTGTGCCGGGGCTAACCGTCAAACGTAGAAATTCACCTTTAGACGTGAGCCTGTGTTTGCCGGATTGATACACAACCTCCAGCCGATAGCGTGTTCCCCACAAGTAATGCGATTCACCGGATACCATCTCACGCGGGGTTTGGCGGGCTTGCTGCTGGAAACGTTGCTGTTGGGTTTTAATCCACTTCAGGCGTGTCACCACGGCTAGGCGGATATGGTCGGTAGTAAAATGTTCGGGGGCTGAAACACGCACTTGCCCCTCCGGTGGATACACTCCCAAATGCAGATTTTTGATGGCTTTGCGCGTGACGTATACGGGAATGTCACTGACGGTCAAGGCAGGCTGTAACAGCGGGCTAGTGGTATTCATACTGTGCTTTGATCACATTCATTAAACCGTCGATTTTAGCCACTTCCAAACCGGCAATCTGCATAATCGCTTGCCGAACACGTTTTTCTTTCAACAGCGCGGCTGCATTATTGCCCGTCCAGCCCGCTTTTTTATAGCTCATCACCGTTTCATGCACGGCTAGTGTCAGGGTTTCATCCTGTTCTAAATTGGCGTAAAGGTTGCGCATGGCTTGAGTTTTAAGCGTGGCGGGGCAAATTTGCGCCGCTTGCCCTTGGCTCATTTGTTCAGCCAGTGCTTTGAGCTTTTCGAGGTATTGCTGGTATGCCTGCACTTCGGTTTGGCGTTGTTGAATCAGCGTGTCCAGCAATTCTGAAAGCTTATCGTAGTAAGCAGGATTGACGCTGCGGTTGTCGCTAATGCTTTTGCGGATATTGTTTTCGATGGTTTCTGCGACTGCTTTTTTATTGTTGCGCACGTTTTCCGGCAACTGTTTTTCCAAAGCGGCAATGCCACTGTCCACCAAAACTTCAATCAAACCTTTGTCGCCGAAATCTGCCAATACATCGCTGTCATCGGCGCGAATAAACTGGTCAAAGATATGCCGCATCGCGGGTTCAAGGTCTTTGGCATCCTTGTAATCACCGCTGGCGTGTTTCACCGCTTCGCGGGCATCGTGATAATGGCGCACTTCGACACGGATTTTGTCGGCTTCACTCGTGGAATACCCCACCTCCGACAATTCACCCGCAATCTCGGCATACGCCCGCAGGTACGCCCCGCTCAGTTTGTAAAATAGCAAACGCTTACCTTCGTTCTGTTCGGCTTCGTCACGGTTCAGGGTGTTGCTGGAAACAAAATACGCCAGGTAATCATTGGTATCACGCGGCAATGCGACAGGTTCACATAGGGCTTTAATGGCTTCGCGGGTTTCTTCCAGTTTCAGCTTGGCTTGTTTCAGGCGGTTTTTCAGCAGGTCTTGCACATCTGAGCTGTCATATTCCGCAAATGCACCACCCGTGTAATTGCTCATTGCGTCTTTAATGCTGTTAAACAGGTCTTTGTAATCAATGATGTAACCGTAGGTTTTTTCCTCGCCGTCCAGCCGATTGACACGGCAAATGGCCTGAAATAACCCGTGGTTCTGCATTTTCTTGTCGATGTACAAGTAAGTGGCGGATGGCGCATCGAAACCCGTCAGCAATTTATCCACCACAATCAGCAAGCGCATTTGTGCGGGTTGTTCCTTGAACTGCTTTTTGACCTTCTTCTCGAACTCTGCCACACGCTTGACTGCTTCATCTTCCGGTTGGTTGAAATAAGCCGCCAGCATCTTGCGGTAAATTTTATACTTGTGCAGATTTTCGGTATTGCTTTCATCACCGCCCTCACCTTTGATGCTGGCAGCGGTCGGTTGGTAGCTGGTGATAATAGCGGTTTTACTCGCCAGCGCGGGATCGGTGGCAGCGAATAATTCATACACTTTGCAGGCTTGATACACGTCCGCACACACCAGCATGGCATTGCCACGCCGACTCTCTAAACGTGGCTTGGTTTCCATGTCCAACACGATGTCATTCACGATTTCTTGCAAACGTGACTTGCTGGACAACACGCTTTGCATGGTCAGCCATTTCTGCTTGACCCGCACTTTAGCAATCTTGGATAAACCCTTGGTTTTTAGCTCGAAAAACTCATCTACCTTGGTTTTATTCCCAATGTACTGGCTAATGTCCCGTGCTTCGTAACACAAATCCAGCACCACCTTGTCATTGACAGCTTGATCAAATTTGTAGGTGTGGATGAAGGAGCCAAAGGTGGCAATACTGGCTTGCTTGTCGTTGTCCAGCAAAGGCGTACCGGTGAAGCCGATGAACAAGGCATTCGGCAATAGCTTTTGCATCGCGCTGTGCAGCTTGCCCGATTGGGTGCGATGGCATTCGTCCACGAACACAAACAGGTTGCCTTTGGCGGAAAAGTCTTTGGGGATGCTGCTTAATAATTCCTTGATGAAGGTACTGGTTTGTTGTTCGCTGCCTTCTTCGCCCGCGCCGAATTTGTGGATTAGGGAACACATCAGCCATTCAATCGGCTGGTTCAACACACCCACCATATCGCGCCCACTGGTACAGCGGTAAATGTGTTCATCCACGCCTTTGAACACGCCTTCGATCTGTTCATCCAGCTCAGTGCGGTCGGTAATAATCAACACGCGGCTATCATCGACATTTTCGCGTAGCCATTTTGCCAGCCACACCATTGTCAGGCTTTTGCCTGAACCTTGGGTGTGCCAGATAATGCCGCCTTCACGTTGACGGATACGGGATTGCGCAGCTTTGAGGCCGAAATATTGGTTATGGCGACACAGCTTTTTTACGCCATTATCGAACACCACAAAATCGTGAATGAGTTCCAAAAAGCGGGGTTTGCTGGCAATGCGCAACAGGGCGCAATCCAGCGGACTTTCCACCGCACCGCAATTGTATTGCGGCAGGTATTGCTGGTCTTTGCTGTCGGTTTTGGGGTTGTAAGCGGGGTTTTCTTCGCGCCATTCCAGATAATATTTCGCTTGTGTTTCAATCGTGCCGTAGCGCAAGCCTTCGCTGTCGTTGCCTGCCATCACTAGCTGCATGGTGGTAAAAAACGGGCGGATGAAGGTGCTGCTTTGGTTATCCAGATTTTGCGCAATGCCTTCTGCCACACCCACGGTAGCGCGTTTCAGCTCCAACACGCCGAGCGCAATACCGTTGACGTACAGCACAATGTCGGGGCGTTTATCATACTTGCCGGAAATCGTGACTTCTTCGGCAATGGCGAAATCGTTAGCGGTGGGATTTGCCCAGTCAATCAAGTGGATGGTGCGGGTATGTTCGCTGTGATCAGATTTGATTTTAACCCCGTAGCGCAGGAAACCGTACAGGGTTTGGTTGGGGGTATAAAGATTGTTGCCTATACGCATCAACTTTAACCCGCGAAAGCGGTCTCCCTCTCTGGTAGGCTATTAGTTTTGCACACCGAATAGATCGACTTCGACAAGGAGACCGCGCATTGATACTGACAAAAGTAGCCACCGCATTGCAAGCCATCTTGTATGAAAAAGCGGACGCGTTAGCAAAAAAAGCGGCTTCATTCAACGCCAGCGCAAACTCAGCGGCTCGAACTTCATCCGCAGCTTGGTGTTTGGCTGGATGGGCAATCCTGCCAGCACATTGGATGGATTAAGTCGGACAGCCGCCTTCCAACAGCTCCCCATTAGTCCACAGGGACTGGACAAACGTTTTACCCAAACAG
>NZ_FNQP01000030.1 GCF_900107695.1 Thiothrix caldifontis | reverse complement strand
GAATCCAACCGCATTGGCACATTGGCAGAAAACCTGTTGTTGCAAGTGCCGGAGGTGAAACAGGTCGGGCGGCGCACCGGACGCGCTGAACTGGACGAACACGCCGAAGGGGTGCATTCCAGCGAAATTGACGTGGATTTAGCACCTTCGGAACGTGGGCGTGACGCGGTATTGGCGGACATTCGCAGCCGATTGGCGGTGATCCCGGCTGCCATCAATATCGGGCAACCGATTTCGCACCGCCTTGACCATTTGCTCTCTGGAGTCAGGGCGCAAATAGCCTTGAAAGTGTTTGGCGATGACACCGACACCTTGCGTAGCTTGGCAACAGATTTGCAAACCCGCTTGGCAGCGATTCCCGGCGTGGTCGATTTGCAGCTCGAAAAACAGGTGCGCATCCCGCAATTGCAGGTACGGGTCGATTACAACAAAGTGCAGCAATACGGCGTTACCCCTGCCAGCATCAACCAAGCCCTCGAAACCCTTGCCAACGGCGCAACGGTCGCACAAGTGTTGGACAATAACCGCCGTGCCGACGTGGTGATCCGCCTGCAAGACGCTGACCGCACCGCCCACGGTTTGCGCAATCTGCTGGTGGAAACCCACGCGGGCTACATTCCCCTACAACAGATTGCCAGCATCGAAGACAGCAGCGGCCCCAACCAGATCGTGCGTGAAAACAGCCGCCGCCGCATTGTGCTGTCTGCCAATGCCGCTGATGGCGCGGACATGGCAGGTGTGGTGCAAGCCATCCGTGCCGAACTTGCCGATTTCCCGTTACCCGAAGGCTATTTCACCCGCCTCGAAGGGCAGTTCCAGGCACAAGAGGAAGCTACCCAACTCATTGCCATGCTGGCGCTGGTATCACTGACGCTGATTTTTCTGGTGTTGTACAGCCGTTACCAATCCAGCGTGTTGGCGCTCATCATCATGGGAAATATCCCGCTGGCACTGGTCGGTGGGGTGGTGGCGCTGTGGCTGGCGGGGCAAACGCTGTCGGTGGCAAGTCTGGTCGGCTTCATCACACTGGCGGGGATTTCCACCCGCAACGGCATCCTTAAAATCAGCCATTACCAGCATCTGGTGCAGCATGAAGGCGAAACGTTCGGCATCCCCATGATCGTGCGCGGCAGCCTGGAACGTCTGACACCCGTGTTGATGACCGCGTTGGTGGCAGCGTTTGCGTTGCTGCCCCTGATCTTAGCCAGCGGCGAACCGGGCAAGGAAATTTTGCATCCGGTGGCATTAGTCATTTTCGGCGGGTTGGTCAGTTCCACCCTGCTCGATACCCTGCTTACCCCGGTACTGTTTTACCGCTGGGGCGAAAAACCGTTACAAAACCTTTTATCTAATCAAGGAGCTACCCATGAAACTGTTTAAAACCACCCTGTTTGCTGCATCCCTACTGATGGCAGGCTATGCAATGGCGCATACAGATGAATTCCTCGATAGCCAGAAATCCCCGCACGATGGGCAAATCCGCATGACCGACACCCACCATCTCGAACTGGTGATCAAGGACAAGGACATCACCGTATACGTGATGAACCATGCCAACGAAGCCCAGCCCAGTGCGGGAATGACCGCCACCGCCACGGTGCTTTCTGGTGATACCAAAACCGAAGTGAAGCTGGAACCAGTGGAAGAAAACCTGCTGAAAGGCACGGGCGACTTCAAAACCAGTGATGACATGAAAGTGGTGTTGTCGGTTACGCCTGCACCCATGACAGTACGCTACACCCCGTTCCAGAAGGCGGAAGCCGACCCAGCAGCAGAAACAGCTCCGGCTGGGCATGACATGGGCAAAATGGACATGCCCGCCAAGGATGAAGTGAAAAAGTAAGGCTTCCTGTTCCGCTACACCAGCTACCCATCATTACTCATGCCCATGCTGGTGATGGGCATCCGGGAAATGGGCATGGGTATGCACCATCGGTTCATGCCTGTGCCAATGCCGGTGCTTGATACCCACCGCTACCGGAAAATCATGCCCATGCTGGTGGTGTTCATCATGGGTATGCTCATGTTCATGTTCCAGTGCACCATGCGGGTGTTCGTGGGCATGATTTTCTGTCAAATGCAGCCAGACACCTGCCGCCATCAACAGCCCCGCTGCCAGCAGTGGCACTGTGACGGGTTCGCCCAACAACACGATGGAGAGCATTGCACCGAAGAAGGGTGCAACTGAAAAATAAGCCCCGGTACGGGCAGTCCCCAAATGGCGCAAACTGACCACGAACAGGGTGAGGCTTACCCCGTAAGCCAGAAACCCCAGCAACAGGGCTGCACCCAACAAAGGAAGTGCGGGTAGCGATGCAGCACCCAATACCCACACCAAGGCAAGATTGACGATACCCGCCACCAGCCCTTTCACCGACGCAATCCATGTTGCATCATTCAGTGATACCTTGCGGGTTAGGTTATTGTCGACTCCCCAAGCAAAACAGGCTCCGAGTATCGCCAGCGCAGGCCATACAGTGCCAATGCGTGCTTCCCCTGACCAACTCAATAGCAACGCCCCGGCAACGATAGCGAACATACCCAGTGCAATGCGCCGATCCACGTTTTCGCGGAAGACGAACCATGCCAGCAGTGCGGTGAACACCCCTTCGGCATTGAGCAGCAGGGAAGCACCGGAAGCAGGCATATTGACCAACCCCACCATCAGTAACACAGGTGCAATGACCCCTCCAGACAGCACCGCACCACCAAACCAGAGGGTTTCGTGACGGGATAGCCTGACTGACGGGGCGTGACTGAACCAGCGGTACAACAGCAACCCCAGCCCTGAACCCAGATACAGCAAGCCCGCCAGCATCCACGGGCTAATGCCATCCAGCAACAACTTAGCCAGCGGAGTGCTTGCGCCAAACAGTACGGCAGCACCTAAAGCGGCGGGGATGCCTTGCTGGGAAAAAGCCAATTTTTCCGGTTTAACCGTGCGTTTTATCTCACATTGCTCCCATAGCCAGTGTATAAACCAATCCCAATACGGCACACACGCCGATTACTTTCATCACGTCCACCTTGTATTTCCACAAGGCAATAAACGCAGCGATTGCTACCACCACAGCGAACCATTCAAACGGGGCTGTAAACGGAGTCGCGTCCGTCGCTTTCGGCCAGAACGTATGCCAAGCGAAAAACACCGCCAGATTCATGATGACACCCACCACCGCAGCGGTCACGCCGGTCAAAGGTGCGGTAAACTTGATGTCATTACGCGAGCTTTCCACCACTGGCCCTACCGCGAGAATGAACAGGAATGACGGCAAAAAGGTGAAAAACGTTGCCACCGCTGCCCCGGCAAAACCGGCAGCAAGCGGATTGGTAAACACTTCCTTGGTAACACCCCCCAGATAGCCTACCCAAGTGACCACCATGATTAATGGCCCTGGGGTAGTCTCGCCCAGTGCCAGACCATCAATCATTTGCGGGCCGGTCAGCCAGCCGTACTGTTCCACCCCACCTTGGTACACATACGGTAACACCGCATACGCCCCACCAATGGTCAGAAATGCTGCCTTGGTAAAGAAACTGCCCATGTCATTCAGGGTTTGCTGCCCGCCGACCACCAGCATTGCCAGCCCCCAGATGCCAACAAATACCGCCAGCGTCATCCCCAGCTTCATCCATGAGAATTGGGCGTGTGCCGGAGTGGGTGTGTGGTCATCAATCACCGCCGCGCCGTATTGCTTGTCAGATGCACCGTGTCCGCCGCCGCCTTTGAACTTGTCCGGCATGACTTTGCCACCAATCACACCCAATAAAGCGGCTGCTAACACAATCCACGGGAAACCAATCCCAAACACAAAAATGGCAACAAAAGCCGCTGCTGCAATGCCCCACAAGACGCTGTTTTTCAGTGCCTTCGAGCCAATTCGCCACGCCGCAAACAGCACAATCGCCACCACTGCGGGTTTTATGCCATAAAATAGACCCTGCATCAGCGGTACATCGCCCCATGCCAGATACACCCCCGCCAATACGGAGAGCAGTAAAAACGCAGGCATAAAGAACAATACCCCCGCCATCACCGCGCCCACCACGCCGTGCATCAACCAGCTAATGTAAATCGCCAACTGGATCGCTTCCGGCCCCGGCAAGATCATGCAGAAATTCAGTGCGTGTAAAAAACGGTGTTCCGAAATCCAGCGTTTCTTTTCCACCAGATCGGTGTGCATCATCGCAATCTGCCCCATCGGGCCACCAAAGCTGATGAAACCGAGTTTCAGCCAGTAGAAAAATGCTTCGCCCAAGGTTGGGGTACTCGGAGGTAAATTAGCCATAACGACCATCCACACGCGGTTTGATCAACATGGGTGCATACTGCCAAACAAACAGGGCGAAAGCCACGATCCAGATAAATTGCGCCATTAATATCCACAAAGCGTAAAACTGCGGCAACAACCATACTGCGACCACCCGCACCAGCGTACCGATTAGCAATAAGCCGAAAATCACGCTGACTAACGACGGCGGCTCAGCCACATTACGCCCAGTATGCCCCAGCGTCACACGCGCCATCATCCCCACCGTCAGGGTCGCAATCCCGCCATACGCAAACGCATGAACTGCCAAAAACGGTGAAATTCCCGCCGCCAGGCTCAGAAATTTCAGCGCAAAACCCGCAATCAACCAGCCATACGCCAGATACAGTACCCACAACAACGGCTTTTGCCAAATATTGGGGTGATACCAGCCCCACAAACGCAAAATATGCAGCGGCACTTGCACCAATGCCAAAAGTGCTGCCGCCCACGCTGAGCCGGGATGACCGCTTGCCATTGCCAGCAAATCCGCCAGCATAAACAGCAAAAACAAAATCAAGCTGGCGCGATCAATCCGCGAATGGTTCTGTGCAGTAAACGGGCAACCTACACCGCGTTCGATGAAAAACGGGATTACCCGCCGCCCCATCGTCAAAATCAACGCTACAATGACGTAAAAACCCGCATACAAACCCAGTTGCATTCCTTGCGCCCAAATACCTAGCAAACCCAGATAAAACAGCGTGTTCGCCAGCAACAGCAATGCAACCTTGCCCACAATCGCCGCTTGATTCCATTGTTTCGCTCGGATAATGGGCAGTGCCGCTGCGACCAGTAAACCCGTGAGCCACACCACATCCAACACTGCCGTCCACACCAGCGGCAACCCCGTAAACGGCAATACCCGTGCTGCCAACCATAATCCCGCCAATAGCAGCAATGGCGTACCACTCAAGGTTTGTTGCCCCGTCCAGTTTTTGATAGCCGTCAGCAAAAATCCCGCCGCAACCGCCGCCGCATACCCAAATACCATTTCATGCGCGTGCCACGTTATCGACGGGTAAGCACTGTGCAAGCCTTGCCAGTTAAAGCTGTAAAGGGCAGTCCATAACAACATGCCCACCAGCGCATACAAGCCCGCCGCCAAAAAGAACGGGCGGAAACCGAGGTGGGTAAACGCATGACGCTGTGAAGCGGGCGGGGTAATCTCCAGTTTGATCATGGCGAAGTTTTCTCACTAATAAAGTTGATGTAAACACTAGGGTAATCGCGTGGGGTGGGCGTTGATCTACATCAAGTGTCATTTTGGGTGCGAATGGCATTGCACCACCCGCACACGCTTTAGTTTACCGGCACAATACGTCAGTACGGGTACTTTCCACGATTGCACCCGCGTCAGCGATAATGTCTTCCGGCACATTCAAATCGCGCAAGGCTTTGACCAGATTTTCCACCGTGGCATCGAAATGCACATCCGAAAGCCCCATGTGATCGACCATGTGCTGGTGAGCAGAACGCATGTCCTTACCTGCGTAACCGCCTTCCGCGCCCAACGCAAAGGAAATGAAATCCTTCTGGTGTTGGCGTTGCTTTTCCATATTGGTATTCGCGAAAAAGTGTTTGACGCGATCATCCGTCAGCATGTATTCGTAAAAACGATCAACTGCTGCATCCACTGCGGCTTTACCACCAATACGCTTAAAAACATCTCTCATTGTGAAACTTCCTTATGACTAAAAAACATGAATAAAACTAACCCCAGCAACACCAAACACCACACGGCAAAACCCACCCACACGATCAGCAGTGAAATCCACTGCAACGGCGGAAATTCAGCCGCCAAACCCAGTCGGTAACTGGCAACCGCATACATTCCCAGCGGAAACACCATGCTCCACATCGCCGGTTCGTAGCGTAGCGGGTAACGTTTCACCCCGTGCTTCCATACCCCAAAGATCACCAGCATCGGAATCCACCAAGTTGCCCACGACCACAACAACATTGCTACGCCATCAATAAACGGGTGCAAGGCTTGTAAAAAGTGCAGGCTAGGCGAGGTTTGCAACAACACCGTTCCGGCATTCACCCCTGCCGCCGCAGCACCCATAATGACCCACAGCAGGGGTGAAGTGTCTTCCGGTTGAAACCGTTGAAAGAAGATCCGATAACAAAATAACGTGACAAAAATTCCGTATAACACCAGCCCCAGCAGCCACAGCAAATGCACTTCCACCAGCATGTAATCGGTGTAAATGCCCAAATCCGGCGCAACCATCACCCCCAACAATACCAGCGATTGCGTGGCAATAATCGAGGTCAGCCAGTCACCATGCACCACATTCACGGTATGCGGATGCGTTAAAAATGTCAGCACACTAAAGCTCAAGTACAACAGCAACGACCACACCACAAACGCAAACGCCCAGCAAGCCAACGCCAATTGCGGATAGCCATGTTGATGCAGCAAAATGCCCACCACATTGGTCGATACCACCAAGGTAAAAAATGCAAATACCCGCCGGATATTCAACAGGTCGATTTTCACCGCCTGCGGGAAACGCCACAAACGCCACGCACTCAAGCTCAGCATCACCACCCATGCCAGCAAAGCGGCGGCAAATAACCCTTCAGCCAGCACATTTTGCCCGATCATATCGAAGGCAATGCTCAAAATACCGCTCGCCATTGCCACGGCGAAGTAGCCGGGTGGCAAGCCTTCCAGCCATCGGAGTGTGTTGTCAGATGTATGCTGCATCATGGATAAACTAGCCAGTACTCCACGCACGGGGGCGTTGCATTCCGGCAATTTTGCAGGTTTGTTTCACATAGCCATAAGGGAACAGATGGAACAATTGCTGCTTGGCGGCTTTTTTGTCGATTCCTTGCTGTTTTGCCATGAAATCGGTGACGTGGCGGATGTCGGGGGTGATTTTGTGTTCTTCCCAATAATCACGCACGTATTGCAACACGACCCAGTAATCATCGGTCAATTCGATGTTTTCTTCAGCGGAGAAAGCGTGGGCAATGTCTGGATTCCAATCTTCGGGGTTAACGAGATAGCCTTCGGCATCGCGTTCAACGTTTAGTTCTGTGGACATGGTGTGCCTCCTATTCCTACTAAAATGTTCAGATTTAAGCATACGCATAAGCATTAGTGCTTACATAACGATATTTTTTGCTGTCTAATATCGAAATTGTCGATAGTAAAGATTGCCGCATGGATACCGAACAAGCCCGTACTTTCCTCGCGATTGCTGCCCACGGCAGTTTTATTGCCGCTGCTAGCCAGCTACACCTCACGCAATCCACCGTGAGTGCGCGGATTCAACGGCTGGAGGAAACCTTGAATGCGCGGCTGTTCGTGCGCAACCGCTCCGGCGCGAGCCTGACACCCGCAGGGCGGCGTTTTCTGGAATACGCCAAACGGTTGGTATTCACCGCAGAACAGGCGATTCACGACGTGGGTTCATCCAGCCGTTACCGCGCTACGCTGCGTGTCGGGGGGCGCATTGCGTTGTGGGAAGGTTTTTTGCCGCAATGGGTCGGGTGGATGCGCCGCACCAATCCCGATGTGGCGATGTGCACGGAAATCGGCTTTGAAGATGACCTAATGCGCCGTTTGATTGAAGGCACGCTCGACATGGGTTTGATGTACACACCCAGCCATCAGCCGGGGTTGATTGTTGAGCATTTGTTTGACGAACGCCTGATTCTGGTCAGCAGTCGCCCCGATGTTCACGAACCGGGGTCGGGTTACGTCCACGTTGATTGGGGGGCAAGTTTTCATGCGCAACACCGCCAAAGTTTCCCGCAAATGGAAACGCCCGCGTTGGTGGCGAATATCGGTTGGTTAGCGATACAACTGGTGCTCGCAAATGGTGGCTGCTGTTTTTTGCCGGTGCGTTTGGCACAGCCGTTGTTGACGACGGGGCAATTGTTTCCGGTGGTGGGTGCGCCGGAATACGACCATCCGGCGTACATGGTTTATCCGCAAAAAGCCGAGAGCATGGTGTTGGAACAGGCGGTGCAGGGCTTGCGGGAAGTGGCGAAGCAGCAACGTTAACCCACACTTTCCTCATACGTCTTGCACCACCACCTATGAATCGGGTGGTTTTTGCTGACGCAAGCAGGTGAATAATCCCTGCATCCATGCCTGTTGGCGATCTTCAGCACGAACCACCAGCCACAGATGTTTTTCCAGCGGCTGGACCGCGTGAGTTAACAGCGCAATGCGATCCCGACAGGCATTGCGTTCCAATAACCATGCGGGAAGGAGCGCAATTCCGCGTCCACTGGCAACCATCCCCAGCATCAATTCCGTATCCCCCACCGTCTTGTGGTGGCGTGGCTCCAGCCCGGCAGGTTGCAAAAGCTGGGTGAACACATCCAAACGGCTACGCTCCACCGGATAGGTCAGCAAGGTTTCATCTGTCAAATCACTGGCGGTGAACGTTTGCCGTGTCGCCAAGCGGTGCTGCTTGCTTACCGCCAAGCATAGCCGGTAGCTGAACAGTGGTTCGTGGTGCAAATCACCATGCGGCATCTGGTCGGGTGTTAGGCAGGCATCAATCTGGTAGCTCAGCAAAGCCGGTAACGCGGAAAAGCGGTACTGGCTGACCACATCCACATCAATAGCAGACCATTCCTGCATAAAACGGGTCAGTGCCGGATTCAGCCATTGCGCACAAGGCAAGCATTCCACCGCGACATGCAAACGCCCGCCGCGCCCGTCCGCCATCAGTTTGAGGCGACTGCGGGTGATTGCAATTTCTGGCAAAACCCGCAGCGCCAGCCGCAACAATTCCTGTCCCGCAGGCGTGAGGCTGAGGCGTTGCCCCTGTTTGTTCCAGAAGGCAATACCGATCTCGTGTTCCAATGCTTTCATGCGGTGTGACAGGGCGGATTGGGTCAGGCACAAGGCTTCTGCCGCCGCACCGAGCGTCTGGTACTGGTGCAGTGCGTGGATAATGCGTAGGTGGGCGATGTCCATAATGAGATTTACTCATGATTTACTGAGAAAAACGCGATTCTATTCATTGGTCGATCACTGCACAATCCACCTTCCTGTTATTCAATGGAAGAATGTGTATGCGACTCCACAACCTCGGCTTCCCGCGCATGGGCGCGAACCGTGAACTGAAATTTGCACTGGAAAGTTATTGGAAAGGCACTGCTGACGCTGATAATTTGCTGACGACGGCTTACAGCTTGCGCCAACAACACTGGAACGTCCAGCAGCAAGCCGGGCTGGACTTTGTGCCAGTGGGCGATTTCGCCCTCTACGACCATGTGCTGAACACCAGCCTGATGCTCGGCAATATCCCGCCACGTTTCCAACAGGGGCAAGGGGCAAACGAACTTGACCAGTATTTTCGCATGGCACGGGGACGCGCCCCGACAGGCGAACCGACCTTTGCCTGTGAAATGACCAAATGGTTTGACACCAATTACCACTACATCGTGCCGGAACTGGCGGCAGATACCGATTTCCATCTGGCATCCACCCAATTGCTGGATCAGGTGAAAGAAGCCAAAGCCGCCGGGTTCAACCCCAAGCCCGTCCTGCTGGGGCCGTTGTCGTACCTGTGGCTGGGCAAGGTCAAGGGGCAAGACTTCGACAAGCTGGAACTGCTGCCGCGCCTGTTGCCCGTGTATGTGGAAGTGTTGCAATACCTTGCCGCGCTGGGGGTGGAATGGGTGCAAATCGACGAACCCATTCTGGTGCTGGATTTGCCGCTGGCATGGCAAAACGCCTTTGAATCCGCCTACAACCAGCTCCAAAGCCGTAACCTAAACCTGTTGCTGGCAAGCTATTTCGGTGAGTTGCGTGACAACTTGCGGCTGGCGTGCAACTTGCCCGTGGCAGGACTGCATCTGGATGCGGTGCGCGGGCGGGAGGAAGTGGCGCGGGTGCTGGACAACCTTTCACCCTACAAAGTGCTGTCCCTTGGGGTGGTGGATGGGCGCAACCTCTGGAAAACCGACCTCAACGCGGTGCTGGCATGGCTCGAACCCATCCACCAACGCTTAGGGGAACGCCTGTGGCTTGCCCCCTCCTGCTCATTGCTGCACGTACCGCTGGATTTGGGGCTGGAAACCACGCTGGATACAGAACTGAAAAACTGGCTGGCGTTTGCTGTGCAAAAGCTGGATGAATTGCGCATCCTCAGCCAAGCCCTGACCCAAGGACGTGGCAGTGTGCGTACTGCGCTGGAAGCCAACCACGCCGCCATTGAAAGCCGCCAAACCTCCACACGGGTACACAACCCGGCAGTGGCACAACGCATGGCAGACATTACCCCGGCACTGCTGCAACGCGCATCCACTTACCCCGAACGCGCCAAGGCGCAACAGCAACGCTTTGAGTTGCCGCTGTACCCCACCACCACCATTGGCTCATTCCCACAAACACAAGAGATCCGCAAGGCACGGCGTGACTTCAAGGCGGGGCAACTGGATACAGCCAGCTACCACGCTGCGATGCAGGCAGAAATCCGCTACGCCGTCGAAGTGCAAGAACAACTGGGGTTGGATGTCCCCGTGCATGGTGAAGCCGAACGTAACGACATGGTGGAATACTTCGGAGAACAGCTTGCCGGATACGCCTTCACCCGGCTGGGTTGGGTACAGTCCTACGGTAGCCGTTGCGTCAAACCGCCGATCATTTACGGCGATGTCTCACGCCCGTTGGCGATGACGGTGGAATGGTCGGCTTATGCCCAGTCCCTCACCGCCAAGCCCATGAAAGGGATGCTCACCGGCCCGGTTACCATGCTGCAATGGTCATTCGTGCGGGACGACCAGCCGCGCCGTGATACCGCGTTCCAGATTGCGCTGGCGTTGCGGGATGAAATCCTCGACCTGGAAGCGGCAGGCATCGGCATTATCCAAGTGGATGAACCCGCCTTCCGCGAAGGTTTGCCACTGCGCAAAACCGAATGGAAAGCCTACCTGCAATGGGCGGTGGAGGCGTTCCGTCTGTCAGTAGCGGGGGTACGCGATGATACCCAAATCCATACCCACATGTGCTATTCCGAGTTCAACGACATCATGCCGGAGATTGCCGCGATGGATGCGGACGTGATCACCATCGAAACCTCGCGTTCCGATATGGAATTGCTGGAAGCGTTCAGTGAATTTGCCTACCCCAATGAAATCGGCCCCGGCGTGTACGACATCCACAGCCCCAATATCCCCACGGTAGACAGCATGGTGCGGATGATGCAGAAAGCCAGCCGCGACATTCCACCCCAACGCTTGTGGGTGAACCCGGATTGTGGGCTGAAAACGCGCCAATGGGCGGAGGTGATCCCGGCACTGGCCAACATGGTGGAGGCTACCAAGGTGTTACGCAGCGTTGTCTGATAAGGAAGCCTGTTTCAAACCCGGCAGGAGAATTTCCTTCCTGTCGGGCGGTTAAAACTGCGCCACCCCCAACACCAGCAACCCCAACGCCATCAATCCAGCCGCCAGCAAACGCTGTTGCCAAGCCTCTTTTTCCTTTAAAACAAGCATTGCCAACAGGCTCGCCAGCACAATCCCCGTATTGGTAAACGCTACCACATAGGCGGCTGGCAGGTATTGCATCGACTGGATCACCAGCGCATACGCTGTCCCAATGAACAGCCCACCGGGCAGCAAGTAACGCCATTCCGGGCGGCAGGCGGGTACGATATTGGCAGTCTGGCGGTAATTCATCCATGACAGCGCCACAAACGAAGCCAGATAGCCCAATGAAACAAAACCCAGCAAAGCAGGCAAGCTGGGCAAGGCTGACACGGCGACTTCATCAAGCCAACACCATGCCATCAAACCCCACCCGCACCGACTCCGGCAGCGCAGCAGGGTTTTCCAGTAACCAAACATCCAGCGTATGGTCAAGGTGGGTCAACACCGTTTGCTTAGGCTGGATGGACTCGTGCAAAGCCAGCAAGGTATTCAAGTCATTATGACCACGCGGGGTGGCGGTTGCTGGGGGAAAGGAACAATCCATCACCAGATAATCTGGCTGCGCGGCGTGCAGAAAATCCTGCACCTCGGTTTGTAATCCGGCAGTATCCGTCAGGTAGGCAAATACCTTGCCGCCTTGTTCCAGACAATACCCCAGCGTCAATTTGGAATGGTTCAGCGGCAGCGGGGTGACATGCACCCCACCCAGCCGGAAGCGACGGAACGGGTAAGCCCGCTGGCTAAAATCCAGAATGCCGGGGTGTTTATACAAATCCGCGCAACCTTCCGCATCGTCAGGGCTAATCACAGGAATTCGGGTATTTTTTCCCCAGCGCAGAGGGAACAAGCCCTGCACATGGTCAGGGTGGTAATGGGTGAGCAGGATATGTGACAGGCTACCCAGCGGGAAGCGTTCCGCCAAATCCATCAAGCCCGCATCCAGCAACACCTGCTGTTCGCCGTTGCTCAGCAACGCACTGCATGGGCGGCGACGCAGGCGATCATCGGCACGCGCCCGTTCACAGGCAGTGCAGTGGCAGCCGTAAACGGGCAACCCCGCTGCATTGCCCGTTCCCAAGAGTTGCAGTCTCAAACCATCAACAGTTGGCATAACTGTTCCCCCGCATCCTCCAAGGCACCATCGTTATCCAGCGTTTGCAAACGGGGCAAATCCGGCAGGCTAAAGGCTTGCGCCCGTTGCAGGCGTTGCTGTATGTCGGCGGCGGTTTCGCGTCCCCGCTGATGCAGGCGCGTTGCCAGCACTTCCGGTTTGACCCGCACCCAAACGGGGACAAGCGCGGGGAACAGTGCCAAGGCTTGCGGCAAATAAGCGCGTGAACCATTGACGACCACATTCAAGCCCAACTGCATCCAACTGTTGATTTCCACACCAATACCATAGGACAAGCCGTGGCTTTCCCAATGCATGATAAAACAGCCCCGCGCCCGTCGTTCAGCAAACTCTGCCGGACTCAAGGCAATGTGGTTTTCCCCGCTGAGTTCCACCGGGCGGGTAATGTAACGGTGGGCGAAGGTAACGGGCTTCCCTGCCAAGCGCGTCCGCGCATAGCGCAACAGGCTGTCTTTCCCCGCCCCGGAAGCACCAACCAGATAGAACAGCGTGCCATCCTTGGTGTCAGGTATGGTCATATTGCACCCGATAAGCCGCCGCTCCATGCACCCAAACATCAGCCACTTGCGGTAATGCCCCTAAGTGGCTGACGGCAATCAGGTCGGCACGTTTGCCCACGGCGATTTCCCCCCGGTCATGCAGCCCCGCTGCCTTGGCGGGGTTATTGGCAACCAATTGCACCGCTTGCGGCAATGTCAGCACAGCGTCTTCCACCAGTTTGAACACCGCAACAATCAACGCCGCCGGGGCATAGTCCGCACACAGGCAGGTGGCTACTCCGGCATGGATAGCATCCACCGCCCGCATGGAACCGGATTGGCTTTTGCCCCGTAAAATATTGGGTGCGCCGAAAATGGTGTGCATCCCCTTGTCACAAGCGGCTTGCGCCGTTGCCAGATTGATGGGGAATTCGGAAATGTTTACCCCTAACGCCGTCATCGTGGCGACCCGCTCCGGGGTGTCATCGTCGTGGCTGGCGGTGGCAATGCCGTAGGTCTGGGCAGCCGCCACCAGCGTCTGGATACGGTCGATGGCCCCGGCAGCTTCATCCTGCTTGCGTTGCAGCAGCGCATCCAGTTCCGCTTCGGATTTTTGGTAGGTACGGGCAATGTAGTCACGGTAAGCCGCCACATCCTTGAACTGCCCTTGCCCCGGTGTGTGGTCCATGAAGGAAATCAGGTGCGCTTCCTGCTTTTCCAGCAAGTCCAGCAGTACCGGAAACCCGGTCGGGTCGGTAATTTCGTAGCGGCAATGTACCCGGTTGTCCACCAAGGCGTGCGGCATCCAATCATGCACTGCGCGAGCAATAGATGCCGCAAACGCATTGTTACGTACCCCCAGCTCTTCATTGGCAAAGGATAAGGCATGGAACACGGTGGTAATGCCCGCTGCGGCATTGCGTTTGTCGGCTTGCGCACAGGCAAAATCCAGCGGGAAATGCACATTGGGGCGGGGTTCGACTTCTTTTTCCAGCGCATCGCAGTGCAGGTCGATCATACCGGGCAGCAAGGTTTTGCCGTACAGGTTTTCCACCCGCGCATCCGTCGCCGTTTCCGGGTTAATTGCAGCGATCACGCCGTCTTCCAGCAACAGGCTGGCATTCTCCAGCACACAGTCAGCCAGCACGATACGGGCGTTGGTGAGTAAGGTTTTCATGGTGTGGTTCCTTCAAAAAAATGTTCAGTCCCCGGCGGTGGGGCGAGTTCCACCACCGCATCGGCGAGGCGTTCCACCAGCGCGGGGCTGTGAAAAATGGCTAACAAGCCCGTACCGCCCTGTTTCAGTTCGGCAATCAGTTCCACCACGCGGTCGGTGGTTTTGGGGTCAAGGCTGGCGGTGGGTTCGTCCAGCAGCAACAAGCGCGGTTTTGCCAGCAGCCCGCGTGCCAGATTGACGCGCTGGCGTTCCCCGCCGGAAAAGGTCGCGGGTGAGACGCCCCACAGGCGTTCCGGCAAGTTCAAGCGTTGCAGGATGTCGCGGGCTTGGGCGCGTGCCGTGCCACGTTCGACACCCCGCTGGAACAGTGGCATTGCCACCACATCTTCGGTGCTTTGGCGCGGCAAGGTGTGCAGGAACTGGGTCACAAACCCGATGTCCCGCTGGCGCAGGGCGAGGATCTGATGCTCATCTGCTGTTGCCAGATCTACCCTGCCACCGTTGGCAGTGCGGTACAGCAACTGCCCGCTGCTGGGCAAATACGTGAGGTAAATGCCCTTGAGTACCGTGGACTTGCCCGCCCCGGTAGGGCCAATTAACGCCGTCAACCGACCGGGGTACACGTTCAGGTTGACATGGCTGCTGGAGGGCAAGGTTTTACCCTGCTCGTGCAGCACAAAGGTTTTGGAATAGTCACGGACTTCCAGAATCGGTTGGTCAGACATGCTTAACTCCTACAGGGCGGAAGCCACTAAACGTTGGGTATAGGCGTGCTGCGGGTCTTCCAGAATCTGGTCGGTCAGCCCTGACTCAATCACGCGCCCGTATTTCATGACCAAGGTGCGCCCCGCCAGCAAGCGGATCACACCCAAGTCGTGGGTGACGGCAATCATTGCTGTACCCAGTTCTTGCTGGATTTCCATAATCAGGTCGAGGATGGCAGCCTGCACCGACAAATCCAGCCCGGTGGTGACTTCATCCAGCAACAGCAAGGGCGGGTTGGTGGCGAGTGCCTTGGCAATCTGTACCCGTTGTTGCATCCCACCGGAAAAGTTTTTCGGGAGTTCATCCATGCGTTGTGTCAACACTTCGGTGCGGCGCAACAGTGTGGTGGCACGTTGGCGAATCTCGCCGTAATGGCTGAGGTTGCTCATCAACAGGCGTTCGGCAATATTGCCCCCGGCGGATACATTAAAATTTAGCCCCAACACCGGGTTTTGGTACACCATGCCAAACCGCTGGTTGCGTAACTGGCGTTGTTGCGCGGCATTGAGGGCGTACAAATCGTAGGCATTGCCTTGGTCATAAAAGACCGCCGTGCCGCAGGTCGGGGCTTCATCAAAATACAGTGCCTTGACAGCCGTGGATTTCCCTGATCCCGATTCCCCCATGATGCCGAGGATTTCACCCCGGCACAGGTCAAACGAGAGGTTGTGCGCTGCTACCACACTGCCACAACGCGGGCAGATATTGGTGTCGTGTTCTGGGCCGGTGAGGTCAAAACAGTGTGGGCAACCGTTACCGTACACTTTCCCCAAGCCGCGTACTTCTAGCACCTTGTCGAGGGTGGGGGTGCTGATGTTGTCATTCACCATGCGCTTGCTCCTGTTGTTGGGTGCAATAGTCGCTATCTGAACATTGGTAGACTTTTCCGCCCGTATTCGGGTCGCTGAACTCATCCAGAAAACTGTCGCGTGAACCGCACCGCTGGCAGGCGCGGCGTTCCCCGCTTACCCGGTCGGTAAAGTCTTCGGTACGGAATGGCACGTCATCAAATACCAGCGGTTCTGCCAGCGTGTAAGGCGGGACGGCATACACTTTTTTCTCACGCCCTGCGCCAAACAGCAGCAATGCTGGGCTTTGGTGCAGCTTCGGCACGTCATAGCGCGGAATCGGTGACGGGTCGATTACGTAATGCCCATTAATGCGCGTGGGGTAACGGTGCGAAATGGTGATTTCCTTGAAATGCACCAAATCCTCATACAGCTTGACCAGCAGGCGGGAATAATCCGCTTCGCCGTGCATCACCTTGCGGCGGGTTTCTGAGGGTTCGACAATCACCAGCGGGTCAGGGTAAGGCACTTGTAGCACCAGCACCTGATCTTCGCGCAGGGGCTGTTCCGGGATGCGGTGGCGGCTTTGGATCAAGGTGGCTTCCTGGGTGCGCGTGGTGGTGTTAATGCTGGGGCAAGTCAATTCAATAAAATGGCGCAAATTCACGGCATTGACGGAATCATCCGAGCCTTGGTCAATGACTTTCAGGGTTTCACCTTCACCGATCAGGCTCAGGGTGAGTTGCAGTCCACCTGTGCCAAAGCCTCTCCCCATCGGCATTTCCCGACTGGAATAGGGAACTTGATAACCGGGGATGGCAATCGCTTTCAGCACGGTGCGGCGCACTTCCTTTTTGGCGTAGCTATCCAGAAACCCAAACGGGTAATCCGTGGCGGTACTCATGCCTTGCCCTCCTGTTGTTGCTGTTGCGTGGTGCGTAACCTGTCCATGTCCGACTGGAACGTGACGTAATGCGGCATTTTGTAGTGGGTGCAGAACCCCATTGAGTCGATGCCATCCACATGCAACAGCACAAATTCAGGGTCTTCTGACGGGTTTTGTGGCTTGCCATTGGCTTGCCCGTTTTGCAAGGCGCGATCCAGAATTGCCATCGAAATCGCCTTGACTTCGTTATGCCCAAAACACGCCCCGTAGCCGAGGGTGAAGGTTGGTTTCTGCCCTTTTTCCGCTTTGCCATACATGGCCACCACTTCACATTCGGTTATTAGCACCTCCCCCGCCTCAATCAGCTCACCACTGATGGGGTGGGGCAGCAATACCGGCAAGTAGCCTACCCGCAATTCCGCCACAGTAGGATGCACATCGCCATAACCGCGCATATTGGAATAGGCAATCGCCAGCAATGACCCGGTTTCCCCCCGTGCCAGCGTCGCCAAGGCTGCGGAACGCGGTACGGGGAACACCAGCGGCTCACGGGTAATATCAAACGGCGTACCTGCGGCGGGTTGCGGTTCAGGCAACAAGCCTTCGGCACGCAGCGCATCCAGCACCTTGGGGAAAGTGTCGGGTATGTCCGTCTGTGGCGTATCCGCCAGCCATGCCTTGGCAATGGCGCGGAATTGTTCGGGTGATTCATCCAGCAACTGCATTTTCAACAAACGTAAGGCATAGTCAGTGGTTGCCCCCAGCATTTGCCCGCCCGGAATGTCCTTGAATGCCGAGGAAATGCGCCGTACTACCCGCAGGTTGCGGGTATCCAGCAACGGGCTTTCCAGCAAGCGCGGCTGGGTGGAGCGGAATGCCCGTAACGCAAATGCCGCCTCTAAGGTATCGCCCAAACTTTGCTTAATGGCGAGTGCTGCCAGTGTTGGGTGGTATAGCCCACCTTCGGACATCACTCGGCTGTGCAAATAACGCAACTGGGTTTCAATGGTGTGTGTGTCCAGTGGCAAGCCTGCCTCACCTTGCTCGGTGCGCAGGTAATCCAGCAACGCTTCTGCCCCGGCGATGGCTTTACCACCGCCTTTGATGGCTACGTAACCCATTAGCACACCTCCAGTTGTGTAGTCCGTGGGATCGCCACAAACCGGCGTTGGGTATCGGTTAAGAGGCAATCCACCCCTAGCGGGAAGTGACAGCACCAGTCCGCCCGTTGCGCCAGCCAAGAAGGGTGCAAACCCGCCAACTCCAGCGTGGTTTCCTGTTGGATGCCAGGGCCACGCAAGCGCAAAGCCTGTGCGCCGCTACCGATACTCGCCACCGCCAACAACAAGGTAGCGGATTGCTCAGGGTCGGTGAGTGTTCCCAACAGCGGGGTAAAATCTGCCGCTTGTGCGCCGTCACACAAGATGAACCGTGCGGTTGATAGTGGCGCTGGCTGGGCTTGCAACAGCGGCCACTGCGTGGCTTCCAGCAAGCCATCCCGGTCACATAAACTGCTTGTGCCATCCAGCAGCGTTGCCAACAGCGCGTGATAAGCCGCCGCTGGTAACGTATCAGCGAGGGTTTGCACCTTGCCGGGGTAAGAATAGGCATCCAGCAACTGCCGGAATACCTGTTGTTGCAGCGGCGTTTGCCAGATCGGCTCAATCATCGTTGCCTCCGGTGGTTTCCAGCAGGGAAAAATTCACGTGGGTTTTCGCCAGCATGACTTTACGGTTGGCTTGCACTTGGGCGCGAACCGCTTGCCCCTGCGCTACCGCCTTGGCAACCGCCTCAGCCCCCGGCAACTGTGCGCTCAAAATGGCATCACAGATAGCCAAGGCTTCCGCCAACTCAGCATTGTCCTGCATGACGTGTGCTGCGCCTTGTGCTTGTATGCCATCGGGCAGGGTTAATTCCACCCACGCCCTGGCGACGGGGAACTCACCCAGATAAAATGCCTGATGCAAGGTACTTTCCTGCAACTGCAACATACCCAAACCCTGTTCTGGCAGGGCGAGGTAACGACGTTGCCAGCCTTGTGCCAACCGCTGTGCCAAGGCAATGACCTCAGCAGCAGGCAGGCTCGCCAGTGCAGGTAAACAGACGCTACGCCCTTCGTAATGGTGCTTATCCATGCCTCCCTCCTTCAATGCAATTTGCTACGGATCAGGCCAGACAGCCGATCCAGCACGATGATCGTACCCAGCATAATGATCAATAAAGCCGCAGCTTGATTGTAATTGAACATCCGCAAGGTGTCGTACAGGGCAATCCCGATGCCCCCCGCCCCGACCAGACCCAGCACTGCCCCGGTACGGATATTGCGGTCGAGGATATACAAGGTATACCCCGTCATTTCGCGTAAAATGGAAGGCCAGCCAGCATACAGGATTTTTTGCGAGAACCCCGCCCCGACCGCATCCAGTGCTTCGTAACGCCCGTGTTCGACCCGCTCCAGACTTTCAGCAAAAAATTTACCCAGAAACCCGGCAGTATGAATGCCCAGTGCCAATGCTCCCGGCAATGGCCCCAGCCCCATGCTGGAAACCAAAATCAACGCCAACAGGATGTCAGGCATCGCCCGCATAAAATTCAGCAATTCACGGGTCAGGTTGTACACCCAAGGGTTAGGGCTAAGGTTACGCGCCGCATACGGGGCCAGCAGGAAGGCGATGATGAACGCCAGTACTGTTCCCCACAAACCCATCGCCATGGTTTCCAGCATCAACCACAAGTACTTGGGGGCATCGCGGAAATCGGGGGAAGTGTAACGGCTAAAATATTCCAGAATATCTTGCCAGCCCCACAGCAGTGTCTGGAAGGAAATGTCCAAATGCCACACCACCAGCCAACACAACCCCAGCAACAAGCTCGCCCACAACGGTATCAGGTTGCGCGGTTTAGGCGGCAACGCGGGTAAATTCACTAAACGCTCAGTTGCCATGACGCTGCACCCCACCGTGGATCACTTGCCCACGCACATAACTGGAAAAACGGTCAATCAGGGTAACAGCGAGGTAAATGCCCAGAATAATAATAATCAGGCGTTCAAACTCGAAATAACGGATGGCATTGACCAAATCAAAACCAATCCCGCCTGCACCCACAATCCCTAATACCGTGGCAGCGCGTACATTGTGGTCTAGCACATACAGCAACGTACCGATGAAGTCCGGCAAGGCTTGCGGGAACATGGCAAAACTGCGCACCTGCAACCAGCCCGCCCCGTGTGCTGCCACGCCTTCTACCGGCCCTGCGGGGATCACCTCAAGGGCATCGGCAAAAAACCGCGCCATGAAACCGACACTGACGACGGTAATGGCGAGTACCCCCGGAAACGGCCCCAGGCCAATCGCCGAGACAAACACCAGCGCCCACACCAATTCTGGCAATGCTCGCAAAAAAGCCGCGACATCCCGCACGATTTGCCCCACCCACGGATACGGGGTAGCATTACGTGCCGCCAGAAAACCCAGTGGCAAGCTGATGAGGGTAGCCAGCACCGTTGCCAGCAAGGCAATTTCCAGCGTTTCCAGCATTTTCAGCGCAAATTGTGGAATGTATTCCCATTCGGGTTGCTGGTGGAACATCCGCCCCACGAACAGCACGGTATCATCGGCTTTGGTGACTAATGTCCACAAGTTGAACTCAACCAAGGGCGCGGATACCAGCAACAGTAGCAGAACCCCTAACGCTGTTACCCACAATGCCTTGGGTGGGCGACCATCAGGCGTGGGCCAGCGCAAGTTCAGCATGGCGTGTCTCCTGTGGTTGGCTGTCACGGTGGTAAATTGTTTGCAGGCGATTATCCGTCAACTGACCCGGTGCATCATCAAAGATGACCCGCCCGCTATTCAAGCCAATGACCCGATCAGCGTACTGGTGGGTGTAATCAGGTTGGTGCAGGTTAGCCACCACGGCAATACCGTCTTCCCGGCAAATCTGCTTGAGCAAACCCAGCACTTCGGTACTGGTGACGGGATCAAGGCTGGCAACTGGCTCATCTGCCAGAATCACCCGTGGTCGTTGCGCCAATGCCCGCGCAATCCCCACCCGTTGCTGTTGCCCACCGGAAAGCTGGTCAGCGCGTACCCACGCCTTTTCTGCCAGCCCGACCCGTGCCAAGGCTTCATGGGCGATGCGGAAATCTTCCTCGCGGAACAAATGCAACATGCTACCCAGCCAAGAGCGGTAAGCCAGCCTGCCGATCAGTACATTGGTCATCACGTTCAGCCTACCCACCAGATTGAAGTGCTGGAACACCATGCCGACTTCACGGCGGACATGGCGCAGGTTACGCCGTTGCAAAACCGTGCCATTGATACTCACACTGCCTTCAGTGGGGGTTTCCAACCCGTTGAACAGGCGTAATAGGGTGGACTTGCCCGACCCGGACGGTCCAAGGATGACGGTAAATTGCCCCGCTTCAAGGGCAAGGCTGACACCGTTGAGGGCGGCTGTACCATTGGCGTAGCGTTTGCTGAGGTGGCTGGTGCTGATAATGGCCATGAGACGTGTCCTGTTATCCGTAAAAAACCCAACTTATCTAGTTGTCTATACAAGTTGTGGTGCGTGAAAATTTTCCAAAAAGCCCCTCCCCAGCAAGGAGGAGGGTAAATCTTTGGAGAGGTGGAGAGAGCTTTATTTCATCATGTCTTCTTTAGCCAGACCCAGTTCCTTGATCATGTCGCGGATCATCTGGTAGTCCTCAGGCTTGACTTCATCGTAACGTGCCAGCTCACCGTAGCCGGTCACTTCGATGTCTTTGTGGGCATTGAGGATGGCATCCTTGATCTTGGCTTTCTTGTCAGCGTCCAGATCGCCACGGTAAGTCAGTGGTGAACCCGGCAGTGGCTCAGATTCAGCGATAATGCAGCTTTCATCCTTGCTGATTTCGCCTTTCTTGACCATTTTTTCGTAAGTGATGTCGTTGTCAGCCGCTGCGTCAGCCGTCTTGTTTTTTACTGCCAATTCGGCAGCATCGTGCGCACCGGCATAGGCAAACTTACCAAAGAATTCATCCGGTTTTTTGCCAGTTTCTTGTTTGATCATGTAGGTCGGCATCAAACCACCCGAAGTGGATGTTGGGTTGACGAACACGACGTTTTTGCCTTCGAGGTCTTTCAGGGTTTTGATGCCGGAATCACAACGGGCAACAAAGATGGATTTGTAGGTGTGGCTCTCGCTACCTTTGCGGATACCGGCTGCAAACGGTTCTGCGCCCGCTTCCTGTTCTGCCAGTACGTAAGACAGTGGGCCAAACCAGGCGACATCAATGCGCTTTTTGCGCATGGCTTCGATCACGCCCGCGTAGTCGGTAGCGGTGAACACTTTCACTGGCTCGCCCAGCTTTTTTTCCAGATAAGCACGCATGGGTTCAAATTTCTTGACCATTTCCTCGGCGTTTTCAGCCGGGATCAAGCCGAAGGTAAGGTCAGCCTGTGCCGCAGGGGCAACCAGTGCCAAACCCATCAGGGTAGCAGCAAACAGTTTTTTCAGTGGCATGGATAATCTCCAGTTAGTAATAGCTAGTCAGGGTTGAAGCGAAAGTTGTACCCGATCCGCCCGGAAGCGGGTCAGGGCATATTCGATAATTCTGCCGGTGTTGACATCCTTGTTGAGGCTCTTGACCCGTAATACCGGCTGATTACGGGGCATTTTCAGGTGATGCGCATCCAGCCCTTGGGGCAGCATGGCAGTCACCAGACTCTCTGTTCGTTGCAATTGGATGCCGCAACACTGGGCGAGAAAGTCGTGCAATGACCCCCCTGTATAGTCATTCCAGAGACTTTCCAGCCCGGTGTGCGGCAAAAAATGGCTGATGATGCAAAACGGTCGTGTATCCACTAAACGCAGAGTTTCCAGCACGATGATTGCTGTTCCCTCCGCTACTTGTAGGCGACGCGCAACCCCGCCCGCTGCATGGGCTTGTTGTTTATGCAACAAATGGCTGGCGGTGGCTTTACCGCTGGAGGCAAAAGTTTCGGTAAAACGGGTGCTTTGATGAATGGCGTAATCGAGTTCTGCTTCCACCACGCAAACGCCTTTGCCGTGCTGACGTTCCACTAAACCTTTATCCACCAGCTCATCCACCGCACGGCGCAAGGTGTGGCGGTTGACCCCAAAGCGTTCGGCTAGGGCTTGCTCGGCGGGTAGGTAGTCCCCCGCTTCGTAGTTACGGGCAATATCCGCCTCCAGCATCTCGCTGATTTGGGCGTACAAGGCTTGACCTTGCTGGCGGGTGATGGGTGATACAGTCATCTATACATCTCCATGAGTTGGGCGGATGATAGAGCTGTTTTCTAACGGGATAGTGACGTTGCTGTTAAGGTTTTATGAAGGTTGGAGGCATGTGAGGGGAGGCGGGAATACGTTCATGGCGAAGCGTTGTTTAGTCATTTGCCCACGCTTTCTTCATACGTCTTGCCATCGCGAATATGATACAGCCGCTTAAAGGTCGGAATGATCTTCTCATCATGCGTCACCACAATAATCGCAGTTTGATGCTGTTGCGCCATGTCGTTGAGAATTTTCACCACCGCTAATGCCCGTTCGCCATCCAGCGGCGCGGTGGGTTCGTCGGCAAGAATCACCGGCGGATTATTTGCCAACGCCCGCGCAATCGACACGCGCTGTTGTTCACCACCGGAGAGCAGTGCCGGATTGGATTTGGCGCGATGGGCTACGTCGAGAGCTTCGAGTAATTCCAACGCACGGCGGCGGGCTTCCTTGTTGGATTTGCCCGCCAGCATCGGCAACAGCGCCACATTGTCGGTCACGTCCAAAAACGGGATCAGGTACGGGGCTTGGAACACAAAGCCGATGCGGTCACGGCGTAAGGTGCGTAAATCTTTCACCTTCCATACCCCATCGAAAATGGCTTCGCCGCCCAAAAACATCTGCCCTGCGGTCGGGTCAATCACTGCGCCCAGACATTTCAGCAAGGTACTTTTGCCCGAACCGCTGGGGCCGACCAGCCCAACGACTTCGCCGGGGGCAATGCGCATATCCACGCCTTTGAGCGCATCCACCGCCGTGTCGCCGCTGCCGTAACGTTTGCATAAGCCGCGTAATTCAATCGCCGGAGTGGTGTTATCTGCCATGTTCAGCCTCCTATGGCTTCAGCGGGATCAACTTTTAACGCGGCGCGAATCGCCATGACGCTCGCCAGCGTACACACCACCACGATCACCAGCAGCCCTAGCACAGCATCCAGCGGTAACAGCAAGACGTATTTGGGGAAAACGGGTGCCCACAAGGTCGCCACCGTTTTGCCGATAATGAAACCCACCAGCCCCAAGCCGAGCGATTCCTGCAAAATCATCCACGAAATCGTGCTGTTGCGCGTGCCGATCAGCTTCAACACCGCAATTTCGCGGATTTTGCCCAGCGTCATGGTGTAGATGATGAACGATACAATCGCGGTGCTGACAATGGTGAGGATGACGAGAAACAAGCCGATTTGCTTGGCGGACGTGGCAATCAGTTTTTTCACCGAAATCTCTTCCATGTCGGCGTAGGTGTAGGCTTGCAAGTGTTTCCAGCGTTGGATGTCTGCCGCCAGTTGCGTCGCATCCCAGCCCGCCCGCACTTGCACCAGCACGGCATTGACGTTGTGGCTGGTGGTTTGGCTCATCTGCACCGCTTCCAGCAAACCCGGCACGTTGGGGCGGTTGAAAGCGGGGTTGGCGGCGGTACGTTCACGCCCGCTCACAATCGCGTCGTTGTCTTTTTGGAATTGTGCCGCTTGTGCATCCGCCAGCGGGATAAACACCATCGGGTCGCCGCCGGACGATACCGTGCGTTGGCTCAAGCCGACAATGGTGTATTCATTGCGGCGGATACGGATTTTTTCGCCCAGCTTGAAACCGGCTTTCACGTCCGCCACGGCTTCGTAATGCGAACGGGTCACGTGCCGTCCGGCAATCAGTGACGGCGGCGCACCCGGTTGCCCCGACCCGAAACCGACGACCATGACGCGGGTATCCTTGCCCTGATGCTGCACCTGCATGGTGAAATAGGTGACATTGGCGGCTTGTTGCACCCCCGGCATTCCCAAAATGCAGCGGTACACATCGTCGGGCAGGCTGGACGATTCAGCGTAAGGCCCTTGGGTATCTTTTTGCACCACCCACACATCCGCCTGACTGTTGCGCAATAGCACCTGCGCGTCGTCCACCATGCCGCGAAAAATCCCCGCCATCGACAACGTGACCCCAATCAGCAAACCCAAGCCAATGCCGGTGAGGACGTATTTTGACCACGAATGCGCAATGTCACGGGCGGCAAGGCTGATCATAATGCCGTTACCACTTTGATTTTGCTGTCGGCACTGAGGGCTTTGCTGGTGTAGACCACGATGGTGTCATCCGCCTGCAAGCCGCTGAGGATTTCTACCTGACCGTCGAGCGAATGGATGCCGGTTTGTACGGGGGTGAATTGCAGGCTGTTGTCAGGGTTGAGTTTCCATACGCCGGATTGCCCCGTTTGTTGCTGAATGGCGGCGTTGGGAATCACCAGCGCGGAATCTTTTTGTCCGGTTTGCAGGGTGACTTCCGCCAGTTCGCCAGAGGATAACGCAGCGGGAACAGGGGTGAACGCGATGCCGACAAGGCGTTCTTCGGTGACGCTATCGCTTAACGGTTCGATGCGTACCAGCTTGCCGGGTAAGGCTTGTTGCGGGGCAGAACGCAGGGTGATGCTTGCCGTTTGCCCCGCTTGTAAACCCAAGGCAAGGCGTTGGTCGATGCGGGCTTTGACCCAGTAGCTTTGCGGGTCAGCAAGGGTGAGAACCGCCTGACCTGCAACCAGCGTTGTGCCCGGTTCGGCATCGCGGCTGGTGATCATGCCTGCAACGGGCGCGGTCAGGGTGAGGTTGGCTTGTTGCTGGCGCAAGGCTTGTTGTTCGGCTTGCAGGCGTTGCTGTTCCTTTTTGGCGACAGCGGCGGCGGCATGGCTGGCTTCCACTGCGGCTTGGGTAACAGCTAAATCTTGCTGGCGGGCATCGCTGCTGCTTTGGCTGACGAGGGCTTTGGCGGCAAGGCTTTGCTGGCGCTGGGCTTCGTGCTGGGCAAGGGTGAAACGGGCGTTCGCTTCCTTGGTTTGCGCGTTGGCACTGGCGATGCTGGCAGTGGCACGTTCGGCGGCTAAACCAGCGGCTTGAATGCGGGAATCGAGGTCAACCGCATCCATGATTGCTAAGGTTTGCCCCGCTTGCACGCTGTCACCGACATCGACCAACACTTGCTGGACGCGCCCCGCAGCCGTGGGGCCGATGCGGTAGTTGTAACGCGCTTCCACCGTGCCAATGCCAAACACGCTGGCACTGATGGCTTGGTTTGTCACCGTCGCTACCGTGATGCGGGTGGCTGCCATTGGCCCTTGTTGGGTCACGACCCAGCCAAAACCGCCCAGCACCACCACGACAATCAGCGGTAACAGGATTTTTTTCAATAACGGCGATGTCATGGCGCAACCTCCTGACGGATAGCACTTAAATACAATGCCCACACGCCTGCCATCATGGGCTGAATGCTGGTGCTTGAACCCAGCAACATGGCTTGCATCACCAAGCCCTGAATCGAGCCGATGAATAAGGTGGCAGCACTGCGTTCATCCAGACTTGGCGAGACTTGCCCAGCGGTTTTGGCTTGCTGGAGTACGCGGATCAGAATGCCGCTGTAGGTTTGCAACATCGCCGCGACTTGCTGCTTGACGGGGGAAGCGGCGGGTTGCTGCAATTCGTGGAAAATGAAGCGCGGCACACCGGGGTTTTCCTGCACAAATTGCAGGTGGGCGCGAAAAATGTTACCGAGGCTGGTCAGCGGGTCGGGGGATGACTGCGCCGCCGTTTGCACCAAGGGCATCAAGGTAGCTTCCAGCCATTGCGCCACGTTCAACCAGATCGCCTGTTTATTGGGAAAGTGGCGGAAGACCGCGCCTTGGCTCAAGCCGACTGCTTTGGCAATGTCGGTGGTGGTAATGCTGGCGGGTTCTTGCTGTGCCGCTAGATTTAGCACTGCCTGCACCATTTCGGCTTGACGGGCTTGTGCCGGTTGGCGTAGGGAAACAGTGGCAGCATTCATGGCAGGTATTCCAGTGTTTATGTTAGCGAGTACTTACTAACATAGTACGGCGGACACGTGCGAAATGCAATCCCTGTGTTTATCGCCCGGTCAGCAAGGCATACAACTGCGGCAATTTCTGTGGCAACTCTTCCGCCTTTTTCACCAGCACCCAGCCGTTTTGCCCAAACAGACGCGGCAAATAATCTTCCGCCTTATCGTCGATGGTGACGCAAAACGGTTTCAAGCCTTTGCGCCGCGCTTCCTGTAACGCCATGCGCGTGTCTTCCAGCCCGTAACGCCCTTCGTAAATGTCGAGGTCGTTGGGTTTGCCATCGGTCAGCAGCAATAGCAGTTTTTGCTGCGAAGGCTCGGCTTCCAGCAATTGCGTGGCGTGGCGGATCGCAGCACCCATGCGGGTGTAATAGCCGGGTTGGGTAGCCATAATGCGTCCGCGTACTTGCCCGTCGTAGCGTTCGGTAAACTTTTTCAGGTGGTAAAAGCGCACGTTCTGGCGATTGAGCGAGTTAAAGCCGTACAGGGCGAAACGGTCGCGGGTGGCGCTCAGGCTTTCGGCAAACAGGATGAGTGCGTCACGTACCACGTCCACCACCCGCGAGGTATTGCTGACCCAACTGTCGGTGGACATCGAAAAATCCGCCAGCAACAGACACGACAAATCACGTCCTTGTTCGCGGCAATCGCGGTAGACCATCGGCATATCGACTTGCCCGCGCTGGCGTTCGGTGAGGTGCAGGATGTAGCTGTCGGTGTCGAGTTCTGCGCCGTCTTGCTGGTGATTGCGCCATTCGCGGCGCGGTTGCAGGGCTTCAAAGCGGCGGTGTAGTTGGCGGGCGGGGGCTTGCAAACGGGCGGGTAAGGCGAGTTCTTGCGCTCCACGCGGCAGCATGACTTGCAGGCGGCAATGGTCGGGCAACAGGCGTTGCTTACGGTAATCCCATTCGGGGAGTGGGATGCCTTCCCCTTGCGGAATGTCGTCGTACTCGGCGTTGGGTAAATCCAGATCGAGTTTGATTTTCTGGGAACTGGCTTTACGGTCACGCGCTACGGTGATCACGTCCATGTCTTCAGCAGCGCGGGCGGCATCGTCGTTGGGGTCTTCGTCGGTGGTGCGGTTAACGGGGGTGTATTCTGTCCACGAAAACAGGCTTTCAAGGCGGAATAGTAATAAGCCGCTGTTGCCGTCGGGCATGTCGGTGCGTTCGGCGCGTTGGCGTTTGCTGCTGGCGGCGGGGGCTTGGCTGTTGGAGTTGGATTCGGGAGGCGCGGGTGCTGCTAAGGAAACCGGCGTGGTGGGTTGTGGGGTGTTGGGTGGCGGAATGAGGGTTAGGGGGAGTTCGGTGGCTTCGGGGTGGATGGTTTGCCATGCGGTGAGGAGGCGTTGGTGGCGGGTTGTCGGACTGAAGTCCGACCTACTGGCGGTGGTGGTTAGCCACAAATACATTTCGCGATTCAATTCACGTTGTGGGAATAGGGCGATGCTGTCGGGCAAATTCAGGCTTTCCGCATCACGCCATGCTGCTTGCGTTTTTAGCCCTGTTCCGGCAATGCGTTGCATGAGATTGCGCGGGGCATTGCTGGCAACGTCGGTGCTTTGGCGGATTTGTAAACCCGCGTCGCCGCTCAAGGCGCGTAATACAATGCCAAGGGTTTTGCGCATTTCGTCCAAATTGACCCGCGCTTGGGGGTATTCATGGTTTACACTTTGCGTAACCAATTTGTGCCAAACTTTACCTACCCATTCTTCCATTGTTAGCCTTTATTGCATGAAATTAGATAATTACACCCTGACTGTCTTGCACCGCTCGCCGCTGTTTCGCGCTCTTGAGCCGGATCAGTTCAATGCCTTGGTGGATACGGCGCATTTGTACACCTTGAACGAAGGCGAATTCCTGTTTCGACAAGGCGACCCGCTGAACGAAGTTTTCGTGTGCAGCAAGGGCTTTATGAAACTGTTCCGCCTGACTCCGAATGGTGATGAGAAAGTGGTGGACATTATTGCCCCCGGTAGCAGTTTCGCCGAAGCGGTGTTGTTCATGGGCGGGCAGCAATATCCGGTACACGCGGTGGCGCTCAAACCCGCCATCGTTGTCGGCATCAATGCAGCGCAATACGAACAAATGCTGCGATCTTCCATCGACCTGTGCTTCGGCATGATGGGGCTGATGAGCCGCAGGATGCACTGGTTGCTGAACGAAGTGGACCGTTTGACGCTGCATAATGCTACTTTTCGCCTCGTGATTTGGTTGCTGGAAATGCGGTGCAGTGATGCTGCTTGTGACCGCATTGTGCTGGATGTGCCGAAGCATGTAGTAGCTTCGCGCCTGTCGATCAAGCCGGAAACCTTTTCGCGCATCCTCAAGCGCCTCACCAGCCAAGAACTGATTGCGGTGAATGACCAGCACATTACCTTGCTGGATGTGGCGGCGTTGGAGGCGTTGGTGCGCATCGAGCTTTAAGCGAAAAATGTGTTAACCACTTCCATCAAGGCTTCCACCGTTTCGGGGTCATCGGTCAGCGGCTCAACCAGCGCGGCACGGCAAGCTGCGAGTGGCTCGAACCCGTCCTGCATCAGCGTAGCGGTATAGACCAGTAAACGGGTGGAGGCGGATTCTTCCAGATCGTGTTCTTTTAGCACCCGCAAGGCGTTTGCCAGCTTGACCAATTGCGCGGCAAGTTTGTCATCCACCCCGGTTTCTTGCGCCACAATGCGGGTTTCGATCTCTGGTTTGGGATAGTCGAAACGCAGTGCCACGAAACGCTGGCGGGTAGAGGGTTTCATGCCCTTGAGCAAATTCTGGTAGCCGGGGTTGTAGGACACCACCAGCATGAATTCGGGCGGGGCGTGCAAGATTTCGCCAGTACGTTCGATGGGCAGGATGCGGCGGTTGTCGGAAAGTGGGTGCAAGATCACGGTGGTATCTTTACGGGCTTCCACCACTTCGTCCAGATAGCAGATTGCGCCTTCGCGCACGGCACGGGTTAAGGGGCCATCGTTCCAGTAGGTTTCGCCATCGCCGATGAGATGCCGCCCGACCAAATCCGCCGCGCTTAAATCGTCGTGACAGGCAACCGTGTACAGCGGTCTGCCCAGCTTGGCTGCCATGTGTTCGACGAAGCGGGTTTTGCCGCAACCCGTGGGGCCTTTGAGCAAGACCGGCAATTGGCGGCGGAAAGCGTGTTCAAATAGCGTCACTTCCTGCGCTTGGGCTTGGTAATGCGGGATGGCGACTGTCATTACAATTCCACCTGCACATTCAATTGGCTGAGGAATTGCGCGGTAACAAAATCCATCGTGCTGATGTGTTGTTGCAGCCATTCGCGCCAGTGTTGTATGTAATCCTGCAACATAGCGGTATCACGTTCGTGTAACCATTGCTGTTGCACACCCAGCAATTGCAGTAACGCCGTCTCATGTTCACCCTGATGGCAGGGCGTGGCAAAGAAATCGTATTCGTGCATCAAGCGTTCTTCGCGGGCAAAATGTGCCCTGGTGTGTTCGACCCAGGCGGCAATTTGCGCGTCGATGGCGGCAGGCTCGGCAGCGTTTTCGAGGTCTGCCAGCAAGCGAGACACCAGCGCCAATTCATCGCCATGTACCGTGTTCATAAACGGCATTGCCACATTCGGCAACGCATCCCAATCCGCAGCGTAAGGTTCAGTGTAAGCCATTGTCATACCCTTTGAAGTCAAGCATCGCGCAAGGGTAGGGCATGGCGGTGTGGGGGGCATTGATTCAGGTCAAGGGCTGTTGCGGTGATTAGGTTACATCCCCAACCCATACGCCAGCAAAATCAACCCCAACACCAGCACCAACCAGCCATGCACCAGCATTCGCCAACGCACTGCCACGCCGCGCAAGCCCATAAAATCGGCAATCACGAAATGCCCTTTGATAAATACCGAAGCCAACAACGCCAACACCAGCCATTGCCCGTGATAACCCGCTTGCCCCGCCCACCAAGTCAGCAAGGTCAACACCACCAATAACAACCACACCAGCCAAACTTTCATGCCATCACCTCATCACGTAAACCAGCGGAAACAGCACAATCCACACCAGATCAACCATGTGCCAATACGACGCACCCGTTTCCACGCCCGTGTGTTGCGTGGCGGAGTAGTCGCCCGTATGCGCTTTCCACGCGACTGTACCAAGGATAATCATCCCCATAATGACGTGCATGAAATGGAAAAACGTCAACGACAAGTAAAACATGTAGAACGTATTGGTGCTAAGGCTGATGCCATGCGCAAACTTGTCGGCAAACTCAATGCCTTTGAGGATAAGGAATAACAACCCCATTCCCGCACCAGCCAACAGCCAGTTACGGCACAGCACTGCCCTGCCTGCTTTGATCGCCTGCACCGCCAACACCACAAACAAACTACCTGTCAGCAAAATCACCGTATTCGCCGCACCAATGTCACGGTTCAAGGTTTGCTGGTAGTGATTGAACAGCTCCACATTGCCGCTGCGGGCAAAGGCGTAAGAGGCGAAAAACACCGCGAACACCAGCAATTCGGCGAGGATAAAAAACCACATCGCCAAGTCCCCCGGCAGGGGAACAGGGCGAGGTGGGGAGGAGGAAACCGATGGTGTATTTAGTAAACTCATGCCACGCAGCTTAGGTCAGCCAAACACCACCAACATTGACCCAAGTCAAGATCAACACCCCTCACTTAACCCAAGTCAAGGCACGGCTTACTCACTGTTGCTTTACTGGTGGCATTCCTCAACCTCCAAGGAGTCCGTGTCATGCCGAAAAAATTACTCGCGATCCTCATCGCCGCTACCAGCCTGAATGCCGTTGCTGATACCCCTGACACCCTCGATGACATTACCGTGACCGCCACCCGCACCGAGAGCAAAGTCAAACAAGCTCCCAGCAGTGTCACCGTGATGACCCGCAAGGATATTGCCCAAAAAGGCGGTGAAAACGTGCTGGAAGCCCTGCGCGGCACACCCGGTATCAACCTGCAAGGCGTTGGCTCAGGCGGACGCAAAACCATCAGCTTGCGCGGGCTAGAAAGCAAACACACCCTGCTGCTGGTTGATGGCAAACGCCTGCCTGCCAGCAACGATGTCATCGGCCCCAACACCGACTACCAATACGACTGGATTCCGGTCGAACAAATCGAACGCATCGAAGTCGTGCGCGGCCCACTATCCGTGCTGTACGGCTCGGACGCACTCGGCGGTGTCGTCAACATCATTACCCGCAAACCCAGCCAAACCCCAACGGGTGATGCCAAACTTGCCAGCCGCACTGCCTCCGGTGACGCTGGTGGTGATGGTTATGACGTGGAATTCAACCTCAGCGGCGGGGTACGTGACAACCTGCAACTCAGCATCGGTGGGCAACAATCGCGCCGTGCCGCAGTCGCCAGCCAGCTCGACCCACGTCAATCTGCCATCGAAGGTCGTGACAAACAGCAAGTCGCCCTCAGTGCCGACTGGCAACCCGCAGCCGGTCACAACGTCAAGCTGGAACACAGTGCAGGGCAGGAAGAACGCTGGTATGACACCGTGACCCGTACCAACACACCTTACCAAAGCCGTTACAATCTTGACCGCCAACAAACCTCACTGAGCTGGAAAGGCTCGCTAGGCAACACCGTATCGTCAGTGCGTGCCTACCAAAGCAGCGTTGACATCACCAACCACGCCACTGCGCCCGGCACTGCCACTGACCCGCAAACCTTGCAAGACACCGTGGTGGAAGGCAATACCCGCTTCACCCTCGGCGACAACCATTTCATCACCACCGGCGTAGAACACCGCACCGAACGGCTGGAAAACCCCAAACTTTCCGGCGGCAACGCCGAAATCACCCTCAAATCCGCCTACGCCCAAGACGAAATCGCCGTCTCCGAGCGTACTCACCTTACCGTCGGGGTGCGCCAAGACGAACACGATACCTTCGGTGGCGAAACCAGCCCGCGTGTTTCAATCGTTCGCGATGTCAACGACAAACTGACCCTCAAAGCCAGCTATGGACACGGTTTCCGCGCCCCGACCATCAAACAGGTATCCCCCGGTTACAGTTTCCAGACCGGCAAAATCCTCATCAAAAGCAACCCCGACCTGCAACCGGAAACCAATGACGCGCTGGAACTGGGCGCAAGCTATAGCAACGGCAAACTCAACCTCAATGCTGCTGTTTTTGATAACAAGGTGAAAAACCTGATCGACACCCGCCTGAACAGAACGCTTGCCGGTGGCGTGCAGGAGTGGCTTTATGCCAATACCGACGAAGCCCGCTTGCGTGGCGCAGAAATTTCCGCCGACTTGCCAATACATGAGGGGCTAAAGCTCAACACCAGTTACCAATACCTCGATGCCAAAGACGGCAATGAGCAACGGCTGGAACGTCGCCCACGCCATACCCTATCCGCAGGCGTTGCATGGGAGAAAAACGGTTGGAAAACTAACCTGCAAGCCGAACACCTTGCCGATCAAACCATTGCTTCACCCACGACAGGCATTCAGGCGGACGTGCCGGATTACACCTTGTGGAATGCGGGTGTGCGCAAAGCTGTCAGCAAGCATCTGGAGCTTGGTGTCGGTATCGAAAATCTGACGGATGTCCGGTTGGAAGAAAAATCCACCGCCTTCCGCCATGAAGAATACCCACGGACGGTGCGGCTGGAACTCAAAGGAAGTTTCTAAATAAAAAAGGCGGATAAATTATCCGCCCCCTTGCCTCACTAGCATCGCCTATTATTAGTAAACGTCGTTCACCGTGTTGTACACGTTGAATTTACCCGTCGGGGTAATCAAACGGTCATCCTTGATGACTTTTTTGAGTTTGCGGGTCTTGTCATCGATAACAACAACTGCTGACTTTTGGTTTTTCCCGTTCCACACCGATACCCAGACTTCATCGCCTGCCTTGTTGTACTCAGGTTGCACCACCCGTTTCGGCCCCTCGCCCAATTCTGCCCATTCGGCAATCGGCAGGGCTTCAAAGCCTTTATCCAGCCCGTTGATGTCAAACACCGCCAATGACTGGCTGAGTTTTTCATCGGGATTCAAGCCGGTGTCTACCCACAAATTGGTCGATTTGGGGTGCGTTTTGATGAAGAGTGAACCGCCACCTTGACCTTTAAGGGTTTCGACAACTTTCCACGCATTGTCTTTATGGCCTTCGGGATCAGTGCCGATCAAGGTGATTTTTTCATTGCCCAACGCACTGGTTGCCCAGACAGGGCCGTATTTGGGGTGAACGAAATTTGCGCCACGTCCCGGATGTGGAATTTTATCCACGTCAATCAGTGCCGAGAGTTTGCGCTCTTTCGAGTCGATAACGGCTACCTTGTCGGACTGATTCGCCGCTGTCAGGAAATAACGGTGGGTCGCATCCCAACCGCCATCATGCAAGAAGGGCGCGGCAGGAATTGTCGTGACACTCAGGTTATCAATGTCTTCGTAATTGACCAGCAAGACTTTGCCAGTTTCCTTGACGTTGACAATGAATTCAGGGTGTTCGTGCGAGGCAACAATTGCCGCCACACGCGGTTCAGGGTGGTATTCCTGTGTGCCGACGACCATGCCACGGGTGGAAACGATTTGCTTGGGTTCGAGGGTATCGCCTTCCATAATCACGTACTGCGGTGGCCAATACGAACCGGCAATGGCGAATTTGTCTTCAAAGCCTTTGTATTTGGATGTATCCACCGAGCGGGCTTCCATCCCCACTTTGATTTCCGCCACGGTATCAGGCTTTTCCATCCACAAGTCAATCAGGTTGATTCTGGCATCGCGCCCAATCACGAACAGGTATCGCCCGGAGGCAGACAAGCGCGAAATATGTACCGCATAGCCGGTCTTGATAATATTGATGATTTCTTTGGTGTCGCCGTCAATCAAGGCGATTTCCCCCGCATCGCGCAAGGTCACTGAGAAGACGTTTTCAAGGTTGTAGGCATTCATTTGCTTGGTGGGGCGGTCTTCTGGTTTAACCACCATTTTCCAGCTTTCTTTCATCTCCTTCATGCCCCATTCGGGCGGTTGGGGCGGCTCATGCTGCACATAACGCGCCATCATATCCACCTGTTCGGGGGTTAAATCACCGGATGTTCCCCAGTTCGGCATCCCCGCTGGTGAACCGTAGTTGATGAAGGTTTTAAGGTATTCCGTGCCTTTAGCACGTGTAATATCGGGGGTTAGCGGCTTGCCTGTCGCACCTTTGCGTAATACACCGTGACAACCGGCACAACGCTCGAAGAAGATTTGCTTGGCTTGATCGAATTCCGCAACCGTCATGGGTGGGCCTTCGGAAGTAATCATGTTTTTGGCGGCTTTGGGGTCAACCGCCGAAGGTGCACCTTGATAGCTACCTTGGGCAGCCTCAACGTGATCTTTGGCATTGCTTGTTTTGGCTTCGGCCTTGTGAATCGCTGCGGGGTCTTTAGGATCGGTGACTGCCGCAGTTTCGGCGTGGATAAGCGTGGATGCTGACAAAATCGCCGCAACCAGCAGACTCAGTGACAATGGTTTCATGGAAACGCCTCCCGTTTCTCGCGTTAAGTAATCGTTACCTAACGCTATACTGCTACCGCTAGTAGGGTTATACCTTGACCTCGGTCAAGTGCGTTTTTCCACAATACTTGCACCTTTCGCCACCACTTTGGCACGTTCGCCATCCACCCATTGCAATAATGGAACACCACTGGCGTGTTCCTGCACCTTGTCGCAGGCATCAATACAGCTCATTGGGTGCAAGTGAACATATTGCGTTTGATGGTGCGTGGTTTCAGGCGCATGGGGCAGGCATGTTCACAAGACGCATCGCAATCGCTGCACAGCTTGGCACGGGGGCTATCGAAACCGACCACCAAGGCTTTGCGGTTTGCCATCCAGATAAAACTTTGGGCAACAATGAAATCCAGCCGCCCACGCCTACGACCAGAAAAATTGGCAGGAATATACGCAAGAAAATACTGCCCACCATGTCGATGCCGTCACTTTGCACAGTAAAGCCCAGCCGCCAAGGTTCACCCAGAAAAAACAGGTGATTGACAGTCAAATCAAACCGGAACAAATCCAGCGGCGGGGCAAGTACAAATAACGCAAAAAAAGCCACGCGGGCTAACAAACGGTAGCGTTGCATATTCACACCTAACTGGCACATTGCCCCGATTCAAACTCATCCAGCCATGCACCAATTACCGCTTCACTGGCTTGACGCAACGCTGTGCCGTAGTCTGTGGCTTGCTGACGCAATGACGACAAATCAATTCCGGCACTTAATAATTCGGTGCAATGCCCAATCAACCATTGTTCAATACGGCTGGTATCCGCTTCCAGATGAAATTGCAACGCCAGCGCATGATTGCCCACCGCGAATGCCTGATGCGGACACAGCGGTGTTTGTGCTAACGATTCCAATCCCGCCGGAATCTCAAACTGGTCGCCGTGCCAATGCAAGACCGGTAAGCCCGCAGATAAATATTGTAATACTGATTGACTACCCGCCGCCGTCAAGGTCAACGGTGCAAAGCCAATTTCCTTGGCAGGCATCGGTGCAACCTGCGCACCCAAGGCTCGCGCCATCAATTGCGCCCCCAGACAGATACCGAGTGTGGGCAGACCTTGCTGTAAACGTTCGGTGATTAACGCCATTTCAGGGGTGAGAAAAGGGTACAAAGCATTGTCATAGGCTCCAATCGGTGCGCCCAAGACCACCAGCAAACCAATCTGGGCATTGTGCAGGGCGGTCAGTGAATCGACTCCAATATCACAATAACGCAGGGTATAACCACGCTGTTCCAGTACAGGTTGCAAGGTTCCCAAATCTTCAAACGCCACATGACGGATGGCGACTACGGTTTTGTGCGGCATCACACTACTCCTTGTTACACATAAAAAAACCGGCTGGAGAGGAGTCTTCAGCCGGAGTGAATGCCGTCTTTAGTACACATTTACCACCAAAGGAGTTGACGGCTCGATACTACAGAAAGGGTTTGTTACGCTGCTTTCGCCTTACGATCCGGCAGGAAACTCAGGATAAACAAAATCACCCCGATAAAGAACACCAAGCCAGACACTTCGCGCATCCAGTAGAACAGGCTAACTTTCTCTTGCACCACCATAAACGCTTGCGGCGCATCGGTGTAACGTTGTAGGTAAACTTGCAGAATGCCTGCGCCGGTCAGGAACAAGGTGATGAACACCATTGACACCGACATCAGCCAGAACGACCACATTTCCAACACCTGCTTACCATTGCTTTTGGCTTGCTGCCCGTGCATGAGCGGCCATGCGAACGAAATAATCGTCAGTACCACCAACACATACGCGCCGAAGAATGCCAGATGCCCATGTGCGGCGGTGATTTGCGAGCCGTGGGTGTAATAGTTGACGGGTGCAAGTGTGTGCATGAAACCCCAAACGCCTGCACCTAGGAATGCCAATACCGCCGTCCCCATTGCCCACAACACTGCTGCTTTGTTGGGGTGTTCGCGCTTGCGCTTATTGATCACATTAAAGGCAAACAGGGTCATGATGAAAAACGGAATCGGTTCCAGTGCTGAGAAAATCGACCCCCACCATTGCCAGTATCCCGGCGCACCAATCCAGTAAAAGTGATGCCCTGTACCGATAATGCCGGTAATCAACGCCATCGCAATGATCACATACAACCATTTTTCAATTACTTCGCGGTCAACACCCGTGACTTTGATCAGCACGAACGCAAGGATGGAGGCAAGGATCAATTCCCTATACGCATCAACTTTAACCCGCGAAAGCGGTCTCC
>NZ_FNQP01000019.1 GCF_900107695.1 Thiothrix caldifontis | reverse complement strand
TTTCCAGAAGTGCCAACGTATGGCGAATTTTGTGTGAAATCTACGTCAAATTACTGATTATCCTCATCCAACACTGGATCATGCTCACCGGATTGTGGGAAATACCCCAGCGCAGCCTCACCAAAGGTGTTCAAGCCATTCAGGAACAGGCTTCCCATCTTGCCGCCTGCATCGCTGAGCGACGCAGCTTGATAAAATGCCTCAAGCAACTGGCAAAACTCTTCGCTTCTTCAACCGCTTGCCGACAAAACAAACGGAGGAAAAAACCTAATAATTGGATGAGATTACAGCAAGTTAGGGAATGGAGGGCTTAAAGTTGATGCGTATAGGGCGTATGCAATACGCCCCTACCCAAATTCCCTGTAGGGGCGTATTGCATACGCCCTCTTCATTTTTACGACAACAACTTCCTCAACCGATATAACTCGTCTAACGCTTGGCGCGGGGTGAGTTCATCCGGGTCTACGGCGGCTAAAGCCGCTTTCACTTTTTCGGCAATTTCATCTTTCGGTTCGGTGGGTGTGCCAAACATCAGCGGCAAGGTTTGTCCGGGTTGTGGGGCTTGCTGACTGTGTTTTTCTAACGACACCAGTTTCTTTTTGGCTTGGGCGATAATGCTTTTGGGGACACCGGCCAATTGCGCCACTTGTAAGCCGTAGCTTTGGTTGGCTGGGCCATCTTTCACCGCGTGTAAAAATACGATCTTGTCGCCATGTTCTATCGCATCAATGTGGACGTTGACGATGGTGCTGATTTGTTCGGGCAATACCGTCAGCTCGAAGTAGTGGGTAGCGAACAGGGTGAAAGCCTTGCGATCCCGCGCGAGGTATTCCGCAAACGCCCAAGCCAGTGACAGGCCATCGAATGTGCTGGTTCCGCGTCCGATTTCGTCCATTAGTACTAGACTGTGGGCGGTGGCGTTGTTGAGGATATTGGCGGCTTCGGTCATTTCTACCATGAAGGTGGAACGCCCGGTGCTTAAGTCGTCGTGTGCGCCGATGCGGGTGAAAATACGGTCGATATTGCCAAGACGGGCGGTTTGCGCGGGGACGTAGCTGCCGATGTGTGCCAGCAAGACAATGAGGGCGATTTGGCGCATGTAGGTGGATTTTCCGCCCATATTGGGGCCGGTGATCATTAACATACGGCGGCGCGAATCCATGTACAAATCATTCGGCACGAAGGGGTTGTCGAGGGTGCGTTCCACGACTGGATGCCGTCCAGCTTCGATTTGGATGCCTGCACCATCCACCAGGGCGGGGCAGTTGTAATTTAAGGTGTTGGCGCGTTCAGCAAAATTGCTTAATACATCCAGTTCGGCGATGGCTTGTGCACTGTTGCGGATGGGATTTAAGTGCTCCAATAAGTCGCCTAACAGGTTGTCATAAATCGCTTTTTCGCGGGCAAGCGCACGTTCGCGGGCGGAGAGCACCTTGTCTTCAAACTTTTTCAGTTCGGGCAGAATGAAGCGTTCCACTCCCTTAAGGGTTTGGCGGCGAATATAGTCGGCAGGGATGCGGCTCAATTGGCTTTGCGGAATTTCGACGTAATAGCCGTGGACGCGGTTGTAGGCAACTTTGAGGTTGTTGATGCCGGTGCGGACTTTTTCGCGGGCTTCGAGATCCAGCAGGTATTGGTCGGCGTTTTCACTTAAGTTGCGCAATTCATCAAGTTCGGCATCGAAACCTGGGGCGATTACGCCGCCGTCGCGGATCACCACGGGCGGGTTGTCGATGATGGCACTGTCGAGCAGGTAGCGCAGTTCCTCGTGTAAGTCGATGTTGGTTTGTAATTGCTGGATGTGCGGGTTGTCGATCGTGCTAATCAGGCCGTGAATGCGTGGCAATACATGCAAGGAACCGCGCAAGGTGGAAAGGTCACGGGGGCGAGCAGAACCCAGTGCGATGCGGCTGGCGATGCGTTCGATGTCGCCGATGCCGCGTAAGGTTTCCAGCAGGGTTTCGTAGCGGTATTGGTCGAGCAATGCGCCGACGGCTTGCTGGCGATTGCGCAGGGTGAAACGGTCACGCAGCGGTTTGTTGAGCCAGCGGCGTAGCAGGCGGCTGCCCATGCTGGTGGCGGTTTTGTCGATCACTGAAATCAGGGTGTTTTTGTGTTCACCGCTGATGCTGTATTCGAGTTCCAGATTGCGGCGGCTGGCAGCGTCGAGAATGATGCCTTCGTCGCTGAGTTCCACAGTGAGGCTGTTGATGTGGGGCAGGGCAGTACGCTGGGTTTCTTGCACGTAATTGAGTAATGCGCCCGCAGCGGCAATCGCGAGTGGCAGGTGATTGCAGCCGAAACCGTTGAGATCGTGTACCCCAAATTGGCGTAGGAGCAGGCGTTTGGCGGTGTCGAGGTCGAAGTGCCATTGCGGACGCGGGGTAGAAATGCGGTTGCGGGCGAAGGCGGGTTTCCAGTCTTCGTCGTGGAGGATTTCAGCGGGTTGCAGGCGTTCGATTTCGTTGTGCAGGGTGGTGTCGGAATCGGCTTCCTGGACGGTGAAGCGTCCGGTGCTGAGGTCGATGGCGGCGATGCCGTAAGAAGAACCCCCCTTCCCTGACCCTTCCCCCGCAAGGGGGGCAGGGAGTCTATGAATCGCTACTAGCAGGTTGTCGCGGCGGTCGTCGAGGAGGTAGTCGTCGGTGACAGTGCCCGGGGTCAGCAGGCGGGTGATTTTGCGCTCGACCGGGCCTTTGGATTTGGCGGGGTCGCCGATTTGTTCGCAAATGGCGACGGATTCGCCGACTTTGAGGAGTTTTGCGAGGTATTGTTCAACCGCGTGGTAGGGAACGCCAGCCATTGGAATCGGTTCGCCCGCTGTTGCGCCGCGAGCGGTGAGGGTGATGTCGAGCAGCGCGGCGGCTTTTTTGGCGTCGTCCATGAACAGTTCGTAGAAATCGCCCATGCGGTAAAACAGGAGGATGTCGGGGTATTCCGCTTTGATTCGGAAGTATTGTTGCATCATGGGAGTGTGTTGCGGTTCTTTGCTCATGGCTCGTTGGGGCTGCTGGATCAAGCCGGAGAGTTTAGCAGTATTATGTCCTTTAGTACCTTCCAAACATTCTCCAACACCTGCGGCTGCGCTTCTGCGGTGGGGTGCAAACCATCTGCTTGCATCAAATCCCAATCTTCTGCTACGCCCTCAAGCAAAAATGGCACGATTGGCAGCGCGTATTGTTTGGCTAGTTCTGCATAGATGGCTTCAAATTTGTCAGTGAAAGTTGTGCCATAATTCGGCGGTAGCTTAATGCCGATCAGTATTACTTGTGCCTTGGCTTCCTGTGCCAGTTTCACCATTTGTTCCAGATTGCTGCGCATGGTCGGCAAGTCAATACCACGTAACCCGTCATTTGCTCCCAGCTCCAGTAACAGATAAGCGGGTTGGTGTGTTTTAATGGCATCGGGCAAGCGGGTCAGGCCGCCTGCACTGGTTTCACCGCTGATGCTGCCGTTAACCACGCGGTATTTATCTTCCAGCTTCTCTTGTAACAGGTTTACCCAGCCTTTTTCGACCGGAATCCCATAAGCGGCGCTCAAGCTATCACCCCAAATTAAGAGGGTTGGGGAATCCCTAGCAGCGGGAGGTGTCTCATTCGCCATAACCACAGTCGTGACTGGTAAAAAGCCCAGTAGGCAAAAGATCAGGTAAAGTGTGCGCAACATCAACGGATTCCTTCAGAACATGAACAAAACAGTTATTCAGACCACTCATTTGGTCAAAACTATCCCCCAAGCTGGGCGTGAATTGCAAATTCTCCGGGGCGTGAGTCTCGCTATTGACATTGGGGAGTCGGTGGCGATTACTGGGTTGTCGGGGTCGGGTAAAAGCACCTTGTTAGGTTTATTGGCGGGCTTGGACTTGCCGACCAGTGGTACGGTGACGTTGTTTGGGCAAAACCTTGAGGGTTTGGATGAAGACCAGCGGGCGGCATTGCGTTTGGGGCGAGTCGGGTTTGTGTTCCAATCCTTCCATTTGCTGGAAAATCTGACGGCACTGGAAAATGTGATGTTGCCTTTGGAGTTGGGGGCGTCGGGGACTGACCGTACTCGTCTCGCAACGGAAGCCTTGCAACAAGTGGGGCTGGCGGAACGTTTGAGCCATTACCCGAATCAGCTTTCCGGTGGTGAGCAACAGCGGGTAGCGTTGGCGCGGGCGTTTGTGACACGCCCGCAAGTGCTGTTTGCCGATGAACCAACGGGCAATTTGGATCGGGAAACTGGTAAGGAAATCAGTGATCTGCTGTTTACCTTGCAAGCACAGTTGCAAACTACTTTGGTGCTAGTGACACATGATGAAACGCTGGCGGCACGTTGCCAACAGCATTATCGGTTGGTCGAAGGGGCGTTGGTATGAGTTTGCTGTTCAGGCATTGGCAACAACGCTGGCGGATGCCGGAATTGCGGTTGTTGCTGCTGGCATTGATTGTGTCGGTCACGGTGGTGACTTCCGTCGGTTTTTTCAGCAGTCGCGTGGAAAATGCCATGCAAGCGCAAGCCCGGCAGTTGTTGGGCGGTGATTTGGTGCTAACGTCAGCACGCCCCTTAGACAAAGCTTATGTGCAACGGGCACAAGCCTTAGGGTTGGAAACGGCAGAAACCGTGAGTTTCCCTAGCATGGCTTCCATCAGTGACAAGTTACAACTGACCCAATTGAAAGCGGTTTCCAGCGCTTACCCGTTGCGGGGTGATTTAAAAACAGCCGCTGCGCCGGATGCTGTGGAAGTGCTATCCACCGGGCAAATTCCGGCACGTGGGGAAATTTGGGCAGAAGCCCGTTTGTTCGCCGAACTGGAGGTGCAAGCGGGTGCAAGGGTGACGCTGGGGCGTAGCACGTTTAAACTCACGCGCGTATTGACCCAAGAGCCTGACCGTAGCAGCAATTTATTCCAGCTTGCGCCGGTGGTGTTGATGAATGTGGACGATTTGCCCGCCACAGAATTGCTGTCACCTGCCAGTCGGGCGCGTTTCAACCAGTTGTTTGCAGGGCAAGTCAAACTGATTAAGCAGTTGCAGCAGGAACTGGAGCCGCAGTTAAAGTCGACGGAGCGGGTGCGTACCTTGGATGAAGATTTATCATCGGTGCAGCAAACCTTGCAACGTTCGGGGCGTTTTCTGGGGTTGGCGGCATTATTGAGCGTGGTATTGGCGGGTGCGGCAGTGGTGCTGACGTCGGCGAGTTTGATGCGGCGCGAATTGCCAGCGGTGGCGGTGTTAAAAGCGATGGGGATGTCACGGCGGCAAGTGCTGCTGGATCATGCGTTTTCGCTGCTGTTGACTGCGTTGCTGGCGGCGGCTATCGGTGTGGTGTTAGGTTTGGTGTTAGGTTTGGTGTTGCAGTTGGGTTTGGCGGAATGGTTGAGCCGTTTTGTGGGTAAGGATTTGCCTGCGCCAAGCATGATGCCTGCGCTGAATGGCTTGTTGACGGCGGTGGTGCTATTGCTGGGGTTTGCCTTGCCGCCGTTATTACGCTTAGTGAATACGTCGCCGATGCAAATTTTGCAGGGGGCATTGCAACGCCCACAGCAATCGTTGTGGTTGGTGGTGGGGTGTGTGGTGTTGGCGGTGTTTGGTTTGCTGTGGCTGCAAGCGCGTGATGTGAAACTGGCGGGGTTGTTATTGGTAGGGCTGGTCGTTGGGATTGGTTTGTTTTGGGTATTGGCAGGGGCAGCGTTACGGCTGGCACAGCATTTGGGCAAGCGTGTTGGGGGCGGGTGGTTGCCTGCCTTGGGGCGGTCACAGCGGGCGGTGTTGCTGGTGGTGGTGTTTGCAACGGGCTTGTTTGCGTTATTGTTACTGACAACGGTGCGTACTGATTTATTGGATCGGTGGCAGGAAACCTTGCCTGCGGATGCGCCCGATCATTTCTTGATTAATATTCAACCGGCTGAAGCCGCACCGTTACAAGGTTTTTTCAGCGAACACGGCGTGAAGGCGACGCTGTATCCCATGATTCGCGGGCGTTTGGTGGCAATCAATGATAAGCCGGTGAAGCCGGAAGATTATGAGGAGCAGCGGGCGCAACGTTTACTAGAACGTGAGTTTAACCTGTCGTCATTTACTACTTTTCCTGCCAGCAATGCGTTGCTGGAAGGTCAGTGGTTTGATGGCAAGCAAAGCGGCTTGTCGATTGAGCAGGGGATTGGCGAAACCTTACAGTTTGGCATGGGCGATAAGCTGACGTTTGATATTGCGGGGCAGCGGTTGAGCGATACTGTGACCAGTGTGCGCGAAGTGCGCTGGGACAGTATGCAACCCAATTTCTTTGTGATTGCTGCACCAGGTAGTGTGACAACGATGCCGCAAACCTTGATTACCAGCATTCATTTGGGTGATAAAAAGCCACTGGTGACGGCGCTGATTCGCCAATTTCCTAGCGTTACCGCGATTGATGTGGGGGCGATTGTGAATGAAGTACGTTCTTTGGTGGAGCAGGTCAGTCTTGCGGTGCAGGGGATTTTTGTATTCACCTTGATTGCGGGTGTGGTGGTGTTGATTGCGGCGTTGCAGTCGCAAAAGGCGGAGCGACGGCGCGAATTGGCTATTCTTAAATCACTGGGGGCTGGGCAGGCATTATTGCAGCGGCGGATTTGGGGTGAGTTCCTGTTGTTGGGGGCATTAGCCGGGGCATTGGCGGGATTATTGGCGTTAACAGCGGGAAATGTGTTGGCTTATTACCTGTTTGATCTGGACATGCATTTGAATCTGTTGCCATTATTGATGGGTACATTGCTGGGCAGTATGCTGGTCGGGGTGGCGGGTTATTGGAATTTGCGTGGGTTATTGCAGGTGTTGCCGTTGTCGTTGCTGAAAGCGTAAAGCGCTCCATTATGCCCCTCACTTTTCAGCGAGGGGCATGGGTGTTCACTGCACTCGGCAGCAGCCGGATACCACACGCTGGTTATTCAATACCGCTGTGATGGCATACGGGTAATTCGTATCCGACATGCCATCGCTGCAACTACTGACTTTTTGCATAAAGGCTTGGGTATTGTTCGTGCCTGCAACGCCCGCGATGACTGCGATTGTCGCGTTATTCGCAGACGTCTGACGGAAGGTAACGGGAACACTGTACTGTGGGCCATCTATCATATTCACGCTTAAACGGGTATCGGTCACGTTGATGTTCCAGAAGGGTTCGGTGCCACTGCACATCAAGGTACTGCTGGCAGCTTTAGCGGGCGGTGGCGTGACAGTAGACGGAACTTTGATCGGTGGTACAATAACCGCCGGTGGTGCAGCGGGCGCTGGCGTTGGTGCGGGTGGTGCACTCGCTGCTTGATCTTCTGGCAATAAATAACGTTTGTTGACCCAGCCACCGACGCCTTTCCAGTAAATTTTTGCCCAGACGGTGCTACCGACTTTTTTCTCTTCACCCGTGGTCACAATGCCTTGACCATTGTGTGGGATGCGACCGATAACGCTGTTATTAGTGCCAGCATCAGCCCGCATGTTTAAGAATTCGCCTGCTTTCACGCCGGTGACCACGTGCACATCCGTTGCCGCCTGCACGCTGGAAACGCTGAGTGCCAGCGCTAAGGCCAATGCTGAAAAGAATGAAGCTGTTTTCATGGTGTATTCCTACGATTTCTATTCATTAAAGTGCCCCTCGCGGGCATTACACCCACAATTTTAGTCTGTTTTCGCGAAAAGTTGTTTGCATTCAACAGAGCGCGGATAATAGCGCGTTTCCCCACGCTTTCACGACGGATAGAACGGACACAATGGCAGGCAAAATTTTTATCGAAACCCACGGATGTCAAATGAACGAGTACGATTCAGCCAAGATGCTGGACGTGTTGCATCATGCGCAGGGCATGGAACTCACTGATAACCCCGCAGAAGCTGATGTGCTGCTGATGAATACCTGTTCAATCCGCGAAAAAGCGCAGGAAAAAGTGTTCTCGCAATTGGGGCGCTGGAAAAAGCTTAAAGATAAAAATCCGCACATTGTGATTGGTGTCGGCGGTTGCGTGGCGAGTCAAGAGGGTGAAGCCTTACGCCAACGTGCACCGGTGGTGGATGTGGTATTTGGCCCGCAAACCTTGCACCGCTTGCCGGACATGATTCGCCAAGTACGCACCGAACACCATGCGGTGGTGGATATTTCTTTCCCCGAAATCGAAAAATTCGACAACTTGCCAGAACCGCGTGCTGAAGGCCCGACTGCGTTTGTGTCGGTGATGGAGGGTTGCAGTAAATATTGCACCTTCTGTGTGGTGCCTTACACCCGTGGTGAAGAAATTTCGCGCCCCTTTGATGATGTGATTACCGAAGTGGCGCAACTCGCGACGCAAGGGGTGCGCGAAGTCAATTTGTTGGGGCAAAACGTGAATGCGTATCGCGGCAAAATGCACGACGGCTCAATTGCTGATTTAGCGACCTTGATTACTTTCGTGGCAGCGGTCGATGGAATTGATCGCATCCGTTACACCACCTCACACCCTAATGAATTCAACGATAGTTTGATTGAGGTGTACGCGGATGTGCCGGAGTTAGTCAGCCATTTACACTTGCCCGTGCAAAGCGGTTCTGACCGGATTTTGATGGCGATGAAGCGCAATCACATGGCAATTGAATACAAAGCTAAAATTCGCAAATTACGCAAGATTCGCCCCGATTTGAGCCTGTCATCCGACTTTATTATCGGCTTCCCAGGTGAAACCGAGCAGGATTTTGCCGATACTATGAAGCTGATTGCAGAGATGAACTTCGACCTGAGTTTCAGCTTTATCTACAGCCAACGCCCCGGCACACCCGCTGCGAGCTTGCCGGATGATGTGCCGCAATCGGTGAAAAAAGACCGCTTGCAACACTTGCAAACCCGCATTCTGGCGCAAGCTAACGCGATCAGCGCGGCAATGGTCGGCACGGTGCAACGGGTATTGGTGGAGCGGCCTTCCCGCAAGCATGAGCAAATGGCGGGGCGTACTGAGAATAATCGCGTGGTGAATTTCGATGGGCAGCCGAACTTGATTGGTCGGTTTGTGGATGTGCGCATCACCGAAGCCCAACCGAATTCCTTGCGCGGCGAAATCGTCGCGGTGGAAAGTGAGGTTGGGCGGATGGTGATGGAAGCGGTTGCTTAGGGCGACAATCCGCCCGCAAATTCCGCATACCCTTGTATAAATGCCAGTTTTTCCTGCGGAAGACTGACATTCACGCCTTCGCCCTGTAATTGTTCCAGCAGTGCTGCACCTTGGCTTAAAATCGCCAGCAGTTGTACTTCGTCGAACATTTGCAGGGCTAATTGCAGCTCATCCTTGTCGGCAGACAGTAAGGTAGGCACGAGTTCATCGGGGTGAATCGGGGATTCGGGGTGTAACAAATCTGCCACTAATGACGCATCCAGCAAGGCAAAATGGGCTTCACGCGCCGTTTCTTCCTGATCAAGCTCTAGGTGTGCGTGCGCATCATTGCCTGCACCACGGCGCACGCTCGCCATCATAAAGCCCAGCAATTTGCGAATCGCTCCTTTCATGGCAGTGGTATTGCCACCAATGCTAGAGGCGGTTTCATACGCCCGATCCAGCCGATCCTTGAGCTGCAAAATCACCTCGCTTTCAACATTACCCGTTAGTGAAGTGGTTTTTTCCAACAAAGCGCGGAATTCGGTGTTGAAAGTTTGTAGGGCTTCGTGATCCAGCCGTTGTGCGTCGATGAGGTTGTCATCGTCCAGCGTGGGGGCGTTGGGGAACAGCGGATTGCTGGCTTTGCGGAGTAAATGACGCTCGTGTGAACCGGGATGTTCACTGGGTTTGATGATCATGGTGCAAACTATCCATTCTAAAAATGGTAGCGAATATCGCACACTGACCAGCTAGCGGCAAATGACGCTAGCCAGCGCAGTAGAAATCGACTTATTTCTTATCGGTATTCATGCCAATCAATTTATAAGCTGGGCAGAAGTTCAGATAGCCAGTGGCTAACAGTGCAATCCCAATCAGGATCAGTAGGAAACCACCCTTGAACACTAAACCCCAAATCAGCAGAACAGCGCCTGCCCCGAAACGGATATTTCTATCCATGCTGCCAACGTTCTTTTCCATAAGGCACCTCTTTCAGTAGTGAACACAAAAGACTGTTTCATGTTAGCATTCATCCATCCTTATCTTAGCAAGAATCAAGCAGATTTCATGGAATTGCAAAAATATATACGTAAGATCACGGAAAACGGTTCATTTTCCACCGAAGAAATGACAGATGCGATGCGTACCATCATGACAGGTCAGGCGACTCCCGCACAAATCGGCGGGTTTCTGATCGGTTTACGGATGCGTGGCGAAACCGTTACCGAAATCAGTGCGGCTGCCAGCGTGATGCGCGAATTAGCGACGCGCGTTGAGGTGTCGCCGGAGCATCTGGTGGATACCTGTGGTACGGGGGGAGATTCCTCTGGCACGTTTAATATTTCCACCGCGAGTGCGTTTGTTGCCGCCGCAGCGGGGGCGCGAGTCGCTAAGCATGGCAACCGTTCGATTTCCAGCAAATCCGGCAGTGCGGATGTGCTGGAAGCAGCGGGCGTGAACCTCAACATTACGCCTGAACAGGTGGCACATTGCATTAACACCTTGGGCGTGGGGTTCTTGTTTGCACAAAAACATCATGGTGCGATGGGGCACGCTAGTGCGCCCCGTCGCGAGTTGGGTGTTCGCACTATATTCAACTTGTTGGGGCCGATGTCGAATCCAGCGAATGCCCCCAATCAAGTGTTGGGCGTATTCGATCAACATTGGGTGCGCCCAATGGCGGAAGTGCTGAAAAACTTGGGCAGCAAGCATGTGATGGTAGTACACGCCGCCGACGGTTTGGATGAAATCAGCACTGCTGCGCTTACCTTCGTGGCGGAGTTGAAGGATGGGGTGATCACCGAATACACCATCCAACCTGAAGATATGGGTGTGCAGCAGTCCAGCCTCGACAGTGTGCGGGTGGAAACGGCGCAAGAAAGTTTGCGATTGATTCAGCGCGTGTTCGCTGGTGAACAAGGCACAGCGCGTGACATTGTGTGCTTGAATGCGGGTGCGGCAATTTATGTGGCAGGTCTGGCGGATAGCCATGCCGCTGGTGTTGCTAAAGCCCAGCAAGTGCTGGATTCCGGTGCAGCCGTTGTGCGTTTGCAGCAATTGATTGACCTAACCAACAGTTTTGATGCCTGATGAGTACCCCTGATATTTTGAAAAAAATCCTGCGTACTAAGCAGGAAGAAATCGCGGCACGTTCTGCGGTGCGTAGTCTGGCGCAATTACAGGCAGATGTGGTGCACGCTTCACCGGTGCGGGGTTTCGAGCAGGCTATGCGTCGCCGGATTGCAGCAGGTGAATCGGCGGTGATTGCGGAAATTAAAAAGGCATCTCCGAGCAAAGGGCTGATTCGTGCGGATTTCGATCCGCCTGCGATTGCGGCGAGTTACGAGCGCGGCGGTGCGGCGTGTTTGTCGGTGTTGACCGATGCGCAATACTTTCAAGGCAGCGAAAGTTATTTGCAAGCAGCACGTGCGGCGTGCCAACTGCCCGTTATTCGTAAAGATTTCATCGTTGATCGTTATCAGGTATACGAAGCGCGTGCCATCGGCGCAGATTGCATCTTGCTGATCGTGGCAGCATTGGCTGACGCACAGATGACGGATCTGTACGCGCTGGCAATGGAACTGGGCATGGATGCGCTGATTGAAGTGCATGACAAGGATGAACTTGGGCGTGCCTTGCGTCTCAATGCGCCACTGATCGGCATCAATAACCGCAATTTGCGTACTTTTGAGACATCCCTGCAAACTACCATTGAGCTGCTACCCGATGTACCGCAAGACGTGTTGCTGGTCACAGAAAGCAGCATTCACGCGCCTGCTGATGTCAAGCTGATGCGCGATCATGGTGTCAATGCGTTTCTGGTCGGCGAAGCCTTTATGCGGGCAGATGACCCCGGTACAGAACTCCATAACTTATTTTTCTAGCAAGCAAGTAGAGATAACCCATGTTGGTACACCCTCAATTTGACCCCGTGGCGATAGCACTTGGCCCTTTGCAAGTGCATTGGTACGGGTTGATGTATGTGATTGGTTTCCTTGGTTTTCTGTTTATTGGCAAAATGCGTTCCAAAGAACCAAACAGTGTCATGAACCCGGATCGGGTGGATGACATGATGTTCTGGGGGGCGATTGGTGTGGTTGCCGGTGGTCGCATCGGTTACATGCTGTTTTATAACCTGAAAGGTTTTTTGTCTGACCCGATGTCGTTATTTCAGATTTGGGACGGCGGCATGAGTTTCCACGGCGGTTTGCTGGGAGTAATTCTGGCAATGTTTTTGCTGGCGCGGCGTTGGAAGCTGAATTTCTTTCAAGTCAGTGATTTTGTAGCGCCACTCGTACCGATTGGCTTGGGTGCAGGGCGTATCGGCAATTTCATCAATGGCGAATTGTGGGGCAGAGCGACGGATGTGCCGTGGGGTATGGTGTTCCCACAAGTGGATAATATCGTGCGGCATCCTTCACAGCTTTATCAGGCATTCCTCGAAGGTTTGGTGCTATTCCTCGTGCTGAATTGGTTTCGGAAGCGTTCGCCGCCGGTGGGAGCAATTTCTGGCTTATTTCTTGTCGGCTACGGCATGGCGCGGATTATTGTGGAATTTGTGCGTGAACCGGATGCGCAACTCGGTTATGTAGCGTGGGGTTGGGTCACGCAGGGGCAAGTGTTGAGTGTGCCGATGATTCTGCTCGGTTTGTTGTTCATGTGGTTTGCGTATAAGAAGGCTAAGGGATGAAGCAATACCTCGATTTAATGCGCCATGTGCGTGATCACGGTGTTGTCAAAGCCGACCGCACGGGCACGGGCACGGTATCGGTATTCGGCTATCAGATGCGTTTTGATTTGAGTGCAGGGTTTCCGCTCGTCACCACCAAAAAGTTGCATTTGCGCTCGATCATCCATGAGTTGCTGTGGTTTCTCAAAGGCGATACCAACATTCGCTATTTGAAAGAAAACAGTGTCAGTATTTGGGATGAATGGGCGGATGAAAGCGGTGAACTGGGGCCGGTTTACGGCTATCAGTGGCGCAACTGGCCTACCCCTGACGGGCGGCATATTGACCAAATTGCCCAAATTATCCAGCAATTGAAAACCAACCCCGATTCGCGCCGCATTATCGTCAGCGCGTGGAATGTGGCGGATGTGGATAATATGGCGCTACCGCCGTGCCATGCCTTTTTCCAGTTTTATGTGGCGGAAGGCAAGCTGTCTTGTCAGTTGTACCAGCGCAGTGCGGATATTTTCCTTGGTGTGCCGTTCAATATTGCCTCCTACGCATTATTGACCATGATGGTGGCGCAGGTCACGGGGTTGCAACCCGGCGAATTTATTCACACGCTGGGGGATGCACACTTGTATTCCAACCATTTGGAGCAAGTGGAACTGCAATTGAGTCGCGAACCGTACCCATTACCGCAGATGAAATTGAACCCCGCAGTGACCGATTTGTTCGCTTTTACCTACGACGACTTTGAATTGGTCGGTTACGAACACCATCCGCTGATTAAAGCACCAATAGCGGTTTGACTAGCGCCGCCCACTCACGCAAACTATTGGCATAATAATAGTGTGGATACGCTCAAGTTCCACACCTAGCCCACCGTTAATGGCAACCCATTCCACTCTTATCGAAGGTAGTTCCATGACCCGCTCAATCAAGAAACTTCTGGTCGCCAACCGTGGCGAAATTGCGATCCGTATCCTGCGTGCAGCAGCCGAACTCAAGCTGTGTACGGTTTCCATCTACACCTACGAAGACCGTTTCTCACCGCACCGCTACAAGGCTGACGAAGCCTATCAGATCGGCAAAGACGACGAACCGCTCAAACCCTACCTCGATATTGAAGCCATTATTGAAACTGCCAAGCGTCACCATGTTGACGCGATTCACCCCGGTTACGGCTTCTTGTCTGAAAACGTGCAATTTGCCAAGCGTTGTCGCGAAGCAGGCATTATTTTTGTGGGGCCTACCCCTGAAGCGATGCAGCGTTTAGGGGACAAAGTTGCCGCGAAAGAAAACGCCATCACTGCCGGTTTGCCCGTCATTGAAGACAGCCGCGAACCACTGGATACCGTGGACATCGCACGTCGTGAAGCCGACCGCATTGGCTATCCATTAATGCTGAAAGCCGCAGCAGGCGGTGGTGGGCGGGGAATGCGCGTCTTGCGTGACCCGTCGCAATTGGAAGGTGCGTACCACGATGCGCGTAACGAAGCCCTGAAAGCGTTCGGCGACAATACCGTTTTCCTCGAAAAGTACATCGACTCACCCAAGCACATCGAAATCCAGATTTTGGGTGATACGCACGGTAATCTGGTGCATTTGTACGAGCGTGATTGCTCGGTGCAACGCCGCTTCCAGAAAGTGGTGGAAGTTGCGCCCAGCACCAGTTTGAAAGATGAAACCCGCGAAAATCTGTATAAATACGCGCTGGCAATTACCCGCCACGTGGATTATTCCTGCGCGGGCACCGTTGAATTCCTGGTCGACAAAGACGAGCGCATTTACTTCATCGAAGTGAACCCGCGTGTGCAGGTGGAACACACCATCACCGAAGAAATTACCGGCATCGACATTGTGCGTAGCCAGATTTTGATCGCAGGCGGAGCACGACTGGATGACCCCGAAATCGGTATTCCTTCACAAGAGTCAGTCGAATGCAACGGTTACGCAGTACAGTGCCGCATCACCACGGAAGATCCTGAAAACGGTTTCAAACCGGATTACGGTACGATTATTGCGTACCGCAGCAGTGGCGGTTTCGGCGTGCGTCTGGATGCGGGTGCGGCTTATCCCGGTGCAAAAGTATCGCCGTTCTTCGACTCCATGCTGGTCAAAGTGACGACCTGGGGACGCACGCTGGAAGGTGCCGCTAACCGTAACTTACGTGCTTTGCAGGAATTCCGTATCCGTGGGGTGAAAACCAACATCGGTTTCCTCGAAAACGTGTTGCAACATGAGGTGTTTACCACGGGCAAGTGTGCGGTCACGTTCATCGACAACCACCCGGAACTGTTCCACACCGCGTTGCGCTTTGACCGTGGCACAAAAACGCTGAAATTCATCGGCAATGTCACCGTCAACGGTAACCCAGACGTGAAATACGTCGACCCTAACAAGCATTTCCGCAAGCCGATCATTCCCGCTTTCGACAAGCTAGGCGCATACCCGAAGGGCAGCAAAAACTTGCTGGATGAGATGGGCGCAGAAAAATTCTGCCAATGGGTGAAAGACCAGCCTAATATTTTCTATACCGATACCACCTTACGTGATGCGCACCAGTCCTTGCTGGCAACCCGTGTGCGTACCGACGATATGATGAAAATCGCTGAAGGTTTTGCCAAGAATCACCCGCAATTGTTCTCGTTGGAATTGTGGGGTGGAGCGACGTTTGATGTGGCGATGCGCTTTTTGCACGAATGCCCTTGGGATCGTCTCAAGCAATTGCGTGAAGCGATTCCTAACATCTTGTTCCAAATGTTGTTCCGTGGCTCGAATGCGGTGGGTTATACCGCCTACCCCGACAATGTGGTGGAAGCTTTCATTGAAAAGTCATGGGAAAACGGTATCGACGTGTTCCGTATTTTTGATTCGTTGAACTGGATTGAAGGGATGCGCAAATCCATTCAGTGCGTGCGCGAACGTACTGGCGGGATTGCGGAAGGCACGATTTGCTATACCGGCGATGTGCTGAACAAAGACCCAGTAAATAAGTTCAACCTGCAATATTACCTGGATTTGGCGAAGCAGTTGGAAGATGCCGGTGCGCACATGCTGGCGGTCAAGGATATGGCCGGTGTGTTGAAGCCGTATGCGGCGACGACGTTGATTACCGCGTTGAAAGAAACGGTTGGTATTCCGATTCATTTGCACACGCATGACACCGCCTCGATTCAATCCGCTACCTTGCTGAAAGCGATTGAGGCGGGTGTGGATATTGTGGATGGTTGCATGAGTTCCATGTCGGGTCTGACTTCGCAGGTCAACCTGAATTCGTTGATTGCGGCGATGGAAGGTCAGCCGCGTGAACAGCCGTACAACCTCAAGTCGTTGAATGCTTACGCCAATTATTGGGAAGATGTACGCGAAATGTACTACCCGTTTGAGTCTGGTTTGAAAGCAGGCACGGCGGAAGTGTACAACCACGAAATTCCGGGTGGTCAATATTCCAACCTGCGTCCGCAAGCAATTGCGCTGGGCTTGGAACACAAGTTTGAGGAAGTGAAGGAAAACTACGCTGTTGTCAACCGCATGTTTGGTGACATTGTGAAAGTTACCCCGTCGTCCAAAGTCGTCGGCGATATGGCGATTTACATGACTTCCAACGGTTTGACCGAGCAGGATGTGATGGAACGTGGGCGCACCTTGGCGTTTCCTGATTCCGTGATCGACTTGTTCAAAGGCGGATTGGGGCAAGTGCCCGGCGGTTTCCCTAAGACGTTGAGCGACATTATCCTCAAAGGCGAGAAGCCGTACACGGGTCGCCCGAATGATCACTTGAAGCCGGTGGATTTGGATGCGGCATTTGAGGCATTTAAGCAAGAGTTTGACCCTGAGCAAACGTTCCTCGATTTCCTGTCGTTCACCATGTATCCGGCGGTATTCCGCGACTTTTACAAGCATCAGCAGGAATACGGCGAAATTAGCCATTTGCCGACTTCGCTATTCTTCTACGGTCTCAAGCTGAACGAGGAAGTGCTGGTTGATTTGGGGCGCGGTAAGGTACTGATTATCCGCTTGTTGTATCGTTCACCGACGGATGAGAACGGTATGTGTGGCGTGACGTTTGACTTCAACGGGCAAATCCGGGCGGTGCAAATCCGTGATTTGTCGGTGAAGCCGACTCGTGCTACCAATCGGAAAGCGGTTGACCCGAATGAAGTCGGTACGTCGTTGCAGGGTAAGCTCTCTGCCATCATGGTCAAGGCGGGCGATGAAGTGGAGCAGAATGCACCGCTGTTTGTCATTGAGGCGATGAAGATGGAAACGACGATTACTGCGCCAGAAGCGGGTAAGGTGAAGAAGGTTCACTTGCAGGCGGGTGAGTTAGTCGAGCAGGGTGATTTGGTCGTCGAATTCGAATAAATTTTAGGTTTTTTCGTTTCTTTACCCTCTCCATCTCTGGCAGAAGGAGGGGGATTTCTTGGTGAATTTGCTGATAATATATGCAAATAAATTATTATAATGTTATATTAGTTTCAAAATCATTGTTGGCAACAAACAATGGCTATATCGCTTAAACCCCAAGTAATAATCCATTCTTACGAGGAGTATGGAGAATGAAGTCTATATTTAACCATGATTCTCCTATTCGTTGGCTGGTTACACGAATCACCGTATTCTTTTTTATGCTCGTTGCATTGCAAAGTGTAGCGCTGGCCGCACCACCAAGCATCACACCCTATATTAAGTATGATCAATTCGGCTATTTGCCCAACATGCGCAAGGTGGCGACTGTTGTTGACCCACACGTTGGGTCCAATGCTTCAGAATCTTTTGTACCGGGTACTGGTGCGAACCAATACGAGGTGCGTAGTTGGTCTAACAATAGTGTTGTGTACAAAGGGACATTGACCAGTTGGCGTAACGGTACAATTCATGCGCAGTCAGGCGATAAGGGCTGGTATTTCGATTTTTCCAGCGTTACTTCACCGGGTTCTTACTACATTTTTGACACGCGCAATAAGGTGGGGTCAGGTCGCTTTGAAATAGGCAAGGGTGTCTACAACAACGTCCTGAAACATGCAGTACGCACATTTTTTTACCAACGTTTGAACATGGCTAAAGTTGCTCCCTATGCTGATGCCAAATGGACTGATGCAGCAGCCTATGAGCGTGCGGGTCAGGATCGTTCTGCTACTAGCCGCTGGTCTAAGGGTAATGTTGCTTCCGCCCGCAATTTATCGGGTGGTTGGATGGATGCTGGGGATACCAACAAATACACCACGTTTGCCCAAAATGCAGTGTTGCATTTACTGGATGCTTATCGGGCTAACCCCACTGCTTTTGGTGATAATTTTGGTATTCCAGAATCTGGCAATGGGCTAAGTGACTTGCTTGATGAAATAAAATGGGAGCTGGAATTTCTGAAGCGGATGCAAAATGCTACTGGTAATGGAGGATTATTTCTGAAGGTTGGGGTAGACAATCATAACGACGTATCACCACCTAGCATTGACACACGTCCACGTTACTATCTGCCGGAATGCACTTCCGCGACATTGGCTGGCAGTGCGATGTTCGCAGCAGCCAGCCGGGTATATGTGGGTATCGCCTCGCAAGTCAGTTATGCAAACGACCTCCTGTTACGCGCGGAGTCTGCTTGGGTACGCGCACGCACTACGACTTCCAATTTCAGTAAGTTTGAAATTGCCTGCGACGATGGCGATATAAAATCTGGTGATGCCGATGTGGGTCAGGCGGGTCAACTCCAAAGTGCCTTGATTGCTGCCATTTATCTCTACCAAGCGACTGGCAAAGCTGAATACCGAACCTTTATCGAAAGTCGTTATAGTAGCATGGAACCCATGAGCACTGGTTGGTGGGGGCCTTACACCCAGCCGTTGCAAGCTGCACTGCTGCGTTACGCTGGCATGAGTGGTGTAACGTCAAGCGTAGCCAGCGCTATCCGTACCCAAAAGAGTGGTCAAAACGGCGTCATGTCTCTTGCCGACTACCGCAGTGGTACGGACTTATACCGTGCCTACTTACCGGATGCCCAATACCATTGGGGACATAATATGGTCAGAGCCAATGTCGGTAACATCAACCATGATTTTGCCAATTTCAACCTCAATACTGCTGATGCGAACACGTACAAGGAGTTAGCTGCGCAACATCTGCATTGGCTGCATGGTAACAACCCACTGGGTTTAGCGATGCTAAGTAATATGCGACTCTATGGGGCAGAGAAATCAGCAAACGAGATTTATCACACTTGGTTTAGCGACAATACCATTTGGGATAATGCCCTGACTTCTCCGAATGGCCCAGCACCGGGCTATCTGGTGGGAGGACCTAACCGGTCTTACAGTGGTTCTGTGCTTAATATCAGCAATCAGCCATCCCAAAAAGCCTACCGGGACTGGAACACAGGTTATCCAGAAAATTCTTGGGAACTGAGTGAACCGGGTATTTATTACCAAGCAGCTTATGTGCAACTGCTGGCGAGACTGATGTCACTGACGGCAACAGATACGCAGTTGCCTACGGCTCCAAAAAATCTAATAAGCACTAGCACACCTAGTACCACAGGAGTCTCGTTGAGCTGGAATCCATCGACTGACAATGTAGGGGTGGTAGCTTATGATCTTTACAATGGAGAAACCTTGCTTGCTACAGGTCTGACGGGGACTAAAACAACATTGAACAAATTAACGTGCGGGACTAATTACACCTTCAGCGTAAGAGCCCGTGATGTTGCGGGGAATACCTCTGCGGCAAGTAATAAGCTCAGCATACGTACAGCAGCATGTCTGCCAGCCACCATCACACTGTACAATGATGTTATCGGTAGCAACTGGGCAGACTGGTCGTGGAGTGCAACGCGCAATTTCGCCAATACTACCCCGGTTAAAGTTGGCAGTCGTTCTATCCGTGCTGATCTTCTTGGTTGGGGGGCGTTATCATTGCGTCACGCCAGCGGTATTACCACAAACAGCAACACCAAATTAACGTTCTGGGTGTATGCGCCTGCTGCGACAACGTTACGTGTGAGCATCCAAACTCAAGACAACGGTACAGAAATGGGCAATGCCACCATTAAACTTCCTGCCAATAAATGGACTTCGGTGAGCTTGACTCGAGCACAACTGGGTAACCCAGCTTTGCTCAAACGAGTCAACTTACAACTTGGCGAGGCTAACGCGAGAACCGTCTATTTTGATCAGATCGTTATCAGCCAGTAACGTTTATCCAGCTTGATAGGCAGTGGATACTTGTCGATAGAGTTCGTCGGAAATTCTGAAGCCGTTACGGATAGCCTGATCCAATAATGATCGGGCTATCTCAGGTTGTTTAAAGCTAGGGTGATGGCCTTTCTAGTATCACTGACAATAACCTTCATGCTGCCAGCATCTTCTCAATCGCTGCCAAATCTTCGGCAAAATCATAATCTGCTACCGGAACGCCCAGCAGCTCTAACAATTTGATGGTTTCGTGCTGGTTTTTACCGAGTGCCTTGCTGAGTTGCCCCAAGCTTAAATCCCCGCTTTGGAAGCCTTTGATGGCAAACCACGGCAACAAACCTTGTTCCATGATGCCTTCAGCAAAGGGTAGCGCAAGACCTAGTGGCTGACCGTGTTTGGTGATCAACAGGTAGTCGTTATCCTGAAAAGCTTTGGTCAGCTTGCCGGGGTTGGTTTGGAGTTCTTTGATACCGATGACTTGCATGAAGTTATACTGTGTTTAGGGTGTATATTTTGCATGATGGTGTCATTCAAGGGCATTCACAAGAACCTTTGACGACATTCAGTTTGTTTAGGGCATGGTATACTCAACTCTCAGTACCATAGGATACCTATTTATGAACACTGTCGCGCACGAATTCAAATTTAAAACTCCACCGCATTTTGAGGATGCTGTTCATTTGACTCCGCGTGAAATGGAACAGCAAATCTTGCTGATGGCTGCATTGAAAATGTTCGAGCTGGGAAAAGTTTCCTCTGGCAAGGCAGCGGAATTGGCTGGTATGTCACGGGTAGATTTCCTGATGACTTGTGGTAGATACAAAGTCAGTATCTTCAACTACGATGCTGATGAAGTGTTACAGGAGTTGCAGTCGGATTTGGCAACGTTGGAGAAGATTGGCTTATGATCGTTATCAGCAACACAGGGCCATTGATTGCGTTGGCGAAGCTCAATCGACTCGATTTACTGCAAAAACTCGTACCGGATGGTGTATTCATCCCTCCAGTTATTCAGCGGGAATTATGGGCAAAGACGGGTTTTGAATCGGCTGCACTGGAAGCGGCACTGGAGAGCTTTATTCAGATACGTAAACCGGAAAATGTTCCCTTTGCCGTTGATCTGGTCACAATGTATCTGGATGAAGGTGAAAAGCAAGTTGTACGCCTCGCTGCCTCACTCAGCGAACCGCTATTTGTGTTGCTGGATGACAATGCCGGACGCAAAGCCGCAAAACGGTTGGGGTTACCTGTGACGGGTACGGCAGGTTTGTTGGTCAGTGCGAAGAAGCAGGGATTGATCCCGGCGGTTGTACCGATGTTGGAAGATTTGCGGGAGCAAGGATACTGGTTGTCAGATGAGCTGGTGATGCATGTTCGAGACATTGTTGGAGAACATTAACAGGAATCTCTGATGACTAATTCGTGCTATGCTTTGTCAATATTGTTTAGGATTTGCGCGTGACTAAAACTGTATTACCTACTTTTGATCAACTAATGAACCCACTTCTTAATGCACTACGCTCATTAGGTGGCTCTGGATCAATTGAGGAAATTTACGCCAAAACAGTTGAGATTGCAGGTCTTTCTGAGGATGTACTTTCTCAGCTTCATGATGCCGAAAAAGGTAGCCAGACAGAAGTCGGTTACAGATTGGCGTGGGCGAGAACTTACCTTAAAAAGTCTGATTTGCTAGAAAACTCCAGTCGTGGCGTTTGGTCACTTACGGAAAAAGCCAAAAGTCTTGACGTTATTGATTCTAATGAAATTGTTAAATTTGTTCGCAGTTTAGATAAATCTGAAAAACCTGATTTGTCTAAAAAACGTTTGCTGCATGAAACACCTCGCGAATTACCGGAGGGTGAGCAGTGGCGTGAAAAATTATCTATGACATTAATGCAAAAGTTAGACCCTGCTGCTTTTGAACGTCTAACGCAACGCATTTTACGTGAATCGGGGTTTATTCACGTTGAAGTCACAGGTCGAACAGGTGATGGTGGTATTGATGGCAAGGGAATAGCACGTATCAATGGATTTATGAGCTTCCATGTCTTGTTCCAATGCAAACGTTACAAGGGATCAGTATCTTCCAGTGAAATTCGTGATTTTCGTGGTGCAATGGTGGGGCGGGCTGATAAAGGGCTATTTATCACAACTGGATCATTTACCCCGGCTGCTGTAAAAGAAGCAACTCGTGATGGTGCTCCTCCCATTGATTTGGTCGATGGTGAGGAACTGGCTGACAAGCTCAAAGAATTAGGTTTAGGTGTTAAAACAGTGTTGGTCGAACAAGTCAGTATTGATGAGAGCTGGTTCGAGACAGTGTGATACTGTTCTCAATGCAGATAGTTGTGGGTCGGGCTTTTTACCCGACACCACATTAAACGGTTTGAAAATTACGCCTCATACCCCAGCACCGGAGCTAACCACCGCTCCGCTTCCGCCAACGTCATCCCCTTACGCTTGGCATAATCCTCTACCTGATCCCGCGCAATCCGCCCAATCCCGAAATACCGCGAATCCGGGTGGCTGAAATACCAGCCTGACACTGAAGCCGCCGGATACATCGCAAACGATTCGGTAATGATCATGCCCGTATTCGCCTCCACATCCAGCAACGTCCACAACGTGCCTTTTTCGGTGTGGTCAGGGCAAGCCGGGTAGCCGGGGGCAGGGCGAATCCCCTGATATTTCTCGGCAATCATCGCGTCATTATCCAGCGTTTCATCCGCAGCATAACCCCAGAATTCCTTGCGCACCCGCTCGTGCATCCGCTCTGCCAAGGCTTCCGCCAGACGATCACACAAAGCTTCCAGCATAATCGCGCTGTAATCGTCGTGCTTTTCGCGGAAGGCTTTCAAATGCGGCTCAATCCCAAAGCCCGTACTCACCGCAAACACACCCATCCAGTCCGCCTTGCCGGATTCCACAGGTGCAACGAAATCGCCCAGACAGAAATTAGGCTGTTGCCCGTTACGCTCCATCTGCATCCGCAAATTGTGCAACACGCTCAAGGTCTGGGTGCGGCTCTCGTCGGTATAAAGCACCACGTCATCGCCTTGCGCATTCGCAGGGAAGAACCCAACTACCGCTTTAGCTTGCACCCACTTTTCCGTCACCATCTGCTGCAACATCGCCTGCGCATCCGCATACAACTTGGTGCATTCCTCGCCAACGACTTCATCCGTCAGAATCGCCGGGAATTTACCTGCCAATTCCCAACTACGGAAAAACGGTGTCCAATCAATCCGCTCCACCAATTCCGCCAACGGATAATCGTTGAACACAAGCGGAGTAGGGGTGTTGGGTTTTGGCGGTGTGTAATTCGCCCAATCCACCTGAAACTTATTCGCCCGCGCCGCCGCAATGCTCACCAACTTGCGCTCAGTCTGGTTCGCCGCACGTTTCACGCGCACTTGCTCGTATTCCGCCCGAATGCTCGCCACGTAATCCGGTTTTTGCTCTTTGGACAGCAGTGCACTTGCCACACCCACCGCCCGCGACGCATCTGGCACATATACCACGATGTCGTTCTTAAACTGCGGCTCGATCTTCACCGCCGTATGAATTTTGGACGTAGTAGCCCCGCCAATCAGCAACGGCACATGGAAATCCTGCCGCTGCATTTCCTTGGCAACATGCACCATTTCATCCAGCGACGGCGTGATCAAACCAGACAGCCCGATAATGTCCACCTGCTCATCCCGCGCCACTTGCAGGATTTTTTCAGCGGAAACCATCACGCCAAGGTCGATGACTTCGTAGCTGTTGCACTGCAACACCACGCCGACGATGTTCTTGCCGATGTCATGCACGTCACCTTTCACCGTCGCCATGAGGATTTTGCCGTTGGCTTGCACCTCGCAACCGGCCTTTTCCAGTTCCATGAACGGGTCGAGGTATGCCACCGATTTTTTCATCACGCGGGCTGATTTGACCACTTGCGGCAGGAACATTTTGCCTGCCCCAAACAAATCACCGACCACGTTCATGCCGTCCATTAACGGGCCTTCGATCACCAGCAGCGGGCGACCGAATTTCACCCGTGCCTCTTCAGTGTCTTCGTTGACGAAGGCGTCAATGCCTTTCACCAGTGCGTGTTCGAGGCGTTTTTCGACCGGCCATGAACGCCATTCGAGGTCTTCCTTCTTAACTTCGGTCGAGCCATCGCCTTTATATTTTGCAGCAATATCCAGCAAGCGTTCGGTCGCACCTGCATCCTTGTTCTGGATCACGTCTTCGACCGCATCGCGCAATTCGGTAGGAATATCGTCGTAAATCGCCATTTGCCCCGCATTCACAATCCCCATATCCATGCCCGCTTTAATGGCATGGTAAAGGAACACGCTGTGGATGGCTTCGCGCACCGGATTATTGCCCCGGAACGAGAATGACACATTGGAAACCCCGCCAGAAATGTGCGCGTGCGGCAGGTTTTGGCGAATCCAGCGCGTGGCTTCGATAAAGTCCACCGCGTAATTATTGTGTTCGTCGATACCCGTCGCGACCGCGAAGATGTTCGGGTCAAAAATAATGTCTTCGGGTGGGAAGCCGACTTGTTCGGTAAGAATCTTGTAAGCGCGTGAACAGATTTCAATTTTCCGTGCTTGCGTATCCGCTTGCCCCTGTTCATCAAACGCCATCACGATTACTGCCGCCCCGTAGCGGCGTACCAGCTTGGCTTGGGCGATGAATTTCGCTTCACCTTCTTTCATCGAAATCGAGTTAACAATGCCCTTGCCTTGGATGCATTTCAAACCCGCTTCGATGACCTCCCACTTAGAAGAGTCGACCATGACCGGCACACGCGCAATGTCCGGCTCAGACGCGATCAAATTGAGGAAGCGCGTCATTTCCTTTTCGGCATCCAACAAGCCTTCGTCCATGTTCACGTCGATAATTTGTGCGCCACTTTCGACTTGTTCGAGGGCGACTTCGAGGGCTTCGGTGTAATTGCCTTCTTTGATCAACCGCTTAAATTTGAGTGAGCCGGTGACGTTGGTGCGTTCGCCCACGTTCACAAACAAGCTGTTTGCGCCGATATTGAACGGTTCAAGACCGGAAAGGCGGCATTCTTTGGCAAGCGTTGGCAGTTGGCGCGGCGCAATCCCTGCCACAGCATCGGCAATGGCTTTGATGTGTGCAGGCGAGGTGCCGCAGCAGCCGCCGACGATATTCAGGAAACCGCTTTGCGCCCATTCACGGATGTGCACAGCCATTTCTGCGCCATCCATGTCGTATTCGCCCATTTCATTCGGCAAACCCGCATTCGGGTGCGCGGAAACGTGGGAAGCGCACACGCGGGACATTTCTTCGACATATTGACGCAGCAAGTCAGGGCCGAGAGCGCAGTTCAAGCCAAACGAAATTGCATCAGCATGTGCCAGCGCATTGTAGAACGCTTCGGTGGTTTGCCCAGAAAGGGTACGCCCAGACGCATCGGTAATCGTGCCGGAAATCATGATGGGCAGTTCGATCCCGTCTTCCTCAAACACTTGCTTGACCGCAAACACGGCTGCCTTGGCATTGAGCGTGTCGAAAATGGTTTCGATCAGGATAATATCCGCGCCGCCCTCAATCAGACCACGGGTGGATTCCATGTAGGCTGTGACCAGCGCATCGAAGGTGACGTTGCGGAAACCGGGGTCGTTCACATCCGGGGAAATGCTACAGGTACGGCTAGTTGGCCCCAATACGCCTGCGACGAAGCGCGGTTTGTCGGGTGTGCTGTATTCGTCGGCGACTGAACGCGCCAGTTTTGCCGCTGCCACATTGATTTCATACGACAAGTCTTGCATGTCGTAATCGTGCATCGAAATCGTGGTGGCATTGAAGGTGCAGGTTTCGAGGATGTCCGCCCCGACCTCCATATATTGCGCGTGGATGCCCCGAATCACTTCCGGCTTGGTCAACACCAGCAAGTCGTTATTGCCTTTGACATCTTTGTGCCAAGTGGCAAAACGGGTGCCGCGATAATCGGCTTCTTCCAGTTTGTGGCGTTGGATCATCGTGCCCATCGCGCCGTCAAGGATGAGGATGCGCTCGGCAAGGGCTTGCTGGAGTTGGGTTGTACGGTTCATGGTGACATCATCAGCAGTTTAAATAAGGTGGGTATCGTACCAGAATCTTGCTGAGAGAACATAAACTGTCTCAAATAGAAATGTTGGTGAGACTGATTCTTCTGAAATGATGAGCCGAGTAACATTAAATCTGCTTGAATAGTGTCAATGCCAACGTTCTACTTGCTTTCAAATCTACCAAGGGCAAAGGATATTCGCGTAAATCATCGCCCCTCTCACGAGGCAGATGCACTTGTTTATTATCCCGATTTTGTAACTCTGGAACCCAGCGGCGAATGTATTTCCCTTCGGGGTCAAACTTCTGGCTTTGTAAAATCGGGTTAAAAATGCGGAAATAGGGCGCTGCATCAGCCCCGCAGCCCGCTGTCCACTGCCAACCAAACACATTGCTGGCCAGATCAGCATCTACCAAGGTATCGCGAAACCACTGTTCACCCGCTTGCCAGGGAACCAGTAAGTTCTTGGTCAATAAAGAGGCGACAATCATGCGCACGCGGTTATGCATCCAGCCGGTTTGCCATAACTCACGCATCCCCGCATCAATAATTGGAAAACCGGTTTTCCCATGCTGCCATCGTTCTAGTACTGCCGCGTGATCTTCCGCCCAGGGGAAAGCGTCGAAACGTGCATCCAGTGCGCGTTCCAGAGTATGCGGAAAGTGATACAGTAAATGGTATGAAAACTCCCGCCAGCCAATTTCTTGCATAAAATGCCGCCAGCCGCTTTCTGCCTCGGGGTGTGACTGCAAATAGTGTTTGGCGTGATACACGGTTTGACGTGGGCTGATTTCTCCAAAGTGCAAATGTGGCGAAAGTCGGGTTGTACCAGTTTGTGCAGGCAGATTGCGTGCTTCTTTGTAATTCGCCCCTTTTGGCAGAAATGCCAGCAATTTGCGCATCGCAGCCACTTCGCCGACCTGCCAATGTGCCATCATGCCAATATCCCAGCGGATAGTGGGCAATAACGCCAAAGCATTCAACGGCAAACTATCCGGCAAATAAGCAGGAGCAGGGATACGTTCTGGAGTGGGTAATGGCAGGTGTTGAATGCCGTATTTCAACATTGCTTTCCAGAACGGTGTAAATACTTTGTAAGGCGTGCCATCAGGTTTTAACACTTCCCATGGCTCATTGAGCAGGCTGGCATTAAAGCTGTGAACCTTACACGTTTGTTTGAGGGTTTCCTTGATGTGCTTATCGCGGGCAAGACTTGCGGGGTCATACACGCGGTTCCAATACACATGGGTTGCGCCGGTGGTTGCGAGCAATTGTTGTAAGACAGGTAAGGCAGCCCCTTGGCGCAAGATCAGGCGATTCCCCAGTGCCTGCAAATGTTCGTCGAATGCTTGCAAGCTATGATGTAACCACACGCGGCTGGCAGCCCCTAACTGACTGATAGAGGTTGGCAGTGGATCATCAATGAAGGCGAGGATAACGTGTTCACAGGTGCGACAAGCATGGTACAACGCTGGGTTATCTGCTAAGCGCAGGTCTTGACGTAACCAAACCAGTGCAGTTGTCATGCTGAAGCGAGCAGGATTGGTGTGTGAGTAGCTTCTTTCACGAGCACTTGATCAAGGGCTTGACAAATCTCGCTTAATTCATCGGGGAGCCAGTGGATATTGTTGCGTAACATCTGGTTATCAGCCGTTTCTTCATGTATGTCTGAGGTGTGCTGACCACTAAGAAAAACAGGAATTTGCGTCATGGTGCTCAGGGCTTGCAAGCTGGCAGATAAACCAGTCTTGGGAAGTAACAGCGCGTCAAAAGAGGCACGCTCAATGATTAACGGTAAATGATCCAATCTGGTTTCTACGCCTAGCAAACTGACTTGATAACCGTGTTGACTGGTAATGTTCGCCAGTAAAAGCACTTCCAATTGCACGGCATGAGTTTGGGTATTCACTAGCAAGATACGTTTGCCATTCGCACGGCTGTTATGGTGTAAATAACGCGAGCCGAGTTTCACGCATAGAAACTCATGCAGGAAAGCGTAGTCAGCGCGGGTAGAGGGAAGCATGGCTTGCTGTTGCCAAAGCCGTTGATACAGCGGCATAATCAGCTTTTTTGCAACCAATTCCAAGGAATATAGCGACACAGCTTCATTGAGTGTGTGTTCCAGCGAACGAACATCAAGCTTATGGATGCAGCGTTGAAATAAGGTGTGATAGTGCCCCCAAGGGTCATCAGTTTGCACGTCTTGTGCAGCCCGTAATAACATTGATGGATTCTCACTGCTATCGAGTACAGTGCGTACTCGTCCAACGGGGATACCTTGCTCCAACAAGACTAAAACTTGTTTGACACGATCGACATCTTGGTAGCTGTAAAGACGATGTCCTTTGGGAGTGCGTCGGGGTTTGATTAAACCATAACGGCGTTCCCATGCCCGTAATGTAACGGTGTTTACCCCCGTCTGTTCGGATACTGTGCCAATAGGGAAAAGTGCCGTTATGTCAGAGGTGTTGTGATCAGTCACGAAAGTCATAAGATTTGTAACAGCCTTGTACAATAATCTGCTAACTATAGGTGAGATTCTGGTAATAGAATAGTATTCCCATGAAAATTACGGTTTAGTAAAACCTTGATAGCGGGCGATGAACTGTTCAATACCATGGGTACGAAAGAACTCCTCATCCCAAGTATTGACAGTTGCAATGTGTTGATAGGCTGGTTTGAGAATATAGGTTTCTGCAGGGTAGATAACCCCTTTTATTGTTATGACTGGTGTAGGGAGCCGTGTGTAGTAGTCACCTTCGAATTTATCCAGTCGGGCAATATCATCAGGACTAATATTTAAATATAGCATACCAGTGATAGTTGCGGTGGGTTCGGCGACAGCAACCGGGTATTCTTCGTCTTTGACAGCAAGGCGTTGATACCCATGTAGGGTAGCGGGTATCGCGGTGTAGTGACCGTTTACAAGACGTGACCATACACGATCAAACATCAATGATCCGTAAGTAAAAACATTATGCATACGTGAATTTCAGTGCTAGAAAATAAAAAGCCGCCTTACTAGGGCGGCTTTCAGACTTTAATGGTCGGTCAGATTGCTTAACGCCCGAACAACTTGCTTGCCAGACCGATAGCGCCGGACACGCCACCAACGGAATCTAACAGGCTACCCATATCCAATGAACCGTTAGGGGAAGCTTTATCCACGACTTCTGGAACAGCCGCTTGCAGACCTTTCATTGCTTGATCTGGGGTAAGACCTAATTGCTGGGCAAATGCTGCAATTTTATCTTGACCAAACATTTGAGTCAGCTGGCTACCAGAAGGCTGTACATTTTGACCATTGCCTAACCATGAAGCCGCCAGTGATGCCAAACCAGAGTCACCGCCGCCTTGCATACCGGAAATCATGGAGGCTAAGCCACCCAAACCGCCTGCTTGTGCTTGATTGCCGCTATTGCCCATGAGTTTCATCATGGCTGACGCAATTTCAGTGATCTCTAATTGACCATCACGGTCAGTATCCAATTGGCTTTTGAATACTTGGGTAACAATTTGCATTATGTCCATGTGTGCCTGTACCTTTACTTAAATACTTTTCGGGATGCGAATTTTTTGACCTGGGAAGATTTTGTCTGCGTCTTTAATGACTTCACGGTTAACTTCGACGATACGGGTGTATTTTGAACCATTGCCGTATGCTTTCTCAGCGATTTCCCACAGGGTGTCGCCTTTTTCAATCACGTAGAATTCGTCATCACCACCGACTTGGCTGCCGTCCGCAATGGTCATGCCATCCGCTTTCACGGATTCAATGCCCATGGCATTGCCCGCCATCAATACGGCTTTTTCCAGTGCTTCAGCCGATTGCGCTTGACCAGTCAACGTAGCCACGCCGTCTTTGACTTCCACTTGCAAGCCGTCAACGCCAGGGTTGTCTTCATTGATGTGTTGAGTCAGAGCAGCAGGTGCTTCTTCTTCCTTGCCGAAGATTTTCTTGCCAATGTTACGGGCGAAATCAAACAATCCCATCTTATTTTCTCCTTGGTTTACGTATGAATTAATCTCCATCCGTAGTATAGACGTTATTCAGCCAAAATTAACAACTGGCCTGACGGTCAGTCGGCAAATCTTGTTGAAAGGTTCACGGATGGAAGGTTTTTAAGCGAGAAAAGCGCCAAATTTAACCAAACGTTGTTGCCAATAGGTTTTACTCAAGTTGTCGATACTCACTTTGCTGCCACCGGATGCGGCATGAATGAAATCCCCACGCCCAATATAAATACCCACATGGTTGACTTTGCTGCCACTGGTGCGGAAGAAAATTAAGTCGCCGGGGCGCATCTGTTCAAAGCTAACGGTGCGACTGGCGGTACTTTGTTCGGCGGCGGTGCGCGGTAGGGTAATGCCTTGGGCATTTTTGTAGACGTATTGAGTCAGGCCGCTGCAATCAAAGCCTTCGCGTGGGGTTTCACCCCCAAACGTGTAGCGCACGCCTAGGGCTTGATGCGCTTGTGCCAATAAGGCGCGTCTGGCGGGTGCGTCATAAGGTTCGGCTTGTTGCGAAAACGGTTGGTACTGTTGTGAAAATGCCGGTTGCGACATCGAGGGTTGATTATAACTGGTGAAATACGGTCGTGCTTGGTTTTGGTAAACCCCTGGAACGGTGTGATTCCAGTAAGGGTATTGCGCGGTTTGCGGGTATGAACCCATTGGTGCGCATCCGCCGAGTACAGTAGTGACTGCGCCCACTAGCAGTGCTGCTTTAATATTGCCCATTATGATCTGCCCTGTTTTTTGTTATGCATTTAGAATGTAAGGGCATTCTATAAGTTCAATCCTGAATACAAACAAAAAACCCAATCGCCTGAAGCGATTGGGTTGGGTTTTATTCGCCGTTAAGTGTTTTTACCAGTTGGTACCGAAACTGTTATCGGTTTCATTGCCTAGTTTGGGTAATTCGGCAATGTCGTGGATGGTGCTGAGTGGGCCATCGGGGAAGAGTTGATACAGGTATTTACGCCCGCCTTGGGGCAGAAATTCTTCTTGCAGCATATCCGCCAGCATTCGCGCATTCTGGCAGTCATCGCAATGTTCGTAGAAGTCGAGTATGAAATTGATCACTGCCATGTGTTCTGCGGTCAGTGTCATACCGCGTTCAGCGGCATTGTTGCGGATTAATTGGTAAACCTTATCGGTTTTAAGGGTAGGTAACGGTGCTCGCATGACCGCGTGGGCACGTGGGAACATCTCATCCAAAGAAACATCGCTAAACATCATAACTCAATCCTCCTGAGTGTTTTCTGTGGTGATGACAAACCCGACTATCTCTAGTGGTGTGGTTTGATACCTTGTTTGTATCCTGAAAGTAGTATTTCCGAGCGCATAAGTCAAGTTATGTCTTCGATTGATCCGCGTGGTATGCTAAGCGGCTGTTATTTCACTGCATAGTCGAGTGTTCATGAACGCTACTACCCCCACGTTGACGACGTTAACCTTAGCGGCTTATGGCTGGTCGCCTGCTAATTGGGCAAGTGTCTTTTACCCGGATGATTTACCAGCCGCTTGGCAGGCTTTATATTACGCTAATGAATTCAGTCGCTTACTGATTCCAGCGAGTGAGTGGGTAGCACCCGTAGAGCAAGCTAAAGCGTGGTCGGTGGAAGTCGGGCAAGATTTCGGTTTCTATGTGGAATTAACGCCAGAACTGTTGCAAGCGGCGCATTGGCAAGCAGTACGGGCTGCTATCGAACAGGAATTATCAGTCCAAGTGCTGGGAATTGTGGCAGATGCTGGGGTAATCCCTTGGCTACCGGAGGCGTGGTTGGAGCGTTTCGCCGTGCATGTGTTGCCAGAAGGCGAGTGGTTTGCTGCAATGCCGCAAGGTGCAGAGGCGCAAATTGGCTTGATACGTTCCAGCGAAACGCTCTCGCCAAAAGCGTTACGCGCTTTGTTCGAGCATTTGCAACAACATACCGCTCACCGTGATGTTGTGCTGTTTTTGGATGCGCCTTGGGCCGTATTGGAGCAACTGCGTTTGATGCAGCAATTGTACGGTGTATAAATCCGGCGCTAATACCTCGGCGCACGATAAGGGTCGTAACGGTACGGGTCAGGTAAACGGCGGGGTGTTTGGTATTGCTGGTATTGGTAATAATTGCCGCCCTGTTGCAAGGCTTGTTCAAACACTCCGGCTTTTTCCATGACATACCCCAAACCGCCCAGCAAGCTCAGCCCCAATAATGCGGCAAACACAATTTTCACCACACTGTAAGGGCGTTCGCCTTGGGTTTTGCCGTTACGCCCGTTAATGACAAAGCGAAAGGTTTCGCCGTTATAACGAAAGGCTGCTGACCAAACCGGCAGCAAAACGTGTTTAAACGTGGTGGCTGAATGTTGGGTTTGCAGGCTATGAACACGTTGTTGATCGCCGCCGATGTCGCTGATAATGGCATTGTAAATGCGGCTATCCATAATGCCACGGGCTTGCTCAAAGCCTTCGTCCAAATCCACCTGATAAATTTCACTCTGGAAACCGCTCAAGTAGCTTTCGTTGTAAGGCACGAGATTGGGTAAATCCCACGGTTCGAGACGGTCAAGAATCGCACGGGGCAGGGTGTGGGTAGCGCCTACTAATACATCGTCAAAAAATAAGCGCACCCGTCCGCTAACAGGTGTCCAGCGCACACGTGGTACATTTTGCACTTGTTGGCGTGGTTGCCCATTCACCATCACCGTCACCATGCGACGTTCGTAATAAACCACCCCGCGTTCACCCCGGTAATAGCTGTCGGTATGGCTGTCATACGTCCAGTATGGGATGTAAATGCCCAGCAATTTTTCATCGCGTTTGGCTTTGTTTTTCAGGGCAGAAGGCGCAAACCATAAGCCACCAATCCACTTATCAAACGCGCTACGGGCATCTTTTTCGGTGATCAAAAACGGCAACAACGATTTGGGTTGGAACAGCCGTGCCTGTTCTGTTCCCGTCACTACCGGTGTGCCACAAAATGGGCAGTCTCCGGCGTGGGTGTTTGGCTTCAGCTCAAATGTGGCGGCACAATTAGGGCATTTAATGACCTGAGTATTATCTATCGGGCGCAACTTGCCCTGTTGGATAGCCCGCAATGCCTGCTCGAAACTGTATTCACGAATCTCTTGCTGGTTAGGGCGGATCAGGTTTTGATGCCCACAATAGTTACACTGGAGCGCTTCTGTCCCCGGTTGGTAGAGCAAATCAGCGCCGCATTGTTCGCACGGAAAATGCTGTTGTTTGGTGTTGTTATTATCCGCCATTTAAGCCTGCACTGTTATTCGCTACTGTGAGGGGGCGCTGACGGTGGAATCGGCGGTGGGGTTACTTGCCCAGCAAACAAACCCCGCAGTGCTGCCGTTTCCCCCGCTGCTTGCCAGTTTGCCATGCCCGCTTGCCACACCAGCGTTGTGGCGGTGAGTTGCCCATTTTGCGCCATTTGTTGCAATTGTGGCATTCCAATCGGGCCACTGGATTCCTGCCCGCTGGCAACATGCCAGCCGGTATCCGGTAACGGTGGTGGTGTTGCTGCTGCCGGTTTGTTCAGCACTTCTGCCATTTTATTAGCAACCGCAAAACCCATGCCCATATCCAACGCACTGTTGGAACCGCCCTCACCAATGCCTTGCGCGGTTTGGTATTGCAGGTATTTGTCGAGGTTGCCGATCATGCCCATGCTGGTACGCTTGTCGAGCGCTTCTTCGACTTCAGTGGGCAGGGAGATATTTTCCACCAGAATATTGGTGAGCTTCAGGCCATAAGCAGCAAATTCCGGGACAATTTTCTGGGTGACGAATTGCCCCAATTGTTCGTAGTTGGCTGCCATATCCAGCACCGGAATATTCGCACTGGCAACGATACTGCTAAAGCGTGTCACAATCAGATTGCGCAACTGGTCGCTGATTTCATCGACGGTGAAGTTTCCATCCGTCCCCATGATTTCTTGCATGAATTTGCGCGAATCGTCAATGCGCATTCCATACGTACCGAAGGCGCGAATGCGCACCCCGCCGAATTCGCTGTCACGAATCATCACCGGGTTGCGCGTTCCCCATTTCAGATTGGTGAACTGCTTGGTGTTGAAAAAATAGACTTCAGCTTTGAACGGGCTGCTGAAACCGTGATCCCAATGTTGCAGGGTGGACAGTAGCGGCAGGTTTTGGGTTTCCAGCACGTACATGCCGGGGGTGAGTACGTCGGCTACCTGACCTTCGTTGACGAAAATCGCCACTTGCGACTCACGCACGGTGAGTTTCGCGCCGTATTTGATTTCGTTGCCGTGGCGCTCGAAACGGTAAACCATGGTGTCGCTGCTGCTGTCAGTCCATTCGATGACATCAACAAACTCACCCATCAATTTGTCCCATAATCCCATGATTTATACTCCTTGGCGGGGGCTGTCTGCCTTGGCTTTGGCGGAAGTCAGCGCATGGCGCAGTTCGCTTTCCATGACCTTGATTTCTTCCTCGGCTTTAGCACGCATGACCTTGCCTTCGTCGGCAATGCGCAGCGAGTCGTTGATGGTGTCGATCAGGCTTTGGTTGGCTTTTTTCACCGATGCAATGTCGAACACGCCGCGTTCCATTTGTTTGCGGGTTTCGGCATTGCCCATGCGCAGGGTTTCGGCATTTTTTTCCAGCAATTCATTGGTGAGATCCGATGCTTTTTTGACGACTTCGGCGGCATCGCTCATGCGGAAAATGGTAACAGCTTGCGCTAATTGGTTTTTCCACAACGGCACGGTGTTGATCAATGTGGAATTGATCTTATTGATCAAGGTTTTGTCGTTTTCTTGCACCAAACGGATGCTGGGCAAACTTTGCATCGCGACTTGGCGGGTCAGGCGTAAATCGTGTACGCGGCGTTCCAGATCGTCACGCGAACTGCGCAAGTCACGTAAGTTTTGCGCCAAAATCATGTCGGCGGTATTGGCTTCGACTTTGGCAACCAGTGCAGGGATTTCATTGGTTTCCAAGCGACGCAGTTTTTCTTCACCAGCGGCGATATAGGCTTCGAGGTTGTGGAAAAAGTCGAGGTTGGCTTCATAGAGCTTGTCGAGTGTGACTACATCCGTCAGCAACTGGGTTTTGTGACCTTCCATCTCGTCGGTAATGGTGTCGATTTGCTTGCGGACTTCTTCGTATTTGTTGAGGAATTCGACGACAGGTTTGGCTTTGCCGATGAGTTTTTCCCACCAACTGGGTTCGTCATTGGGGTTGAGGGAATCAATGTCGAAGCCTTTAATGGCAACGACCATATTGGTCAGGGATTTGCCTGCGGAGCCGATGTCTTTGTTTTTGACACCGTTGAGCATTTTTTCAGAAATGGCGGTCATTTGCTCTTGGGTTTTGGTGCCGAAGAACATAATGCTGCTGCGGTCGTTCATATCGATTTCCGCGATGATATTTTCGAGTTTACTTTTATTGGTATCATCGGCTTGGGCGTAAGCGACCAGTTCGGTGGTCATTTCTGGCAGGGGAGCGAGTTCAGTGCCGGGAACGATGGCAGGCGCGGTTTGGGTTACGGTGGCGGTGGTTGTTTGAGTTTCATTCATGGGGGTCTTCTCCTTGAGTTTATCGCTTAATTAGAGAACGCCTTCGCGTTTGAGTTGGGTTTCGAGGACTTCGATTTGCACGTCCAGATCAAAATGGTTGTCTTCCAATAATTTTGCTTGTTGTTCGGCAAAGGTCTGCTCTATCGAATCCAGCACACGACTGAAATTGGTTTCCAGAGCAACTGCCTTTTCTCCCTGATGCGTGCGTGCATAGCCTTCGGTCACACGTTGTGTGCCGTCTAAATAGACCTTGAGGAATTTGCGGGCGCGTGACAGGCGGGTTGGGTCATCTTCGATACTGGTGAGCACTTCGCGGGCTTTGCTGGTGATGCGTTGCAGGCGGGCATTGAATTCAGGGTTGGGAATTTGGCGGCGTGCTTGTTCGATGGCGTCGATTTTTATATTGGCGGCATCGAGTGCGTCCAAGACTTCTTCAATCGTGACGCCGATGGAAATATTGCCTGCTTTGTCTTTACGCGGGTCTAACCCGTAATACAACGCAAATCCAAGGAAAGTCACTGCGCTAATCAACCCCGCAGGCAAAATACCGCTCATGGCATAGTCGGAACTCCACCAGTCTAAAATACCCGTGGCAATACTGATAATAAGCGCGGCAACGGTTTTGAAAGGAGTCGATGGTGCGCGGGCAATTTTACGCCGCTCATATTCACCTTCCAGCCGGAAACCGTGGCGAGCCACACTCGCGCCCACCATGAACGCGGCGAATACCCCACCCGTTACCAACGTAGCCATGACGTCACCGCGCATCAGTGAACCGATAGCCGTAATCAGGGCAGGTAGCGGCAATAAATAAAGCAGAATGCCTTTGATGCCATAACGGACATTGTGAATGGTAGGCTCATAACGTTTGGCAGCCGATTTGACGGTCGTGGTCATGGTGTCTCCCATTAGAACAGCGGTGGAAATAAGTTGAAGATGGATAGCACACTAACGCCACCAACTGTGACCACTAAAAGAATAAAACCAACCGTCTTGCGTAAGGCATAAGCCATGACATGTCCTCCTTTTTATAATCTGTTGCTAAGTGTAGCGTGTCTGGCGAGTGATAACCTATTCTATTCCGGTATTGGACGCACAAAAAGATTTTATTTATGAACGAAAGCTGTATAATGGTGTTAATGTCTATGTCAGAACGGCAAAAAAAAAGCGAGCCATGAAAAGACTCGCTTTTTGCGAAGGTAACTCAAGAACACCGTAGCAAATTGCTGCGGTAATGAATGCAAGTAAACCCCCTGTTTACGAATGTACATTCACTGCTCAATCCTCACCATTCAACCAGCTCCCCAATAAAATGGCCGGTTGTAAGGGTAGGGGTTGAGATTGTAACTTCAGCGTGCCGTCATCCCGAATCTCTTATGCCATTGAGTGTCAGAACGGCGGAACAAGCTTATTTTTTATTTCAGATACTTCTGACGACGAAATCGTTACCACAAACCCCAAGTTCGCGATTCCTGCTGAAGTTGGGACTATACTAGTCTTGAATCCATGAATCTAACCTGAACCCTCGGCTTATTTTTTGTTCGATAGAAATAATGCTGGGTCGACAGCTTCACCATTCAAATACACAGACCAATGCAGATGTGGGCCGGTTGCTCTACCAGTGCTGCCTACCTTGCCGATAATATCCCCTTGCTGAACAATATCACCGGTTTCTACCTGAATTTCACTTAGGTGCGCATACATACTAATCACGCCTGCACCGTGATCAAGGTAGACAGTATTGCCACTGAAAAAGAAATCGTCGGTGTGTATAACTTTGCCAGCGGTGGTTGCCTTAACCGGTGTGCCAGTTGCTGCCGCTATATCCATGCCACTGTGCGGATTGCGTGGTTGATTATTGATGAAACGTTTCAGGCCGAAGCGTCCTGTATCGCGTCCCGGCACGGGCTTGATAAAGTCTAATTGTGCTTCACCTACGCTGAAACGCGTTTTGAGTTGTTGCTGTAGCATTTGTTCACGAAGGATGCGTTGAGTGGATTCATCATCCGGTTCTACTTTGTTTTTATCTTTGATGGTAATACGCTGAGTTTTGTATTGCTTGGGTTGGATGGGAAAGGCAATAGGCTCTTGCCCTTGTACGTTGACGTTTTGCGTGTCACCTTCCGTATCGAGAGGAATGCCGATGATAGCCAGCCATTGCGAATCCTGCGGGACAACCGTTACCCGATTACCAGCGTATTGTACAATGGGTGCTGGGTCAGAAAGTGGTGCAATAGGGATGTGTACAATTCCACCCGGTACGGGGTTTTCACGTGGCAAAGCCAGCACATTAGCAGAATAGAGCGCCATGCTTAACAGTAACCATTTTTTCATTTTTATTGACCTGATCAAGTTGGTACAAAATATACGATGAAGCATAGCATAGCCGCTGAACGAATGCGGGACATCCAATCATTCCATGTGATGGCCTTATTGGCAGAAGCGCGGCAGCGTGAAGCTGCGGGGCAAGACATCATCCATATGGAAGTGGGGGAGCCTGATTTCCCAACACCGCCACCGATTGTGGAAGCGGGAGTAAAAGCGTTGCAAGCAGGGAAAACGAAATACACGGCAGCCTGTGGATTGCCTGCTTTGCGGGAAGCTATTGCAGATTATTATGCCCGTCGTTTTGGGGTAAATATTTCACCGCAGCGCATTATGATTACACCGGGTGCTTCCGGCGCATTGCAATTGGTGCTAGGTGCACTGTTGAATCCGGGTGATGAGGTGTTGATGACTGATCCCGGCTACCCCTGCAATCGCCATTTTGTGCGTTTGTTTGAAGGTATTGCCACCGGGCTACCCGTGGGCGCGGAAACGGCCTATCAATTAACGCCTGAACACATTCAGCACTATTGGAGGAAAAGCACCCGTGCCGTGATGTTGGCAACACCTGCTAATCCCACCGGAACAGTATTGAGTGTGGCGCAATTAGCAGCGCTTTATGCGGAAGTGCAGCCACGTGGTGGACAATTCATTGTTGATGAAATTTATCAGGGGCTGACCTACGGCATACCTGATGTAACGGCCTTGGCGGTGGATGCGGATAATATTTGGGTGATTAACAGTTTCTCTAAATACTTTGGTATGACGGGTTGGCGTTTGGGTTGGGTGGTTGCGCCAGAATGGGCAGTTGCAACGCTGGATCGTTTGGCACAAAACATTTTTCTAGCAGCATCAACGCCCGCGCAATACGCGGCATTGGCTGCCTTCACGCCTGAAGCCTTGGCAGTGATGGAAACGCAACGGCAGGCGTTGCAACGGCGGCGGGATTTTTTATTGCCTGCGTTACGAACGTTAGGTTTTTCAGTGCGAGCAGAACCTCAAGGTGCATTTTATATCTATGCTGGATCAGAGCGCTTTGGTGATGATGCGCAACGTTTGTGTGCGGCTATGTTGGATAAAACGGGAGTGGTGTTCACACCGGGGATTGATTTTGGTAGCAATCAAGCAACGACCCATGTGCGTTTCGCCTATACGACCAGTGTAGCGCGGCTAGAGCAGGCGGTAGAGCGCCTTGCCCACAGCTTGCCAAGCTAATTAACTGCCAAAAGTATTGCAGCTTTTTAAATCACCGGATTTTAGCCCTCGCTGAAACCATTCCATGCGCTGTGTTGAGGAGCCATGCGTGAAGGAATCAGGATTGATGCGCCGCCCTGACATGCGTTGCAGGCGGTCATCACCGATAGAACCCGCCGCGTTAATGGCTTCTTCAATATCACCGGACTCCAGAATATTGAACTGTTGGTGGGCATGATGTGCCCATACACCCGCATAACAGTCTGCTTGTAGTTCTAAAGCGACTGACAAAGCATTGCCGTCGGTTTTACTCATGCTGTTTTGTAAGCGGGTTACTTCGTCTGTTGTACCCATGAGATTCTGGACGTGATGCCCGATTTCATGCCCCAGTACATAGGCTTGGGCAAAATCACCTGATGCACCTAAGTTTTGGAGTTCACGGAAAAAGCCGAGGTCGATGTAGACTTTTTGGTCGCCTGGGCAATAGAAAGGGCCTGTTGCTGCTGTAGAGTAACCACATACGGAGTCAGTGCTATCGGTGAATAACACCAGTTTTGGTTCCACATAGCGCCCACCTAATTGTCGGAAGACGGGATTCCACACGTCTTCAGTCGATGCTAAGACAACGGAAGCGAATCGCCCTGCATCGTCTTGTGGTACGCCGGTTGTAACTTCTTGACTGCTGCTGCCACCGCCAAACCCGCCTAAGATGGTATTAGCGCCCCCAACTAGCCCTAATAGTTGGATAGGGTTTGCACCCATGTACCAGCCAATCAGCACAATGGCGATTGTTCCGAGTAAGCCGATTTTCATGCCCCCTTTGCCGCGACTGCTGCCTTGTCCACGCCGGTCTTCCACATTGTTGCTTTGTCGTCCTGTTCTCCAGCGCATCTTGATTTCTCCATAAAAATATTTGCAGGAATTATTTCGTGTTGTGAAGAACTAAAGCTAATTAAGTGGAATCTGTCAACTTATAAATGACTACAGCGTTAATCTACTGGAGTCCCCGGTTATGGACAGGGGAACGAGGGGCACTCAAAGGAATATGATGAGAATGGCGGCATTGATAACTGCTCATAATGAGGAGTTGGAGAGAGATTCGCACAAAGATGAGAGTTTGGATAATACAACACGCCTGAATCATTTCCTGATGGATATGAGTCGGCGTGCCTTCATCATTGCACGTCTGGCAACTCAGGATGAAGAGGAGGCACTGGATATTGTACAAGATGCCTTATTCAAACTGGTGCAGAAGTATTCAGGACATCCGTACAACGAATGGGGTGCGTTATTTCATACCATTCTGCACAGCCGAATTAACGATTGGCATCGGCGTCAGAAAGTACGTAATCGCTGGCGAGTATTTTTTTTCAAAAACCCGGAAGAAGAGGATGTCGATGTAGAAGATCAGGTTGTACAGACTCAGTTTTTGGAGCCAGAAAGTCAGTTATTGCAGAACGAAATGAGTGTGCTAATGCAGACTGCAATAGGGCAATTACCGCTGCGTCAGCAGCAAGCGCTGTTATTAAGGGGATGGGAAGGTTACGACATTGCTGAAACAGCAAAAATTATGAAGTGCTCTGAAGGGAGCGTAAAAACACATTACTCAAGGGCCGTCCACAGTTTGCGGAAAAAACTGGGAGATTATCAATGACAAAGATGAGACACGAAATTACTGAGCAGTTATTAGTAAGTGCCGTGAGACAGGGGATGGATCAGGCTGTTATAGGACTGGATTGGCAGACTCAGGCAAAGTTGACCCAGTTACGTTTACAAGCGTTGGAATTGGAACCAAAGCGCCATTGGTCGGCGTGTTTTAATTCTTCATCGCTTTCACGGGGATTTGCTGTTGCAACGGCTGTCACATTAGCAGTGACTCTATGGGTGCTGCCGGATGTTGTCAAATTGCATCCAGATGAACCGGTTGCCTCTGGCGATAATTTTACGGATGCAAAAGCAGTTGATGAGGATGTGAACGTCATGGAGATTCTAACCGCCAGTGAGGATATGGAGTTGCTAGAGAATCTGGATATGTATGAGTGGTTGGAGGCCGAATACGGTTAACCACGTAACTTAAGTTAGTTAAGGAGAACACAATGCGAAGGAAAGGAATCCTATTGATGTGTGGCACATTGCTGGTGGTGTTGAGTGGTATAGGTTCGGTCTCTGCCGCAGAAACGGCAGATGAGATTGCGACAATGCTCACGTGGTGGGATGAGGTGGGGAGTGATTGGGAGAAAGCTGGGGAATTTATCGAGTTTGCCGGTGTTGATCAGGAGTACCTGCTAGCAGATAACACTGTGGAGAAAAACGATGAACAACAGCAGCAATAAACGTCATTTTATTGGTTTTTTAATGGCGCTCCTAATGGCGATAATGTCGTTTATGGGGGGGAACTCAATGGCAGGTACGGTAACGTGGGAGATGCTGAGTGATAATGAAAAGTCGATATTAAAGTCTTTTCAAAGCGAGTGGGAGTCTTTATCGGATAAGACCCAAGATAATTTACGTCGTTGGGCTGCAAAATCAGCGGCAGAGCGTACTCGAATCAAGCAACGTTTTGGTGAGTGGAAGCAGCTTTCCACTGATCAACAGAAGAAAATTGCTAAACAGCTCAAACGTTACAAATTAATGTCACCAGCACAGAAGGCCAAGATTAAGCAATGGCATGAGTGGGTAAAAAAGTTGCCAGAGGCAGAGCGTAAGCAATTACGTGAACAATGGCGCAATATGAATGATGCTGAGCGTAAGGCTTATATGAAAGACTTGCAGCAGAAATATGGGGCATACTAGTTTTTTGAAAAATAGATTGATTTCTTGATGACGTTCTGAATTATTTTTTCTGTGTTCAGGCGCTGTTCAGGATAACTTTTAATCACTTTTATTTATTAGAAAATAATTTTCTTTGAAATTAAATGGTTATGTGTTTCGTTAAGTTTGCGTTAATGTCTTCTCGTTGATGTCGATTTGTGCTAATGTGTAAAAATAATAATATTGAAAGCATGTTATGCCTGCTGGGGTTAATGTGATTTGTGTCAGCTCAGTAATACAAATCCGATTGTTTTATGCTGAAAATACCAAACAAGGCAACAATGCCTTTACACAAAGGAGTCTCAGGAATGTCACGACCACAGACCCATATAGATAGTAAAAAAGTGGTAGCTTTCGTGTCATCGGAAGCCGTCGATGTTATAGAACTGGACGATGACCTTGAGGATGACAATATCAATGATGATGTCTTAGATGAAGATGCATCCCTTAATCTGACCGAACAAGTTCCTGTGTCAGTCTCCACAGGTGAAATTGATGCTACTCAGTTGTATTTGCGTGAAATTGAATTTTCTCCGCTGTTAACCTCTGAAGAAGAAGTTTTTTATGGTCGTCTCGCCCGTGATGGTGATGAATTTGGTCGCAAAAAAATGATTACCTGTAATTTGCGCTTGGTAGTGAAAATTGCCCGCCGTTACATGGGACGTGGTTTGCCTTTGCCTGACTTAATTGAAGAAGGCAATTTGGGGTTGATTCATGCAGTTGAAAAGTTTGACCCAGAGCGTGGTTTCCGTTTTTCAACATATGCCACTTGGTGGATTCGTCAAAATATTGAACGTGCCTTGATGAATCAAACACGCACCATTCGCTTGCCTATTCATGTGAATAAAGAGCTGAATGCTTATCTACGCAAAGTGCGGGAAATGACCCAAAAGTTGGGGTATGAACCCTCTTTGCCGGAGGTGGCGGAAGCGTTAGACAAACCGATTGAAGTCTTACGCAAATTGTTGGATTTCAACGAACGCATTACGTCGTTGGATGTGACCGTCGGCAAAGACAGTGATAGTCCTTTGGTCGATTTCGTCAGCGCGGAAACCAGTGATGAGCCGGACAGTCGCTTAGAAGATGAAGATATTACTCAGTCAGTTGATAGTTGGTTAGGTCAGTTGGAGTTCAAGCAAAAAGAAGTAATTGTACGCCGTTTTGGTTTACACGGTCACGAACGCGCTACGCTCGAACAAGTGGGTGAAGCCTTGGGTTTAACCCGCGAACGGGTTCGTCAAATTCAGATGGATGCGCTGAAACGGTTACGCCGTATTTTGGAAAACAAAGGTTTGTCAGGTGAAAATCTGTTAGGTATTGGCTAATTTAAGAAAAACGCTGCCGCTACACGTCTTGCCTCGGACAACAATACATTATAAGTGCGGCAAGCAGCAGCAGTCGTCATCACTTCAAAACCCACACCGTGTTGTACCAACACTTTCCAGGTATCAGGTTGTGGAAATTGTTGATTTTTCCCTGTGCCAATCAAGATCACTTCTGCTCCAATCGCAAACAAGGGTGCTAAATGTGTTGGTTGTAGTTCCAGAATGGATTGCGGTTGCCAGTCTGTGATCAGTGTTTGCGAACCGACTAAAAAGCTGCTGGTTAGAGTGTTTTGATTGACGGCTATCCATGCATCATCGTAACCGGTAATGCGGTAATGAGCGCTATTCAATTCCTCGCTGAACTTCATTTAGCTTACCTTGGCCTTTATCTGTAATTGACAGCCTGCATAGTGAATTGTAATGTGGCTGGTTTAACAATGGCCCCAGTGATGGGTTGTTTTCTTCCAGGACACAGAACCGTGCAGGACGATTTTCAAAGAATAAACCGGCTTCCCACCTATGTTTTCAAAATCACCGATGCGCTTAAGCGGGAAGCACGCGCCAAAGGCGAAGATATTATCGACTTCGGGATGGGTAATCCCGATCAGCCGACGCCTAAACACATTGTAGACAAACTGGTAGAAGCAGCGCAACGTGGTGACACGCATCGCTATTCGATGTCTCGGGGCATTCCGCGTTTGCGTAAAGCCATTAGCAATTGGTACAAACGTAAGTTTGACGTGGACATTGACCCGGAAACCGAAGCGATTGTGACCATCGGCTCTAAAGAAGGCTTGGCACATTTGGCTCTGGCAACGTTAAGCCGAGGTGATACCGTACTCGTGCCAAATCCCGCCTATCCGATCCACCCGTATGGCAGCATTATTGCAGATGCCGATATTCGCCATGTGCCGCTGGTGGAAGGTAAGGATTTCTTTGTCGAGCTGGAAGCCGCGATAAAAAACTCGTGGCCTAAGCCCAAAATGTTGATCATCAATTTCCCCGGCAATCCAACCGGGCAGTGCGTAGAGCTCGACTTTTTCGAGCGCGTGATCAAAGTCGCCAAAGAGCATGACGTTTGGGTTATCCACGACATTGCTTACGGTGAGATTTGCTTTGATGGCTATCAAGCGCCATCGATCCTGCAAGTGCCGGGGGCGAAAGACATTGCGGTGGAATTCTATTCTCTGTCTAAAACCTACAATATGCCGGGCTGGCGTGTTGGCTTTATGTGCGGTAATCCTGTGTTGGTCAAAGCGCTGGAGCGTATTAAGTCGTATCTAGATTACGGTATGTTTGCACCCATCCAGATTGCTGCGATTGCTGCACTGGATGGCCCGCAAGATTGCGTCAAAGAAATTAGCGCAATGTACGAAAGTCGCCGCAATGTGTTGTGCGATGGTTTAAATGCAGCAGGTTGGGCAGTTGAACGCCCCAAAGCCAGCATGTTCGTGTGGGCAAAAATTCCCGAACAGTATGCTGCGATGGGTTCGTTGGAATTCGCTAAAAAGTTGTTGAAAGATGCACAAGTGGCAGTGTCACCGGGGATTGGTTTCGGTGAGTACGGCGACGATCATGTGCGTTTCAGTCTGATTGAAAACGAACACCGTACTCGTCAGGCGATCCGTAATATCAAACAAATGTTTCGTAAAGATCAAGGTTTAAAGGAGTGAGCATGGATCCCGTCAAGGTTGGCCTGCTGGGGCTGGGGACTGTCGGTGGTGGTACTGCCATTGTGTTGAAGCGTAATGCAGAAGAAATTGCCCGCCGTGCAGGTCGCGGTATTGTGATTGACTATGCTGCAAACCTCGACCTCAGCCGTGCAGAAGAATTAGGCTTGGGAAACGTGCGTTTAACGCAGGACGCTTTCGATGTGGTTAACGACCCCGACATCCAAATTGTGGTCGAATTGATCGGTGGCTATACCGTGGCGCGTGATTTGGTGTTGCAGGCGATTAATAATGGCAAACACGTCGTTACTGCAAACAAAGCATTGATTGCCTTGCACGGCAATGAGATTTTTGCTGCTGCCCAAGCCAAAGGCGTGATGGTCGCGTTTGAAGCGGCCGTTGCAGGCGGTATTCCGGTCATCAAGGCGGTGCGCGAAGGTTTGGCTGCAAACCGTATTGAATGGTTGGCGGGTATCATCAACGGTACGAGCAACTTTATTCTGACCGAAATGCGTGACAAAGGCCGCAGTTTTGGCGATGTATTGTCTGAAGCCCAAGCGTTGGGCTATGCCGAGGCGGATCCGACGTTTGATGTAGAAGGTATTGATGCAGGCCATAAGCTGACCATTTTGTCTTCCATTGCATTCGGTATTCCGCTGCAATTTAAGCAAACTTATACGGAAGGCATTTCCAAAATCACGGCTGAAGACGTGAGTTACGCGGCTGAATTGGGCTACCGTATTAAACTATTGGGAATTGCCCGTCGTACTGATGCGGGGATCGAGCAGCGCGTACACCCAACCCTCATTCCGCAACGGCGTTTGATTGCGAATGTGGATGGCGTCATGAATGCGGTATTGGTGAAAGGTGATGCGGTCGGTGCTACCTTGTATTACGGGGCGGGTGCGGGTGCGGAGCCGACGGCTTCCGCCGTAATTGCTGATTTGGTGGATATTACCCGTGCATTAACGGCTGACCCGGAAAATCGTGTACCGCATTTGGCATTCCAGCCTTCACAGCTTGAGGATACTGCTATTCTGCCGATTGATGAGGTGGAAACCGCATTTTACTTGAGAATGTGCGCACTAGACCGCCCCGGTGTATTAGCAGATGTGACCCGCATTATGGGCGAGCGCCAGATCAGTATTGAAGCTTTTATTCAGAAAGAACCTACCAGTGGTGTGGATAAAGTGGACATCATCATGCTGACCCAACGAGTACGCGAAGGCAATATGAATGAGGCGATTGCGGCGATTGAAGCACTGGAGACTATTTGCAGTAGCGTAACGCGTATCCGTGTAGAGACTTTGGGCTAAACAATCATGAAATACATTTCGACTCGCGGGCAATCGCCTGCGCAATCTTTTACTGAAATCCTATTGGGCGGGCTTGCACCAGATGGTGGTTTGTATTTGCCGGAAACTTACCCGCAATTCAGTACAGATGATTTGACGCAAATGCGCAACATGAACTACCGCGAACTGGCGTTTGCGGTGCTGTCGCGCTTTGCGACCGACATTCCTGCGGCTGATTTGCAAGTGATTATCGACAAGACTTACACCGCTGAAGTGTATTGCAATGTGCGTGACGGTGATAATGCCGCAGACATTACCCCGTTGCATACGCTTGAGCCGGACTTGCATTTGCTGTGTTTGTCGAATGGCCCAACGATTGCATTTAAAGACATGGCCATGCAATTGCTCGGCAATTTGTTTGAATACGTGCTGGATAAGGCGGGTCAGGGCATCAATATTTTGGGTGCAACTTCTGGAGATACCGGATCCTCTGCTGAATATGCCATGCGTGGCAAGCACGGTGTGAATGTGTTCATGCTGTCACCACATGGCAAGATGAGCCGTTTCCAAACCGCACAAATGTTTAGTTTGCAAGATGCCAATATTTTCAATATTGCGGTGAAAGGGGTATTCGATGACTGTCAGGACATTGTGAAAGCGGTGTCGAATGATCATGTGTTTAAAGCAGCACATAAGATTGGTGCTGTTAATTCAATCAACTGGGGGCGGGTAGCGGCACAGATTGTGTACTACTTCAAAGGTTATTTTGCGGCAACTGACTCCAATGATCAGCAGGTAAGTTTTGCGGTGCCTTCTGGTAATTTTGGCAACGTGTGTGCCGGACATATTGCACGCATGATGGGATTGCCGATCAAACATCTAGTCGTAGCAACCAACGAAAACGATGTGTTGGATGAGTTTTTCCGCACCGGTGTGTACCGTCCGCGTGGTTCGGCAAATACTTACCATACCAGTAGCCCGTCGATGGATATTTCCAAAGCGTCTAATTTTGAGCGTTTCGTGTTTGACTTAGTGGGGCGTGATGGCGATAAAGTACGTGCTTTGTGGAGCGAAGTTGATAAGGGGGGCGCATTTAATCTCGCTTCGTCTGAGTTTAGTGAACCAGCGGCTTTTACACGTGTACCTAGTTTTGGTTTCCAGTCGGGTGTGAGTTCGCATACGCATCGAATGCAAACCATTCGTCAAACGTTTGAAACCTACGGTGTGATGATTGACACGCACACGGCAGATGGTTTGAAAGTGGCCTTGGAGTTGCGTGAACCCGGTGTGCCGATGTTAGTGCTAGAAACCGCGTTACCTGCGAAGTTTGAAGATGCTATTCGTGAGGCTTTAGGGCGTGATCCGGTACGCCCTGCGGGGATGGAGAATTTGGAAAGTTTGCCGCAGCGTTTCGAGGTGATGGCAGCAGACGCTGAGGCCATCAAGCAGTTTATTGTGACTAAAACAGCATAAGCTGCATCACAGATGGCGAATTTTAGTACCCATATTACCGTGGCAGCAGCGGGGGCGGGTTTATTGTCCGTCCTTTGCCTGCAAGTAGGGTTAGTGGAGCCGCGTGAAGCGTTGATGTTAGCGTTGCTGGGAACAATCGGCGGTATTTTGCCCGATATTGATTTGCAGCACGCTTACCCCAGTCGCATTATGTTTTCTCTGTTTGCGATTATTGCCGCGTTTATGGTGGTATTTTCCAATCAGAATAATCTGTCGATTGTGGAGTTATGGGGTGTGGGATTAATCACGTTTGGGTTAATCCGCTTTCCTATCTGGACGGTGTTTCATGAATACACCACACACCGTGGCTCGATTCATTCGCTCGTTGCTGCGGTATTGTTCATGTTTTTGACGGCTGCCTTTGCCTTCCATGTGATGGGTGAAAGCCCGTTTATTGCATGGCTATTTGGTCTGTTTGTATTTTTGGGGTTTGTGCTGCATCTGGTGTTGGATGAGTTGTACAGTGTGGATTTTATGAACCACCGCATTAAACGTTCCTTTGGTACAGCATTAAAAATACTCGATTGGAAAAAACGCGAGAAGTCGACGGCCTTGGTAGTGGCTACCATTATTGCATGGGCCGTTGTACCGGATTCCCATGCATTTTGGGATACTTTGCTGAGTGCGGATACCTACCGCATTATTGGAGCGCGTTTATTGCCGTAGTCGTGTTGGTGTAGTAATGATCCCTAAACGAAGTAAAAGGATAATCCTGCAACAGTTTGTTGAGTTTTCCCGGAATACTGCTGCGGCGTGCAAATTGGTGTACTGCCATTTTTAGGGGAATATTCACCTGTTTTGACACTTCACGGTGTTCATGCGTATCCAATTCATAAGGGTGCATGTAGAAAATGCTGGTGTCATGATCCAAATCACGTGCTAACCAGCGCGATAACCAGTAGGGGTAGATACGAAAATAGCCGCCTCCCATCACGGGTAAACTCTTGCCCAATACGCGACTGACGCTCATGGGGTAACAGTCTAAGCCGCGCTCAGCGATACGTTGCAAAATACCGTCATCGCTGAAGCCGTAGCAGCTTCTGACGGTCGCCAGCATAATGGATGAGTCGTAAATGATCCCCTGTTCCCGTAATATACCGCAATACCAGTCGAGAATATCATCACGTACCGAGAACGTGGGGGCGCGAAAGCCGATGACTTTGATACCACTAATGTCTTCGAGTGACCCCACGGAACGCTGCATTTCGGCGCGAAATTGGGCTTCGGTCAGGTTATAAATCATTCGGTGGGTATGTGAATGACTGGCGAGTTCGTGACCTGCTTGGGTAATGCTCTTAATCAGTTGCGGAAATTTTTCGGCAACCATGCCTTGTATGAAAAAAGTCCCCTTAATGTTGTGTGCGTCCAAAATATCCAGCAAACGGCTGGTATTGCGTACTACACGATTGGAAACTGCCCGATCAAAATCGTAAACCGATTGCTGCCAATCTTCGATGTCAGCCGTAAAAATCATACTGTGGCTCCCGTGAGTTGGAGGGGACGGCAAGATAGGTAGATTTCACCGAGAATATCGAGCACCCGTGATTCTGAGAAGTGTTGAATCGCATGTTGACGTGCGGTTTTACCCATTTGTTGGCGTTGTTCAGGGTGTTGAATGAACCAAAGCATGTGGTCGGCAAGCATTTGTGGGGAATCAATGGGGGTTTTGAAGCCGGTTTCCTGATCAATGATAGCTTCGCGGCTGCCTTTAACATCAGTGCAAATAACGGGTTTGCCGGAGGCCATGGGCTCGATCAGAGCACGTGGAATACCTTCAGCAAATGAGGTCAGTACGCCCACATCAATGCTTTGATAAAACGCTGGCATGTCATTGCGGTATGCTTGAATTTCAATCACGTCAGTCAGCCCTTTTTGCTGGATAGCCGCTTGTACTTCGGCTTGTAGATGTCCTTGACCAATGAGTTTAATTTTGAAGTCACGGGTCTGCTTTGCCAAGTGTTCGGCAGCATCCAATAGCAAGGCATGATTTTTGATCGGCTCAAAGCGTGCCACCATACCAAACGTCGTGATGCCGGAAGGGGATGTGTGGCTTGGCTCGAATTTTTCTACGTCTATGCCATTCCCCAAAAACACCATTTGTGTTTCATCGAGTAGGTGATGTTCCTGTGCTAATTGCATATCTTCACGTAACTGGAACAGTGAATAACGCACGGTTTTTTTCAGCAGTTTTTCAATCAGAATATAAGCTTTACGTGCGAGTGGGCTGGTGTTTTCTGCAATGCTGTAGCCATGGCTTTGGTAAATCCAGACAATTTTGTGATTAAAAAAAGCCAGAAAGCGTCCGACTAACCCTGGTATGCCAAAATGCAGATGCACAGCATCGTAATCCCCTTGACGAATAGCACGGTGCAGATTCCAGGCAGAACGTGCCAGTTGCAATGGGTTGAGGCTACGGTGCAGGGTTTCTACCACGACATTCATGCCTTGTTCTTGCATTAATGTAACTTCAGGGCCATCACTGCACAGTATATCGACCTGCATGTTACCGGCATGACGTTGATTCAGTGCATGGGCACGGTGAAAAACCAGCGCATAGGCTGAACTGCTGACGGTGCAAACTTCCAGAATTTTCATATGGTTAGCTTTCATCTGTGGTGTTCAATAAAATTTGTGGAGCAGGACACGAGATAACCCATCCATAACGACTTCTGGGGTATGGCGGATGAGCCAAGAAGCAGCTTCTTGTACCTTGGAAACGGTTGGAGAGGGCTTGGCGATTGGTAATTGGTAGTAGTAAATTTTGTGGCTACGATTGGCAAGTTTTAGCTTGAATTGATGCGGGTTGCTGCCTGCGGATGAGCGTCCTAGGTTGTAAGTTTTACGCCCGCTTGTTCCACAATATTCAATCATCTGCCACAGCATGGCGAGAAATACATTGTGCTTCTTGTACAGGGTATGGATGCCTGACCATGCACCATAGACTTCATCCTCACTCACAAAATTAAGGGATGACACCACTGGAATACCGTCGATATAGCCCATAAAAATTTCAACTTGACTGGGGCATTGTGTCATCAAATCCATAAAAAATGATTTGGGATGCGGCAAACTGCCAAGATCATGCAAACTCATGCGATACAACTGGTAAAACTCATCCAAAAGTTGCGAATTTAGCCCAATGACCGAGGTAAATCCCATTTTTAAAGGGCGACGGATATTTTTACGGGTATTACTGGAGAGGTTCTGCCAGATAGTTTCCACTGAAGGTTGAATGTCGACATTCAACTCGACTTTATCGGCAGTGTCATTCAGACAGGGAATACGTTGGGGGGTACGTATTTCTAAGCAATCAACCTTCGTGGTGGTTAACGCCTGTGCTAATGTTTCGATTACAGTGCCATAATCATCAGCGGCAATATTGGGAATTAGCCCCGTTTTATCAAAACCTGCACCGATGATGAGGGTTTGTTTACCTCGCCAATGAGTACGCAAAAATGCGGGGATCGTAAACGCTTGGCCTGTTGTTGCTACGCGTACTTGCACCGGTTTTAGGCGGAACTCATGCGCAATAATGGCGCGAAAGGCTGAGGTAGAGAAAATCTCACCTGTTACTGTAACCGGCATTGGTTGCGTGGATGGCTGATCGGGGGTAATCGTTATACTCATATTCCCAAAGGCTTTGTTTTTTTATAATTGCCTATTTGTATGATGTTAGGAAAAGTGATGCCAGTGCTGGCAGATTAACGGGGAACTTTGTAGGTTAGGCGGCAAGTGATCGGGGAGTATGTCCGCTTATCCAGAAAATGCCCGCGAATGCAGGCTAAACTTTGCGGTCTGTACAAGGCTGTTGGAGAATAGCCCGCATAATCAACAATTATATCCACCAGAGAACTATGCTAACCGTCAATAATAATACACGTGTCGTCAGTTCCCCCCATGTCGTTAGTGCGCCTGTGCCGTATTTGGCTGTGCCTGCCACGGGTGTGTCTACTCATACACTGACACTGGAGGATGTGTGGCGGCGTTTGTTACGACAAAAATGGACGCTATTACTGACTGCATTGTCGATTCTGCTGTTAACTGCGTATTTCACCTGGACAGCGACGCCTTCTTATCGTGCCAGTGCTACCATCCAGATCGAAAAAGAGGGGGTGCAGGTTGTTAATTTTGGCACGGTGACCAGTGCTTCCCCGGATATGGGGGAACAAGATCCTTTTTTTCGTACTCAATACGAGCAGTTGAAAAGTCGCAAGTTAGCGGAGCGGGTCATTGCTGATTTGGATTTGAGAACGCGCTTATTTGAACGCCCTGAAAAATTCAATGTGTTGACATCTATTAAAGTGATTATCAAGGGGTTTATTGGTGCGTGGCTGCCTGCTAAGCAAAACACAGACGACGGTAAAGCCCCCGATTATGCGCAACAATTTTCAGAAAAACTGTATATAGAGCCGATTGAGAAAACACATTTGGTTAAGGTATTTTATGAAAGCTCAGACCCGGTGTTGTCGGCGGATATTGTAAATGCATTGATTAATGCGTTCATCAAAGAAAATATCAGTTCCCAAAGTGAAACCGATACCTATGCCAAAGAGTTTCTGGAACAGGAGCTAGAAAAAGCACGTCAGCGTTTGACTTTGCAGGAAGCTAAACTCATTGAATACGCTAAGCAAAACGGCATTTTAGAAGTCAACAATAGCCAGTCCAGCCAAGAACGTAAACTTGACGAACTCTATTCCGCTTTAGGGGCTGCCGAGCGTGCCCGTATTCAGGCGGAAAGCCAGATGATACAAGGGGGCAGGCACGGTAATGTTCGTGAAGTACTGAATAACCCTGTGGTGGAGGGCATTAAGCAAAATCTTAATACTTTAGAAGCCGAGTATCAGGAAAAGCTCAAACTGTTTAAACCGGCTTTCCCAGATATGCAGCGTTTGCAGCAACAAATTCAGGAAGTCCGCAGCCAGTTACAAAAGGAAGTGGGGGGGCTAAAACAATCCTTGCAAGCGGAATACGCAGCAGCAAAAAAGCTGGAGGATGACCTGCGTAGCCAATTAGATGCTTATAAAGGTGAATTGGTTGATTTACGTGACCGTAGTATTGAATACAACGCGTTGAAGCGTGAAGTTGAAACTAGCCGTGACCTCTATGATGGTTTGTTGCAGCGTATGAAAGAAGTGAATGTCGCTTCCAATGTTACCAGTAGCAATATTCGGGTAGTGGATGCTGCCGCGCCTGACGATAATGTGTTTCGCCCGAAGAAGGCGCTTAACCTCATTCTGGGTGGGTTAGTGGGGTTGATGCTGGGAATTGGGGCAGCATTATTGCGTGAAACCCTGAATCAAGGGGTAGCTTCGGTAGGTGAGTTGCAAGCACTGAGTGGTTTGCCGGTACTGGGTACTATTCCGCACGTGCGGCATTTGTCAGAAAGCAATTTGGCGTTGGCAACTGTGCGTGATGCAGGGTCGTTGCTGGCCGAATCGTATCGGGTGATGACGGCGAATTTGCGTTTTGTGTTACCGGGCGGTAATTCCCCACGTGTAACATTGATTACCAGCGTCAATCCAGCAGAGGGTAAATCAACGTCGGCGGTCAATATTGCGCTAAGCCAAGCACAACAGGGATTAAAAGTCTTATTGATTGATGCCGATTTACGGCGTCCTTCGGTGCATGTTAAGTTGGGCTTGCCTAACGCTAGAGGTTTGAGCAATTACCTCAACGGCGAGGTCGATATTGCCAGTGTGACGCATCCATCCCGTGAAATGAAAGGGTTATATCTAATTCTGGCGGGAACCTTGATGGCTGACCCTGTGCGAATGGTATCCAGCCCCGCGATGGCACAGTTGCTGAATCTTGCGACTAAGCATTTCGATAGCGTGATTATTGACGGCCCACCAACGGCGGGTTTTGCTGATGCGATTTACCTATCTTCAATGGCTGAGGCCACGGTGATTGTGGCGGATGAAGACCGTATTAACCGCAAACGCTTGTTGACGGTGATTGAACAATTGCAACGGGTGAAACAGAATATCGTGGGTTTTTTGATGGTGAAGTCGCAGGAAGAAGTGACAGATTACCGCTACTATGACCGTTACCACACCCGTATTCCGAGCCAACCTACTGCTAAACCTGCCAAGGGTAAGCGAAAAGGTTTGAATCTTGCTCCCGTTATTTAACCAGATGGGTATTAGAATCTGTCGATGAGATCCAACACATCCAGAAAGCGGGTGAAACCGTGGTTCCCTCCCTGAAAGATGAGTTGATGTGCTTCGCGGTAATAGCTGGTTGCATCGCGCCAGTCCAACGTTTTGTCACCATTTTCTAACAGTACTAACAGATTGTGAGGATTGGCAGGGCTAAGCTGATCCATTGCGATCAAATCGTCCTCATGCGCTTGGGTAAAGGTGTAAGTACCTTCGTCATGCCAATGTTGTTGCACGCTGCCTAATAAGGGGCGCAATAACAAACCGGGGTGTATGGCTGGATTGACCAAGGCAGCCTTAACCGCGTATTGACTGGCGAGGTAAGTGGCGTAAAAACCGCCGAGGGAGCTGCCGATAAGCTTGGGTGGTGTCGGGGCTTGTTCGATCAAGTCTGACAGCAAGGCTATCGCGGATAACGGGCGGTCTGGCAGGTCAGGGCAAACCCATTCGTGCGCTCGCCCGCGTGCTGCTAACCAGTGTTGCAATTGCTGGGCTTTTAGCGAAGCGGAAGAGGAATTGAAGCCGTGGATGTAGATAATCATGGGGTATTCTCTAGGTCTTGATTCACGAAAAACGCCCCAGTAATGGGGCGATTCCTCGTCATGTGAAGTGTTGGTTTGATCTTACGGCAAGTAAGTCTTGCCCATCAAAAACCGATCACATTCCCGCGCAGCTTCGCGACCTTCATTGATTGCCCACACCACCAGACTTTGCCCACGGCGCATATCGCCCGCTGCAAACACACCCGGCAGGTTGGTGGTGTATTTGCCATAATCGGCTTTGACATTGCCGCGTGGGTCAGTGTCCAGCGTCAGCGCATCCACCAGTGTTTTTTCTGGCCCCGTAAAGCCCATTGCCAGCAACACCAATTGTGCGGGCAATACTTCTTCGGTGCCTTCAACTTCGATCAAATTCATGCGCCCGCCAGCACCCTGTTCCCAGCGTACCCCAACCGTATGAATTTCTTTCACATGACCGTTTTCATCACCGATCAGTTTCTTGGTGGAAATGAGGTAATCACGCGGATCGCGACCAAATACCGCCGCTGCTTCTTCCTGACCGTAATCAACTTTATGCACACGCGGCCATTCCGGCCAAGGGTTGTCAGCAGCACGTGCATCCGGCGCACGCGGCATGATTTCCAGTTGTGTGACCGACTTGCAGCCATGCCGTACCGAGGTACCCACGCAGTCAGTGCCGGTATCACCGCCACCGATAACGATCACATCCAAGCCTTTTGCCGAAATGTAGTGACCATCCGCTAAGCCCGAATCCAGCAAGCTTTTGGTATTCGCGCTGAGGAAATCCATCGCGAAATGCACACCCTTAAGGTTACGCCCTTCCACCGGCAGATCACGCGGCTGGGTAGCACCCGCACACAACACCACTGCATCAAAGTCACTGCGCAACTGTTCGGCGGAAACGTCTTTACCCACTTCCATACCGGTAACGAAGTTCACACCTTCAGCAGCCATCAGATCAACACGGCGTTGCACAATGTCCTGCTTATCCAATTTCATATTGGGAATGCCGTACATCAGCAAGCCGCCAATGCGATCTGCGCGTTCATAAACGGTGACGGTGTGACCGGCTTTGTTCAACTGATCAGCACACGCCAACCCCGCAGGACCAGAACCGACGACGGCAATGGTCTTGCCGGTGCGTTCTGTTGGCGGTTCAGCCTTAACCCAACCTTCCTCGAATGCTTTGTCGATGATCGACACTTCGTTCAATTTGATGGTCACAGGTGGTTCATTGATACCCAGTGTGCAAGAGCCTTCGCACGGTGCCGGGCAAACCCGCCCGGTGAATTCCGGAAAGTTATTGGTCATGCGCAAGCGCTCAAAGGCTTCTTTCCACAAGCCACGGAAGATCATGTCATTCCATTCAGGAATCAGATTGTGAACCGGACAACCGCTCGCACCACCCGGCAGCATTTGCCCAGTTTGGCAGAAGGGGATGCCGCATTCCATGCAACGCGCACCCTGTTCACGGCTTTCGGCTTCACGCTCGAAATGCAGGTGGAATTCACGCCAGTCTTTAATCCGTTCCAACGGGGCACGGTCGGCTGGCAGCTCGCGCTGGTATTCCATGAAACCAGTAGGTTTACCCATGATTGTTACCTTTAATCCTTAATTGCCACTGACACGCGAAGCGTCGCTATTATTGGCGGTGAAAGCGGCCATCAATGCTTCTTCCCCAGACAGCCCTTGCAGCTCAAACGAGCGAATCGCTTCCAACATGCGTTGATAGTCGTTCGGCATGACGCGCACGAAGTCGGCTGAGTATTTATCCCAGTCCGCCAAAATCAGGCTACCGCGCACGCTACCAGTATACAGCACATGCTTTTCGATCATCGCTTTGACTTCGGCTTTTTCGTCAGCATTACTCAGTGGGCTATAAGCGACCATTTCAGTGTTGCCGCTGACTGCGAGAATGCCGCCGGGGTCATACACGTAAGCCACGCCGCCGGACATGCCCGCGCCAAAGTTGCGCCCGACCTTGCCCAACACTACCACGCGCCCGCCGGTCATGTATTCGCAACCGTGGTCGCCCGTGCCTTCAACGACGACACGCACCCCGGAGTTGCGCACACAGAAACGCTCGCCCGCGACCCCGCGTACATAGGCTTCACCGTCACTTGCGCCGAAGAATGCCACGTTGCCGATCAGAATATTGTCTTCTGCGGCAAATTGCGCATCTTTACGTGGGTAAACGATGAGCTTGCCACCCGACAACCCTTTGCCGATGTAGTCGTTGGAATCGCCTTCGAGTTCCAGCGTCATGCCTTTAGGCAGGAATGCACCGAAACTTTGCCCGGCTGAGCCGTTGAATTTCAGGCGGATGGTGTCTTCGGGCAAGCCTGCTGCACCGTATTTGCGCGTCACTTCTGAGCCGGTGATCGTGCCTGCCACGCGGTCAATGTTTTTGATGGCAAACGTTGCGGTGACAGGTGTGCCGTGATCAATCGCAGGTTGGCAAGCTTTGAGAATTTCACGTTCATCCAAGGATTGCGCAATGCCATGATCTTGTTCACGCAAACACCGGATACCGTCACATTCTTCCAGTTCTGGTGTGTGCAGCAAGGTACTCAAATCAACCATGCTGGCTTTCCAGTGACCTTCTGCAGTGCCTTGGCGCAGTTTGTCGACGCGCCCGACCATTTCATCAATGGTGCGGAAGCCGAGTTTCGCCATGTATTCGCGCAATTCTTCGGCGATGAACATCAGCAAATTGACCACGTATTGCGGGTCGCCAGCATACTTTTTGCGCAGTTCAGGGTTTTGGGTCGCAATCCCAACGGGGCAAGTGTCCTGATGGCAAACGCGCATCATCACGCAACCCAGTGCCACCAGTGGCAGCGTTGCGAAGCCGTACTCTTCCGCGCCCAGTAATGCCGCAATCGCTACATCACGCCCAGTCATCAGCTTGCCATCGGTTTCCAGACGTACCCGACTCCGCAGGTTATTGAGCAACAGTGTTTGATGCGTTTCGGCCAGCCCCAATTCCCACGGCAAACCGGCGTGTTGGACACTGGTTTTCGGGGAAGCACCCGTGCCACCGTCATAACCGGAAATCAGGATGACATCCGCTTTGCCTTTGGCAACACCGGCTGCAATCGTGCCTACCCCGACTTCGGATACCAACTTGACGTTGATGCGTGCGCGTTTGTTGGCGTTTTTCAGGTCATGAATGAGCTGTGCCAAATCTTCAATCGAGTAAATATCGTGATGCGGTGGTGGCGAAATTAAGCCCACTCCCGGTGTAGTGCCACGCACCCGTGCTACCCAAGGGTACACTTTCTTGCCCGGCAACTGGCCACCTTCACCCGGTTTTGCGCCTTGTGCCAGCTTGATCTGGATTTCCTGCGCATTATTCAGGTAATGGCTGGTGACACCGAAGCGCCCCGAAGCCACTTGCTTGATGGCACTGTTGCGCGAATCGCCATTCGGATCGGGCGTGAAACGCGCGGAATCTTCACCACCTTCACCGGAGTTGGAACGTCCGCCCAAACGGTTCATGGCAATCGCTAAGGCTTCGTGCGCTTCTTGGCTGATGGAGCCGAACGACATCGCGCCGGATTTAAAGCGTTTTACAATAGCGCTGGCGGGTTCAACTTCGCTCAGGGGAATAGGTTGTGCTGCAAAGTTGAATTCGAGCAAGTTGCGCAAGTTGAATTTGACTTCTGCATCTTCGTGCAACAACTTACTGTATTGCTTGTACAAACCGTAATCACCCAAGCGTACCGCTTTTTGCAAGGTGTAAATAGTCGCAGGGTTATATTGATGTTCTTCTTCCTCATGCCGCCATTGGAACACGTTACCAGCACGTAACGAGCGTTGTTCCGCGTCGTGGTGATCGTAAGCGGTTTGATGGCGAATCAAGGCTTCTTTCGCGATAGTGGCTAAATCAATACCCCCGATACGCGATGCTGTCGCAGTGAAATATTTGTCGATGACCGCTTTGCTAATTCCCAAAGCTTCAAAGATTTGCGCCCCACGGTAAGACTGAATCGTGGAAATACCGATCTTGGACATGACCTTGATCACGCCTTTGGTGGCTGCCTTGATGTACTTTTGCACAGCGTAATCGTGCTGAATACCGGGTAATAAACCTTCGCGAATCAAATCACCAATCGACTCAAAGGCCACGTAAGGGTTGATTGCTTGCACGCCATAACCTAACAGTGTGCAGAAATGATGCACTTCACGCGGTTCACCGGATTCGAGAATCAGGCTGACGCGGGTGCGGCAACCGTTACGAATCAAGTGATGATGCAAGCCTGCTACCGCCAAGAGTGACGGAATCGGCGCATTATCCGCATCCGCCAAGCGGTCGGATAGCACGATTAAATTTGCGCCGTCATTAATGGCGTTATCGGCTGCTGCGAACAGGTGTTCCAAGGCCGCTTCCAGTGCATGTTTGCCATCGGCAGCGCGGAACATAATCGGCAGGGTGACGCATTTGAAACCTTCACGGTTAATGTGCGTCAGTTTCGCCAGTTCGTCGTTGTCCAAAATCGGGGTTTTTAGCAGAATTTGCTGGCAACTTGCTGCTGTAGGCGCAGTAATATCGCCCTCTGACCCCAACGTGGTGTAAGACGAGGTAACGATTTCTTCGCGAATCGAGTCAATTGGCGGGTTGGTCACTTGCGCAAACAACTGCTTAAAATAGTTAAACAGCGGTTGTGCTTGGTTGGACAGCACCGCAATCGGTGAGTCGATGCCCATAGCACCCAGCGGGTCGATGCCGTCACGTGCCATGGGCACAATGACTTTGCGCACGTCTTCGTAGGTGTAGCCGAACATTTTCTGGCGTTGTACCAGCGTTTCGTGTTCTGGCAGGGCGCTTTGTGGGGCAGCCGGTAAGTCTTGCAGTTCGACCAGATTGCTTGTCAGCCAATCTTGATACGGCTTAGCGGTAGCCATTTGCTGCTTGATTTCTTCGTCAGCAATAATACGCCCTTGAGCGGTATCGACTAGCAACATGCGCCCCGGCTGCAGGCGTTGCTTCGAAACCACGGTGCTTTGGTCAAGGTCATCCAATACCCCGACTTCGGAGGCGAGGATAATCATGTCGTCATTGGTGACGTAGTAACGTGAGGGGCGCAAACCGTTGCGGTCGAGTGTTGCGCCAACCAGTGTGCCATCGGTGAAACCCATTGCCGCAGGGCCATCCCAAGGTTCCATTAGGCAACTGTGGTATTCGTAAAAGGCTTTCTTTTCCGCACTCATGCTTTCGTGGTTCGACCAAGGTTCGGGAACCATCATCATCATCGCATGGGGTAGGGAATAGCCTGATAAGTACATGAATTCCAGCGTGTTATCAAACATCGCGGAGTCACTGCCGTTGGGGTTTACTACCGGGAACAGCTTGTCGACTTCGGTATTGAAGACGTCGGTTTTGATTACGCCCTGACGCGCATTCATCCAGTTAACATTACCGCGCATGGTGTTGATTTCACCATTGTGGATCAGGTAACGGTTGGGGTGAGCGCGTTCCCAGCTTGGGAAAGTGTTGGTGGAAAAGCGTGAATGCACCATGGCAATCGCCGTTTCCATGCGCGGATTGGTTAAATCGCGGTAGAACTGCCCAACTTGTTCGGTGGTCAACATGCCTTTGTAAACAATGGTGCGCGACGACAGGCTAGGGAAATAAACGTGTCCTGAGACTTCTGGGGTATCAACGCTGTTTTGCGTGCGTTTGCGAATCACGTAGAGCTTGCGTTCAAAGTCGATGCCTTCCGCAATGTCGGCAGATTTGGCAACAAATACCATGCGAATAAAAGGCATGGCTTTGAGCGCGGTTTTGCCAATCGGGGTCGGATTGGTGGGGACATCACGCCAGCCGAGCAGGGTTTGACCTTCTTCTTCGACGATGCGGGCGAAGATAGCGGCAACCTCAGCACGTGCGTCGGCATCTTGTGGCAAGAACACCATTCCCACCGCATAATGACCAGGTGCGGGCAGTTTAATATTGAGTGATTTGCACTCAGCGGCAAGGAATTCATGGGGAAGTTGGAGCAGGATACCCGCGCCATCGCCGGTGTTTTCTTCGCAGCCACACGCACCACGGTGTTCCATGTGGGTTAATACTTTTAATGCCTGTTGGACGATTTGATGTGACTTCACACCTTTCAGGTGAGCCACAAAGCCCATGCCACATGCATCGTGTTCAAAGCCAGGGTCGTAAAGACCTTGCGATGGGGGTAGTTCAGTGTATCTCATCGTATTCTCAGGCGATAAAAGGGTGAGTATTATGTACCAAAATGCCAGTTTAGGGCTAGACACCTTGGTGCGTTTTTGTCGACATGCCCAGAAAGCATTATCCTAATTAACGTATACTACGCTACCAGCATAACGGAGCAAGATCGCACACAGCTTATGAGTACAGCAGGTCGTATCCCAAAAGAGTTCATTGACCAACTGTTGGCACGCGTCGACATTATCGACGTGATCGGTGGGCGTGTGCCATTGAAAAAGGCAGGGCGTGAATATACCGCCTGTTGTCCGTTTCATAATGAGAAAACGCCTTCTTTCACAGTGAGTCCGACCAAACAGTTCTACCATTGTTTTGGTTGCGGGGTACACGGTTCGGCCATTACTTTTTTAATGGAATACGAACATCTCGAATACCCAGAGGCAATTGAGGCATTAGCCCGCACCATTGGTGTGCCTGTTCCCCGTGAGGGTGCAGAGGATGCCCCAAAACGCCCGCGTAAAGATAAAAATCTGTATGCCTTGCTGGAAGAGGCAGCGGCATGGTTTCAAGCACAATTGCCGCAAAACCCTGATGCGCTTATGTATTTGCAGCGGCGGGGTCTGAGCAAGGAAGTAACAAAACGCTTTGGTTTAGGATTTGCGCCGCCGCACAGTTCGTTGGGACGTGAATTGGTACGTTACGGGGACGATAAATTGGTCGCCAGCGGTATGGCGATTCGCCATGAAACCGGGCGGGTGTATGACCGTTTTCGGGAGCGCATTATGTTCCCGATTCGGGATCGGCGTGGGCGCGTGATCGGTTTTGGCGGGCGGGTGATTGGTGATGGCTCTCCTAAGTATCTAAACTCCCCTGAAACTGAGGTTTTCCACAAAGGCGCTGAGCTTTACGGCCTGTTTGAAGCGCGTAACGATACTCGCAAGCTGGAGCGTTTGTTGGTCGTCGAAGGTTACATGGATGTGATTGCCCTCGCGCAATACGGCATTACCTATGCGGTGGCGACGTTGGGGACGGCAACCACGCCGGAACACATTCGTCAATTATTGCGTCTGGTGCCAGAGATCGTGTTCTGCTTTGATGGCGACAGGGCGGGACGGGATGCGGCATGGCGAGCCTTGGAAAATGCTTTACCAGAGTTGCGCGATGATAAGGAAATTCGTTTTTTATTTTTGCCGCAAGGTGAGGATCCCGATACGCAGATTCGCCAAATGGGTAAAGACGCATTTGAAGCGAGCTTCGATAGCGCACTCACCCTCAGTGCTTATTTACTGACAGTGCTAAAAGAACGTTTCAACCTAAGTACCAAGGAAGGCAAAGCGCGTCTCTTAAATGACGGGGTGAAATTACTTGCTACCATGCCGGTTATTTTGCTGCGCGAGCAAATTCTCGGAGAATTGTCTACACTTACCGACACGCCCTTGGAGCTTGTGCGCCGCCACCTGAAAAAAAGTTCAACGGGTGATGCGCCACTCGCCTATAATCAAGCGCGTTTGGGCGACCAAGATGTACGGCGCACCCCCTTACGGCACGCCATTGCGTTACTGTTGCATTATCCGCCGTTGGTGGAGTTGGCAGGTAGTTCCGAACAAATTCTTGGCTATGACCTGCCCGGCACAGCATTGTTGGCAGCTATCATTGAAAATATCGAGGAGAACCCCCATATAAACTTGGCGGGTTTATTGGAGCGTTTCCGCCAGACTGAACATGAGGCTATTATCCAACGCCTCACCAACTGGCGATCTGATACGGATGATGAAACCGTTATACGGCGTGAATTTGCCGATTGTCTGCAACAAATCAGACGGCAATCGCGTCAAAAGCAACTTGAAGCTTTGTTGCATCGGGGGCAAACCCAGGCATTGAGCGAACAAGAGCGTAGTGATTTAGCTTATTTACTGCTTCAGGATTACAAAAGTCCGGGGGCATGAACGAGCACATGTAGTTGCATTTTAGAAAAATGTGATATAGTTACCGACCTTTTTTTCCAGAGAGTTTTAGGGCATGAGTCAAGAAGAGCAGCAGCAGTCCAGCTTGAAAGAGTTAATTGCCAAAGGTAAGGAGCAGGGCTACCTCACCTATGCTGAGGTCAACGACCACCTTCCCGATACTATCGTTGACCCAGAGCAGATTGAAGATATTGTTGCGATGATCAACGATATGGGTATCACGGTGTATGAACATGCCCCAGATGCCGATTCCCTGTTGCTGAACGATGAAGCGGTGCAAGCTGACGATGAAGCCGCAGAAGAAGCTGCCGCAGCGTTGGCAAACGTGGATGGTGATTTCGGGCGAACCACTGACCCGGTGCGCATGTATATGCGCGAAATGGGGACAGTGGAGCTGTTGACCCGTGAAGGTGAAATCCAGATTGCGATTCGTATCGAAGAAGGTTTGAACGAAATCTTGCGGGCGTTGGCACAGTATCCGGCATCTACCGAGCTTTTACTGGAAAAAGCATCGTTGATTGATTCCGAAGAAATTCGTCTCACCGACATTATCAATGGTTTCGTAAATCCCGATGAGGATTTGAGCGCATTTCCTGTTGCCGTCGTTGATGATACCGATATTGCCGAAGTTGCAGAAGATGATTCGGCAGTTGCTGATGAAGATGAAGACGACGTTACTGATCCCGTTGATACGGGGCCCGACCCTGAAGAGGCACGTATTAAATTCGCTGAACTGCGTGAATTATATGAAGCATCTAAAGCCGCTAGTTTGGCAAATAATCCAGCATCTTATACGGCAGCGCGTGATGCTGTAGCGACTAAATTCATGGAGTTTCGCTTAGCTCAGCCGATTATTGAGCAGTTGACGGTGCAATTGAACGAAATTGTTGACCGTATTCGCCAAAATGAACGCCATATTATGAAGTTGTGTGTCCAAAAGGGGGGCATGGGGCGTCAAGATTTTATAGATAGCTTTCCACAAAACGAAACGGATTTGGAGTGGTTAAATCGTTACTGTGTAGACAAGCGTGGCGACCATACTCGTTTACAAACATTCTTGCCGAAAATTCATGAAGCGCAGCGTGAATTGTTGGACATTGAACGTGAATGCAATCTTTCCATTACGCAAATCAAAGACATTAATCGCAGCATGTCGGTAGGGGAAGCGAAAGCACGTCGTGCTAAGAAAGAAATGGTTGAAGCCAACTTACGTTTGGTGATCTCCATTGCCAAAAAGTACACCAATCGTGGCTTGCAGTTCCTTGATTTGATTCAGGAAGGCAATATTGGCTTGATGAAAGCGGTTGATAAGTTTGAATACCGTCGTGGTTACAAATTCTCGACTTATGCTACTTGGTGGATACGTCAGGCGATTACCCGTTCGATTGCGGATCAGGCGCGTACTATTCGTATTCCGGTACACATGATCGAAACCATCAACAAGCTCAACCGTATTTCGCGCAAGTTGTTGCAGGAAAAAGGCCGTGAGGCGACCCCGGAAGAGTTGGCTGAAGCGATGGACATGCCGGAAGACAAAATCCGTAAAGTCCTGAAAATCGCCAAAGAACCAATTTCGATGGAAACCCCGATCGGTGACGATGAAGATTCACATCTGGGTGATTTCATTGAGGATGGCAATATCCTGTCGCCTATTGAGTCGGCTACAACGTCGAGCTTGTCGGAAGTGACCCGCGAAGTGCTTTCCAGCCTGACTTCGCGTGAAGCAAAAGTACTGCGGATGCGTTTCGGTATCGACATGAACACCGACCATACGCTAGAAGAAGTGGGCAAGCAGTTCGACGTAACCCGCGAACGTATCCGTCAGATTGAAGCAAAAGCCTTGCGCAAGTTGCGTCATCCGAGCCGTTCGGATATGCTTCGCAGCTTCCTTGAATACGAACCAGGCGTCTTGCCGACAAACTGATCGTAGCGTTTTTCAGGGCCTATAGCTCAGTTGGTTAGAGCAGGGGACTCATAATCCCTTGGTCGTAGGTTCGAGTCCTACTGGGCCCACCAATTATCTCAAGTGAGAACAAAGGGTTAGGTTTAATGCCTGACCTTTCTCAAATCAAGCCTGACATTCCGTGCTACCAATATGCTACCTGTTTTCCTGCTGTGCTACCGTGAGGCTTTTCAGCTTCGCCCAGTAGTATGCCTTCATCTGTTCAATTTTTTCTACCGTCATCTGGTCAGTTTCACCACCCATTTTCACCAGCCACTGCAATTGTCTTATCTCGTTAGCCAGATTGTTCAATTCGGTCATCGCAATGTTGGCCTGTTTGCGTTGGGTTTCCTGTCGGTGTTTACGCCATTCCAGCGCTGGAGTACGGTCAAAATTACCTTCACGCGCTTGGCTTGCTAGCCAATGTAGCAAACCGATATTGGATTTGTCGTGTTCCATGGGATCATGAACTGTTGGTGGTGGAATTGCGCCAAACCTTCCTGCTGTCGTTGGATGACCTGACGCATATCGCCAAAGAATACATCAATGAAGAAGCCAGCCGCTCCGGGATACACCGTTGCTTAGTCCGCCATGGCATTGCCAACCTAAATGCCCTGAAACAGGATTTGTACGCGGAAGAGACACCTGAAAAGAAGAGGTTCAAGGATTACGAACCCGGCTACATCCATATTGACATCAAATACTTGCCCAGAATGCCCGATGAAAAGGAACACCAATACCTGCTGGTTGCCATTGACCGGGCAAGCCGGGTGGTGTGTTTAGGGGTTTACCCTGACAAAAGTGCCGCCAGTGCCGCCGATTTTCTGCGGAAAGTGGAACAGCGGTTTCCGATCATCCTGAAATATGTGTTGACCGATAACGGTAAAAGAATTCACTGACTGCTTCACCGTCAATGGCAAGCGTGAGCCAACAGGCAACCACCTTTTTGACCAAATGTGCGCCGACATCAAGGTCGAACATCGCCTGACCAAACCCCGCACACCCCAAACCCATGGCATGGTGGAGCGGTTCAATGGGCGGATCAGTGAACTGCTGAAAACCACCCGTTTCGCCTCGTCCAGTGAACTTCTCGAAGCGGTTAAGCATTACGAACGGCTTTATAACCACTGCATCCCCCAGAAGGCGTTAGGTTACAAAACACCCATCGTAGCACTCAAAGACTGGTAGGCTGCAAAACCAGAACTGTTTAAGAAAAAAGTTTATGATCTTTCGGGACTTGACACTTTTTTATATTGCCCGTTCACCTGATATGCAAAACGCCACAAAGGATGTCTAAAATGGACGAAAAAAAACACCCCATACAAACGGAAGCAACCCTCGACACCGACTTGATGGCGCGTATCCGTGACATCTGGGAAGCCTCGCGCCAACAAGCCATCCGTTCCGTCAACTCGGCTCATGTGTGCGCCAACTGGCTAATCGGCAAGCAAATTGTCGAAGCCGAACAAGGCGGCGAACAGCGGGCAACCTATGGCAAAGCCCTGTTGAAATCCCTCTCCCAACAACTGACGGACGAATACGGCAGTGGGTTTTCGGTCAGTGCCTTGCAATACATGCGGGCATTTTTTCTCGCTTACCCCACCCTTATGGAGATTCAACACGCAGCGCGTGTTATTTCTGTGGGAGTCACAACACCCGCTCAGGAATCGGATTGGCAACCGGGAAAACTCCACACCGGGCTGTCATGGACGCACTACCGCATCTTACTGAAAATTGAGCGACAAGAAGCCCGTCAGTTTTACGAAATTGAAACCATCCGTAACGGTTGGTCAGCACGGCAACTGGAACGTCAAATCAGCTCCCTACTGTTCGACCGCCTCCTAAAAAGCCGCGACAAGGAAGGGGTCATGCAATTGGCGAATCAGGGCTTGCTTGCCACCCGTCCACTCGATGTGATCAAAGACCCGTATGTGCTGGAATTTCTCGACTTACCCGAAGCCCCCCAATGGCAGGAAAGCCAACTGGAACAAGCCCTGTTGTCACAATTGCAGGATTTCTTGCTGGAACTCGGCAGCGGTTTTGCCTTCGTCGGGCGGCAAGTACGCCTAACGCTGGATGGCGACCATTTCTACCTGGATATGGTGTTTTACCACGTCAAACTGAAATGCTACGTCGTCATTGACCTCAAACTGGGTAAGTTAAATCATGCCGACCTAGGGCAGATGCAGCTCTATGTGAATTATTACGACCATGACATTGCCAATGCCGATGACAATCCCACGATTGGCTTGATTCTGTGCAGTGAGAAAAACGATGCCGTGGTGCGCTATGTATTGGGCGATCACAACCAGCAAATCTTCGCCAGCCGCTATCAACTGCACTTGCCGACCGAAGAACAATTGCAGCAAGAATTGCAGCGTGAGCTGGATAAATTGACGTTACCCAAGCCTGACGCATGAACATCCTCGAACGCACCCGCATCGAAAAAACCGCCTTGGAACACGGCTGGGAAAACATACTGAGCAGTGATGAACAGGCCGTTCTAGCCGGTTCTGCCAGACATCACGCCCAAGTAAGCATTACACGCCCAAGCAGTGATGAATGGCGCGTCACCTTCAACAAACCGCTGTTGACTAAAGAAGTGGCACGTGATTATCCGCTGACAGATGCCACCACCTTCAGTGTCAGCGCGTCTGACCAATTAGCAGGGCTGCTACGCCGAGCGGCTGAACTTGCCTCTGCCCTACCCAATCAAGCCGCCGAGACCTTCCATGCTCGCCTTCAGCGTGAGATGGAAAAAGTTAAGGACACTGGCACTGAAGTCGAGCGTTTGGTCAAGCAGCGGGTGGGGCAGGATACCTTCCGCGAAGCCCTGCTGGATTATTGGGGTGGAGCTTGCGCCGTGACAGGTATTGCCATCCCAGAAATGCTCAGAGCCAGTCACGCCAAGCCTTGGTCTGAATGTGAATCCGATGAAGAACGGCTGGATGTGTTCAATGGTTTCCTGCTGTCAGCCAATCTGGATGCCCTGTTTGATTGTGGGCTAATCAGTTTCGACACTGACGGAAAGCTGCTGGTCAGTAGCCAGATTTCAGCACAGCAGCGTAGCTTGATTGGTTTGGCGGATACATTGGTGCTGCGTTGGGTTGCAACGGAACACCTGTCTTACTTGGCATGGCATCGACAGTTTTTGTTCAAAGCTCCTCATGTGCCTTACACAACACAGGTTTCGTGTACATGACCACCTACGCCATCCTCGACTTTGAAACCACCGGCATGTCCCCCGACTGCGGTGCGTGCCCCACCGAAATCGCCATTGTACTGGTGCGTGACGGCCTGATCGTTGACCGCTACCAAAGCCTGATGAATGGCAATACCCGGATTCCGCCCTTCATCCAGTCCCTGACCGGCATCACCAATGCGATGGTACGCAAAGCCCCACCGATGGGTCAGGTCATGAATGAGGCCATCGAGTTTGCCGCTGATTACCCGCTGGTAGCCCACAATGCCTCCTTTGACCGCAAGTTTTGGGATGATGCACTGGAGCAGCTGGGTAAGGAACGGCAACAGGATTTTCTGTGTTCCATGCTGATGGCGCGGCGAGTGTTTCCCCAAGCGCCCAACCACAAGCTGGGTACGTTGGTGAGTTTCCTGAAATTACCGATGTCGGGGCAATTCCACCGCGCTTTGGCAGATGCAGAAGCGACAGCCCACCTGTTCATCAAGATGCAGCAGGTGATACAGGATAGGCTCAAGCTCCGTGAAGTACATTGCAGGCATTTGCTGGCAGTACAGCGGCAAAAGATTGGGACGTTTTAGGTTGCTGTCCTTGACGTTGCGACCAACCGCAAAGCCGTTGTATGGAAAAAAATCGCAGGGTTCAACTTGAACCGCAAGGACAAGGCTTGGATATGTTCACGGGTCAAGTTACGTGTGCCATTCAGGATCATGGAAACTAAACTCTTACTGCCGATTTCCTCTTTCAGGTCTTCGGCTTTAAGCTGATATTGGTCTATTAGCGTCCTCAGCACTGCCACCCCATCATCCAGTTGCGCCACCCGTTGGTTAAATTCGGCAAACTCCGGCGCAACATTTTCCCATTCCTCAATCGCATTAGCGAGAATACCGATCAAGGTGCGGTGTTCGTCATAATCCTCCAGCAACTCTTCCATCAATGCCAGTGCATTGTCGTAGTCCTCCTCATCCCGAATCTCAGTAAGGAAGCTAGCTTGTGCGAAAAGCTCTTTCGCTTTGATTTTTACAGCAGCAAAGTCCATCAATCTGCCTCCCGTGCGTATTTCTTGCAGAGCTTGTCATAGTCGGCGTGGGTAACAATATGCTTCACATACATACGGTTATCGCGGAACTCAATGAAGGCCAGTAAGCGCAGGTTATTGCCGCCAATGTCGATAACCCACCATTTGTCCTTGTAACGGAAATTATCCAGACTAGGGAACACGGCTTTCAACTCTAGGGGATTGGCAAAACTGCCATTCCGCAGGGTCTTGTAAGCCGCATCAATCGCATCAGCATCATTGGGAAATTTCAGGCTTGCCTCATTGAAAGGTTTTCTGGATATGACGTGCAACACAACGCTCCTGATTCACTATAGGTGAACTTTAACAACAAACCCATCAATTCACAATATGTGAACAACAGCTACCCTACGACCACATTCCCAAACGGCGGATCAGCCATCCCATCCTTCCTCAACTGCACCGCCACCACCTGCTTCGGCCTGATGTGCTTCAGCGTCTCCACACTGATGCGCAACTTGCTGGTTGCCCGCTGCCAATGGCTGCCATGCAGCCCCAGAATCAGCGTAGCCCCGCAGGGTAATCGCATTAAAAATATCTTGTTTTACAAAGCCCTAAGTTTTAGGCTTTGTAGCCCCCGGTTTGCCTGTGACGATTTTCAGCAGGTAGTCCTCATCCCAACCCGCATTGAGACGCTTGTTTTTCACGCCGATCTTGACGGTTTTTTCATTTTTGACCAAATTGATGGCAATGTGCCGGACAACCGCCATGTTGGCATCACTGTTGCCGGAACGTATCCGCTGGTCATCTTCGCGAAAGGCATAGTCCAACACCCAGTGCAGGTTGTTCTCGATGCCCCAGTGCGCCCGCACGATTTGCCCCAAACGTTCGGGGTTGGAGGCATCCATGCTGCTGATGAAGTAACGGGTTTCCTCGGTGGTTTTGTCCTTGCATTCGCGGGTGGCGGTGACGGCAATGATACTGGTGAGCTTGGGCCAATGGGGATGGTCTTCCTTTAGCCACTGGATGTCCGAGGTCGCCCGTACAATGCGGGTTTCAATCCGCCCATGCCCACCGTCGTAGCTGGTATGCCCAACAGGCGGGCAGGTGTTGGCGGATTCAAAGAACCGCTTCACATCCCGGTGGAGAGTGCCTTGGTTGCCCTTCAGGCTGAGCAGGTAATCAGCCTTCTGATCCACAATCTGTCGGGCAATTGCCGTTTGGCATCCCATCGCATCCAGCGTCACAACCGCCCCGGCAATATCAAGCCGCATCAACAGCTTGGGGATGGCGGTGATTTCGTTGGACTTGTCATCAACCCGCTGCTGCCCCAGCACCAACTGGTTTTGGGTTGCCCAAGCACTGACCATGTAAATGGCCGCCTTATCAGAGGCGCTATCAAGGCTGCGGCGCAGGCACTTACCATCAATGGCAATGACCTCACCATCACTGAGGGTGGACAGGTCGGCTACCCAACGGCTAAAACACTCACTTAATGCGATTGCCCTGGATTCCCAACAGGGTTTGCAACATTGCCAAGGATGCACCTGCCAGCAGGAGACGACGCAACAAGGTATCCTGTTCCTCTTTCACTGCAAGCTGGTCGTGTTCGGTTGCCACAATATGTTGCAGCATCCGGCTACTGATCCCCGCACGGATGCAGTAGCTCAATTGCTGACGGGCAGCGATGCCCAACGATTCAGCCAGCCGTTGTTTAACCCGTTTACGCAGGGTAGCGGGCAGTTTATCCAGCAAACCCTGTTGTGTGGTAGTCAGCGCATATGTTGCCCATTGTTTGAGGTCGATGACATCGGAACCTTCCATGGTGGGTAACAAATCTGAGGTGTTATACGCATCAACTTTAACCCGCGAAAGCGGTCTCCCTCTCTGGTAGGCTATTAGTTTTGCACACCGAATAGATCGACTTCGACAAGGAGACCGCGCATTGATACTGACAAAAGTAGCCACCGCATTGCAAGCCATCTTGTATGAAAAAGCGGACGC
>NZ_FNQP01000005.1 GCF_900107695.1 Thiothrix caldifontis | reverse complement strand
TGGGTAAAACGTTTGTCCAGTCCCTGTGGACTAATGGGGAGCTGTTGGAAGGCGGCTGTCCGACTTAATCCATCCAATGTGCTGGCAGGATTGCCCATCCAGCCAAACACCAAGCTGCGGATGAAGTTCGAGCCGCTGAGTTTGCGCTGGCGTTGAATGAAGCCGCTTTTTTTGCTAACGCGTCCGCTTTTTCATACAAGATGGCTTGCAATGCGGTGGCTACTTTTGTCAGTATCAATGCGCGGTCTCCTTGTCGAAGTCGATCTATTCGGTGTGCAAAACTAATAGCCTACCAGAGAGGGAGACCGCTTTCGCGGGTTAAAGTTGATGCGTATAGTAGCCAGAATGGCTTCCCCATCCAACTTGCTGAGTACATGCGCATTATTGGTACGCAAGGCTTCCAAGGCATTGTTCAATGGCTCCATCGGATCAAAGGCCAGCACCTGCGCTTGGGTATTGGTAAACGCCGCAACGGTTTCACCGAGTAGCTGATCGGGATACAGTTGCCCGATCTGACCGCGTGCCGTGGCATGTATGGCATCCAGTTCTTGCATGAACGCAACCAAGCTAAACTGCTCTTTTAGTGCCTTCAAATCACCGATGGCATTGATGATCGGATTGAGGAAACTGTCCAGTAAATCCTGCACACGACCTTTGAGTGCGGTGAAGATCGGTTGCAAAATCCCCCCCAAACGTGCGGGTGTTGCTACCGCAAAGACACGCTGAACCACATCATGCAGCCCTGATTCCAAACCAGTGATGCCGAGTACGGCGAGCAGGTCACGGATAAAATGGCGTGCAAAATCCAGCGGGGAGAAGACCAGCCGCAAGCGCCCGGTAACAATATCGACCTCGGACAGGCCAGTGTGGGTCAGCTCGTTAAAGCAGTTACTTGCTTGGCGCAAGCTTGCCAGATAGCGTTGCCGCTGCACGCTAAAACCAGCCAAGGCGGTTTCAATATCCAGTGCCTTGGCGCAAGCACTCAATTCGGTTTTTGCAGCACTGTCCGGCAACTGGGCGACCGCCTCACGTACTGCCCGCAACGCCGGTTGCAAACGCATCACAATGGCTTGAGGATCAACTGTCTCAACCCCATGACGGGCGGTGTCTATCAGGGTGGCGGCATCACGCGCCAGCGTAGCAAGGGCTTGGATAGCGGATGCGCCTTGCAACCAATCGAGTACCACCACAAAACTGTCTGCACGGGGTTGCCGCCCACCACCGAGTAACGCACTGATCAGGCTACCCAGTGCAAAGCTCAGCTCCAGCCGGGGCAAATTGGCGGCTTGGGACTGGAGGTCGGCAAGTAAGGCTTCAAGCTGCGGCTGGATCTGCGCCGGATCCAGCGGATCAATCAATGCCAGCGCCTGTTCACGCAATTTTGTAAGCGTTTCTGCCCAGCTATCCAGTTCAAGGCTGCCAAACACGCTGTCGCGGGCTTGCTTCAACTGGGCTTCGGTCTCCTGCAACAGTGCCGATGGCTGGAATTCGTCCACTTTTTCCAGCACTTGGTCAAAGCCGGTACGCAACGGCTGCAATTCAGCATTGAGGTCAAATCCGCCAACTACCCTTTTGATGTCGTTGATGGCTTGTTGCACTGGCTCCAGCGCAACAGTGGGCGTCAGGGTTTCAATGCGGGTTTGTAGCTTGTCGAGTTCAGCGTTGATACTGGTCAACAACGTGTGCGGGTCGTGCTGGCGGATGGTTTGCAACAATTCATCGTATTTTCCCTGAATCCCTTGCAAACTACTTTCCAGTTCCGGGCGCAACTGGAACTTGCCATCCGGCCCGATTTGCAGTAGTGCTTCGATCTCGCGTTGGAGATTAGCCACACTGGTTTGCTTGACGGGACGCACGACATTAACAACCTCTTGCTCCATTGAATCTGGCAGCAACTCAAATGGCACTTTGTCAACCACATTGGTGGTGGTATTAATGGCCTCAACCACCGTGCCAAAGTAAGGACTCATATCCGCTTGCGCCAGTTTTTGTGCGAAAGTTTCGATCTCCTCCGCGACCCCGCCGATGACGTCTTGGAGGTTGAGCTGGTCAATATAGTTTTTGGCATCCTGAAACAGGGTTTGCAGTGCCTCCGTAACCTCATCAACAGCATCCTCTGTGGTTTCCAAGGCTGTCTGTAGTGTACTGACCGTAGTGTCCAGGATTGTCTGAAGACGCCCGACAAGCTCACCAATAAAACTCAGAGCCTCCGCAATCGGAGCCAGTACCTGCCGGGTGGCATCGGCGACCACATCCATCGGGATCGCCCGCACCGCTGCGTGGATGCTTGCCAGTGCCTGTTGTATGGTAAGCCGCAATTGCAGCAAGGCCCGTGCCAACTCGGACGGGAGTGCCATGATGGCATTGATACCCTCTGTAATCGGGCGGCTGAGGTTCGCGGCATCAAAACTCCCGATACCCGCCGTCAGTGTAGCAAGACGGCTTTCCAACTGGTTGAGCCAACCGTCCAGAGACATCGCAGGGGCTGCACCGAGGTCGATGGCAAACAAGGGTTCAATACGCTTGGCCAGCTTCTGGATACCACTCTCAAGCGGCGTCATATTAAGGGAACCGAGCTGGAGGGTGGTTTCCTGTACTGCGTGTTTCAGCCCATCGGCATCCAGATGTACCAATGTCGCTTCGCCAAAGGCCATCCCCTCCGCCACTGCCGTCACCAGCGCCCGCACGGGAACAATAGCATTTTCAATGGCCTGCTTGGCAGCCTGTATCTGACTGGGGTCATTGATGTCGAGATTTCTTAAAAAATCTGTCAGTGGCAGGCTGGTATTCAGGCCAAGTTGCTTTTCGACCTGCTCCACACCTGCTGCGATATGGTCGGCATCCAGTTGACTGTTGACCACCACGGCTAACTGTTGACCTGCTTCTAACAGCGTATGCAAACTCATCAAACCACCGAGCGACTGCGCCAACGCTAATACGGCTGGCACCAACTCTGGCAATTTCAGGTCATCAGCATCCAACTTGCCCCCCGTCAGGCTGACAAAACTGAGCAACAGTTCACGGGCATCTTGTACTGTGGCATTACCCGCCAGTAATTCAGTCAAGCGGCTTAACTTGCCGAGAAAATCCCCTTGATAAGACAGTTGTCCGTCAATAACCGCCGCGAGTTCAGGGATGCTATTTGGCAAATCCAGCGTACCAAGGCGGTCAGCCAGCCCGACCACCTGATTGATGGAGGCCAAGGTGTCATTAGCGGCGGGCAGGTTAGCCAACACCGGAGTAAGTTCAGCTAACGCCTGCTGTAAGGTGCTGACAATGGAAGAAAAATCACTGTTGCCAGCATACTCCTGCACACGGATGAAATCCCCCTTCAGGTCTGGCATGGAGATGGCATCCATTTCACTTAATGCCGTACCGACACTAACGTGCAAACCGTTGATGCTGGCACTGGCATCCAAACGCAAACTCAAGGTTGCATTCAGTGTCATGTTCCCCCTCCACCCGCTGGATTATCAAACAAGTCATTAAGCTTAGCCAGGATGCCGCCAACGCCGCTGAGTGCATCATGCAAACCCTGTGCGGCAGGTTTCAACGGTTGCAGAAGATCACCAATCTCAGGCAAGGGAGCCAACAGGCTGGGCAAATCCAGCAAATCCAGCCCCAAGTCAATATCCAGATCCAGATCAGGGGCTTGCAGATCCAAGCCCAGCCCCATATCAGGCGGTTCGGGAGGTTCGGTGTATTCCCTCAGGCGGATACGGTAATGGAATTGGTCTGGTGTTTCAGTGGATTCCTCAAGTTGCAATGCCTCAATCAGCACTTCTTCCAGCTCGGACTCGCTGACAATATCTGCCACAAAATCCACAGGCTCACCGAGGAGAAACTTTTGCCGCAATTCTTTGAGGAATGCATCACGTGGCTCATCACCATAGAGGGAACCATCAATTTCCACGACCAGCGCACTACGCCCCAGATCCTGATGCAGATCCCCTGAAAGCCCCGGTATCGGTAGCCGCACTAGCCGCCGCGATTCCTGTGCGCGTATCTCTGTAATACGTGGAATCTCCCAGCCACCGACTATTGGCCTTGCCCGCATTGCTGCGCTCCTTCGGTGAAATATCAAATCACAAGATGTACTCGTCCAAACACGCTACCGCCCTCCTATGTCATGGTGGGGATGCTTTGCTCACACGGGATACCCCCAGTGAACCAAATACCGGCGCATAACCGTTATAACTTTTTTGCACACTACTTGAACTTTTCTGCACCTTTATCAAGATTAGTTAGCACGCTTGACGCTACACTTATGCAGAAGTGTCAACAGGGGCTTGCAATGACCACAGGAAAATCCGCCGTCAAAATCAACCCACCCCGCACCGGCAGCCTCTATTCCCGCGCTGCCTTGGTCGGGCAACTGCAAGCCGCCCGCCAGCAACCGTTGGTATGGATTTCCGCCCCCGCAGGCGCTGGCAAAACCACGCTGGTGGTTGACTACCTCGCCAGCCAAACGATCCCCGCCCTCTGGTACCAACTCGACGCAGGCGACACCGACCCCGCTACCTTTTTCCACTACCTCGCGCAAGCTTCCTATCACCTGTGCAAGCCAGACCTGCCACTGCCCAGCCTCACCCCCGAATACCACGGCAACCTCGCCATTTTCACCCGCAGCTTCGCCGAACGCCTGTGCGCTGACCTCATCCCCCCGGTGGTGTTCGTGTTCGACAACTTTCAGGAATTGCCGCACGACTCACCCTTGCAGCCGCTGTTCCGCGAATTCACCGCCGCCTTGCCCGCTGGTTTTCAGGCATTTTTCCTCAGCCGCGACAAGCCGCCTGCGTGGGTGGCGGGGTTTGCTGCCCGCCATGCGGCCTGCCTGCTCGACCGTGACGACCTGCGCCTGACGGAGGTGGAGGCCATCGGCATTGTCCGCCTGCTGGGAAATGGCCTTGCCACCCGGCGCAGTGAGGCTGACATCCGCCGCATCCATCAGGCGGTGGATGGCTGGGCGGCGGGACTGATCCTGATGTACCGGGCATGGCAGAAAGATCCCGACCTGCCACCGCCGGAGGATGGCGACAACCCCGAACTGGTGTTCGACTATTTCGCCAGTGAATTATTGGAACGCCTGCCCGCCACCACCCAGACCTTCCTGCTCCAGTCCGCCCTGCTACCCACCATGCCGGTGGCGCAAGTCAGCCAGCTTACTGCCCACCCGCAGGCGGAACGCATCCTGCAAAACCTGTATGACCGCAATTTTTTCCTCACCCGCAGCAACGGGGCGGAGCCGGTCTACAGCTACCACCCGCTGTTCCGCGCCTTCCTGCTGAAACAGGGGCAGGAACGCTGGGAGCGCTCGCAGCTTGACGCCTTACGCCAGCAAGCCGCCCACATCTTGCGGGACGCAGGGCAGCCGGAAGTTGCCATTGAGTTGGCGTTGGCAGGCGGTGACTGGCTTACCGCCGCCAGCATGATTGCCACCCAAGCACCGCACCTACTGGCGCAAGGCCGCCACCAGACCCTGCTGGGCTGGCTGCAACGCCTGCCGGAAACGCTGCTTGCCCCCCAACCTTGGTTGCTCTATTGGCAAGGTGCTGCTTTTGACGGGCATGACCCGTTGGCAGCCGGACGCTGTTTCAGCACTGCCTACCCGCTATTTGAGCAGGCAGGGGACGCCAGCGGTATGTACCAAACGCTTGCCAGTGCCCTGTTGGTGTCGTGGATGACCCAGCAGAATCACCAAGGCATCGACCAGTGGCTGCAACGCTTTGACCATGTGTACGCCCAGCACCCGGCTATGGGGGAACCCGCCAGCGAAGCGAGGGTGGTGTCCGCTGTGTTGATGGGCATGTCCTACCGCCGTCCCGACCATCCGCAAGCGGAAACCTTGCTGGCACGCGCCCGCCAGTTGTGGGCATTACCACTGGAAGCCAACCTGCGCTGGCAACTGGGTTCCGCCATCGGTTTTTATCTGGGGGGGAGTGCGGAACTGTTCCCGTGGGCCAAAACCCTGCGCCTGTACGAAGCGGCTGGGCATGACAAGCTGGTATCGCCGCTGGAACACCTGCACCTGTTGCTGTCACTGGCCTTCGTTGACTGCTTTGCTGGGCAGTACGACGCCAGCCGTGCCTATGTCCGCCAGGGTCTGGCGTTGGGGCAGGAGACCGGCGTGCATGTGTACGACCTGTTCCTGCTGGCAGTGGGCGCTTATAACGGCCTGATGCAGGCACGGCTGGCGGAAGCCGACCGTCATCTGGAGGAGATGCGCCTGATCCTGGCTTCCCAGCCACCCAATTTCCACACCGTCCATTACCGGCTGCTGCTCAACTGGCGGGCGCTGGTGGCGGGGCAATTTGCCGATGCGGTGGATCACGGGCGGGCAGCACTGGCACTGGCGCTGGAAAACGGCGCGGTCTACCCGCTGGCACGTTGCCGCCACGGGCTGGCGCTGGCCTTGATTGCCCACGACCAGCCGCAGGAAGCATTGGCACTACTCGATCAGGCCAGAATCCGCTGGGGGGCAGCCTACCTTCAGCAAATGGAGCATGACTGCGGTTTGTCCGAAGCTTGGTTGCGCTTGCGCATGGGTGAGGAGGCCACTGCTGCCCGCCTGCTCGCCGCCGCCCTGCAACAGGGCAGGGAACAGGGCTGGGGTTTGCCGCTGTGGTCATTCCCGGACTGGATCGAACCGCTGCTGCGCTTTGCGCTGGAATGGGGGATCGAAACCGCTCGTGTGCAGGAACTGATCCGGCAAGCTGGGTTGCTGCCACACGAAGCCAATGGCGGTATCCCTGCCAACTGGCCACTGCCGGTCAGAGTTAAAGCTCTGGGCACGTTTGTGGTGGAAGTGGGCGGCAAGCTGCTGACGCTGGAAACCCCTTCCCAAAACCGCCCGCTGGAACTGCTCAAAGCCCTGATTGCCTTGGGCGGGCGTGATGTTGCTGACGAACGGCTGATGGATATTTTGTGGCCTGATGCGGGTGGTGATGCCGCCGCCCGTTCCCTGCACACCACGTTGCACCGTCTGCGCAAACTGCTGGGGACTGAACAGGCCATTACCCTCAAAGACCGGGTGGTATCCCTCGACCCGCGACAGGTGTGGCTGGATGTGTGGGCATTTGAGCGCACCTTGGAACAGTTCCGGCAGCAACTGGATAGCCCACACCCCCACAGCGAAACCGTCAGACGGCTCTGGCAAACCCTGAGTACGCTTTACGCGGGGTCATTCCTTGGCAAGGGGGCGCAAAAAAGCTGGGCGCTGGATATGGCGGAACGCCTGCGTAGCCGGATGTTACGCTTCACTTTAGCGGTGGGTGAGTATTGGGAAAAAGCCTCCGGCTGGGAGCAGGCGATTCAGGTCTACCGCAAGGGGCTGGAAATCGACCCGCTCGTCGAAAGCTTTTACCAAGGACTGATGCGCTGTTACGAAAGCCTAGGCAGACCATCCGAAGCCCTTGCTGCCTATGGACGTTGCCGCAAGGTGCTGGGCGAAGGCTTGAATGTTATGCCCGGTGCGGAAACCGTGAAGTTGTATAAGGACATCCGGACGCGTGCTGAAACCACCCCCTGAAAATGCCTGCAAAAAACTACCAACCCCGTGCAACAAAATCCTAATGGCTGCCCCCTTGGGTGGTTTACCGTGAAGACAATGTTTTATTCACGGCAAGGGGGCATACAGTGTCAGATCACGCTTTCAGGATGGATTCCATTGCCAGCCAGTGGTCGGTCAGTGTCGAACGGCAAGGTCACTTCCTAGTTTCGCGCCAAACGGACGGTAGCCTGAAGGAATGGAAAGTACTCCATCCACTCAGATACATCACCCCCCTCCCAGAAAGACCCAAAATCATCAAATTTGGCGCAATTGAATTGAGGCAATACCGGCGGCGCTTGCTGTTTTTTAAAGGTGATCAACTGTTATGGGATATTGATACCGGACGCTTTGCTGGCACGCCAACCTTAACAGTCAGTAATGACGGCAAAGTCATCCAGCTAGAAAATGCCCGCTTCCCCGGCACATTAATCCCCGCTAATTTGACGCTTGCCATCAGTGAGGAGGCAGGGCGCTGGCGGATGTGGCTGAGTTTCCTATGGGGTGGATTTCAGGCAGAGGTTGATCTGGAGAGATGGCTTTCCTATCAGGAGGTTGCCGCATCAAACCTGCTGCTGGCAGGGATGGTATGCGCTGTTGGTGCTGGCGGCGTGTCTGTGGTGGATAACAACGAAGCAACCTTTTCACCTGCTTGGGTATTCTCTTTGCAAGGGGCGGCAACCTTTGTCGGGTTAGGAACGCATCTGGAGGCAGAAACCCTAACACTCGGTCTGTTGCCCCCACAAGTACTGCCCTTGGATAAGGGTACTGATGGGCATATGACATTATTGTCCTTGGGAAATGCTTATGAGATTCCTTGGTTCAACCTGAGCTTGCAGGGTATTGGGCAAGCCAGTTGGCGCACCCGCTCCTCTGATCCGGTCTACTCGGCATTGCAAGTGACAGCATGGGAACCTGCGCCACCCCGTGATGTGGCAGTTGAACCAACCTTTGCCGATGCAGGACGGATTGTTGCCGCTATCAGCCAATACGAACCTGCCCCGACCCTAGAACTGCAAGCCGGGGGCGGTTTAAAAGGAGAAAATGCCGAGCCTTGGGCAATTCCGTTGTTACGCCCCGGTTATTTTGCCGTTTATCACCGGGATGGCAAGGTGTTGGAACATACTATGCTGGCTACCTTGCGTACTGATGAACAATGGCTGCACAGCAACCATGTCAGCCTGCGCTTAGGTGAACCACGTTATCCGCTGCTATCACTAAGCTGGGACGATAGCCGAACCCGCTGTGGGCATCCCGCCCTACTGCTGAATAAGGAATACGGGCTGCGCTATCAGCTTCAATTCAGTATGGTCAGGGCAGACAATTTGACGGCAGAACCGATGGGCTATCCTGCCAGTGCGAACGCTATTGTGGCGCTAGGCAGCCATGAGCCAACATTGACGGAACAGGATATAGCCCTCGTGCGGCTAACAGGGGCAGAACCTGCCAAAATCGTATTTCCCTCCAACTGGTCTGCAAAATTCCAGCGCCATCAGGATTTGCTGTGGCTGGAATTCCATTTCAGTCGTATCCGGCTGGTGGCGCAAGGTACTGACTTGCCAAGGTTGGAACGCCTCCAGTTAGCACCGATACAACAACCGATAGTCGTCATCAAATTTCCACCACAAAGCATCGCAGAAGCGTGTTCGAGGGAAAATGCCGATGGTATGGATGATAGCCAGTCTTTGCCTCTCGCGTCTGTTGCAGCGGAACCAAGCCGTTTGGCATGGCGGTTGACACGCAATTGCACACTGAATGCCCAACTATTGCTGGGGTGGCTGACAGACCCCAACAGCCATGGGGTAGCGCTTGTCAGTTTATCACCCAGTTTGGCAGCATCCGCCCTTGCACCGCCAACGCTTCTCGAGCCGCCGACAGCACAGGAAACGGCAATTGAAGCACCCGTGCGCCTGTTCCTGTCACCTGATCAGAATGGGATATGGGAAGGTAGCCGTACCCCCATTGAACATACCCACCAGACAGAACTGTGGCATGTGCGTCTGCGTGACAAGCGTGGCGTAACGCCTGTTGTCAAAGCCATCTGGGCTGAAGACTATCCCGACCATTCGGTAGAATTGCCCCTAACATGTGCCGCCCTGAATAAAGTAGACAGGCACGATATTGTTGAAAAATCGACGAAAGACCTACCAATCAATAGCAACAAGCTAATGCTATCGAGCCTAGGAGCATGGCTGGATTTAAAAGGGGAATGGAAGGAGGGACTGAACACGTGCGATCCCAACGACAGCAATCTGGAATCATGGCACCACATCGCCACCTTAGGGCGTGACCATTTTGTCAAAATAGTGCGCAGAGGCTACCTCTTTCCTTTTGGGCATAAGGCCGCCTATATCAAAATCACTGAGCGGAAGTTTATCAACAAACCCATGGGCTACCGTGAAGCCCGCTTGATACAACGAACGTTCATCGTGGTGCGGGAAAGGAAGCGCTCATTTCCCTTACCCCTGATGGTTCCGGCCCCTAACAGCCCTCCAGCACCTCATGCAGAACAATTAAGGCGCAGTTTCCCGTTTGAACAGGTGGAAATCCTGATAGAGCAAACACCTTGGATAGACCCACCAGGCGATGAAAAGTTATTCTGGCCAACCCTCAGCAACAGTGACTACCGGTTTCCTATCCGGGCGACAGACCGGGAAGGACAAACCGTTGAATTCATGGCTCCCCTGTGTTTTGTGGGGAGCTGCCCTGCCAAAAGTGCTGTCAACGCCATTATTGGTGCATTCAATCAGGATAAAAAGCGCAACAGCTATGCGCTCCTAAACCAAACATTGGCATTTGCCCCCGGCAGTTCTAAGCTTGAAGTGAGCCACCTGACGGTATCGGCTGCCTATGCAGGGGATATGCCGGTGACAGGGGATACTGACCCCAAACGGTCATTCAACCCCAGTATGGCCTACCTGAATAGCGGCAAACTGGCTTTTACCCCGGCCTCTGTCGTTCTGCCTGTACTGCGTCAATTGGGAGGCGTTACAGCTCCCCAGCCATTTTGTTATGCCGCAGCTTATAGCGAGTACGGGTTTGGCGGGAATAACAAGGGCGAGTTGTTTTTCAGGGCAGACGCTGCTTTTGATTTGGCATTCGGCAAAGACAATAAGCCAGACAAAATCGGCGCACTGGCAACGCCCAATATCAAAATCGGTGGCATTTCCCGCAAAATCGGCCCAGTCGGTATCAATGAGGCGGTTAGTAATTCATTAGAGACAATAAGGGTGGGTACATTTGATCCAGCCAGTTATTTCAGTGATGTTCTGAAGGCCAAATTGCTGGGTGGGGTAAAGCTGAAAGATATACTGAAAACCACTGTCGGTGATTTGGGTACTGCACCACAATGGGTGACAAGTCAGGAAGGCCAAGACACCGTTTATCGTTTGCAATGGAATACACTACTGCAAGAAAAGGGCATTTTCATTCACAACCTACCCGACCCACCCGCCCTCGGCGAATGCCGCCTTGATTTGGTGGTAGAAAACCGTGTTAAGTCAGGTAGCGACATCAGTTCCAAAATGACTGCCGAATTACAACATTTTGGCATTAGCCTTGCCGGTGTCTTAATCATCAACTTCGAAAAGTTCATTTATCAGGTCGTACCCGGTTCCAAACCCCTGATCCATCTCGCACTGAAAGAAAAGGGTGGCATCACATTTGGGGGGGCATTGGAATTCATCAATAAAATTGAAGAGTGTCTCAGTTCGAGTTTGGGTCATTTCACTGACCCACCCTACATCAATGTCAACACGGATGGCATTACTGCCGGTTACAGCCTGCCCATCCCCAATATTGCGGTTGGCGCGTTTGCCTTGCAAAACCTTGCATTATCGGCGGGCATCACCTTACCGTTCACCGGCGAAGCCATGCGGGCGCGGTTTGCCCTGTCTGAACGCCACGCCCCCTTTATGGTGACAGTCTCACTGTTTGCGGGTGAAGGGTTTGTGGCACTTGCCGTGGGGCCTGACGGTATCGAAACGGTGGAAGTTTCCTTGGGGTTTGGGGGCAGTATCCAACTTAACCTAGGGGTCGCCAGTGGTGGCGTCAGCATCATGGGCGGTATTTATATCGAATACAGTGACAAGGATAAGGCCAGTCTATTGAGCGGCTACCTGCGCATCAACGGGGCGATGGAGGTGTTGGGCATCGCCTGCGTGAGTGTCAGCTATTACCTTGCCCTGAACTATGAGACCAACCGTAAGGTTGCCTGGGGTGAAGCCAGCGCCAGCCTCAAAGTGGAAGTCGCCTTTTTCAGCAAGAGTGTGACAGTGAGTGTGCGGCGTGAATTTGCCCGTGGCTCCGAGGACTTGAGCTTTGCGGCCCTGATGTCCCCACAAGACTGGTCTTCTTACCAGCAAGCATTCTGCGAGGAGTTATAACCATGAAAGAAACCGTCATCTGGACTGTATTGCCGGACGGTATCCACGGCCTGCCAAGGGGAAGGCAACAGTTACGGTTTTCCATCAAGGTTTCCCCACGCCTGACAGCAGATGGGCGGGGTACGGGGCTGGGGCGTTTTACCCGCTGGCCTGACAATATACCCGCAACGTTCCCTGTCCGGTTTGCCCACCTTCCTGATAATGCTGCCCCATTGATGGCTCGGCTTGACCCTAAAGTACCGCTGGACAGCACCTTGTGGGCCAAGCTGTTCCCGCCCAACACCAACATCCATAGCTATGACTTCAGGGAATCTGATTTCAGGAACCGCCCCATCCTGTCTTACCCGGTCAGCAATGTTCTGGGGCATGTGAAAACAGCCGTCCAAGCGGCGGGTTTGGAAAGCCCCAACCGTTTGCCTGCGGTTGCCGCCATCATTGGCAAGCGTAGTGGCAGCATAGTGGGTGATGGTGACACGCTGGAGTGGAAAACACCGGGCTATCTGGGGGATCCTGATGTTTTGGATACTTTTAAGCATCCCCGCTGGCGTAACGGTATCCGTGAGGAATTGCTGGCGCGGGGTTTCGTCAAGGCCGGTAAACCGCCACACATCTGCCGTGATCTGGCGCAAGCGCGGGAATTTTTCCGGTTTTCACCCCAAAACGACAAATACGCTGACAAGCCAGACAAGCCAGTGCCGGATTTCCACGAACTGCTGAGTATGCTGGATGATTACCCTTACTTGCTGCGGCGTCTGGGGCTGGTGTTGGATCTGGTGTGTGACCTGCCTGCCGGTTTTGCCTCCATCCCCCAGCCCAAACGCAGGCTCAAGCTGGCTTGGGCTGGCAGTACCGATGTTTGCCCGTGGACAGCGTTTGAGGCCGACTTCCGTGCCGCCAACAAGACGCCAGATACCTACACAGATGGCTTGCTGGACTTGTCCAAAGCCCATTTCAGCGTGACGGATGTGGATGTGGACGGGGCAAGTTTCAAATACACCAACCTGATTGACACTGCCCGACGTTTGCAGGGTCAAATCCACACATCAGGCAATGCCATGCAGACGCTTGAAACCATGGGTTTGCCTGCTTTGCGCACTGGCGGTATCAGCGTCATCCAGACCGGGCGTGCCGAAACCTTTGCCCAAACCATCAAGAATAACGGTCAGTTGAATGACACGATGACCAGCCCTGATTTGTGCCTGTATGCCGAAGACCTGACCAAAGGGGTGACAGTGGATGTGCGGGTATTACGGGCAGGGCCGCAAGACCCACGTTCCGGGCCGTGGCGTTCGCTTTGCCAGCGCAAGGAGTTTTACGACGTGCGCCCAATAGGGAGTGACACCTTTGACAAAGACCTCACCGGCCAGATTGGGGAGGGAACCCTCACGGCGGCTATTACCAGCCCCAGCGAGATAAAGGGGCAGACAGGCGGGGAATTGCGCTTGCATGAGTCCCTGTTTGCCTGGGATGGCTGGAGCCTGGCAGTGCGCAGACCCGGCAAGAAGATTGAGGATGGTGGTCATCAACCGACTGACAGCAACCCGGAGGTTCCCTTGGAAAGCCGCCTGTCAACCCGTTTTGAGGTGGTTGGGGGTTCCCTGCCAAAGCTGCGTTTTGGGCGGAAGTATGCGTTGCGGGCGCGGGCAGTTGACCTTGCGGGAAATGGCAAGAAATGCGGCAACGGTGAAACCAGCTTGACAGGCGCTTTCCCAGAAATCACGTTCCGTCGTTATGAGCCAGTTGCCGCTCCGGTGATGGCGGCTGTCATTAGCCCGACCCGACCACTGAAGGGGTATGTCGCGGGGGAATCGCTGGAGCATCTGGTGATCCGCTCGCATAACCACATGCCAGAGGATAATTTGAAGCCGACGGCGGATACGACAGCCCGCTGGTTTGTGCCGCCGCGTGTGGCGCAGGAAATGGCGGAACGGCATGGGATGTTTGAGGCAACGCCCCCGGATGGTCAAAGCTGGTATGAGCTGATTGAGAAGCGTAGCGGTGACAAGGGGCAGTTACCCGAATGGGCAACACCAACACCGTTACAGTTGCAGGAGCCGCCGTATTTGCCTGTGTTGCCAGATGTACCGTACTTGCCTGACCCGTTAGCCCGGTTTACTGCCATCCGGGGCTTGCCGGGGAGTACGGATCCTCTGCTGATCAAATCCTCTGCGGCAGTTTGGCCTCATGCAGCACCGTTCCGGCTGGCCTTGCGTGAAGGCAAACTGGCGTATGCGTGGGATGAAACCACACGGGTACTCACGGTTTCCCTGCCCAAGGCGGCGGTATTGCGGCTGCGGGTCAGCAGTGCGCTGGAGTCGCCGCAAGCACTGGCATTGCTGGGCATCTGGGCTTGGCTGGCGGAAGCTGCCGCCCCAGAGCAGGCAACGAAACCTCAGGAACTAACAAAACTTCAGGAACTGGCGCTCAGTGGCGGGCATTGGCTGCTTACCCCCTGGCGGGAACTGGTGTTGAGCCATGCGGTGCAACGCCCCTTGGAACCACCCCGCTTCCAGCAATTTGCCCCTGCCCCCAGAATGCCCGGTGAAACCCGCGTTGTGTTTAGTGGGCAGGTACAAGTCCACGCTGCGAGTACCGGCAAGGTTGAGGTAGGCGCATCGTGGTTCGACCGGGTGGATGATATGCCCAAAGGCACGGGCAATGATTGGAGCGGGCAGCAGGCTGCCAACCCGTTTGTTGCTGACCCATTTGTTGCCAACCCGTTTTATCTGACCAACACTGCACCACTGCAAACCCTACTGTCTTGTGCAGGCAAGACCCAAGAGTTTGGGGATAGCCGCCACCGCCGGGTGACATACCACGCCACTGCCACCACCTTGTTTGCTGACTGCTTTGTGGATGAGGTATCTGATGGGGTGGTAAAAGGGCTGGAGCCTGTCACCCTCGACATCCCCAGTTCGGCGCGTCCTGCTGCCCCGGATGTTGATTACATTATCCCCACTTTTGGTTGGGAACTGGCACATGAACCCGATTGGCATGGCAAACCGCCGCCGGGTACTGCCAGCCAACCTCCAGAGGCAAACACCGTGGTCAAAAGCCAGCGCCGGGGTGGGAGTGTGCGGGTCTATTTGCGCCGCCCATGGTTTTCATCCGGCGATGGTGAAATGCTAGGCGTGGTGATTGCACCAGTACCAGCGTTGCGCTTGGACCACAACCATATGACTGAGAGTCTGGCTTTGCCCAATGGCTTGGCGGCGCTAGTCACCCAATGGGGCTATGACCCGATCTGGATTGCGCACGGGACTTATGCTGTCCCCAGTTTGCACCATTTCCCTGCCGCCAAGGTGCGGGAAAGCGGTTTGGCGCTGGAGGAGCTTGCCAACAGTACCGCTAGGGTCGCGGTTGCTGCCCATCCGGTGAGTTTCGATCAGGAACGCCAACTGTGGTATTGCGACATCCCGATGGATACCGGCCCGACCTATTTCCCGTTTGTACGGCTGGCGCTGGCACGTTACCAACCCTGTTCGGTGCAGGGCGTGGAACTTTCACGGGTGACACTGGCTGACTTTATCCAGCTTGCGCCCGACCGTAGCGCCACCGTGGTGAGTGATGCGCGTGACCCTTGCGTGGTGCATCTGAGCGTATCGGGGGCATTCCCGATTGCCCCGACCCGATGGCGCATCTCGGAGAAACTGGCATTTGCTTCTATTGTCATGGTGCGAACTGAAATGCTCGACCTGACAGATACACAGGGGCAAACATGGCTCCCCACCGGAACACCAACCCAACTTATCCCCAGCCATGTGACGCTGGCGGCGAGCGTGTGGATGGGTGAAATCCGTTTGCCCTCCGCACGGGGCAGCCAGCGTTTCCGCCTGCTCATACAAGAGGAAGAAGTCCTTGAGGAAGACCTGCGGACGGCGGAGGTAGGGGCATTACTCGCTATAAACCGCCCTCCAATACGCACGGTATACACCGATGTTATTGAAATTTAAGCATAAAATCAGAAATGGAGAAAGGTAATGGACTATCAGAAATACAGGGAACTTAACCCGGCCAAGAGGTGTGTTACTCCGCCATATCCTGTTTCCTCCATACCGACCAGCCCGGCTACCGCTTCTACATTTTCGGAGAATTATGGGAGCCGGAAACCAAAGTCGATGCTTACGTGCGCGAGGACTGCGCGGGCTGGACTTTGCTTGACGACAACACCTTCCGCGCCCCGCCAACCTGCGGGTGCTAGTCAACACTGATATGTAAGGAGTTAACAATGAAACACCAAAGTGATTTTGATGGCGATGGATTCGCTGAAATTCCTGTATCCAGTCCCTGGGGCATCGGGCTCCTGAAGCAGACTGGCAACACCCTTACCGCACCAATGATGGCTCCCAATGGAACCCGCTTTGGTGAGTGGCTACTTAATACTCATGATAATAACTTTACCAAATTGGGTGATTTTGATGGTGACGGAAAAACTGAATTGTTGGTTACTAGTCCCTGGGGAATTGGGATCCTAAAGCAGTCTGGTAACACCCTCAGTGCGCCAATGATGGCTCCCAATGGAACCCGGTTCGGAGGGTGGCTTTTCAATTCCGTAGACAATCAAATTTGTGCCATCGGTGATTTTGATGGAGATGGTAAAGCAGAAATTCTGGTAACAAGTGGTTGGGGAATTGGAATCCTAAAGCTGTCTGGCAACACCCTTAGCGCCCCCATGATGGCTCCCAATGGAACTCGGTTCGGTGGTTGGCTTTTTAATTCGGCAGATAATCAAATTCGTGCTGTCGGTGACTTCGATGGGGACGGCAAGGATGAAATCCTGATTACAAGCGGATGGGGAATTGGAATCCTAAAGCTGTCTGGCAACACCCTTAGCGCCCCCATGATGGCTCCCAATGGAACCCGCTTTGGCGGTTGGCTTTTTAATTCATTGGATAATCGAATACCGGTTGTTGGTGATTTTGATGGCGATGGTAAAGCAGAAATCTTGATTACAAGTGGCTGGGGAATTGGGATTCTAAAATTATCCAGCGGCGTACTTCAATCTCCAGTAATGGCGGAGAATGGCAAGAAATTTGGTAATTGGCGGTTGAATACCACAGATAATCGTTTCGGTCTATCTGGTGACTTTGATGGCGATGGTAAGACTGAACTTTTTGTGGCAAGCCCTTGGGGAATTGGCATTCTGAAATTATCAGGGAATACCTTTACTGCACCGGTCATGGTTTCTAATGGCACTAGTATTAATGGCTGGCGCATAAATACAGAGGACAATCGCTTCAACAAAGCCGCTGACTTTGATAAAGATGGAAGGACGGAAATACTCGTTACCAGCCCTTGGGGGCTTGGAATCCTTAATCTATCAGGAAATTCACTTGTTACCTCAATGATGGCTCCAAATGGCACTCGTTTTGGTGGTTGGTTATTGAACACTGCCGATAATGATATGGAGCTTGGAGTTGGTGAATCAAATGCTGTAATTATTTATCATAAAGATTGGAATGCTGCTGTTTTAAATACCAAAAATACTTTGCAACAACGCGGCTATATGATCCATTCCACGGATGATGCAAATATTGGGCTTACTAAACTAAGGGTGTTATCATTGACTGCAAAATCTGGTGATAACGTTATTGTTTACCTTGCCGGTCATGGAGGAAATGCGCGTCAGCTTGGGGATATGAGCAAAACCCCAAGTCTGAAACATAATATTCAATTCAATAAAGGGGAATTATTGTTATCCCAATTATCGCCCTTGTTTCAGAACATGGGAAACATGGGGGCTGACCTGACAGTTATAGATGGAAGTTGTAGTGGAGGGGAAACAGCCTATAATGCTATTGGCGAGCGATATTGTGCAGTTGCCACTACCAGCCTATATACACCTGGATTAACTAATTTCCCAGATTTCTCCAATATAATCAAAAAAGAAGGAAAGCCAAGTGCTTTCGCATTATGGTGGGCGAAACCTCGCTTAGCTGCAAGTTGGGCAAATGGTGTTATTATTTCCAGTATTCCACTGCGCTTTTCTCAACGGCTATACAGGAATGACAGAACTGAATTTTCCAAGTTAATGTTCTTTATCAGGCCAGCAGTCAATGTTCTTGCCACACTAGACAGCGGTGGTTGGTATCTCAAGGATTCGTATTGTTACCTGTATCGTTTTATATATGCGGATGAATATAATAAACTGACCGATACGGAAAAAAAGAAGTTCACCAATAACACGGAAAGTTTTATATCTAGAATCCAAAGTGCGGTTAGCCCCCAAGAAACGTTTGTTGACAAGTTAATATCTACTCTTGATAACGATAATTTGATGGCAAATTCCGCCAATGTATATGTGAGTTATTTTGCAACATGCTGGCAAACGTTAGCAGGTGATTATTCCTGGAATCCAGAGACTGAGCCTAATAAATATACCGATAAATTGCATGGAATATCTACAAGCCCTTATCAGGGAAAGATTGGATTCGATTATATGCGAAAAGAAATGATTACGCACATCCTTATAATAAGAGAGTGTTATCAAAAACAAAAAGATATTTTGTGGGAAATAGATGGATTGGTTAGCTCAAGAAGAATGTTTAATATAGCAGAGCTACGATCAACAAGCTTAACTATCCCTCGGGCAGATAGCATGGAAAATTATATGGATTATAATGAAACAGAATTAAGAGCCACTAAAAAAATAAATAAGGTTCTCCAGGATCTCAACAAGTCCCAGCCTGATTTGGAAAACATAATTTCTTTATCACATACGGAAATTATGCAGCTAGGAAACATAAAGATTACCAATCTGGTTAAAAATAGCATGGATAAAATAAAAGTAAATTTCTTGGATATTGGGGCAACATCCTCCAGTCTTGATGATTTGATTGCTCGATTTAAGGCACTTTCTACACTTCAGTCGTGGCATTTAGGGCGAGCTAATTTTTTACTATCCTTGATTGAGGATGCTGTATGTAAAGTACAAACAAAGCAGGCCAATCCGGGTGAAGTAAACATTTATTAGTAAAACCCGATTGCATGAGCAATATCTTCGCCAAACCTCTGGTAAGTTCATAGGTTAAAAAGTGGTCGGTTATTAAAATTTAACTGCCAATACTGGCGATAAGCTTTAGGGTGCGATTCAAACACGACGAGGAAAGATTACAATGCCTACACTTCAGCAGACAACAGGGTGGAAAAACCAGCGCACTTGGCATATTGACCCGGTAAACGGCAACGACAGCTACCCGGGTTCAACCTCCAGAAAAGCGCTGAAAACATTCCGTGAATACCTGAACCGGACTGCCTCGGAGGGTTTCCGTGAATACACCCAACGGGTGGATATACACATCCTCAATGACCTGCCCCGGATGACATACGCGCCAACTTAAGCCCCTATCCCATTGATTAAACACGACTCATCCCCATTTCTCGGCATTGACTCAACAGGGCAAGCAGCGGACTGGGCAAACATTGCAACGTCCGCTTTCTGGGGCGTTCGCTCAAACTCTTGATGTTGTCATCCTCAAAGCGGGCATCAACAGGGAAACAGGCTTTGATGCCTGCGTTGAGGTCATCCGCGACGGTTTTCCACAGTCGCCAATCGGTGAGTCGGCGGGGGTTATCGAGTTTACGTTTGGCATTGGCAAAGCGACTTTGCGTCATCTTTTCCAGCACGGCTGCGTACAATAATTTGCCGTGTAGATACAGCTCAGCCAGTTTTGAGCCTTTGTGCGCCCGTAGCTCATCGACATTCAGCAAACTTTTGAGGCGTTTGATCACCACTCAACCTGCCAACGGACACGGTAGAGTGCGGATGCGGTGGTGGCCCCTCTTCTGTGGATTAAACTGTCACTAAACCCTCATCACATAGCTCTTGCACCTTGCTCCATTTTCCGCTGTAACCTACCTACTAGCAAAACGCCAGCGTCATGCAAATACAGAAGCAGGGCGTAAAATGCCTGCAAAAAACTACCAGCCCCGTGCAACAAACTACCAATACCTCCGCCCACCCTCCTGTACCCTGACCCTATTCGTTTTCATCCGACAGGTGGGAAATGCCCAGTGGAAGAGCAAAGTTTCATCGTCAGGTTTTACCGTACCCACGGGCTGCACCCAGACAAGGCCGTGGGTACGGTACAAGCCGCCGAATCCACTGTGCGCCTTAACTTCAACGGGATGAACGGGTTATGGCAAGCCATGATCCGTTTGCATGACATATCAACTAACCAAGCGAGGTACAACACAATGTCTTTGAAACAATACGGGGTGCTAGTGGGCAAAGCCACTGGCGGGAAACGTGAGGATGGTGAGGACACTCCCCACTATCAGGTTCAAGTGCGCAGCGCAGGCGTGGACTACCGTCTGGCGGTCAACGTCAAATCCAAAGGCGACAAGCCGGAATTGCTCTACCTCATCGCCGACCCTTTTGAACACCCTATCCTGAATCGGCTGGCAGAACTGGCAGAGGGTTTCACGCTGATTCACTCCCAAGCGGGCGGGGTAGCACTGGATTTTGTACGCGGCAACTTGTTCGACAAAGATGGGATGCGCACGCTGCCCCACAACCTGCCTGGCCCCAGCAATGACCTGAACGACCGGATCGAACATCTGGTGGCACGAGCCATCAGTGAGCAGGATGCTCAGGTGTTCGCCTTTGGTGAACGCTGGGGGCCAGAACAGGATCTGAAGGACAAAATTTTTGGTTTCAAGCCCGGCAATGGCGTCCATGACATCCACATGAACCAAGGCAACGACGCCGCTTACCGCAAGGATGATGGGGTCTGGCAGGACGGCGGGTTGCTGTTCCACTTCCCTTCCACCCGGCAATGGGTTGGCGTCTTTCTCGCATTCCAGTCACAGTCTTGGCATACGGATGACCAGACCGGTCATACGATTGAGGAGGATGACGACCAAATCACAGACAAGCAGGTACGCATCATTGCGGCGATGGTGAACCCCGCCGGGCCAGACCCGGAAGTGGAAACTGTGTTGTTGCTCAACCCCTCACCGCAAGCCATTGACCTGAGCGGCTGGCAGATTGCCGACCAGCAAAAGCGCAAATGCCCATTGTCGGGCAGACTGCCTGCCCACGGGACAATCAGCGTGCAACTGGGGGCAGGGGTAAAACTGGGCAATTCCGGTGGACTGATTACCCTGTTGGATAGCAAGAACCTCAAAGTACATGGTGTCAGCTACACCAAAATACAGGCACGGGAAGAGGGTTGGCTGGTTGTATTCTGAAGTAAGGAGTCAATGAGATTATGTGCAAAAAAGTATTAACTAGCTTGTAAAGAAAAACAGCAAAAAAGGTCAAACATTATGTCCAAATTAAACGCTAAAGTACTGCTAAGCGGTACACAAAAAGTTGTCGGCACCGGCTGGCTGCCCCCCATGCCTGACTTACGGGACTATTCGCAGGGTCATGCTGAAATCAACAAGATGACCAAGAAACTAAAGCTGAGCAACAAAGCGGAGCTTCCCCCAACCGTTGATTTGCGGAAGTGGTGTTCCCCCGTGGAAGATCAAGGAAGGCTGGGTTCTTGTACCGCTCAGGCAGGTATGGGCATCGTTGAATATTTTCAGCGCCGGGCTTTTGGCAAACATTACGACGGCTCGCGTCTTTTTTTATACAAAACCACCCGTAATCTGATGGGCGTGACCGGGGATACCGGGTCTTGGTTGAGAAATACAATGGGAGCGCTATGTTTGTGTGGTGTGCCAGATGAAAAGTACTGGCCTTATACCGACAAACAAGGTGCTGAACCAGACGGTTTTGACCGTGAGCCAAGCGCATTTGTGTATGCCATTGCGGATAATTACGAAGCCATCAAATACTTCTGTCATGACCCAATGGGGAAAAACATTCCGCCAACAAAAGTGCTGGCAACCGTTAAACTGTTTCTTGCTGCTGGCATCCCTTCTATGTTCGGCTTTTTCGGTTTTCCGTCCTTCGGCATGAGTGATACACCGGGCGGTATTCCTTACCCTTCCGCTGAAGAAAGTGCAGAATGGGGACACGCGATTGCCGCCGTTGGCTATGATGATGATAAGAAAATCAAGAATACCCAAAGTGGACAAGAGACTACCGGGGCGTTCCTAATCCGTAACTCTTGGGGGGAAGGTTGGGGTGATGCCGGTTATGGCTGGTTGCCGTATGAGTATGTCCTCAATGGTCTGGCTGTCGACTTTTGGTCACTCTTGAGTATGGAATGGGTCGATACAGATAAATTCGGTCTCTGATTCTGTTGCGTCATCAAACAAGGGTATGGAAAGTATGACAGAAACACATAAGGCGGCTGCTCTCATCACATTAGGTGCAGCGGATCATGGTTCAACTGTACAGCTTACAGTAGGGGATCTGTTGGAGGTTGTACTGGAAGGCAATCCGTCAACAGGCTATATGTGGACTCTCGCCCCCGACAGTGGGGTGTTGCTTGCCCAACAAGGGCAGGCAACGTTCCAACCTAACAGTGGTGCATTAGGGAGTGGCAGCATGATGACCTGGCGTTTCCAAGCCATTGCCCACGGTGAAATGCTGCTTAAATTACGTTATCAGCGAAGTTTTGAACCCGATAAAGCTCCGCTGAAACAATTTGCAGCCAACCTTACCATTAAGCAATAACGAGCAATCGAAAACCATGAGCATTCCACCCTCGTTAACGTAAAATGCATTGTTAAGCTAGATCAGCTTGACGACACTGCTATAATGCGTACAACCCGAAAACAATGAGGAATGTCTACATGCCCACTATTTTGATTACTGGTGCGAATCGCGGTATCGGTCTGGAATTGGTTCGCCAGTATGCGGCGGACGGCTGGCATGTCTTGGCTTGCTGCCGTTCACCCGAAAATGCTCACGATCTGAATAAATTAGCCCAGCATTCCAACGGTCAAATCACTTTACACCTGCTGGACGTTACCCAAGCGGCTCAGCGTGCCGCACTCGTTGCCCAACTCAAGGGGCAAGCCATCGACATCTTATTCAATAGCGCAGGCGTATCAGGCAGTTGGAGCAGCCAAGGCTTCGGGCAGTGTCAGGAAAAAGAATGGTTAGACGTGCTGCATATCAATGTTGTTACCCCGATGCTGATGATGCAAGACTTCGCCGCAAACGTTGCCCTCAGCGAACGTAAAATCATTGCCAACATGAGCAGTAAAATGGGCAGTATTACGGATAACACCTCCGGTGGCAGTTACTTGTACCGCTCCAGCAAAGCGGCATTGAATATGGTCAACAAGAGCGCTGCTCATGATTTGGCACGCAAGGGAATTGCGGTGGTGGCCTTACACCCCGGCTGGGTAAGAACAGACATGGGCGGCCCCAACGGTGAATTATCCGTCGAAGAATCGGTTGCCGCCTTGAAACACAATCTTGCCAACGTCACCTTTGCCGATTCAGGGCGTTTGATCGACATCGACGGCAGCACTATCCCGTGGTAGCAGAAACACCGAATCCGGCATCGCAAGCGGCGGACAAACGCCATCGCTTGCTGGTGGTCTTTGAGCGTTTATTGCCCTTGGTCGATAGCGTTTCCGACAAGGTGCGCTTTGCTGTTTTATTGGGATTGGGGCTGGATGCGTGGATTTTTATCTGGCTGTTTTTTCTCAAAGGTACATCGTTAACCAGTGCATTAATCGTGGCGGGCGTGGTGTTACTGCCGCTATTGATCTTATTGCGTTTCTGGTGGGCATTAGAAGAACTGAAAGACTTACCCACTATCGCCGGGCGGATGCTGGATGATGCCCAAGGTGAAATAACCGAAACCGTACAAGGTATCCGTGCAGGACAGGTGCAGAAATTGGGTTTCCTCAGCTCTGCGAAAAGTTTGTGGAGCATCGGCTCACTTGCGGGTGAAGCCCGTGAACTGATTGGCTCCTACTTGAGCATCGGGACATTGGTAAATCCCTTCTCTCTGATACTCGGCGTGCTATCGCTGTTATTTGTTTTATTGTTAGGTGTGGTGGGGTTTTTGTTACTCATACTGGCATTTTTCTGATAGTCGGTAGTTTTTTGGCGACTGTTAGTTATTGACTACAAAAAAACTAATTACGAAATCTTTTTTATATATTTTTATAAATAAAAACATGCTGCTAACATCATTAGCATGAAAGATCACGATTACCTTGCCTTAGATGGTCACTCGATGCATGTTTTCCTGACCGTACTGGAACAGGGTTCGATTGCGAGTGCCGCCAATAAATTGGGAATTACGAAAACCGTCATTGGTCAGTGCCTTACCAAGTTGCGGTCAGTATTTCAAGATCCGTTATTCGTGCGTACCGGTGGGCAAGAAATTGTTGCCACGGCACGCGCCGAAAACTTGGGAGAACGAATGCGGGTGGTGCTGTCAGAAATGCAGCAGTTGACCGCTACGCCCGTTTTCAAACCTCAGCAGGCAGTGCTGCATTTCACGGTGGGGACGAACCATTTCCTACGTGACATCGTGTTGCCGGAATGGTATAGACAGGTGGCAACGGAGGTAAAAGAGTTTTCCTTGCACACCATCACCGCCGAAGTTCCATCGCTGGCGTTATTGCGCACAGGCAAAGCCGATGTATTGTTATCCCCCGTCGCGCCAGAAGGGGTAGATATTCTCTACAAACGTTTATTTATCGACCAATCCCGCTGTTTTTTTGATGGTAATGTGCGAGAAACGCCGCGTACCTTAGCCGACTTTCGTCAAGCACGTTATATCGGCTTGCATCTGCCAGAAGGACAACGTGCCGGATCGATAACAGCGCCAATCTTGCGGGAATTGGAACAACAAGTTGCCGTGCGTGTTCCCAATGTGTGGGATATGGCGAGTTTTATGCGGGGCAGTGATTTACTGGCTATCGCGCCGAGCATGTTGCGTATCGAGGCATTAGCAGAATTTTCGGCCATAATACCGCCTTTCAATCTCCCTCCCGTGCAGCTCTTCATGTTGTGGCACACACGCCATCAAAGCGACTCCGCTCATCAGTGGCTACGCTCCCAGTTAGAAACAGCCGTTGCCCATGTCATGCAGCGTGCTAAAAGCGTCAAAACCTAGTCGTATTCACTCAGGCGTACCCTTACAATACGCCCTGTTCAGTATGACTCCCTCTACGCTAAACAGGATTCCTCGATGACAACCAACATTGCACGCATTGGCATTTTAACTATTTCTGATCGCGCCAGCCGTGGTGAATACGAAGATAAAGGTGGCCCTGCTATCCATGCTTGGTTTAACCGGGTACTCACTAGCCCTTGGGAAGCTGTTGCCCGCGTAATCCCGGATGAACAACCCACCATTGAAGCCGCTTTGTGTGAACTCAGTGATCAAGAAGGTTGCAGCCTCATCGTGACCACCGGCGGCACAGGGCCTGCTTTACGTGATGTAACTCCGGAAGCCACTGAAGCCGTGTGTAGCAAAATGATGCCCGGTTTTGGCGAACTGATGCGTACTGCCTCCTTGCAGTTTGTACCGACCGCCATTCTATCACGCCAAACAGCCGGTATTCGCGGGCGTAGCCTGATCGTCAACCTACCGGGCAAACCCTCCGCGATTGATGACTGCCTGCAAGCCGTGTTTCCTGCCATCCCGTATTGCCTGGATTTGATCGAAGCTGCCTACTTGACATCTGACCCGGAACACTGCAAAGCCTTTCGTCCGGCACACGCGAAGCCACGGTAAAACTCAAAGGGGTAAGGCAATCCACACATTTCCACCGTTTATCCCACCACTTACCAATCCACGCAGTATTTTCAGTAGAATCAGATAAGTGTTCACCCAAAACCGTGGAATTGTATGCGCGTAGGTTTGCTTGCTCTGCTTTTAGTACTGGGTTTATCCGTCATTTCCGCTCAAGCTGATATTTACCGCTGGGTGGATGCTGCTGGTAATACAGTGTATGGCGATACCCCACCGAAACAAAGTGCCGCTAAACCGGTGGATTTGCCCTTGCTAACCATAGCCGATAGCCCAACGCCCGCACCAACCGCCAAGCCTGAAACCCCCGTTGAAGAAACAGAGGAAGCCTATTCTGACTTCAAAATCACCTCTCCCGGCGTTGATGAAGCCATCCGCGCCAATGAAGGCAATATCAACGTGACGGTCTCACTGAAACCACAGTTAAAACCCGGTGATGGGGTGTCGCTCTACCTAGACTCCAAGCAAGTAGCCTCTGGCACAGCACTCTCCTTTGCACTGACCGAAGTGGATCGCGGTGAACACAGTGTCTTTGCGGTATTAAATGATGCCGAAGGCAACATTATCCAAAACACTGAGCCAGTTAAATTTAGCCTACTGCGGCATTCAGCGTTACAAGGGCAATAATACATCCCAGTGAACCTCGACCTCACCCTTATCACCCGCGACATAGGCGGAATCGCCGGTAATCGTGATCGACAAATCCATCGTGCGGCTCACCAATGCTGCCAGTGCCTCAATCTCCTCCGCAGGGAAGCGGTAAAATGCGGCATCCAACTGGCTAAACTTTTTCACATTTTGTGACCACCAGACATCCGACTTGCTGTTAAAGCTGTAAACACGCACGGCTTGCGCCCGATGGGTCGCCTTTTTGACCCGTTCCGGGGTGGGTTCACCCAAATCAATCCACAGGGCTATCTGCTCATCCATTGTGCGAACCCAGACTGCCGGTTCTTCCACGTCCTCCAGCCCTTTGGTCAGTTCAATTCCTTCCTGAGCATTGAGGCAATAGGCGAGAATACGCACCATCATGCGCTCCAGCGTTTCGGATGGGTGCTGGGCGATGGTCAGATTCAGGGAATCGTAGTAATTGCGTTCCATATCCGATAACGCAATTCTGGCTTTGTAGATGGTTGGTTTGATTGCCACGGTGAACCTTGTTTATTGTGTTGCGGTGGAGGGGCGTGCGCATACTAACATTAGCTTATGAAGTGTACGAACCAAAGGAACTATTCGTGGTGATTTTGCTTGCGAGCGTGTTAGCATTCCGTAACGTTAGACTTGATCAGATAGGCAGTGAAAATTAATGTTGACGCGAGAAAATGCAAAAACTGTAGTAAAAAGTACCATTAAAAGCAGCATTACGGAATTTGCCGCCAAATCCCTCAAGAAAAAAGCAAAATTTCAGATTTTGGATCTCATCATCCCCAAAGAGCGCAAAATCCGCTCAATTGTTGGTGGACTTGAAACATCGTTAGGCACAACATTGTGGGAACCTTTAGCCAAAGCGTTAGCGCGGGAAAATGGTTTCACGGTCGTTGAATCAAACCTGCAAAGCCCTGCGAATATGCCTTCTAACCTGAACAACGCGCTTCAATCCATTATTGATGATCGCAAACGGGGCAATGGCTTGTACGATGCAAAAATCAGCCATGATGAAATCAAAAGAGTTTGCCAACACTTCATTAACCGACCTATTGAAACTTTCGAGGCTCCCCCAAGAGGCAAGGGTGTTGACATCTGGTTATCTAAAGACGGAATTGACTACTTTTTTGATATTAAAACGGTTCAACCTAACTTGCCCACACTGACGGGTTGCATGGAGCAAGTATTGTACTGGTATGCCTATTTTTATTCCAAATATCCGACGGGTTCAGCCACTGCAAGAATTGTGTTTCCTTACAATCCAAATTCAGGAAAATCATTCTGGCAAGGTGTGATTGGTGGTGGCAGACCACTTGAGGCCGACAATGAAGCGTGGGTAGAAAACCAATTCTGGGATTTCTGTTCGGGTTTGGAGAATGCTTATGAAATCATTACAACATCCTTCACTGACTTGCGGGCATCGGGTGAACTGGAAAGTTCGATTGATCTGCTTTTAAACACTCATGATTGATTCGGTACAATCTTTCCATTGATCAGCTTAAATCAACGCTTCTTACCTGTCTTATAGCCAAGTTCGCCCTATGTAACCTATAATAGTAACCATGTATAAGGTTGTGGAAGGTTAATTATGTACTCTGTCGCACAAGTTGCCGATATGTTGGGTGTCTCAAAGGAAACGCTACGCCGCTGGGATAACAGCGGGAAGCTACCCTCTACGCGCAACCCTATGAATAATTACCGTTTTTACGACAAAGACCAATTGCGGCAATTCGAGGAATTACGCTTCATCTTTGATGATTCCAAGCGCCCGGTAATCACCCCAGACCACGCCTATAAAACCATTGAACTGTTCGCGGGGGCAGGTGGTTTAGCGATTGGGCTGGAAAAAGCCGGGCTAGACACCGTGCTGCTGAATGAAATCGACAAAAATGCCTGCGATACCCTCAAAGCCAACCGCCCTCGCTGGAACGTACAATGTGGTGACATTGGCAAGTTAGATTTCACGCCTTACCACAACCAAATTGACGTGGTAACGGGTGGTTTCCCCTGCCAAGCCTTTAGTTATGCAGGCAAAAAAATGGGCTTTGAAGATGCCCGTGGCACACTGTTTTTCGAGTTCGCCCGCGCCATCAAAGAAACCAACCCCAAGCTGTTCATGGCGGAAAATGTGCGCGGTTTGCTCAACCATGACGGTGGCAAAACGCTGGAAAATATCCGTTCCGTTATCAGCGAACTGGGCTACACACTGCTTGAACCACACATTATGAAAGCCATTTTCTACCGTGTCCCACAAAAACGTGAACGCTTGTTGCTGGTTGGTATCCGCAATGATCTTGCAGGCTTAGTCAAATTCCACTGGCCCCGCCCTTACCAGAAAATCTACACACTCAAAGATGCGTTGAAAGCGGGTGAACTGTTCCCTTGCAATGTTCCTACTTCCGCTGGGCAAGGCTACCCTGCAAAAAAAGCCGCAGTAATGGCACAAGTTCCCCCCGGTGGTTACTGGCGTGATTTGCCGGAAGACGTGCAAAAAGCTTATATGATGCAAAGTTATTACCTTGGCGGCGGCAAAACCGGCATGGCACGGCGGATGCACTGGGATGAACCTTGCCTAACCCTCACCTGCGCTCCTGCTCAAAAACAGACTGAACGTTGCCACCCCGAAGAAACCCGTCCGTTTACGGTGCGCGAATATGCCCGCATTCAAACCTTCCCGGATGATTGGCAATTCAAGGGGGCGTTGACTTCGCAATACAAGCAGATTGGCAATGCCGTGCCTAGTAATATGGCGTATGAACTGGGTTTGTCACTCGTGGATTTTCTAAATCGGCTTTGCAGGGAAAAAGAAGTAATGCCTGCGGGAATGCCAATGCAGCAGGAGCTGAAATTTGCTTGACCATTACAGTTTGCTTACTTTGTGCGTAGTTCACGCCCAGCTTGGTTTTATTGAGATGCTAAAACGCGGCAGGTTGGAGCTTTTTCCTAATAATGCTTTGGTATTTATTTAAAGATAAGTTTTTTAAAATAAGGTGGGTGATATTTAATTGCAGTTAATTCTATTATAATCAATGCAATATGGATTATTTTTCGTTTGAAAAATATTTTCAAACGCGGATAATCCATTAATTTCTGTTTTTTATCTTGGCCTATTTATTAATTAATCCCTTTTCATCTTAAAACTTGCATGATAATCTTATACTCCGGTCGCATGTTAACATCTGCTATTTGCCGATATTGACATCACTAAGGTTGGGAAAAGGTTGGGAGGCCGTTTCCCCATCGGTTCAACAGCTTGAACGCAGGAGGAGGCGTATGGAGCAAGTGAGTCTGGCGGCAGCAAACCTGTCGCAGCGGAGACGCGCCATCGAGACCCAGTGGAGCCGGTTTCTTTCCGGTAGCCCGTCCATCCAAGGCACGGATATACGCGAAGACATTATGTCCTCGTGGCAGCGCAGTGCCCAATGCATCAAACCCCGCCAAGTCCATGCCCCGGCAGAAGACGAGTACAGCGCCGCGCACCGTTGGCAGGAATCGCTGTTGCGCCAGGCTGCCCAGCGCGAACAGGAACAGATGATGCAACTGGCGAAAGAAGGCGAACTGGTCGCTGCCATTGCTGACCCAACCGGGCGGTTACTGTGGACATTTTCCAGCAGCCACATGCGCCCGCGTGCTGAATCCGTCAACTTTACGGCGGGTGGTTTGTGGGATGAGCATTCAGTCGGTACCAATGCGGTCGGTTTGTGCATGAAACTCAAACGTTCCGTGACCGTGTTTTCCTGCGAACATTATTTGCCGTTTGTACACGATTGGGTGTGCTATGCCGCGCCGATCATGCACCCGCAATCCGGCGAAATCGTGGGTATTCTGGATATGTCCACGACGTGGAATCGCCATACCCCGCTCGGTCAGGCGGCGGTGACGGAATTGGCGCGTTCGATTGGGCGGTGCTTGCCGCAAAATTTGCCGCGTGCCGAACTCGAAATCCATGCACTGGGGCAACCGCGTATCCTGTTCCGGGGCAAACCGCTGAACTTGCCGATGCGGCAGGTGGAAATCCTCTGCTTATTGGCACTGAATCCGCAAGGGCTAACCTTGGAAAGTTTCCACGCGGCACTTTACGGTGATGCGCGGGTATCGACCACCACCCTGAAAGCGGAACTGTCGCATTTACGGCGCTTGCTGGATGGGCAGATTGGCTCGCGTCCGTACCGTTTGCAGATTCCGGTGTGGGCAGACTTTATCCACGTTTGGCAAGCCTTGCGCCAACAGCAAAGCCAGGAAGCGTTTTCGCTGTACCGTGGCAGTTTCTTGCCACAATCAGAATCACCCGAAGTCGAAGAATGGCGGCATTGCATTGATGCGGTGATGGGCAAGGCGCTGGAATCCTGCCAAGACCCGTCGGTGTTGATGGAAAAACTCTGCCACAGCACCTCCGGCAGCGAACTGGTACGCGAGCGGTTGGAAGAACTGGTGTCACGCTCCCGGCGGGCTTTCTGACAGCAGCGCCGTGTAATGGCGTAAATACTCCGGCTCATACGCTTGTAACGCCGTGCGCAAATCATGGGCAGCAATCAGCGGGGAAAGCGCCCGCGCCAATACATTGCAATTCCACAAACCCACCACGGGTTGCTGCCCGAAGGCGTAACGCCCATGCCCATCCTCTGGATGGCAGACATAAGCGGGGTCACGTTCCGGGGTAAAAGCCCCCATGCCCACATCCAGCGTCAGTCCAAGGATGGACTGGTTATCGGTATTCATCACCCCATGCACAAACCCCACCGCTTGCCAATGCGCCATCAGCCGTGCGGTGCGCAACACCACTTCAGCAAAAAACGCCGCATAACGCTGCTCCCCTGCTGCCAAACAATCGGGGTAATGGCAGGCAATTACATGATCTGCCAGTTGGCACAAGGCTGCGCGGTTTTTCTGGAAATAGTAATTCTCGAACGTGCCGAAACGGATATGGCTGGGGGCAAGGCGTGTCAATATGGCGCTCGGCTCAAACCCACCCCGATACACCTGCTGGCTGCCAGAAACCACGCACAAGCAACGCGCTGTCGGCACATTCAAGGCAGCGAGTTGTGCGGTGATGTGGAATTCATGCAGGCATTCGCGCAAGCCAGCACGCCCATCAGCGTTACGGGCGTAGGGCGTGCGCCCTGAGCCTTTCAGGTAAATATCCAAAATGCCCGTAGGCGTTGCCACTTCCCCCAGCAAGAGGGCGCGACCGTCGCCTAAAAACGGGTTGAAGTTGCCGAACTGGTGTCCGGCGTAATCTTGCGCCAGTGGTTGCATACCGGGCAGCAAGGCATTGCCGCTGAACACTTGCAGGAATAAATCCGTGTTTGCCTCGTCGGGGTGTAAACCTAACTGCTGCAAGACTTCCGCACTACTGCATACCAAGGTGGGGTTTTCCAACCCTTGTGGCGAGCATTCGCAGTAGAAATGTGTGCCTAAAGTATGGAAGTGGTTGTAGAAGGTGAGGTCGCTTAAGTGTTTCATCCATAAGGTCCAAGAAACCTTACCCCGTTGAAATGGATCAGGTGGGAAGGATCGCTGGCATGTTGCCATCGCTCATCAGCAGGTAAATTCAGCAATGCCAGCAACGTGATGGCGGTGCGTTCGTTGAATTGCTTTTTGGGCATCCTAGTATTGAAATGGTATGGGTAGAGCAAGGGCACGTTGTTGTTGCCGGGTTGTACGCTCCAGCATTCTTTCATGCGAAAATCGACCACGGGGTCGGTACAGTTGGATGTCAGGCAGTTGCTGGCAGGCTTCGAGGTGAGTATGACCGGGGATAGCTAACATGGCATCAATCCTGCCAATCAGTTAGCCGCAGATTGGCGACCCGTTCAAATTCATGGGTGTTATTTGTCACCAGTACCGCATCATGCGCCCGTGCAATGGCGGCAATTAGCATGTCGTTGGGACCGATCAGTTTGCCCTGACGGGCAAGGTCAGCACGGATTTGGGCGTATTCTTCCGCGCACCGGTCATCAAACAGCAGGCTTTGCAGTGGGGCGAAAAACAGTTTCAGTTTTTGCAGGTTGGCTTCTACCCGTTGGCTATGCCGTGCCCCAAACAGCAATTCGGCTTTGACTACGCTGCATACAGCAATCTCACTGGGAGAACACTGCTGGAAGTGGTACTTGACGGCCTGCGACGTGCCGTTCATGAAATGGATGCAGGTATTGGTGTCCAGCAGGTACATCAGAACAATACCTCACGCAGTTCATAGTCACCCTGCTCCGGGCGTTGCAGAGCTTCGCCTTCCCATGAGCCGAACAGGTCGAAATAGCCTTCCGGCCATTGTGTACCGATGTCTTTCTGGATCAGCAGGGCAAGGTATTTGGAGATGGACAGGTGCGCCCGCTCAGCTTTGTGCTGGAGTTGGGCAGCGACATCTTCCGCGACGTAACAGTGAAGTTGTGGCATGTATGCCTCCGAATGTATGTGCTATATGTGTTGTGAGATTTTGGCATATTAAACCAACCGCATCAACAACGTCTCCACCGGCACTTTCACTGGCCGCCCCACCGCAAAGCAATCCGCTTCCACATACGGCATATCCATCACCACCTGCAAGGCGTGTTCCGCGCCCAGTTGTTCCTGAAACCAGCCCAGATGCTTGTTGAGTGGCTGGCTGGCGGAGCTTTTCACTTCCACCAGCAACCAAGGCTGGTTGTCGCGACTAACAAGGAAATCGACTTCTTTCTGGTCTTTAGTGCGCAAATAATGCAGTTGGTAATCACCTAGCCCGTGGTCTGTCCACCAATGCACCGCTTTGAGCAAGTGGCTGGCAATCAGATTTTCGTTTTTCGCACCGATGTCTTTCACCTGTGACCAATCCCACAGATAAATTTTCGGCTCTTTGCGCAAGGCAGATGCAAGGTTCTGAAACCAAGGCGTAACCCGAAAAGCGTAGTAGAAACTTTCCAGCAGCGTCACCCAGCGGCGGATGGTATCCACACTGACATTGATCTGGTTTGCCAGCGAGCTGTAACGCACCACCTGCCCACATTGTTCCCGCAACAGGGTGGCGAGCACATCCAGATGGGCGATGTCTTGCACGGTATTGGTGTCGCGGATGTCTTCCTGAATCAGTTGTTGCTGACGTAATTGCTGCCAACGGTTATAAAAACGGGTATCCGCTTTGAGAAATGGCTCAGGGAAACCACCAAAACGGCGTAACTGTTCCAGCGCAGTGGGTTCGGGTTTGTGCGGGTCTTGCAGCAATTGCTCTGCGACAAAAGGCGCACTGATTTCGCGCAAACTCAAGGGGTGCATCCGGTAATGGAAATAACGCCCCATCAGGCTATCACCACCCTTGCGGAAAATATCCATCCGGGTACTTTTATGATGAATAAGGAAATGATTGGGCAAAAGCAGGTGTTGTTTAAACGCGGGCCAGACTAAGCCGACCCGCATACCACGCGAGGAGGAGGAAACTTAGAAGAAGCCCAGCGGATTGATGTCGTAGCTTACCAGCAGGTTTTTGGTCTGCTGGTAATGATCAAGCATCATCTTGTGGGTTTCGCGGCCTACGCCGGATTTTTTGTAGCCGCCGAAGGCCGCGTGCGCCGGATACAGGTGGTAGCAGTTTGTCCACACCCGACCAGCCTGGATGCCACGACCCATGCGGTAAGAACGGTTCATGTCACGAGTCCACACACCCGCACCCAGACCGAATTCGGTGTCATTGGCAATCGCCAGTGCTTCGGCTTCGTCCTTGAATGTCGCTACAGACACCACCGGCCCGAAGATTTCTTCCTGGAACACACGCATATTGTTGGTGCCTTTCAACAAGGTCGGCTGGATGTAATAGCCTTCGCAGTAAGCCGCTTCCATCGTTTCGACCGCGCCGCCAGTAATCACTTCCGCGCCTTCGTCTTTGCCGATTTGGATGTAGCTGAGGATTTTGTCGTACTGCTCTTGCGAGGCTTGCGCACCGACCATGACTTCGGTATCCAGCGGGTTGCCGCGTTTGATTTGTGCAGAACGCTCAATCACCATGCCAATGAATTTCTCGTAAATGGATTCCTGAATCAGCAGGCGTGACGGGCAGGTGCAGACTTCGCCTTGGTTGAAGAATGCCAGTACCGCGCCTTCGACCGCTTTGCTGACAAACGCATCTTCGTGATCCAGCACATCGGCGAAGAAGATATTCGGGGATTTGCCGCCGAGTTCAACGGTGGAAGGAATAATGTTTTCCGCCGCGTATTTCATAATCAGCGAGCCGACTGGGGTGGAGCCGGTAAACGCGATTTTGGCAATGCGGGTGCTGGTGGCGAGTGCTTTACCTGCTTCTACGCCGAAACCGTTAACCACGTTCAGTACGCCCGGCGGCAATAAATCCGCAATCAGTTCCATCATGATCAGGATGGAGGCGGGGGTTTGTTCGGCAGGTTTCAAGACTACGCAGTTGCCTGCTGCCAGTGCCGGAGCCAGTTTCCAGCACGCCATCAGCAGCGGGAAGTTCCAAGGGATGATTTGACCAACTACACCTAAGGGTTCGTGGAAATGGTAGGCGACGGTATTTTCGTCGATTTCGCCCATCGTGCCTTCTTGCGCCCGTAAGCAGCCTGCGAAATAGCGGAAATGGTCGGAGGAAAGCGGTACGTCAGCGTTGAGGGTTTCGCGCACGGCTTTGCCGTTGTCCCAGGTTTCCGCGACTGCCAGAATTTCCAGATTCGCGTCGATGCGATCAGCGATTTTCAGCAGGATATTGGAACGAGCGGTAACAGAGGTTCTGCCCCACGCATCTTTAGCAGCGTGTGCGGCATCCAGTGCCAGTTCAATGTCTTCCGCACTGGAGCGCGGGATTTGGCAGAACGGCTTGCCGTTGACCGGGGAAATATTGTCGAAGTATTCGCCGTTGACCGGGGCAACCCAAGCACCGCCAATGAAGTTTTCATAGCGTTCTTTGAAGTGGATGACCGCTCCGTCGGTATTGGGATTTGCGTATTGCATGATTGTTCTCCTCTCTCATTATCCGTGATGGTAAAGGCATAACATACGGCATCAAGGTTGGAGAAAGGTTGGTTTCACGAGAAATAGATTTGTATTTTTATAGATAGCAATTTCGATAACCTTGTTTTCCCACTAGCAGTCACCCTCCACATAAAATCATTTTTTATCAATCATTTAAAGAAAAACAGCGCAGTTGGCACACACTTTGCAAAACCATTAGCGACTTTCGTTACTCGTGGAGCAGGTTCAAATACCTGCCTGACGCGACCACCGCTGGTGTACCCGCGTATCTGTTTCGACGGTCACAATCATGCAGCCATAGCTCAGTCTGGTAGAGCAACCGAGAGATTCGGTCGGTCGTTGGTTCAACTCCAACTGGCTGCTCCATCACTATAGCTCAGTCTGGTAGAGCACTGGATCTGGTATCTGGTTGTCGCCGGTTCAACTCCGGCTAGTGAACTACCCTTTTACGGTAGCTTGGCCCGCAAGGGCGAACAACGGCAAACCACCAAGGTCAATGCCCGACGGCAGTACGTGTTTCGGCACGGATTACCCGGCGGCAACGACCAGCACCCGCGCCGCCTTGACGGTGGGTTTGGTGGATGCGAAACCGCAACGGCTTCGGCTCACGCGGCTTTCCCATCCAACACAAACCGCCAAGCCTGCAAGGGTGTGGGGGAATGCCACCCAATTTTTAAAGGACAACGCCATGTTATTCAAAACCAAAATTATTGTTCCAGAAACACATCGCGGGCTGTTGTTCAAAGACGAACAGTTCGTTGAAATCCTGCCTGCGGGTGTCCACACTTTTTACGGCTGGAAAAACCAATACCGCGTGCAGCAATTCGCCGTCACCGGCAGTGCACAAACCTTTGTGCCGGAGGATGTTGTCAGCCTTGCCGACTTGCACGCTGACAAATTCGCTGCGCACCTCCAACGCTGGGAAACCGGCGAACAGGAAGTCGGTTTGCTGTACCAGGACAATGTGCTGAAAGACATCAAGCCGCCTGCGCAACGTGGTGCGTGCTGGCAAGGTCAACGCAGCATCGAAGTCCGCAAGCTCGACATCAGCACCGATTTCAAGCTGCCCAAAGCCTTGGCAAGCCAATTGCTGACCGCAAAAGATGCCACCTTGCGGGCGGCGGCGTTAAACGCTTTGGTGATGGCGACCATCCCCGAAGGTCACACCGGCTTTCTGGAAGTCGACGGCGAACAGCGCGAAATACTGACGGCGGGTACGCACGTTTGGTGGCAATTCAACCATACGATCAAGGTCACGCAACTCGATTGCCGCCTGTAAAACATGGAGGTCAATGGTCAGGAAATCCTCACCAAAGACCGCGTAGGCTTGCGCATCAACCTTTCCGCCATGTGGCAGATTGTTGACCCGCAGCAAGTCAAAACGGCACTGGCAGACCACAAAGACTACCTGTACCGCGAACTGCAATTGGCGTTACGCGCCGTGGTTTCCACCCAAACGCTGGATGAATTGCTGGCAGACAAAAATCTGCTCAACCAATCCATCCAGCAAACGGTGGCGGAAAAGGCAGCGGCTTACGGCATCGACCTGAAAACGGTCGGGGCGCGTGACATCGTATTACCCGGTGATATGAAGGCGATTCTGGCGCAAGTCGTTGAAGCCGAGAAACGCGCCGAAGCCAACCTGATCCGCCGCCGCGAAGAAACGCAGGAAACCCGTTCCCTGCACAACACCGCCAAGGTCATGGAAGGCAACCCTGTATTACTGCGCTTGAAAGAGCTGGAAATCTTGGAAAAGATCACTGGACGCATCAGTACGCTGAACGTCTACGGCGGTCTGGATGGCGTCATGAACGATCTGGTCAAGCTAACCGACAAATCCAAAGCAGCGTAACATTGGTAGGGGCGGAAAATGTTTCGCCCTTTACCTTATCGGGAGAAACACAGATGACCTTCATCATGGTCGATATCGAAGCCGATGGCCCGATCCCCGGCGATTACTCCATGGTCAGTTTCGGCGCGGTGATCGTCGAACCCGGCTTAAACCGTACCTTCTACGGGCAACTCCAACCGATTTCTGAACGCTGGATTCCCGAAGCGCTTGCCGTCAGCGGTCACAGTCGAGAGGAAACGCTTGCGTTTGACGAGCCAACGCTGGTGATGCAACGCTTTGCCGCTTGGCTCAAGCACGAAGCCAAAGGTCGCCCGCATTTCATCGCCGACAACAACGGTTTCGACTGGTCGTTTATCAACTGGTATTTCCACCATTTTCTGGGTGACAACCCGTTTGGCTACAGTTCCACCAATCTTGGGTCACTGTACAAAGGCGTGGTGCGGGATATGTTCCAAAACTTTAAGCATTTGCGTAAAACGGCACATGACCATCATCCGGTGAATGATGCGCGGGGGAATGCAGAGGCGTTGCTCACGTTAGCGCATCAATACGGTTTGAAATTGCCGCGCTAACGATTGGCGTGCTGACCTTCATTTTCTGCCAACAAGCGCCGAATCTCATCCTCACCCAACGGCTCAGTATGTTTGACCCGCAAACTGTCATTCCATTCACGGGCGAAATCGCGTTGCAGCCACACATTTATCCCCGCCGTCAGCCCCATTGCCACTAATGCTCCAGCGCTTGCCAGTGCCATGTCCTTGTGTGCATCCCACACATCACCTTGTGTACCGAGGTAAGCCATGCCGAGTTCGCCGCCGAATACCTCCGCCACTGCCCACTCCACCAATTCGTATAGCATCGACGTGGACATGGTTAAATCCAACGGCAGGAAATAGCTCCAGAAACCTTTCACATCCGCCACCCGAATAAACATTTCCCGCACGGGGTAAGCCAATAGCAAGCCATACAAGAAATGCACCAGCCGGTCGAAATGGTTGCGTTCAAACCCCAGTGCTTCGTTTAGGGAATAACCAAAGGCCGCTTGCCACCACTGGTCATACGGCACTTCAGCGTAGGTATAGTGCGAGCCGATTTCATGCAAGGTTAGAAATACGAAAATCAAGCCATAGGAAAGGCGTGAGAGCGGAAACGCTTTGCTGGTACTCAGCAGTAAAATCACGGTTAACACGGTGAGAATGTTTTCCAACATCCAGTCATGACGGTAGAGTGGTGCAATTCCCAACACCACGGCGAATACCAGAAATAACCCAAGCAAACCGAGAAACCACATGCGATGTGTCATATTGTTATGCCCATAATAACCTTCCTGAACTTTCCCCTATTCTACCGGTCTTGTGCTGTATCAACACCAGCAAATACCAAGGGGACACCGCTATGAAATATATCTTGCTGACCACACTCTGCGCAGGCTTGCTGAGTGGCTGCGTCGCAACCACACCTGCTTTTACAGGTAATACAAGTACAGTGGTACAGCACCCTACGCCGTCTGCGGAAAGCTACTTCATTGCCAATCGCGATCTGTTAGCAGCAGAAACCAAGTGGCGGCAAAACAAACCTGCGCATTATACTTACACCTTACAACGTTCCTGCTTCTGCACGCCGGAATTTCGCAAACCGATTGCGATTGAGGTATCGGGCAGCACGGTAACGAAATCGACGGTAGATGGCGTGCCACTTTCTTTGGAACGCCGCGCCGATGCACTAACCACCGAAGGGTTATTCGACATTATCCGTAAAGCCATTGACGCCAAAGCAGCGCGTATTGATGTGCAATATGACGCACAAAACGGTCGCCCGCTGTCGATCAGTATCGACCAAAATACGCAGATGGCTGATGAGGAAATGTATTACACCGCCTCTGAGTTCAAGGCAGTCACCAAAGCTAAACCTAAGGCGAAAAAGACAGTGAAGAAAACCGTCAAAAAAGCCAAGAAGAAGTAAGTGGATGGGGGGCGAAAGGTTTTTTGCCCCCTATTCAACCAGCACCACTACCAACTCCTTCGGCCCATGCACCCCATACGCCAGCGTCTGCTCAATATCCGCCGACTTCGACGGCCCGGAAATCAGCAGCGCATTGGTCGGCATTCCCGCTTGCACCCAGCCTTGCACCTGCACCGCTTCCGCAAACGTGGTGTACAACTTGTCCACTTCCAGCACGGCAATATGCACGGGTGGAACCAGTGACATCAAACGGGGTTCGTCCGCACTCGGCATCACAATCAATGTGCCTGTTTCCGCAATCCCGCCAGTCGTGCCAGTGAAAGCCGCATCCACGCCGTAAAACAGCTCCTGTTTCCAGTTTTCAATCGGCTGGTCGTAGGTTTTGAGGGCAGGGAAACGGTCGGCTTGCGCGTGGATCTGTTTGCCCAACACCGTTGCTGGCGAAACCAACAGGTTGTTCAAGCCCTTGGCGGCACACACCTGACTGACGACATCCAGCCACGTATCCGCCGTGGTGTGATGCACTTCCGCTCGTACTGCGACCATGCGTTCGGTGAAACGCTTTACCCGTTCCGCCGTATCCCAATCGTAACGGCTTAGGTAATCGCGTTCGCTAAAGCCACACTCTGGGCGTTGCGGTTCGCGCAAACGAGCGAGAATATTAGCGCGTGCCGTATTACTCATGGTCGACTCCCAGATTTTTTACCTGTTGGTGCAAGGTGGATTCCGCCAGTTTCGGTGCACTACGTACCGTCGTCCACGCCCCTAAATTCGTCGGCAACATCCCTTTAAAGCGCGTCGCCAGCGTCGAACCTGCGTGGTAAATCGTCGGATGCGTCGCCGCCCACGCCCAGGTTTTCCAGGTTGCTGCTTCACTCAAGGTACGACGTTTGCCCGAACCAACCGTGTGAGTATTGCTGGTATCCTTACGCACCCCATCATAACGCAAGCGGTTGAGAATACTGGGAATTGGAATGCGTACTGGGCAAACCTCGCTACACGCACCGCACAAAGTTGAGGCTTGCGCCAATTCGCCATGCACATCCAGCCCCGCTTTTTGCGGCTCTAAAATCGAGCCAATCGGCCCCGGATACACCGTGCCGTAACTGTGCCCGCCAATGCGCACGTACACAGGACAATGGTTAATGCACGCCCCGCAACGAATACAACGCAAGGTCGCCAGCAATTCCGGGTCACTGTAAATATTGGAACGCCCATTATCCAGCAACACCAAATGCACCTCTTCGGGGCCATCCTTTTCCCCCGCTTTGCGCGGGCCAGAAATCATATTGAAGTAGGTGGTAATCGGTTGCCCCGTTGCCGAGCGCGTCAAAATGCTCAACAGCGGCGGCACATCGCTCAGACTTTCCACCACTTTTTCAATGCCCGTGACCGCGATATGCACCGATGGCGCGGTGGTGGACATGCGTCCGTTGCCTTCGTTTTCCACCAGACACAGCGTGCCGGTTTCTGCCACCATGAAGTTCACGCCGGAAAGCCCCACTGTTGTCGCGTAAAACTTGTCGCGCAAAATCCGCCGCGCCATTTGCGTCAATTCATCCACGTCTTCGGTGTAGGGAATATCGGGGAATTTTTCGTGGAACAACTTAGCAATCTGTATGCGGTTTTTGTGAATCGCAGGCATGATAATGTGCGACGGGGTTTCACCATCCAGTTGGATAATGAATTCACCAAGGTCGGACTCCAAACACTCAATGCCCAAGGTTTCGAGGAAATGGTTCATGCCCATTTCTTCCGACACCATCGACTTGCCTTTGATGATCGACTTGGCATTGTGGCGTTCCAAAATCGCTTGCACGATCTGGTTGCCCTGTTCGGCCGTTTCTGCCCAATGCACTTGAATGCCATTACGAATCAGGTTGGCTTCGAGCGTTTCCAGCAATTCCGGCAGCTTGCTTAAGGCATTGGCGCGGATTGCCATGCTTTGGGTACGCAAGCGTTCCAGTTCGGCTTTGTCGGGGAATTGGTCGAGGCGGCGCGTCATCAAGCCATCCATCGCACGGTAGAAATTGGCGCGGACTTCGGGCTTGGCGAGGTTGGCGCGGACGGTTTGGCGGAACTGAGTAATCATGATGATTGTCCTCCAAACTTACCCCCCATCCCCAACCCTTCCCCCGCAAGGGGTGAAGGGGGCGAAGAGGAAGCTTGTGCAGGGTGCGCCTCTTGTCCCTTCCCCCCTTGCGGGGGAAGGTTAGGATGGGGGGTTATCCGCTCCCACAAAAATTCAGCAATATGCTGGTGCGGAATCGCATCGCCTTGCTTTGCCATCGTCCCACTAATATTCAGCAGGCAACCGCAATCCTGACTGATCAGGCGGTCGGGTTGGGCATTGCGGATATGGGTCACTTTATCCAGCACCATTGCCGCCGAAATTTCCGGTTCTTTCACCGCGAACGTGCCGCCGAAACCGCAACATTCCGGCTTGCGAGCGTGTTCTACCCGTTGCACATTGCTGAGTTGCCCCAGCAGCGATTCGATCTTGTCGGCAACGCCCATTTCACGGCGGGCGGAACAGGAGGTGTGCACTGCCACGGTCAGAGGTTCGCCCAAATCTCGCAGCTCAATGTGCAACACATCAACGAGGAACTCGGTGAGTTCGTACACGCGGCTGGCAACATCGACGGCTTGCGCTTCATCCGGTTGCCCCGCGAAGAGTTCGGGGTAATGCACTTTCATCATCCCCGCACACGAACCGGATGGAATCACGATGGGAATGGGTTTGGGGAATAACGCGATTTGCGCCCGTGCCACAGAACGCGCTTCGTCGCGGTAGCCGGAGTTCCACGCGGGTTGTCCGCAGCAGGTTTGCGCAGGTGGAAAAATCACTTTCACCCCCGCACGTTGCAGCAATTGCATCGCCGACACACCCGCTTGTGGGTACATCAAATCGACGAGGCAAGTGCCGAAAAAATAAATGGTGTCAGGTATGGGGGGCATGGGTTTACCTTCCAAGCAGGGTGAGGTGGCGCAACGACCGCACCTTGCGGGCTTCGTCTGCGTCGATGGATTTGAGGGAATCTTCCACAAAAGCCAGATGTTCTTGCGCGGCTTTACGGGCGCGTTCGGGGTCACTGGCAACCACGGCTTCCATCAGTTCACGGTGCTGTTCGCTGAGCGGATCAAACACACGCGGGATGGTGTAGAGCTTATCCAGATTGTGCGAAATGCTGTTTTGCAGCAGTTCAAACAGGTTTTTCATGACGTGCAGCAGCACCAGATTGTGCGAGGCTTCGACAATCGCCAGATGAAAATCGGCATCGGCGCAGGCTTCGTCCATCGGGTCAGCACTGCCGTGACGTTGAATCATGCGCTCGAAACAATCGCGGATATTGGCTTTGTCCTCATCGGTGGCACGCAAGGCGGCGTACCAAGCGGCATTGCCTTCCAAGGCGTGGCGAATTTCCAGCACGTCGAAACGGTATTCGGGGTTTTCACGGAACAATTCGACCAAGGGGCTGCTGCACGGTGCAGTGGCTTGCGGGGTATCGTTTTCCACAAACGTGCCGCCGCCCGGTTTGGAAATCAACAAGCCACGGCTAATCAGAGTTTGGATGGATTCGCGCAAGGAAGGGCGCGATACGCCAAATTGTTCCGCCAGTGCGCGTTCGGCAGGCAAACGTTCGCCTAGCGTGAAATGCCCGCTGGTGATCATTTGTTCCAGTTGTTGAGTGAGTTGTTCGGCAATGCGTAATTTCTTCATGACTTCCGCTCTTTTGGTCTTACCAATTTTGGCTATCATAAAAGCCTGAAAGTTTTATTGCAAGTGGATTAGATTGTGTATTGACAAGGACTTATCAAAAGCTCCAGAATTCATGGTCTTACCAGTAAGCCATTCCAGCAATATTGGTAAGACCAATTATATTCAGGAGGAGGAGTTCTCAATGAGTCAAACGCTACTTTCGTTACTGGCATTTTTGCCCTTGGTGCTGGCAGCCGTGCTGCTGGTGGGATTTAACTGGCCTGCACGGCGAGCGATGCCTGTGGTATTTGTGGTGACGGTGGCAATTGCGCTGACCGCGTGGGAAATGACCGCTAATCGGGTGCTGGCTTCTACCCTGCAAGGGCTGATTCTGACAGGGGCGATTCTGTGGATTATTTTCGGGGCAATTTTGCTGCTGAATACGCTGAAACATTCGGGGGCAATTACCGCGATTCGGGCGGGGTTCTCGAATGTCAGTACCGATCGACGTATTCAAGTCATTATCGTGGCGTGGTTGTTTGGCTGCTTTATTGAGGGTGCATCCGGTTTTGGTACACCCGCAGCGGTGGTTGCGCCGTTGATGGTAGCCTTGGGTTTTCCGGCAATGGCAGCGGTCATGGTCGGGATGATGGTGCAATCCACGCCGGTATCATTCGGTGCAGTGGGTACGCCGATTATCGTCGGGGTTTCCGGCGGTTTGGATAAGGCAGGCATCAGCGAAAAATTACTCAGCGAAGGCTCAAGCTGGGATGTGTTGTACGCGCTGATTACCTCCGAAGTGGCGATTACCCACGCGATTATTGGCGTGTTAATGCCGCTGTTCATGTGCGTGATGTTGACCCGCTTCTTCGGGCGCAACAAGTCGTGGAGTGAAGGTTTGGCGGTTGCGCCGTTTGCGATTTTTGCCGGTTTGGCGTTTGTCGTGCCTTACGCGCTGGCTGGCGTGTTTTTGGGGCCGGAATTCCCTTCCATTATTGGTGCATTGGTGGGTTTGTCATTGGTCGTGCCTGCGGCGCGTGTCGGTTTTTTGGTGCCGAAAAAATCGTGGGATTTTGCACCACCGAGCGAATGGGCGGCGGAATGGATGGGCAGCATCGAAATCAAACTGGATAGCCTGACTGCAAAAGCACCCGTGTCGATTGGCATGGCGTGGTTGCCGTATGTGTTGCTGGCGGCGTTATTGGTGTTGTCACGGGTTAGTACCGAGGTGAAAACCTTCCTGAGCAATACGCTGGTGTTGCCGTGGGTGGATATTCTGGGTGAAAAGGGCATTTCCGGCAAAATCGAGTTCCTGTACTTGCCGGGTGGCATTATGGTGTTGGTGGTGTTGGCGACGTTCTTCCTGCATCGCATGAAATTTTCCGAGTTGAAAGCGGCGGTGGGTGAGTCTTCACGGACCTTGCTGGGTGCGGGCTTTGTGTTGATCTTTACCATTCCGATGGTGCGGATTCTGATCAATTCTGGGGTGAATCTGGCGGATTTGCCGTCGATGCCACGGGCAATGGCGCAATTGGTTGCCAGCAGTGTGGGTGATGTTTACCCGTTCTTTGCGCCTGCGGTTGGGGCATTGGGCGCGTTTATTGCTGGCTCGAATACGGTTTCCAACCTGATGTTGGCGCAATTCCAGTTTGATACCGCCGGGTTGATTGGGGTATCGGGTGCAATGTTGGTGGCGGTACAAGCGGTGGGCGCGGCGGCAGGCAATATGATTGCGATTCACAACGTGGTGGCAGCATCGGCAACAGTGGGCTTGCTGGGGCGTGAAGGGCAAACCATTCGCTTGACGATTATTCCGACGCTGTATTACTTGGTGATGGCGGGCATTATTACCATGGTTGCCATCCATTTCTTAGGCGTGACTGACCCGTTAATGTGAGGCAAGTGCCATGAACCATCCCCTGATCACCACCCTGCAAGGCATTGTGGGCGCGGATAAACTGACGACCGGGCAACGCCGTACTGAGTATTACCGTACTGGTTTCCGTTCGGGCAGTGGCACGGCATTGGCGGTGGTGTTTCCGCAAACCCTCATGCAACTATGGCGCGTGCTGCAAGCCTGTGTGGATGCGAACACCATTATCATTATGCAGGCAGCGAAAACCGGCTTGACGGAAGGCTCGACCCCCAGCGGGGACGATTACGACCGTGAGGTGGTGGTGATCAATACACTGGCGATGGACGATTTGGTGCTGTTGAACGGTGGTGAACAGGTGTTGAGTTTTCCCGGTGCGACCTTGCACAAGTTGGAAAAGTTGCTCAAGCCGTTGAAGCGTGCGCCGCATTCGGTGATCGGCTCGTCCTGTTTGGGCGCGTCGATTGTCGGCGGGGTGGCGAACAATTCGGGCGGAGCTTTGGTTAAGCGTGGCCCGGCTTACACCGAAATGGCGTTGTTTGCGCAGGTGAATGAACAGGGCAAGCTCGAAATGGTTAACCATTTGGGCATTGCGTTGGGCGATTCGCCGGAGGAGATGATTGCACGGCTGGAGTCTGGCAATTTTGCGAAAGACGGGGTGGATGATGGCGGCAAGCTGGCATCGGCTCGCGACTACGTGGCGCGGTTGCGCGATGTGGATGCGGCAACACCGGCGCGTTTCAATGCCGATGAAAGCCGTTTGTTTGAAGCCAGTGGGTGCGCGGGGAAATTGGCGGTGTTTGCCGTGCGGCTGGATACGTTTCCGGTAGCACAACAGGAACAAGCGTTTTACATCGGCACGAATGACCCGCAGGTGTTGACACGTTTGCGTCGCCACATCCTCAGCCAGTTTGAAAATGTGCCGGAAGTGGGCGAATACATGCACCGCGATATTTTCAATATTGCGGAAAAGTACGGCAAAGATACCTTCCTGACGATTGAGAAGTTGGGGACAGATGTGATGCCGAAGTTGTTTGCGATTAAGGGGCGTACCGATGCGACTTTGAACAAGTTGCCGGTGTTGCCCAAATATTTGAGTGATCGGGTGATGCAGGGGGCAAGCCGTTTGTTTCCGCAGCATTTACCGGATCGTTTGTTGGAATTCCGTGACCGTTATGAACATCACTTAATTTTGAAAATGAGTGAGGGCGGGATTGCGGAAGCGCAGGCGTTTTTGCCGGAATTCTTTGCGGATGCGGATAATGCGGGGGCGTATTTTGAGTGTACGCCGCAGGAGGCGAGTAAGGCATTCTTGCAGCGGTTTGCGGCGGCGGGCGCGGCGATTCGTTACCAGACATTGTTTAGCGATCAGGTCGGCGAGGAAATGCTGGCGTTGGATATTGCGTTGCGGCGCAATGATGCGGATTGGGTGGAAGTGTTGCCGGAACACATTCGCAGCCAGATTGAACATACCTTGTATTACGGGCATTTCATGTGCCATGTTTTCCATCAGGATTATATTTTGAAAAAGGGTGCGGATGCCAAGGCGGTGAAAAAGGCGATGTTGGCGTTGCTGGATGCGCGGGGGGCGAAGTATCCGGCGGAGCATAATGTGGGGCATTTGTATGAGGCGGAAAGCGGCTTGCGGGAGTTTTACAAAAAGCTTGATCCGACCAATACGTTTAATCCGGGGATTGGGAAGATGGAGAAGTATAAGAGGAATTGTAGTTGTTGTGGGTGAGGGGTAGAGGCATGGGTTTCCCTGCTGCTCCTGTGAAAATGCAAGCAACACAGTTACAATAATATGTTTAACATCGTCAAGCAAATTTTAGATAAATCGAAGAAAAAATACCATATTGGATAGATCACCAAAAGAAAAGGCGAAGAAACTCGCCTTTTCTTAGATTATGATTCATTTAACTCTAATTCGTTAAATATATTCAAGGGATCATCAGGTTGTAATGCCCAGCGATATGCAGGATGTATTTCCCAATCATAACCGAACTCCGTGAACTTATTAGAGAGATACCTGTTTTCTTCAAAATATTTTCTATCTATCCCTAATGAAGTTTGTTTTCTTGCTGTAATAAAATTGATTTTATAAAGAAAGGCAGCAAGCTCTTTAGTAGACGCTGCACTAGGTTCTTCTTTAGTTTTTGTCCAATAAAACTTGCCTTGCTCTTCAATCATTTCTATTTTTTTAAGCAAATCAGAAGTATTATACTTGTAGCCTAATGATGCAGTTTTTTCCTTTTTCGATGGTTTCATTCCAAGGATTAACCGCTCAATACTTGGTAATTCCGAGCGATATTCATTAATCGTATCTTGAAGTCTTCCTTGAGAGTATTCTTCAAATATATCCTCAAGATGCACGGTTTTAATAATATTTGAGTTTTTAGATTTTGCTTGACGACCTGCTAATGTTAAAAGCTTCACTAGATCTCTTGGTCTTTTTCTTATTAATGACATAAGAACACGATACATGGGAGTATCTCTCCAATGTCCTTTCCCTGTAAACTTCTCTTCTATTATTTCTTTTAAATACCTCATCAACTCCGATTGATGTTTGCCCATGAGTAAATTTTCATCCACTTGCCGACCAAAATAACTCTCTATACGTTTTACAAGTAATACTAAAATTTCGTGTTGCTGCCAAGAGTACCAGATGACAGAGCCTTCAACCTTGTCTGTTGATTCATCAGATGTTCTAGCAAGATAATAAACGTCAGACCGTAGACTTATTCTAAAATAAATACCTCTATTTTCACTTGAAATATCTCTAACTGCATTTAATAATGCAGATATTTTCTGAATATCATGTTTTCTCCCCTCCCATCCACGATCAAGATCATCAATGTAAACAGATATTTTCTTATCAGATAAAAACTTATCAAGCAATGGTTTATTGATCGCATCTTTTAAATCTGAATGAGAAATTTTTGAATGAATAAAATTTAAAGTATCTCCTCCAAAGTTTTCTAACTCATCTTGCCAATTTTTATCAAGCTTGTTGAAGAAAGACAAAACCTTCTTGGTTAATATTTTATTTATTCCAATTTTCCACTCCCTAATTAGTTTTAGAAAATCCGTTACATTATCACCAACACCTATTACATCATCTGGCTTTATAGACAAAGCCAATCTGTTATTTACCATTTCTTCATCAATAGCAACTTTAAAAAGTGCTGACTTACCAATACCTTTATGACCAACTAATATTCTTAACGGCAAATCATTAACAATTTGATTATAAATTTTACTTTTAAAGTAATATGACTTTAATCTTTCTGTATCTTCATCCTCAGCCGCTTCGTGACCAAACATTTTCTGCAATTCATATTCGTTAAAGTCCATATTAAAATCCCAACCCTATACTTAATTAAAAAAAACAGTACTTACGTCAATAAACATTGCAATTGCCGGAATCATCAATATCGAAAATCCAAATAAATATAGTAGTGCTGATGCCATTCTAGCTGATATTTTTGTAGTATTCTCATACCCCCAATATATTGACATCAAGTCAATATTATTGTTAATTTCATTTGAGTTCTTTAATTTCCATTTAATATTCTCTATTTCCTGACTAGAAGATGCTTTTTTTTCACTTAAATATTGAATTATTTCTTCACCTCTCTTAATTGTTATCAAAGGAAGTTCTTCTTTTATGAAATCACGATCAGAACCATAATCATTAATCAAGCTAGGACAAGATAACTTATATATCAATGATGCAATTCCAAGGAATGTAAAACCAAAATAAAAATAGAATAGTCGATTTTTTCCTTCTTTAGCAAAGTCAAGAGCCACTGATGTATTAGAGCTATAATCGTCAAGAAATAATTCTTTTGACAGACTAAAAAGATGAACAAATTGATCATTGAATAAGATCATGTATCCAAAGAAAGGGATGAATATTGTCATTCCAACAATTTTTGATTTACCAATTTTTCTTAATGCCACCCATGTTGGAATACTATTTCTCATGTCATACCCTAATATAAATTTTTTACGCCATTAAACATTAATAGTATCGCATATTTTTTGAGCAAAAACAACGCGTATCACTATTGCACAATATATGTAATAACATTTGTATTCACATCTAAATATTGAATAGTGTTGAACTTTTGTTTCAAAGTCCGGCGCGTTTAGTGGCTGATTTTTTGCAGGATATTGAAGGGGTAAACACATGAGCGAATGTATTCTAACCATCAAAGTGGGTACTGGCATCCAATCATCCTTGGCTTTGGCACAACAGATGATGGAGCGTTTGGACGTTGGTGAAGAGCCTACGCCTTACTTCGGTGTGGGTTTCAAGAATGTCAGCCAGATGTTGAGTGTGTTTACGCCTAAGCGGTGGGATTTGCTGGCAACATTGCATGAACAGGGCGCGATGAGCATTGCTGAACTTGCCCGCACCTTGCAGCGCGATTACAAGAATGTGCATAACGATGTGGAACGTTTGATGGAGTGGCTGGCAATTGAGCGCGACGCACAGGGCAAGGTGTTTACGCCTTATTCGGAAATCGTGGTCGATGTGCATCTGCCTCAGCAGCGGGCGGCGTGAATGTTGTCGATTTCAGCTTGCAGTTCCTCAACATTATCGTAGGTTTGTGGCTCAATCCCGTGTTGGCGGCATTCATACAGAAATTCGTAGCGATCAAGGTCGCCAACGAATTCAGCCGCAGCACCCGCAGACAATTTGCCGCGTCGATAAAGGTCAATCGCCGTATTCAGTTTGAGTAGGCGTATCAGCTCTTTGGGTGTTTGATAAGCAAAGAATTTTTCTGGAATATCGAGCGTCAATTGCATGAGATTTCTCCGCTAACGAGGTACATGATCATTGTGGCACGCGCCAACCGCACTCGCAAACTTGGATGTTTACGTCGGTACGGATAACCCACTTGCGTGGCAAACGGATTTGGTGACAGTGCGTAGGATTGGCTACACAAGGTTTCATGCTATTCTCATGAAAACACCAGCAAAGCAGGAAAACCGCCATGCCAACCACCATCAACCGTAAGCTCTACCCGGAACTGGACAAGCTGCTATGGGATGTCCATTGCGAAACCGTCGATCCTGACTTTGCTTTCCGCGTGTATGAAGAACGTTGGGGCTTCGTGCAAGCACAGAATCTAAGCGACAACGAGCAAGGTCTAATCAATGAGCTTACTCGCACAGTGGGGCAAGGCATTTTCATTCCAGCGTTTGGGGTGGTGCATCATGCCTGATTATCAACTGCCCCATCACCGCCTGATCATGACCGCTTTGGCGCAGTTCGATGCTGATTTCTTTACCCAACATGCCATTTGTTTCGGTGGCGGGACGCGCATTGCCTTGGAGTTGGATGAATACCGCGAATCGGTTGATATTGATTTGTTGTGTCCAAACAAAGATGCCTACCGTGCTGTGCGTGAGCAAGTATCGAATCTTTCTCTCGGCGGATTGGTCAAGCAAGAGTTTGATTATGTACGCGAAATTCGCGCTGACCGTTACGCAGTAAGAACGTTTCTGAAACTGGATGATTCACTGGTCAAGCTCGAAATCGTCAGTTGCGATGAATACCGACTGGTTGCGGGTGCTGATTTGAACTTGTTTCCGCTGCCCTACTTGTCACGCGAATCCTGTTTCATGACCAAGCTGTTGGCGAATGCTGACCGTGCGCTTGCCCCACCGTTCAAGGATGTCTTCGATTTGGTGGCGATGTATCTGGCATGGGGTGAAATCCCGCAAGCTGCGTGGCAAGAAGCCGAGCGACAATACGGCAGTGTTCCCCGCAAGGCATTGCTCAAATCACTGGCAGATATGCTGGCGCGACCTGCCCTGTATCTGGAACGGGCAGCGGATATGAAAATGAAGCCAAGTTGGGCGCAGCGGATTGTGGCGGAAGGAGCACAGCAGTTGTACGACCAGATTGCGGCATAACCGCTCACTTGTCATTGTTGGTGATCAAACCATTTTGTTGACACCACCAAAATGGTCTTTTGTATGCTATTGTATGACAAAAGCCGATAGAGGATCACACCATGTCCACTTCCATACTCAGCGTCCGCGTCAACGACAATGAACGCAGCCTGCTGGAAACCGCCGCCAAACAGGCACACACCACCTTAAGCGAATTCATTCGCCGCAAAGCCGTCGAATCCGCCGAACTCGAAGTCATGGAACGGCGCATCGTCGAAATTCCCATCGCTCTCTGGGAGCAGTTTGAAGCCTGGCTGGATGCACCCACCAAGAAAATCCCTGCCCTGCAACGCCTTGCCGCCAGCACACCCGTATGGGAAAAATAAGCAAACCCCGCCCCTTGGCGGAAGACGACGAGCGTAACGATTTTGACTGTGGCAAGCCGTCACTGAATACGTGGTTTCAACGCCACGCATGGAAAAACCAGCAATTCGGCATTTCACGCACCAATGTCATTTGCGATACCGAGACGGGTAAAGTGGCTGGATTTGTGGCGCTAACGGCTGCGGAAATTCGCCGCGAATTCCTGCCCAAAGCCCAACAGCGTAACCGCCCGGAAGCCGTACCCGCCGTACTACTGGGGCAACTGGCAGTGGATTTGAACTATCAAGGGCAAGGGCTGGCAAAGTCGCTGCTGTTCTTCGCCTTCAAGACAGCGGTGCAAATCAGCGAACAAATCGGTTGCGCCTGCATGATCACCCACCCGTTGGATGACAGCATCCGCGACTTTTACCGGCATTGGGGTTTTGAAGACACCCCGTTTGACCCCAACCGTTCGATGATCGTGCGCATAGCCGACTTGCGGGCGAACGGCTTTGGTGATTGGTAATGCGCTGGGATATGGAATGGGTAAACACATGAGCGAACGAACACGGTGCGATGAGCATTGTCGATCTTGCCCGCACCTCCTGTTGTTGTAAGAAACCAATCGCCCAATCATTTTCGATGAAGTCCAACTCTCCGCCAGTTTATAAATCCTGTTATAATTCGATACCTTACTGCTAACTCGCACGACCAACGTACCCATGCCGCAGACCACTGAACTTATCACCACCCTGAAGAAGCTCCTCAAGCGCCACAATAAAACCTATGCCGACGTCGCCACTTGCCTGCAACTCTCTGAAGCCAGCGTCAAACGCCTATTTTCTGAACAAGATTTATCACTACAACGCTTGGATAAAGTCTGTACTTTACTGGACATGGAAATCTCCGATCTTGTCCACGAAATGCGCTCCGAACACGCTAAGCCGATCAGCGAGTTAAGCCATTCACAGGAAAAGGAAATTGCCGACGATTTGCACCTGTTGCTCGTCACCGTGCTGGTGCTGAATCGCTGGTCATGGCAAGATATTACCAACCGTTATAATTTTAGCGAAGCGCAAGTGATCCGCTACCTCACACACCTCGATCGCTTGCACATTATCGAATTGCAGCCGGGGAATCGCATTAAGCTGTTGGTTGCCTCCAATTTCAAATGGCGCGATGATGGCCCAATCATGAAATTGTTTCTCGCCAAAATCGAAACCGAATTTTTCCGCGCACGCTTCATCAAAGACGGCGAAAAACTGGTGGTACTCAATGGCATGTTGAGCGATGCCAGTAACGCCCTGTTCCAGCGCAAAATGGCGCAATTAGCCAAAGATTTCGACACCCTAAGCAAGGATGATGCCAGCCTGCCCATTGGCGAACGCAAAGGGTCGACCGTGCTGCTGGCGATACGCGACTGGGATTACGAACGCCTATTCGGTGATCAGCGTAAAGTACGCCAAGGAAGCCAAACATGAACCAACGCCTCTACACCCACGGCTGGGATGACTACGAACTGATCGACGCGGGCGACGGCAAAAAGCTGGAACGCTGGGGCAAGATCCTCACCATTCGCCCGGAAGTGCAAGCCTATTTCAAACCCGGCAAGCCCCACCGCGAATGGCGCACACTAGCGCATTGGGAATTTATGGAAACCGACAAGCACAGTGGTACTTGGCATCCCTTGCGTGATGCAGCACCGACAACGTGGGAAATCGGCTACCAGCGGCTGCGTTTCCAGCTTGAATTAACCCGCTTCAAACACCTTGGTCTGTTCCCAGAACAGCGCTGCAATTGGGATTTTATTGCAGAACATTTGCCTGCTGAAGGGCGCTTTCTCAACCTGTTTGCGTATACCGGCGCGGCATCGTGCATCGCACGGCAAACCGGTGCGGAAACCTTGCATGTGGATTCCATCAAGCAATTGCTGACTTGGGCGCATACCAATATGGAGCGCAGCAAACTCGCTGATATTAAGTGGGTGCGCGAAGATGCACTCAAATTCGTGGAGCGCGAACTCAAACGCGGGCGGCATTACGAGGGCATTATTATGGACCCGCCTGCGTGGGGTCTGGGTAAAAAGGGCGAAAAATGGAAACTCGACAATAAGCTGGAAGCGTTATTGGAAGGCGTGCAAGGGTTGTTAACATCACGCGGGTTTCTGATTCTCAACACTTATTCGCCCACGATTGGCTTATCGGAAATCACCCGCTTGGCGCATCAATATTTCAAACCGCAACATTGCGAGGTGCGTGAGTTGTGGATGCAGACACGCACGGGTAAGGCTTTGTATTATGGGAATGTGTTGCGGGTAATTAAACATCAATACACCTAATGAGTATTGTCCGGCAATACCCTGAGCCGTACCTAATTCAACTTTTCCTGTTCACGTTGCGCCAAGCGCAACCATCCCCTAATCTTCCTCTCAGAGCATAACAACTGTTAATCGCAACCAGAGGAACACCCCATGAACGACAATATCACCCTGCCCAACTCCAGTAGCTGGTTATTCTTCGTCAAACTCACCTTCGGCATTGCCCTAGCGGGGATGGCAGCTTTTATCTTCTTCCTCGAAGGCAATCTGCTCACCAAAGGTTACCTCGCCCTAAACTCCCTGTTTCTTGTCAGCTCCACTATTATGTTGTCAAAAACCCTGCGAGATGAGCACGAAGCGCAACGTTTGCTGAATCGCATTAGCGAAGCCAAAACCAACAAAATCCTCAAAGAATACGCCGAATAAGGGAGGCAATCCGCATGTTTTACTTAATCGAAAAACTCGCCACTGCGGTACGGGGCGGCACTCGCGAAGTGCTAGAAACGGCGGTAGATGCCAACGCCACCCGCATTCTGGGGCAGGAGATTTACGAATCCGAAAGCCATTTACGCGAAGCCAAGCAACACCTTGCACAAGTGATGGCTGACAAATTACGCCTGCAACGCCAGCTTGATGCCCAAAAAACCCAACTGGCAAGCAAGGAAACCCTGATCCGCCGCCACCTCGAACAAGGCGATGAAGCAGCCGCGCTGTCACTGGCAGAAGATTTCAGCCAACACGAAACCCGGCTGGAACAGCAACAGCGCCAACACGCACAATTGTACGCCTACGAACAACGCCTGTTGCAAACCCTGAAAAGCACCGCCAACAAGCTGGAACATTACCGCGCTGAATTGCGCATGGCACAAGCGACCCAACACGCCCAGCAAGCGGTTGGCAAACTGTCCCGCCATGCCAATGTGCACAGCGACAAATTTGCACGGATGCAAGATTCGTTAGAGCGCATTCGCCAACGCCACGATGCTTTTGACGACCAAATGCAGGCACAACAAGACATTGATGCTTACCTCAACGGCGACTTGCCACCTGCACAACAAGCCCGCGAACAAGCCGTAGCGGTATTGGCACGCTTACGCAACACCCCTCAGCCCTGATATTTGTCAGCAATTGTTTGCCCTAGGTTTGCTAACATGGAAAAGTTAAAATTTGATGAAAAAAATGTGGAGTGCCTAATGGATAAAGAGCAAATTAACGCAACCGAACCGATGGAAACTGACCCGATTACCGCCGAAGCGGTGGAAACGTTTGTTGTGCTGCAAGCCAGTGCGGAAGCGCAAGATGCCCAAATCAGTGCTGCCGAAGACATTTTGGAACACACCGACCCTAGACCAACCGATAGCGCCGCCGCCTTCAAAGCACTGGAGTCGATTTTAGAAGGTGCATCGCCAGATGATGCCGCCGCCCTCAAAGCCGCCCTGTTACGCTGGCAAAAATACGAAGCCAGAATGCCAGTCAGCCCCGATGATGAATTAGTCGATGACTGGCGCTCGGCGGTTTACCCTTACAAAAATCGCCTGTCACGCAAGGCTTACGAAAAACAAAAATACCACCTACAAGTCGAATTACTCAAACTGCAAGCATGGGTACGCGAAACCGGGCAACGGGTGGTAATTTTGTTTGAAGGCCGCGATGCTGCCGGTAAGGGCGGAACCATCAAACGGTTCATGGAACACCTCAATCCACGGGGTGCTCGCGTAGTGGCACTGGAAAAACCCACTGAAATGGAACGCGGGCAATGGTATTTCCAGCGTTATATCCAACATTTGCCGTCTGCCGGTGAAATCGTGTTGATGGATCGCTCTTGGTACAACCGTGCCGGTGTTGAACGTGTTATGGGCTTTTGTAATGAAGCGGAATACCTTGCGTTCATGCGTCAAGCCCCAGAATTGGAACGCCATTTGGTTAATAGTGGGGTTCACTTGATTAAATTCTGGTTCTCGGTAAGCCGCAAAGAGCAACGCCGTCGCTTTAAAGAGCGTGAAATTCACCCACTCAAACAATGGAAACTTAGCCCGATTGACTTAGCCTCCCTCGAAAAATGGGATGAATACAGCAAGGCTAAAGAAGCGATGTTCTTTCACACCGACACCTCCGAATGCCCGTGGATCATCATTAAGTCAGACTGCAAAAAGCGGGCGCGTCTCAACGCCATGCGTTATGTGCTGAACAAAATGGACTACAAAGGCAAAGATGTACGCAACATCAACCAAGCTGACCCGCTGATCGTTGGGCGAGCCAGCTTTGGCGGCAACAACAGCTAACGCTTAATTTAGCCGCAATACCTGTCCCGCCTTGATGGTGTAAGGCGCGGACAGGTTATTCAAACGCACTAACTTTTTGACTGGCACGCCAGTTTGGCGCATCGCCTCGTATACAGTATCCCCCGCTTTTACCTGATACGTGCCTGTATGCAAATCAGCCCAAGGCAATTCGTGACTAACCAGCTTAGTGGCTGATTTTTCAGGGTTCTTGAAAGTGGCTTGTTTCACGCTTACATCGGCACTGCCGCTTTTGCCGGAAAACTTGCGGTACGCTTGCATCACTTTACTCACATACGCTTTATTGGGAATACGCCCACCGGGTTTAATACGGCCTTCGCCCGCGTTATAAGCGGCGACCATGCGCGGTAAATCACCGCCGTAACGTTGCTGCAAATAACCGAGATAACGGGTGCCGCCGTGGATATTTTGCTGAGCGTTATACCCATTGCGAATATTGAAACGGCGTGCGGTTGCAGGCATGAGTTGCATCAAACCTTTTTCCCCCAGCGAGCCACGCGCTTTGGGGCGAAAGCAGCTTTCTACTGTAATCACTGCTTTCACCAAACTGGAACTCACACCGTGTTGAATAGCGGCATTGTGAATCAATGGCTTATATGCACGGGCTCTGGCCTGCAAATTATCGCTGCTGAGGGTTTGGCAGCCTGCGGCATAGGAGAGGTTGAGGGTGGCAGTTGCCAGTATTAGCGAAGCACACGCCAGCGACACGCTGACGGCGCGGGGGATAGTTTTTCTCATGAGGTGGACACTCTTTGCTCAAAGCAAACCTTTTAAGCAAGAAGCCACTAGTGGTCAATAAAAAAATATCTATTTATTAATAGATAAAGTTTTTTGTTGAAAATAATTAAGCCAGTGCACGGTAACGTTCCATCAACGTTTTGGTCACTTGTGACACCATCGACTGCGCTTCTGGATCAATTAATTCGTGGATAAAATCCAGCTCATCCAGTACCCGGTCAATCTTGTCACGGGTATCGTAGTTATCCAGTTCCCCCGCAATTTTTTGTAAGTGCTTGTAAGGGTTGTCGGCAATATTAGCAATGCCTTTCATACTGTCTTGTATAATACCGTCTTGCATAGCTCACTCCTCTTGTGATGGAAATTTAAGGTATTTAATTAAACCAATATAGCCGCTTACACAAGAACTGTCGCGGGCATTGGGGATATTTGTTGTTGTAACACCGCCGCTGCATCGCGTGCCCCCGTAGGCACAACGAATGGCTTATGCCAAGTTGTTTCGAGTAATGCGGTAATGTGCTTGCCGAAATCACCGGCTTGAATGGTGCGCCAATCGGTGAAACTGACTTCGCCGTGTTGCGTGTGCCAGTGGGGTAGATTGGGTTCTTCTGGCCAACCGTGACGGGTAATGCACAGGGTTGGCACTTGATTCACTACCGCTTCTGTTTGCGTGCCGTAGCCGGTTTTGGTCATGACAACATCACAAGACGCGAGTAAATCCACATAATCCAAGCCAAACAGCGAGGCCGGAATAAAATCAGCGCGTGCTTGTGTTAGTGCAGTATCGGGAAAAATCCAGCACACATCGGGTAACTGCGGCCAATGCGCTAAGGGGTATTCCATGCCCAAACCACCCAATGCGACCAGCACGAAACGGGTGTGAGCGGGCATCCCGGAAGCTTCCCTTAACCACTCAGGCTTACGCTGACCGATAGCAGCAATCGGTGCAATGGGGTGCGTATGCAGCATGGTGTGCATATCCATCGAAGGGGTGGGTTGCAAAAAGATCTCAGCTTGCGCATAGGCATGGAGGATTTGGTCGCGAATTTTGTCCGCGCCCGGTAATGCGTTGCAATAGCTGTGGAACACGTCTGCCCAGTTGAGGGAGCACAGCGCAATAGCGGGGGTTCCTAGCTCCCCAGCCGCATCCAAGCTCAAGTAGGGAACATTGGCAAACAGCAAGTCAGGTTGCAGTCTCTCTAGCTCAACGGCGGCCTGGGTTTTGCGGGTGGAATAGGTGGCGTGGAAATCCGCATACCAGCGCATACTGGCAGCAGCATCTACCCGCAGCGCATCGTGCATTAACATGCCTGTATCTTGTTGGTAAGGAATCAAGGTGAAGGGATGGCGAATACGTTCGCGCAGCACGGTTTCGGCAGCACTGGAGCGGATAGTGAAGCGGATGTTGCTGCCATCGAGTGCATTTAATACAGCAGCCGTTTGTGCTACATGACCGAAGCCGTGCGCAGTGATGTCGACGACAATGTGTTTCATGATGTGCCCTGTCATTGTAATCATTAGGTTGAGGCGCATGATAATTTGTCCGCATGGCGATGAACAGTATTGATCACCTTCATCGAATAAACAGAACATGATATTAGAAACAATCCATTATGAAATGTATTATGATCTGCTTATACTGTGCCCATTCCAATCAATTTTATAGATTGTTAAAGATTAGTTAAATTGTTTTTTCTCAGAAGGAGAATCCCATGTTTGAAAATAAAGAAGGCCAGCGCGTCCCTAACGTGACATTCCGTACCCGTCAAAATCATGAGTGGGTCGATGTCACGACTGACGACGTATTCAAGGGAAAAACTGTCATCGTGTTCTCACTGCCGGGTGCATTCACCCCGACTTGCTCTTCTACCCACGTGCCACGTTACAACCAGTTGGCAGATACCTTCAAAAAGCTGGGCGTAGATGAAATCGTTTGCATGTCGGTTAACGACACCTTTGTGATGAACGAGTGGAAAGTTGACCAGAAAGCCGACAAAATCACCTTCATTCCTGATGGCAACGGCGACTTCACGGATGGCATGGGTTTGCTGGTTGACAAAAACGACCTCGGTTTCGGCAAGCGTTCATGGCGTTATTCCATGCTGGTGAAAGATGGCGTGGTGGAAAAAATGTTCGTTGAGCCAAACAAACCGGGTGACCCGTTTGAAGTTTCCGATGCGGATACCATGCTGGCTTACATCGCACCGAATGCCAAAGCACCACTGGATGTTACCGTATTCACCCGTCAAGGTTGCCCATTCTGTGCGAAAGCCAAAGGCATGTTGCACGATGCAGAAATTGACTTTGACGAACTGGAATTGAACCGTGATTATACCAACCGCAGCCTGCGTGCTATCGCTGGTGTGGATATGGTTCCGCAAGTGTTCATTAACGGTGAACTGATTGGCGGTTCTGACAAATTGGAAGCTTGGTTGCAAGCACGCTAAGAAGGAGTAGGGCATGAGCCAACATTACGATTTAATCGCCATCGGCGCAGGCAGCGGTGGTTTGTCAGTGGTCGAAAAGGCTGCGAAACATGGCGCGAAGTGCGCAGTCGTGGAAGTCAATGATGACCTCGGCGGTACGTGCGTCAACCGTGGCTGCGTTCCCAAAAAAGTGATGTGGTTTGCTGCAAATCTGGCTCATGCCCAACACGACGCGCAAGATTACGGTTTTGCGACAACGCCCGGTAAATTGAACTGGGCAACGTTGGTCAACAAGCGCGATAACATGATCGGTGGCATTACCGATTGGTACATGGATAGCTTTTTGTCCGAAGCAGGCATTGACCTGATCCAGGGGCAAGCGCGTTTTGTTGATGCCAAGACGTTGGACGTCGGTGGTGAAACCTATACTGCTGACCACATTGTGATTTCCACGGGTGGTCGCCCGATTGTGCCAACGGATATTCCCGGTGCGGAATACGGCATCACCTCTGACGGCTTTTTTGAACTGGATGAACAGCCTGCGAAAGTCGCGGTTGTTGGCGGCGGTTACATTGCGCTGGAATTGGCCGGTGTGTTGAATGCACTTGGCTCAGAAACGCACATGTTGCACCAAGGTTTCCCCGTGTTGATCGGTTTCGATAGCCTGATGCAGAAAACGCTGCGCACGCAAATGGAACATGATGGCATTGTGTTCAACGACACGGCGAAAATTGCCAGTGTGGAAAAACAAGCCGACGGTAAACTTACCGTGAATTACACCGACGGCAGTGTGTTGGCTGATCTGGATCAGTTGTTGTGGGCGATTGGGCGCAAGACCAATACCGACGACATTGGTTTGGAAAACATCGGTCTGGCGCTTGCGCCCGGTGGTTTCATCGACGTAAACGAGTATCAGGAAACCAGCGTTCCCGGTGTTTACGCGATTGGTGACATTATCAATAAGCGCGGGGTGCAACTGACTCCGGTAGCAATTGCGGCTGGTCGTCGCCTCGGTGATCGTTTATTCGGTGGCATGAAAGACCGCAAGGTCGATTACAGCCTGATTCCAACCGTGATGTTCACGCATCCGCCGATTGGCACGATTGGTTTGTCGGAAGAAGCCGCACGGGAAAAATACGGCGATGCGGTGAAGGTGTACAGCACCGAATTCACCCCGATGTATTATTCCTTCGTCAAGCACAAAGCCAAAACCGCGATGAAGCTGGTCGTGGTGGGCGAAGACGAAAAGATCGTTGGTTGCCATGCCATTGGTTTGGGGGTAGATGAAATGATGCAAGGTTTCGCGGTTGCTATCCGCATGGGTGCAACCAAGCAGGACTTTGACGATACCATCGCGATTCACCCCGTTAGTGCCGAAGAAATGGTGACGATGAAATAAGCCAAAAATAATCCATGCAGAGGGAATGAGTCTCGCTAAAATAGGCTCATTCTTTCTTTTGCAAAATGGATTGTTTATGTCATCCTCAATACGGACTGTTATTGCCTTACTGCTATTCACAATCCTTTCGCTGAATGCCACTTCACAGGCGGAAACCCCCGCATGGCACAAAGTGGCCTACCAAGTACCCGCCGAATCTTCCATCGGACAGCTGGCGGATAAGCATTACGATTTGTTCGCGTTTTTTCTGAGCAATGCATTGCATGGCGAAGGTAAAACCACGTTCTTGCAGGTAGCAGAACACGTGCGCAACAAAATTCAGTGGCGTGATGATAACGGTCACAATGATTACTTGGATGCCTTTGTCCGCTCGTATCCGTTTGCGAAAAACGTCGATTTGCAGGGAATGCCGGATAGCATTTTGCTGATTGCATATCTGGAATCGCAGTGGCATGGCAAAAAAGGTAGAAAATCCGCCGATTACGGTTACTGGCAATTGACCCCAGAGGTGTTGAAAGAAATTCAGACCTTGGATTATATCAGCGACAAGCTAAAAACCACGGGCATCAACAAATTACGCTCGGATGCCACCTTGAGTACCCAAGCGGCACAAGCCCATTTACACCGCTACCATTTCTATTTTGCGAAGGTGGCGGGGTTCGCGGAAAGCGATGCGTGGCTGCTGACGTTTACTGCGTATAACTGGGGAGCTGGCAATGTCAAACGCTTGTTGGCTGACATGGAAAGGCGTGGGGTGGCGTTGAGTTTTGCCAATTTTTACCAAGCTCTCCATGCACAACACCTTGAACAGCCGGGTGATAGATCGCTGAAAGCAGCAGTGGAATACGTGCCAAGTTTGTGGAATATCGCACAACTGATCAAGGCTGAGCATTCACGATGAGCGCCAATCCGATTATTTTTTATCACCTTGCGATTGCCTTGGGTATTGGTTTGTTGATTGGGGTGGAACGTGGTTGGCAACAGCGTGATGCCAGCGAGGGTAAGCGCGTTGCGGGAGTACGTACTTACGGTTTGCTGGGGTTGCTGGGTGGTTGTACCGCATTGCTAGGGACGCAATTGGGTACGGTAGCGATTGGTTTAATCTTTGTTGGCGTTGCACTGGCCTTGGCGCTTACTTACGGCGTTAATTTGCGTGAAAATCAAGGTAAAGATGTCAGTATCACCAGTCTGGTGGCGGGTTTGCTGGTGTTTGTGTTTGGGCTACTGGCGGTTGGCGGCAGGGAAGAAGAGGCCGTGGCGGCGGGTGTCGTGACCATGGCGCTGTTAGCTTACAAGCCGCAATTGCACCGCTGGGTACAGGCGTTGGAAGAAAGCGAGTTGCGGGCGGTCACTAAGCTGTTGTTAATGTCCGCCGTGATTTTGCCAATTTTGCCGCATCAAGGCTTTGGGCCTTGGCAGGCGTTAAACCCTTATGAACTGTGGTGGATGGTGGTGTTGATTGCTGCCATTTCCTTCATGGGTTACTTTGCGCTGAAATTGGGGGGGGCACGCAAGGGGGCATTACTGACGGGTTTACTCGGTGGGTTAGTGTCATCGACGGCTTTAACCTTAAGTTTTTCGCGGCTTGCAAAGCAAGAGGTTGCATTGGTGCCGGTCTTAGCAACGGGAATTTTGCTGGCTTGTGGCACGATGTTTCCGCGCATGTTGTTAGTGGCGAGTCTGATTAACTCTCTGATATTTGATTTATTGTGGTTGCCGGTTGTGTTGATGGCGGTGCTGACCTATGTGCCTGCTTTGCTGTATTGGTTTACGGGGAAAGGCCAACAGGCTGAACCACGGGTGCATTTGAGTAATCCGTTGGAATTGCGCACGGCCTTCTTGTTTGGGGTATTGCTGGCAGCGATCATGTTGCTGGGCAAGGCACTGCAAGATTGGGTCGGGGCAATGGGCGTGCTGCTGTTGGCCGCTGCATCAGGAGTGGCGGATGTGGATGCGATCACCCTGTCATTGTCACGCATGAGTTTAAACGGCTTAACTGCGTCCACGGCGGTGTTTGGTATTGTGTTGGCTGCGGCAGTTAATTCTTTGGTGAAAGCTGGGATGGCTCTCAGTATTGGAGGATGGGGTGTGGGTTTACGGGTAGGTATTCCGCTGTTGTTGGCTGCCGCCACAGGGATGACGGTGGCTTGGTATCAGTGGGCAGTTGCGGTATAGCTTGGGTTATTAGTACAGCAGGAACGGTTCACGCTGTTTGAGCCACGCCTGTTCGTCGGGCAGGGTGAGCGCATCCAAATCCGCTGGGGTGGCTTGCGGGTCATCCACCCATTCGCGTAACAGTGGTGAACCGTTGATCACATCAATCGCGAGTTTGCCGAATTCATATTCGTAGGGGAAATCCCGCCACAGCGGGTAGTTGGGGTACAACTGGCGAATCGCTTTGAACGCCAAGGCTTGCACGCGCCAAGGGCGGAACGCGGCGTGGTCGTAATGCAGTGCTTCAACGTGGATTTGCACCCCCGCACACAGTTTGCCCGCGTGTTTGTGAAAGGTGGGTTCAAACCAGCATTCGCGCAGGATACAGCCCTGTAACCAGTGTGGGGCAAGCGCTTGCATGGTTTGGATAACTGCTCGTGCATCCATATCCGGTGCGCCGAAGAGTTCTAACGGGCGGGTCGTACCGCGTCCTTCCGAGAGGGTTGTGCCTTCCAGCATGACGGTTCCGGCGTAACAACGCGCCATCGACAGGTTCGGGGCGTTGGGGCTGGGGTTGATCCATTCGCGTTCACCCAAGGGCCAGCCGTAGCCCGGTGCTTGCTTGGGTTGCCAGCCTTCCATGCCGATCACGCGGTATTCGAGCGTTAGCTTGAGTTCGCGGATAAACCATAAGCCCAGTTCGCCCATCGTTAAGCCGTGACGCATCGGCATTGCGCCTGCGCCGACGAAACTTTCCCAGCCGGTGCGCAAGGTTAAGCCTTCCACGGGGCGACCGGCAGGGTTGGGGCGGTCGAGTACCCACACGCTTTTGCCGTGTTGTTCGGCAGCTTCCAGCACATAGCGCAGGGTGGTGATGAAGGTGTAAATACGGCAACCCAAATCCTGCAAATCCACCAGCAAGACGTCAAAGGTATCCATCATCGCGGGTGTAGGGCGGCGCACTTCCCCGTACAGGCTGAAAATCGGAATGCCGTGTTGCGGGTCAATGACATCGGGCGATTCCATCATATTGTCTTGCTTGTCGCCTTTAATGCCGTGTTGCGGGCCGAAGGCGGCGCTGAGGTGAATGTCCGGCAACGTGGCGAGTGCATCAAGCGAATGGGTCAAGTCGGCGGTGGCGGAGGCAGGGTGTGCGAGCAGGGCAACCCGTTTGCCATGCAAGGGCGCACGCAGGCTGGCATCGTTTAGAAAGCGGTCAAGACCAAATTGCATGTACAAATCCGTCATTATGGTGGAAGTCCGGGCGTGTGGCGGGATGCTGCAATGCCCAGTAGGACTTTTCGCCGCTGGTGGTTTCCAGCACCGCCGTTATCCCCAGTTGCCAAGGCTGTTGGGTGCAATTGTCGGGTAAATCAGCGCTGGCAAGCAAGGCTTCCAACACGAATTCATTGCCGCGTACTGCGGTACTGATCACGGGCGGCTGTTGCGCTTGCCATGCCAGCCGTTCCCGGTAAGCCCTGAATGCATACGCTGCCCATTGGCTCGAAGGCGAAAAGTTGAACTCATGATAACGGTTTTCACCCAACACGCGAATGAATGTTTCAAAGCAGGTGTGTTCCCACAAGCCATCGGTGGCGGTCGGGGCTTGCGGTCGGGGAATGTTGAGTGCGGCGAGTGTGCCGCTGAGAGTGTAACGCAGGTGCAAGCCGCCATCGGTGGGTGTTACTTGTACCTGCAACGCATCGACCACAGGGCAGAGGGTGCTGGGGTGGCAATGCAGGCTTAGCACGGTGGGTAACTCAGGCGAATTCAAGCACGCCGCCTTTGTCCTGATGCATTTTTAGGAAACGCGCGGTGATCATGTCCATCGTCGCAATGTGTTGTTGTAACCAAGCGGGCAATTCGGTTTCGAGGTAATGGCGCAAGGCGGGCAGGTCGCGAGTGGTTTTCCAGTGGTCGAACGCGCTGGTCATGGCGCTGAGGGCGAGGTCGTGTTCGTCTTTGTGTACCGGGTAAGGGCGGAATTCGATGATCAGCATATTGTGGTTTTCTTGCTCGAAATGCGCGGTGGTGTGCTGGAGCAGTGTGTCGAGTTGTGCGTCGATGGTGGCGGTATCCGGCGTTGTCTGTGCCAGCAAGGTGTAGAGTTCGTTGAGCATGACCCGCTCTTCTTCGTGGAGTTGGGTCATGGCGGGGATTTCCTGTGGTATGAAAGCGTTGTCAGCAATGTGCATGGTGAGGTTGTTCCTGAGTGAAGATGGCTGCAAAGTGTGCGGCGGGGATAGGGGAATTTCAATTATCCTTGTTGGTGGGCTTGGTTTTTAGCAATGTACATTACTGGTTGCGAACCGTGTCCGGTGTAAACGTCGACTTCAGCCACGTTGTTGTGCCTTTAAATCGTCGAGCGTGGGCAAGCCTACATCCTTGGTGGTGAGGGTTTTGCCCAGCACCATTAATACCCGCTCGACTTTGCGGATGCCAAGGTCGTTGAAATCGTTGCGTTCGAGTGCGCCGATGGTGGTGCGGTCGAGATGGCACAGGTCTGCCAGTTGCTGTTGGCTCCAGCCGCGTGCTTTGCGGGCGGAGCGGATGGTTTCACCGATGGCTGCTAACATGATGGTTATACTCATCAAAATAGGAGTTTTTAGAATTATTGATGAATATTTACATCTTTTCAAGCGTGTTAAGAACTTTGGCTGTAGCTGGCTTGATCTTCGTGAATCGTATTCCCCTGCAACGCATACGGACTGACAAGCCTCACACCAGGAACGCCCTTGAAATCATCAACATTGGTAGTCAGGATGCTATAACCCTGCACCAACGCCGTCGCCGCAATTTGCAGGTCATGCACATTCAAATTACTACGCCGCTGTTGCCCCAAGGCTTGCGCATACAACTCAGCGTAGGTGCGTGCTACCTCGGTATCAAAATCCAGTACCGGAATGCTATTGAGGATGCTTTCGGCGTAGGCGTGCCGGTGCATGTATTCCTCCGGGGTTTTGGCAAGCTTAACCCCAGTAAGCAGTTCTGATACCGTGATTGCCGGAATAAACACCGGCTCGGTTTGCAACACCGGGATTGCTCCCAATTCCAGCCGCCCATTTTCAGCGTCAATGAAAACATTGGTGTCGATGATCAATCCCATGCTGATGTCGGCAACGTTGCCGCCTCACGGATGGTGCGCAGGTCTTGGCTGAAGGCGCGTTTTTCTTCCTGACTGAGGCTATGGCGTTTCAACAACCTGTCCAAATCTGCCAAAGTTGCGCCATTGCTGATCACGGGAACAAGCTGCGCAACGTCTTGATTGCCGCGTGTAATGATCAGACGAGAGCGGGATACGCGCACCTGATCAATGGCGGAAGCGAGATTCCGCGCCAGTTCGGTGGCGGAAATCCGAGGGGTGAGCAGGTTTGCCATTGTGTTACCTCAACTACTTATTATTTGTATTATACATAAAATATGTATTTTAACGAGTGGGAATAATGTTCTTGCTCATGCCACTATTCAGCGCACACCTACCCGTCATGGTGCAACCCCGCACCATTAAAGTGCTGACACTATTTACGAAAAACCCCAAAAAACCGCATTATTTCCCATGTGCGCTTGCAACATTGTCGACATTTATTGATAATCCACCGCTTCTAGCGTCTGCTTAGGGTGCGGGCGCATTTCCCCTCAAGAGCGTTGTTGCAGCACATGAAAATCACAAAAGGTCTGGATTTGCCCATTACGGGTAAGCCGGAACAAGCGGTTTATGCACACCCTGCCCCCCAGACGGTTGCCGTGTTGGGGCGTGACTTCCACGACTTGCGCCCTGCTTTGCAAGTTCAGGAAGGGGATCGGGTAAAACGTGGACAAGTTCTGTTCACTGACCGCAAGAGTCCGGGCGTTAATTTCACTTCACCGGGCGGCGGTGTCATCAAAGCGATCAACCGTGGCGCGAAGCGGGTGCTGAACTCGGTCGTCATTCAGTTGGATGCGCAGGAAGAGGCCGTCAGTTTCCCCGCTTATTCCCCTGAGCAATTGTCGACACTGGATGCCGATACCATCCGCCAGCAATTGCTGGATTCCGGACAGTGGATTGCGTTCCGTACCCGGCCTTATAGCAAAGTCCCTAAAGCGGACAGCATTCCCACCTCTATTTTCGTGACCGCGATTGATACCTACGCGATGGCAGCCGACCCCTTGATCGTGATTAACGAACAGGCAGAAGCGTTTCGCAGTGGCTTGCAAGTCATTGCCAAACTCGCGCCACAGGTGTTTGTTAATCATGCAGAAGGGGCGACGATACCACGTGTTGAAGCCAACCATATCCGTTACAACGGTTGGTCGGGGCCGCACCCGGCGGGTTTACCCGGTACGCACATCCATTTTCTTGATCCGGTCAGCGAACACAAAACCGTGTGGCACATCGGCTATCAGGATGTGATTGCGATTGGCAAGCTCTTCACCACCGGCACGCTGTATGTGGAACGCATTATTTCGCTGGCAGGCCCGACGGTACTAAAGCCGCGCTTGCTGCGTACCCGTTTGGGCGCAAGCACCGACGATATTGTGGAAGGGCAACTCGATTGCCAGCAATGCCGCGTGATTGCCGGTTCCTTGCTGGCGGGTTTCCGCGCAGCGGGCTGGAGTGCGTATCTGGGGCGTTACACCGTGCAAGTGGCGGTGATTGCCGAAGGGCAGCCGCGTTTGTTCCTGCATTGGTTGAACCCGTTGCTCAAGCAGTTTTCCATCCTCAATGTGTTTTTGCGCCCGGATGTGCGGCACGCCAGTTTTGCGATGACGACCACGCAACACGGTAGCCACCGTGCGATGGTGCCGATTGGCAATTACGAGGAAATCATGCCGCTGGATATTTTGCCGACGCAATTGCTGCGTTCCTTGCTGGTACGCGACACGGTAATGGCGCAACAACTCGGCGCGTTGGAACTTGATGAAGATGACCTCGCCCTGTGTACTTTCGTGTGTCACAGCAAATACGAATACGGCCCCGCGTTACGCGACTGCCTGCGAATGCTGGAAAAGGGGGAATAAGCGATGACGGATAAATTACGCCGCCTGCTCGACAAGGTTGAGCCGAAATTTACTAAAGGCGGCAAATATCACAAGTATTACGGCCTGTTTGAAATGGTCGATACGCTGCTGTACAGCCCACCGAACCGCACCATCGGCGCACCGCATGTGCGCGACGCGCTCGATCTGAAACGGGTAATGGGTTATGTGTGGCTGGCAACCTTCCCCGTGATGTTTATGGCGTGTTTCAACACCGGCTATCAGGCGAATCTGGCGATGCAAGGCATGGGGCTGGAACACGCGGAAGGCTGGCGTGGCACGATCATGGATATGATTGGCTACGACCCAAAAAGCTTTTTCGATAATTTTTTCCACGGCTTTTTGTATTTCCTGCCCATTTACATGACCACGTTTATTGTGGGCGGGATGGCGGAGGTGGTGTTCGCGCTGGTGCGTGGGCATGAAGTCAACGAAGGTTTCTTTGTGACTTCCATTCTGTACTCGCTGGTGTTACCTCCCGATATTCCGTTATGGATGGTGGGAATGGGTATTTTGTTCGGGGTGATTATTGGCAAGGAGGTATTCGGCGGTACGGGTAAAAATTTCATCAACCCGGCACTGGCAGGGCGGGCATTCCTGTTCTTTGCGTACCCCGCGTTTATGTCCGGCGATGCAGTGTGGGTCGCGGTTGATGGTTATTCCGGTGCAACCACGTTGTCTGCGGCAGCAGCGGGTGGAATGCAGGCGGTAACGGTGAGCTGGTGGGATGCCTTTATCGGGTTTGAACCCGGTTCTTTGGGTGAAACCTCCACATTGGCAATCCTGATTGGCGGGGCATTTTTGCTGTTCACCAAGATTGCGAGTTGGCGGATTGTGTCGGGTGTGATGTTCGGCATGGTCATGATGACAATTTTGCTGAATACCATCGGTAGCGATACCAACCCAATGTTTGCCATGCCTTGGTATTGGCATTTGGTCACGGGCGGCTTTGCGTTCGGGATGATTTTCATGGCAACTGATCCGGTGACAGCGGCGCATACCGATACCGGACGTTGGTGGTATGGCGTGCTGATTGGGGTGATGGTCATCCTGATTCGCGTGGTGAATCCGGCGTTCCCCGAAGGCATGATGCTGGCAATTTTGTTTGCGAATATGTTCGCGCCGCTGATGGATTACGGGGTGATGAAAGCTAACATCAAACGCCGCCTGAAGCGTCAAGCAGCCAATGCGGGGGCTAAATCATGAAACTCGTGCGTCAATTTTTAGACTTACCCAATGACAGCAAAGTGAAAACCTACGGGGTAGCGTTATTGCTGTGTCTGGTGTGTTCGGTCGCCGTTTCCGCTGCTGCCGTGGCTTTGAAGCCGGTGCAGGACGAAAACAAGTTGCTGGACAAGAAAAAGAACATTCTGCAAATCGCTGGGTTAGCCAAACCGGGGCAATCGGTGGAAGACGCCTTCAAACAGGTGGAAGCCAAAGTGGTTGACCTGCAAACCGGCGCATACGTGGAAGGGATTGATGCCAACACCTTCGATGCGCGTGCCGCCTCGGTTGACCCCAAACAAAACCTGGTGCTGACGAAGGAGCAAGACATTGCGTCCATCAAACGCCGCGCCAAATATGCCACAGTTTATTTGGTGAAAGATCCGCAAGGTCAGGTGCAGAAAATTATCCTGCCGATCTATGGCTACGGTTTGTGGTCAACCCTGTACGGTTTTGTCGCGCTGAAAGGCGATGCCAATACCGTAGTCGGTTTGGGTTTCTATGAACACGCCGAAACGCCGGGCTTGGGTGGCGAAGTCGATAATCCGCAGTGGAAGGACAAGTGGCCGGGCAAGCAGGTATTTGATGCCAACGGTAACGTTGCTATCCGTGTCACCAAGATGGCAGCGACGGAAGGCGAAAAAGCCACGCACGAAATTGATGCTCTTTCCGGTGCCACGCTTACCAGCAACGGTGTCAATAACCTCGTTAAATTCTGGATGGGTGCTGACGGTTTTGGCCCCTATCTGCAAAAATTCCGTAAGGGAGGTGGCGCATGAAATCTGAAACCAGCAAGGTTATTACGACCCCTTTGGTCGCCAATAACCCGATTACCCTACAAATCCTCGGCATCTGTTCCGCCTTGGCTGTCACCAGCTCACTGAAAACGGCGTTGTTGATGGCGGTCGCGCTGACCACGGTGACGGCGTTTTCCAATGCTTCTATCAGTGCCATCCGCAACCACATTCCCAGCAGTATCCGCATTATTGTGCAGATGACCATTATTGCGTCACTGGTTATTGTGGTGGATCAGTTGATGAAGGCGTATGCGTTTAGCACTGCCAAGCAATTGTCGGTATTCGTCGGTTTGATCATCACTAACTGTATCGTCATGGGGCGGGCAGAGGCTTACGCTATGCAAAATCCGCCGGGGATGAGTTTCCTTGACGGGATTGGCAATGGTCTGGGTTACAGCCTGATACTGATTATTGTGGCAGTCATCCGCGAATTGTCTGGTTCAGGGTCACTGTTGGGGTATGAAATTTTTACTCTGGTCAAAAACGGTGGGTGGTACGAACCCAACGGCTTGATGCTATTGCCGCCGAGTGCGTTCTTTATCATCGGTATGTTGATTTGGGTTATCCGCACCCGATACCCAGAACAGTGCGAAGTCCACGACTTCAAGATTCATGAGAAACACGGTCTGGGGAATCGCTGATATGGAAGCCATGTTAAGTCTGTTTATCAAAGCCGTGTTCATTGAGAACATGGCGCTCACCTTCTTTTTGGGGATGTGTACCTTCATCGCCATTTCCAAAAAGATTGAAACGGCGGTGGGGCTGGGGATTGCGGTGGTGATTGTGCAAGCGATTACCGTACCTGCCAACAACCTGATCCTCAATGTCTTTTTGAAAGACAGTGCCTTATTGCAAGGTGTCGATCTGCGTTTTTTGGGCTTGATCAGCTACATCGCGGTGATTGCGGCGATAGTACAGGTGCTGGAAATGGTACTGGATAAATTCGTGCCATCGCTGTACCAAGCCTTGGGGGTATTCCTGCCACTGATTACGGTTAACTGCGCGATTTTGGGCGGGGCGTTATTCATGGTGGAACGCGATTACACCTTTGCTGAAAGCGTGGTCTACGGTTTCGGCAGCGGTTTTAGCTGGATGTTGGCCATTGTGGTGCTGGCGGGTGTACGCGAACGCCTGAAATACAGCGATGTCCCCGCCGGTTTACAAGGGTTGGGGATAATTTTTATTACAGTCGGACTGATGTCGTTGGGCTTTATGTCCTTCTCCGGCATTCAGTTATAAGGGGTAACACGCAATGACAACCGTTATTTTGGGCGTAGCCCTGTTTACCCTAATGATTATTGGCTTGGTGTACGGCATTTTGTTTGCGCGTTCCAAACTGGTGGCAACGGGCGATATTCGCATTCTGGTGAATGGTGAAAAAGAACTGATCGTGAAACCCGGCACGAAATTGCTGGGCGCATTGGCGGAAAAAGGCTTGTTCGTGTCGTCTGCCTGCGGTGGTGGTGGTACGTGTGCGCAATGCCGCGTAAAAGTGCTGGAAGGCGGCGGTACGTTACTGGCGACCGAAGAAGGCCACATTAACCGCCGTCAAGCAGCCGAAGGCGAGCGTTTAGCCTGCCAAGTCGCTGTCAAGCAAGACATGAAAATCGAAGTGCCAGAAGACGTATTCGGCGTGAAAAAGTGGGAATGCACCGTGCGTTCCAACGACAATAAAGCCACTTTTATCAAGGAATTGGTGGTGGAATTGCCGAAGGGCGAAAAAATCGACTTCCGTGCCGGGGGGTATATTCAGATCGAATGCCCGCCGCACGATTTGAAGTATTCCAGCTTTGATATTCCACCCAAGTTCCGCGACGATTGGGACAAATACAAGCTGTGGGATATTGAATCGCACGTCGAAGAACCGGTATTGCGTGCCTATTCCATGGCAAGTTACCCCGAAGAAGACGACATTGTGATGCTCAATGTGCGCATTGCGACCCCGCCACCGGGTAAGAATGATCTGCCACCGGGCAAAATGTCATCGTTCATTTTCAACCTCAAACCGGGCGATAAAGTCACGGTTTCCGGGCCTTACGGTGAATTCTTTGCACGTAAGACGGATAATGAAATGGTATTTATCGGCGGTGGTGCGGGCATGGCACCGATGCGTTCGCACATTTACGACCAGTTACGTCGCTTGAAGAGCAAGCGCAAAATGTCGTTCTGGTACGGGGCAAGAAGTTTGCGGGAAGCGTTTTACGTGGATGAATTTGACACGTTAGCAGCAGAAAACACGAACTTTACCTGGCACATGGGCTTATCGGAACCGCAGCCGGAAGATAATTGGACGGGGTATGTCGGATTTATTCACGATGTGCTTTATAAAAATTATTTGAAAGATCATGCTGCACCGGAAGAGTGCGAATATTATTTGTGTGGGCCACCCATGATGAATGCCGCTGTCGTCAGAATGTTATTGGATATTGGGGTAGAACGCGAAAATATTTTACTGGATGATTTTGGTGGCTAACGCTATTTCAATTCAAGTAATTGATTATTATCGGAAAGAGCGGGGTGGACATCCACCCCGAACCGCTAGGAGGAAATGGGTTAGTTGCCTAACCCAAGGTAATAGTAGCGTAAAATTCATGAACGTGAAATGTTTTTGCAGTGCAGCATGATAATATTCGGAATTACTAAGATTAACGGTAAATAATCGTGAAAATTTTTCTATTAACGTTTCTTATTTTCGGGTTGGCAATTATTGGTTTAGCTTTGGGCTGGATTTTAAATCAGCGCAGCCTGAAAGGCAGTTGTGGTGGTTTAGCGGCGATTCCGGGTATAGAAAAAAGTGACTGTTCCTGTTCTAATCCTTGTGAGAAACGCAAACAAAAAATGGCACAAGAACAACGCGAAGCCGTCTTAAAACGGCAGGATATTTTAAAATCTTGAATAAGCTGGAGGAGTCGATTATGGCGGATGTTTCATTGTCGGTGCGTCATTACATGTCAAACCGTCTCGCGACCCTGTATGAGCGACAGGATATTCGCGAAGCCGTGAAGGTGTTTACCGAGCGCAACCTGTTTGGTGGCGCGGTGTTGGATAATTTGGGTAATCTAGTGGGGATTTTATCCGTTACTGACTGCATTGATGTGGCATTGCGTTCTGGCTACCATTCCGGCTGGCGCGGTACGGTGGGTGAACGGATGTCACGGGATGTGCGCACCGTGGATGCGGAAGACAGCATTCTCGATGTGGCTAAAATGTTCATGGATGACCATTACCGCCGTTACCCGGTGGTGGATGATAACCGCGTGGTGGGGGTGATCACGCGCTTGGATGTGCTGAAAGCCTTACGCACCATTGGTGATTCCGGCTTTCCAGTGTAAGCACTTAGGCGGCTGGGGTTTTGCGTACCAAGAGCCATGCCACCAAGCCGCCCGCGATACCACCAAGTAAATGCCCATCCCACGATACACCGGCTTGCCAAGGCAAGATGCCCGTGAGCAAGGTTGTGCCGTAAGTGAATGCCACAAAAGCACTGACGAGTAGTGGCACAACGCGCCGTTCTAATGCGCCGGATACGATCAGGAACACCGCCAGCCCAAACACCAGCCCGCTGGTACCGATATGCAGCGAATGCCCGCGCCCAAACACCCACAGCAATACGCCACCCACGATCGTGACCAGTGCCACCGCCGCGCGTGAATCGGTGCGCGAACCTGCCAGTAAGGTCAGCAATACCGCCAGCGGCACAGTGTTGTTCAGCAAATGTGTAAAGTTGGAATGCAGGAACGGCATGGTCACAATACCGATCAAGCCGCCTAAGTCTCGCGGAATCAGCCCCAAACGCTCCAATGGTAGAATACGATCCAACAGAAATACGCCCCAAAGGGTGGCGATAAACAAGAGAACTAGCGGTAATTCTTCGCGGATACGGTGGATGTGGCTTTTCATTCAGGCTCTTTTTTGGTTTGCAGACAGGTTTCCAACACCTGACGGTGGTGTGCCGTTCCCAACGCGTTCATGGTTTCAATATTGCGTTCAGGAATGGCATCGACATCAGGATAACTGTCAACGGCTTGCGCTAGGCTGTCTTCGCGGATTAAGTGCAGCATTGGCCAGGGTGAGCGGTTGGTGTAGTTTTCTGCGTCGTTCGGGCGCGTGCCTTCAAACTGGTAATCGGGGTGGAAGCTGGCGACCTGGAATTCACCTGCAAAGCCGCTGTCTTCCAGCAGCGCATCGACCAGATCAAGAAAGTCGTTATAATCGAGAAAATCTTCCAGCGTGCCGGGGTGAATCAGCAGGGTGGTTTCGACTTCACTTGCCGGTGTTGCACGAAGTTGTTCCAGTTCGTGCTGCAAGTCTTCCAGCAAAAATTCGGGGCGGGCGGAATCAGTCACTACGTAGCGGATTTGCCCGCCTTTGAACGGCTTGTGGGCAAACGGACACAGGTTGTGCTTGAGGACAACGTTTTCCAGCCAGCAGCGGGTTTGGGCAATGTAGGTGGCGTTGGGGTATTGCATGGCGTCTTGGTTATGATGATCAGATATTTATTATAACACTAATGCTGCTGATGCCAGCCATCCTCGTGTCGCTGGAATACTTGTTGGCGTGCAAAGCGAAAGCGCTGACTGCCCCATTCCATCAATTCCACGCTGAGGCGTTCCCGATCCCCGCGAATCACGTTAAAACTATTGGTGTGATGCAGCAGCAGGCGGTTGGAAAGCGTCGTTCCCGCGTGCGAGACAATCACCCCTTGCGTCACTTGTGCGTAGGCGAGGTGGACATGCCCGCTCAAAATAATGTCGACTTCGGATCGAAAGGCTTGTAGTGCTGTTTCCCCATGTCTGACTAATTCGCGGTGCACAAACAGGGGAGGCAACCAGAAGGGGTGGTGTGCGGTTAACAGGCGCAGGCTGGATGCTGGGGTGGTTTGCAATTGGCGACGGATACGGGCGACCTGCAATCGGCTGATGCTACCGCGTGACCAGTCGGGGTGTAAGCTGGCGCGTCGTGCTGTGTTGATGCCGATAGCAATAAAAGCCTCATCGTTTTTGGTGGGTTCGAGTTCGGGGGAAATGTAGTGTCGCCATTTTTGCCAAGGAAACAGCAAGCGTTCCGGTAAATTGCGTTCGGTGAGGTCGTGGTTGCCGGGAACAATCAGGTATGGGTAAGGCAGCGTACTCAGAAATTCACGGGCGGCACGGAACTCAAGGCGGCTGGCTTGTTGGGTTAGGTCGCCACTGATGACCACCAGTTCGGGGTGGATATGTTCCAACGTTTCCAGCAGGCTTTCCCGCAGTATCGGCGATTCACATCCAAAGTGCAGGTCAGAAATATGTGCAATTATGGTCATGTGACTCATTTGGTTGTTAATTTTGATGCTATTTATAATCAACCAAATGAGCGTGCAGGGGAAATTTTTAGAATTTATACCTTGTTTACTGAGGTAATTGCACCGTAGAGACGCAAGATTTTGCGTTTCTACCCTAGAAAATGTCGAGAATTTCCAGTTCAACGGTGATGTTATGCCCAGCCAGCGGATGATTGAAATCCACGACCACGTTGTCAGCGCTAATTTCTAGCACTTTGCCGGGGATTTCTTGCCCAGATGGTAGCGAGAAGCTGATGATTTGCCCGATAGCCAAGGGCATTTCGGCAGGAAATTCGTTGTGTGCCAGTGTTTGGATGGCATCAGGGTCGGGATACCCAAAGGCTTGATCCGCCATAATAATCAGGCGGATGGGCTCGCCTTGTGGCAGACCGATCAGGGCGTTTTCGATATTGGGGTGAAGCTCGCCTTGACCCAGTTGCAAGATGTCACCTGCGGGGTCTTCGCAGGCTTCTACCTGGTGTCCGTCGGCGAGGAATAGTTGGTAAAGCCAGCGGATACGGCTATTGGCTTCTACGATTTTACTCATGGTGATGGCACTTGCTGCTGGGAAAACGCTGAGGATACCAGAGCTATCCAGCAAGCGGCATCAGATAGCGTACATTCACGTAACAAGGGGTGTGAATGGTGTCGCGTGGGTAGACGTGCAGCCAGTACTCTTCACCGTGTTGCTCCATACTTCCCTGTAGTGATACTAGGTCGACTTGTTGATGCTTGTGCAAGGGCGTGACGACTAGCGAGCGTGCATCGGGTAGTTGGTGGCAGGTAACGGAATCCGTTTCTGTTTGCACAGCGTAGACGGTAGCAACTATTCGTGTGATCGGTGATGTTATGGTTGCTGTATGTATTTTCTGCCCGCACCCGCTGAGCAATGCAGCGATGATTAGACACCCATAGTAATAATATTTCATATCCCGGATATTCCTTTATTCCCGGTCTCAACTTGAATGATTAAACGCATGAACGCTTGAAACGGCTACCTAATCCCGCTTTAATGGTGCGTTTTTCAGGATTCAACGGGAGTAACAGCATGAAAGTTCTGGTGGTAGGCGGCGGCGGGCGTGAACACGCGCTGGCATGGAAGATTGCGCAATCCGGGCGGGTAAGCGAGGTGTTGGTTGCTCCCGGTAATGCGGGCACGGCATTGGAGCCGAACATGCGCAATGTGCCGATTGCGGCGGAAGACGTGGATGCATTGCTGGCATACGCGCAGCAACACGCGATTGAACTGACCGTGGTTGGTCCCGAAGCGCCGCTTTCCAAAGGCATTGTGGATAAATTCCGGGCGGCGGGTTTGCGTTGTTTTGGCCCCACCCAGCAAGCGGCGCAATTGGAATCGTCGAAAGCCTTTGCCAAAGATTTTCTGGCTCGGCATCACATTGCCACTGCCGAATACGCGAATTTCACCGAAATTGAACCAGCGATTGCCTACATCCGCAAAATGGGTGCGCCGATTGTGGTGAAGGCAGATGGGCTGGCAGCGGGCAAGGGCGTGATTCTGGCGCAAACCGAGGACGAGGCGATTGCAGCGGTGCAGGATATGCTGGCAGGCAATGCCTTTGGTGCGGCGGGCAGTCGCGTGGTGATTGAAGAGTTTTTACTGGGTGAAGAAGCCAGTTTCATCGTGATGGTGGATGGCGAACACGTGCTGGCAATGGCAAGTTCGCAAGACCACAAAGCCCGCGACAACGGCGATAAAGGCCCGAATACCGGCGGCATGGGCGCGTATTCCCCCGCACCGGTGGTGACACCAGCGATGCACGAACGCATTATGCAGGAAGTGATTTACCCCACCGTGCGTGGCATGGCGGCGGATGGCATTCCTTACACCGGCTTTTTGTACGCAGGCGTGATGATTAATGCGCAAGGTGTGCCGAAAGTGCTGGAATTCAATTGCCGCTTTGGTGATCCCGAAACCCAGCCGATTATGGTGCGTTTGCAATCCGATTTCGTCGGCTTGCTGGAAGCGGCGTTGGAGGGGCGCTTGGATAAAGTGACTGCTGAGTGGGATAGCCGTGCCTCATTGGGCGTGGTGCTGGCTGCGGGCGGCTACCCGGATGCTTATGCAAAAGGCGCGGTGATTCATGGTTTGGATAATGCCGCAACGCTTGAGGGTAAAATCTTTCATGCCGGAACCGCCGTTCAGGATGGTAAGGTTGTCACCCAAGGCGGGCGTGTTTTGTGTGCAGTAGGCTTAGGCAACTCTGTCACCGAAGCGCAGGCAGCGGCTTATCAGCTAGTGCAGGCCATTACTTGGCAGGATGTGTATTACCGTACCGATATTGGGCATCGGGCGGTGGCAAGGGAGGTTTGAGGGGGGGCAGATTCACACTGATTTCACTTAGATTGCTTGCAAAACTTTACTTTCCCCCCAGTTACAAGCATAAAATGCCGCCTTGTGACTAATTGAAACACGGGCAGTAGCGCCTTGAAGCATAAAAAATGAGCGAAAATCTAGTAATCGTCGAATCTCCGGCGAAGGGTAAAACCATCCAAAAGTACTTGGGGAGCGGGTTTGAAGTGCTGGCCTCTTACGGTCATGTGCGTGACTTGATCCCCAAGGAGGGCGCTGTCGACCCCGATAACGGCTACGCGATGCGTTATGAAATCATCGACCGCAACCAAAAGCATGTGGATGCGATTGCGCGGGCGCTCAAAAAAGCCAACAACCTGTATCTCGCGACTGACCCGGATCGTGAAGGCGAAGCTATTTCTTGGCATTTATACGAATTGTTGAACGAACGCGGTGCACTTAAAGGCAAAAATGTGCAGCGCGTGGTCTTTCACGAAATTACCAAACACGCGGTGCAAGAGGCCGTTGCCAACCCGCGTGACCTTGCCCACGATTTGGTGGATGCGCAGCAAGCCCGTCGTGCCTTGGATTATCTGGTCGGTTTCAACCTCTCCCCCTTGCTGTGGCGTAAGATCAAGCCCAGCCTTTCGGCTGGGCGGGTGCAAAGCCCGGCATTGCGCCTGATTGTCGAGCGCGAGGAAGAAATCGAACGTTTCGTCCGCCAAGAATACTGGACGATGACCGCGCAAAATGAAAAAGACGCTCAAGCCTTCAGTGCACGCTTACACACGCTTGATGGCCACAAACTCGACCAGTTTGATATTAATAATGAGGCACGTGCCACTGAAGTACGTCAGCGCTTACTGCAAGTAGCCAACGGCAAATTGTTAGTCAGCAAAGTCGACAAAAAGCAACGCAAGCGTTACCCCGCGCCGCCGTTTACCACTTCTACCTTGCAGCAAGAAGCGGTGCGCAAACTCAAGTTTTCCACGCAACGCGCCATGCGTGTTGCCCAGCAATTATACGAAGGGATTGACCTCGGTAACGGCCCGGTGGGGTTAATTACCTATATGCGTACCGACTCGGTGACATTGGCAAACGAAGCATTGGCTGAATTGCGTGGCTTGATCGGACAGCGTTACGGTCAGGACAAATTGCCGGAAACCCCCAACTTCTATAAAAATAAATCCAAAAATGCGCAGGAAGCACACGAAGCAGTACGCCCAACCTCGGCACACCGCACGCCAGAACAGGTCAAAAGCCATCTCAATGAAGAACAGTTCAGGCTGTACGAGTTGATCTGGAAACGCACCGTGGCGTGCCAAATGATCTACGCCACCCTGGATACGGTATCGGCGGATTTGAACGCAGAAACGGGCAGTTTTTTCCGGGCGTCCGGTTCCACCATTCGTGATCCCGGTTTTCTCATGGTGTACGAAGAAGGCTTGGATGATCGCGCCAGCGAAAAGGAAAGCCCGCTACCGCCGTTGGAAGAAGGTGAAAGCATCACGCTGCACGACATTGCAGCAGAACAGCATTTCACCGAGCCACCGCCGCGCTATTCCGAAGCCTCGCTGGTCAAAGCCTTGGAAGAATATGGCATTGGGCGTCCGTCGACCTACGCCAGCATTATTTCGACCCTGTTGGCACGTGAATACGTCGAGCTGGACAATCGCCGTTTCACGCCGACGGATATTGGGCGCATTGTGATCCGGTTTTTGACGGAACATTTCACCCAATACGTGGATTACGATTTCACCGCCAACCTTGAAAATGAATTGGATGAAATTTCACGCGGTGAAAAAGCGTGGGTTCCGGTCATGGATGCCTTCTGGCAGCCGTTTCACCAGCTCGTTGATGAAAAGATGGAAAGTGTCAACCGTAGCGATGTGCTCCAGTCCCGTGAATTGGGTATCGACCCGACCAGTGGCAGGCCGGTATCGGTACGTTTAGGGCGTTTCGGGCCGATGGTGCAAATCGGCACCAAAGACGATGAGGAAAAGCCGGTATTCGCCGGGTTACGCCCCGGTATGAAGCTGGATACGGTCACACTGGAAGAAGCCCTCGAACTCTTCAAATTGCCGCGCCAATTGGGTGAAACCGAAGATGGCAAAGCCATCAGCGCCAATGTGGGGCGTTTTGGCCCTTATGTGAAATACGGCGACCAATTCGCTTCGCTGAAAAAAGAAGATGACCCGCACACCATCACGCTGGAACGGGCACTGGAGCTGATTGCCGAGAAAAAAGTCAAAGATGCCGAAAAAGTTCTGGTGGACTTTGGCAACGGCGTGCAGATTCTCAAAGGGCGCTGGGGGCCGTACATCAACAAGGTTATCAAGCGTGTTAAAGTGCAGGCACGTCTGCCCAAAGACCGCGAACCGGACAGCATGACTTTGGAAGAATGCGAAGCCCTGATTGCGGTTGTTGCCGAGGCCAAGAGCGCCAAAAAAGGGGCGAAGAAGGCCGCAGCGGTAAAACCAGAAACTGAAGCGGCAGATAAGCCCGTTGCAGCAAAGGTCGAAAAACCTAAGCCGGTAACAGCTAAAGCCGCGCCCAAAAAAGCCAGCGTAGCCAAAAAGCCAGCAGGAAAGAAAACCACGGCAAGCAAAAAGTCAGCGAGTTAAAGCATACTAACTGAAATCCGCCCCGGACTGAGCAGGGAATTTGTCCGCCCTGCGTAAACCGGCTAGCATTGCTTGCCATGCAAATTAACATTCTCCCCAATCTTGATAGCGTTGCCGCTGAGCAATGGAATGCTTTGGTGCAAGACGCCAACCCTTTCTTGCGTCACGAGTTTCTTACCGCGCTCGAACATCATGGTTGCCTGAACATTCCAGAGTTTGAATGGCTACCGCGCCACATCGTTGTCTATGAACAAGAGGTGTTGGTTGCTGCGATGCCCTTGTATGAGAAAAGCAATACTTACGGCGAATTTGTCTTCGACCATGCATGGGCGCGTGCCTATGAGCAGCACGGGCTGCGGTATTTTCCGAAACTGGTTTCTAGCATCCCCTACACTCCCGCTAGTGGGCAACGTTTGCTCGTAGCCACAGGGCGAGAGGCAGAATTATTGCCGGTACTGTTAGCGGCGGTGATGCAAGTGGCAGAAGCGTTGGAATCCAGCAGTTTCCATTGTTTGTTTCCACCTGCTGAACAGCTTGACTGGCTGGCACAACAGGGGCTAACCATTCGCCATGACTGCCAATTTCACTGGCGCAATGCGGATTACCAGAGCTTTGACGATTTCCTCGCCGTCCTCACTGCGAAAAAGCGTAAAAATATCAAGCAGGAACGTCGTAAGGTGGCGGATGCGGGGGTCACCTTACGGCAACTCAACGGTCACACTGCAACAGCGGAAGATTGGGAGCGCTTTGCCTTTTTCTACCAACACACCTTTGAAAGCAAGTGGGGCATCCCGACCTTAAATGTTGGCTTTTTCCGCGAAATGGCAACGGCCTTGGGCGAACAGGCGTTGCTGATTATGGCTGACAACCGTGAGGGCGACTGTATCGCTGGTTCGTTGATGTTTGCCAGTGCCACCCGGCTTTATGGGCGGCATTGGGGGTGTACACAGGAAATCGACAGCCTGCACTTTGAGGCGTGTTATTACCAAGGGATTGAGTATTGCATCCGGCACGGTCTACAGGTGTTTGAGCCGGGTGCCCAAGGGGAGCATAAGATTCCGCGTGGCTTTATTCCCACCCTGACACGTTCCGCGCATTGGCTGCGGGAACCGGTCTTTCGTGCGGCAGTGGAACGTCACGCGGCTTATGAGCGTGGTTCAGTGGCAGACTACATGCGTGCTGCCACTGAACATTTGCCGTATCGTATCGCCACAGAGACTTAGGCGTAACACCCCAGCAAATCCGCGCCTATCGTTCCCTGCAAACTTTTCAGATATGCCGCCGTGCGAATCCGTGCCAGTTTATCCTGCGCCTGCTGCAACCGTCCGGCAATATCCAGCCGTTCCGCCACATCCTGATGGGTTTCCTTGCCGAGGAATGCTTGCAGATACGCGCAATGGCGTTCCCACAACGCCGCATCGCGCTGTTGCTTGGTCAGCAAACGCTGCTGATACCAGTCAGATGCCAGCAACGCCTCGCGGGTAAACATTGCCCGGATGTCGGGATGATGCGCATCCCTACCCTCATACTGCCCCGTTGCCATGATATGCAGCAAAGCTTTCAGCGGCGGGCAAGCATCTTCAATACTGCCATCGTCCAGATACGCCTGCGCCACCTGTTGCTGCGCTTCGACGATATTGTTCACGCCATCCACGAACACATCCATGCCTTGCGTTTCGGGTTTGAGGATGTCTTCGCCGAACACCACCGCCGGATTGTCAAAGATTTTGCCCATGAAAGTCGCGACGAAACGGTCAGTGATCCGATACCCCAAGCGGCTGGCTTGCACCCATTGCCCGTGATGCTCGAAATCGCTCAAGGCTTCCAGATAGCCGTGTTCAATCAAATACGCCGGATCGCGCTCGTTTTCGCGCAGCCGTGACCAAATTTCGGGAATCAGCAAACTGATGTCGTGATCGACCCGTAAATTCGCGCCGATATAGCCCGCCGCGCTGGAAAAGCCCGCGTAGCCGCTGATCATGAACGACACCAGCGCATTGTTCAGATCCGCCGTGGTGCGCAACGCATTGAACGGTGCTTTGGTCAACGCGCCTTCGCTACCTGCGCCCGTGGTGGAAGGCGATTTGCCCGTCACGCTACAGATGAAATCCATAAACAGTTCCGGCAATTCCTGATAATGGATCGGGTTGAACACTGCCAGTGGACGGATGCCCTTACCCGGCGGATTATTACGCCGCCCGGTCAGCACCGCATCCACCGGAGTCATCAGCGGCTGATCCAACGGCACGCGCCGCTGGAAACGCGCCCCCATTTCCGCAATGTATTTACGCATCGGCTGCTGCAAGTCGGGGCGGATTTGCAAATAACGCGGGTTTTCGCTGGGCTTGCCATTCACCAAACGCGGGTTGGCGGACGACACCACGTATTCGCCGGACTCACACGCCGCTTGCAGCAAATTCGCCATCGGCGCAGTGTATTTCTGGAACTCAACCACATCCTCAACGATTTCGGTAAGGTTATCGCCCTTGAGCGGCTCGAAATTGGCAATGAAGTTGCCCGGTTGCGCCATGTCGAACTCGGTTTGCTTGTCGAAACCACGATGAATCGCTTCATCGGGGCGTTGGAACAGGCGGTATTCGCAGTTTTTCACCAGTTTGACGCTGGGATTGGAGGATTTCGGCGAACGGTTCGGCAATTTATCCGCGCTCACCACGACCGACGCGCTAATGTCGTCTTCCATCTGCACTTTTTCGGTGGCGATGAAATCCTGGCGGACTTTGTAGGTGCGCCAGTTGCCGCCATTCCCCAAGCCTACCCGCAAATACGAAGCCACTAAATCACGTCCGTTGTGTTTAAGCGCGTTACCGGGCATTCCGTTGATGACATCCACCGAGAAATGCTTGCGCCAATCCTTGCCCCATTCCGGTTTATACATGCGCTTGATAATGAAAGCTTGCGACAAAATCCGCGCCGGAATCGCCGACAGCCACGCATTGTAGGCATCGGTATGGCTGGGTGATGGCGTAAACAATTTGATCACCGAGCCAAGGCTGCGTTCTTCGCTGAGCGGTTGACGGGAAGGGTCACGGTCTTCATCCGCACATTCCGGTTTGAAACGGGTGCTGTAATCGTAGTCGAAAATCGCCGCGACTTGATCCATATCCGTCTCGAAATCTTGCACGAATACCGGGCCGTAAATCACCGCATCATTCAGCGATTTGGAAATTTCCGACTTGCCGCCGCCGGATACCGTACAAGGCTTGTGGCAGAACGTGCCTTCCGCATCCGTACCAATAATCCGCCATGATGGAGCAGACGGGTGTTTCTGCATTTCGGTCTTGTAGCCGTTGGGCTGCATATAGACTTTATTGGGGCGCAATTTCAGGCTGTATTCACCCTTCTCATTTTTCCAGCGGATGCTTTGGGTGCGCAAATCCATGCGGATGTCGAGCGGCAAATAGATCAGGTCGGGGTGGGCTTTGTCGATGGCGTAGCCTTCGGGCTGCACGTCCATCACCGCGCCAAATTGCGCCACCATGCTGTCGAAATTATAAACGTCTGGGCGTTTGCGGGTGCGGCTATCCGTGCCGTATTCTTCGCCATGATTGCGGCGTTGGAACGCGAGTGCGCCGCCCGCGTGCTCTTCTTCAGCCAGCCCGAACAGGTTGGCGGAATAGCTGATCTGGGTTTTGACTTCTTTCTTGCAATAGCCGTAATAGTTGTCGGCGAGGATGGTGACAATCACGCCGCGTTTGTCGCGTGCCACAATTTTGAAAGCACTGCCGTCGTTGTAACGTTCGCCTTCTTCTTTCCAGCACATGCCATCTTTGCGCTGGCGGGCGCTGGCTTGGTCGTAATGCGGCAAACCCAATTCCTGTTTGGTCAAGCGGGTCAAATGCGGGGCAAGGATCACGCAGCCGGTATGCCCTGTCCAATGCTCTACGTCGAGCGCGGCATCGTGTTTGGGCAGGTAGGGGTTGCCTGCATTGCCGAAAATGCTTTCGACGAAATCGAGGTTGCTGACCAGATTGCCGGGGGCAAAAAAGCGGATTTCCATGCTTTTTTCAGCTTCGCTACCGGGAATTTCGGGGCAAACCACGGGGCGCAATAGTAAGGAAACGAACAGGCGGGCTTTGTGTTCTTCGTTGGCGGTGAAAGGCAGTGCCAGCAAGTCGTCCGGCGGGTTGAGGGCATGTTGCAACATCCGCGCATACGCTATTTTCGGCACGGCTTTTTTATCACCGGGAATCGGCAAGCCACCTTCGGCAATGTGGAACGAGCCTTTGGTGGTGCGGCGGTCATTCGCAGGGTTGTGCAAAATGCCTTGTTTGATGCGGTAGCTGGACACGATGTCGGATTTGAAGGCATCGCCATCCGACGGTAAGGAGAGTTCCCGCGCCACACCGTAGCGGTCGAGGACAATGCTGTTACCGGGCAAGCGTACTTTTTCCGCGCCACAATCCGCGAGATAGCTGTCGAGGAAATCTTGGATACGCTGGTCGGCGGGGCACAGGTAGCCAGTCAGTAAACGGTTCTTTTCACGGTAACTGGCAAGCAGGTCATCGGCGATGGACAGGAATTCGTTGTCCCCGGCGAGGGAGGCTGGTTGCCCGGTAGAGGACAGTTTCAGGTTGATGTAAAGCTGGAGGCGGCGGCGTTCGGCATCGGAGTCCGGGCGCGATTTGCCCAAACCCAAGGATTGTTCCATATTCATGTGGGGCGGCTCTCTTTGGTGTACTAACTGTCGTGGTTGACGAGAGATTACCGACAAGCGAGGGGAAATGCCATATCCCTGCATGGAGTTAATATTAGCAAGTGCTTATTATGGAAGGGGATTTTTCAGTAAGCCTGCCGACCATCATTTCAAACTGGCACGCAGGGCTTGGCGAATCATGTCTTCCACACTCAAGCCTTGGTCTTCGTAAGCCGCAATCATTTGGCTGGCTTGCGCCGGTTTGTAGCCTAATGCCAGCAGTGCATTGATGGCTTCGTCACTGGCGGAAACACTGGGGACAGACGAGGTGGTTGGCGTGTGGATACTGTCGCTGACGTCTGTTTTGGGCAGTCGGTCACGTAACTCAATCACCAAGCGCTCCGCCGTTTTCTTGCCAACCCCAGGAATGCGGCTCAAACGGGCAATATCCGCCGCGTGAATCACTTGATTGAATTCCAAAGGACTCATGCCCGACACAATCGCCAATGCCATTTTGGGGCCAACCCCATTCACTTTGAGCAAATGCCGAAACAGTTCGCGCTCGGTTTGGGAACTGAAACCGTACAGCAATTGCGCATCTTCACGCACCACAAAATGGGTATAGAGCGTCACCTCCTGGTGCAATTCCGGCAGATCGTAGAACGTGGTCATCGAAGCCTGCACTTCATAACCCACGCCATTCACATCCAGCAATAAATCGGGGGGTTGTTTGATGAGTAATTTACCGCGCAATAATCCAATCATGTGATTACCTCTAACGCCCTCACCCCTTGCGGGGGAGGGTTGGGGTGGGGGGAATTTGTCGAGCAAGGCGATTATTCAAATGGCTCGCGTGCGCATGGCACAACGCCACGGCTAAGGCATCGGCGGTATCCGCTTGCAAACGCCCCTGCAAACCCAGCAACAGTTTAACCATGTGTTGCACCTGCGTTTTATCCGCCCCACCTTTGCCGACGGTGGCTTGCTTGACTTCTTTGGGGCTGTATTCCGCCACCGGTAAGCCAGATATCACACCCGCACAAATCGCCGCACCGCGTGCCTGCCCTAATTTTAGTGCAGAAGCGGCATTGTTGGAGACGAAAACACTTTCAATCGCCATTTCAATGGGTTGGTATTCGCGGATAATGCGGGTAAGTTCGGTGAAAATCGTGCCAAGGCGTTCAGGAAAAGCCGCATCGCCCAAGCGCAAACAAGTGCTAAAAATATGTTGGGTGTGCCGCCCATCGGTGTCGATAATCCCGATTCCCGTCTGGCGCGAACCGGGGTCAATGCCTAGAATACGGCGAGTGGTCACTTAACCATGCGCCGCTAAGGCTTCATCGCTGAAATCCGCATTGGTGAAGACTTCTTGCACGTCATCCAAATCTTCGAGCATGTCGATCATTTTCAGCAATTTGGCAGCGGTATCGCCTTCGACCAGCGTGAGGTTGTCCGCCCGCATGGTGACTTCATCGTGGTCGGGGGTGAAACCGGCGGCAATCATCGCAGCTTTGACAGCGGCGAAATCTTCCGGGGTGGTGACGATTTCAGCCGAGCCGTCATCATCCATCTGAATGTCGTCAGCACCGGCTTCGAGGGCGGCTTCCATGAGTTTTTCTTCATCCAAACCGGGGGCGAAGTTCATCACACCGATTTTCTTGAACTGGAACGCGACCGAGCCATTCGTGCCGAGGTTGCCGCCGTGTTTGGTGAGGGCGTGGCGCACTTCGCCCACGGTACGGTTGACGTTATCGGTCATGGTTTCGACGATCACCGCAATCCCGCCGGGGCCGTAGCCTTCGTAGCGCACTTCGGAATAATTTTCCGTGTTGGTTTCACCCGCGCCGCGTTTGCAGGCTTTTTCGATGGTGTCTTTGGTCATGTTCGCCGCTAAGCCTTTGTCCACGGCTAAACGCAAGCGTGGGTAAGCGTTGGGGTCGGACGTTTTGCCTTCACGCGCCGCAACGGTGATTTCACGGATGATTTTCGTCCAAATTTTACCGCGCTTTTTATCAACAGCGGCTTTTTGGTGTTTGATGTTTGCCCATTTGCTATGACCGGCCATGTCGAACTCTCGTCGTTAATCTCAAAAAATGCCGCTCAGTTTAGCATAATTGGCAAAAGTTTCAGACTGCTATCAGCAAAACTCGGTTCTGCGCTATGATCCTTGCTTTCGATTCTGGGCTTATTTTTATGGCAGCACTTTCCAACCGCAAGACTATCCGTGGCAACGCGCTGGCGTTCGTCAAAGAATGGGGCAATGAAACGCGGGAGGAAGCCGAAGCGAAGTCCTTTTGGGATGCGTTTTTTGCCATTTTCGGAGTCAATCGCAAGAGTGTTGCGGCGTTTGAACATGCCGTCGAGCGCACCGATAACACCAAAGGTTTCATTGATCTGTTTTGGAAAGGGGTGTTGCTGGTTGAACACAAATCACGCGGTAAATCCCTCGATAAAGCCAAATCGCAAGCCTTCGATTATTTCCAGCAGATAAAAGACCAGCGTGACCGCCCGCGTTACGTGCTGTTGTCGGATTTTGCCCGCTTCAAATTGTATGACCTTGATCGGCGTTTGGAGCATGACATTGCCATTGACGACTTGCCCGACAAAATTGAGTTTTTCGATTTTATGGCGGGGTTGGACAATCACGGGGAAAGCATTCAGGAATACGCGCTGAATATTAAGGCGGCGGAACGCTTGGGCAAGCTGCATGACGCGCTACAGGATGCGGGTTGTGCGGGGCATGAGCTGGAAGTATTTTTGGTGCGTATTTTGTTCTGTTTGTTTGCGGAAGATACGGGGATTTTTTCCCGCCACCAGTTCTACAACTACCTCGAACATTTTACTGCGCCAGACGGTTCTGACACTGATTCGCGCCTAAACAAGCTGTTTCAAACCTTGGATAAGCCGGTGAATGCGCGGGGCAAGCATTTGCTGGCAGAGTTGAACGATTTCCCTTATGTGAATGGTCACTTGTTCCGTGAAATATTGGATTTGCCGTCGTTTGATGCGGATATGCGCGAGGCTTTGCTGGATTGTTCGCATTTTGATTGGGGCAGTATTTCGCCTGCGATTTTTGGTTCGCTGTTTCAGTCGGTGATGGATAAGGCGGCGCGGCGCGAATTGGGCGCACATTACACCAGCGAAACGCACATTTTGCGCTTGATTAAGCCGTTGTTTTTGGATGCGTTGTGGGCGGAATTCAGCGCGATTCAACAGGGTGGCAATCGTGACAAGCGCAAGAAATTGGCGGCGTTTCAGCAGCGTTTGACGGCGTTGCAGTTCCTTGATCCGGCGTGTGGGTGCGGTAACTTTCTGATCATTACTTACCGAGAATTGCGGCGTTTGGAATTGGCGGTGTTGCAGGCGCAGCACGGTGACGCGCATCGGGGGTTGGAGATTACGGTCGAGCCGACGATTAAGCTGGAACATTTCCACGGCATTGAAATTGAGGAATGGCCGGTGCGGATTGCGGAAGTGGCGATGTGGCTGACGCAGCATCAGATGAACCGCGAATTTGCCCGTCAGTTTGGGCGCGAACCGGATTTGCTGCCGTTGAAATCCTCCGCGCATATTGTGATTGGTAATTCGCTGCAACTCGATTGGGCGGCGGTTGTTAAGCCTGCCAACCTGAATCACATCATCGGCAACCCGCCCTTCCGTGGCTCAAAAATGCAGTCGGATGCGCAAAAGCAGGAACTTGCCACGCTATTTGGAAAAGTACAAAACGCCAAGCAATTGGATTATGTGGCGTGCTGGTTCAAGAAAACGGCTGATTTTATTCAGAAAACCCGTATCAGTGTGGCGTTTGTTTCCACGAACTCCATCACGCAGGGTGAACAGGTCGCACCATTGTGGCAACCGTTGCTAGATATTGGTATCCACCTCCATTTTGCGCACCGTACTTTTTCGTGGGATTCTGAAGCACGCGGCAAAGCCGCAGTTCATGTTGTTATCGTTGGTTTTGCTGCCTTTGACACCGATGGCAAACGCATCTTCGACTATCCGGCTATCAAGGGTGAACCTGTCGAAATCGCTGCCAGCAATATTAACCCTTACTTGATCGACGCCCCGGATGTGGTTCTGGATAGTCGTAATCAGCCATTGGGTAATGTATCACCGATGTGGTTTGGTAATATGCCACTGGATGGTGGTGCTTTACTGCTGTCTTCCACAGAAAAAGCTGAATTATTGGAGAAAGAGCCGAATGCGGAAAAGTGGTTGAAACTTTGTCTGGGAGCAGATGAATTTATCAACGGAAAAGAGCGTTGGTGTTTGTGGCTGGTTGGGATTGCACCCAACGAATTGCGAGCTATGCCAGAGGTGTTGAAACGTATTGAGCAAGTGAAAAAATTCCGACTGGCAAGTGTCGCCGCTTCAACACGAGTACATGCGGAACGTCCGACTGAATTTCGGGATACCCGTTTACCGAAAACCTATATTCTTGTTCCGAGTGTTTCATCCGAACGGCGCGAGTATGTGCCGATGGGGTTTTTTGACAGCAATACCATTTCCACCAATCTCAATTTGATGATTCCCGATGCGAGTTTGTACGAATTCGGGGTGTTGGAGTCGAAGATTCACATGGCGTGGATGCGTACCGTTTGTGGGCGGCTGAAAAGTGATTACCGCTATTCTGCCAAGCTGGTTTACAACAATTTTCCGTGGCCTGATGCTGACGATAAGCAGCGCAAAAAGGTGGAAGCCGCCGCGCAAGCCGTGCTGGATGCGCGGAAGAATTACCCGACCTCAACCTTAGCGGATATGTACGACCCGACTTCCATGCCGCCGGATTTGCGCAAAGCCCATACCGCATTGGATAAAGCGGTGGATCAGTGTTACCGCAAGGAAAAGTTTGGCAGTGATATGGAGCGGCTGACGTGGTTGTTTGAGCGGTATCGGGGGTTGGTGGGCTAATCGCAAAACACGATCAAGAAATCCCAGCTATGCCGTTGCGATCTTGGGAATATTGAACAGCAAGTCAACCAATGCTTTATTCAGGTAGTAATTCTCACGCCCCAACTTGTGCTTTTCCAGCACGCCATCCACCGCTAAGGTATCCAGATAACGGGTGGCGGTAGCGCGAGAAACCTTGAGGTCGTCTTCCAGAAACTGCACTTTGGTGTAAGGGTGGCGGAAAATATTGTTGATTAAATCTTGGCTGTAAAAACGGTGGTGGCTGCGGATGTGATGCTTCTGTTGTTGCAGTAAAGTACGGATGCCTTCAATCAGGGTAATGGTGTGTTTTGCCGTCGAAGCAACACCGTGCAGCATGTAGATCACCCATTCCTGCCACTCTCCCGTATCACGCACCTGTTGCAGCAGGCGGTAATAATCCACTTTGGTGTGGTTGATATAGCGACTCAAGTACAATACCGGCGAATCCAATAAGCCTTCCTTCACCAGGTACAGGATGTTGATGATGCGCCCCGTTCTGCCATTGCCATCATAGAAGGGGTGGATGGTTTCAAATTGGTGGTGGATGATTGCCATTTTAATCAGCGGGTCGAGTTCCACCTGTTCGTCATGTAGCAATTGCTCCAAGGCACTCATTAAGGCGGGTAATGTCTCAGGGGAAGGCGGTGCAAACACAACCTCACCCGTGTGCTCATTACGCAGCACCGTCCCCGGCACTTTACGTAAACCTGCCCGATTCTGTTCCAAAGTTTCTTGAATAGCGAGAATGGTATTCAGCGTCAATAAACCGTGTTCTTGCACCAACTGAAAGCCAACTGTCAAACCATCGGCATACGCAGACACTTCTTTGGCTGCCACATCCACCACATCGACTTGTAAACGGTACTTGAAGAGCGCGTCTTGTGTGGTAATGATATTTTCAATCGCGGAACTGTCTTGTGCCTCCTGCAAACCCAGCGTGGAGAGTAAAATGGCTTGATTGGGAATGGTTTTGGCGATCCCTTTGAGTTCAGCAAGGTGGCGGTGTGCTGTCACCAATGCTTTGAGGATAGCGGGTGTTTCCAGTTGCGGTAACAAGTCTGTTAACGTGGCAAGTTGCATGTTTTTCTCTCATCTTCTCAAAAACACACCTTTTTGGTGTATATCGTTCCGCATCTTCTCAAAAAACGCGATTTTTGAGAAGATGAATCTTTGATTAAGTAATGAGCTTTGAATCATTGCCATTGTCGACCTCTCTTACCCAAAATGGGCATTAACTCCAACAACGATACAACATAATTAGATTTCCATCATCTCAAAATCATCCTTACTCACCCCGCACTCCGGGCAGCGCCAATCGTCGGGAATCGCTTCCCAAGGTGTACCCGGCACGATACCTTCTTCTGGCAAACCCTTGGCTTCTTCGTAAATCCAGCCGCACACGACACATACCCATGTTTTCATCTAAGCTACTACCTGCTAGTCATAATAATGACATGATTTTCAGGTAAATGGCTGGGGGAAGCAAAAAAGCTGGTGTCGTTAGGGATTTTGTTACCATTGTCATACGAATCAGAGGAATTGAGTGTTGTGATGCTGTGGGTTTTTTTTGGCCTAATCTTGGTGCTGGTGGCAGGATTTGCGTATCGTGCAGGTTTAAACCGTGGACGCCTTGAGGGTTATCAGGCAGGCATGGGCGACGGTGTGAAGAAAGGTCACGAAGACGGCATGAAAGCCGGTCTCAAAGCCGGAATCAAAGAACACATGGTCACAACCTTGGTGGATGCCAAACCTATTCCGGGGATGCACGAAGACTTGCACCAGCAAGTGAAAGAGGAGGTGCTGAAAGCGATTAACACCAAACCGGAACAGAAAAAAGCCTCCGCTGCTCCCAAGCCCAGTTTGGTAAACATGCTCTGGGAAGAGTTCGGCGGCTGGTTACTGCTGGCTTTGTTCGTCTTGCTGCTTGTATACCTGTTCCGATCGGGGTAAAAACACACGGGAGTTTTCCCATAACTAAAGTGATGCAGCACCCATGAAAACAGCACCCCGTGAAATCGCTACCCCTTGCCCGCAAATGTCCCTGAAAGTGCCGCAAGGCATGACGCAGGTGGAATTTTTCAACAGCCCCGCCAACCTGAAAAACCTTGCCGAAGAAAACGGCTTGTTCCGCACCCCGGAAGATTTGCTGCTCTACCGCAAGCTGGTGGGGCATAGCGTCGAATTCGACACCTCGATTATTCTGGATTGTTCGCGCCGCATTCTTGACCCGCTGGGTCGCCCGGTGCGCCGCGATCAAATGAAACGTCAGGAAAAGAAAGTCTGGTCGAAGATGACACAAATCATCTGCGATTACATGTTTGAAAAATACCCCGACCCTGCCGAACACCTGATTTTATGCGGGGAAGCCAGCTTGGATTCGACCTGGCCGTTGAACAAACCGGGTGTTCCCAGTATCCGCATGATTCACAACCATTTTATGGTGTTTCCGATGGCAGAATTGCGCGAGGCCAAGGAAGCCGATGCCAATAACCCCAACCTCACCGACAGTGGGCATAACACCTTGTTTTTAAGGCAATTGAGTGAGGCTTACCGCAAGTTTCTGGAAGTGTTGGATCTGCAAATTCTCAAGCTATTGCCAACCGAAGAAGCCTCCTTGCGCTTGACTGGCTACCCGCAAGGCTTGCCGTGTTGGGAAGTGGTGGGCGGCGCAGAACGCCTGAAAGACCAATATTTCTGGTACGAATACGAGCAAGTGTTGCGCGGCTTTTTGGATTTCTACCGCACCTTTTTCTCGATGGTTGCCACGGGTGAGGCGCGAGTGCCGGATAATGCCAATTTCCCGAACCAGATTGATGATGTGTTGCTGGGTAATCAGCGTTTTGTACGGGTCGCACGCGATTTGCGCGAAAAAGTGATTCAAGACCCGCAATTTGCCAACGATATTCGCTGGCGACCGGCGTACAAGCAAATCCTGTTCCGTGACGATAAAGGGCGCTTGGTGGTAACGATTTCGCAGAATTCGGTGGGCAATGCGATCACCGAATTGTTGGGGATTGTGGTGAAACGCCAAGTCGATTCCGATGCTTACGCTGCCGTGGAAGAGGGATTGGTCAGCCGTTTGTTGGAGGTGCGCGGACGCTTGCAGGCCGCTAACTTGGGTGAATCGTTGTCTGCCCCGTGCTGGCCGAATGGTCATTACCAGCCGTGCCGTTAAGTGAAGTGTATTAGCTGAATGAACGTATTATCTGACCCGTTAACGCTAACCATGGCGGTGTTGGCACTGCTTATCGTCGGCATTTCCAAAGGTGGCATGGGCGGCGGTTTGGGGGTATTGGGTGTGCCGTTAATGGCGCTGACCATGCCCCCGGCGCAAGCAGCGGCGATTTTGCTGCCGATTTTGTGCGTAATGGATTTGATGGCGCTGAAAGCCTTTTGGCAACGCTGGTCATGGGCGCACCTTCAGCAATTATTGCCTGCTGCGATTCTGGGGATTGTGATTGGAGCGCTCACGTTTACGTATTTTCGTGCCAGCGATGTGCGGTTGTTGGTGGGGCTGATTGCGGTCGGGTTTGCGTTGAATTATTGGTTCAAACCCTTCCAGCATTTGGCAATGGGTAAACCGGGGGCAAAGGCGGGGTTGTTTTGGGGCAGTATTGCGGGGTTCACCAGTTTTGTGGCGCACGCGGGCGGCCCGCCGGTGAATATTTATTTATTACCACAAAAGCTGGATAAGACGGTGTATCAGGCGACTACGGTGCTGTTTTTTACCAGTGTGAATTACGTGAAGTTGATTCCTTATGCGGCGTTGGGGCAATTCAACAGCACCAACATGGGGGCGTCGGTGCTGTTGTTGCCGATTGCGGCATTCGGGATTTGGTTGGGCTACAAACTGCATCACCGTGTGCCGGAAAAACAGTTTTTCCAAGTCGCGTATGTGTTTTTGTTCCTCACTGGCTGTAAGTTAATGGTTGACGGTATGCAAGGCTTAGGAGTGTTGGGATGAAACTGGGAACGTGTGTGTATCAACAACAAACGTATGTGTGCATAGCAGCAGGCGATACGGTGCTGCTTCCGGCGTTGGATGCGGCGTTTGATCAACCCGCGTGGCGCGATATGTTGGCGCTGATTGATAGCGACATCGACTTGCAGGCCGTGCGTAACACCTTAACGGCCGCAATGCGTGTGCCATTGGCGGACGTGACCTTGCTGGCACCGATCCCGCGTCCGCGCAAAAACGTGATGTGCTTGGGGCTGAATTATCTGGAACATGCGCAAGAAACCGCGAACCAAATCGGGCGCACCGGCAAAGCGCCGCAATACCCGATTGTGTTTACCAAATGCCCGACCAGCGTGATTGGGCATGAAGCTACCGTGCCGTTTGACCCGGAGACTTGTTCACAATTGGATTGGGAGGCGGAATTGGGCGTGGTGTTGGGCAAAGGCGGCAAAAAGATTGCGCGTGAGAATGCCTTGGCGCATGTGTTTGGTTACACCGTGATCAATGACTTGAGTGCGCGGGATATTCAGTTGAATCACAAGCAATATTTTCTGGGCAAAAGCATTGACGGCGGTTGCCCGATGGGCCCCTGGATTGTGACGGCGGATGAGATTGCTGATCCACAAGCGCTGGCGATTGCGTGTCGAGTGAATGGCGTAACGAAACAGGCATCGAATACGCGCCATATGATTGTTGATGTGGCGAGCATTATTGAATGGTTATCACGTGGGATGACGCTGGAAGCGGGCGATGTGATTGCCACGGGTACACCAAGTGGTGTGGGTTTTGTGCGTGAACCGCCGGAATATTTATTGCCGGGGGACGTGGTGGAATGTGAAGTGGAAGGCGTGGGCGTGTTGCGCAATACCATCGTAGGTTAAATACCGGACAGTTGTCCCCACGGTATTACCCGCACGCCGTGACGGGTTTGCGGTGTATCGCCCGCGTATACGATTTTTCCCTGACTGACGTTCAGTTGGGTTGCCAGCTCTTCGCGGCTGGCAGCTTGGGTGAAATTCTTGAAAAATTCACTGTTGATGGTTTGCGCCGATTTGATTTCTATGGGAGTCAACCCTTCCGGTGTTTCCATCAGCATGTCGAATTCTAAGCCGCTGTTTTCACGGTAATGGTACAGCCCCGGTTTTTTCCCTTGGTTGAGGTAATGCTTGTGCAATTCGGCAACCACCCACGACTCGAAAATAGCTCCACGTAACGGGTGTAGCCGTAATTGTTCGGGATTGCTGATGCCCAACAGGGAACACACCACGCCCGTGTCAAGAAAATGCTGTTTGGGGGTTTTAACCAGCCGTTTGCGGATATTGCCAAGCCAAGGCGTGAGCGTTGCGGTGAGGAAACTTTCCTGTAAGACCGATGACCAGGTGCGGATGGTGTTGTGCGACAACCCCACATCATTGCCGAGCGTGGTGTAATTCACTTCCTGCGCCGTGTGCGCGGCGGATAATTGCAGGAAACGGGAAAATTGGTCGAGATTTCCGACGTTTACCAATTGGCGTACATCGCGTTGCAAATAGGTGAGGATGTAGTCTGCCAGCCATTCCTCTGGTGCAACCGCTTGATTATAGAGACGCGGGTAGCCACCTTTCCAAACCGCTTCCCAGACGTTGGCAGGAGGTGTCGCGGCTTGGCTGATTTCGGTGTAACTGAGCGGCAAGAGGGTGAGAATCGCGGTGCGACCCGCCAAGGATTGTGACACTTTAGCGGAAATGACCAGATTTTGCGAACCGGTCAGGATGTATTGCCCCATGTTGCCGTTGTTATCCACCCGATCTTGGATGTAGTGCAGCAATTCCGGTGCATTCTGAATTTCGTCTAACACCACCCCGTGGTCGCCGAATTGATCCAGAAAACCACGCGGGTCAGCTTTGGCATAATCGCGGGTATCGAGTGGTTCGAGCGAGACGTAGGCTTTGTCGCTGAAGGTGGCTTTACACAGCGTGGTTTTACCGGATTGGCGCGGCCCCAGCAGAGTAACAACGGGGTTGCTGGCGGCGCGTTGGCGTAATACAGCGGTCAAAGTACGGGGAATCATGATTTGCCTCGGCAGCATTCTTACAGATTGTAAGTTGGACTTACAGATTGTAGATCATCCATGTGTACAGTGCCACGCCCCATTACAAATGTCTAAAAATACTGCGTTAAGTCAAATAGTCATTAAAAAATTTGTTCATGGTTATATCCGTTGTCGAATTTTATTCCTATATACCTATAGAATTAGGCATACTTTTTAAGTGTAGTGTTATGTGAAGTATCAAGGGGCTTAATCATGCGTATTTTGATTGTGGATGATCACCCGTTATTTCGTGAAGCGTTAGGCAGTTTGCTCGAGCGCTTTTACCCCAGTGCTGCGGTATTTGAAGTCGGCTCGGTGGAAGAGGCCGAAGGTGTAGTGCGTCAATATGCACCGTTTGATTTGATTATGTTGGATGTTTTGTTACCGGGGCAAAGCGGTGTGGCGGGCTTGGAAACGTTACACGCCAACGTTACGACGGATACGCCGATTGTGATTATGTCAGGCTCGGACAATTCAGAGATGATGAATCAAGCACTTGCCAAGGGTGCGCGGGGTTATATTGCCAAGTCAGCGGGCGTGGGCGATGTCAAAAATGCGTTGCATTTAATTTTGGCGGGGGAAATTTATATTTCACCGTCGATGTTAGCCGAGGTGCGCCAACGTGCGGAAACGAAAGACCCACCTCCCCCGAATTTGCTACCTCCTGTCGATAATAGTGGTTTGACGCCGCGTCAGCGCGATGTCATCCGTTTGATGGCGCGAGGTTTACCCAATAAATCCATCGCCAGAGAGCTGAATTGTTCGGATGGCACAGTGAAACTGCATGTGAGTGCGATTTTGCGCACCCTCCATGCGCGTAATCGGACGGAAGCGGTGCAGGCCGCGACACGGTTGGGCGTGTTGTAACTTGACCCAGTGAGGATTCATGCAGGCACAACCACCGATTCAGGATGAGGCGTGGGACGCTTATTTACGGCGGCATTATTACCGTTTACTGGTGCAAGTAATTTTGCCGCTGATCCTGACGACGGTAGTGTTTGTGCTGGGTGGGGTTTTTTGTAGCGCTATTCCTTGGTGGTATTGGTTGCTGGGCTATGTGGGGCTGGCGGCATTATTTTTCAGATTCGGGCACGCTTTACACGCTGAATTGCAGGAATTGTTTGCGGCGCAATTGCACTGCACCGTGATTGAACGCGAAGCGCATTGTTTGCAGCGTGATGCTGCCGTTGGGCATTCTGTCCGCGTTGTTACCCATGAAATTAATAACCTGATCGGCATCGCCAAGATGTCGGTGGATAACCTGCGCTATTCCCCGGTGGCTATGCCTAAAGACATAGACCGCTTGGAAAAAGCCTTGGGCTATATGACTCAAGTAACCCATTTGATATTGGATGGGATAGGCAATAAGCACACGACCACCCGCACGCTTTCGCTGGCAGAACTGCAAGAGGATGTGCGTTTATTAATAGGGCATGGGCAATCCCACCCGCAAGTGGCGTTGTCGGTGGTGTTCCCCGCAGATGCGGCACAGTACCGTTTTGAGGAACGCACCGGGGCGACTTATCTGATTATTCATAACTTAGTGAAGAATGCGTTGGAGGCGGTGGAGGCGCGGTTCGGGGAACAGTTGGGGGGTGAGATTAGGGTTACGGCTGAAGTTTTGGATAATCAGATAGTTATTGCGGTGGAAGATAATGGCGTGGGGATGATGGCGGAGCAAATTGAGGCGCTGATGCGAGGGAATGGGCAGAGTTTTAAGGTGAATGGGCATGGGTTGGGGCTGGGGTTTGTGCACAGGGAATGTGAAAAAAGTGGTTTCACGTGTGGATTTGTCAAAATGCCGGTTCAAGGCATGAAATTTCACGTAGGTATTGCATTACGCTGATACATTTATTAAAAATACTATAAATTTCGTCTATGATTTGTTGTCTATAGCTAATAAAAATAATTTTGGTATAACTGTAGGCAAGATTAAACCCCCAGTGAATTGCCACTCTGGCAATAGGAGGCTGTGATGCCAAGCCCTACACCCGTCAATGCATGGCGTGAGAATCAAGCGTGTGTTGCCACCTATACGGTGTTAGAAAGCGATAAGTTTTTGGATCAATTTGAGCAGTTAGATGTGCCTTTTGATAAAGCAGCAACATTAGCGATGAAAGAGCTGCGTTATTTTCCCAGCACCACCAACAACTCCAGTTTATTAGCCGTTTTGTCCTTGGAAATTGCTAGAAAGTTTGTAAAACACTTAATCAGTATTTTTACGGTGAGGCGACAGCATTCTGCGGGTTCATCTGCTGAGGTGATTCAGGCCATTGCACAGGTATTCGCGAATGGCGATAAAACGCTTGTGGATCTAGCGGCTGTGGTTGATGAACAAATTAAATTTCCAGACGAGCACTGAGGTGTATCGCAATGAATACTAAATTAGGCGTGTTATTTGCTTTATTATCTGGCGGTGTTCTGATGAATGTCCAAGCAAATGCTGCTGATCTGTCACCTAAAGTAGCAAATCTCAACCCAGTTGTTATGGATACAGGTAATGCGGGTGAAACAGTTTTAGGTCTGGAGTATCAATTTAAGGGTAATTTGTTATCTAAGGCATTGTCTGACAATGAAGGCTTTGATTTATTAGCGGCAGATGGATCAATACGGAATGTGGTATTAAGTTATGATATGCGCGGTACTTTAGCCACAGATAAAGAAAAAAATCCCAAGGATTTTCAAACTTTCGGTTTAGATGCGCAACTACTCCACAGTACGGATAAGGGTACGCTAAAAAGTGGGGCTTTTGTAAAGTATGAAATGGATCAGGGGTTTGATAGTAAACAATGGCGTTATGGTTTAGGGGCTACCTATGGTAAAAGCAGTTTATTGGCATCGCATGATTTTTTGGGTGTCGATGTCAATTATGGAACCATTGCGGTTGATAGCGATGTTGAACGTGAAGCCTTGTTGGGTGAAGCAACGTTAGCGGATTATGATAGGGTGGATGCCGAAGTGCTTTACCTATACCCATTAAAGAATCCACTGATTGACACGGTTGAATTTAATTATCGGATTTTTTATGAGTTAGATGCGCCGGATATTATTAAAGCTAATCGATTAGATCAATATGAGCTGACAACCTTACATCTGGGGTTGAAAAACAAACTGTACCTTGCTTACAGTGAAGGCAAATTGCCTTTTGATAGACAAGCGGGGCAGTTATTTCAGTTAGGTATTTCACATAACTTTTAAATGGTTAATGATTTAAAGCGTTTTGTGTTAATGCAATGTTTAATTAATTCATGAGGGTGAGGCTATGAAAATTCAAAAAGAAACCTTTTTTGCACAGATTGGTAGTGCATTATTTAAAAATCGTCTTAGTGATACGCAACGGCAAGGGCTAAACACTTTGTTGGGTTATTGGGAGCAACATTTTTCTAAGCAAGATTTGCGTTGGTTAGCTTATGTGTTAGGTACTGTACACCATGAAGTCAGAAAATCAATGCAGCCTATTCATGAGGATGGTGCTGACCAATACTTTTTTGATAAGTATGATATTCAAGGGCATAACCCGGAAACAGCGAAAGAGTTAGGCAATATTTATCCTGGAGACGGCGTTAAGTTTCATGGGCGCGGATTTGTGCAACTAACCGGCAGGAGTAATTATGCGTATTGGGCAAAGCGTTTAAACCTTGATTTGTTGAATGACCCTGACAACGCCTTACAGCCAGAGGTAGCAAGCACTATCCTGTTTCACGGCATGATTGAAGGGCGCTTTACCGGTAAAGCGCTGAGTGATTATATCAATGAGACAGAGGAGGATTGGATCAATGCCCGTCGCATTGTGAATCGCCTTGATAAAGCTGAGGAGATTAAAACTTATGCGCAGCAGTATTGGTAAGTGCTTAAACAGGCACGGATTACGCAGTCACCGGTAGCAATGCAAGTTGGCAAAGACTACCGCGTAACAACCCAACGTACTGCCTTGAATTTGCGTAAATCACCGGATACGCACCATGAACCTATTGGCAAATTAGCCAGAGGCATGATTGTTAGGGTGATGGCTAAGGTCGATAATTCGTCATGGGTGTTGGTCGATACTAACCACGATGGCAAAGCCGAGGGTTATTGTGATGGAACGTTTCTTGTACCCGTCAAAGAATTGGCTGACGTCCAATAGTAAACAATATCAGGAGTGATCGTGCTATGTACAAATGCAAATATTTTAAAATTCATGAGTTGGTTCCTCCCGCCGTGTTAAAAGAAAAAGGTGAGGCGGCTTGGGAATTATTGGATGAACGTTTATTGGAAACATTGGATCAGTTACGTGAACACTATGGGCCAATAACCGTTAATAATTACCATTGGGGCGGGCAGCGAAAATGGAGCGGTTTACGTACTAAAGAAAGCCCAGATTATAAACTGTATAGCCAACACACATTTGGGCGTGCGGCAGATTGTTTATTTAAACACACGACCGCTGAAGAGGTTCGCAAAGATATTTTGGCAAAGTGTAGTGACTCGGATTTTAAATGGATCAATGCGATCGAAATGGAGGTTAGTTGGTTGCACGTTGATGTGAGAAATTGTGAGCGTATTAAAAAGGTATTGCCCGCAAAACGTTAATAAATCATTAAGGCGATTAAACATAAACAGGGGGTAAGTGATGTCAACACGTAGCGCAAAAGCAGAGAAGTTAATAGGCGTTAAACATCCGTCTAATAATCAGGTGGTTACTTTGCAAGCCGAATGCCATCAGGCAAATGTTTATTCGGGTGCTATGCAGCGCCTAACCTATGAGCATGACGATTGTCAAGGTATTTCGACACGCAAAGAAGACAGGGAATTTTGTTTTTTATTAAAAACATTAAAGGATAAAACAGTGATTCGTCAAAACAAAGAACGTTACATTGTGTATTTTGATGATAGCCTGAATTTGCGATGGGAGTTTCATGCGGATGTAAAAGACCGGGTAAATGCTTATGCTTGTATGATGGAAATTGAACATATTGCCGCCTTACCCATTGACTATTTGAGTAAAAAACATTTGATGGCATGGGGGAAAATGTTGGCTCATGCGATTTCCTTAGCGACAATGCATAAAGTCGAAGATGCTGCTAAAGTAGCCAAATCGGCAAAGCGCTTTATTAATGCGCGAGCCAGAGAGAAAGCAAGATTTTGGTGGGTACAAGCTAGTATAGCATGTTCATTTTTGTTGTTTGTGATTTATGCGATCACTCTATTTAATTTTCTAAAAGCAATAGATCTTGGTGGCATTAAATATGACGAGATTCTACATAATGAACTGTTTCTAATAGCAACAGCGATCATCTTTGGAGTAATCGGCTCGCAATTTTCTATTTTAGAGCGTTTAGGAAGCATAGAAGTTGACCCTTCAGCCGGTAGGGTAGTGTATTGGGTCGATGCAGTCGTGAGGATATTAACAGGTGCATTTGCAGCAGTGGTGAGTTATGCGGCGTTAAAATCGGATATTATTCTGGGTTTTTTAAATACTGAGTCAGTAACGTCTTTAAATAACAAATACTTTTGGATTGTGGCATTTATCTCGATGTTGAGTGGCTTTAGTGAGCGTTTCGTGCCAAGTCTGCTAAGAAAAGCTGAAGAGGAAAATGGTAATACGAAACCGGAGGGTGATAGCAAATCCAAAGAACAGCACAAGCCATCGTCTCAGGATGAGATGCCCTACTTAGAACAAAAGGATAAAACAATGGAAAGTACCTCTAGCGCGGATGAGGGGTGAATTTATGTCAAGCAGTAATCTAATCGAGCCGGTGATTTATAATTGCCACACGCATATTTTTACCCACAAGCACATACCCGATGGTTATTTCCCGTTGTTTATTGTGAAGTTGGCACGCAATAAGGTGATACGGGGGGTATTAAACACGGTCATGCAAAAAATTGTACCCTGGACATCAAACGACAGGTTTCAGCGTTGTGCTAACTTTGTCAGTTTTGCTTATAAAAAGGGTCAGGAAGACAACCTCAAAGTGTTAATGAATTATTACCCGAAAGGGACACGCTTTGTCGTGTTGCCGATGGACATGGCTTACATGGCAGCAGGCAAGGTCATGGAAGACATTGATAAGCAACATCAAGAGTTGGTGTGCTTAGCCAATCGTGAGGAATATAAAAATATTATTATTCCTTTTGCGCATATTGATCCGCGTCGCCCTGCTGCTTTGGAGCGTTTGGCTGTGTTGGTGGAGGAACAGCAGTTTCGTGGTGTTAAAATCTACCCCCCGTTGGGGTATTACCCTTGTGATCCTGTGTTGATGCATGACATCTATCCTTACATGGTTAAGCATAAGCTGCCGTTGATAGCGCATTGTTCGCCGGGGTCAGTGAATACCAAACACTTGCCGTTTGAAGAGGCGCAGGGCTTAGCAGACCCTAAACATTACGCTGCGGTTATGAAAAAGTTTCCTGATCTCAAAATATGCCTCTCGCATTTTGGCGGCATTTCAGAATGGCAGCGTTATTTGACCCGCGACCGGTCGATTGATAACCCGACTTGGCTGGAAAAAATCCTCGATATGATGCGCAGCGGCAATTACCCTAACTTGTACGCAGACGTTTCCTATACGGTGTTTAATTTCCAAGAAAACATTACCTTGTTGAAGGTGCTGCTGGAAGACGAGCGAGTGCGAACTCAAGTGTTGTTTGGTTCCGATTTTTACATGACCAGCAATGAACGTTACCCTGAACGGCGTTTGTCAATCGACCTGCGAGCTGCGTTGGGCGAAACCTTGTTTTGGCAAATTGCTAACCAGAACCCGAAAAAGTTTTTAGCGGAAGCTGCTTAACACCGGGGACACCTTGGTGAGTTGTCAGTTAGACTTACAATTTGTCGAAAATAACGCTAGGGCTTGCTGATGAATACGATGTCTAACCGTGTGTTAATCACACTATTTACCTTATTGAGCTTAACGGCTTGTGCATCCAATAATACCGCCTCATCGGGTTCTGGTGCGACGAACACCGGTGCTACGACGAACACCGCTGGCGTTATCAGTGCTTGCCCGCAGCATCACGCTAACGGCGATATGCCGCAATTGGTGAATTCTAAACTGGCGGCTAAAACGCAGGCGTTGTGCTTTACGGAATTTGCGGTGCTGCATTCGGGGGTGACACGCACCCCGTTATGGGCGAGTGAGCACATGACGTATGCCGAGCTGCTGATGGATATTGACCGGACTGACAATTTCTACGCTGAGCCGCGTCTAACGGTGGATGAGCGTGCTGAACTGGCTGATTACGCAGGCTCTGGTTTTGATCGTGGGCATTTGGTTCCAGCCGGTGATATGCCGACGGTAGAGGCGATGCGTGAAAGTTTTTCCCTCGCGAATATGACCCCGCAAAATCCATCGAATAACCGGGGGTTGTGGTCAAGCATTGAGTCACGCACCCGCGATTTAGCCAAGCAGCGCGGTGAGTTGTATGTGGTTTCTGGTGCCATTTTTGCGGGAGCCTCGTTGCAACGCATCAATAATCGGGTGTTAGTGCCAACCAGTTACTTCAAAGCGATTTACGACGCCAATACGGGGGAAAGTGGGGCGTATTGGGTTGCAAACGATGCTAACAGGAACTACAAAATGATGAGCATTGCTGAGTTGACGCAAACGGCAGGCATTGACCCTTTCCCTGGCATCGACGCTTTCAGCAAAGCTAACGTAATGCCTTTACCGCAACCTTGAGCATAGCCCGATGGATTTTTTCAAAAATGAAGCCGAAACCCGCTTATTGCAGGATTTAACCATTGAAAACCGTTTGGATCGCGTGTCCTTGCACGGTAGTTTGGATATTACGCACGATGCCGCCGGTTTAGCGTTTGCCCTCAAACTCAAAGACATGCTGGATGCTGTGGTGCAAATATTGAGCACTGAACAAGCCAGCGGTGTTTTGCCGGAAAAAATTAGCCTTAAAACGAGTGATGAAGTGGCTAATCCATTTGCGTAATATGCGCTGAGGGCATAGGGGCGGCGGCGAGAAACCGCTATACTCAAGGTTTTAACGCCGTAAGCCAGCCCTTATGACTACCCATAGCAGCAAGCCTCTTGTCCTCGTTGATGGTTCTTCCTATCTGTTTCGTGCGTTCCACGCCCTGCCGCCGTTGACCAATGCGCACGGCGAACCCACCGGAGCCATGCACGGTGTGCTCAATATGCTTGATAAGTTGCGCAAGGATTACGACCCGGAACACATGGCAGTGATTTTCGACGCACCCGGCAAAACGTTTCGCGATGACCTGTACCCGCAATACAAAGCTAACCGCCCACCGATGCCGGAGGATTTGCGCTGCCAAATCGAACCGTTGCTGGACATTATCCGTGCTCAAGGCTACCCGTTGCTGATTATTCCTGATGTGGAAGCTGATGATGTTATCGGTACATTAGCGAAGGAATACACGGGTAAGGTCATTATTTCCACTGGCGACAAGGACATGGCGCAACTGGTGGATGAACGTGTCCATCTCATCAACACCATGAGCGGGCATTATGCTGACCCTGCGGGGGTTGTTGAAAAGTTTGGGGTTGCACCGGAACGCATTCGTGACTACCTCGCCTTGATTGGTGACTCGGTGGATAACGTTCCCGGTGTTGCCAAAGTCGGCCCGAAAACGGCGGTGAAATGGCTGGAAGAATACGGTTCACTGGAAAACATCATCGCGCGTGCTAACGAATTCAAGGGCAAGATCGGCGAAAACCTGCGCGAAGCGTTGGCGCACCTGCCGCTGTCGTATGAGCTGGTGACGATCAAATGCGATGTAGAACTGGATTTGCAACCAGAAACGCTGGCGTTTAACCCGCAGGATGTGGATAGGTTGCGGGTGTTGTATGAGCGCTATGGGTTTCGGACGCGGTTGGCGGCACTGGGGAAAGAACCCCCCCATCCTAACCTTCCCCCGCAGGGGGGGAAGGAACAAGAGGGTACGACCGGTGACCTCTTCGCTCCCTGCCCCCCTTGCGGGGGAAGGGCTGGGGATGGGGGGTATTCTTCTATCCTTACCCAACCTGACCTCAACACTTGGCTAACCCGTCTGCAAGCCGCTGGCGAATTCGCTTTCGATACCGAAACCACTAGTCTCAACTATATGGAGGCGGAAATCGTGGGGGTATCGTTTGCCATCCAACCCGGCGAAGCGGCTTATTTGCCATTGGCACACGATTATCTCGGTGCACCAGCGCAACTCGACCGTGACGCCGTGTTTGCCCAACTCAAACCGCTGTTAGAAAATCCTAGCCTGCGCAAGATTGGGCAGAATCTCAAATACGACCGCAGCGTATTGCTCAACCATGGCATCGAATTGTGGGGTATCGCTCACGACACCATGCTCGAATCCTACGTGCTGGATTCCACCGCCAGCCGCCACGATTTCGATACCTTGTGTGAAAAGCACCTCAATCACACTACCATCCATTTTGAAGATATTGCGGGCAAGGGCAAAAACCAGATCACCTTCAATCAAGTCGCTTTGGAACAGGCCACACCTTATGCCGCCGAAGATGCGGATTATACGTTGCGGTTGCATCGGCATTTCTGGTCACAGTTGCAAGCACTCGATGGGCAACGCCAGTTGTATGAAGCAGTGGAAGTGCCGTTGGTGAGTGTACTTTCCCGTATCGAACGCAACGGTGTGAAAGTCGATGCCATGATGCTCGCCAAACAAAGCAAGGAGCTGGAAGCGCGGATGCATACGGTTATGCAACAGGCTTACACTGTTGCCGGGCAGGAATTCAACCTTGCCTCACCCAAGCAGATTCAGGAAATCTTTTTCGACAAACTGGGCTTGCCAGTGTTGCGCAAAACGCCGAAGGGGCAGCCGTCCACCGCCGAAGATGTGTTGGAAGAGTTGGCAGACATGGGGCATGAGTTGCCGTCGTTGATTCTGGAACACCGTGGTTTGGCAAAACTGAAGTCCACCTACACGGACAAATTACCGGAACAAATTAACCCACATACCGGGCGGGTGCATACGTCCTACCATCAGGCGGTGGCTTCGACCGGGCGTTTATCGTCGTCTGACCCGAATTTGCAGAATATTCCGATACGCAATGAGGAGGGGCGGCGGATTCGCCAAGCCTTTATCGCGGAAAGCGGTTGCAAGCTGTTGGCGGCGGATTATTCCCAGATTGAATTGCGTATCATGGCTCACTTATCCGGCGATAAAGGGCTGTTGGAGGCGTTTGCACAAGGTTTGGATGTGCATCGGGCAACGGCGGCGGAAGTGTTTGGTGTCGCATTGGCGGCGGTGACGACCGCACAACGGCGGGCGGCGAAGGCGATCAATTTTGGGTTGATTTACGGCATGTCGGCATTTGGGCTGGCGAAGCAGTTGGGGGTTGAGCGCCGTGATGCGCAGGATTATGTGAATCTGTATTTCGCCCGTTACCCTGGTGTGAAGCAGTACATGGATGACACCCGCGAACAAGCACGGGCGCAAGGCTATGTGGAAACCCTGTTTGGGCGGCGTTTATTTTTGCCGGACATCAAGTCCAAAAATGCGGCGACACGCCAGTACGCCGAACGCACAGCGATTAATGCACCCATGCAAGGGACGGCGGCTGACATTATTAAAAAGGCGATGATTGCGGTGGATAGCTGGCTACGGAGCAGTGGTTTGCACACCAAGATGATTATGCAAGTACACGACGAACTGGTGTTTGAAGTGCCGGAAGCCGAGTTGGCAACCGTGCGCTCACAGGTCACGGCACTCATGACGGCAGCGGCTCAGTTGGCTGTGCCGCTCTTGGTCGAGAGTGGCGTGGGCGATAATTGGGACGAGGCGCATTGAAAAGGTGTCATGACGTAAGAGAGGTGCGTCATGGCTGTATGGAAGCGTATGAATAATGTGAAATAGGAGGAGATTGATCATGGTTAACTTCATGGCGAAAAGTGTGTTAGCGACGGTGGTGAGTGCCGCGTTGAGTACCACGGTTCAAGCGGCTGGATTTGCGTTGGCCAACCAGTCAGGTTCGGGCGCAGGGAATGCGTATTCGGGTGGGGCAGCAGCGATTGATGATGCATCGGTCGTTTGGTTCAATCCCGCTGCGATGACAGCCTTGGGTGAGGGTACAAAAACCAGTGTCGCCGCACACGTGATTGCTCCCAAGGCGGATTTCACCGATAAGGCATCACGGGTTAACCCGGCACTGACTGGGGGCAATGTGGCACTGGCTGAAGCAACCTTAACCGGGCCGGATGCGAATGGCGGTCACGCCGCACCCGTGCCGAATGCTTACGTGGTACGCAGCTATGGCGACAAGTTGAGTGCCGGTATCGGTATCAATGCCCCCTTCGGCTTGGGTACTGAATACGAAGAGGATTGGATTGGGCGTTACAATGCGTTGAAATCTGCAATTAAAACCGTCAATGTCAACCCGGCACTGGCCTATCAGGTGAATGATAAGCTCAGTGTCGGCGCAGGGGTGAGTGCGCAATACATTCACGTTGAGTTACAAAGTGCGATTGATTCAGCCGCTGCTTGCCGTAGCATTGCCAGTGCCGCGAACAGTGGCGCATTATTGACGCAGTGTCTGGCGCGTTTGCCTGCCTTGTCGAATGCGGCAACCGATAGCAAGGTGACGATCAGTGGTGATGACATCTCTTTCGGGGTGAATGCGGGGGCGTTATACCAGGCAACGCCAAAGACACGGGTGGGGGTGAATTACCGTTCCGCGCTGGATCATGAGTTGGAAGGTGAAGTCGAGTATGACATTGATGCGAGTTTGCAACCCATTGTGACGGCAACCGGTATTACCCGTTTCAATACGGCTGATGCGACCGCAGAGGCTAATTTACCTGCGAGTTTTTCCGTGTCGGCGGCGCATAAAGTGAATGAGCGTTTAGACGTCATGGGCGATGTGACCCGTACCAACTGGAGCAGCTTTGAAAGCCTGACTGTTAAAAAAACGGCAGATGGTTCCTTAGTCACGGATGTGCCTCAGGCATGGGAGGATGTGAACCGCTACAGTGTCGGGGCGAATTACCAATATAACGATCGCCTGAAGTTGCGTGGCGGGGTGGCATTTGATGAAACCCCCGTGCCTAGCCCACAATTGCGTACTGCACGTACCCCGGATGCGGATCGGACGTGGGTATCCGCTGGTGCGAATTACAAGCTGAAAAAGAATTTGGATGTGGATGTCGGTTACACCCACATTTTCACGGATGAAACCCCGATTGATAATGTCAGTACGGATAATGGTTATGCCCTGCGTGGTGTGTACGATTCCAGTGTGGATATTGTCAGCGCTCAATTGAACTGGTCGTTTTAGAAGGAGTTTCCCATGAAATTACAGCTTTTATCACGGAATATTCTGCTGGCCTTGGCTGTGTCAGGGTTGGGAGCCTGTGGCGACTCCAGCGATTATGATTTCAGTGCCAACGCCAATGGCACGACGGGGAGGGGCACGGCAGTGGCACGGTTTGATCCTCGTAGCGGCGTGATTCCGCAAACCAATGACCTGTTGCTGGCAGGGTCAACGGATGGCACCTTGAATATTCCCACTGCCACCATCACCAACCCCGGTCAGCTTGGCTTGGTGAACAGCCTGAATACCTTGGACGGTTTTGGCCTGACCGCACCGATTACAGCGGCGTTTGGCGCGAGTCTGAAAGCAGGTTCGCTGCAAACGGGTAGCAGTGTGCGGGTGTTTGAGGTGCGTAAGGATGTCGCTACTCAAGCCATTACCGGGGTTGTTCGTGAAGTAACGGCGGCTGAATTGTTGGCAACCGCTGTGGGAACGCAGCAGGATACCTTAGCCTTAGTGCCATTGAAGCCGCTGAAGGAAAGCACGAGTTATTTGGTGGTGTTAACCAATGCGATTCAAGGCAGTGACGGACGGGCGGCAACCAGTGACTCGGCCTATTTGCTGGCAAAAAGCACGACAGCGTTAAGTGGTGAGTACGCAGCGTTAGAACCCTTGCGTCAACTAATCAATAACCAAGAGGCTATTGCTGCCAATCAAGGTGTCAGTGCGGCGACTATCGTGTTGAGTTGGAGTTTTACTACGCAATCGGTTACGCCAGTGTTGGAGGCGATGCAGCGGCAAGCAGCGGCAAGCCCACTGCTGATTTCCCCGACGTTGGGGGCAAGCAATACCTTTGTTCCGGCGTTAGCGGGAAAAGCTAATGTGCATATCGGCACATTAGACGTACCGTATTACCTGACAGCGCCCAGTACCGCGAATCCGACCGCGCCGTTGACGACGGCTTGGTCGGGAGCAGCAGGTTCTTTTTTAACCCGCTATAATCCAGCTCCAGTCGCGACGTCTACGCAGACCGTGCCTGTGTTGATGAGTGTGCCGAATGCCAGTGCGTTGGCGGGGGCAACACCGCCTGCGGGTGGTTGGCCTGTGGTGATTTTCCAGCATGGGATTACCCGTAACCGCCAAGACTTGCTGGCAGTCGCGGATACACTGGCGGATGCGGGGTATGTCGGAATTGCGATTGACTTACCGTTGCATGGGGTAACAGAGGATGCCAATCCCTTGCGTGCAGACAAAAATGCCGCGTTTGCGAACGATGTGGAACGTACCTTTAATTTGGATGTGCAAAATGCCTCGACCGGTACAGCGGGAGCCGATGGTGTTATTGACAGTTCCGGTACGCATTTCATCAATTTAGGCAGTTTACTCACCTCACGTGACAATATCCGCCAAGGGATTGCGGATTTGTTGGTGTTACGGCGCAGTTTGGGCAATATCACTGCCGTGCCTTTAAATACCGCTAAGGTCGGTTTTGTGGGGCATTCGTTAGGGGGAGTTATTGGTACGGGGTATTTGGCAGCGGAAACGGCTGCAACGCCTGCATCTTTGGTGACAACGGGCGGGGGAATTGCACGGTTGTTGGATGGCTCGGCGAGTTTTGGCCCGGTGATTCAGGCGGGTCTGGGCAGTGCGGGGCTGACGCCGGGGTCAGCAGCGTATGATGCTTTCATGGTGGTGGCACAGACGGTGATTGACCCGGCTGACCCGGTGGTGTTGGGAGCGCAGGCGGCGGCTAAGCATCCTGTGCACATGATTGAGGTGTTAGGGGATCAGGTCATTCCTAACCGTGTGACGGGAGCGCCACTGTCCGGCACGGAGCCACTGGCAAGCGTGATGCAATTGACGAGCAGAACCGCAACCGCTGCGGGTGAAGATGGTATTGTGCGTTTCAATCGCGGCGCTCACAGTTCGGTGCTTGACCCTGGTGTTAATTTGGCGGTAACGGTGGAAATGCAGCGCCAGATTGCAGCTTTCCAATTGGCGGGGGGAGCTGCCATTGCCATTAATGACAGCACGGTGATTGCCGGTGCAGCACCTTGAGCCAGTGGGCGGGGTAAGCAATGGCTTATAGCCAGTGTGAGTATTGACACGCCCCGCCCCTTTATCAGTAAAATACCCTACTAAATTACTAGGCAATTTGAGGAGACTTAAACAATGAGTGTAGAAATTCCAGCACGCGATGGTGACGGTTACTTACTGAGCATGGATGATTGGACACCGGAAATTGGTAAAGCCATGGCAGAAGCTGATGGTGTCGAACTGACCGATGCCAAGTGGGAACAGATCATGAAAGCGCGTGAGTATTATGATGATCAGGCTGTGGTTCCACCGATCCGTAAATTCTCCAAATTCATCAATATGGATCAGAAAGAGCTGTTCGCGCAGTGGAAAACTGGGCCAATGAAGCCCATTACCAAATATGGTGGTCTGCCTAAGCCTACTGGCTGCGTATAATGAAATGATGGGTGTGTGGGGGGCTAAACGTACTGCCCCGCACACCACCCTGATGCCCATGCCCACTGAAAGTTATATCCCCCTAACCAACCGGTTACATCCACCGTTTCACCAATAAAATACAGCCCCGGTACGTGGCGAGCCTCCAAGGTTTTAGACGAGAGTTCGCGGGTATCCACCCCACCTAAACTGACTTCAGCGGTACGCATTCCTTCTGTGCCTGCGGGGGTTAATTCCCAAGCGTGTAATTGCTCAGCAATGGATTGCAGCAGTTTGTCGCCGTATTGTCCTAAGGGACGATTGGGGAACACGGTTTCGCACAAGCGTTGTGCCAGTCGATTGGGTAAGACGTCTGCGAGTACCGTTTTCAATTCGGCCTTTGGGCGTTGTTTCTGTAGTGTTTGTAGCCAACTTAAAGCATCCCGCCCCGGTAGTAAATCAATCTGTACCGCTGCACCTTTTTGCCAGTAAGATGAAATTTGTAACATTGCCGGGCCACTCAAGCCCCGGTGCGTAAACAGCATGTCTTCGCGGAAATAACCTTCCCCACAACTGACCGCAACGGGGGTACTCACACCGGCTAAGCCCGCAAACAGGCCATCCAGCATGGTTTGGGTAAACGTGAAGGGGACGAGCGCTGGGGAAAAGGGGATATTTTTCAAGCCAAACTGTTTCGCAACGTGTATGCCAAAATCGGTTGCACCCATGCGAGGAATCGAAGGCCCGCCAGTGGCAATCACGAGGGCGGTGGTTTGGAATGCGCCTTGGGTGGTTTGCAGGTGAAAGCGCTCGGTGGCGCGGCTAATGGCCTGAATCTCGGTATTCAGGCGCAAGTGTACGCCTGCATCGCGGCATTCTGCCCATAGCATCTCAACGATGGCTGGTGCTTTTTGGTCACAAAAGAGTTGCCCTAAGGTTTTTTCATGCCAGCTCAGGCTGTGCTTACGCATTAAGTCGAGGAAGTCGGCTGGGGTATAACGCGCCAGGGCTGATTTGCAAAAGTGGGGATTCTGCGACAAATAGGCGGCTGGGTTGACATGCAAATTGGTGAAATTACAACGCCCACCACCGGAGATGAGGATTTTTTTGCCGATTTTGTCCGCTTTATCCAGCAGTAGCACACGCCGTCCGCGTTTTCCGGCTGTCGCGGCACACAGTAAACCCGCCGCGCCAGCGCCGAGGATTACAACATCATAAGGTTCTAGGGTTTGCATGGGCGCATGATAAACTTGTGGCAACCAAGAAAAAAGCCCGCAATGTGCGGGCTTGAGAGAATCCTTCAATCGTGTGGTTTTTTTACCAATGAATGGTGACTTTGCGTTTTCCCCAACGCTTGGCTTCGTGGACATCTTTTCCCATGTAGATGTCAATTTTTTTGCGCCAGCGTGAGTGCATTTTGTCGAGTACGACATATTCACCGACATAGCGGCCGTCGAGGCCACTGATTCTGACTTTATCACCACGGGTTAGGCCATGCTGTTTGAGTAAATCACTCGAAATGGCAATAGCTTTTACGCCCGGTTTTAGGCGGTCACCCCATGCGGCGACATCTGGAGTACTATCGGTCTGTTTAGAAACCGAGTTATAAGCGGTAGCGGTTACCTTTAGGCTGTTTGGCCGTTTCTGCCCTGCCGAGGCGATTCCAACCATGCTAATGGTCAGAAGAACCACTGTTAGGAGACGTGTTACAGTAAACATAAATTAACCTAAGTTTTTAATTTAAAAAGAAATTTCATCAAGGTTGATAGAAGGATTGGAGGCGAGATTAGCATATCGGTATATTCTAATGAAGAAGATTTTGCGATAAACAGGACAAGCGGTACAGTTTTTGGGGGGTGAGTGATTGACGACACTAATCAACTTCACTGTGTTTATATAACAACATACTATATGTTGCTGGAGTGTATAGTAGCGACAGCTTTCTGTCATTTTTTTGCTGTGAAAATCTCTATGATTTATTTAATAAATTAATAATAAATGGTTATATGTCATTAAAACAATCAGTTGCGTATGGTTTTTATGCTGACGCGTTATTAATTAGAATTTTAAATTAACAAATTATGGTTTATTTATGATTAAAGGTATTATTCTTGCCACATTGAATGCGCGTTACACCCATGCCTCGTTGGGTTTACGCTACTTATTCGCCAATCTGGGGGAATGGCAGGCACAGACAAGCATTATGGAATTTACTATTGCGATGCGCCCGCTGGATATTGCCGAGCAGCTTTTGGCAAGTCAGCCACGGATTATTGGTTTGGGTGTGTATATCTGGAACATCACGGAAACCACTGCGCTGGTGGCATTGCTTAAAACGCTCGCACCTGAGGTGGTGATTGTATTGGGTGGGCCAGAAGTCAGTTATGAAACGGCGCAGCAGCCGATTGTCCAGCAGGCGGATTATGTGATTACCGGGGCAGGTGAGGTTAGTTTGCGTCACTTGTGCGGGCAGTTGTTGAATGGGTATAAGCCGTTGAACAAGGTGATTCCGGGGGAACAAGCACCATTACAGCAGTTGGTGTTGCCTTACGCGCACTACACCGTGGATGATTTAGCGACACGCTCTATTTATGTGGAAGCCTCGCGGGGTTGTCCGTTTAAATGCGAGTTTTGCTTGTCAGCGTTGGATAAAACTGCGTTGCCATTTGAATTACAAGCTTTTTTGCTGGAAATGGATCAGCTTTGGCAGCGTGGTTTACGCCAGTTCCGCTTTGTGGATCGTACATTTAATCTGAAAATAGCGACGACGGTAGCGATTCTGGATTTTTTTCTGGAACGCTTGGATGCGGAAACCTTTCTGCATTTTGAGTTGATTCCTGATCATTTGCCGGAGGTGCTGAAGGAGCGCATTGCCCGTTTTCCGGCAGGCTCTTTGCAGTTTGAGATTGGTATTCAGACGTTCAATCCAACGGTGCAAGCCTTGATCAGCCGTAAGCAGGATAATGCCAAATCGGCTGACAATATTCGCTGGTTGCGTGAACATTCTGAGGCGCATTTGCATACGGATCTGATTTTTGGTTTGCCGGGGGAGGATTTAACCAGTTTCGGGGAGGGTTTTGACCGTTTGATCCGTTTGAATCCACACGAAATTCAGGTGGGAATTCTCAAGCGTTTACGGGGAACGCCGATTATCCGCCACACCGCAGCGTTTGGGATGGTGTATAACCCGCAGCCACCGTACAATATTTTGCGTACCGATCGGGTGGATTTTGACACCCTGCAACAGATGAATCGGTTTGCGCGTTATTGGGACATGATTGCCAATTCCGGGCGTTTCACCCATACCTTGCCATTGCTCTTGGGGGATGCGCCTTTTGCACGTTTCTGGGAATTATCCGTTTGGATTTATGCACAAGTGCAACAAACGCATCAAATTGCATTACCGCGCTTGTTTGTGTTGGTTCACGGGGCAGGGCAGGCTGTGCTAGGGATTGAGCAGGCGGTCTTGGAGGATACCTTGCTGAAAGATTATGCGGTGACAGGGCAAAAGGGGCAAATTCCGTTTTTGAGCGAAGCCCGTAAGAATCGAGCGCTGGTATCAGTGGCAGGTAAAAGTGGTAATCAACGGCAATTACGCTTTGTGGGCAAGAGCGAGTAATTACTCGCTTTTGCTACATACTTCTTTGGCAAAGGTGGGGTAGTCGACGATTTTGGTGCTTTCGCAAGCAATTTTGCAGCGCCGCTCAAAGGCTTCATGGATAAAACCGGGGTGCTCGCTGACGGCTGCGATGCCGCGTGTTAAATAGCCGGGGAAGTTGATTTGTGGTTCACGGCAGCTTGTATCGGTTTCCTGATGTTCTTTGCAAGCGCCCAAGGCTTCGTCGTAAAGCCAGCGGCAGTTTTCTTCACCGACAAAACTTTTTGGAACCGTTTCCAGTTCAATGCCTAGCTTGTTGGTTTGCAGGACAGCATTTTTGTGTTTTCCTGCCTGAAAGCCTAAATCTAATAAGAGGCGATCACCATCAACATTCAGGGTTAAATCTTCCGGTATTGCGCTGAAATCGGGGTGGGTGACAATTTCAGGGGTGGTGTCTTTATTCAGTAGCAGGAAGTAAAACTGGTGTTGCGGGCAGGCAGTGCCACCACAATTAGAGCCAAACAATACCACATCGCGGGTATTTTGTTTGACGTAGTAATGCAGTGAAAGGTAAAACCCTTCTTGTTGAAAGAGCTGTTGCTTATCCAGGGTGAGGGTATCCGGGGGCATATCGGTTTTGCTGTGGGTAATCGCCAGCTTGCCAAAGCGTGTGTCGAGTATTTCATCTTCTAAAGTCAGTGACTGGATGTAGGTTTCCAATACCGTGACTTTAGGTGTATCGGTTGGCGGTGTTTCAACGCGGGTATCACAACCGGGTAGCACCAGCAATAGGCTGCAACAGCTTAGCCAGCCTACATGCGCTAAGTATTTCATCATACTATTAATAATCCAGTGGTGAGGTAGTGATGAATACTAATGGATACCCATCAGTTCGGCAATTCCTTGCTTCCAGATACTTTGCATCCGTTCGCCGATGTCGGCAAAAGCGGGGTGTCGCTGTTGGTATGACTGTAATTCCGGCAAGGTGGTTTCCAGCCCGTGGGCAACCCATTCCAACAGGTGTTTGGCACGACGTTCATTGATATTGCAAAACTGGCGGGCAAATGCCAGCAGCGCTTTGCGTTCCGGGAATACTTTGCTGCCACCGAATAACAGCGCGAGTGTGTCGTTGGGGATGTAGGGTGTGGTGGAGACAATATCAAATGCTGGTGCAAAGCGAATGTCGCCTTCGGGGTCATCGTAGAGAACCCCAAAGTTTTTCAGGTGTGCATCGCCATTACGTACTGCACAAGTAAGCGCGAGGGAGAGGAAAAACTGTTCCAGTGCTTCGTGTACCCGTTGCGGTGAGACGAATTGGCGGATGCGTTGTGCAATATCTTGGTAACTGCCAACGTATTTGTCATCGGTTGCCAAACCATTCAGAACGCAAAAATCCTCAAAGCCGAGGTAGCCACCTTTGTCGTTCAGATCGAAACGCTTGACGATTAACAGACGCCCCTGGGCGGCGAGTTCGACTTCCGGGGTTTCTAGCCCGGCTTTGCGAGCTGCTTGCATACAAAAGTATTCGTTTGCCGCGAGTTGTGGGAAGCGTTCTGGATTCCAGCCTTTGACAATGTGGGTAGCGTCACGGTAGCTGAATTGTTCCAATTGTGCGGCGGTTGCTACGGTGTCGGCATCACGAACCAACACTTTGGGTTGCACTCCCGAAATCCCGGAATAGCGGGCATAACGTTGCAATAAATCGGCAAACAGGTCTTCTGTTCCAGAGTAAGTGCGTAATTCCTGCATGTCTTGCAACGGCATGGTATCGGGTTCCATACCGGCTGGTGCAATGCGGATACGCCCAATTTGTGAATGCCCGACAATGCCCAGCAGTGCAAGGTCGTCAAAATTTTGCACCGTTTTCTGGAAACGGTTACGCAATAATTCACGTAACTCACCTTCGGGCAGGTTCATTTGAAAAATAGGGTGTACGCCTTGCTGATAGCCGTATTGGTCAGGCATGACGGGCATTGTAAGCGATACCGCTTGTTGAGGCGTGGCATCCGCTAAGTAACCAAACACATAGCTGAGGGAGCGCATCGCACTACGCCCTAGTGTGCCGCTGCGTTCGCCTTGTACATAAATATCGAGACTACCTTGATCCGTGTTGGTTTGCTTGCTCATGAGTGGCGGCCTGTTTTACGTTGGGTGATTTCATCCACTAGGGTGTGTAAGGTTGGGCGGCGTGGCGCAAGGGGTTGGGCGATTAATTCCAGCCCTAATACCGAACAGAGCGCCATGATTTTGCGAATACCGATTTCGGTAATGGTGCCATTTTCAATACCAGAGAGCGTGGCACGACTCATGCCCACCTTTTCACTGAGATCGGCTTGGGTAAAATGTTGTTTTTTTCGGGCATCACGTAAGGTTTGCCCTAATAATGTCATATCCATGTATTGTATAGAGTGCAAAATAATGGTTTTAGTGAAACATGCATTATATATAGTGCATATCTAAAATATTGTACACTCTATCGCCTTGATTTCCTTTCTGTTAAATTGACCAATGTCAGTTGATCATTGAGGGATAATAACTATGTCTGCATTAGATTTGGCAGATTACTTACGAGTGCGTCTACGTGCTTTGCACATGACCACAACCGAAGCGGCGAAACGCTCCGGTATTTCACGCCAAACATGGCACAAGCTGCTGCGTGCCGAAATTGGTGAAGCACGCCTGTCTACCCTGATTCAGGTTGCCGATACGCTGGAAACACATCCACTCAGTATGCTGCGTATCTTTTTCAACGGTCGTGAGGTTTCACAGGTCGCGCACAGAGAAGGCAATACCGCGTTTGTACTGGGCTTTGTTGCTGATGTGACTTTTCCTGATACCAGTGAAGTGCATGTCGGTCAGGAGTTCGAGAAAATCTGGGAGGTGGCTAATCTGGGCAAGGAGCCTTGGGTTGGTTGGCGTTTACAATGCGTGAGTGGGCAAGAGGACGATAACTTGTTGCCGGTTAATGAGAGTGTTGCGATTCCTGAGACTCCGCCGGGTGCAACAGCACGTTTGGCTGTACGCTTACGTGCGCCGGGTGCGCCGTGCAATGCCGCTATTTCTCACTGGAAATGTGTCAATGCTGAGGGTGAGTTGGTGTTGCCTAACCATGCGGGGTTGTATTGTATGGTTAAGGTCATGCCTGTGTGACAGGGGTGTTTAACCCGATGCATTTCATCGCAGCGTTGTTCCAGGCAACAACGCTGGATGAAGCATTTGCGGCTTATGAACGGCAAATGCAAGCATTGGGGGTGGAAAGTGTCATGTATACCTTTGTGCCACAAATATACCTCGATGCTCACTTGTCGATAGTGCCACTGTTCAAAACCTCTGGTTCGTACAGCCCCGGTTTTCTTAAACATTATCAGGAAGCGGGCTTTGAACAACACGATTTCACGGTAAAAAAAATCCTTCAGGGTGAAAGCCAGCTCATTGATTGGTGGGGGGAAAGCCGTAAGTGTCACTTAAGCAAGCATGAGCAGAATATAGTTGTTACGGCGCGGGAGGATTACGGTATCCGTAATGGGATGACGATTCCGCTCCAAAGTGGCATTGGCATAGGGGGAATTAGTTGCATTAGTGCTGACAAAGATGCAGCTTACCAACGGTTGTTGCGGGAGCGTGCTGAAGCATTATTTTGCTGCGCCCAACTTTTTCATGCACATGTGATGACACGACCGCAGTTAAATGCTTTTTTTATGACGGCACTGTTGGAAAAGCTGAGTGTGAAAGAGCGTCGCTTGCTTCCCTTCCTCATCACAGGCTTGCCGATGAAAACCGTTATTTCAAACCTACCCAAATCTACTTATAGCTAACTAAAAGTAGTCATGGTGTTGAATTCCTGCTTCACGGGGGCTGGTTTCGTCTTCGGCTTGCGCCCAAGACCAGAGCCTTCCCCTCCACAGGCAGACACCGTGTAACTCACGGCGTATTCTTCTAAATTCTTGGCGGCATTTACGTCACGGTCATGGACTGCACCGCAAACGGGGCAAGTCCATTCACGTACCGACAGTGGCAGCTTGTCCACTTTATGCTCACAGCCAGCAGCAGAACAGGTTTTGCTCGAAGCAAAAAACCGATCAGCCACCACGACCACCGCACCGCGCATTTCCGCCTTGTATTCCAGTTGCCGCCGAAACTCGAAAAACCCCATATCACTGATGGCACGGGATAAATGGCGATTTTTCACCATGCCCGATACGTTCAAGTTTTCAATGCCGATGGTGTGAAAACGGCGGGTCAAATCCGTGGTGAACTGGTGCAAACTGTCTTGGCGGATATTGGCAATACGTGCGTGAAGTGTTGCCAGCTTCTGCTTCGCCTTGTGGCGGTTGGCACTGCTTTTGACCTTGCGGGACAGGCTGCGCGAGAGCCGTTTTAGGCGGGAAAGCAAGGCTTTATGCGGCTTTGCCCCAACCACTTTTTCCCCCGTTGATAGGGTTGCCAGTGCAGATACGCCCAAATCCACTCCTACCGTGCCTTGGTTTTTGGCAGGCGGGAGATGATGTTGGTCGGTATCCACGGTGATGCTGGCGAACCACTGGTCAGCGGTGCGGGAAACCGTGGCAGAGAGAATTTTACCGGAAAAGCGTAACGTTTCCCGCATCCGCACTAACCCAAGGTTGGGAATGCGGATGCGACAACCGTCAAGGCTGAACTGGTCGTTGGTGAGGGTGAAACTGTCGCGGCTTTTGCCTTTCTTTTTGAATTGCGGGTACTGGGTGCGTCCCGCAAAGAAGTTCTTGAAAGCTGCACCGAGTTGGATAATCGCCATTTGCGGGGCGTTTTTGGTGACTTCCAGCATCCAGGGGAATTGTTCGCGTTTGATGGCGTTCAATTGGCGGCGCAAGCGCATTTGGTTGGGTTTTGGCTGGGTGTTATCGTCTTTCCATGCGGCGTATTGGGTTTGCCATTCTGCCAACGCCCAGTTGTAGGCGAACCGTGCTGTGCCAGCGGCTTTCGCCAAGTACGTCGCTTGCTTATGGTTGGGGTCAAGGCGGATTTTGTGGCTGATGATCATGGCAAACAGAATGCAGCACGGTGTGATAGTTGTCTAGTCATCCGTGCTTTTGCTGCTATCTTTTACGGATAAACGGCACAACGCTTTTATAAACCTAACCAAGATGATAAAGTTTGAATAGATTTAGATAGATTTTATGGTAACTGTTTCAAACCCTACCCGATCACTTACCCGGTATTTCTGCTAAATACGGAGAAAAATTGGATTACTCCAATTGTTGAATCATCTATAGACGTATCTTCATGCTGTCAAGGGTGGAAATTCCCACCTTGTTACGCCCCTGCCAAATAGTGACACTGATACCAAGGTTCTGAGTGTCATTGAGGGGTGACCAAATGTCAGCAATAGATCTAGCAAGCTATGTGCAACGTCGGATGAAAACCTTAAATATCAGCATGAAAGACGCTGCCACACGTTCGGGGTTATCCCGGCAGACGTGGCACAAGTTAATGCGTGCCGAAATCCAGGAAGCGAAAGTGTCTACCCTGATCAAGGTGGCGGCTATTTTGCGCATATCCGTTCCTGTATTACTGGATATTTATTTCCAATCAAGAACGTCAGCTACACCAGTACAGATAATTCCAGTGGTAAGGGAATTTGAGTCAACGTTGTGAAATGGCACCGCGACACCCCAGATGTCGAGTTGTTTGGGTAATAATCCCAAGGTTTCTCCCAGCGCCAGCACTTCTGCAATACCAAAGCCGTGGGATGAAGTGGGGAATTCAAGTAACGCTAATTCCTCTGGCTGGAGCTTGAAGAGCATCCCCGGCGCATGTTGGGTGGAAATGACTGCATCAATCAGCATCACATGGTCATAACCGTGCCAGTGTTCCAGTAAGCTCATGCCGGGGCGATCCAGTTTTTGCAGTGTCAGGATGCCTGCTGCCTCCTGCGCTTTCACCCACGTTTCTTGTTGCAACGCATCCAGCGCCAGCCAGCCTGCTTGATCATCCCCAAACGGTGAGCCGATGCCGATAATGGCGGTTTTCACGTGCGCGTGACCTTCAGCCGCAAAAAATGCGTGGCACACGAAATGCACGGGTCGTAATTGCGGATCACCTGCTCTGCCCGCAAGCGCAGTGCCGCATCGTCATTGTCCAGCCCGAAAGCGTGTAACGACTGGTGCAAATCCTGCTCCATCCGTGCCTGATTCTGGCTGGTGGGCGGCACAATCCGCGCGGTTTTCACCGTGCCATCGGCATGAAAATCATAGCGATGCCACAACATTCCGCGTGGTGCTTCGGTGCAACCAAACCCGGTACTTTCACGCGGTGTAAACGCAACATACGGCTGGTCGGGCAGGGTGTAACTGTCCAATAAGCGCAAGGCTTCATCAATGCAGTAAGCGATTTCCAGCGCCCGTGCTGCCATGCTGTGGAACATATTGCGGCTGGGGAATTGCACCCCGCTGCCTGCCAGTAGCGCCAGCAAATGCGCGGGCAATTGCTCATGCAACACATTGACCCGTGCCAATGGCCCCACCAAATACGCCTTGCCGTGCAAATGCGCGTGTAGCGCGGTGGAATGCGGTACTTGAAATTCCTCAAAATGCTGGGCGTAGTCCGCGCTGTCAATTGCCAACCCTGCATCAGACACAATCCGCCCCTCATTGAATGGGTATTCATCGGGGTGTTGCAAGGCGACTGATACAAAATCCTGCTCATCAGCAGGCATCGGCAAACGCGCCACCCAGCGCACCAATTCGTAAGCCTCTTCCTGCGCGGCAGCCAGTTCCACCCGCAATGCCTGCATTTCGGCGACCGGCGGTGCGGCATAAAACCCGCCGACACAGGTATTCACCGGATGCACCGAACGCCCGCCAATCACTCGCATCAGGCGATTGCCCAAACCTTGCAACGTCAGCCCACGCTTGACCACATGGGGAAAAATTTTTGCCATTGCCAACGCGGAGTCAAACCCCAAAAAGTCCGGTGCTGCCAGCAAATGAATGTGCAAGGCATGGCTCTGAAGCCATTCCCCGCAATACAGCAAACGCCGTAAATCCCGCGCCCAGGGGCTGATGGTCACGCCAAACGCCATTTCAGCCGCATGTACGGCGCTCATTTGATACGCCACCGGGCAAATGCCACAAATGCGGGCGGTAATGTCGGGTACTTCCTGACAATCGCGGCCTTCCAGCAGTTTTTCAAACAAGCGCGGCGGCTCGAAAATGCTGAATTTAAGGTGGGTAATCGCACCGTTATCAATGTCGAGTTCCAGCGCCCCTTCGCCTTCCACGCGGGTGAGAATGGGAACGCGAATGCTGAGCTTACGGGATTCCGGCATAAATCACTCCTTGCGGGCCGTAGCAGCCGTAACAACCGCGCCCAAATGCTGGGCAAATCGCCCCGCAACCGGCGTGCGTACTTGGCCCTAAGCACGGTTTGCCTTCGGACACCAACACGCACACATTGCCTCGGCGTTTGCATTCGGCACAGACTTTTTCTTGAGGGATGGCGGGGGTTGCGCCGTGCACTAAACTGCTAAGCGCTTGCAGCACTTGCTGGGTATTGACCGGGCAACCCCACAATTCCAGATCGACTTTGACGTGTTGGGCAATCGCAGTGGCGGTGTCAAGGCTATCGAGGTATTCGGGGTGGGCGTAAATGGCTTGATGCCAGCCCTGCGCGTCCTGCAAATTGCGCAAAGCTTGCACCCCGCCCGCCGTGGCACACGCGCCCATCGTGATTAAATAGCGGCTGTTGGCACGGACTTCCCGAATGCGTTGCACATCGTGGTTGGTATTAATGCTGCCTTCCACCAAGGCAATATCAACCAGCGCGGTTTCAGCCAACATGCCCGCTTCGGCGAAATGCACGATATTGACCCGTTGCGCCAGTTGTAACAGCGCCTCCCCCGCATTCAATAAGGCTAACTGACAGCCATCACACGAGGAAAATTTGTGTACCGCAACCGTTGGCAGTGGCATGTCAAAACCCCTTCACCCCTAACAGGTGGCTGATTTCTGGTAACGGGTAAACCGGGCCGTCTTTGCAGATAAAGCTGCTGCCGAATTGGCAATGCCCGCAATGCCCGACGGCGCAGTGCATATTGCGTTCCATGCTCAACCAGATGTCATGGTCGGGCAAACCGCGTTCCTGCAACGCCTGGGCGGTGGCTCGCATCATCCCTTCCGGGCCACACAACATGGCGACCGCATTGGCGGGGTCGAATTGCGCTTGCCCAATCAATTGCGTGACTAGCCCAGTGTTGAACGGCCAGCCTTGCCCGGTTTGGTCAGCCGTGAGCAATACTTGGGTATTGGGAGCTGCCGCCCAGGTGTCGTATTGCCTGCGCCAAATCAAATCGTGGGTGTGTTTCACCCCTTGCATAATGACTAGGCGGGCGTAATGGGCGCGTCGCCGCAATACATAATGCACCACCGATACCACCGGCGCACAACCCAAGCCGCCGGTAATCAGCAAGACATCGCGCCCTTGCGCCGCTGCCATCGGCCACCCTCGCCCGAAAGGGCCGCGCAACCCCAAATAATCACCGGTTTGCAATTGCGCCAATGCTTTGGTGACACGCCCCACAACCCGCACGGTGTGATCAATCAAATGCGTGTCTTTCGGGTCAGAGGCAATCGAAATCGCGACTTCGCCCACCCCATGCAGGTACAGCATATTGAATTGCCCTGCGTCAAAGTGGTAACGCGCATGGTGGGCAAGATCGGTGAAGCGCAGCCGTAGGGTGAAAATATCCGGGGCTTCTTGCACCCGTGCGACGATTTGCACTTCGTGTGGTAAGTAATCATTGGGTTTCATACCAGTTGTTCCACCTCAGCGGTCAAATCAATCCCCGCCGGACACCAGCTAATGCAGCGCCCGCAACCCGTGCAGCCACTGCGCCCGAATTGCTCATGCCAGCCTGCGAGTTTGTGCGTCAGCCATTGGCGGTAATAGTCGGTGGCATTGCTGCGAATTTGCCAGCCGTGGATGTAGCTGTGACCGGGTTGAAAACACGAATCCCAGCGGCGTTCATGACGGCTGGTGTCGCCATCCAGATCCGGGATTTCCACCGCTTGATGACAGAAACAGGTGGGGCAAACACTGGTGCAGTTGCCGCAAGCCAGACAGCGTGCGCCAACGGTTTGCCAGTGCGGGTGATCGAGGTGTGCAAACAAGGGCGGTTTAGCGGGCAAATGGCGCTGCTGCTGGGTCGCGGCTTGCATTCGCTGCTGGGCGGTGTGTTGTTGCGCATCACTGGCGGGGGTAAGCGGCAATTGGGCGGCAAGGGTCGCGCCTGCTGTGGAGCCGCTGCTCAGCAGAAAACCTGCCGCAATTTCGCTTAATAACAGGTCGTAAGGTTGGCGAATGTCAGGGCCATCGCCGGTTGATACGCAAAAACAGGTGGCAGCGGCGTGGGTGCAATTCACCCCGATTAGCAGCAAGCTCTCCCGCCGTGCTTGGTAATACGGGTCGACATGCTTGCCGTGTAAAAAGTGCTGATCTTGCAGCGCGAGTGCGGCAAGGTCACAGGCACGTACCCCGATGATGGCGGTTTTTTGCGGTTGTGGCAGGGTGGCTTGAAAGCGCAAGCGCCCGCTCTGGTCGCGTTGCACTGTCCACAGGTTTTCTTGCGGGGCAAAGGTATACGGTTTAATGGCGGATGCACCATTGCTCCAATTGAACCAATAAGGCGAATCGGTTTGCTGTAGGCGGTAATGCGCCGGTTGTTGCTCATCCTGCCAGCCTTGGGGCAGTTGCGTGACGCTGTGTAAGTGGTCGAACACGATTGCGCCTTGGCGGATTTGCGGGCCAACACAACCATATCCCGCTTGTGTTAATGCACTTAGCAGGTGGGGGAAGTCTTCCCGCGCAAGAAAATGATTCATGACTACACATGCTCAATTTGAGTCTTCCACTGAGTTTAGTGTGTTTGCTCTAAAAGTGTCATTAACAATGCGCAAATATATTCAGGGCTGTGGTTAAAGTTTTAATATTAGTTTTCCTTGTGTGTCAATTAATAAAGATCGGGGCAAACAACATGAGGAAGACCAGCAACAAAATGAAAGGTGCCGGGCATTCCCGTAGTTCAGACCTAGGTGGGCTGGATTCAGTACGATCTGCCATCAGGCTTGTCAGGTGGTTTAATTTTTCAGACATTTGTGCCAGTTTCCTAAAGTATTGATAATGTTAAAGAGATTGAAAGCAAGGGCTGTGCCAACTGGAATTTGAATATAAGCTATTGTTTTTATGGAAAAATTAATTAGGACAATAATATTTACTTCACATACCTACCGTTGCAAGTCGCAACGCAATATTTGTGAATTTCACATAAGCTTATGTTTTATAATGGGTTGTTATTCGTATTATTGTATGTTACATAATGAAACATTCTGTTGCAGTCTGAAATACCCTGATGATCAGCATTCACCGAAAAATCACGACAGCATTTTCTACCTTGGCTGTGTTGGCAGTTGGGATCACTGCCTTTACTTCCTTGGATTTGCTATTTCTGGAGCAGCGGATGGAAGACGGTATGGCGATTACCCGTCTCGAAACTGCCGTGCAGGACATGCGCCGTGAAGAAAAAAATCTGTTCCTATACCAAGATCCCAATGCTGGACAGGAGGCGAGTAAATTCGCAGTATTAGCATTACAGGAACTGGATGCCTCCCCCGCTGCATTGGCTGCGGTAGGCGAACCACAACAACTGGCACAGTTGCGCAGTGGTTTGCAGGAGTACCAGAACCTCTTAAACCATTATATTGAGCTATCACCTGCTGATCTGGGGTCAGAAAACCGTATCCGTACTGAAGGGCATCACCTGTCGCAACTGACTGAAAAACTTGCTCTGCACGAGCGTGAGTTGTTACAGCATGCGATAGCAAATGCTAAGTCTGCGCAAGTTATCGGAATCGGGATTTTTGCTGCCCTGTTGTTGCTGGTTGGCTGGCGGCTTGACCGTTCGGTTATTACGCCAGTGAAACAACTGATGCAAGACCTCAACCCCATCGCGGAAGGGCGTTTTGACCGGCTGGAAACCGACTCGCGCAACACCGAAATGATTTCCCTGCGCGAAGCTTTCAACCGGATGCTGGATGAACTCGAAGCCCGCCGCCGCCGCCTGATCCAGTCGGAAAAGCTCGCAGCCATCGGTGTGCTGGTATCCGGCGTTGCCCACGAACTCAATAACCCGCTGTCGAACATTTCCTCCTCCTGCCAGTTGCTGCTGGAGGAACTCGACACTGCCGACCATGCATCCCTGCGCGAGTGGGCGCAGACCATCGACAACGAAACCGAACGCGCCCGCCGGATTGTTGATGCCCTGCTGGATTTCGGGCGCAGGCAGGAACCCCGGCTGGAAACGGTCAACCTTGCCGACCTGCTGGAACGTACCCTGTTACTGATCCGTGGGCAGGTACGCAAATCCGGCACGACCGTGCAAAACCACATCCCGCCGGATTTGACCCTGCCTGCCGACCCGCAGCGTTTGCAGCAAGTGTTCATCAACCTGTTGCGCAATGCAGCGGAAAGTGGTGAAAACCTGAGCCTGCATGTCAGTGCCAAAGCGTGCAGTTTCTCAGGTACACCGTTGCCCAAGGACGCCACAGTGGTGGGCGAGTTGGGTTGCCACCTCAGCAAACGCCAGCCGATGGTCGAAATCAGCATCGAAGACAACGGCTCCGGCATCCCGCCCGACACCCTGCCGCGCATATTCGAGCCGTTTTTCACTACCCGCGAACCCGGACATGGTATGGGGCTGGGTTTGTACATCGTGCAGGAAATCATTCAGGAACACGGCGGCTGTATTGCGATCGCCAGCCAGGCAGGGCACGGGACGCGCGTGGTGTTACGCCTGCCGTGTGGGGGGCATCATCCATGACCGGCCAGACATGCCCTGCCAGCGGCGAACCGGTGGCGGCCAAATCCTGAAGCCCGGCCTATTCCCCGCCCTTGAACTTCACCATCCGCATCACCTGAATGTCAGAGACAAACACCACCCCGGAATGCTGGCTGAAAAACGGGGTAAAGCCACCCAAGATCGGTTCCACCAGTTCCGGCGGCACGGCAGCGACGATCATGATCAGCAGGTCTTCTTCATTGAACATCAGGTGGCCTTCGTGGAACCCCTGCCGCCCCTTGCCGGACAAGTTGTTGATGATGGTGTAGCCCTTCACCCCGGCGTGGTCGAGCAGGTCGGTGGCAAATTCCTGGTATGCGCCTTCTAGGATGATTTCGAGTTTTTTCAGCGGGCTGAGGGTAAGGTTGTTCATGCCAGGGCTTCCTCCAGGCGGGTAGGTTCGGTGGTGGCAAGCTGCTGGTGTACGTGCCAGCCGCCATCCCCGAACAGATGGACAGTATGGGTTTCAGGGTCGACCACCAGTAGGCGTATCCAGGCATTTTTCGCTAGCCGTTTGACAGAAATCACCCGTTCCACGGCTTGCTGCGCATGGGCAAACGGGGCTTCGATCAGGGCAATCAGGCGGATTGGCTCGTGGTACGGCTTGCCGTTTTTCATGACAGTCTGGGCGGGCAGGCCGGTGCGCAGGTCGCTGATATTGCCGGTCATGACGCCGAAGCGGCCCGCGACGTTGTGGTTGACCTTGCTGCCGCTACCGAAACGTTGGTTGTCGACGGTAGAAAAGTAATGTTCCATGTTGATCCATTGCCCTACCACCAACGGGCCGGTGAGGATGTTTTCCAGCAAGCGCTGCCTGGGGTCAACACGGTAATCGTAGGAATGCAGGAATGCCCGCCCGTCCAGTGATGCAGCGCTGGTCAGCCCGCGCCGCCCGATCACGAACCAGGCGTTGCGCGACAACCCCCATTCCGGGCGTACCTGTGACCAGTCCACCGCGTTGCGCTGGGCGCAGGCAGCGGCGGCAGCCGGTTTGCAGCAGGCATGGGAATCCAGGCTCAGGGTCGGGATGCGTTCCTGTGCACACAGGCGCGAAGCAGCAGTCAGCCTCTTGCGCAAGCGGTCGAGGTACATCAGGTGGGTCGCTGGAACCCGTTCCAGATCCAGCAGTTGCACTTCGTCGGTGGTGGTATTGTGCAGGGCGGGCAAAAACCAGGTGTCATCAGGAATGCTGATGCCCTGTTCCTGCAAGCGGCGGCGTACCGGTGGCTTGTTGGCCATTTGCGCCAGCACCTTGGCACTGACCAGCCCGTGGTTGCCACCGCAAGCTCCACAATCGAGCGCCGATTCATAGGGGTTGTTGGCAGAAGTGCTGCCATGACCGGCCAGCAGCACGAAGCGGGAAAAATTGTCGGTCAGGCCGATCGCCCGCAGTGCGGTTGTAACATAGTGGGTTTGCTCATCCAAGGTGAAACCAATCCGCCCCAGCCGTTCCAGTTGCCATTGGGCAAACGGGGTGTTGATGCGGTAATCGGTTTGCAGGCGCTTGATGAATCCTTCCCCCAGCCCCAGGTGTTGCAGGCATTCTGTCAAGGCTGATGCGTTGTCGAGGGCGGCTTCACGCAATTCGCGGATGGCGGCATCGGTCACGGTTTCCGGTGTCAGCTTGAATTCCAGTTCAAGTGCCTTGACGATCACGGCCCGTTGTGCGGCACGGATGATGGAATCGGCTTGCGTCCGGCTGAGTTTGTCCAGCAGCAGATGGGTTTGCGGATGCCCGCCGTGCAGGTGCTTGCGCCAGTTGTGGTAGCCCTTGGGGGCGAGGGTTTTGCCGATCATGTCGAAACCGAACAGCAAGCCGATGGCTTCCACGGTCACAAACGGGGTGAGGACGGATGCCTTCAGTTCATGTACCGCTTTTTCCAGCGCGGTCATGGCGGGGTCGTCCTGAATCCCGGTGGCGGCCATTTCCAGCACCAGGTTTTGCGGGGTCAGGATCACCGGACACAGGTGCAGTTCGCTGCCCTTGCCCAGTTCCATGAAACTGACGGGTACGCCGAAGAAACCGGCAATGCCAAAGGTCTGGTAATCCCCCACGCTTTCCAGATGGCGACGGATGCGTTCGGAACGGGTGTCGATGCAGAACAGTGCCTGCGCGAACGGGCGTTTACGGTCATTAGCAGGGGCTGGCAAGCTCAGGCTGCCGAGCAGGTGCTGGATAGCAGTGGCTTCCATGGCGCGTAACCACATCATGCCTTCGTGCTGGGCGCAAACGCTGAGGGTGTCGAGCAGGGTTTGTAGCTCTGCCAGCGTCAGGCTGGTTAGCCGCGCGGTGTCTCCTGCCCGTTGCGCCAGTTCCTGCAATTGGGCCGCTTGCTGGTGGGCTTCATGGTGGCGTTTTTGGCGGGTGTAAGTGGCGAAAACGGCTTCCATTTCTGCCGCTTTGCCGCGTGACAAGGTGCGTTCCACCGTGTGCGCCATGACGGGCAGAATCTGCCTGCTGTGCAGTTCCAGACGCAACCAGGTTTCCTGTGGGCGTTCTGCAATCATTTTTTCCAGGGCGGTGCGGTTGTTGAGGCGGCGTTGCAGCTTGCCGGAATGCAGCAAGGCCAGTGCCAGCGTCAGGCGGATGGCCATGAAGTCGATCAGGTCGCCGGGGTATTGCTGGTTCCAGTAATAGCGTTTTGCCCCGGAACGCCAGCGGATGAAACCGACCCAGCCATGCAGCCGCGCCAGTTCGCGGGTGAAATACGCCATCCATTGCGCTTCGGGGATGCCCAGTTGCGCCAGCACGTAGGCGATGATGCCTTCCGCTGTATCGGCTTCCGCCAGAATGCGCCGTACCTGGCGGGTACGCTGTAACAGGGGCGGGTTGTGCAACGCCAGCTCCCGCCATGCCTGGAAAAAGCCCTGTTCGCGCCCCGGCATTCCCCAGGCTGACTGGCCTTCATCGAAAAAGTCGAGGCAGGTTTTGATCAGCAGGGTATCCAGTTCCTCGCCGAGCTGGGTTCCGTACAATACATCAACGGCCTCGTAAACCGGGCAGTCAGCCAACAGGTGTTGGCGCAGGTGGGTTGTTAGCCGCTCCATGCCGATGCCGGGTGTGGCTACGGGTTCCTTGCCCTGCAACAGTGCATGGATGTCGGCGGCCTCTGCCAGCCTGAAGGTGGGTTGCGGCAGTTCACGGGTCTGGGTCAGCAACGCCAGTAACCAGCCATGCACATCCAACCCCGCCACAGCGTCACGCCCGTTCAGGAAAGCTGCCAGTTCCGCTTGCAGCACCCCGGTATCCAGCTTGCCTTGTGCCAGATAGCCCTGATAGGTGCTGCGGGGCAAGTAACCGCGCCCATGAAACAGTTTGCTGCCTTGTGCCACCGCTTCCGCAAACGGCAGGTGTTCCAGCCCGTGCAGCGGATTGTGGTGGATAAAGGTGCGCATAGGCCAGAAAAACGGGATCGGTTCTGCCGCCATGTGGATCATGGAACGGATTTTCAGTTTCATGCCCAGAAAATTGTTCATGCCATGCCTCCTGTTGCCAGTAACCCCGCAGCAGCCAGCAAGGTCAGGGTCAGTGCCAATACCCAGCCCAGCCCGCGCGGCAGTTTTCCGAACGCATGTTGTAGGTGGCGAACAGCAACTGCACTCCCGTCACCCAGCCAAAGAACAGCAATACCACCGCACCCTGCTGGTGGAAGATCGCCGGTTCTACCGCCCAGTGTGCTAGCCCCAGCACCGCCAGTGGCACCAGCAGGGTCAGCGCTGCCATCAGCAGCCACGGGTAACGGTTGCCCTGCGGCTGTTTTTCGATGATGAAGGTGTAAAGCGCATCCTTGGGCGTATTGTCATGCCGCCGCGCTTCGCCGATGACCCCACCAGCATTCAGGAACAGCGTGCCCTTGAACAGGCCATGCGCAATCAAGTGGAAAATCGCCAGCGCAAACGCCCCCACCCCGCATTCCATGATCATGAACCCCATCTGTCCCATGGTGGAATAGCCCAGCGATTTCTTGATGTCGTTCTGGGTCAGCATCAGTACCGAGCCAATCAGCGAGGTCAGCAGGCCGACCAGGAACACCCAGTGCAACACCTCGCTGGTATGCACGAATACCGGCGCAAAGCGGTTGATCAGGAAGCCCCCGGCATTGACGATGCCCGCGTGCATCAGCGCCGATACCGGCGAAGGCCCTTCCATGGTGTACGGCAGCCAGGTATGCAGCAGGAACTGGGCAGAACGGGCAAACGCCGCCAGTGCCACCAGCGCCGCCACCACTTCCGCCAACGGCAAGCCCAGCACGGTCGTGGCCGCTGGATCTGCTTGCACCTGTGCAAAAATCTCCGGCAACGACCACGTGCCGTAAGCGTGGAACAGCAATACCGCCGCCAGCAGCAGGGGCAAATCGCCGATACGGTAGGTGATCAGCGTCCAGAACCCGTAACGGTGCGCCGACTGGCTGCGCATGTCCTGACCCAACAGGAAATACAGCAATACCCCGATCAGGTGCCAGGCCACTAGCAACGTGATCAGGTCGCCTGCTGCCACCATCACCAGCAAGGTTGCCACCATCAAATCCAGCAGGATGAAAAAGCGCACGTACCCGCTTTCCTCCGCCATGTAACGCAGTGAGTATACCCGCACGATCAGGCTGATGGTGGCAATGACAAACGCCATTAACAGGCTGAGTGGGTCAAACAGCAAACTGCCCCAGTGTGTCCCGATACCGTGCAGGCTGGCTGCTTGCCCCGCCAGTTTCAGCCACAGCAGGCCAGCGCTCAGCAGCCAGACCAAGATGCCGCCCACTAGCCCGATACGCACCGCACCACGCCCCAATACGCCCGCCAACAGGTGGGTCAGGAGAGCTGACAGCAGGGGGAGGGCAGGCAACAGCAGAACGAGCTTATCCATGCATACCTCTTATTCTTTTCAATTCGGGAAGCTGCAAGGGCGTGATGTCAATTGCATCGCCAAACATCTGCTGGGCATATTGCAAGGCATCCTTACGCTCTTTGAAAAAATGCTGTTTGCCGATGCGTGCCACCAAGCCTGAACGTTCCATCGCGTTATACACCTGCGCTTTGCTACGTGCAAAATACAAGTAAGTGCCTTTGGTGGACAGGCGATCCACCACTTTTTCTAGCATGTTTTCGCCCGTGGCATCAATTTGCCCGACCCCTTCCATGTCGAGGATCACCACTTTGAGGGCGGGTTTGCTGGCCATCGTGTTGAACAGTTTGCCTTCCAAATACCCCGCATTGGCAAAATATAAATCGCCGTCGAAACCGTAAATGGCAACGGTGTCGCTGGTCGGTAAACCATGCAGTTCTGCATCACGCAAAATGCCGTCTTCTTGGTCACGAGCCAGTTCCACAAAATTAGGGCGCATGGTGCGGTATAAGAACAAACCAATGGAGAGGATAATGCCGGTGAGAATGCCGATTTCCAAATGCGGGGCAAACATCAGTGTGGCGACAAACGTGACAATCGCCGCAACCCCGTCATGACGTTCTACTTTCCAAGCGCGTTTGATCGGGTTCACGGCAAGCAAATTCAATACTGCCATGATAATTACCGCCCCCAAGGTGGCTTGTGGCAGGTAGTACAATAAATCTGTTAGGAACAGCAACGTAATCGCCACCAAGCAGCCCGTCACAATGGACGCAAACCCTGTGACCGCCCCCGATGAAAAGTTTACTGCCGAGCGAGAAAACGAGCCGGAAACAACATACCCTTGGAACAAGCCTGCGGTGATATTCGCCATGCCTTGCCCCACCAGTTCCTGATTCACCGACCAAGGCTGACGCGTTTGCGACGCAATGGCTTTCGAGATAGAGATCGCTTCCACCAAGCCCATTAAACCAATGACGATAGCGGATACCATCAGCGCACTTAGATGCGAAAAGTTGAATTCAATTGCCGGAAAATTGAAAGATGGCAAGCCTTTGGGGATTGCCCCCAACACCGCACCGCCAATGGCATCGTAATGCACCAGCCAAGCAATGACGGTCGTTAATGTCACCGTGATCAAAATTCCCGGTAACATTGGCGCATAACGCTTAAGGATAAACAAACAATACAATGCCGCACCGCTCATGATCAACGTCGCTCCGTGTGCATTCCCTACACTCGTGGCAACCGTCCACAGGTACTCATAATAATGGTCAAACTGATCCGCTTTAATATCCAACCCCAGTAATTTCGGGACTTGCGAAGTGGCAATAATCAGCGCAGCCGCGTTAGTAAAACCGATCACTACCGGATTGGACAGAAAATCCACCACTACCCCTAGCCGTAACAGCCCCAATGACAAGCGGAATACCCCAATCATCAACGCCAGCAAAGCAGCATAGGTCATCATCACTTCCATTCCTAGGCTTGCATAAGGCTGGATAGCGGTTGCCGACATCAACGATGCCAGTGCGACCGGCCCGGTACTCAACTGCCGTGACGAGCCGAACAACGCAGCCGCCATCACCGGCAAGAACGACGCATACAAACCAATGTAAGCAGGCAATCCCGCCAATTGCGCATAGGCCATCGCTTGAGGAATGGCAATCGTTGCCACGGTCAAGCCCGCAACCAAATCCGCCTTGATGGTGGCAGGATGTTTCAGCTCCCCCAGCCAAGAACGGTAGGGCGTAAAAAAGCCTCCCCAGCTTTTCATCAAGGAGAGTAACCAATGTTGAGTGTTAGCTTTCATCTAGTCATGCCCAAGTACAACGCTGGCAATTTTTCCGGCAAGCGCGTGATATTGTCCAGCACCAGATAATGCTTTGCCCCAAAGATGCGTTCCACGTACTGATCGGCTTGTGGGTCAAGCGTCATGCAGAAGGTGCGGATACCGCGCCGTGTCAATTCTTCCACTGCCCGCCGGGTGTCGTGACGCAAATATTGCGGGTCACGCACGTCGTTATCTGCCGGTTCGCCATCGGTGAGCAGCAGGATCAGCTTTTTCTGACTGGCGCGTTGGGATAGTAACTGTCCGGCATGGCGCAATGCTGCCCCCATGCGCGTGGAAAGCTTGCCACCCATGGCGGCTAAGCGCCCTTTTACGGTGTCGTTGTAGGGCGCATCAAAATCCTTGAAGCGGAAATATTCCACATCGTGCCGCCCGTTGGAGTCGAAGCCGTGAATCGCAAACGGGTCGCCAATTTTGTGCAACGCTTCCGCGAGTAACGCGGTGGCTTCGCGGGCAAGGTCAATCACTTTCACGCCGTCGGCAGCGCCGCGAGCCTGATCATTGGTGGATTCCGACAAATCAATCAGCAATAGCACCGATAAATCACGGATTTGCAAACGGGTGCGGATATTAATACGCGGGTTGGGTTGCTTGCCCATGCGAATATCCACCATCGCTTGCACAGCGGCGTTCAGGTCAATGGTGTCGCCGTCTTCGACATTGCGCTGGCGGATCACACCTTGCGGTTGCGCGGCTTCGATCAAGCGTTTCAGGCGTTGGATAATCGGTTTGTGCTTTGCTACCGCTTGCTCAATGAGGTCGGTATCACCGCGTTTCGGGCGTTTTTCCAACACTGTTACCCAGTTGGGGCGTTCCAGTTGGGTTTGGTAATCCCATTCGGGGTAATGCACGGGCGATGCCACCGGCTCTTTGCCCTCTTTTTCATTAAGGGTCGTGCCGTCGTCATGGAAAAATTCGGTTTCCAGCACCCAAATTTCCTGCGCGTCATCGCCTGCGTATTCCACGTCCAACCCCATGACCATTTCCATGACGCTGACGTATTTGCGTACTTGCTGGGTTTGCCCCGGTAACAGCACGGTGTTTTCAGGGTCGTCGGGAGATTGCCACAGGTAGCGGTTATCGTCGCGGTACGGGTTGGTGGGCTGATCCTGACGCGGGTTGTATTGGAAACCGAGGAACGTTGCCTGTTCCGCCAGTTGCAACCCAATGTCCAACGCCAAGGTTTGGTCGTTTAAGCGTTCGCTGTGTTGGGCAAACAGGGCAGTGGCTGCTTCCACCAGTGGGTGATCATCGCGGTAATCGTTGTCCAGCAAGCCACGCGCCATGCGCCCCAACACACTTGCGGCACTGTTGTCTTGCGAATCCGCCGGTAACAGGTTTTTCCACAAGGTCAGCAAGCCGGGGAAATCCTTCACCGCCAGCGTTTCCACCCGTGCGTCTTCCACAACCCCTACCATTGCTTGTTGCAACGGGGTCAAACCTTGGGCATCGTGGTAATAGCGCGAATACACCACATGCGCGGCGGTATGGGCAGCAGCGGCGCGGTACACATCCATGCCGTTGGCCTTCTCGCCATTGGGCAGGGTGAAATCGTCAAACGCATCCGGCAGGTGGATGAAATTCGCCTCGATATACGGGCGGTAGCCTTCGCGGGTTTCAAAGTCACCGGAAGTCGGGCGCAAGAAAAAGTCGCGTCCCCACAAAGCGCGTAAATACATAATCAGGCGGCGTTGCACATCGACGAACAATACCCCACGCTGCTCTTTTTTCATCACACTCATCGCGGAATCGTTTTTCAACCCGAAATATTCCGCCTGCCCGTTAAAATCGTTGCGGTAAGCGGAAATGCCCCACATTGCCCAACGCCGCAAGCCGCCCAGCGTCAGGTGCGCCAGCAACACATCGAGCTTTTCCAACATCGGGCGCAAGGCACGCGGGGCTTGCGCTAACAAATGGTTCAACAGGCTCAGGTAGCCTTTGAACAGTTCGAGTTCGCCCAGCCGTGCCGCCGCTGTGGGTGCGGTGGCAAACAGCAGCACCAAGACACTGGCACTGGTTTTGGAAAACATCTGGATGGCTGCGGATAACAGTTCGGAAACGGCTTGTTCGCCCACTTCTCTGGCAACCAGTGGCGCAGCTTCCAAGAAAGATTCGACCAAATCCGTGCCACGCCCCAGCGATTTCAACCCCGCAGCACCGCGCAAATAGGTATCCAGCCCACGTGGGGAAAACACCCGTGCGGCTTCTTGCCAGTTGGCTTCCAGCACTTCGTTGGTGGTATCGCCCAAATCATCAATAATGTCCTGATAATCGCTGAGTTGTAACGCCATCAAAGTACTCCTTATTACCTTACACCTTGCAGAATTGTTCTGGCAGAACGGACGAATGGTGATGGGTAATGAGCCACTCTCCGGCACGCGGACGGTACACAAAGGTATAACGTGCGGTCACTTTGCGCCCGTCAGCAAACACAAAGGAATACGTACCCATATCCACCGCCATATCCCAGCCGACTTGCACGTGACGTTCGGTCACGGTTCCGCGTGGTGAACCAGCGAGGAAATGCTTGAAATAGTCAGCAATCGACTTGTGCCCAACGTGCGGCTCATCGGCAACCGTAGGCAGCAATACCGCATCATGGCTGTAACAGGCAACCACAGCATCGACACTGCGGGTATGCAAGGCAGCATCCCAACGTTTGAACAGGGCATCCACATCCACGGGTGGCGGGGTGGTATTGCCAACATAAGCCCCGGTGACAGCACCACGCGGAGCGCGTGACTGCATGGAAGCGGAAGTGGTTACTCTGGAAGTCATGGTGTCTTCTCGCAGGTTAATCAGGCCAAACACGCTCAGGGTGCAACGGGAAACCCGGTTGGTTCAGGTCGGCTGCGGCTGGCACGCTTGGTCGTGTCGCGGGTGCTTGCGGCGGTTGCGGTACATCAGCAACGGCTGGAACGGTCTCTTCTGGCACTACCGCTGCTTCGGGTGCTTCAAGCACCACTGGGGCGGCTGCGGCAGGTTTCACCGCTTTGGGTTTGCTGGGTTTTGGGGTCATCTGCCAAACCTCGTGGTTAAACCAAGTTATTGTTGGGCGAAAGCATCAGCTTCGGCAGCGTAGGCATAGTCCGCATCCGTTAATGCGTCACCTTCCGCATTGATGCTCACGCTCACGTGATTGCGGGCGAAATTCAGGTTCGGATGCAAACCCGTGCGTTCGGAAAGCGCGGCAAGTTGATCCAAAAACGTGCGTGTTTCAGCGTAGGAAGCAAATTCATAACGGCGGGTCATTGCCGCTGGGCGTTGCTGGACATTCCATGCGCTGCTGGGTTGGGTTGCGGTCATGATAAGTTCCTCTTTAAGCTCCCTTCACCCCTTGCGGGGGAAGGGGTGGGGATGGGGGGGAAGGAAATACCTTCTTACTCCGACTTCGGCAAAATGGTTTCGACTTCAGAATGGACGCGGGCAATAATGTGCGCCGCGACCAAACCGTCACCGACGCGCTCACAAGCGTCAGCACCCGCACGTACCGCTGCGTTAACCGCGCCCGTTTCGCCGCGAACCAAAACGGTGACATAACCACCGCCAACGAATTGACGACCGATCAGCTTGACTTCCGCCGCTTTGGTCATGGCATCGGCGGCTTCGATAGCCGGAACGAGACCCCGTGTTTCAATCATGCCTAATGCAACACCTGTTACTTGTGCCATGTGTATTCTCCTTATAAACGCTTAACCATTAACCAATTACTGCATTGTCAACCGGCTGACCGGCTTTCGGCAGGATGCTTTCGACTTCAGAGTGGACGCGGGCAATAATGTGCGCCGCCACCAAGCCGTCACCGACGCGCTCACACGCATCCGCGCCTGCCCGCACCGCCGCATTGACAGCACCGGTTTCGCCGCGTACCAGCACGGTTACGTAACCGCCGCCCACGAATTGGCGACCTACCAAACGTACTTCAGCCGCTTTGGTCATGGCGTCAGCGGCTTCAATAGCCGGTACCAGACCGCGTGTTTCAATCATGCCTAAGGCAATACCAGTTACTTCAGCCATTTGAATATCCTCTCGTAAAAAATCAGTCATTACTCAACACAGCGGCGGTCATTCTTCCCAATGGTCGATAATGCCGCCGATGGTCAAATCCGTTAGCACCTTGGGATCTTTGAGCGCGTAACGCGCCGCTGATCCGCTGATGGTGAAAACCCACGCTCCGGGCGGTGCGCCCACCGGATCGCAAGCCACATTCTTCGCCCCCTTGCTGTCCACCAAAACCCGCAAGGACATAGCCTTCAAGCCAGGTACGCGCTGGGTGGCGACCAAATCAGACTGTACCCGCATGATTTCCATGTGCTGCTCCTTACTCGCCATTCCAGCGGTCGATAATGCCGACGATGGTGAGGTCGGAAGGGTATTCCTTACTGCCAGCGGCTTCGCGGGCAGCAGAAGAACCCACACAAATTACCCAGTCACCGGGGACACAACCGATAGCATCCACTGCCACTTGCCGCGCTCCGCCGACTTTTTCCTGTACCACCAACAAGCCCTTATGCCCCAGTTCGGCAAGGCGGTTGGTGGATACCAGTGTTTTTTCTACGCGCATGATCTTCATGCCACATCCTCCACGACTTCGACCGGGCTACCTGTCGGCGTGTCCTGCACTGACAACTGGCACAGTAACAAACCCTGTTCCACCAATGCCGCGTAACGGTTGCGGATGGCGGCGGCAACCCGCTGGGCTTTCGCCACTGTGCGTTCGCGTGACCCCGGTACACCGGCATCGTAACGGTAGTGAATCGCTACCGGCACAGGCAGACCGTGTTTCACGTTCAAGCCTTTGAAAATCTTGATGCCGACATCCATGTCTGCCACGCCTTCTTCCAGCGTGTGCAGGTGGGCGTAATACGCCACATTGCGGATTTGCACTTCCTCGAAACCATCCCCGACGCTGATGTAGCGTTCGGCGTGCCCGATGTCGGCGTATTGCCCGTTGTGCAAATCCATCACGTAATCCATCTGCGACAGGTTGTTAATCAGCAGGTTAGTCACCAGCCGTCGCATCCCGTCGTGCGGTGCGCCTTTGCCCGTACCCCAGCCGTGCTGGTTAACGGCTGCTTCGACCGCCTCGTGTACTGCCAAACCTGCTTGATCTGCTGACAAACCTAGCGTGGCATGGAACAGCACCTTGTTATCCACAAAACGTTGCGGGGAAAGCTCACCTTCGCCGTCAGGAATATGTACCCGGATGGCATCGGTGTCGGTATCCACCCCGATCAACAAAATATCTGTGCTGGCACCACAACAGAACGAATTCTCAATAGCCTGGCGGAACTGGTTTAGGCGATCCAGAGCCGCTGCCACCGCTTGATGGTCGTTACTCCCGTGGGCAGCACATCCCTCATGGCAGGGGGAACTGCTACTGGTGTGATACACCGCGATTTTCAGGTAACGAGTCCCTGCATCGACAGTGGTTGGCACACCTTCGCGGAAACGGCGTAATTCGGTTGCCATCCAGTGGCGCACGTCCGTTTCCACGTCGAATAATGCCCCGGCATACGCCTTGCGCCGGGTAAACGAGGTCAAAGGCAGACGCAAAATGTAGCGCATCAAACCTTTGAGGCGACCATCGGCACAGGGGCTGATGTCCACCGCGTGAAAGCCACAGTCGAGGAAGAAGTTGCGGGTATCCTGCACCGCTTCCACCTGTTGGCGTAAATCGTTGGCAAACTGTTCGGTTGCCAGCTTCAAAGCCTGAAACGTGCAATACGCATACAGGGCTTTCATGTCCGCACCGCTGACCCATGCATCGTTGAGGATGCGTTCCGGCAAGCGGTAGCCGAGTTGGGCTTCCGCAATCGCTTGTGCTTGTGCGCTGAAACCTGCCCCCAAATGCAAACCGGCAATGGCTTGCAGCGCGGGGGCGATGGCTTCAAACCGCCCTTTGACCGTTTCCTCACAGTGCGCCAAGCGGGCATTGGCGTGTTGGTTAGCCAACGGGTGGCGGTGAGAACCCACCGCCACCGCGTTGACGGGTGTTAAGCGCGTCCCCGTTTCTACCCTTAACGCCACTGGCGTTGCGGGGTGTGTCACTTTGCGCGGCGTGTGTCCCTTGCCTTGGGTTTGGCGGGTCACACGCAGTGCTTGTTGCGCTTGACGGCTATTCACTTAACGACCCTCCTAACCTCTGGCTCCACCGGAAACGGTGATGAGCGCACCTTTGCCACTGTTGCCGCTGCTGCCGGTCACGTTAGCAACCGGTGGTGCTTCGGGGCGTTCCAGTGACTTGTTGGCGTGAGCATTCACCATGGCCATCGCTGGTTGCATTCCGCGTAAGGTCGGGTTGCGGTTTTGTGCCCACCGCCCTTCCGTACCGGTCATGCGTTGGCTACGACCCCAGTCGTCACCCGTGATGCGCAGGTTGTCACGCCCATCGCCGGTCACACGCGAGGCGGCTGGTTCGGCACTGGTCGCTACCGGTTCGCTGGCAACCGTGGCTGCTGCTGGCTGCTGGTAGCGGAATTCGGGTGTGCCGGAAACCACTTGGTTGCCACGATTGCCAGGGCCGGTAATGCGCCCCGCACCTTCGTAGGCATTGCCTGTTACGCGCCCCAGTGCGGCTTGTGCCGGTGATTGAATGCTGAAACTCGCTGCCGCTTGTTGGGCTGCTTGTTTCGCTTCTGCCACGGCACTGTCAGCACAGCCGTGGCACATCACCGGCGGCGGTGGCAACATGCGCCGTGCCTGCGCCACTTTCACTTTCAGCAAATGGTCAGCCGCGCATTCATCGCAGCAAAAGCCGTGTTCACCGTCACCGTGATCATGATCATGGTGGTGTGGTGCCTGCTCAACGACGCTCAGGTACGGTGTACCACTGACGTGTTGTTGTGCGCCGTATTCATTTCCCGTGACATGCTTGGACGTCATCAGCGAAATGCCGGAGACGTGTTGCCCTTGCTGGGTCATGCCTACGTGCACTTTGGCAGGCGCTGGTGGCGGTTCGCTTGCACAATACCCGGCAAAATGTTCCTTGCCGTAGTATTCAGTACCGGTGACGGGCAAGCAGCCGCCACGATCATCACCGGTGAGCTTTGGGCTGTGATCCACCCGATTGCCTGTCAGACTGCGCCCCGCAAGGGTTTGCATCGGATACGCTTTCGGTGGCGCACGATTTGCCACTTGGCTGTCGCCATACTGTGAACCGGTTACTTTACCCACTGCTGTTGCCTCGTTTCCTGTGACTTTTTCAGTACGATTGACGAGATTGCCGGTAATACGCTGTCCTTTCTGGCTGTTATCCTCCCCCACTTTGGCAGAACGCGCGGGTGCTTGCGTCTTGCAAATGGATTGGAATTGCTCGCTGGATACGTATTCCGTCCCCGTTACCGGGCGGCAACTGCCGTATTCATCACCCGTTACCTTGATCGAACGCCCGACTTCTGTCCCTGTCACTTCACGACCCGCGACGGTGTGCGTTAAGGCAACCTTCTGCGGCCCATTAATGGTCAGGCGTGAAGCACCGGCATCCGAATATTGCGAACCGGTAATGCTGCGTCCCGCCCCCGGCTCATTGCCAGTGACAGGTTGCAGGCGGGCTTCATCCACACCTGTTACCGTTAGCTGTTTGCGTGCCGTCGTCCCAGCCACGACCTTGGGAGCGCGAGTTGTTAAGCCTTTGTTTTCACAAAACGCTGAGAACTGCTCCAGCCCTAGGTATTCCGTGCCAGTTACGGCGCGGCAACTGCCCACTTCATCACCAGTCACTTTGTTGGAACGACCGACTTCCGTACCGGACACTGCCAAACCGCCACCTGTTACCGTTAACCCGACTTTCGGCGGGTTGGGTTCAGGACGTGTCCCGCAAATGGTGTCGAAATGGTCGGTGCCGAGGTATTCCGTTCCTGTTACCGCGCGGCAAGTACCGGCTTCGCCTCCCGTTACCGTATTAGCCGTAATACGGCTAACCTGAGTGCCGGTCACTGCGTTTCCCAACAGGGTCTCGTCAACTTCGACCTTGGGGGGAACGCGCTGCGGGCGCATCCGCCCGGTGGGACGCGGTGCGGCGGGTGCATCGGGGCGTTGCCCACGTGCCGCTTGTACACGGTGCTGGCGAGCAGCATCACGCCCTTGCGGGACGACACCCATGCGTGGGTTACGACCAACAGGACGGCTACCGGGACGACGGGGTGCGGCGGCTTTGCCTTGCGTTGCCAGTTGTTGGCGACGGTTACGGCAAATGGCACGGACACTGTTACCACTCACACCCAAAGCGTTCGGATCAGTTTCGACCAGTTCGCACAGCGCATCCATCGCTTCTTCTGTCACCGGCTCACTGCCAAACAGACTGCCTAGATTGTCTTCCAAAGCAGTGCTGGTGGGGTAAGCGGCAACCGCAGGTGCGGGGGCTACTGTTGGGCGCGAGCGTTGCCGAGCTTGCACACCACTGCGTTGGGCGGCGATGCGGCGGCGTTCAGCCGCTTCACGCGCTTTGTTCGCACTGGCATTGATGGCAACGACAACAGCGGTGGACGGGGCTGCATAAGCTGCCACCGGGGCAGCTTGTGCAGGTTCAGGTCGGGTGGATGCCGCAGGTGCTGCCTTAACAGCTACCGGGCGTGACTGACCGGCACTGCGCTGGGCAGCAGCCCGCCGACGCGCGGCGGCTGCTTCGCGGGCTTTATCCGCGCTGTTTGCAGGTTGTGCTGGCATGGTGTCTCCTCCCTGTCAGTCGTTAAGCGCGGTACACAACAAACGATGTGCCTTGGCTTTGGGTGTAGTTGTCGTAACCGATCAGACGCACGTGGTGGTTGGGGTATTCCCGATGGCACGCTTCGAGTTCTGAAAGAATACGGTCAACGCTTTGCTCACCGAACATGGGCAGCTTCCACATGAACCAGTAGTACTTGTGGGAACGTGAGGGTTCCACGTGTTCGATAGCCGGGTTCCAGCCCTGTGACACAATGTATTGAATTTGCTGGCGGGTTTGGTCAGCCGTCAGCGATGGCAAGTAAGAAAAGGTTTCGTACTTGACGGTTTGTTTGTAATCCTGAAAATCAGCCATGGTTTGCAACTCCTGTGATTAGCGGTTCTGAACATCAAGTTTGTCAACGGTGTCGAACTCGAACTTGATTTCTTTCCATGTTTCCATGGCGATCTTGAGTTCAGGGCTGGATTGTGCCGCTTTGGTGAGGATTTCCTTACCGTTGCGCTCCAGCTCAACACCACGGTTACGCGCTTCCACGCACGCTTCCAGTGCTACACGGTTAGCCGCAGCACCTGCCGCGTTGCCCCACGGATGCCCTAATGTACCGCCGCCGAATTGCAGCACCGATTCATCACCGAAGATGTTCACCAGTGCAGGCATGTGCCAGACGTGGATACCACCGGATGCGACCGCGAATGCACCAGGCATTGAACCCCAGTCTTGGTCGAAGAAGATGCCGCGTGAACGGTCTTCGGGGACGTAAGATTCACGTAACAGGTCAATCCAGCCCAGTGTAGAAGCGCGGTCGCCTTCCAGCTTGCCCACGACAGTACCGGTATGCAGGTGGTCGCCACCCGACAAACGCAGTGCTTTGGTCAGTACCCGGAAGTGGATACCGTGGTGCGGGTTACGGTCGAGTACCGCGTGCATCGCCCGGTGGATGTGCAGCAACATGCCGTTTTTGCGGCACCAACGTGCCAGACCGGTGTTAGCCGTCATCCCGCCAGTCAGGAAGTCGTGCATGATAATCGGTGAGCCGATTTCTTTAGCGAACTCAGCACGCTCATACATTTCTTCAGGGGAAGGTGCGGTTACGTTCAGGTAGTGACCTTTGCGTTCGCCGGTTTGCGCTTCTGAAGTTTCAATCGCGTCCTGCACGAACAGGAAGCGGTCACGCCAGCGCATGAATGGCTGTGAGTTGATGTTTTCGTCGTCTTTGGTGAAGTCCAAGCCACCGCGCAAGCATTCGTATACCGCACGACCGTAGTTCTTCGCAGACAAACCCAACTTAGGCTTGATGGTGCAACCCAGCATGGGGCGACCGTACTTGTTCATCTTGTCACGTTCAACCTGGATGCCGTGTGGTGGGCCATTACAGGTTTTCACGTAAGCAATCGGGAAGCGCACGTCTTCAAGACGCAACGCGCGGATCGCTTTAAAGCCGAATACGTTACCCACCAATGAGGTGAAGACGTTGACTACTGAACCTTCTTCAAACAGGTCAATCGGGTAAGCGATGAAGGCATAGAAGCAGGCATCGTCGCCCGGTACATCTTCGATCATGTACGCACGACCACGGTAGTAATCCATGTCGGTCAGCAAGTCTGTCCATACCGTTGTCCAAGTACCGGTGGAAGACTCTGCCGCAACCGCCGCAGCCGCTTCTTCACGGTCAATACCCGGTTGCGGGGTGATTTTAAAGCACGCCAAAATATCCGTATCCAACGGGATATAGTCAGGCTGCCAATAGGTTTGCCGGTATTCCTTCACCCCGGCTTCGTATTTCTTTGCCATCATCTTCTCCTTGCAGAAGTTGCTCTAGGGAATCTTGCTCTGACCTCGGTGCGTCAGATGCGGCAACTATAAGCAAGGCAAACGATCAACTAAAGTTAATTGTAAAAATTGTTTTCATAAACTTTGGTTAATGTTAATGGTAGGAATTAAGGGGAGTTAATGGTTCGTGGGGGCTTTGGTAGTTAACTGGCTCGGATCACCTGCCCGGTACGCCCATCGCGAATTTGGGTCGGCTGTAATTGCCCGCCCAAGGGCGCATCCAAGACAAATCCCAGTTGCTGGTCAAATTGCTGGAGGATTTCTGTCACGTTGCGGGCGGGTTCTTGCCCATTCAAATTGGCACTGGTGGAAATGAGCGGATGCCCCAGACAGTGGCACAATTCCCGGCAAACAGGATGCGCTGTGACCCGCACCGCCAGTGTGTCGTGTTCGCCTCGAATGAGCGGGGAAACCTCAGGGCGCACGGGTAACAACCACGTCACCGCCCCCGGCCAAGTGGGTAAGATTTGTTGCAGTAATGCCGCTTCGAGCGGTAACAACCAAGGGGCAAGCTGTTGCAAGTCGGCAGCAATCAGAATCAGCCCTTTGTGTGCGGGGCGTTGTTTAAGCGTAAGAATACGCTGCACCGCTTCAAGATTAGCCGGGTTGCAGCCTAAGCCAAACACCGCTTCGGTTGGGTAAGCAATCACTTTACCCTGTTGCACTGCTTGGCAGGCCGCTGCAATGTTATTGCTTACAAAATGGTGCAAGGCGATTTCCTCGTGTTGGCGTTAGCGTTTTTCCCGGTGTCGATCATACCAAAGAACTCCCCAGCGGATGGCTAAACCCACCACGGTCGCCCCAACAATCAATGGCCATGCACTGGGTAACAGCGCAGAAAAGAACAATACAAATACCAATAAAATCGCCAATACAGCGGGGTCACAGCTTAAGATCGACTGCTTGGGTGGGGATGTATGTTCCATCGGTTTTGCCTCGTGTTGATCATCGTGCTGTGGTTGCGACATAGTAAATTCCTCGAATTGAGGCGCACTATAAATTAGCTTGACAATCAACTAAAGTTAATCATTAATATTACTTAGATTAACCTAAGTAAATGTAAATGCTCTTGATAAAGCGGACTTAATGATGAACCTGCGCCACATTACCCTGCACCAGTTGCGCCTGTTTTACAGCGTAGGCAAGCATTTGTCCTTTACGCGGGCAGCGGAGGAATTGCACCTGACCCAACCGGCGGTGTCTATCCAGATTAAACGCTTGGAGGAAAGTGTCGGCATCCCGCTGACGGAACAAATCGGCAAACGTTTATTCCTCACCGAAGCCGGGCGTGAACTGTTTGAGGCATGTCGCGATGTCTTAGACCGTTTGCGGGTGCTCAACGACGACATGATTGGTATGGAAGGGGGCGTCAAAGGCCCTTTGAATATTTCAGCGATTACCACCGCGAAGTATTTCATGCCGCATTTACTCGGCACCTTCCTCAAGGATTACCCACGGGTGGAGCCACGTCTCACCATTACCAACCAAGCGAAAGTGATCCGCCGTTTGGAGGATAATCTGGATGACTTGGTGATCATGGGGACGATTCCCACCAGCGGTAATCTGGAACTCGCCGCTGAATATTTCCTTGATAACCCCATTGTGGTGATTGCCCCGCCGAATCACCCCTTGGTTGGGGAACGCAACATTACCTTGGAACGCATTGCCCAAGAACGCTTTTTGTCACGGGAAGAGGGTTCTGGCACACGTGCAGCCCGTATGCGGCTGTTTGCCGAACATGGGCTGGAAGCCAATATCTACATGGAACTTGGCAGCAGCGAAGCCATCAAGCAAGCGGTCATGGCCGGGTTGGGCATTTCGGTGCTGTCGTTTCACAATTTGCGCCTTGAACTGGAGGCGGGTTTGCTCGCCATCTTGGACGTGCAACATTTTCCGCTCATGCGCCGTTGGCACGCGGTGCATTTGAAGGGGAAAAAGCTTTCCAATACTTCCAAACGCTTTCTCGATTTTCTGTTGCAAGACGGGGCGCGGATGTGGGAAGACATCAACGTTAAGCGCTTGCACCTGCCAACCTCGCTTTTGAACCCAAAACTTGAGCCTGATGCCGATGAATAATGTCACTTTGCGCGTGTATTCCTTCATTGATTCGTTGCAACCTCAGCTTGCTTCGTACTTAGCGACCTCTTCGCAGGGGTTTTTGCCGATCCCTGGCGATGCCTGTTTGTGGATTGAAGTGGCTCCCGGCATGGCAGTCCACCGCCTCAGTGACATTGCGCTCAAAGCTACCAATGTGCGCCTCGGTCAACAGGTGGTAGAACGCGCCTTCGGTTCGATGGAGGTTCATTACCGTAACCAAAGTGAAGTCACCTCGGCGGGCGAAGCGGTATTGCGTGAGATTTACGCTGATGTCGAAAACCGCATGGCGTGTCGGGTGGCATGGAAAGAAATTATCCGTGCCATTACCCCCGATCATGCGACCCTGATCAACCGCCAGTTGCGGCACGGTTCGATGTTGTTACCGGGCAAAAGCATGTTTATTTTTGAAACCGAACCCGCCGGTTATATTGTGTACGCTGCCAACGAAGCCGAAAAAGCCGCGCACGTCACCTTGGTGGATGTGAAAGCTTACGGCGCATTCGGGCGGTTGATTATGATGGGCAGTGAGGCGGAAACCGCCCAAGCCATGCAAGCGGCAGAACGCGCCATTGCCAACATTAATGCGCGGGCGACGGCGTAATGTCACTGATAAATTGAATACAGAGGAATACCATGAGCGGAAAATACGAAGGTTTGCATAACGATAAACAATTTGGCATGAGTCCGGTCGGGCGACTGATTCGCGATGCGTGGGTGTTTGGTTTACTGCCCGATACCGAACAGTGCGCAGGCTGGAGTGCTGGAATGCTGCAAAACCTGTATGAAAAAGTCCACGCGGAGTGGATGAAATACGGGCATTTGCCCAGCCGTTTGCCACCGGAATTGCAGCAGCGGCACAGCGACATGCATAGTCGTGCGATTCGTGAGGCGAAAGCCAAGGGGTGGGATGCGGAGTTGGGTGAGGGCGACTAACATGTACAACGTCCGTGACAATGTGCAAGCCAGTTTGGGGCATTTTCGCATGGAAAATTACTGGTTTCGTTACAGTAATTTCGTGCCGCGTTTGTTTAACTGGTGTGTGGAACTGGGGTTTGAGCCGGGAAAAATCATGCCCTCACGGGCGTTTTGTTCGGATGAGAGTCAAGGCTACCCGGTGATTTTGCTGGCAAAACATTTTGGGATATTTCCATTCAATCACGGGCAAGTGGGCGGGATTATGGCGTGTGACAGGCATGGCCCGCACGCGCATCACGGTAAAGATTTGGTGATTGTGCATTCCAGCCACGTCGGTTATGACCCCGAAGCCATGACCTTTGGTTCCTATCGGCGCATCCAGACGGCGAATCATCGCTGTTCCAGTAACTGCGGCAAAATCCACGCCACGTTAGAATGGTATTTGCGCGAATACGAGTTTGCTTGCCAAAACATTTTCGTGGATATGCGGGCGGATCATTGCCGCTTGACCTTGGACAACCAATATTTGTCGCGTAGCAGGGAACGCAGTTTGGTGTTGCATCTGGAAAAAATGGTGGAACACCAGCATGACGGTGAAATGTTACCGATTGCCATGCAAAGCACGTCGCGCACTTTCATCGCGACCGACGCTTTTTTTCAGCACATGCGCTGGTTTTTCAACGAAGGCACTGGCAAGCAGCCGCTTGGCGATGCCTTGTTGCCGGAATATTTCACCTACCACACCAGCTTGCGGGAAGACACCGACGGGTCGCGCCAATTGGAGCAAAACCTAATCGGCGCAATGCCTTGGATTGTGACGTCTGCTGAGCCAATGCTGACGGCAGCGCAAGCCAATACGCAAGCCGAATTCGACCGTGCTTACCGCAGCATCTCACAAGATAGCGCTTATCGGGGGCGTAATTTGCTCTACATTGCAGGCTTGCATGTGGATATTTCACCGTCGCCGGAACAGGCGTTTGTGTTAACCAAATTCATTCCGTGGGCAGCTTATGTGCAATTGAAAAACGGTGAGCGCTATGTGCTGGAACAAGAAGCGCTGTTTGCGCGTTTGCAGGCGTGTAGCGCGGATAACCCGCAGCAATTGGGCTTGGATGCGGCGATTCAGATGATGGAAGACGAGGAAGAGATTTACCTGCATTTGCCTTATTAGTGTTATCCGCATAAGGCAATCGTGTTGCTATAACTAAGCCAATGCGGTTTGTCAAGACAGTTAAGCAATCTTACGTAAATTAGCGGCTATTCAATACGTTTACTATATTAATCCCATTCTTGATTGTTTTTGTAGGAAATAATCCAGCAAAGGGTAACATGTTATGCCGTTGATTATCATAGTATTTATATTATTGCTGGCACTCTGGTTATTACTGACCAGCGGTGATCTCGGTTCTTTGCTGGTCGGGCTGCCGTTCATTATGCTGGCGCTGTGGAGTTATCGGTTGCAGCGCCATGCCCCTTATCCGTTAACGTTTTCATTCCTTGGTGCATTGCGCTTTGTGGGATTTTTCCTACGCGAATCTTTGCGTGGTGGTTTGGATATTGCGTTGCGGGTGTGGCAACCGCGCGTGTCATTGTCGGTGGCCTTCTATGAATACCGTCTTATTTTTCCTCAAGGGCCAATCCGCTCGTTTTTTATGTATTGCATCAGTTTATTGCCTGGAACCTTGAGTGTGTGCGTGTCAGAAAAGGATACCTTGCGTTTGCATGTGCTCGATGATCGTGGCGCGGTAGCGGAGGATTTATCCCGTTTGGAACAGCGGGTTTGTGAGTTGTTTGCACTTCCTTGTTATAAGAGGACGTTATGAATACGGTGCTATTGGCGGTGGTGGTGGTCTTGGCGCTGGTGTTACTCATCAGTTTGCTGATTATGTTATCGCGGACGCGGTTGACTGACCGCTTGTTGGCGGTGCAATTGTTGGGAACTTTGGGGGTCGCGATATTGTTGATGCTGGCGGTGGTGATGCAGCAACGGGCGTTTTTGGATACCGCCTTGGTTCTGGTGTTGTTGGCGGTTGTGGTGACAGCAGTCTTTACCCACCGGCAGCGGGGAGGCAAATCATGATCCTTGACGCGCTTTCCGTGCTATTGCTGTTGCTGGGCTTGTTTTTCTTTGTGTCCGGTTTGTTGGGGTTGTGGCGGTTTCCCGATACGTTTGCGCGGCTTCATGCCCTGACGAAGGCGGATAATTTGGGCTTGGGGTTGGTGATGACCGGCTTGCTATTCCAAGTACCCGATGTGTTGTGGGCGATTAAATTCATCTTGGTGTGGTTGCTGGCATTGGTGGCGAGTGCGGTGAATGCGCATTTGATTGCGGTATTCCTGCACCGGCAACAGGAGGGACACGATGAATCTGCTTGATGGCTTATGGGGTGTTTTGGATCTGTTGCTGGTGGCGGTGTTGCTGTTATTGGCAATGGCGGCGGTTCTTAGCAGTGATCGGCGGCGTAGCATGATGCTGTTTATCGTGTTTGGCTTGGTGTTGGCGTTGGTGTGGGCGCGGTTACACGCCCCGGATATTGCGCTGGCGGAAGCCGCGATTGGGGCGGGGTTGGGCGGAGCGTTGTTAATGGCAACCTTGCGGCGCGATACGCATCAGCAAACCGATCAGTTTCCACAACACCCAGTGGTGTTATGGGGCGTGGGCGTGTTGGTAATGGTGCTGGGGACGGCGATTGCGTGGGGCTTGTTCTCGGTATTGCCCACGGTGGAACAAACCTGGCGCAAAGGCGCGGCGGTGGATGCGCAATTGGCATTCAGCGGGGTTAGCCACCCGGTAACAGCAGTGTTATTGAATTTCCGAGCGTGGGATACCTTGTTGGAATTGGCGGTGTTGTTGGCGGCCATTTTTGGGATTCGTGCCTTGGGGTATGTGCGTTCGGCATATGTGACGGAAGTCGCGTTCAGCCAATTGGCGGTGTGGTTAGTGCCCTTATTGATTCTAATGGCGGGTTATGTGCTGTGGGCGGGAGCGCATTCGCCGGGTGGGGCGTTTCAGGCGGGAGCATTGCTGGCGGGCGCGGGCATTTTATTGCGCTTGGCGGGGTATTCCCATGCGGGTTTACCGACCACACGCTGGTTGGTGCGTTTGGGCTTGGTGGCGGGAACGGGTGTGTTTTTGCTGGTGGGTTTGGGGCTGTTGGGATGGGGGCAGGGTTTCCTACATTACCCGATCGCTTATGCAAAATGGTGGATATTATTGATTGAAATGTTGGCTACGGTGTCGATCGGGATGACGTTGACCTTGGCTTTCATGGGTGGAATACCGCAGAAGGAGGCAGCGTAATGGTGGGCTTAAGTGCAATCAATCCGCAATTTTTATACGTGTGCGCAGGCATTTTCCTATTCGCTATTGGTTTGTGGGGAACATGGTTACATGCCCATTATGTGCGCAAAATTATTAGCTTGAATGTGATGGGTGCGGGGGTGTTTCTGACCTTGATTGCGGTGGCGTATCGCGGTGAGCATTTGCCCCCCGACCCTGTGCCTCATGCCTTGGTGTTGACCGGTATTGTGGTGGCTGTCAGTGCGACAGCGCTGGCATTGGTGATTATCCGCCGTTTGGAGGATGCAACCGATGAATGAAGCCGCAAGTGTCGTTTGGGTGATTAGCCTGCCGTTGCTGGGCGCATTGCTGGCAACGGTGTGGCGGCAATACGCGGCGACGATTGGTTGGGTTAGCAGCGCGTTAACGGCGGGGTGTGCGGTCTGGCTGTTGTGGGTGGTGCAACGCGCTGGGGTGCAAGAGCTGGCGCTGGGTGGCTGGGAAATCGGTCTGGGCATCAGTTTGTATGCGGATGGCTTGGCGGCAGTCATGGTGCTGATGAGCAGTCTGGTGGTGTTGGGGTGCAGTGTGTATGCGCGGCACTATTTTCGGGCGCAGCGTCAGCACGAATTGTTTTGGCCGTTATGGTTGTTGTTAGCCACGGCGTTGAATGCATTGTTTTTGGCGGGTGATTTGTTCAATGTGTATGTCACCTTGGAATTGTTGGGAATTTCAGCGTCGGCACTCACCGCGTTAGGGGCGAAACGGGCGGCATTGCGAGCAGCCTTGCGCTATCTGGTGGTGGGGCTATTGGGATCGATGCTGTATCTAATGGCTATCACTTTGCTGTATGCCGCGTATGGCACGCTGAACGCTGTGCAAATTGCCGAGGCATTGCAAGTTGACCCCTTGGGCTGGGCAGCACTGTTGCTGATGTTGGCAGGGTTGGCGTTGAAAATGGCGTTATTCCCGCTGCATTTCTGGTTGCCTCCAGCGCATTCTAATGCGCCCGCGCCGGTGAGTGCGGCATTGTCGGCGTTGGTGGTGAAAGCGGCATTTTACTTGGTGGTACGGCTGTGGTTTGAGGTGTTTGCACCGTTGACAACGCCGCTGCTGGCGAATGCTTTGGGCGCATTAGGCGCGATGGCGGTGTTGTGGGGGTCTTGGTCAGCGTTGCGGGCAGAACGCCTGAAATTATTGGCGGCGTATTCCAGTGTGGCGCAATTGGGCTATTTGGTGATGTTTTTTCCCCTGTTGGCAGTGTTGGAAGGCGAAGCACGGCAATGGTTGTTCGGGGCAATGGTGTTGTTTGCGCTGTCTCATGCGTTTGCGAAATCGGCATTGTTTTTGGCAGCGGGGATTTTGCTGCAATACGCCGGGCATGACCGTATCCGCGAGTTAAGTGGGACGACGCAAGCCTTGCCATTGACCACGTTTGTGATTGCGTTGGCGGGCATTGCCTTGGTGGGCTTGCCGCCGAGTGGGGCGTTTCTGGGTAAGTGGTATTTGTTGGATGCGGCGTTTAAGACGGGGCAATGGTGGTGGGTGCTGGTCTTGGTGGCGGGGTCGTTATTGGCAACGGCTTATGTGTTCCGTTTGTTGGGGCACGCTTTCGGGCATTTGCCAGCGGTTAAGCGCCCAGTCGTGGCGGCTACTCAGGAAATACCTGCCTTGGCGTTGGCATTGCTGGCAACTTTTGGGCTGGGCTTAGGCGCTATGAGTTTGTGGTCATGGTTGGCGCACACTGGCACGGGGGCAGGGCTATGAACGAGTTATTGAATGTTCTTACCGAAGCGCTGGGAAAAAATTTACCGCTGTGGATTGTGCTGAGTTCGTTTAGCGTCGGTTTGGTGATTTTCTTTGTGCAAGAAAGCAGCCATCGCTTACGTACCACCTTGAATTTGCTGGCGGCAGTGGTGAAGTTGGCATTGGTTGGGGTCTTGCTGTGGGGGGTGTATCACGGGCAGGTGTACGAAGTGCGCTGGGTGATTGCGCCCAATCTGGAATTGCTGTTGCACGCCGATGCGCTGTCGATGTTGTTTGTGACCTTATCTGCCTTGCTGTGGTTGGTGACAACGGTTTATGCGATTGGGTATCTGGAACATTCCCCGCACCGCAGCCGCTTCTTTGGATTTTTCAGCTTGTGCGTGTCGGCAACCGTGGGCTTGGCGTTGGCGGGCAATCTGGTGACGTTTGTGATGTTTTACGAGTTTTTGACCTTGGCGACTTACCCCTTGGTGGCGCACAAAGGCTCGGATGAAGCCCGCAAAGCCGCACGTTTGTATCTGGCTTACACCTTCACGGGTGGATTGCTGTTGCTGGTGGCAGTGGTGTGGTTGAAGTCGATTGCCGGGCCGTTGACGTTTGTGCAAGGGGGGATTCTGGATACCTTGCCTGCGGAAACGCACAGTGCCTTGCGTTGGATTTTCTTGCTGATGATCGTGGGTCTGGGGGTCAAAGCCGCTTTGGTGCCGTTGCACGGTTGGTTGCCCAAAGCAATGGTTGCGCCCGCGCCGGTCAGTGCGTTATTGCACGCGGTGGCGGTGGTGAAGGCGGGGGCATTTGGGATTGTGCGTGTAGTTTACGATGTGTATGGGGTGGAATTTGCCGATGTTTTGGGGGTATTAGTGCCATTAGGAATAGTGGCGGCGTTCACGATTGTGTACGGATCGACCTTGGCATTGTTTCAGGACGAGTTGAAAAAACGCTTGGCGTATTCGACGGTGAGTCAGGTGTCTTACATCGTGTTGGGAACGGCAATCCTAGGGCCGTTGGCAACCGTGGGCGGTATTGTGCATTTGGTTCACCAAGGCTTGATGAAAATTACCTTGTTCTTTGCCGCCGGTAATTACGCGGAAACCTTGGGGATTCATCGCGTCAGTCAGATGAATGGGGTGGGCAAACGAATGCCGTTAACCACGTTGGCGTTTACCTTGGGGGCGTTGGGAATGATCGGGATTCCACCAATGGCGGGGTTTATTTCCAAATGGTATTTGGGGTTGGGGGCGTTGGAAGCGGGGGTATTGCTGTGGGTAATGCCAGTGTTGATTGCCAGTAGCTTGCTGAATGCGGCGTATTTTCTGCCCATTTTGTACCGCGCGTGGTTTTTGCCTGCCGACTCTTGGCCAGACGAACACATTCAGGCACAGCGTTGGGAAACGCATGGCATGTTGTTGTGGCCGCCGGTGATTACTGCGAGTTTGGCGTTATTGGCAGGCTTGTTCGCGTCTTTGCCGTTTAGTCCGCTAGAGTGGGCGCAATTGATCACCGCTAGGGAGTACAAATAATGCTGCAACCTGTGCTGCTGGAGTTACCGTTCTTATTGCTGTTAGCACCCTTGTTACCGCTGTGCTTTGCCTTGGTGGGGAATGACCGTATTGGGCAATGGCTTTTGCCAGTGGCAGCATTGCCTGCGTTAGTCGCAGCGTTTGTGTTGCCAGTGGGAACGTCGGTGGCGTTGCCTTGGGTATTATTGGGGGCGCAATGGGGGCTTGATGCTACAGGGCAGGTATTTTTACTGGTGACAGCACTATTGTGGTTGTTAGCAGGTTTGTACAGTGTGAGTGGTACGCCTGCGGGGGCAAGTTGGTGGCGTTTTCGGGTGTTTTTCCTGTTGACCTTGAGCGGCAATGTGTTGTTGGTGATTGCGCAGGACATGGGGAGCTTTTTTCTGGGGTTTGCCTTAATGGGGCTGGCGGCGTATGGGTTAATTGCGCAACAGGCGTCGGTGACGACGCGCCGTGCTGGGCGCATTTACCTGATTTGGACGGTGTTGGGTGAGGTGTTGTTGTTTGCCGGTGCAGTGTTCACGGCGGGTGCAATCGGGAGTGTGTATTTCAGTGAGGTGGTGGGCAAGGAGTTGCCTCTCGCTGCGGTGATATTGGTGACGCTGGGCTTGGGAATTAAGGTGGCATTGCCGGGCTTGCACGTGTGGTTGCCGATTGCGCACGGTGCTGCCCCTCCGGCGGTGTCGGCATTGTTGAGCGGCGTGATGGTGAAAGCGGGGATACTGGGTTTGCTGCGCTTTCTGCCTGCGGGTGCAGCCAGCACGGTATGGGTGGCAGAGTGGTTGGTGTGGCTGGGATTGGTGGGCGCATTTTATGGGGTGGTGTTTGGTTTGCGGCAAACTGCGCCGAAAGTGATTCTGGCGTATTCGACCATGAGTCAGTTGGGGGTGTTGACCTTATTGACGGGATTGGGTTTGCAAGCCCCTGCGGATGCGGCGTTGGCAATGGCGTTGTTATTGTATGTGGCACACCACGCTTGGGTAAAAGGGGCATTATTCCTTGGGGTGGGCTTGTTTAAGCAAACCTTGTCTTGGTGGTTGTTGGGCGTGCTGGTGGTCTTGGCGTTGGTGTTGATCGGCGTGCCATTGACCAGTGGGGCGTTGGCAAAAGGCAGTGTGAAAGCGGCATTGCCAGCCGCTTGGCAACACTTGGCACTGGGTTTATGGCTGAGTAGCTTGGCAACCACTTTGCTGATGGGGCGTTTTGTGTGGAGTTTGTGGCGTTATCGCCGCCAGCATGGGGGCGCTGCCAGCCATCACACCAGCACTTCCCCCGGTCTGACGCAGTGGTTGGGCTGGGCGATTTTGGTGGAATGGGTGTTGTGGTGGCCGTTTCTGTTTGCGTTGCCTGTGTTTAAGTGGTGGGATGTATCGCCGATTTTGCTGGGTCTTGGGATGGTTGCCTTAGCATTATTGCCGCGTATTCCTGCGGGAGATGTGCCGGTGTTGGTAGCGCACACGGGCTACCGTGGGTGGCATTGGGTGCGGCAATGGCGGCATAAACACAGACGTTTCTTATCGAATTGATGCAATTGTTAGCTTGTTTATCAGATGAAATGGAAACCTAGCGTTTAGGGCGATATGCTACGTGCTGTTACCCATTAAAATCATAAGCCCTGCTAGGGAACTGCATGAATTGTTATTCAGATACTCATACTGCCAAGTCCTTGGTGGTAGATGATTTGCCCGATGATCCGCATGTCTTGCGGGAGTTGTTAGTGCAAACCCGTCAGGCACTTCAACGCAGCGAGGAACGTTACCAGACCTTGGTATCGTCCATGAGTGATCTGATTTTCCTGATAGATGCCGAAAACTGCTTGTTAGATGTTCAGTGTCGCGCCCCAGAATTGTTACTGATGTCCCCCGCTGCATTTCTCGGCAAACCCATTACCGCAGTATTGCCCCCTGATGCCAGTGAGCCTTACTTGGAATGCGCCGACCATGTGCGCCGCACGGGGGAAAACCGTCGTTACGAATACCCTTTGGTACTTCAGGGCGAAACACGCTGGTTTATGGCTTCACTGAACCGCCATGAAGACGGTGGTAAATTGGTGGTTGATGTTCGCAACATTACCCAGCGTAAACAAGATGAAGCGGAAGCCCGCGAGCAAACCCGCCTGTTCAATTTGATTACCGAGAACATGCACGACTACATCGGCGTGCTCAATCTCGATATGAGTGTATTGTACGCCACGCCTTCGCTGTATCAGCGCACGGGCTATAGCGTGGAGGAATTTCGTTGTCTGCCGTTTGAGCACTTGATGACGCCCGAATCCCTGACGCGGCTCCAACAATTGGTGGCAGACAATTTAACCCCAGAGAAATTAGCCGACCCGCAGCGTGACATTGCTTTCGAGGTGAATCTGGATGTTATCCGCAAAGACGGCTCCCACTATTGGTGTAACAGCAGTCACCGCCTGATTCGGGATGCGCAAGGGCGACCCGAATACATTCTCGAAACTGGGCGCGATATTACGGAACGCAAACGAGCCGAAGAGTTATTGCTGCGCAAGGATGCCTTGTTTGAAGCGGTGGCGATTGCGATGCAGGCATTGTTGTTTGAGCCTTGCATCAATGAAGCCATGCAACAGGCTCTGGCTGCGGTGGGAAATGCGACCAAACAAGATCGGGTGTATTTATTTGAATACCACGTTGACCCGTTCACGGGTGAACGTTTCATGAGTCAGCGTTACGAATGGGTACGTGACGGTATTAGCATCCAAATTGATAACCCTGAGTTACAAAACTTGTCGTTTGACGGCTTGTTTCCGCGTTGGTTTGACACATTGTCAGAGGGGCGAGCGGTATCGGGTTTAGTGGCTACGTTTCCTGAGACGGAACGTATGATTCTCGAAGCGCAGGATATTGTGTCGTTGATGGTTGTACCCGTGAATGTGGAGGGGCGTTTCTGGGGCTTTATCGGTTTTGATAACTGCTACATTGATTACCAATGGGGGCTGGAGGATCAGGCAATCCTCACGTCGATGGCAGCATCGGTCGGTGCGGCGGTAATACGCCATCGCTCAGAAGTAGCGTTGCGTGAAACCAATCTGAAGCTGGCGCAAGCCACCGAACATTCCCTCGCGATGGCGGCGAAAGCGGAAGAAGCCAGCAAAGCCAAAAGCCTGTTTCTCGCCAATATGAGCCACGAAATCCGCACCCCGATGAATGCGATTATTGGCATGAGCCACCTGGCATTGGGCAGTGACTTGAACCAGCGGCAGCACGATTATGTGGTTGAAATACAGCACGCTGCCCAATCATTGTTACGCATCATCAACGACATTCTCGACTTTTCCAAGATCGAAGCAGGTAAATTAACGCTGGAAATGACGCCTTTTCGTTTAGAGGATGTGGTGAGTAATGCGCTAACCTTGCAGCGTCAACAAGCGCAGGAAAAAGGCATTGCGTTGTTATTTGAGCTGCGTAGCCCACATCTGGAGGGCGAACAGGGCTTTTTCTTAGGCGATGCCTTGCGTTTAGAGCAAATACTCACCAATTTACTCACCAATGGGGTGAAATTTACTAGTCAAGGGCATGTGGCGTTGTACGTCGACGAGTTGGAACGTGGGGCGAACAGCAGTCACTTGCGCTTTTGCATCGAAGATAGCGGTATCGGCATGGATAGCATGGCGGTGAATGGTTTGTTTCAGGAATTTTCGCAAGCGGATGATTCGACCACGCGCCGTTACGGTGGCACGGGCTTGGGTTTGAGCATTGTCAAACGCTTGCTGGATTTGATGGGCGGTGAGGTCACGGTGAGCAGTGAACCGGGGCGAGGCTCGCGTTTCACCGTCACGCTTACCTTGGCACATGCGCTTTCATCTGCGCTTAGCCAAACACCTGCGCTAGAAGCCACTCGCCCGGCTGTCGCGCTACCGTTATCGGGTAAGCGTATTTTGGTGGTGGAAGATAACCCGATTAACCAATTGATTGCTTATGAAATTCTCACGCAATATGGGGCGGTAGTGGCGTGCGCGGATAACGGTCAGGAGGGTGTGGACAAAATCTTTGCCAGCGAATCGCCCGCGTATGACGTGGTATTGATGGATATTCAAATGCCGGTGATGGATGGTTACGAAGCCGCCCGTATGATTCGTGCGGATGCCCGTTACGCTGCCATGCCGATTATCGCGTTGACGGCAAATGCCATGAGCGAAGAAAGAGAACGTTGTTTGGCAGTGGGGATGAATGCGCATGTGGCGAAACCGTTTGAACCCACTGCGTTATTGCAGACACTCATGAATTCACTTGGACAATCCTAGTTTACTCAAAAAATCTCCCAAAGCGGTGCAATGTTTTAGCAAACACCACAAACAAAGGGTTTGTTGAAAGTACTTTTTTCTCTATTTATAGTAAATTTAATTCCTAGTAAAAAGGTAGGAGTTAGGCGAACTTGTGTAGGGTTATTTTGTAAGGAGTACGCTGATGTCTACCGACGACACCCCAAGCACAACAGATTCAATGGCGTGGCATAGCGTTGCCCCGCAAACAGCGTTGCAACAGCTTGATACCCAAGATCAAGGTTTGAGCAGTGCAGCCGCTAAAGTACGCTTGCGCCAACACGGTTTTAATCGCTTTACACCGCTGCAACACGCTGGTTTCTTCAAGCGCTTGCTACGCCAATTTCACCACCATTTTATTTACATTTTGCTGTTGGCTGCGACCCTGACGCTGATGTTGCAGTTATGGCTGGATACCGTGGTGATTCTGGGGGTGGTCGTTCTCAATATTATCTTGGGTTTGTTGCAAGAGCGGCGCACGGCGAAAACGCTGGAAGCGGTGCAACGTTTATTATCCCCCACTGCACAGGTATTGCGTGATGGGCAAGTACAAGCGTTGCCCGCTGAGCAGCTTGTGCCGGGTGATGTGGTGTTATTGGAAACTGGGAATCAAGTGCCAGCGGATGTGCGTTTGCTGCACAGCGACGGTTTGCAGTTGGATGAATCGGTCTTAATGGGGTATTCCGCCCCAGTGTTGAAAGGCATTAGCCGCTTGGACGCTGATACCGCACTCCCAGACCGCAACAATATGGCGTATGCGGGAACGCTGGTGTTGGCAGGACAAGGGCGGGGTGTGGTGGTCGCTACGGGGTCACGTACCGAATTGGGGATGCTGAATGCCTTGCTGGACAATAATGAGCCGTATGCAACCCCGTTAGGCGATGAATTAAAGCGTTTGATGAATGTGGTGGCTTTGGTATTGGCAGGCGCGGCGGCTTTGATTCTACTCATTGGCTGGTTGACGCCAGGGGTCAGTGGGCATAGCCCACAGGGGTTGTTGCAAGCGATGGCGAGTTTTGCAGTCGCGATTGTGCCGGAAGGTTTACCGGCATTGTTTGCGATTATGTTGGCGATCAGTGTCAGGCGTTTGGCGCGACAAGATGTGATGGTGCGCCAGCTTGCTGCCGTGGAAATCTTGGGAACGGTGAGCGTGGTGTGTACGGATAAAAGCCATACCCTGACCCGCCATGAATTAACCGTGCAAAAGGTGATTACCCCGCGTGGTGGAGTGCGCTTGCAGGGAGCGGGGTATGCCCCACAAGGCGCTATCTTGAGGGAAAATTTTGAGCTGCCCGAACACGATGACCGCGCTGATTTGCAACGGCTTGCTCAAGCTGCTGTATTAGCCAGTGACGCACAGTTGCAGCAGTTGGAGAAACACTGGCAAGTGCTGGGCGACCCCTTGGATGGGGCATTGCTGGTGATGGCGCATAAATGTGGGGTTGATCCTGATGCATTGCGGCAGCAGTTTACCCGGTTAGCCAGTATCCCGTTTGATCGCAGTTACCGTTATGCTGCGACGTTAAGTCAAGACGCAACAGGGGTGCAGTATGTGGCATTGAAAGGCGCACCCGAAGCCATTTTGCCGCGTTGCAGTCATGTGCAAACCGATACGGGTCTTGAGCCACTGCAACAAGACGTCTGGGAAGACAAGCTGAAAAAGCTTGCCGAAGAGGGCATGAAGCCGTTGGTGATTGCCAGCCGCCAACCCGATGCACCGTTGCAAACCCTAACGCATCAGGATGTGGGGTACGGGATGGTGCTATTGGGTGTGGTGGGCATCGGCGACCCGCCGCAAGCGTCAGCATTGGCAGCGGTACAAGCCTGCCAGCAGGCGGGATTGTCCGTCAAAATGCTGACGGGGGATCACGCGCTGACCGCTTGCGCATTAGCCAAGCAAGTGGGGATTGGTGATGGTGAAACCGTGTTAACGGGAGCCGATTTGGACGCATTGGATGAGGATGCCTTGCGAGAAACGGTGATGCACGTTGATGTGTTTGCGCGGTTACGCCCGGAACAAAAATTACGTTTAGTCAAAGCCTTGCAAGCACATGGTGAGCGCGTAGTAATGCTTGGCGGTGGGGTGAACGATACGCCCGCACTGGAACAGGCGGATGTTGGGGTGGCTCCCGGTATTCATGGCACGGAAGCCGCTAGGCAGTCAGCGGAAATCGTGTTGATGCGTGATCAGTTGCCCATGCTGATGACGGCAGTGCAGGAAGGTCGTCAGGTCTTTCAGAATTTTTACAAAATGGTGCAATTCATGTTGCCGACCAATGGCGCACAAGCCGCTGCCATTCTGTTGGCATCATGGTTTGGTTTGGCGTTACCGCTTATGCCGGTGCAAGTGTTGTGGGTCAATTTGGTGACAGCGGGTATTTTGGCGCTGACCTTGGCGTTTGAGAAAGCGGCGTTACCGGTTGCTCGCGGGCAACCCATCGCACAGCCGGTGGGATCGTTAATCAGCGGCTTCTTGGTGTGGCGGCTGTTGTTGGTATCGGGGCTGCTGTTGGTAAGCGTGTTAGCCATTTTCGAGTGGGAATTGCAGCGCGGTGAAACCTTGGAGGCGGCTCGCACGGCAGCGCTGAATACCTTGGTAATCGGGCAGATTTTCTACTTGTTGAGTGTGCGCCATGCGAGTGAACCGGGGTGGCAATGGGCAAGCTTGCGTGAAAATCCGTGGTTATTAGCCGCGATTGCCGTGGTGTTGGTGTTACAGGGTTTGTTCACGTATATGCCTGCTTTTCAGGGCGTATTTGGCACGGATGCAATTGATTTGTATGCGTGGTTCTGGATAGTCGGCGTTGGTTCATTGGTCTTTGTGGTCGTGGAGTTTGAAAAGGCAATGCAACGTAATGTGGAAGGTTGGGGGCGTGCCGTTTTGATTTACCTGTTACGGTATTTTGACCCGCGTTTCTGGCGGGAAAAAGGCTTGCGTTGGACGCTGCAATTTTTCCTGATTATTTTCTTGGTCACGCAGGCGCTGTTGATGTTTTTGTGGAGCCGTGACCCTGATACCTTTGACGTGCGTGCCAATGCGCGGCAGATGGTGGGTGTTAGTGCCAATGAGCCGTTGCGCCCCGGTGTTATTACCACAGCTACTTTGGCGCACATTGCCAATACCTTATTGGATAAGCCCGGTGGTTATTTGAGTAATGATGTGACCCCGCCGGGTATTGTGATGGACAATATTCCGAACTGGGAATTGGGTGTATTGACCCAACTGCGGGATATGTCGCTGGCAATGCGGGATGATTTGAGCCGTTCGCAATCACAGTCAGCCGCCGACCCGGACTTGGTGAGGGCGCAATTGCGGTTCAATACCGATGGTAAGCTGTGGTTGTTTCCTCCGGCAGAAAGCCAGTTCAATGAAGGGGCAGAGGCATTGGAGGCGTATTTGCAGCGTTTGCAGCAAGGTCAGGCACAGTTTTATTCACGGTCGGATAACTTGAATAACTGGTTGAACAAGGTGCAGCGCCAAATGGGGTCCTTATCCATTGCTTTGAGTGCCAGTGTTGGTATTCGGCAGGTGAAAGAGGAAGGCGCGGCAATGGAAAGCGATGGCAGTGCTGCCAAAGTGCCGGGGATTGAGTTGCAACCCGAAGTGTTACCGGCAAGCGATGACCCTAATGAAGTGATCGTCAAAACCCCGCGTTTAAAGGTTGACGATGTGTTTTATCAAGCACGCGGACAAACCTGGGCGCTGTTGCATTTATTGAAAGCGATTGAGGCGGATTTTGAGGATGTGTTGCGCCAGAAAAATGCCTTGGTGAGTTTGCGCCAAATCATTAATAAGCTGGAAGATACGCAAGCGATGATCTGGAGTCCGGTTATCCTCAATGGCAGTGGTTACAGTTTTGTGGCTAACCATTCTTTGGTGATGGCATCGCAAATTTCACGGGCGAATGCGGCATTGATTGATTTGGGTACTTTGTTACGGGAAGGTTAGGGGGAGCACTTGTGCCGTGTTTTGGGGGCATTGACCGCGTTGCTGAAGAAAACATGCGATTGAAGCAAGCAGTTGGTAACTTCAGCTTGTGCAGCTTTCCCCGATACGGTTGGCATTATCTAAACGCTGTCGGTCTGACAGGAACAGTGTTTCAGTCATGCTGCCTGAATGCAGGTTGTCCAAGGTAGCAGTTGCCCACTGGGGTAAGTCCGGGTGCAGGCGATAATACACCCATAGCCCAGTTTTGCGGTCTTGTAGTAAACCGCTCTCACGCAAAACTGCCAAATGGCGGGAAATTTTCGGCTGTGCTAGCTCCAATGCTTGGGTCAGTTCACAGACACATAGTTCCCGCCCTACTGCTAGTAATAACAGGATGCGTAGACGGGTCTGGTCGGCAAGGGCTTTGGTGAAAATTTCCAATTGCATAATATTTTGATAGCGATAGAAGAACATAGTCAAGTATAGCGCGGTTGCCCCGCTTGCGCAGATGTGCAGAAAGATGAACTTTTTGTGACAGCTAAGATTTAATGTCCAGCTACAGCTTATCGCGAAAAATAAAATACACGGCTCCCAGTATACATACCCCTGCCCACAGGTAGTCTAGTTTGAGTGGTTCTTTCAAGTAGAACACTGCAAAAGGTACAAATACTGTCAAGGTGATCACTTCTTGCATAATTTTGAGTTGCCCGACACTGAGTGCTGTGTAGCCAATGCGGTTGGCGGGTACTTGCAGCAAGTATTCAAACAGGGCAACGCCCCAACTGAATAATGCAGCGATGAGCCATGGTTTGTGATTGAGTTCCTTCAGATGGGCATACCAAGCGAACGTCATGAACACGTTGCTGCATAGCAGTAGTAGGATGCTGATGATAATGGGGTGTTGCATGGTAGGAGTTGTTCCATAAGACGATAGAACGTCAGAAACAAAAAAGGGCTGCACTTTTATGGGTGCAACCCTTTGTTTTGTATGGTGGGCCGTGTGCGACTCGAACGCACGACCACCTAATTAAAAGTCAGATGCTCTACCGACTGAGCTAACGGCCCGTGAGAGAGCGCTATTATAAGGAAAGACTTTTGGCTTGCAAGTCTTTTTTCAGGTTCGGTTAAACTTTTTCCAGTTTACGCAAAGATTCAGGCAGTAGTTTCAAATCGACTAAGCCGGTAATTAACGCTTTGCCAAAACTGGCTTCTTCTTCGTACATCATTTTGTAGAACTGTACTTTCATCGTCAGTGCACTACCCAGTACGATGCCAGCAAAGGCGATAAATGAGCCAATCGCGAGGGTAGAAACACCGGTAATTGCTTGCCCGACTGTGCAACCCATTGCTAATACCCCGCCGATACCCATTAGGGTTGCACCTAAGACGTGGTTAATCACATCGCCCACAGAAGCGAACCATTCGATGCGGAACGTGCGGCTGACCAATGCCCAAGCTAATGAGCCTGCCATCACACCAAAGAAAGCCATCACACCAAAGGTTAACAAACTGCTGTTGAAACCACCCGCTGCGTAGCCCACCGCTTGCGCCATTGGATTGATGAAGGTAAACGATTGTGAGCTGAGTGCTGCACCGATAGCCGGTTTGCCCTCCTCAGATTCTGCCAGCATGTCCCATTCACTGTAATATTGGGTAAGGGGGTAAGGTTGCTCGTCGATGGTTACGACGATATTGCTGGTGACATACCACGCCGCTAAAACGCATAAACCGACGGCAATGCCGCCAAGTGCGAAGTCGCTACTGCTGCGGAAATCTTTGGATTTGAATGCCAGCCATACTAGAAATAGTCCAATAATCAAACCAATGACCAGCCGTGCGCTCAAGGCATTGTCTTCGCCTGCAATGACGCTGCCCAAGTCTTGTGAATTGCCCATATTCACGGCTAAAGGATTAAGCCATGGGTAGAATAATAAAGAGTACAAGGTTTTATCCGAGCCGGGGAATGGGTTTAACATGAAATAGGCGACAACCCCAATGATCAGAAACACGAAAATGGATTTGAGATTGCCCGCCCCAATGCGCACTAAGCACTTATTGCCGCAGCCGCCAGCAATTGTCATGCCGATGCCAAACAGAATACCACCGAGTAGATTTTCAGCCCAGATCAGTTGCCCATTACGGTAGGGCGGGTAAGAGCCGTTGGCATTCACCAGCCCCACCATTTCCAGTAACACCACCCCTAATAGGGCAACACCAATGGCTAAACCCCATGCACGGAAACGCCCGGTATCGCCCATATTGATCCAGTCCGATACTGCGCCCATTGTGCAAAAGTGTGTCTTGTTGACGATTGCCCCCATGATGAAGGCAATCACAAACCCCGCGATCAGCAAAAACGACTGTGCGGATGCAAAATTATCAAATGTCATATTAACTCCTCTAGCTGTAGTGCAGAGGCGATTATAGTTTGACAAATCGCAAAGAAGAAAGCCTCTATACCTTCAGGGTATGGTTCCCTTGCTGGCAATGGATGCTTTGTGCCAGTTTGACCCCTTCCGGTTGGGTTTGGGCTGTCAACCAGATTTGGCTCATTACACCTTTACTGGTTTCTGCCAAACTTTCTAGGGTGTTTTGCGTGCGTTCGGGATCAAAAAAGGCAAAGGGCTCATCCAAAAACAGCATTTGTTTGTCAGTTTTAGTGGCATCTGCTAATGCATTCGCCAGTGCGATGCGCATAGCCAAAGCGACTTGCCGTTGTGTACCAGTGGAGATTTCATTGAAATCGAGGTAATCACCTTTTTCTTCTGACAATACCTTTAGGCTGAAGTCAGGCAAGATTTCTAGGGATTTGTAGTGGGTTTGGGTGAAACGTTGTAACAACTCTGGGCAACGGGTTTTGACCAACTGGTTGAAGCGTTCGATAGAATGGCTGGCGTCACGTTGCAACAGGTCGATGGCTGTGCTGGTGACAACTTGTTGGCGACGTTCGTTTTCTAGCGTGGTTTCTTGCTCGGTTGCTAATGTTTGCAAATGAGCACGATGTTCCAGTTGCTGTTGGGCAGTCAGAATATCGGCTTTAACGGTTTCATGGTGTTGTGCCAGTTCTTGACGGCGGTTGGTCAGTCCAACATTCAGGGTGTCAGCGGCACTGTGCACGTATAGCGCTTTGGATTGATACCGGCGTGCTGATTGTGTCCACTCTGGTATGGCAACCATATCGGGGTGGTTGGTGCTGGTTGCGGGGAAATCCAAGTGTTTTTCCACTAAATAATCGATGCTATCGGTTTGTAAGTGGCGGCTGATGGGTTGGGTACAAGCTTGGTAACTATCTTCCAATGCCGCTGCAAGGTGGTTGGCTTGGGTTTGCAGCGGACGCAAGCGCCGGACTTCTACATACCAACCATAAACTAAGAGGATTGCCCCGACCAAGGCTGCAATCGAGGCGAGTCGAATAGCGCCACGCCCCAATAAGTCTTGCGCGGGCGCAGAGATATTGCCCAATAGTTTGCTGCCCCATTCTGGGGTAAACATCAGAAATAAGCCAACGAGTAGCGCAACGAGAAACACAAGCAAGGTGATTTTAGTCCATAGCCCGATCTTACGGGTGTTGCGCTCAACACCTTTAAAAGCCTCGAGATTGGCGGGGTAGGCTAGTGATTCCTTGTCTAGCCGTTGTCCCATTAAGGTGAGTTGTTGCTGACGCGCTTCAATATCCGCAACAATCGTGTTGAGGCGTGGCAGTTGAGTGTCATCAATATGCAAGGTGTTGATGGCATTCAGTGTATGGCGGCTGCGGCCTTCCATTTCCTTGAGGGTATCGAGGCGTTCTTGTTGTTCGCGTTCGAGTTGTTTACTTAAATTGGCGTGTTCTCTAAGGCCAGCAATGGCGCGTAGATTATCACTGTCACCTTCCTTGGTGTTGCTGCTTTGTTGTCCCCAGTAAAAGGCTTTGGAAAATGCACTGTAATAATAGCCGAATAGCGCTTTGATCTGACGCTCCACACTTTCCGGGGTATCGGCAAGCGTGACTTCTTCCTCAGTGGAAAACAGCGTCGCGGCAACATTGCCCTCGGTGTCGATCGAGCGCACTAGGCGGTATTCGTGCCCCCGGTGTTGTAAGCGTAGGGCAACGCTGGCTTGGTTGGTTCCCCAGTGAATCAATTTGGCTGCTTCTTCGGGGGGGACTTGATCGGTGCGCCCGAACAAACCGAATTGGATGGCATCACCAATGCTGCTTTTGCCCGATTCATTGCCACCAATCAGGGCGATAAGGCCACGATCAGGCAAATTATCCAGTTGCAGACTGGTGTATTTACGGAAGTTTTCGGCGTTAATGGCAGTGATGATCATCTGACTTACTCCATATGCCGAGTGGCTTCAAGGCGGCTGATCACCAGTGCGACAGCATCCGCATACACGTGTGGATCAAAGCCATCCGCATGGGTATGGCGAGGAAAGTCTTGTTGGCAAAACTCCATGAAACGTCGCGCTGCGGCGGTTTTTAACGGCGTGGGTGGTAATACTTGTGTTAGATCAAGAGTCGGTGGGGATTTGGGGCTTTTTTTGCCGAACATGCGTATCTCCGCTATTTTTAATGGTCATCCATGCCCAATAACTATATGCAAAGAAGCAGAATTTTGCAGAAGAAGCTGTCAGTCTGATTAAAAAAGAGGGGCTTAGTGCCCCTCAGTCTGCATTTGGTCGAGCCGTGCTTTGGCCAATTTGCTGGTTTCGGCGTTATCCGGGAAGAAGCTAATCACGTCTTCCAAGGTCTTGCGGGCTTTTTCCCAGTCTTTGAGTTCGTAGAAGCTGTAGCCTAACTTGAGTGCAGCATCCGGGGCTTTGTCGCTACCTTTGTGTTCTTTGAGTACCACCAAGAACTCTTCAATAGCTGCTTTGAAATCTTTTTCAGCGTATAACGCTTCACCTACCCAGTATTGTGCACTGGCAGCCAGTGGGCTTTTGGGGTAATCCTTGAGGAAAGCGCGAAATTCTGGAACCGCTTCCTTAGGATCTTGCAGCAAGGTTTGGAAAGCATGGTCATAAACAGAACGCTCTTCCTGTTCGGGTAGCGCTGCTTTGTCAGGCGTTTTTATCTCACTGCTATTCGCCGTATCTGCTTTGACGTCTGTGGATGCATCTGTTTTAGCCTCTGCTGGAGGAGCAGCCGCGTTATTCGCAGGTGGATTTTTGTCATCTGACTTGCCAGTGCCGTAGCTGTAGAAGCCGTTGGGATCTGTTTTAGTTACCTTGTCGGTAGCGTCAGTGGCGGATTCCTTGGCTTTAAGAGCAGCGGCGTCCGTATTGTCCAGCACTTTGTCAGCAGAAGTGCCGCTGTTCGTGGTGTCGGGAGTCTCGCTTTGCAGCTTTTCAATCCGTTCGTCAACTTGTTGAAAGGTATCCTGCTGACTTTTGCGGATGGTTTCCAGCTCATTTTGCAGGGTTTCGTTATCACCCCGCAGGTTGCGCAGTTCTTGCTCCAGCTCATTCACCCGTTGCAGTAACTGGACAGCCGCTTCATCTGACATGGGTTGCGCCCCGACGGGAGCAATCAGTAAGGTAGCTACCAAAGCGGCTAGGACGCTGCGGTTTAGCTTGTTTTGCATGACATTATTCTCCGGCATATTTGATTTCGACACGGCGGTTTTTACCCCACGCGCTTTCATTATGCCCGAAAACCGCAGGAACTTCTTCGCCATAACCGATGACTTCCATCTGGTTGCTACTGCTACCTTTGACTTGCATGTAGTCGAGTACCGAATAGCCACGTCGCTCAGACAGGGCGACGTTGTATTCGCGTGAGCCACGTTCGTCGGCATGGCCTTCTAAACGCACGCGCAGGTTAGGGTAGGCGGCAAGCAAGGAGGCGTGAGCATTGAGGATATTCATGTACTCCGGTTTGATCTCCGAGCGGTCAAGATCGAAGTAAATGACCCGCTGCGCCAGAATGCTGTTGGGGTTGCGCAATTCTGCGGGTGTGTATTGCCCAGTACCTGTGCCGTAGCCGTTTCCGTAAGTGCCACCCGTGCCGTAACCGCCGGTACCGTAGCCACCGCCCGTTGTGCTGCCAGTGCCGTAGCCACCACCGGTTGTACCGCCCGTGCCTGCACCATTCGGCGGAACTTGTTGGCAGCCAGTGATACTTAATGCAGCAACCAATACTGAAATTGCTAATGTTTTCCTATTCATAACACTCATCTCGCTATTCATTAATCAAGGTAGGGGGACCATGCGGGGTCGCGTACATCGCCCGCCTGTGAATACAGGCTTTGGTGAGCTTTACCATTGTCACTGGCGACGGCTAGGGAATTGCGCCCACCGGCATCCGTTGCGTATAACACCATCATGCCATTCGGGGAAATGGCAGGCGAATCGTCTTGGGTACCGCGTGAAATGGTGCGTTCCTGTTTGGTCGCAGCATCCATAATGGTGATGCTGGATGTACCGCCAGTTTGCCGTACCATCGCGACGCTATTGCCTGCAATGCTGGCTCCAGCGTTATAGCCGCCACTGAAGGACATGCGGCTTTCACCGCCACCACTCGCAGTGGTTTTGTACAATTGGGGTTGCCCGCTGCGGTCAGAGGTAAATACGATGGTATTGCTGTCTGCCCATTGCGGTTCTGCATTGATACCGCGTGTATTGGTAATCTGGCGTGCGCCACCACCATTAGCACCGGCAACAACAATGTTGTAATTGCCACGTTCCGCCACACTGTAGGCAATGGAGCGCCCATCCGGCGACCAAGAGGGGGAAATGCTGGAGCGGTTCGGGTCAGAAATGGTGCGCTTACTGCCTGAGGCTAAATCTTGGGCGTATACCACCGGTCGCCCGGTTTCGTAGGAGACGTAAGCCACTTGTCTGCCATCGGGTGACCAACTCGGTGACATGACCGGCTTGCGTGAGGAAACGATGGTGCGTGGGGTGAAACCGTCTGCGTCCGACACGATCAGTTGGTAGGTTTGGTTTTTTGCAGGGCCACTGGCGGATACGTAGGCGATGCGGGTATCGAATGCGCCTTTAACACCGGTGAGTTTTTCAAAAACGAGATCGGCGGCTTTGTGTGCCATGCGGCGCTGGTTTTGGTGTGACGGAATGCGAAATGCGCCTTCCGCTTGCCCGGTGCGTAAATTGATCAGTTGGAAATTCATATCCCCGTTATGACTGCCGACCACTGCGTATTCTGCGCCGGTCGCCCGCAAGGCTTCGGGGGATAAATTACCCCCAATACGGGCGGGATCCATCAGGGCAAAACGTCCGCTGCGTTGCAGATCCGCTTCGATCACTTTGGAGAGCGGGCTGAATGGCGCAATAATGATGCTGGTTTCACCGGCAGTGGCATCAATGTCAATGCGCGAGTGTAATTCTTCAGCCATTGAGGCGAGTGGTAAGCCAAGTCCGGTGACTAACAGGACGGAGGCCAATAAAGTGGTTGTTTTCATGTGCATTGCTGTTAATCCATCTTGATAACGTGGGTATCGTTGTACAGTTCTTTGTATTCTGGACGTGGAAACGGATCAGAGCGGTGGACAGCCGCTTTGATTGATTCACAAAAAGCCGCGCTGCCATCACAAGACAAGGTAAAGCGTTGAATCCCGCCGGATGGGCTGATCATTAGGCGGATCGTGGCAGACATGCCGAAGCGTTCGGCTGGTTTGTTCCAATTGGCTTTAATCTTGCGGTTGACGGCAGATTTCCAAGCTGCCCTAGCGGAGCTGAGGTCACTGTTGCTGGGGCCTGCGGCAGCCGCTGCTGCTCGACGGGCTTCTTCTTCAGCCGCTTTGCGTTTGGCTTCAGCCGCTTTCCATCGCTCACGGTCGGCCGCAAGTTGGGCTTCTTCTTCAGCCGCTTTTTTACTGGCAAGGGCTTCTGACTTGGCTTTGGCGTCGGCTTCTGCTTTAGCTTTTGCTGCGGCCTCTGCTTTGGCTTCGGAGGCAGCTTTGGCTTTGGCTTTGGCTTCGGCAGCAGCGGCTGCTTTAGCTTCTGACTTGGCTTTGGCAGCGGCCTCTGCTGCGGCGTTGGCTTTTTCGCGGGCTTTCTTTTCGGCAAGAGCTTTGGCAGAGGCTTCCGCCTTGGCTTTGCTGGCGGCTAGGGCTTGTTTGCGTTCAGCTTCTTTTTCTTCAGCTAATGCTTGGCGGCGGGTTTCGGCTCTGGCTTCGGCACGGCGGCGAGCTTCGGCTTTGGCACGTTCTTCGGCAGCCGTTTCTTGGCGTTCTGCCGCTGCTTTTTCGCGGGCAGCCGCTTGTTGTTGGGCTTTTTCGGCAGCCGCTTTTTCTGCTGCTGCTTTTTCACGTGCTGCTTCTACTTTGCTTTCTGCCAATGCTTTACGTTGTGCCTCGGCTTGTGCTGTTGCAGCCGCTGCTGCTTCAGCCGCCTCTGTATCGGTGTTTGTTGTGGGTGGAACCTCGGCTGGAGAGGTGTCTTGGGTTGCGGTTAAGGCGGTGCGTTCCGGTTCGCTGGTTTTAGGTTCTTCTGGGGGGAGTGTTCCTTCGGGAAGCGTGACCTCGATGGCGGTGTTTTCAGCGGTATCCGGGCGATCGGTTAGCTGGAAACTAAGCAATAGCACTGCCACTATGAGGATGTGCAGGGCGATAGCCCAAAAGAGTGCTTGTGGTTTATTGCGTATTTCTTTAAACATGATCTTGTCATTAGCCCTGTTAGATCATTGGTGTGTTAGGGGCGCTCAGGCGGTGCGGGATCCGCCATCAGGCCAATTTTTTTTGCGCCAGCTTGCTGCACGGCGACCATGGCGTCCATCAGGTGACGGTATTCGACGGTGCTATCGGCGCGCACATACACCGGGCGTTCGGCTTTGGCATCCAATTGGCTGGTGACGTATTCTGTCACATCGGCAGCAGGAACTTCTGTGCCATCATCCAGAAATAATTTACCACTGGCATCAACGGAAATCGTCAACGGCTCTTGTTGGTTATTGGCATCTAACGGTTCTGCTTGCGCATCAGGTGCATCCACGGTGACACCGGTTTGCATGATGGGGGCAGTGACCATGAAAATAACCAGCAAAACCAACATAACGTCGATATACGGCACGACGTTCATTTCTGCCATGATTTTACGGCGACGGCGCGAACTGCTCATGCCGCTTTCCTTGGTGTATTGGCGTGACGCTCCAATAAGGCCGTGAACTCTTCCCGGAAGTTGTCGTAACTCACGACCAGACGGTCGATTTTATCACTGAAACGGTTGTAGGCAATGACGGCTGGAATCGCAGCAAATAGACCAATCGCAGTGGCAATCAGTGCTTCCGCAATACCGGGAGCGACGACACCTAAAGTAGCTTGCTGCATTTGTCCTAGTGAGATAAACGAGTTCATGATTCCCCACACTGTGCCAAATAAACCAACATATGGGCTAGTCGAGCCGACGGTGGCAAGAAACGCTAGATTTTGTTCCAAATCATCCACTTCTTTGGAAGCAGCGACGCGCATTGAGCGTTGCACGGAATCTGTTACGGATAGTCGTGATGTCGGGTCTACGTTGAGTGCACGTTTGTACTCGTGGAAGCCGTCATAAAAAATCCGCTCTAACCCGTGCCGCTGTGCTTTCTGAGACAACTCTTCGTATAAGGAGTTCAGTGAAACACCGCTCCAGAAGCGTTCTTCAAATTTGGTGACATTGCTTTGGGTGCTGTTAATCGTGCTGGATTTGACCATGATTAAAGTCCAAGACAGCAGCGAAGCCAATACCAGCAAGATCATCACAATTTTGACGACCAAGCTGGCATCCATGATCAGCTTGAGTATGGAGAGGTCTGTTGTCACTGAAGAAGTTCCCTGATTGCTGTTGGAATAGATGTTGAACGAAAGTTGCCCGTGCTGACACAGACTACTTTGACGCTGGCAGTTGTCAAGAGTTCACGTGAATTATTGCTGCCTTCACGCCAAATTTCCTGTTTAAATGCAATACTTGCCCGACCAATGGTGTCAATGCTAGCACTAACCAACAATGCATCATTAAACTGGGCAGGTTTGCGGTAGGCAATTTCCAATCCGGCCACGACGAAGACAATATTTAATTCTTGTGCCAACTTGTCTTGTTCAAAGCCTAGGGTACGTAGCCATTCGGTGCGGGCGCGTTCCATGAACCGTAGGTAGTTGGCGTGATACACCACGCCGCCTGCGTCAGTATCTTCGTAGTAGACGCGCACTGGGAGAATAAATTCATTCAAACAGGTCAAAACTCGTGCCTTCTTCGTCAGTATTGGCGTTTGAGAGATTCAAACGTGAGGGGATGTTTAGCCCAAAATGTTGCCATGCTCTGCGGGTGGCGACCCTGCCACGCGGGGTGCGCATCAGGAAACCTTGCTGGATGAGGAAGGGTTCGAGTACATCTTCAATAGTGCCGCGTTCTTCGCCAATCGCCGCTGCCAAGCTATCAACACCCACTGGGCCACCGTCAAATTTTTCCATGACAGCCAACAGCAGACGTCTGTCCATATGATCAAAGCCTTGATTATCAACATTGAGCATGTTGAGGGCTTTATCCGCCATCTCGCTATCAATCAACCCTGTGCCTTTTACTTGCACGTAATCGCGTACCCGGCGCAGCAGGCGGTTGGCAATACGGGGTGTGCCGCGTGAGCGGCGGGCGATTTCTTGTGCACCACCGCCATCAATCCGCGCACCTATGATGCCGGAAGCGCGTTGCACGATGTAAGCTAGGTCATCAATATTGTAAAACTCCAGACGTTGCACAATACCAAAACGGTCACGCAATGGTGAGGTCAGTAAGCCTGCTCGCGTGGTTGCTCCCACTAGGGTGAAGGGGGGCAAATCCAATTTGATGGAGCGTGCCGCAGGGCCTTCACCAATCATGATGTCGAGTTGGAAATCTTCTAGGGCGGGGTAGAGGATTTCTTCCACCATCGGGCTAAGTCGATGGATTTCGTCAATAAATAATACGTCGTGAGGTTCGAGGTTGGTGAGCAGGGCGGCTAAATCCCCGGCTTTTTCTAGGACTGGCCCTGAGGTTTGACGCAGGTTAGCTCCCATTTCATGGGCTATGATATGGGAAAGCGTGGTTTTGCCCAGACCCGGCGGGCCAAAAATTAGCACGTGATCCAGTGCTTCTCCACGATGGCGAGCGGCATGGATGAAAATTTCCATTTGTTCGCGAACGACTGGCTGCCCAATATAGTCTTGTAAGCGGCGTGGGCGAATATGTTCCTCTGTATACGTCTCTTCACGATGGTTGCGCGGTGAGAGGATATGTGATGTTGGTTTTTCCATAAGATCAATGTTTTAGCCGTATGAGAAATGGTGATAGTGTAGCGGTTTTGACGCAAGGTGTTCCAGTGCCTCTCAGTGTTTTCTATTTTTCGCGATATCATGTTTAAAGAGATTGATTAATAGGCATTGCAGTAGGCATTTGGTAATAAAAAATCATTTCTTCTTTTATGATCAGAAAAATGAATCAAAAAGTAAAAAAATTCGCAGAAATCATGTGAAAACGAACTATAGTCTGACACTAAGGTATTAAGGTTACTTATTTTCATATGCTTTTTTTATGAGCAGAAATGGTATTTTTGATAAACTTACTTGATATTTGGCGCAATGTTTCATGCTTTGTTATTCAAGGTTGCATATGATTATCCAGTTTTGCTGATAGTAGAGTGTTGCTATGTGCAAACATGTTAATATATCTTTACTATAAATTAAGTTGATTAAAGTTGATCGCAAGCGCAGCTCTTGATGATAATAATTATTTATTGAAATGGCTGTTTTCTTATGAGGTGAGAGAGCCAAAATGGCATCAATTTATGCATTTAGGTATTTTACTGTGATTGGAATCACTGAATTCTTTTCAGCTATCGTTCATCTTACGTCATAGGACTTTGATTCAATAAATGGTTATTCACTTCAATATACCGTGCATTGTGTCAATGTCATCGGTTTTTCGGTGTGGTTGATTTTATAACTAACGATAGTCGTATTGGTTTGCTGAGAATTGCACCTTAGCGGGCGGTAGCGTATAGGGGTCTGTTTTTTTATGTTGTGTCAATACTGTGTGAGTACGGTTGTGAACAGGAGGTTCCAATGAGTTTTGCGGGTATTTTTTTATTAGTCTCTCTGGTATCTGCATTGTCTATTTTGCTGCTTACGCCTTTTGCGATGAGATTTGGTTTGGTTGATGCGCCAAACAGTGAGCGTAAGTTTCATGATGGCAACATACCGCTTATTGGTGGGGTGTCAATTTATGCAGGTTTGGTGATGGGCATTTCGTTCTTCATTACGCCCAGCTCTAGTTCATTGACTTATCTGATATGCACTAGTTTGATCGTTGCCCTTGGGGTGGCTGATGATGTTAAAGATTTGTCCGCTAAATTCCGATTGCTCGTGCAAAGCTTGGTGGCTGTGCTGATGTGCGTGGGGAGTGATACTTACATTCATAGTTTGGGAAATATTGTAGGTCTTGGTGAGGTAAATTTGGGAGCACTGGGCTATGCAGTGACGGTACTGGCGGTCATTGCGGCTATCAATGCCTACAATATGATTGATGGGATTGATGGATTGCTTGGTATTTCGTCACTCATTACCTTTGTGGGCATGGGAATTCTGTTCTTCCTCAAGGGAGACTTAACCAATATGACGTTGACTTTGATTCTCTCTGGTGCACTCATTCCTTATCTCATTGCGAATCTCGCGGGGGGCGTTCAAGAAAAAGATAAACGACTTTCAAAGATCTTTATGGGTGATACTGGGTCGATGCTGATTGGATTTACGGTGGTTTGGTTGTTGATTCAGGGAATACAGCCAATTGAGCCAGTTAACGGTAAGCCTGAGGTTGGTTTTTCCGCAGCTACAGCATTGTGGTTGATTGCGTTTCCTTTGATGGATATGGCGCGAGTGATCATCGATAGATTAATGCGTGGGCAATCACCGCTGAAAGCAGATCGTACACATCTTCACCATATTCTATTGCAAGGCGGGGATGATAAGCGCATGGCTCTTTTGAGAATTTGCACTTTATCGGCATTTTTTGCAGTTGTAGGCATAGCAATGCATGTTAGTCACTTTCAAGACGTTACTATCTTTTTGACCTTTCTGATGGGCTTTGTCCTTTATACTTTCAGGGTGCGTCATTTGAAAAGAAAATTCGCTGAGTAACAGATTGTTTAGCATAGGAAATAATATAAATGACTCAATTACAACAGAACAATGGTTTTCTACCTGTTTCTAGGCCAACCATTACTAAGAAAGAAATCGAGTATGTGACGGCAGCTATTGCCTCCGGTTGGGTTTCATCGTTAGGTGAGTACATCACTGCATTTGAAGAAAAGTTCGCACAATTCTGTGGTAGTAAGTATGCACTTACTTGCAGTAATGGAACGACTTCATTGCATTTGGCCTTGGTAAGTATGGGGGTTGAGGCCGGTGACGAGGTTATCATGCCAGACTTGACATTTATTGCTACTGCTAACGCAACAAAATATGTCGGAGCTGTGCCAGTTTTAGTTGATATTGATCCCGAAACATTGTGTATTGATCCGGGTGCTATTGAGGCGGCGATTACTAAGAAAACGAAAGCTATTATTCCGGTTCATCTGTATGGGCATCCTGCCAATATGCCTGCGATTATGGCAATTGCGGAGAAGCACAACTTGCTGGTCATTGAAGATGCTGCAGAAGCACACGGTGCTGAAGTGAACGGAAAAAAAGTGGGGTCATGGGGACACTGTGGCTCCTTCAGTTTTTATGGCAATAAAGTCATTACCTCCGGTGAAGGTGGGATGATCACGACGGATGATGAGGCATTATATCTGAGAGCCAAATATTTACGTGACCATGCCATGAGTCCTACCAAACGCTATTGGCATACCGAGGTGGGTTATAATTACCGAATGACCAATTTGCAGGCAGCATTGGGTTTGGCGCAGTTGGAGCGGATCGAAGAAATTTTGGATAAAAAGCACGAAATATTTGTTTGGTATCAAGAATCGCTAGGTGATGTGGCGGGTATTACCTTAAATCGCACAGCACCTTGGGCTAAAAATGTATATTGGATGGTGACCGCAGAGCTGGCAGGCGCAAATGAGACAACACGTGACGTTTTCATGACAAAGTTACGCGAACTTGAGGTGGATAGCCGTCCCTATTTTTATCCCCTCTCCGAAATGGGTGACTATCCGGGTACATCCACGCCAATGACGTATCAAGTCTATAAGACAGGGATTAATCTTCCTTCTTATTTTGACATGGAGAAGCGTGATGTCGAGCGTGTATGCGCGGCTGTCAGGAAATGTATGGAAATATTCCAATAAGAAGTTAGAATGCCGGTATTAATCAGGCTTGGATTCGAGCCTGATTTACCAAACCCCAGAGCCAGTCAATAATGAAAAATATTCGTAGAAACATTGTATTCAGCGGTCTCGGTTATATTTTGCCGCTATTGGCATCATTAGCCACTATTCCGTTGATGATCAAAGGGATGGGCGAAGATGTCTATGGTCTTTACATTATTTGCATTTCGTTGATTGGTTTTATGAACTTTGTTGACCTTGGTGTGGGTCAAGCGATTGTTAAATATGTTTCGCAGTATGAGGCAACAGGGGAAAGTGTCAAAGTCAAACCTGTGCTGGATATTGCATTGCTAATGTACCTTGTTTTGGGGGTTATCATTGCGGCTTTGGTTGTGCTGTTTTCTCAGCCGTTAGGAAGGATGATCTACAGCAATGCACTTGACTCAACAAAAGCAATCTTAGCTGCGCAGGCTTTGTCCATTACCGCCCTAGCATTTTTACTGAGCTATCTCAATCAGTTCTTCTTGAATGTGTTCAAGGCTTATCATCGCTTTGATATTCCAGCGGTTATTCAAAATTCAGCGAATATTGCCGGAATTGTTATTGCAACAGCACTCGTACTGCTGGGGTATGACTTGCTGACCATTTTATGGGGGTATGTCATTATTCAGGTGATGGCTTTGGCAACAGGTTATATTTTGGGTAAACAAATTCTACCTAAAGGGGTTGCGCTAGGTCTGTCATTTGATAGGCATATTTTTGCTGAAATGATAGGTTTTAGTGCTTATACATTTGTCAGTAACTTTTTGGGTGGTGTGGTATCAAGGCTCGATAAGTTTATCATTGGGGCTATTCTAGGCACTGAAGCTGTCACTTATTACCAGATTCCTCACACGATTGCTCAAATGGCGAACGGTATCATTCAAGTTCTCAGTCAAATCACATTTCCCCGCTTCAGCGAGTTATCCAGTTTGAACGATCAGGCTGGGCGGCTTGCTTTGTACAAGCACGCTATGTTGTTGGTTTTCTTATTCAGCATGGGGATCAATGTAGCGCTGATTTCATCTGGTGGTGCATTCCTTGAGCTATGGATATCACCAGAATTTGCCGTTAAAAGCACGTTAACACTACAAATTATTGCACTGTATTTCTTTTTCCAGTCCAATACAGTGGTCGCTTACTGGGTATTACAAGGTTCGGGTAATGCGAAGGTAACGGCAATCAGTTCTTTCTTAGGAACCTTGGCTTACATAATCGGTATGTATTTCTTAACACACTATTATGGTCATGATGGTGCTGCGATGTCGTTGTTCTTACTGTTGTTGCCGTTGCCCTACTTTTACTGGTGGGTGCAACGTAATGTTGGACATAAGTTCGGAGAATATTTATTGCTCACTAGTTTGTTCGTCACTTTTGGGCTACTCATTATTCTTTTCCTGAGCCAAGTTCATCATTATATACTTAATAATCTATTAATTATTTTGATAGATGGCCTCGTCTTGGGAGGTGTTATTGGCGTGTCATTGTTATACCTTTTTAGGGAAAAACTACGACTTCGATTTGAATAACATATTAATAAATAACGATCTGGTTGCTTTTTATGAAGAAAAAAATAGGTATACTAACATTCTATCCTATGCATGGAGGGGGGATTTTTCAGTATATTCAATCCATGGTTGATGCACTCGTTGCGGATAGGAGTAATACGTATATTATTTTTGCTGACATGAATGATACACGCTTTGATGGTTACGGTTTAGAGGTCAGGAAACTGAATCCTTGTAATCGTTCTGGTGTCAATCAGGTTATTATATTTGCTCAGCTTTTGCTGGGATTGCGTTGGTCATTTTTTTTGCGAAATGACGAAAAACAAATCTATGCTGATATTGATTTATTCATGTCACCAGCAACTTCGGTTTACCCACACCTGTTTTTGAGGAAGCCGTTCGTTTTTACTTTGCATGATATGCAGGAAAAATATTATCCACATGCTTTTACATGGATTGAGCGTTTCAAGCGGGAGTTACGTAATCGAGCATTAACTAAGTCTGCGAATGCAGTGATTTGTGAATCAAATTATGTCAAACAAGACATCATGCATTTTTTAGGCACTGATAGTAATAAAATAGCGGTTATTCAATCACCACCGCCAAGCTTTTTACTGAGTTATGAGGTTGATCAGAAGAATTTTTGCTCAGTGAAACGTAAGTATAGTTTACCAGAGCGCTATGTGTTTTATCCTGCGCAGTGTTGGTTTCATAAAAATCATATCAAGTTGGTCGATGCATTTAATATTATTGTGAATGAGACGGATGAAGATGTTACCTTAATTCTATCCGGTTCTCAGCAAGACAATTACCCTAAGTTAGTCGCTAAAATACAAGAATTAGGTATTGGACACCGCGTTAAACACTTGGGTTATATTGATTATGAGGATATTCCCTACCTCTACAAAATGGCGCAGATGTTGGTTATGCCCACATTATTCGAGAGTGTAAGTATACCTATTTATGAGGCATTTGCTTTAGGTGTACCTGTATGTTGTTCTAATGTGGTTGCTTTGCCAGAACAAGTTGGTGATGCAGCGTTGATTTTTGATCCAAATGATCCCGCAGATATGGCTAATAAAATGCTGCAATTGTTGCGCGATGCGTCGTTAGCATCTGAGCTAGCGGAGCGAGGTCGGCAGCGCGTTAGCAGTTTTGATCATAAAGGCTATGCTAGGAAAATATTGGATGTCATCAATAAGTAACGGGGATTTGTATGCAGCTTAACTCTACATTCCTGAAAGTGCCCCATTATAACGGGGCGATAGCCTCTGCCTACGATAAGTTTTTAATGGTGGCAGCATTCGCATTAGTGTCGGGTTTGTTTTTTCTGAGCGATGACCATCGCTATGGCTTGGTATTTCTGCGAGAAGGAGTCATTGTTCTTTCAGTGTTGGCGGTAGGGTATGTTTTAGTTCTAAAAAAAGAGGAGTTGGACACTGTTGATTGGTATCTATTAGTAATGGTGTTATTGCTCTTTCTTATTCCGCCAGTGTTTGCTTATCTCAGTTATCAGCAGCCTTTACAGTATGGTTTGCTAGAAGAGCGACGGACGTTACTTTATTTCGTATACTTTTTAATTATGTTGACGATTGGAGGGCGTAAGGCATACGGTGAGGCTGATTTGGAATCTGTTCTTAAGTATTTGTTTTACTTGGGATTGGCTTGGTCTGCTGCGAATGCCTTTGAGCTGATTCCGCGTAATTCTGGTTTTGCCTTTTCGGTACACTCAGAGCAGTTTGCTGAAGATTTTGTGGCAACTGATGAGCGTTTTGATACTCGCTTTTTAGAAGCGGGGTTCCTTATAACATTTTACCCTTATTATCTGATTGCTCGTGGGCAATTTTTAAAGGCTGTTTTGCCCATTGTATTGCTAGCAGCATATATGTTGTTCATCAATCAGACTCGTGGCTTGGGCTTAGCTATTGTGCTGACGTTGCTGTGGATAACTATTTTGCGGCAGCGCCTGAGTAATTTTAATGTTGGTGTTATGTTACTTGTGCCTGCGGTGGCTATTCTAGGGTACTTGTCCTATTTCTTGTATGCCTACACATTTAATGAACCGGTGTTCTTCTATGATTATCACCGTAATCGAGAACTACATGTGATGTTGGGAGAAGCACTAAATCACTTTCTGCTACCTCATGGCGCATTGTCCCTACAGTTTAATGAGGGGTTCCGTTCAGTTTACGGAATTAACATGTATGTATCAGATATTGGTTTGGGCGGTTTATTGTTTAAGTTTGGTATCTTCTTTTTCCCGTTAGTTTTTATGATGATTATGATTGTGCATCGTTTAGCTGAAAAATATCGCAATCATTTTTCAATTATATTGATGGCAATGTTATTGGCAGATTTTATGATTATTCCATTTGGAGATTTCTTGGGCAGAGGGGCAGAAGAGTTTGCATTATTAATAGTATTAATTAGATTGCAAGGAGTAGACCATGGATATAAGTATATTGCTTGTGTACGGCGAGGGCGGTCATCATGATCAGGCTATGCGTCTGATGAAGCAGATGCAGTCTCTTGATCCTAAACTTGATTTCATCCACATAACGGATACGGAAACAATGAAATCTGAGTTGATTGAAAATATTTATACAGTGATGCCCATTAGGCATAAAAATGAGTCCTTCAATCCGCTCACTTTCTTGAATGCTTATCTGAAAGCGGTAAGCTTAACCATAAAGCTGGTGCGACAATATAAGCCTCGCGCGGTGATTGGTTTTGGGCCTGGGATTTGCATTCCTGTCTTTATGGTTTGCAAAGTTCTTGGGGTTAAGAAACGTATATTTTTTGAAGATTGGTGTCGATTTACCAGTAAAAGCTTATCTGGTAAGGCGTGCTCTCCCTTCAGTACTAAATTTTTTGTACAAAATGAATCTTTGAAGGAGTTATATCGTGACGCTGAGTTCGCCGGACGCCTCTAATAAAAAAACGCGAATCCTAGTCATAACGGGTACTACTGGGTTTGACTCTCTTGTGCGAAAAATTGATGAGAGTAGAGAGCTTGAACAGAACTATGAAATCACTTTGCAGATCGGAGAAGGTGTATATCGCCCCAAATATAAAGCATGGTTTGATTTCGATAAAAGCCTGCGAGATAAATTAGCACACTATGATTTTTTTATTACTCATGCGGGGGCAGGTACCATTTTTATGTTATTGGAACACAAAAAAAGAGTATTAGTTGTTCCTAATGTGGAAAGACCGGATAAGCACCAAGCTGAGCTAGCGAATTATGTGCGGTCACAAAAATTATGTGCAGTTTGCGACCATGTTCAGGAAATTGTACCGGCTATTCTAGCAATTGATAGACATACTCAGCATCTACAACCTTATGAAAAGGTTGAATTTAATGCGGTGCGTGAGGTTTTGAGATATATTTATGAGTAGTAAGTTCTTTTTTATAACAATTTGCTATAATAATCTTCAGGGTTTAAGACGAACTGTTGATTCTTTACTTGCGCAATCTTATAGCAATTGGGAGTGTGTTATCATTGATGGCGGTTCAAAGGATGGTACCCCAGCTTATCTAGAGCAACTGTCTGCAATACAAACCAAGATTCGTTCAATCTCAGAAGCAGATCATGGTATTTACGATGCTATGAATAAGGGAATTAGCCGTATTCAGCCTTGTGATTATTTCTGTTTTCTTAACTCTGGGGATTCGTTGTTTGCACCTACAACCCTTGAGCAATTGGATGGGGCTATTCATGCATTCGGTAATCAGTTACCTGCGATCGTATACGGGCATATGTGCGAAGAGTTTGCTGATGGTAAGCAAATAATCAAAGAAGCAAGCAATACAATTAGTCTTAAGAAAGGCATGTTCTGTAGTCATCAGTCTATGTTTTTCCACTATCGCTATGCCGGGTTGCGTTACGATCTTAAGTATAAAATTTCGTCGGACTATGACTATATCGTGAAAGCTGTAAAAATGCTTAAACACCCATCGGAAATGCAACTTTTAGATATGGTCATTTCACGCTTTGATATGACAGGTGTCTCTAATAATCGGCGATTGTCTGGTATCAAGGAAGACTTTAATTTAAGGGTGGAAAATGGCCTTTGCTCACCCGCATCGTCGGCTGTATATGCAGCACGTTCGGTTGGTTTGATGAATCTGAAACGGTTCTCATACCCTTTGTATTTGCTGATTCGCAGCAAAACGACCTCTAACAATCAAGTTATCTAAATAAGGAATAATCATGAGTAAAACGGCTTTAATTACTGGGATCACTGGGCAAGATGGTGCTTATTTGGCCGAGTTTTTGTTGAAAAAGGGCTATACCGTGCATGGTATCAAGCGTCGTTCTTCGTCGCTGAATACCGACCGTATCGACCATTTGTACCAAGATCCGCATACCTCTGATGGCAAGTTCGTGCTGCATTATGGTGATATGACTGACAGCATGAACCTGACCCGTATTATCGGTCTGGTGCAGCCTGATGAAATTTATAACCTCGCGGCAATGAGCCATGTACACGTTTCTTTCGATATGCCCGAATACACCGCCAACGCGGATGGTATTGGTACTTTGCGTATTCTTGAAGCAGTTCGGTTTCTCAACTTGACCAAGAAAACTCGTATTTATCAAGCATCAACGTCTGAATTGTACGGTTTGGTGCAAGAAGTGCCGCAAAAAGAAACCACTCCGTTCTATCCACGTTCACCATACGCAGTGGCTAAGTTATACGCTTACTGGATCACTGTTAACTATCGTGAAGCCTACGGTATGTTTGCGTGTAACGGTATCTTGTTCAACCACGAATCGCCTTTACGTGGTGAAACGTTTGTAACTCGTAAAATCACTCGTGCGGCTTCCCGCATTGCATTGGGCTTACAAGAAAACCTGTATTTAGGTAATTTGTCTGCGAAACGTGACTGGGGTCATGCACAGGACTACGTGGAAATGATGTGGTTGATTCTGCAAGCTGACCAACCAGAAGATTTTGCAATTGCCACTGGTGTTACCACCGAAGTACGTGAATTTGTACGCATGTCGTTCGCACGTGCAGGTATCAAGATTGACTTCCATGGTGAAGGTGTTGATGAAAAAGGCATCATTGCTGGTTTTGACCGCGATGTGTACGAAACGGCAACAGGTGGCACACCTGAGCAGCATGGGCTAACAGTAGGACGTGAAGTGATAGCGGTTGATCCACGTTACTTCCGTCCAACTGAAGTCGAGCTGTTGATCGGCGATCCAAGCAAAGCCAAGGAAAAGTTGGGTTGGGTTCCTAAGCATGATCTGAATTCACTGGTGAATGACATGATGGAATCTGACCTGAAATTGATGCTGAAAGAAAAGCATTTGAAGGATCACGGTCACCGCATTATGTCTTATCACGAGTAATACGCATGAAAAAAACCCGCATTTATGTCGCAGGCCATCGTGGAATGGTCGGTTCCGCGTTAGTTCGCCAATTGGAACAGCGTTCTGAGGTTGAGTTGGTGGTTCGTTCCCGACAGGAGTTGAACTTAAGTTGTCAACAAGACGTTGAGCAGTTCTTCCAAACGGAAAATATTGATCAAGTCTATCTGGCGGCGGCAAAAGTTGGGGGAATCCATGCTAATAGTACGTATCCGGCAGATTTTATTTATGAAAATCTGATGATTGAATGCAATATTATTCATTCAGCTTGGAAAGCAGGTGTCAAACGCCTGCTATTCCTTGGCTCGTCTTGTATTTACCCCAAGTTTGCAAAACAGCCGATTCCAGAGTCTGAATTACTGCAAGGTGAGTTGGAATGTACCAATGAGCCTTACGCTATTGCCAAAATCGCCGGTATCAAATTATGTGAATCCTACAACCGTCAGTATGGCACGCAATACCGTAGCGTCATGCCGACCAATTTGTACGGGTTTAATGATAATTTCCACCCAGAAAACTCGCACGTTATTCCTGCTTTAATGCGAAGGTTTCACGAGGCAATGTTGGCAAACGCTCCCCAAGTTGTTGTTTGGGGTTCAGGAAAGCCGCTCCGGGAATTTTTACATGTAGACGACATGGCGGCTGCGTCGATTCATGTGATGGAAATGGATGATGCTGCTTACCAGCAGCTTGTTCCACAAACTTTGTCACACATTAATGTCGGAACCGGCACGGATTGCACCATTGCTCAACTGGCTGAATTGATGGCTGAGGTTGTAGGGTATCAAGGAAAGATTGTGTTTGATGCGAGTAAGCCTGATGGCACTCCCCGTAAATTGCTGGATGTTTCTCGTCTCAAAAGTCTGGGATGGGAACCCCAAATATCCTTACCTGATGGGCTGAAGTCAACGTATGAATGGTTTTTAAGCCACCAAAATGATTTCCGTCAATCTTAACAAGTTTAAAGAAGGTCTTGAGATGGTAACCCCAATAACCCCTGTCATTCTTTCTGGTGGCTCTGGTTCACGCCTGTGGCCAGTATCCCGTAAGCTGCGCCCGAAGCAATTCCTGCCGTTGATTGCAGCAGATCGAACGCTATTCCAGTCGACATTAGAGCGTTTGGAGGGAATTGTTGATAAGCAACCTGCTGTCATCGTATGCAATGAAGAGCACCGGTTTATGGTTGCAGAGCAATTGCAAAGTATCGGTCAGACTCACCAAGGCATTTTGTTAGAGCCGGTTGGTCGCAATACGGCTCCGGCCGTAGCTGTCGCCGCATTGAGCTTGTTGGAGAAAACAGGGCAAGATCCGGTGATGTTGGTATTGCCTGCTGACCATGTGATTGCTGACGTAAGTGCTTTTCAACAGGCTATTATGCAAGCTTCTTCCTTAGCCAATCAGGGTTATTTAGTGACATTTGGTATTACGCCACTGTCACCAGAAACAGGGTATGGCTATATTGAACAAGGTGAGGCCATCATCGGCTTTGATAATGCTTGGCAAGTGGCAGCTTTTGCTGAAAAACCCAATGTGGAAATTGCCACTGCCTATTTGAATGGCGGGAAACACTTGTGGAACTCCGGTATTTTCATGTTTAAAGCGAGTACTTTTTTACATGAATTAGAAACCTATAAGCCTGAAATATTGGCTGCCTGCAAAAAAACCTTGGCACAGGCGCAACATGATTTAGATTTTGTGCGCTTGGATGCGGGTGCGTTCAGAGAGTGCCCTTCTGATTCGATCGACTACGCGGTTATGGAGCACACTCGCCATGCAGCGACTGTGCCACTCACTGCTGGTTGGAACGATGTGGGAGCATGGTCTGCTGTTTGGGAAGTGAGTGAGCGTGATGCGGCTAATAACGTGTTACGCGGTAATGTCATGACCCATGGTTCAGGTAATAACTTGGTATTTACTGAAGATCGGTTGGTCACATTGGTTGGTGTAGATGATCTCATTGTTATTGACACTAAAGATGCCACGCTAGTCGCACATAAAAGTAAGGCTCAAGATGTTAAGCAGATTGTTAATGCGCTAGAAGCGGAAGGTCGCAGTGAAGCGATTATTCACCGCTTAGTTAATCGCCCGTGGGGATGCTACGACTCGGTAGATGCAGGGGAACGCTTTCAAGTCAAGCGTATTACAGTCAAGCCTGGAGCAAAGCTATCCCTGCAAAAACATCATCACCGCGCGGAGCACTGGATAGTCGTCAAGGGTACAGCAGAAGTGACTTGTGGTGACAAGACCTTTTTGTTGACCGAGAATCAGTCAACCTATATCCCCTTGGGTAGCACTCACCGTCTGGCTAATCCGGGTAAAGTACCCTTGGAGTTAGTGGAGGTGCAATCAGGTAGTTACCTTGGGGAAGACGATATTGTGCGTCTGGAAGATCAGTATGGTCGAAACGAAGCCTAGTCGTATGTGCGTGCTTTTACACCACTTACTATTATTGGTTGAATTGCAAAAACCTTTGTCATTAACAAAAGGCAGCCGTTAGCGGCAAGGCTCAAGGAGCAGTGATGGAAAACTATTACACAAACCAGTCAAAAAGTCTCGAAGTGAGAGCGGCGGGCAATAGTCAAATGATTGAGTATATCCCGATTGAAGACATAGCTCCCAGAACTCAAGTCGAGGAAGTGGGTTTTGGTGAGTTATGGCGGAGGTTGATGCGGCGTAAATGGTTGTTACTAGGAACAGCTCTGAGCGTTTTCATCCTAGCGGCTGTTATTACCTTTTTATCCCCAGATGTCTACCGTGCAACGACTACTTTACAAGTGACGCCTGAAGAGGTGAGAGTGACATTGGGTGATGGTGCTGAAGGTGCACGTACTCCACGAAGTGAGCGGGAGTTTTACCAAACGCAAACCGAATTACTCGCAAGTGAACGGTTGACGAGTGAAACGATTAAGGAGTTAGGGATTGCGTCACGCTTTGAAGATGACACTTCCTTGTATACGAAACTCTATAGCTGGTTAACATCCGTTAAACGCAGTGTTGCAGGTGATGGAGAGGCTCCTGATGCAGTGAGTGATGTCGGTGAAAACTTTAGACGTAATCTCTCTATTTATCCTGTTGAAGATTCTCAAATTTTTAAAATTAGCTATGATCATACTGATCCAGAGCTAAGTGCCACGATAGTCAATACTTTAGCAGCAAATTATAAGCAGATGAGTTTGAATTTGCGTAATGAGGCTGTTTCTAATACGAAAGAAACGTTGGAAGCCAAATTAAAAGAAGCTAAAAGTAAATTGGAAAAATCTGAAAATGAGCTAGTGGCTTACGCGCGTAAGCAGGGCATTATCACCTTGGATGGGGATCGTTCTTCGGCATCAGGGGTACTTGACTCCCTCAATCTAGCGTTGACTGACGCAACAGGGGCGCGAATTGCGGCTGAAGCTGCTTATAACCGTTCTAAAAATGTCGCGGGTGCGGATCGAACGTTGGAAAATCCAGCTGTACAGCGCTTGAAAGAAGAGTTGGCGCGTGTGCAAGCTGAGTATCGTGATCAATCTCGTTTGTTTAAAGCGAGCTTTCCAGAAATGCAACAACTGCAAGCACGTATTGATCAACTGAGTGGTGAAATCCAGCGTGAATCATCCAGTATTGACCGTACTGCCCGTAGTAAGCTGCAAGCAGAGTACGAGGCAGCTAAACAACGGGAAGGTGAGTTAAAGGCTGAGGTCAAAAAGCAAGAAGCGGTGCTGATGGGCAATCGTGACAAGTCGGTTGACTATATGACACGCCAACGTGAGGTTGAAGCAGACCGTGATAACTACGAAAGCTTGCTGGAACGTTTGAATGAAATTGGTCGAGTTGCGGACAGTAGCGCCAGTAACGTTGCTATTGTTGATGAGGCCAGCGTTCCTACTAAACCGTTTTCACCGAATATTCCCTTGAATCTGGTGATGGGAGTTGCTGTTGGTTTGCTCTTAGGCTTATTGGCTGCCACGATAGCAGAAGTAATGGATGATCGCCTGAGAAGTGTTGAAGATTTGCGCCGTGTGCTGGGATCTATACCTTTATTGGGTGTTATCCCTTATATTTCAGGTCGTAACAACAAGAATGTATTGGCACTGCGTGGGCAGGTTGGTAGTTCATTCATGCTGGAGGCGTTTCGGTCACTACGTGAAAATCTGATTATGATGAAGACGCCTTCTCATCAAGGGTTAGCTTTTGTGATGAATGTTACCAGTGCTTCACCTAGCGAAGGTAAAACCACGACAGCCGTTAATTTAGCAACAGTATTTGCTTATACGGGTAAAAAAGTATTACTGGTTGATTGCGATATGCGCCATCCAGAAGCGCATAATAAGTTGGGTTTAGAGAATCGTTTTGGGGTTAGTGATTTTCTGCTCGGTGATAAAGATGTTAGCGAGTTGATTCAGGAGACGACAGTACAAAATCTGTCCGCTATTTGTGCCGGTTCTGCTGTACCTAACCCGACCGAATTATTGGCTGGTGAGCGCTTTACGGCTTTGTTGAGTGAAGTGGAAGGTATGTTTGATCACATTATCATTGATGGGCCGCCCGTTATGGGCTTAGCGGATGCGTTGATCATTTCCAACCGTACTAGCAATACGGTATTAGTGAATGCTAATGGGCAAACCCGCAAGCGCAATTTGAAAGATGCTGTTGGGCGTTTACAGCAAGCACAATGCAATATCATTGGTGCAGTGCTGACTAAAATGAAATCACCAGAGGTATCCAACAAGTACTACGGTTATCCGAACCGCTACCCGCGTAGCAGTCAAACTGCCATGGTAGCTACTCAGTAAGCACCTTTTTCCAGAGTTCATCCAACCGCTTGGCCGATACCGGCCTCGCGGTGCCTAGTTCCTGTGCAAACAGTGACACCCGAAATTCCTCCAGCATCCAACGGTATTCGTTTAAGTTCCTAGACGAAGCTGTTTTCCACTGATCCCAATACGGTTGTACTTGTATCCGTAATGCCCTGTCTTTGGTCGGGTTCTCCGCCAATTTTTGTAAACGTCTTTGAATACCTTTGAGATAACGCGGGAAATGCCGCAACGCATCTGGGGATACTTCATCCAGAAAACCCACATAAACCAGATGATTCAATTGTTCGCTGATGTCAGTGAGGGCTTCGAGCCAAGTGGGTTGCACTTTGCCTTTGAGTTGTTTGCGTAAATCGTGATAAAGCGCGAGTATGGGGGCAACCAGACGCGCTGTATCTTGGGTTTGTGGGAAAATCTGTGAGCGGCATTCACTCAATGCGTGTGTAAAGCTGTCTTGTTTACGGATAGTCAGATAATCGTTAAACACTTGCCGGAATACATAGCGGGTAAGGCTTTCCTTCAACTCATCGCATTTGCCAGTAGCGGCGTAGTGCAGGCACAAGGTCTGCATTTGCGGAATATATTTAGGCACGTCTTTGACTTCAGCAGGCAAGGTGAGCCAAAACAAGCGCAAGACGCCTTGCCAATGCGCATGGTTGGCATCGACTTCATTATCAAACAGGCGAATGCTGACGCTGTTGCTGGCATCGACTAGGGCAGGCCATGTGCGTAATTTCGTGCCACCTGTTTCCAACCAATAGAATTCGGGTAAATCACCGAAATCCCATGTGGTAATGCCTACCCGCTCGATGGATTGCACGGGTTTGGCGGCGAGTTCGGCACGGGTTTGTTGGCGGACTTTGCCGCGTAAGGTTTCCAAATCGCGCCCGCTGCGGATAACGTTGCCTGCTTCATCGGCGATCTCAAAACGCATTTGCAAGTGTGTTTCCAAAGCGACTTCTGACCATGCTTCTGGTGGAATTTGGTTGCCAGTCATGCGTAAAAGTTGTTTTTCCAGCGCCGTTTGCAGGGGTAGTGTGTCGCTGGGTTGGATGGCTTCCATGCAGGCGCGGGCATAATCAGGAGCAGGGACAAATTGTTTGCGGATGTGTTTTGGTAGGGCGCGAATCAATGCAGTAATTTTTTCTTCTAGCATCCCCGGTACTAAGTATTCAAAGCGTATCGGGTTCAGTTGGTTTAAGCCTAACAAGGGCAAGCGCACGGTGACGCCATCATCTTCTGCTTTGGGATCAAAATGATAGCGTAACGGTAGAATCATGCCTTGTATCGACAAGGTATCGGGGAATTGCCCGCTTGTTTCATGCCCTGCTTCACGCTGCATCAGGTAATCGCGGTTGAGGTATAGCAGCTTGTTGTTGTGCTGCTCGGCTTTTTTGCGCCAGCGCTCGAAGGAGTGTCCGTTGACGATGTGGGCGGGGAGACGCTCGTCATAAAACGCATACAGGCGATGTTCATCGGCGAGGATGTCACGGCGGCGGCCTTTCGCTTCTAACGTTTCGATGGCGGCGATCAATTCGGCATTGTGTTGGAAGAAGGGGGCAGGGGTGCGGTATTCGCCGTAGACCAGCGCATGGCGGATGAAAATTTCGCGGCACACGACGGGATCAATGCGTCCGTAGCTGACTTTGCGGCGCGGGGTGATGGTAATGCCATACAGCGAGGTGCGTTCAAAGGCGGCAACTTGCGCTTGTTTTTGTTCCCAATGCGGTTCGGTGTAATGATGGCGCAAGAGGTGGGCAGCGAGTTTTTCAATCCACTCCGGTTGGATTTTAGCGAGGGTGCGCCCGAATAAGCGTGACGTTTCCACTAATTCGGCAGCCATGATCCATTGAGGTGGCTTTTTGCGTAAGTTGGAGGCGGGGAATAGGTGGAATTTGCGTCCACCCGCGCCTATGTATTCGCGCTCTTCGTCTTTCATGCCGATATTGCTGAGTAGCCCAGTCAGCAGGCTGAGGTGAATGGCATCGTAACTGGCTGCGGTTTCATTTTCCTTGCCGCCCATTTCCAGCACCATTTGATGCAGTTGGGTATGGATGTCGTGCCATTCGCGCAGGCGCATGTAAGAGAGGAATTCTTTTTGGCAGAGTTCGCGGAATTTGCGCTGTGATAGGTGTTTACGCTGCTCGTGAAAATAATCCCAGAGTTTCAGAAAACCTAGGAAATCGGAGTGTTCGTCTTTGAAGCGTGCGTGTTTTTCGTCGGATGCTTGTTGTTTATCCAGTGGGCGTTCACGCGGGTCTTGCAGGGTGAGGGCGCTGACGATGATCAATACTTCGCGTAATGCACCATTATCGTGTGCTGCCAGCAACATGCGTCCGAAACGCGGGTCGAGTGGCAGTTTGGCTAGTTGATGCCCACTTGGGGTGACGTTGTAATCCACATCCACCGCGCCAAGTTCAAACAGCAGCTTGTAACCGTCACGGATCAGGCGTGTGTCGGGTGGCTCGACGAAAGGGAAGTTTTCGACGTCCGCCGTCCACATCGTTGCCAGTTGCAAAATGACGGCAGCGAGGTTAGTTCGCAGTATTTCCGGTTCCGTAAATACCGGTCGTTTGAGGTAATCGTCTTCGCTGTAGAGGCGGATGGCAATGCCATTACTAACACGTCCGCAACGCCCGGAACGCTGGTTGGCAGAAGCTTGTGAGACTTTTTCAATGGGCAAACGTTGCACACCCGCACGCCATGAGTAACGTGAGATGCGGGCGTAACCGCTATCCACCACGTATTTGATGCCAGGGACGGTGAGGGAAGTTTCAGCTACGTTGGTGGATAATACAATGCGGCGGCGACCGTGCGGCTCGAAAATACGGTGCTGTTCTTCGTTGGAAAGACGGGCGTACAGCGGCAAAATTTCGGTGGCGGGTGGGTGATGTTTGCGCAAGGCTTCCGCCGTTTCGCGGATTTCCCGTTCACCGGGCAGGAAGACTAGGATGTCGCCGGGGGCTTCACACCCCAATTCATCCACTGCATCTAAAATTGCTTGGGTTTGGTCACGCTCAAATTCTTCCTCGGCATCCACATCAACCAGTGGGCGGTAGCGAATATCCACTGGATAGGTGCGCCCTGAGACGTTGATAATCGGGGCATTGTCAAAGTGCTGCGAAAAGCGTTCGGGGTCGATGGTAGCGGAGGTGATAATGACTTTCAAATCACGGCGTTTGGGCAATAGCCATTTGAGGTAGCCAAGCAGGAAGTCGATATTGAGACTGCGTTCGTGTGCTTCGTCGATAATCAGGGTGTCGTATTGCTTGAGGTAACGGTCTTGCTGAATTTCTGCAAGCAAGATGCCGTCTGTCATGAGTTTCACGTAACTGTCGGGGGAACAGCGGTCGTGGAAACGCACTTTGTAGCCAACTTGCTGCCCCAGTTGCACCTTCAACTCTTCGGCAATGCGTGCGGCAACGCTACGCGCCGCAATCCTGCGTGGTTGGGTGTGTCCAATGAAACCATCTACGCCGCGCCCCAGTTCTAAGCACATTTTGGGGAGTTGGGTGGTTTTGCCTGAGCCGGTTTCGCCGCAGATAATGACGACTTGATGCTCGGCAATCGCCTTGATGATTTCGGTGCGTCGTGCTGCTACCGGCAGTTCTTCCGGGTATTCGGGTTTGGGCAGATTTTGTAGGCGCAAGGCGCGTTTTTGGATGAGGGTACTCACTCAGGTAGGAATCCAGCGTTAAGCATTAAAGCAAGGCGGGCATTGTAACGCGCCACCTTGCGGGATTCACCTGTCGCTTACGAAACAGGGCTGACTTACGGTAAGGCTTTCGCTGCGGTGATCAGGTCAAAAACATCTTTGGAAATTCGTGTTCCTGAATTACTACCAGGGGCGAGTGTGTTTTCGCCATTGGTATGAATGCCAAATGCCCAGGCCGTGGTGCTGTCTTGTACCCAAACAGGCGAACCACTCATACCCCCTGTGGTGTCATTGTCATAATGTATTTTGGTGGGCGTGGCGTATAAGACAATGCCTTTGCTGCCCCATTGTTGACCGCCACCTGCTTTGTCACCGGGATAACCGTTGATATTTACAGCGGTGTTATCAATGGTATCCGTTACAGCGTAACTGAAGTAACCGGTTGAGTTGCCAACGGTGCAGTCCAATTTAATAATGCCAATATCGGCATTGCTGTCAGCATTTGTGATCCATCCATAAGTGGAGTAAAGCTCCCGGGGCGTACAGGAGCCATATGGCGCATAGCCATCAGAGAAGCCAGGGTATACCTTGAATGCAGTCGGAGCACCCCAACGACCGGTGCTGCCCCCGCCGTGAACACAATGCCCAGCGGTTACTAGGGTGTCTTTGCTGACCAGCCAGCCTGAACAGTGGGTATTGCCATTATAAGTGATAAGCGTCACTGCGCGTTCTGGGTAAGAGGCCGGAATCACTTGGAAGCGGCTATCAAAGCCTAGTATTGATTCTTGAATGATGCGTGCTGTTGCGGTGGGTGTGGTAATTTTTATAGCGGCTCGTTCGGCATCACTCAGCGGTGTTAGATCTACGTTATCAGCTTCAAGGCGACCTTCGGTACCGGTTGAGCCAAACGATGCAGCGTTGTTTGCCGCAGAATTATTTGTCGGAGAGATGATTGTGCCACTACTGGAAACAAGAGTATAGCTCGTGCTCGAATTGGCACTAGACACAGCAGGTGTTGATGGACTGGGTTCTGTTACAGTCATGTTGGCTGCTGCTGTATTGTTGTCAGTATTGGTTTGCGAGGTAGCTGCGGTACTTCCTTCGCCACATCCTGTTACGTAAGGCATGACCGTTAGTAGTGCTGCTACAACTTGAACCCACTTCATAAAAATTCTCCGTTATCAGCATTTGGATAAACTATGCTGATTTATATGCTGATTTCGATAATTAATTAAATCAATTTTTTTAAAAATACATATGTAAAACTTATTGATAGTGATTAATAATTAATGAAGCGATAGCTATCTTATTATTAATTTATTTTTTTAGTGTAGATAAGTTGGATTTGTTGATTTCTTGTAAAACACTTAAGAGCGTCTTTAGTGCATTATGTGTAAAAATAGAGCGGTTTTCAGTGTTGGAATGAGTAGGAATGATCGCATTATAACGCAATAATTCTTGATACTCTCCTAGGCTACGTTCGGTCTGACCCAGTTTAAAATAACTGACACAACGAGCCATTTCTCCCCAATAACCAAAATGTTGAATACGTTCCGCTAGTGCCAATGCCTGCTGGTAATCCCCATGATTGAATGCGTGAATAAACGGCAGTACGTGATACCAGTCTGGTTGTGGAAAAGGAATAGCCATCAAGCGTTGAATGGCTTTGATTCCTGTTTCTTGATCGCCCATCATATAAAGTCCAAAACCGTATAAGTACTCTATCGAGGTGTCGAAAGGATTGGTCTTTCGTGCAATTTCAAGTTCTTCACGACATAGAGCATAGTCCCCTAAAAAATAGCGATTATGCGCAAAGATCGAATGTGCTTCGGCGTTGCTAGGGTCTAGCTTCAAAGCACTACGTGCTGCTTGCGTCCACGTGGTTTCTAAGTTTTCAATGAGGTGGTATTGCAGCACATGATCATAACCACACAGACGAGCCAAGATAATCAGTGCTTTACTGTCGTCGGGATACTGTTTTAAACGTCGTTGGCAAGTCACTAAAGCTTTACGAAAACTATCCCGGTTAATGTTATGCAGGAATGCTAAGTAATGCACTAATGCCTCGTGGTGCTCGGGGATGGGGGTTGGCAGGCTCTGTTGGTAATGTGCCCAATGGGATAACATCGTGCCGGAGTGTACGGCAACGGTATTGGCTGCAACACATAAACCGATTGCATCGAGATCATCTTGGCTAGGTTGCAGGGGCAGATGGAACGTATGTACCCACACTAATGCATCACTAATGGCCTGTGTGAGAACAAAAAATAACTCAAGGTGCTGAGGTGTTTGATGAATATTACAATTTAAACTGTAATCTACATGGTAAGGTTTTTCTTGTGTATCCGTTGTTACCATACGAATATTGCGAAAACGATTCAACATCACTAATAGGTCGTTACGTAGCTTATAACAAATAGGGTAGTTAGTGAGTTGGGGAGACTCTAGCATCTGGCAACGCACCAATAAGCGCGGCCCTTCAGTAATACGAGGTGTCAGGCTTTCTGATTCCGGTAAGAAGGTGTTTGGATGTGGGGCACGCAGAGTAAAGGCGACCCGATAAGTACCTTTGGGCATGGTGATCATGAGAGAGCTATTATTGGAGGTATCCCCATAATATTCTTTAAGTAATTTGCGCAACCGACCAGCTTCAATACGTACCAGCGGGTTGTTAAGTGGGGAGAAATCAGCGGGTCTGCCTAATGCTTTGATCGCAATAGTTTGCTGGTTTAGGTCATCCCCACGGCCTGCTAGCGTCTCATGTACAGCATATTGTAAGAATGATTTGATAACTTTTCTCGAACGGAAGCTTGGGCTGGTAATAAGTTGCTCTAACTCGGCAATGACAAGTTCTCTATCAATATTCATGGAAGCCAGCAAATCCTGTTTCTTGTGTTTTTTCTAAAAGGTGAGGCAGTAATGTATAGCATGTTTTTTACGATAAAAATGCTATTTCTGCTAACCAAGAGAAAACTTTTTGTAACAAGTTGTAACAGGTATTTAAGTGAGCATCTTGCTTACGCTGCGTGAGTCACCGCAGTGCTTGGCAGATTAAGCTGGATTATACCCTCTCCACAGCTTTCTTTTGCTACTTGATTGCGTCCATTACGCTTCGCTCGATACAGAGCCCTATCAGCCGCATTCATGAGCATAGCTGGGTAGATAATACTCGCCTCATGTAGGGATTGAGCATTATGGGGAGTATTGGGGGTACAACTGGATACACCTACACTCACTGTAACAATGCGAGGAATAGCGCCGTCAGAATGTGGTACACGCTGGTCTTCTACGCTTTTGCGTACCCGTTCAGCTAGTAATACGGCATCTTCTAAACTGGTATCAGGTAACAAAATGACGAATTCTTCTCCGCCATGACGTGCCACAACATCTGAGGCACGACGAGCTACTGCTTTAATGCATTGCGCAATAATTTGTAAGCATTGATCACCTGCTTGATGCCCATGCTTATCGTTATAACGTTTGAAATAATCAACATCAATCATTAACAGGGATAGTGGTTTACCTTCACGTGCAGCACGTCGCCACTCTGTTTTAAAGGTGCTATCAAAATAACGGCGGTTGGAAATTTGGGTGACTGGGTCAGTATGAGCCTGTTCCTGAACCTGTATTTGTACCGCATGAAGATCATTGAGTAGACTGGTAATGGAGCGCGATGCCATCACTAACAAGACCGCAAGGAGGATCGTTGCTAAGGCGAGTGATTGTTGCGGAGCTGCACCTAGTAGTAATAAATTGAGCGTCACTGGTAGAAGAATAGCGCCAATTTGCACATATAACGCAAAACTGGATAACGCTAACACGGGCATTGCAGCAACGATAGCACCGGCTAATAATAAAATATGGACTGCTTGAGTGGGTATCGTTTGTGAAAATAGGATGAAGCCGGATACTCCCCACAACGCACTGATTAGCGTTGAATAAGTGAGGTAACGCTGCCCAAACTCCTGTAGCTCTTCAAGCGAATAGTGCTGTGAGGGTAAGAATCGTTGTCCAAATAACCAGCGCATCACATTCATGGTAAGGATAGATGCATACCAAACCATTAGTAATAGCATGTTTTCATCGCGGTCAACCCAACGCAATAAGATAAACAGGCTGGCGGCAAAGGCATTTCCTAAAAACCAAGTAGACCCATGTCTCGATAAAAACGCGATCTGCCCATGAAGAATCAGGGGGGAGCTATGTAAAGATGAATGGGTCTTTTTCTTATTCATTGAGTTTTTTCTTAGTGGCAACCATCGTGTTATTGCGTCTTGGCGTGACGCCCCTGTCAATGCCAAGTCTGAATATAGTGCATCTTGTCAGGATTGCGCTAGTTCGGTCGATTTTATTGTCGCATATAATAGATTTTATTTATGATAAATGACAAGCTCAAAAAATAATCTGAAGACGGTATGGGGGGGAGGGCGATTATGCATAAAAAAGCCGGAAAATTTATTTCCCGGCTCAAGACAAACATCAAAACCAATCCAAGGTTAATGACTTAGAAATTATAATGCAGGCCAACGGTTGCAGTGGTAATGCCAGTGTCAGCCGTACCAACAACACCAGATTCAATCAGCTTGGACTGCTCGCCCATTTTGAAGAAATGGTCAACACCTGCACGAACACCGAAGTGCTCGCTGAAATTATACTCTACACCAGCGCCCAAGGTAGGGGTTACACCAGAGTCATCTGCATTACCTGCTGTGCTCACGACTTCACTTTTCCAATACGCAGCACCAACTTTACCGAAAACCCCCACATTTTGAGTTAATGGTTTCCTACCGACGGCGCTTAATGTCAAAGCCTTAGATTGTTGGTCTCCACGCACTGCGCCACCTTCTTGTTCGATACGTGCCGTGTAGTCCATATCGGTATAACCGATTTCTACACCCAAATTAGGGCTAAGCGGGTAACCCGCATAGGCATTGACCGCTTTATCGGTATCACATACTTCACGGCAGGCGACACCACCAACACCACAAGTGGTACTCAGGTCATTGTCATCGACGGATGTATTAATCCCTACCCCTGCACCGATGTAAGGTGCTTTAGGTGAACCCGCCAGCGCGGCATTGCTGCATAGTAATATTGCCACACTTACCAAAGGTAAATATTTATTCATCCAATTTTCCTCATTTATGTTTATGCTCAAATGAATTTAGCAGAAATGCCAAAAATATCCATTTATTGTGCTTTTCAGAATAAAAATTGTTCAGTTTGTGCGATTGCGCATGTGATCGGCTACGTTGGCAAAAGCAGATTTTAATTGCATCTTGAATAACTCATCTGTTACTTGCTCATCTAAGGCGACATTCATGCACATTAACCATTGATCACGCATCTGGATATCCACAGGAAAGGGAGCATGGCGCATTCGTAAACGGGGATGCCCATATTCCGCTTCATACAAACCGGGACCTCCTAACCAGCCAGATAAAAATTTAAATAGTTTGTCACGAGCGGATTGCAAATCTTGCGGGTGAATTTTGCGTAATTCCCAAGCTTCGGGTAATTCATCCATCAAATCATAAAAACGGTTAACTAGGCGTAGCACGCCTTCTTCTCCACCGAGCAGGTCGTAATGCGTTATGGTTGGTAAGTTCATCGGTTACTTTGTCCTTTAATAATAAAAGCGAATAAAAGCGTTTGCCACTGCTACTTTCAAGGGGGGGGGAGACGGCGTTTTTCTGTCTCGATCCAGTGTTGAGCTTGCTGGTTAATGGCGTCCGTTTTTAGCTTTTGAGTGGTAAAGGCCGGACCGATACTGATGGTAATAGTGCCAGGTTTTTTGATCCAAGCATGGCGTTGCCAGCTCAGACCAGCGTTATGGGCAACGGGTACGACGGGAAAACCAGAATGGGAGGCAAGGATTGCCCCACCTATTTTAAATGGTACAGTAGTATTCGGGGCTACCCGTGTGCCTTCAGGAAAAATGACGATACTAATACCTTCTTGCAACAAGGCTTTGCCTTGCTGGGAGATTTGCTTGACGGCAGCCTTTCCTGCGTTACGATCAATTGCAATCGGGCGAATCAGGCGTAAGCCCCAGCCGAAAAAGGGGATTTTCAATAGCTCGCGTTTCATTACCCAGCTTAATTGTTGGGGGAAAATACAGGGGATAGCTAGGGTTTCCCAAGTCGATTGGTGATTGGACATAATAATGAATGCACTTTCAGTTGGTATATTTTCGCGTCCGATGACTTGGTATTTCACGCCACACGTTACCTTTAACCACCAGAGATTAAAGCAATTCCACAAGGTGGCGGCAGGGTAGTGATATTTAAGCGGAAACAGCCATGCCACCGGGGTTAACAAGCCTGCTAGTAGGGTGCTGATGGCAAAGCCTACCCAAAAGATTGCGGCACGAGTGCCTAGCCAAAGCGTGTTGAGTGCATTCATGTAGGTATTGTTCCTAGAAGTGAGTCGGCGTAAGCGGCTAGATTATTAAATACGGGAATGTCAGCCGGTAATTTGCCATCCGCGAGTGTATGTAAGCCTTTACCCGTGCGCACTTGAGCATACGCTGCGCCAACGGCTGCTGCGGCTTGCCAATCGCGTAAGGAGTCGCCCACAACGGTGGCTTGATGCGGTACTATGCCAAAGTGTTCGGCAATCGTCAGCAGCATTCCGGGTTTGGGTTTGCGGCAAGTGCAATGATCACTGCTAAGGTGAGGGCAATAGGCAATATAAGTCACTTTACCACCGTGTTGCGCGAGTAAGTCGTGCAACTTGGCGTGCATGGCATTCAAGGTGGTCACGTCGTAGTAGCCCCGCGCAATGCCTGACTGGTTGGTGGCAATGGCTAAGGTGTAACCGGCTTGATACAAGCGTGCCATGGCTTCGATACTGCCGGGGATAGGAATCCATTCGTCCACCGTTTTAATGAACGCATCGGAATCTTCGTTAATCACGCCGTCACGGTCAAGGATGATGAGTTTCACCCGGCTTTCTCCAGCAATTCATGTAGCTTGCGTAACGCTTGCCCGCGATGGCTAATGCGGTTTTTTTCTTCCGGCGGTAATTCGGCGGACGAGCAGCCGTGGGTAGGCACGTAAAACAAGGGGTCGTAACCAAAGCCGTTTGCCCCGCTTAAGCTGTGCAGAATACGACCTTCCCAACTGGCTTCGGCAATGATCGGCAATTGGTCTTCAGCGTGGCGCAAGTAAACGATGCAGCAATAGAAACGTGCGGTGCGTTGCGCATCCGGCACGTCTTGCAAGGCTTGTAGTAGTTTGGCGTTATTGGCAGCATCGTCGCCGTGTTCTCCTGCGTAACGGGCAGAATATAACCCCGGCGCACCACCCAGTGCATCGACTACAATGCCGGAATCGTCTGCCATGGCTGGCATTCCGGTGTGTTGGGCGGCGTTACGCGCTTTGATTAAGGCGTTTTCGACGAAGGTTAAACCGGTTTCGTCGGCATCTTGCACCCCAAATTCGCTTTGGCGCACAAATTCAATGCCTAAATCCGCCAGCATTGCGTTGAATTCGCGCAGTTTTCCGGCATTGCCGGAGGCTAATACGATACGTTGACTCATGATTCCAATGCCTGTTGTTGTGCTTGCATGATTTCCCGAATGCCTTTTTCTGCTAATGCCAGCAGGGCATCGAGTTCGTCGCGGCGGAAGGCGTGACCCTCGGCAGTGCCTTGCAATTCGATGAATTGTCCGGCTTCGTTCATCACCACGTTCATGTCGGTTTCGGCCTTGGAATCTTCAGCGTAATCCAAATCCAGCACTGGCACACCGTCAAAAATGCCGACGGAAATCGCCGCGATTTGCCCGTGCAATGGGTTTTTCTTCAAGCGGCGGTTTTTTTGCAGCCAAGTAATCGCGTCACACAAGGCGACGTAAGCACCGCTGATTGAAGCCGTGCGCGTCCCGCCGTCGGCTTGAATCACGTCACAGTCGATGGTGATTTGGAATTCGCCCAGTGCTTCAAGGTCAACCACGGCGCGTAAGGCGCGTCCAATCAGGCGTTGAATTTCCATGGTGCGCCCACCTTGCTTGCCTTTGGTCGCCTCACGCGCAGTGCGCGAACCTGTGGCACGCGGCAACATGCCGTACTCAGCAGTTACCCAGCCTTGGCCTTTACCTTTTAACCAGCCGGGTAGGCGGTCTTCTACGGTAGCCGTGCACAGCACCTTGGTGTTGCCAAACTCTACTAATACCGAGCCTTCAGCATGGCAGGTGTAGTTGCGGGTAAATTTGACCGTTCTCATTTGGTCGGGTGCGCGTTCGCTTGGCCTCATCGGGGTTCCTTTTGTGTCGCGTGGATAAGAGAGGCACGATTATACCCATCCTGTGTGTGGGTTTCACGATTATGCAGAGAGACAATAGTGATAAAAAAAAGCCCTAACTACAGGGGAGTAAGTAGGGCTGTCAAAAAACCCACCAATTTTGGCGCAGCTTGGTGAGTCGAGTAAGGAGAACTTACTGTTTTTTTATCATGTGTTTTGCCCAAAGGGATTCGACTACTCCCTGTAGGGTGATGAATTGATCTGACTGGAGAAAATACAAATACAAGTGTGAACCAAGCAGTTTTGGTAAGAAATCATTTGAGCTGGGTGATGTTAACGGATCTTGCACATCAATAACTTCTGTCGTGACGCTACTATTGGCTTGTTGCAGGGTTTGAGTCCCTTTTTCTGATAAGGCCATTGCTGGTTGGAATACTATCCACCCAACAAATAGGCATAATTGGAGGCGAAGCACGCTGACCATGATTACAATATCCCTATTAACTTAATTTTGTTGCTTTAAATGAATTTAATCAAATTGCTGTGCACAACCTTAACGAACCTAGTAGGGTTTGTAACGTAAAAAATTGTAAAAAAATGTAACAGCCTGTGTGGCGTTAGGGATAATCATCAATGAAAAGATAAATGTTCGAGGTAATTTGTTGAAATTCTTGATTAAGTTTGTCTATGAAATTCGCTTGTTGCAAAACTTCTGTATTTTGCGAGCTAATTAGTGCTAATAAGTCAGGTAAGGTACTTGAGTCATACAGATGCGCAGTGGCAGAAAGTTTGTGGGCAATGATAGCAGCAGTGTGCCAATCTTGTTGTTGTAAACCAGCCTGTAAGTCATATTGATATTGCTGAAGTTGCGTTTGAGCAACGGTTAGAAAACGTTGTGCCGCTTCTTTACCTAGCATTTCAGTCAGAGTGGTGAACATTAGCGGTGTCTCTATGTATTCAGTGTTAAACGATAGCCCTTCCGCCAAATGGTGCGTAAATACTGGGGGGAATGCGCATCATCTCCTAGTTTTTTGCGTAAACGATTGATGGTCATGTCGATGCTGCGGTTGAGGGGATGATAGTCGTTGCCGTTAATGGCATGGGAGATGGCATCTCGCGTCAAAATTTGTCCGGCATTCTGGCAGAGAAAGCGTAGTAGGCTGGTTTCCTGAGCGGTGAGTTTGATAATGGTGTTATCACGTTCTAACTTTTCTTGTTCAGGGTCGAACACATTGCTGCCAATTTTGATCGTTTGTATGTGTTTAACGGGTTGGTGACGCATGATGTTGTGCATACGAATCAGCAGTTCTTTCGGATGAAAGGGTTTCGTTAGGTAGTCGTCAGCACCAACTTCTAGCCCTTGTAGCCGTTCTTGTGCTGATTTTTTGGCGGATAATAGCATGACGGGGATAGTGGGGTGATTTGCTTTTAGCCACTTCAGCCAGTGTATGCCGTCTTCACCTGGCATCATAATGTCAAGTAAAATGATGTCAGGTTGTTGGTGTTGGCAAAAGTTACTGATCCCTTCACCGTTAGGCAGAGTGTGAAGGTGGTAATGATGTCCAAGCAAATACTCCGCTAATAGCTTATGCAGCAGAAGATCATCATCGACGAGCAGGATCTGCCGATTGCTTATAGCATTTATCGGGGGATTGATGAGGTTCATTTTTCAGAAAATTTATAGGCTTAAACACTGATACGCGAATATATTAGCTACATAACTATGAAAAGTCTAAAAAATATCTATTTATCGTGAGTTGAGTGTACATTATACGTCCCTTGCTGTTAGCGGTATTGCGATAGACGTGTCTCAATGATTTCACCCTCTTCTGCGTGGCGCACTTGCACGATCGCATAATTTAAGGAGGGAGCCAGCCATAATGTCGTTTGACGTTCTTTGCTGTTGTGGATGACTTCGACTTTTTCGCATTCGTATGTGCCTGCTGGAACCTCCAAGGTTTCTTTTCCGGTTTTACGTAAGCGATAATCTTGTAACTTACCCTTGCTAACTACTTGGTAGTTGAGAGGTTTATTGGTTGCGAGCGCATCCATTACATGCAATTCTAATGCAGCTATATCTAACGTGCCTTTCGGAACGTTTAGTTGGTAGGCGTTGCCATCAAATGTACCCTCCACTTTCGTGGGGCTGGTAAAGCTCAACTGGTCTTTTTTATCTTTGCGCTTGTTTTGGTGATGATGAAGGTAGTGTTCCGGGATGAGCGTGTCAGCCTTTTTTGTACCGGTACTACGTTCGGTAAGGGTATCGCCACTCAGCAACGCGGCTAGACCATTGGCCTTAGTAAGTTTTTGGTAAGTATACGCATCGCCGTCATAGCGTAGGCTGGCAGACATGGTTCCCATCTCGATACCTTTGGCAGTGACGGTATAGTTTGCCTGGAAGGCAGTTGGTGCCGCAGCCCCTGCTGATACCCATAAGGCCAAGCTTGCGGCAACAATCAAACGTTTCATGCATGTTTCCTTCTGGTTAAATGCTACTGACCTGATTAGACTACAGCAAGCTGTGTTGGTTCTGAAACGCTATACTACAAAGATGGCGCAAAATATTAGAGAATAGCAATCGTGACACCTCAAAAATCAGGGAGAACCCTTCTGTGAGTAATGACATTATTTACCTTTCCGATGCCACTTTCGATCAAGAAGTGCTGAAATCCAGTGTGCCAGTGCTGGTTGACTACTGGGCTGAATGGTGTGGGCCATGCAAAATGATTGCACCCTTGCTAGATGAAATTGCCACTGAGTTCGCTGGCAAATTAAAAGTAGCTAAGCTGAATATTGATGACAATAAAGCTGTACCACCGCGCTACGGTATCCGTGGTATTCCGACGCTGATGCTGTTTAAGAATGGTGAGGTGGAGGCAACCAAGGTTGGTGCTTTATCCAAGTCACAGTTAACAGCATTTCTGAATCAAAGCCTTTAAGTAATCTGAATGCCCCATGGAGATTTTTACTTCTGTGGGGCGTTGTATGTATTATTTTTCTGGACTCTATGAAACTGACGTGCTAGTTTAAACCTACTTGAATTTGCATCCAGATTCATTCCTGAAAATCCTGTCTCGTTTTCTCAATTATTACCCGCGTAGACTGTCATAGGTGTTCGCTTCACTTATGGTGACTGCATGGTATTCAGTCATATTTCCCGATTGAGAAACATACATCGAGCAGGGGCTTCCTGATTGTTTACTCCTAATGTCTCCATCAACTCATTATTCTATGAACCTGTCTGAACTAAAAAAGAAATCTGCCGCCGAAGTCTTCGAAATGGCTCAAGCCATGGGTATCGAGAGTATCTCCCGTACTCGTAAACAAGACATCATTTTTGCTTTGCTGAAAGCTAATGCCGCCAATAATGTCGATATTCATGGTGACGGTGTACTGGAAATTCTCCAAGATGGTTTCGGTTTTCTGCGTTCTGATGATTCCAGCTATCTTGCGGGCGCAGATGACATCTATGTATCACCTAGCCAAATCCGCCGTTTTGGTTTGCGCACCGGTGATACGGTATCAGGTAAAATTCGTCCACCTAAGGATAACGAACGTTACTTTGCGCTATTGAAAGTTGATACGATCAACTTTGAGCCACCGGAAAGTGCGCGTAATAAAATTGCGTTTGAAAATCTCACGCCCCTACATGCTGATGAGAGGATGCGGATGGAGCGAGGTAACGGTAGCCGTGAAGACATTACTGCTCGCGTTATTGATATCGTAGCTCCTTTCGGTAAAGGCCAGCGGGGGCTGATTATCGCACCGCCCAAAGCCGGTAAAACCATCATGCTGCAAAATATTGCGCAAAGCATTGCCTCCAACTACCCCGATAGCTACTTGATCGTATTGTTGATTGATGAGCGTCCAGAAGAAGTTACTGAAATGTCGCGCATGGTACAAGGTGAGGTGGTGTCCTCCACTTTTGATGAGCCTGCGGCTCGCCACGTGCAAGTTGCTGAAATGGTTATCGAAAAAGCTAAGCGTTTAGTGGAGCACAAACGTGACGTGGTCATCCTGTTGGACTCTATCACGCGTTTGGCACGTGCTTACAATACCGTAGTGCCATCTTCTGGCAAGGTGTTAACGGGGGGGGTGGATGCGAATGCTCTGCATCGCCCGAAACGCTTCTTTGGTGCAGCACGTAATATCGAAGAGGGTGGTAGTTTAACTATCATTGCAACGGCTTTGATTGATACCGGTTCCAAGATGGATGAGGTTATCTACGAGGAGTTCAAAGGTACGGGTAATATGGAAATCCATTTGGATCGCCGTATTTCTGAAAAGCGCGTGTTCCCTGCGATCAATATCAACCGCTCCGGCACACGTCGCGAAGAGTTGCTCACCACACAAGACGAACTGCAAACGTTGTGGGTGCTGCGTAAGTTCTTACATGGTATGGATGATCTGGAGGCGATGGAATTACTGTTTGATAAGTTGTCGAAAACTAAAACGAACAGTGAGTTCTTTGATGTGATGCGTCGCGGCTAAATTGTAGGGGCGTATGCAATACGCCCCTACAGGTCTTTCATTGTTAGATTTTCTTCGCGTAGATACTGTTCCAGCCGTCGTTGGTCGATGACGACCTCCAAGCTAAAATTGCCTTCATCCGTGATGCTTTCCTGTTGAATCGCTTTATCAGCATACAACTTAGCACGTAAGCGTGCATGTTGGGGTTTGAGTGTCAATGCGTCTCGGAACATGTTTCCGGCAAAGTAATTTCCCAAATAGCCCAGTAACGCCTCTAGCCCCAGATTGTTTTGGGCAGAAATATAGATGCGGGCAGGCGTTGTGCCAATGCTTTCTTCGATATGTGGGCTGAGTCCACCGAGATCGATTTTGTTCATAACTTCGATTTGCGGTACATTTTCTGCACCGATTTCAGCAATGACATTGTTTACTTGTTCGCGGAATAGTTCAAGTTGTTCGTCGTGGCTGTCGATGACGTGGAGTAATAGGTCGGCATCAATGGTTTCTTGCAAGGTAGAGCGGAAGGCAGCAACTAAGTCGTGGGGTAGATTGCGGATGAAGCCAACAGTATCGGCTAGAATGATCGCTTGCTGATTAGGTAATTGTACTTGACGTAAAGTAGGGTCGAGGGTTGCAAACAGTTGGTCTGCGACGTAAACCTCTGCTTTGGTTAAAGCATTGAATAAAGTGGATTTACCTGCATTGGTATAGCCAACCAGTGATACTGTGGGGATTTCGGCTTTTTTGCGGGATTGACGCCCTTGTTCGCGTTGATTTTGTACTTTTTCTAGGCGTCTGTCGATTTGTTTGATGCGTTCTGCAATCAAGCGCCGGTCGGTTTCCAACTGGGTTTCACCGGGGCCTCGCATCCCTATTCCGCCTTTTTGGCGTTCAAGGTGAGTCCATCCGCGTATTAAGCGGGTTGAAAGGTGTTTTAATTGTGCCAGTTCGACTTGCAGTTTGCCTTCAAAGCTGCGTGCACGTTGAGCAAAAATATCCAGAATTAGACCCGTGCGATCTAGAACGCGGCATTGCAACAGCTTTTCGAGATTACGTTCTTGGGCTGGAGAAAGTGAATGGTCGAAAATAACCAAATCGGCATTGTGAGCTTCGCGTAATTGGCGAATTTCCTCAGCTTTACCTGTGCCTACGAAATAGCGTGGGTCGGGACGTTGACGTGAGCCACTGATAAAGCCGACCACTTGAGCGCCAGCCGAATCAGCTAATTCAATGAATTCCTTTTCATCTTGTGTCGTCTTTGCCGAGTTGAAACTGATTTGAACGAGCACGGCATTTTCACCGCCGCCGGGGCGCTCAAATAGTTCCAATCGGCAACCTTCCTGATGATTTCAGTAGAATGATTTATTCTTCTGGAGCCAATGCCAACTTGATCGGGCGAGCTGGCACGATAGTGGAAATGGCGTGTTTGTACACTAATTGGCTTACGGTATTACCCAGCAAAACAACGAATTGGTCAAATGATTCGACATGCCCCTGTAATTTGATGCCGTTGACCAAGTAAATAGAGACAGGAATCCGTTCCTTTCTCAGAGCATTAAGGAAGGGTTCTTGTAATGTGTGCCCTTTCGACATGAGCTTCTCCTAAAAATATTCTCGGGTTTGTGGTTGTTATGGTCTCACACCTAAAGCTAGGGGGGTGGTCGTGAGCCAGTCGCTTGTTTCCTACGACGCCTAAAAGCTTATCAGTTCTATCGTCTCACCAGAATGCCAGTTTGTCGGACGTATCCGTTCATCCGCCAATAAACGTTGAAACGTTGCTGATGACCGATGAAAGGTTGAGTTCTTGGGGGTTATACGAAGACACATCCTTTTCCGAACGCAACCACGTCATTTGACGTTTAGCAAGCTGTCGTGTTGCGACAATAGCACGATCGCGCATTTGATTGTAGTCTATTTCATTAATTAAATAATCCCAAATTTGCCGGTAACCAACAGATCTTATTGCAGGTAGGTGAGTATTTAAGTCGCCGCGTGCTAGGAGTTGGTGCACTTCTTCAATGATCCCACGTTCTAGCATCTGATCGAAACGTTGCGTTAATCGTGAGTGTAACCATGCGCGATTTTCTGGAACCAACGCAATTTTTAATAATTGATAAGGGCAGGCTTCATGCCAAGCCGCTTGTTGCAATTCCGTTAATGATTTACCGGTGAGTTCGTACACTTCTAGTGCACGTTGTAAACGTTGTGGATCATTGGGGTGAATGCGCTGAGCTGCCGCCGGATCAACTTGTGCCAAACGATCATGCAATGTTTGCCAGCCGTGGGTTGCGGCTTCAGACTCTAAACGGGCGCGGATGTCGGGGGCGGACTCTGGTAGATCGGATAAGCCATATTCCAGTGCACGGAAGTAGAGCATGGTTCCACCAACCAATAGCGGAATGCGCCCTTGTGCGGTGATATCTGCCATTTCACGTAAGGCATCGGAGCGGAACGCGGCGGCGGAATAGGGTTGTGCGGGGTCAAGAAAGTCGATTAGACGGTGTGGCGCTTGTGCTAATGTGTCAGCATCGGGTTTGGCGCTACCAATATCTAGACCCTTGTAAACTAGGGCGGAATCAACGCTAATGATGTCCAGCGGAAAGTGTTTGCATAATTCCACTGCTAGGTCGGTTTTGCCCGTTCCTGTTGGCCCCATAATGCAAATGGCTTTGGGTAACATTAACGCCCCCGCAGGAATAGTTTGTCGATCTGTTCTAGTGATAGCTGAGTCCATGTCGGGCGACCATGATTACATTGCCCGCTGCGTTCGGTGCGTTCCATATCGCGTAACAGGGCATTCATTTCGGGGATGCTGAGTTTGCGGTTAGCTCGTACTGAACCATGGCAGGCCATAGTGGCAAGGATTTCGTTCATGGCATCCTGGATACGGTTGCTCGTGCCTTGAGCAATCAGGTCAGCCAGTACGTCGCGCACCAGTGCTTCGGTATCGGATTCTTTCAGTAAACTGGGTACAGCACGGATTGTGAGCATTTCTTGTCCCAATAGATCCAGTTCAAAGCCGAGTGTGCGAAAGGTATCGGTGTGTTGCTCGGCGTAATCGACTTCCTTGCGGCTCACATTGAGACTGACGGGCACTAGTAGCGGTTGGGAGCGCAGCGCGTCGGTTGCCATGCTTTGCTTGAGGTATTCGTAAGTAATGCGTTCGTGTGCGGCGTGCATATCCACTACGACCAAGCCGCTGGTGTTTTGCGCCAAGATATAAATACCGTGGAGTTGTGCAAGAGCATAGCCAAGTGGTGGCATGTCGTCGGTATCCGATGGTAGGTGGTTGCGCTTCAGCCCGACATCACTACCCACGTTTTCCAATGGCACAATCGGTTGGTACAGCTGCTGGTAAGCCGCCATTTGTTCGCGCACCGGCATTTGCAGGCGCTGCTGGTATTGCGGGGAATAATTACGGCTGGTTGATGTTGATGGGGGAGCCTGTGGTGCTGACGATTTTTCAGAAAGATCGCTTGCAGGGCTAGCTCCTACAGGAAGTTGAGTGGGGGCTTGGGCCACATTGCTTGGTCTAATATCAGCCAACGCCTGATACAAGGTGCGAAACAAAAAATCATGCACTAAACGCCCTTCCCGAAACCTTACTTCTTGCTTGGTAGGGTGGGCATTCACATCCACCAGTTGCGGATTCAATTCTAGAAATAGCACGAAAGCTGGATGCCGTCCGTGATACATCACATCCTGATACGCTTGTTTTACCGCATGGGTAATCAGTTTGTCGCGTACATTTCGGGCATTGACGTAGAAATATTGCAAGTCCGCTTGCGAGCGAGAAAAGGTAGGTAGGCCAACCCAACCCCATAGGCGTAAACCTGCCGCTTCGTAGTCCAGATACACGCTTTGCTCGACAAATGCACTGCCGCAAATCTCGGCAATGCGCCGTTCTGCACCGCTGCGATCTTCCGCTGGGCGTAAGCGTAGGGTGTTTTTTTGATTGTGGCTCAATTCAAAGCTCACATCGAAGCGGCTCAGGGCGATTTTACGCACCATGTCTTCGATATGCCCGAATTCGGTTTTTTCGGTTTTGAGAAATTTGCGCCGTGCAGGCGTATTGAAGAAAAGATCAACTACATCCACGGTCGTGCCGGTTGCATGGGCAACGGGGGCAGGGGCATCGAAAACTTCCTGACCGTCGCCAAATAGTTGCCAACCTTGGGAGGCATCAGTGTGTCTAGAACTGAGAATCAGGCGCGAAACTGAGGCAATGCTAGGGAGAGCCTCACCTCTAAAGCCAAGGCTGCACACTTGTTCCAGATCATCAAGGCTGGCGATTTTGCTCGTTGCGTGGCGGCTTAGGGCAAGGGCGAGTTCCTCGTGAGGAATGCCGCTGCCATTGTCGCGGATGCGAATACGTTTGTTGCCACCTTGCTCAATATCTATCTCGATGCGGGTTGACCCGGCATCGAGTGCATTTTCCAGCAATTCCTTGACCACTGACGCAGGGCGCTCAACGACCTCGCCAGCCGCGATTTGGTTGATGAGATGAGCTGGAAGCTGACGTATTGGCATCAAGGTTGTGTGTTGCCAGTGACAGGCGCGGTTGGTGGTACAGCGACGGGCGCAGATGGTGGCGCAACAAACGGTCCAATTGGTGCCGTAACGGGCGGTGGAGCAACGATTGGTGCTACGGGAGCTGGTGTTGGTGCTGCTTCTGTTGCGGGTGCAGCCGGTGTCGGTGCTACTGGCGCAGAAGAAATTGGTGCTGTTTCTGTTACGGGTGGAGCTGGTGTTGGTATGGTTGTGGTCACAGGTGTTTGAGTAACAGCAGGCGCTTGCTCTGCAATAGGTGCAGTAGCGGCTGGTTGAGGTGCTTGCGTCAGGGCTTGCAGGTCTTTGGAGCGATCCGCATTTACACCGTATTGCGCTAGAATTTGGGGTTGGCGCTCGATGGCTTCTTTGCGATCGATAACTAACTGGTAGTTATCAGCCGTTTCTAGGGTGATGTAGTCAGTGCTGGATGATTGTATTTTTTGGTAAAAGTCTTGGAAGTCACGGATATTTGCACCGTTGACTTTCTCGATCAGTAAATTGCTATCGTGATGGTAATCTTTGTTAATGTCGGCTGGCAGAACTTTGGTCAGAATAACCGCTTCACGACGCTTCTCTTCAGGTGATTCATAGGTTAATGCGCCAATGCGAGCGGGCGTACCATCCATACTATCAATGACATTTTGATTGAGGGGCATGAAGACAAGGCCACCGAAAATAAAGTAAGTCGGCTGTTTGTCATACTCATTAGGTTTGACGAGGAGGTATTCTTTACCCGGCTTGTCCAATGGTAAGCTGACAATCTGTTCTTGACTATTGCGAATGATTTTAAAAGTGATGTTTTCGCCAATCTGGTGCATGTCAATGTAGTGCGTATGATCAATGAATTCGCCTGGGCGGAACTCCACTGTGCCATTGTTTTCGATTTTATGTCCGTCAATTTCGGTCACGATATCATCTATCTGAACTTTGCCATCCGCCGGTGAGTTTTTGTAAACCTTGTATACCAACATGCCGGTTTGGTTTTCACCTAAGCCATATTTACGGCGCATGGCAGGGTTTTCCATTGACTGGGTGAGGAAGCCGTGGAAGCCGTAGCCATCCACTTTGCCATCTTTCACATCATCTAATACATGACGAATAATCGGGGTCGGAATCATGTAGCCGATATTTTCAGTGAGAAAACCCGATTGCATGGCGACACCGACAACTTTGCCATCAGAAATAACGGGGCCGCCACTATTGCCAAAGTTAATGGCAGCGTCGACTTGGACGGCAATCAGGTTTTCGCCGGTATGCACGTAATTTTGTTTTTCAATACGTGAGACTACGCCACGGGTAACACTAAGGGTATTGCCACCAATCGGAAAGCCGTACACTTCCACAGATTGTTGCATTTTGGGCAAGTCGCCTAATTCCAATGGGGTAACATTTTTATAGGCATTGGCATCTTTGGTGCGCAAAATGGCAAGGTCAGATTCGTGTGAGATATAGACGACTTCAGCCTCGTAACGCTTGGTTTCGCTGTGGCGTTGAATTTCTAGGAAGGTGGCGTCAGAGGCAACATGGGCGTTAGTTAGGATCAAGTTGTCGGCAATGATCAAGCCAGAACCCGAACCTTTCTGGGAGTCAGAGTTCCACGGTGATAGGGTATCATAAGTATGTTGTACCACATGAACTTTGACCACCGCATCTTTAATTTTCGCACGTGGATCGGAGCCATCTTGAGTTGGTGGCACGTCGTCTTCTAGGACGGTCATGCTAACGCTTGGTTCGGCCTGAGTAGGGGCTGGGGATTCTGGCGTGACGGCAGTGTCAGTTGGTGTTGTTGCCGCAGGTGGTGGTGTGACGGTTTGTGTGGCTGGTGGTGTAAGCGGTGGCGTGATGCTGATTTCAGCCAGTAAGCTAGGTGAGATGGCAAGGCCAAGGCACAAAAACGTGCGGGTAATAATCGTTGTTTGGCGCATTTTGTTGAGTCCCATATTGAAAATAATCATAGCCCAAATCGGGGAACATAAATATCTAAGGGACTATAGCGTATCCTTCAGTGGAGTTAAAATACTTTAATCTGACGGTAATCTATCGGTTTTTAAGGTAAAACTTGGTATTCTTCGGCACTTATGGCATGGCACAAGCCTTGAATGACAACAGGATCGAATGATGACGGACTATAAGCACACTCTCAACCTGCCAAACACACCATTTCCTATGCGTGGAGACCTGGCAAAACGTGAACCGGGGATGTTGCAAGAGTGGGAAAACCGCCAAATCTACCAGCAATTGCGTACTCATGCACAGGGGCGTCCCAAGTTTATTCTGCATGATGGCCCGCCGTATGCGAACGGGGCGATTCACATTGGCCATGCGGTCAATAAAATCCTTAAGGACATCATTGTTAAGAGTAAAACCTTGAGTGGTTTCGATGCGCCGTATGTGCCGGGTTGGGATTGCCACGGCTTGCCGATTGAGTTGAAGGTTGAGGAGAAGCTGGGTAAAGCTGGTGATAAGGTTGATGCGTTTGTGTTTCGCAAGGCATGTCGTGAGTACGCGGCGGAACAGATTGATCTGCAACGTAAAGATTTCAAGCGTTTGGGGGTGTTGGGTGATTGGGAGAATCCTTACCTGACGATGGCGTTCCAAACTGAAGCGGACATCGTGCGTGCCTTGGGGCGTATTGCTACCAATGGGCATTTACACAAAGGCGCAAAACCGGTGCATTGGTGTACCGATTGTGGTTCGGCTCTGGCAGAGGCGGAGGTGGAGTACGCCGATAAAACCTCGTTTTCGATTGATGTACGTTTTACAGTTGCTGACGAAGCTGAATGGCTGCAACGTTTGCCTGAAGCCGCTGGGCAAGGTGAGTTGTCGGTGGTTATTTGGACAACTACACCTTGGACATTGCCTGCTAACCAAGCTGTGGCATTGAATCCAACGTTGGATTATGTGGTGGTGCAAACGTTGAGTGAACGCTTGTTGGTGGCAGAAGCCCTGTTGGCGTCTGTGCTGCAACGTGCTGAGATGACTGAGCACACGGTATTGGCGCGTTGCACAGGTGACAAGCTGGAAGGGTTGTTGTTACAACATCCGTTTTATGCGCGTCAAGTACCGGTTATTTTGGGCGATCATGTCACCACTGAGGCAGGGACGGGCGCTGTCCATACTGCTCCGGGGCATGGTCAGGAAGACTTTGTGGTTGGTTTGAAATACGGTTTGCCGGTGGATAACCCAGTGGGTGGCGATGGTTGCTTCTTACCAAATACAGAATTGTTTGCGGGTGAATCAGTCCACAAAGCGAATCCGCATGTGTTGGAGGTGTTGACCGAGCGCGGCAAATTGTTGAAAGCGGAAAAATTACGCCACAGTTACCCGCATTGTTGGCGGCATAAAACCCCGCTGATTTTCCGTGCTACGCCGCAGTGGTTCATTAGCTTAGAGCAAAATGGTTTGCGTAAACAGGCACTAGAGGCGATTCAGGGCGTAAAATGGATTCCCGATTGGGGTAAAGCGCGGATCGAGGGCATGGTGCAAAATCGCCCGGACTGGTGTATCTCTAGGCAGCGCAATTGGGGCGTGCCGATTGCTTTGTTTATCCACAAAGAAACGGGCGAGTTACACCCACAAACCGCTGCCTTGATTGAAGCCGTGGCACAGCGTATTGAACAAGAGGGCATTGATGCTTGGTTCCGCTTAACGCCTGAAGAGTTACTGGGTAAGGATGCAGTTGACTATGACAAGGTAGGCGATACCTTGGATGTGTGGTTTGACTCTGGGGTTACTCACGCGGCGGTATTGGAACGTCGAGCTGATTTACGTTTCCCTGCTGATGTGTATTTGGAGGGTTCTGATCAACATCGGGGTTGGTTCCAGTCTTCGTTGTTGTCAGCGATTGGCACACGCGGCGAAGCACCTTACCGTACTGTGTTAACCCATGGGTTTACGGTGGATGGTAAGGGCGAGAAAATGTCCAAGTCCAAGGGAAATATTGTTGCGCCACAAAAAGTAACCGATTCTTTGGGGGCTGATATTTTGCGTTTGTGGGTGGCTTCTACCGATTACAGTCGCGAAATGTCGGTCTCCGATGAGATTTTGAAGCGTACTGCGGATGCTTATCGGCGTATTCGCAATACAGCCCGTTTTTTGTTGGCAAATTTGAATGATTTTGATCCGGCAACTGATTTGGTTGCGGCAGCAGATATGTTGCCGTTAGATCGTTGGGCGGTCGATCAAGCCGCGCAAGTACAAGATAAAGTGCTGGCTGCTTACGATAATTTCCATTTCCATTTGATTGCGCAGGAAGTGTTGAACTTCTGTACGGTAGAGCTGGGCAGTTTATTCCTCGATATTACCAAAGATCGCCAATACACTATGCAGGCGGGTAGTCGCGGGCGGCGTTCGGCACAGACCGCAGCATGGCATATTTTGAATGCAATGGTGCGCTGGTTGTATCCGGTATTGAGTTTTACGGCTGAGGAAATCTGGCAGAGTCTGCCGGGTGAAAAGTCGCAGGATTTTGTGCTGTTTACCCAGTGGTATGATGGACTGTTTAGGTTGGATGAGGCTGACAAACTGTCTGCGGGTGAGTGGAGTTATGTGTTTGCGTTACGCGAACTGATCAGCAAGCAACTGGAGGATGTGCGCGTTGCCGGGCAAATTGGCGCGGGTTTAGATGCTGAGGTGGTAATTTATTACCGTCAAGTAGGTGTTGAGGTGAATCATGATCCGCTGCTGAAATTGGGGGAGGAATTACGTTTCGTATTGATTACGTCAGGCGTGCATTTACATGATGTAGTCGACGTACCAGAAGATGCAGTGGAGGTGTTGGATCAGGTGTTTGTGAGGGTTGTACGCTCCAAACATGGCAAATGCACACGTTGCTGGCATCATCGTGAGGATGTGGGCAGTCATGCTCAACATCCTGAGCTGTGTGGACGTTGCATTGAGAACATCGAAGGCACGGGCGAGGTGCGTCAGTATGCGTAGTTTTCGTTCTCTTTCTGCGGATACGGGGATGTTAGGTTGGTTGTGGCTGTCGGCTGCACTGGTGTTTATTGATCAGTGGACTAAGTGGATGGCTGAGGCAAATCTTGAACCCGGAGAGTCATTTGCGGTATTCCCACACTTGAATATGACGTTGGCGTATAACACTGGCGCTGCTTTTAGCTTTCTGTCTGATATGGGCGGAGTTCAGCGCTGGTTTTTTGCTATTTTGGCGATTGCTGTCAGTGCTTTTATCATTAACTGGTTGCGTAAGCTGAAAAAAAGTCGTGTATGGGTGGCGGTAGGGTTAACTATGGTGCTAGGTGGTGCGATTGGTAATCTGATTGATCGCTTGTTGTACGGTAAGGTTATCGACTTTATTGATGTGTATTTCGATATTCCTTTTGTGATGGAGAATTATCACTTTGCAATTTTTAATGTAGCGGATATTGCGATTACCTGTGGGGCAATTTTATTGGTACTGCTGAGTTTATTTACCTCTGACTTAGAATCTTGATGCGTAAAATTAAGAGCTTAACCATGATAGAGGCTATTCCTATCATGGTTGTCTTTGGGTTATCTTAGTTTGCGCTGAGCAGCCTACGTGCAATTTGTACTTGTCGTTTTACTTGTTCTGGTGCAGTGCCTCCTAAGTGATTACGGGCGGCAACCGAGCCTTCTAGTGTTAATACAGCAAATACGTCAGCGTTAATGATGTCGGAAAAGTGTTGAAGCTCTTCTAAACGCATTTCACTTAAATCCCGTCCGGTTTCCACGCCTAGTGCTACGGCCTTGCCGACAACCTCATGAGCATCACGGAAAGGTAAGCCTTTGCGTACCAAATAATCGGCAAGATCTGTTGCTGTCGAGAAGCCTTGCATGGCGGCTTGACGCATTTTTTCTGGTTTGGGTTGTACATGCGGCATCATGTCAGCAAAAGCCCGTAAGCTACCTAATAGAGTGTCTACGGTGTCGAATAGCGGTTCTTTGTCTTCCTGATTGTCTTTATTGTAGGCGAGTGGTTGGCCTTTCATTAGGGTGAGGAGTGAGAACAGATGTCCAAACACCCGCCCGCTTTTGCCACGAACCAATTCGGGGACATCAGGGTTTTTTTTCTGCGGCATGATGGAGGAGCCAGTGCAGAAACGGTCGGGAAGGCGAATAAAGTCGAATTGCGCGGAAGTCCACAGGATTAATTCTTCCGAGAAACGCGACAAGTGCATCATGATCAGGGAGGCTGCTGCGGTAAATTCAATCGCAAAATCTCGGTCACTGACGGCATCTAATGAATTACGTGCCGGGTAGTCAAAGCCTAGCAATTCCGCAGTGTAGAGGCGATCAATGGGGTAGGTTGTGCCTGCTAATGCCGCTGCACCCAATGGCATGACATTAAGACGTTTACGGCAATCTTGCAGGCGTTCAAAATCGCGTTGCAGCATTTCAAACCAAGCCAGCACGTGATGCCCAAAGGTAATGGGTTGAGCCACTTGTAGGTGAGTGAATCCCGGCAGAATAGTGTCGGTCTCACGTTCAGCAAGATCGACTAAGGCGTGTTGTAAACGACGTAACTCGTGGCTGATACCATCCATTTGTTCGCGCAACCATAGGCGCACATCGGTGGCAACTTGATCATTACGGGAGCGTCCTGTGTGTAATTTTTTTCCTGCAATGCCGATACGATCCGTCAGGCGAGCTTCAATGTTCATGTGAACATCTTCTAGCGAAATTTTCCAGTCTAATTCGCCTTTTTCTGCCAATTGTTCGATTTCATCTAACCCACTCAGGATTTGTTCAACTTCCGTGGTGTTTAATAAGCCTGTTTTACCCAACATGCGGGCATGGGCACGTGATCCTTGGATGTCGTGCCGGTATAAGCGCTTATCAAAGGGGATGGATGCAGTGAATGCTTCAACGAATGCATCGGTTGATTCGCTGAAACGTCCACCCCAAGGTTTGTCCTTGGCATTGTCTGATTGTTGTTGACTCATGAGTTAATGTTGAAATTTCATCAGGTTGTTAAAAAAAGTTGCCAAACATTATCACATTGTGGAAGAATAAAAAAATGCAATTCTCAATGTCGTATTCGTGCAACGTTAGTTGCAAGTAGTATACAAGGAAATGCTCAGCCTGCTATGTCAGGTCAGAGAATTATAAAAAATATAAACAATTACAACTGGGTCAGAATGAAACGTTACAACGGTGAAGTTAGGCGTTATCAAGTCTGATTGAGAGCAGAAAATGCCGTCATTTAATGGAAAAACCTTAAATTATTTGCCCAACCTTTGTGTTCCTCAGGTGCTATTGCGTGCAGTTTTAGCCGGTGAATTATTGGCAATGGTATTGGCGTTGGTGGTGGCAATGGATTTGCGAGATTTCTTCGTCAATTTTGGGCTGCATTCCTTGTTTGTATTGTGGGTAATGCTGGCTTCGATGTTTACGCTGTGTTTTGTTGGTCGATTTTTGACTAAGCCTTCTGTATCACAAGCCTCCGTCATTGTCTTGGCGACGGTTACTGGTTTTACATTGATTGCCTCAATCTTGGGGTTGTTGATGTCGAGCGGTAGTGGAGGGGGAAACAATATTTTAACCAGCGCCTTATTCGTGTTCAAGAACTTGGTGATTAGTTTGATTATCACTTTGGTTTTGCTGCGATATTTTTATATTCATGGACAGTGGGAGGAGACAGTTGAGTCTGATTCGGCTGCTAAGTACGATGCATTACAAGCTCGGATGCGCCCACATTTTCTATTCAATAGCCTGAATACGATTGCACACTTGGTGCACATTGATCCCAATAAAGCAGAGGCAGCGCTATTAGACCTAGCCGATATTATGCGCCTTACACTCGACAAACGGTCGCGGATTGCACTCAAAGAAGAGTTAGAGTTGACGTTGGCGTATTTGCGTATGGAAGGTTTGCGTTTGGGAGAGCGTCGCCTGACAGTTAAATTAGATATGGATCAAAACAGTTTGCCATTGGATATGGATATTCCCCCATTTTTATTGCAACCATTGGTGGAAAATGCAGTTTACCATGGAATTCAGCCGCGACAGGATGGCGGCTTGTTAACGGTCAGTTTGTATGACGCTGGTGATCGTTTGGATGTTTCTGTTACTAATCCACTGCCACCTTCAGGTATGAGTACACATACCAAAGGCAATCATATTGCGCAGGAAAATATGGTGAAGCGCTTGCACCTAGCCTATGGCGACCGCGCTAACCTAAAAATCCAGAAGAATGTACAACAATATCGGGTTTCGTTTTCCATCCCCAAGGAGTAGAAAATTATGACATTAAAAATTTTAATCGTTGACGATGAAGAGTATGCGCGTGCTCGCATTAAGGGGTTATTGGCAAGCCAGGTCGATTACGGAGTTTGTGCAGAAGCCGAAAACGGGGTGGATGCAGTGATTATGACCGAACGTTATCAGCCCGACATCGTGCTCATGGATATTTCCATGCCCGGTATGGATGGGTTGGAGGCCGCTCGGCATATTTCGGGCATGGATAGCCCGCCAGCCGTCATATTCACCACAGCGTATGGTGAATATGCTTTAGAAGCCTTTTCAACAAAAGCAACAGGGTATCTTATGAAGCCTATTAGACAAGAACAATTATTACAAAGTCTGGAACAAGCTCGTTCATTGAACCGTGCGCAACGTATGGAGGCGCTCGAAAACCGTGAAGGTCGCAACTTGCTGTCACGTAAGCATATTTGTGCGAGAATGCGGGGGAACCTTGAGTTGATTCCCATTGAAGATGTGGTGTATTTCCAAGCCGACCAAAAATACGTGACAGTGCGTCATAAAAAAGGCGAGGTGATCATCGAAGAGTCATTGAAGTCACTGGAAACGGACTTGGCCGACCGTTTTATTCGTATCCACCGCAATGCTCTGGTTTCTAAAAGTGCGATTGCGGGGCTGTCGAAATCTTCCGTAGGGCGTACTCAAATTGTGCTGGATAACGTCAAGGATCAATTGGAAGTAAGTCGTCGCCACTTGGCTGAAGTACGCCGTTTTGTGCGTAACCGTTAATTTCGCCTATTTGGGGCGTGATAGCTTCACGCCCCTATCTTTGCTGATTAATTAACTGCTTGTTGTGCCGTGCTAATGGCGCTTTCCAAATAAGCACCGTAGAAGTCAGGGCTGTTGTACCCTAGTAGGCGTTCTGCTACTTCATTGCCTTCCGCATTCAAAAAAAGCAATGTTGGTGTTAGTGATGCTTGATGTTTTGCCGCAAACTCCTCTGCATTGATCTTGTTACCATTAAAATCAATAACCGTTTGATTGCCGCCTATATCAAAGCGGCGAATCAAAATGCGAGAATCGTACTTGCCACTGCGTAGCATAGGTTCAAGGTGCTCGGTTTCTAATCTTCTGCAAAACCCACAGTAATCTGCCCGAAATGCGAGTAGTAATGGTAGTCCTTTGCTTTTCATTTCCTGCTGTAAAGCATAGAAGTCGCTGGTTTCGGGAATGATTTCTTCAGCGAAGGCAGTAGGTATCAGTGATATTATCCATAGTGTCAGGCTTAGTAATGGTATGACGGTGAAATGCCTGTTCGAGTGCATGAATTTCCCTCCTTTGGGTAAGCCGCTGTCATTATTCAACTTTGTAGACAAAATATAAGGCATTTTGTTGTGGCGGGATATGCCAAAAGAGATATATAATCCTCCCCTATTGTTTAATGGGTCAGGGTAAGCCCTAGTGGTTGACCGTATATTAGTATGTATTTATACTCCATCGGGATTTAGGCGAGAGCCGGTTGTAATTTAACCTGCTCTAGAGGAACAAATGCGAAGCATACTCATTATTCAATTTATCTTGATGTTGGCCGGTGTAGCGGTGTCGTGGTCATACCAAGGTGATTCAGCATTGTTGCCTGCATTTTACGGCGGTGCGATTGCACTCGCAAATACCTTGCTGTTATCGCGTCGCGTGGTGCAAGCAGGGGAGATAGCAAAAACCAGTCCACAGCAAAGCGTGAATGCTTTGTATTTTGGTGTGGTACAACGATTTGTATTTGTGTTAGTTGCGTTAGGTTTAGGTTTGGGCTACTTGAAGTTGTCCCCTGTGCCTTTATTAGGCACGTTTACGGTGTCGCAACTGGCTTATATGCTGATGGGAACTCGCCAAGCCGGGTGATGCCAGCCAAGATTTTTTAACTTTAGTGTACGGGGTGAATTGTGAGCGAATCGAATGCGCCAGCAATCTCAAGTCCTGTCGAGTACATCCAGCACCACCTGACCAACTGGAGCGTTGGCGTTGAACACGGTGAGCAAGTCAAGATTGTTGACTTCAGCGTTTTTCACGTCGATGTCTTTTTGTTCAGTGTGCTACTCGCAGGTTTGTTTGCTTTTTTTGCTTGGAAAATCGGCAAGAATCTGAATCCTGATAGGCCTACCGGAGCGCAGAATGTCGTTGAGACATTGCTTGAGTTCGTGAATCAACAGGTAAAGGATATTTTTCCAAATGCTGACCGTTTGATCGGGCCATTGGCACTGACTATTTTTGTCTGGGTGCTGCTGATGAATGCGATGGACTTCCTGCCGGTTGATTTGTTACCAGCATTAGCGGGTGGCATTGCCAGCCTGTTCGGTGCTGACCCGCATCATGTTTACCTGAAAGTCGTGCCGACCACCAATCTGGATACCACGTTCGGTTTGGCTTTAAGTGTATTCGCACTGATTATTTTCTATAACATTAAACACAAAGGCCTGTGGGGTTATACCAAACAGTTCCTATTTCACCCATTCGGACCTTACCTAATGCCAGTTAACATTGTGATGACGGCGATTGAGGAAGTGGCGAAGCCCGTCAGTCTCGGTCTGCGTTTGTTCGGAAACATGTTCGCGGGTGAATTGTTGTTCCTGTTGATTGCGCTATTGGCATTCTCAGTTTGGGCAATGCCTGCTCAGATCGCTTTGGGTACATTGTGGGCAATCTTCCATATGCTGGTGGTTCCGTTGCAAGCATTTATCTTTATGCTGCTGACCATTGTGTATCTGGGGCTGGCCAGCCAGAACGACGAACACCATTAAGATTTTTTGATTTTACTTTTTGATTTTTAACTTTTCGGAGACTTCACAATGGATGCACAAGTTGTTGCAATGATCTATTCCTACACTGCTGTAGGCGTTGGTATTATCCTCGCGGCTGCTGGTCTGGGTTCAGCACTGGGCTGGGGGATGATCTGTTCTAAATTTATCGAAGGCATCGCTCGCCAACCTGAAATGCGTGCGCAATTGACCGGTCAAATGTTGTTTACTGGTGGTTTGATGGAAGCATTCCCAATGATCGTTCTGGGTATCTCTATGTGGTTCATCTTTGCTAACCCGTTCATCGGTGCTGCTAAAGCTGCAATGGGTGCTGGTTAATTCCCCGATTGTTAAACGTTGTTACTAACATTCGGAGGTTAACATGAACGTAACTGCAACCCTGATTGGGCAGATGATCGTTTTTTCGATCCTGATCTGGTTCATCAAAGGTGTTCTGTGGGAACCGATGCTGAAAGTGCTGGAAGACCGTAAAGCGCGTATCGCTGATGGTCTCGCCGCTGCCGAAAAAGGCAAGCACGAAGAAGAATTGGCTCGCCAGCATGCACTAGATGAATTGAAAAAAGCCAAAGCTGAAGCTGCTGAGATCGTCGCACAAGCGCAAAAGCGTGCGTCTGAAATCGTTGACGAAGCCAAGAATGCTGCTGTGGAAGAAGCAGGTCGCGTGAAAGTGGCAGCTCAGGCAGACATCGAGCAGGAAGTTTCCCGCGCTCGTGAAAGCTTGCGTTCACAGGTGTCTGCACTGGCGATTGCCGGGGCTGAGAAGATTCTTGGTCGCGAAGTGGATGCCAAAGCTCACGCTAAAGCATTGGATGAACTGGCTGCGCAAATTTAAGGTGGTGAACCATGTCTGATTTGACAACCGCTGCCCGTCCTTACGCCCGTGCGGTGTTTGAGATGGCGCAGGAAGCCGGAAAGTTGACCGAATGGTCAGCGCAACTGGCAGCCATGTCTGCGGTCGTCGCGGCTGAAGGTTCATCTGCCTTGTTGGATCATCCTCGTATGACCAAAGAACAGAAAGCGACAGTATTCGGCGAGATTGCAGGTGATGCACTCGACGAGCAAGGTCGCAATCTGCTCAAGGCACTGGCTGAACATGATCGTTTCGTGTTGTTGCCTGAAATTTCCACCATCTTTGAACAAATGAAGGCGGAAGCGGAAGGTGCGATTGAAGCGGAAATTATTTCTGCACAGGAAATGAGCGATGACCAGCAGCAGACCATTGCTGCGGCACTCCAAAAACGCTTGGGACGTGAGATTAAGCTCGTCACTAAAGTTGACCCAACCCTGATGGGTGGTGCGATTGTTCGTGCAGGTGACTTGGTGATTGACGGCTCAATCCAAAGCAGGCTGAAAGATATGAAGGCGGCGTTGGCGCGTTAAGCCCAGCCGATAATTGAGGAATAGCATATGCAACTTAACCCAACTGAAATCAGTGACCTGATCAAAAAGCGCATCAGCAGCTTTGAGTCCGGTGCTGAAGCTCGCACTGAGGGTACGGTTGTCTCCGTTACGGATGGTATCGTCCGCCTTCACGGGCTTGGCGATGTAATGTCCGGCGAGATGATCGAATTCTCTAACGGTTCTTACGGTCTGGCATTGAATCTGGAGCGCGATTCTGTCGGTGCGGTTGTCCTTGGTGATTACAAAGGTATCACTGAAGGCGACACTGTAAAATGTACTGGTCGTATCTTGGAAGTACCACACGGTCGTGGTTTGCTGGGTCGCGTTGTTGACGCACTGGGCAACCCGATTGATGGTAAAGGTCCGGTCGACAACGACGGTTTCGCACCTATTGAGCGTATGGCTCCGGGCGTTATCGAACGTAAATCGGTTGACCAACCAGTGCAAACTGGTGTGAAAGCACTTGACTCCATGGTGCCAATCGGTCGTGGTCAGCGCGAACTGATTATCGGCGACCGCCAAACCGGTAAAACGGCAGTAGCGGTTGACGCGATCATCAACCAGAAAGGCAAAAACGTAAAATGCATTTACGTTGCTGTCGGTCAAAAAGCCTCTTCCGTTGCCAACGTGGTTCGCAAACTGGAAGAATACGGCGCACTGGAATACACCACTGTGGTTGCTGCAACAGCGGCTGACCCGGCTTCCATGCAATACCTCGCGCCTTACGCGGGTTGCACCATGGGTGAATACTTCCGTGACCGTGGCGAAGACGCTTTGATCGTTTATGACGATTTGACCAAGCAGGCTTGGGCTTACCGTCAAGTTTCCCTGTTGCTGCGCCGCCCACCGGGTCGTGAAGCATACCCTGGGGACGTTTTCTACCTGCACTCCCGTTTGCTGGAACGTGCGGCTCGCGTCAATAAGGAATACGTTGAAGCTTTCACCAACGGTGAAGTGAAAGGTCAAACCGGTTCATTGACCGCGCTGCCAATCATCGAAACCCAAGGTGGTGACGTTTCTGCATTCGTTCCAACCAACGTTATCTCGATCACTGACGGTCAGATCTTCTTGGAAAGCGACCTGTTCAACGCTGGTATTCGTCCTGCTATCAACGCGGGTTTGTCGGTTTCCCGCGTTGGTGGTTCTGCACAAACTAAGATCATCAAGAAACTCGGTGGTGGTGTGCGTTTGGCATTGGCGCAGTACCGTGAATTGGCAGCGTTCTCCCAGTTCGCATCTGACCTCGACGAAGGTACTCGTAAGTCTTTGGCGCGTGGTCAACGTGTTACCGAACTGATGAAACAGCCTCAATTCTCCCCACTGTCCGTCGCAGAAATGGCATTCTCACTCTACGCTGCTAACGAGGGTTTCCTTGACGACGTCGATGCGAAGAAAATTGTGGACTTTGAAGCCGCGATGCTGAGCTATCTGCGCTCTTCTCAAAAGGAACTGCTGGACAAGATCAACGAGAAAGGTGATTTCAACGACGAGATTGCTGGTGCAATGAAAAAAGCACTGGAAACTTTCAAGTCGACCAACACTTGGTAATGGGAGGTTATTCCTATGGCAGTTGGTAAAGAAATACTGACCCAGATCAAGAGTATCGGCAATACCAAGAAGATCACTAAGGCAATGGAAATGGTTGCTGCATCCAAAATGCGTCGTGCGCAAGACCGGATGAAAGCCAGCCGTCCCTATGCTGAGAAAATGCGTCAAGTGGTTAACCATGTGGCGTATGGTCATCTTGAGTACAAACACCCTTATACCCAAATACGCGAAAACGTGAAACGGGTTGGCTACATCGTCATGTCCTCTGACCGGGGTTTGTGTGGTGGTTTGAACGTCAACCTGTTCAAGAAAGCGTTGCAGAGCATTGCCGAATGGAAAAAGCAGGATGTTGAAGTCGACATCTGCGTTTTCGGGGCAAAAGCGTCTGCGGCTTTCCGCCGTTATGGGATTGTCGCTCAGAAAACCCACATGGGCGATGCCCCAAAAGTGGCGGATATGATCGGCACAATTAAGGTAATGCTGGATGCTTACGAAGAAGGTCGCATTGATCGCCTTTTCTTGGTTGAGAATGAATTCGTTAACAGCATGACGCAACGCCCGCAGGTGACTCAGCTCATCCCGTTGGTTGCCACAGGCACGGATTCAATCAAGCACCATTGGGACTATCTCTACGAACCTGAGTCGAAAGAAGTTATTGATGCCTTGATGCAGCGTTACATTGAATCAATCATTTACCAAGGTGCTGTCGAAAACGTTGCCTGTGAAATGGCAGCGCGGATGGTCGCCATGAAGAGCGCCTCCGACAACGCCGGTAAAATGATTGGTGATTTGAAGCTGATCTACAACAAAGCGCGTCAGGCAGCGATTACTCAGGAAATTTCCGAGATTGTTGCAGGTGCTGCGGCTGTCTAAGGCTGTTACGGATTTTAAATTTTTAGTGAGGTACTGAATAATGAGTACTGGAAACATCGTTCAAGTCATCGGCGCGGTTGTTGATGTGGAATTCCCACGTTCTGCTGTGCCAGCGGTCTACGATGCGTTAACAGTAGCCGACCAAGGTCTGACCTTGGAAGTCCAGCAGCAGTTGGGCGACGGCGTTGTACGCACCATCGCGATGGGGGCATCTGATGGCCTTAAGCGCGGTATGCAAGCAGTAAACACAGGCGCACCGATTTCTGTGCCTGTTGGTCCGGGTACATTGGGACGTGTCATGAACGTTCTGGGTGAACCGGTTGATAATGCAGGCGAAGTTGTCTGCGAAAAGAAAATGCCAATCCACCGTGCGCCACCGGCGTATGATGAATTGTCATCCGGTATCGACATTCTGGAAACTGGCATCAAGGTTATCGACCTGATCATGCCTATCGCCAAGGGTGGTAAAATCGGTCTGTTCGGTGGTGCGGGTGTAGGTAAAACCGTAACCCTGATGGAGCTGATCAACAACATCGCCAAGCAACACAGCGGTTTGTCCGTGTTTGCGGGGGTTGGTGAACGGACTCGTGAAGGCAACGACTTCTACCACGAAATGACAGAAGGCGGCGTTATCGACAAGGTAGCACTGGTTTACGGTCAGATGAATGAACCACCCGGCAACCGTCTGCGCGTTGCGTTGACTGGTCTGACCATGGCTGAATACTTCCGTGACGAAGGCCGTGACGTTTTGATGTTCGTTGACAACATCTACCGTTATACCTTGGCGGGTACGGAAGTATCAGCACTGTTGGGCCGTATGCCATCTGCGGTAGGTTATCAGCCAACATTGGCGGAAGAAATGGGCGCACTGCAAGAGCGTATCACTTCCACCAAAACTGGCTCGATCACCTCGTTCCAGGCGGTTTACGTACCGGCGGATGACTTGACTGACCCATCCCCAGCGACCACGTTTGCCCACTTGGATGCGACACTGGTATTGTCACGCAACATCGCGGAACTGGGTATTTACCCTGCGGTAGACCCACTTGACTCCACCTCGCGTCAGCTCGACCCGCTGGTTGTTGGTCAAGAACACTACAGCATTGCGCGTGGCGTGCAAGGGATCCTGCAACGTTACAAAGAACTCAAGGACATTATCGCGATCTTGGGCATGGACGAACTCTCTGACGAAGACAAACAAGTCGTCGGTCGTGCGCGTCGTATCCAACGCTTCCTGTCCCAGCCGTTCTTTGTGGCGGAAGTGTTCACGGGTTCACCGGGTAAATACGTTAGCCTGAAAGACACGTTGAGCAGCTTCAAAGCTATCCTGAACGGTGAATACGACCATTTGCCAGAACAAGCGTTCTACATGGTCGGCGGTATCGACGAAGTTGTTGAAAAAGCTACGAAGCTCTAAGGGGGCATCATGGCGATGACATTTCATCTGGACGTAGTGACGGCAGAGCAAGCACTGTTCTCCGGCACAGTCGAAGAAGTGATTGCACCGGGTGCAATGGGTGACTTGGGCATTATGCCGCGTCACTCGCAGTTGATTTCCAAGCTGCGTGCAGGCGAATTGCAGTACAAAACCACCGAAGGCGCGATGGCATCGCTGTTCGTCTCCGGTGGTGTGCTGGAAGTTCAGCCACACGTGGTGACAGTATTGGCTGACACCGGGATGCGTGCGGAAGACCTCGACGAGGCCGCCGCCCGCGAAGCGATGAAGCAAGCCCAAGACGCGCTGCAAGGTAAAGATCCGGAAGACCTCGATTATGAGGCGATCCAGACTGAGCTGGAGTCAGCGAAGGCGCAGATCGAAATGCTGCACCGGATTGGTAAGTTGCGCGGTCACTGAATTTCGACAAGTCAGTAAAAACAAAAAGGCTCCGTTGGGAGCCTTTTTGCTGTCTGTCATTTTAGAAAAATGCGGTATCTTTTTCCCACATGACATTTTTCTGTGTGGTAACGGCGGCTCTCAGTAATTCCAACAAGGGGTAAGCGCGGACATTGGTGCTGACGGCTGGTTCAGCGTCTGCTGGTGGCTGCTTGTTGGAAGCGTCGGTTTGGCTAGCTTCCGCTTTTAAGGCGGCTTCGAGGTGTTGCAGTGCTGTTGCCACGTCTTCAGTACGGATGGCACTGGGGATTGTGCCACTATGCCCCATCATGCGAATCAGGGCTTTCGCATCTTTTTCAAACATGGAAACACTGGCGGCGGCGGGACTGGTGAAGCGGATCATGGCTGGCTCCTTGTCAAAATCAGAAAAATCATCTGTTAATCATATACCGAAAGCCTGTTGCACTGGCAGATTTGTCACCCACTGACGTAACCCCTGTCGCTTTCTGACAGCATTGCTAGGATAGTGAGTTGGTAGTTGTTTACTAAATATTACCAAAGCTAGGATTATCAATGTGTTAATTTTTTGGTGGGAGTTGGCACGGCGGTTGCTATAGTTCTTTCAGTCAGAACAGCGAAACAACATAAAGAATTTATCAGCAAGCCCCAAGAGGCAGAGAGCAGGCTTAAATATCAATAACAATAAATTGCCTGACCATGCTTCGACTCCTCTAACCCCCGGCTCAATAGCGGGGGTATTTATTTTTCGGTTCTTTGCAACTAAGGGGGGATATTATGCCGTTAGAAAATTCGCTAAATTAACAAAATCCTCAACCGCTAACGTTTCCGCTCGGCGTACTGGATCTATCCCTATGCTTTCAATCTGTTCTGCTGTTAGCAAGCCTTTCAGCGTATTGCGCAAGGTTTTGCGGCGTTGCGAGAACGCTTGTTGCACCAGTTTGCCGAATTGCTCCGGATCATTAGCAATGTACGGAGGCGTTGCCCACGGCTTCAGATACACCACCGCTGAATCAACTTTAGGCGGCGGGGTAAACGCGCCAGGGCCAATTTTCAGCAAATAATGCGGCTCGCAATAGTATTGCACCATCACCGAGAGCCGTCCGTAATCTGAACTGTCCGGTTCGGCGGTGAGGCGATCCACCACTTCCTTTTGTAGCATGAACAGCATGTCGCGGATGTGTGCCCGATGTTCCAAAAAGTGGAAAATCAGCGGAGTGGAAATGTTGTACGGCAAATTGCCGATAATTCGCAGCCTATCGCCATCACCGCGCAATGCCGAAATATCCAGCTTGAGAGCGTCTTGGGCGTGAATGTGCAATTTGCCGATGGCTTGTGGCTGTTCTTGCCACCAGGCAATCACGTCGCGGTCGATTTCGACCACATCCAGACGTGGCAACAATTCCAGCAGCGGGAAGGTGAGTGCACCGGGGCCAGGGCCGATTTCGACGACGTGATCCGTGGGTTGCAAGTTAACAGCGCGGAGCATGTTGTCGATAACGTTGCGGTCGTGTAGGAAATGCTGACCGAAACGTTTTTTGGCGTGTTGTTGGTATTGGCTCACTATTGTCCTAATATTTTCAGTTCGACGCGGCGGTTTTGTGCTTTGCCATCGGGTGTGGCGTTGTCGGCTAACGGGGTGCTGGAGCCGTAGCCTTTGGCACTGAGGAGTTCGGCTTTCGCACCTTTTTCCACTAAGTATTTCATCACAGCTTCTGCGCGAGACTGGGATAGTTTTTCGTTGGCTGCTTTGTCGCCGCTGCTGTCGGTGTGACCGCCCACCTCAATTTTGAGTTCGGGGTGTTGTTTTAATGTATTAGCTGCCTCATCAAGAATGGGGAATGAGTCCGCAGTCAGGACTGCTGAGCCGGTTTCAAATATGACGCCTTTCAAGTTGATGTTCTCGTTTTTGGAGCAGCCGACCTGATTGACTTCCGTGTTGGCAGCAGTCTCTGGGCAAAGATCGTCAGCATCGGCAACGCCATCTCGATCAGCATCTGGTATGGCGTCGCAGCCTTTGTCGTCGACTTTTATACCTTCCTTCGTATCGGGGCATTTATCGGCGTCGTCGTGGATACCGTCCTTGTCACCATCGGGTGGCGGTAGGTCGCA
>NZ_FNQP01000031.1 GCF_900107695.1 Thiothrix caldifontis | reverse complement strand
GACTAATGGGGAGCTGTTGGAAGGCGGCTGTCCGACTTAATCCATCCAATGTGCTGGCAGGATTGCCCATCCAGCCAAACACCAAGCTGCGGATGAAGTTCGAGCCGCTGAGTTTGCGCTGGCGTTGAATGAAGCCGCTTTTTTTGCTAACGCGTCCGCTTTTTCATACAAGATGGCTTGCAATGCGGTGGCTACTTTTGTCAGTATCAATGCGCGGTCTCCTTGTCGAAGTCGATCTATTCGGTGTGCAAAACTAATAGCCTACCAGAGAGGGAGACCGCTTTCGCGGGTTAAAGTTGATGCGTATAGGTATCCGCCATACGCCGCCAGCGTTCCGAATTCATGTGACCGATTTTGACAATATCCGGCTTCACCAACTCATGGATACGCGCCGCTTCAAACTGCAACGCCTCACGGTTCAACTGCGGGTAACGTTTCAGCAACACCGTGATCATATCATCGGGATTTTCTAGGGCGTATTGCCAACCGCGCACCACCGCACGGCGTAACGCCGCCACTTGCGCAGGGTGTTCCTCTAGGTGGCGCTCACTGGTAAACAAAGTATCGCCGTAAAAATCCACCCCGTAAGTGATCGGTTGGATATAGTGAATGTCGCGCCCCGTCTGTGTATTGAAAAAAGGCTCACTGGTCATGTAGCCGTAGTCCGCATCTACCTGCCCAGACAGCAATGCATCCATGCCCGGTCGATTCGGTTGCAATGCCAGCGCATCCAACGTCACCCCTTCGTTCACAAACATCGCCGCGATTTCCACAATCGGCTGCCCGCCAACCTGCATTCCAATGCGTTTATGGGCTAAATCGTGCGGGGTGCGCAAACCTGCCTTACCCTCGGTCATTAACATCGCGGGCGAATGTTGGAAAATACTCGCCAACGCCACCACCGGCTTGCCTTGCAAACGGTAGTACACCAATTCCCCAGCCTCAATCGCATAGTCCGCCCGCCGCTCCAACACCTCAAGCAAAGGCGCAATGTCTGAACCACCGGGCAGTAACGTGACATCCAACCCCTAAGCCGTACTCCAGCGCGGCATAATACCCCGCAAACTGGAACTGCGGTTGCCACTTCAATTGCACGGTAACGGATTCTAACGGTGGTGCGGAGGCACCTACAGGCGGGAGCAACAGAGACAAGCCAACCAGCAACACCCAGCGACAAATCGCTAGGCCTACTGGCTTGAACGATGAAATGTTCTTAAACAAATATCCCACGCAATAAATAGAAGAACATCACTGATAGTAACGCACCCGCAGGCAAAGTGACTACCCATGACATAAAGATACCGCCAACCACACGCAAATCAATGGCCGCAATACCACGTGCAAAGCCTACACCTAACACTGCGCCGACCAAGGTATGCGTGGTTGACACCGGAATCCCGGTGTAAGAAGCCATCACCACCGTCATTGCTGTCGCAATTTCAGCAGAAAACCCACGGGTAGGGGTCAACTCAGTAATGCCATTCCCAACGGTTTGGATAACCTTATAACCTAATGTTGCCAGGCCAATCACGATACCAACCGCACCGACCAGTAGTGCCCACGGCGGTACACTTGCTTTGGCTGCCATCACACCACTTTGCGCCACGTCAATAACCGCAGCCATTGGTCCGACTGCATTCGCCACATCATTCGAGCCATGGGCAAATGCCATTGCCGAGGCGGTAAACAACATCAATACCCCAAAGATTTTTTCCACATTGGCATAATGGAAACGCTTTTCTGCCAGTTGGTCGAATTTGACACGGCTAATCAGGATACGCCCAATCAAGGCAATCACAATGCCGATAACCACCGACAACACCAAATCCATACCGTCATCCAAATGGAGACCGACGTGTTTCAGCCCCTTCTTGATGGTCAACAACGACAGTACGAAACCCACCATGAACAAGTAAAACGGCCCGTACTTAATAGCGTTCTGCAAAGGGTTTTTGGTATTCAACACCAACTTTTGGAGGCTCATAAAAATTAAGAAAGCCACCACCCCTGAAATTATCGGTGAGAACACCCAACTTACGGCTGTCGTACCAACCGTTTCCCAATTGACCGCATCAACGCCCACACCAACTGCGGCAAACCCCACAACTGCACCAACGATACTGTGCGTGGTCGAAACTGGCCACCCACGCATTGAAGCAATCAGCAACCATGTTCCTGCGGCTAATAACGAGCCAAGCATCCCCCACACCAACATTTCGGGGTTAGCACTGAAAGCATCCATATCCACCAAACCTTTGCGGATGGTTTCGGTCACTTGCCCACCCGCAAGGTATGCCCCCGCAAACTCAAAAATCGCGGCAAGAATCAACGCCTGCTTAATCGTAATCGCTTTCGAGCCAACCGACGTCGCCATCGCATTAGCAACGTCATTCGCCCCAATCCCCCACGCCATGAAAATCCCAAAAACGGCCGCAAGGGTGATATATACCATCGTGGTATCAGTAAAAAACTCCATGAGATCCCCTTAACGTGCCAGCATCAGTTGTAAACGGCTACCCACCCGCTGGGCATCATCCGCGACCCGTCCCATCCACTCAATCAAGCGGTAGGTGAACATCACATCAGTCGGTCGCAACGTATCTTCAAGCGTAAATAGAATTTTGCGCAATTCCACTTGGCACTCATCCGTTTGGCGCTCAATCCGGCTGAGTTCCTTGAGCATCTCCTCAACACGTTCGACTTCCATGCCACGGAAGCCCGTTTCCACTAACTCATCCAACTCATTAATAACCTCCAACGCCTGTTTGACGGCTGCGACACAACGCTGGGTGTATTGCAAAAATAGCGCCTGCATGTTTTCCGGTAAACGCATTTTGCGCCCCACCACCATACCCGCAATGTCTTTGGCTTGGTTAATGATTTGGTCTTGCATCCACAGTACGTCCAGCAAGTCACGGCGATCTACCGGCATAAAAAACCCACGCGGCAAGTTATGGCGTAAGTCCTTTTTCATATCGTCAGCCAAATGTTCGCTTTCGACAATAGCCTGATGTGCAGCCGTAATTTGCTGCTCATCGTCGCTATTCATCCCCTCTGCCAACATAATTAAGTGCTTGATTCCCTTGTAAACACAATACATGTGCTCTTGGAGTGGGCGTATCGGCGATTTGCCAAACAAGCCTGCGATATGGTTTTTAGGCATAACACTTACCTTCTCGAAGCTAAAAAACCCGGATAGTATGAACATGCCGTTCATCAAGTCAAAGGCAAATCATCAAGTTGACACAATCTTTTGGTACGTAGCCACTCTTGCCGTGACAAACCCCACACATCATTGCACAATGTCATCCGACTAAAAATTCAGTCTGGTAGATAAACAAACGAAATGCACTTAAAAACCAAACATCTCGACCTGCTTGCTGACAATAATCTTCCCCAATCAGTCTTATTTAATGTCTTCGACACCGTGACCCTAGAACGCGGCATCGAGTATTACGATAGCGGTAAAGTCAGCAGTTTTCGGGCCGAAAAAAGTGGTAACGGCAATGTGTCGATCACAGCAAAGGTTCAAGGTAGCGGTCAAGCACCCTATGTCACTGTCGTTAATTACAACGAACAGTCCCCACGCTGGATTACCGGTGTCTGCACCTGTGCCGTTACCATGGCGTGCAAACACGCGGTAGCAGCATTGTTTGAATACCTCGAACATGCACGTAAGCAAAAGGCTAGAGAACCCCAGCGTAAAACCGTGCCTGCTTTTATGGCAGCCACCATGCCCACTGCAAAAAATACAACCCGTTCCCCTGTCGATTTGTGGTTACAGGCACTCAGCAATGTCCACAAACCTGTGGAACCCTCATTGTTTGAAGGTGAAACGGAATTATCCAACGCCCACTTGCTGTATTTTCTGGATACGGATACCTACGATCACCCCACGCTGAGCCTATACAAAGCCAATCTGTTGAAAAAAGGCGGGTATGGCAAACCCGCCCATGTCCAGCTTGAAGCCTTACTCACCCCGTACCGGGCACGTAATTTCAGTTACGAACCCCATGACCTAATGATTGCCCAATTACTTGCCATGCCCGGAATGCGCTTTTTACATCATTGGAATAAAGGCAATCTCAGCGGCAAAATCGGTGAACAAGCACTCTTGGAAGTTCTCAAAACCGGACGAGCATTTTGGGCTACCGTAGACACTTGGCAACGCGAGGCACAACCGCTGCATCTTGGCAGCCCACGGCACTTACAATTCACCTGGCAACAGAATGACCAGCACGAATTCACCGTCGACATGCACACCACGCCCCCTATTGCCCAGCATTTTTGGCTCAATGCTAAATTGTGGTATATCGACACTACCACTCTCACCTGCGGTTTGCTGCAACACCCTGACCTTAGCCCACAACAGGTAGAGAAATTCCTCAACGCGCCGCCCATCCCCGCCGAACAAGCAGATAGTGTTAGTGAACGCTTGTTGGATGCTTTACCCGATGCCGACATCCCCGCCCCTTCTCCCAACATTAACCACCCCATCGAAGACCAATACGCCCCCCCTATTCCCGACCTATACCTACGCAGCACCACGTTGCCCGAAACCGGTCTGAACACGCATATTGCCAGCTTGCGCTTCAACTACGCGGGCAAACTGTTGCAACCCCAACAGCACAAACCCAGCACCTTGTTCAAAGAAGGCAAGCAACGCTACCGCATCCACCGCGACTTACCCGCCGAACAACAAGCCTTGGATACCTTAGCGGATTATGGTTTTGAAAGTGCCAGCAACCGCTTTGCAGATTTACACCGTCTCGAACTCTTGATGCACCCCGACACCCCGGCACTGACCGCATTACGCTGGAACGACTTTCTGGATCACGGTGTCGACGCACTGCGCCAAGACGGCTGGAATGTGACGCTGGACGCCAACTTTGACCTGCATTTCGACATCGTGGGGGATTTGGATGCAGCATGGGAAGCAAGCGCCAACGGCAATGAGTGGTTTGAAATTAGCCTAGGCTTTGAGGTGGAAGGCCAACGTATCAACCTGTTACCAATTTTGGTCGACATGCTGGGGCAAATGGAAAGCCCGCAAGCCTTACGTGAGCTATTGGAACGCCAGCCCTACGTATTCGTGCCACTGTCCGGCAATCGCTGGGCAAAACTCGAATCGCAACGCCTCGCGGGGATTCTGGAAACACTGGTCGAACTGTACGACCACCAGCCCCTCAATGCGGATGGCAACCTAGAGCTCAGCAAATACCAAGGCACTAGCCTTGGCGCACTGCTCAATGCGCCAGGTATGAAATGGAAAGGCGCGGAAGAACTGCTACTGTTAACCCAAAAACTACGCGATTTCCAAGGTATCCAAGCGGTGGAATTGCCCGAAGGTTTGCAGGCTGACTTACGCCACTACCAACACGCAGGCTTAAACTGGTTGCAGTTTCTGCGCGAATACCAGTTTAACGGTATCCTCGCAGACGATATGGGCTTAGGCAAAACCTTGCAAACCCTCACGCATTTACTGCTGGAAAAGCAAGCGGGACGCTTAGAACAAGCGGCACTCGTCATTGCCCCCACCAGCTTGATGGGTAACTGGCGGCGTGAAGCAGCGCGTTTCACCCCGGATTTACGGGTACAAGTGATTCACGGCAATGATCGCCATAAACATTTCGAGCATCTCAATCACTATGACCTCATTCTCACCACTTACCCCTTGATTGTGCGCGATGAAGAGCAATACCTGCGCCACACCTTCCACTACCTAATTTTGGATGAGGCACAAGCCATCAAGAATGCCGCATCCCGCACCACCCAAGTGATTTACACACTCAAAGCACACCACCGTCTGTGCCTGACAGGCACGCCACTGGAAAATCACCTAGGGGAACTGTGGTCGATGTACCATTTCCTGATGCCCGGTTTTTTAGGCACGCACGACAAATTCACCCGCCTGTTCCGCACACCAATTGAAAAACAGGGGGATGTCGGCAGGCAACAGCAATTGCGCCACCGCGTGCTGCCCTTCATGCTACGCCGTACCAAAGAACTGGTTGCCAGCGAATTACCCCTGAAAACCGAGATCATTCGTAGCGTTGCCTTAGACGGCAAACAACGCGACCTTTACGAAACCGTGCGCTTGGCGATGGACACCAAATTACAGGAAGAAATCAGCAAAAATGGTTTTGCCCGCAGCCATATCATGATCCTTGATGCTTTACTCAAACTGCGCCAAGTGTGTTGTGACCCGCGCTTGGTCAAACTCGATAAAGCCAAAAAAGTTGAGCAATCTGCCAAACTTGAGTTGTTAATGACACTCTTGCCGGAAATGTTAGAAGAAGGCCGTAAAGTACTGCTGTTCTCACAATTCACGTCGATGCTAGCTTTGATCGAACAGGAGTTATTCAGCGCCAATATCACCTACGCCAAATTGACCGGGCAAACCAAAAACCGCGAAGAAGTCATTGCGCACTTTCAAGAAGGTGACGCGCAAGTTTTCCTGATTAGCCTCAAAGCAGGCGGCACGGGGTTGAACCTCACCGCTGCCGATACCGTGATTCACTACGACCCTTGGTGGAATCCAGCCGTCGAACAACAAGCAACGGATCGTGCTCACCGCATCGGTCAAGACAAACCTGTATTCGTCTACAAACTCATCACCGAAGACACGGTAGAGGAAAAAATCCTGAAGTTGCAGGAAAAAAAGCAGATGCTCGCCAATGGCTTGTATTCAGAAACTGGTGCACAAGAAGGGGTGCGCTTCAGCTCCGAGGATTTGATGGATTTATTGAAGCCCTTGGAGCAGTGAGCTGCTAAACAACACTTTACCAACGTATTTGGCTCCGGCAGGGGTCAAATGCCCACCATCATACGACATCAGCTCCAATTCATCGGTGAACAAGCGGCACGTTTCCCCTTCTCCGCAAATCAAACGTTGTTGATCAATAAACACCGCATCCCCCAAACTCGCACGTAATAACTGATTCGCTGCCAGAGGCTTAGGATCAACCTTATTACGCAACTCACGTAATTCCGTATCAGATAACTTCAAATAATTTCTCAGCGACACTTTGCCAAAATCTTTTGCACCCACGACCACCAATTGCTGATCAGGGCGCAGCTTGAGGTTATGGAGCGTGACAGGCAAGCGTTGTGCTGCCCACTCTTGCCAACGTGCCACTAAAATCACCACATCCGCCTCCGCTATCTGGGCAGCCGCTTGCATCAGATTATCGGATTCAGCACACAAAGCTGCATCTTTAGGCTGAATGAATGCCCCCCCTTCATCCCCCCACGTCAATTGACAACGGGTCGGAATGTAGCGTGTGCGCAACTGGTATTTCGACAAATAACCATTTTCCAGTACCCCATTGAAAAAGTCCTGTGCATGGCTATCACCGATGATCAACGCTTTTTTACGGGAATCGGTCGGCTCAAATGGCATTTTTTGCACTGCCAGAAAACGTTGACGGGTATATTCACCGTTGACTTTGGTATCAGCCGCTTGCAGCAAAGCCTCGCGATCCTCAGCCGCCACTGGCAATGCCATGCTCAACAACCCCGCCAATACCCATGAAGTGCACCACAAACGCATGAGATTTCCCTTACAAGTTAACGTATTGCTCAATCGGCAAAACGGCTTGCCAAACCGTCCGTCCACACCAAACCAGCCCCAAGCGCGATGAATAGCAGACTGCCGATCACTGCCGCACTAAAAATTTGAGTACGGGTAAAACGATGCCGATCACGGAATGGCTGTTCCACAAAACGCCAACTAAACCACGCTAACCCTAACGTTATAATGCATAAGCCTGCCATTAAGCCGACACTGGGTTCTTCCAGTGCTTGTAAACGCGCAAACACAAACACCGGCTGATGCCACAAATATGCACTATAAGAAATCAGCCCAACCCACACCAAGGGGCGGGTCACCAACAACTGACCGACCCACGTTGCAGGCGTTGCAAACACTATCAGCAACACCGCCCCTAAGGTCGGCACCAGCGCATACACACTCGGAAACGGCATCCCCTCATCAAAGAAAAATACCGCGTAACCCAGTAGCACCAGCCCGAATACACTGGCTATTTGTGCCATGATACCGTTTGTTACCAACACCTTGTTCTGAAGGTAAAACGCTGCCAAAGCTCCCACCATCAACTCCCACGCACGGCTGGGAATTAGGTAGAAATTGGCTTCCACCGAGCTACGCCATAACCATTCCGACCACGCTAAACTCAATAGCGCCACCAGAGCCAACACCACCACCAGCCAACGTTTCCCCAAGCCCCATGCCAGTACCATGATTAGCGGAAACACGAGGTAATACTGCTCTTCGACCGCGAGACTCCACGTATGCAACAACGGTATTTGTTCTGCTGTCGCCGCAAAATAATCGGTTTGCAGCCAAAACAATAGATTGGAAGCAGACACTGCCACAGCCATCACACTCTTACCAAAATCCACCAATTCAGCGGGCAACAACAGCCACCAAGCAAACGGTAAGCAGGCGAGTAACACGAAAAACAGCGCAGGCAAAATACGCCGCGCACGACGCTCATAAAAACCGGCAAGCGTGAATTTTCCCGCTGCCAGTTCTTCCACAATAATCGAGGTAATCAAAAAACCACTGATGACAAAAAAGACATCAACCCCGACAAAACCACCACTAACAGTAGAAAATCCGGCATGGAACAGGATAACGGGCAGTACCGCCAAAGCGCGTAGCCCGTCAATTTCGCGTCTGTAAATCACGTTGCGTTATTCCACCAAACCCAACACGCCTGCACCGCGATCTTCCGGCACATCCGTAATGCCGCGCAACTGACGACTGGTGTCGATCAGGTCATGAATAATCGGCATTAACACCAATTCAATCGCCATCAGCATCTTGCTGCTAGGTACAACCAAGGTGTTACGCCGTGACATAAAAGCCCCAGGAATATCAGACAATAGTGGCGGGAAATCCGGTAAGAACTTAGGGGCGAAACGGATCACCAAATAGCACTCATCAGGGGTCGGCAACACCTCTGCGCCAAAGGGATCGGAGGTGTCCACCAATGGAATCAATTGGAAGTTGATGTGAGTGCGCATGAATTGCGGGGTGATATGATGCACATAATCATGCAAACGCTTCAGCAACCCCGTTTTAGCTTCTTCCAACGCCACTCCCCGGTTCTTAACTTCATGCTGAATTTTAGCCATCCATTCCAAATTCGCATTCGGTGAAATGCCAATCGACAAATCAGGGTATTGGGAAAGGTCAATGTCATCTGCTACCGCTGCACCGTGTAACCCACGATACAATAACAAATCACTGTCAGGATCCATCGGCTCCCAAGGCGTAAACGTACCAACGTCTTGTCCGTACTTAGCCGCTTGCCCCGGTGTGTGCAAATAGTGACGGTATGAACCTTTACCCACCGCAGCATACTCGAAAAATAAACTTTCCAGCTTTTCAAGATGATTACCTTCGGGGCCGAAATGCCCTAACACTCGACCAGCTTCCTGGGCTTTGCGTACTTCCTCTCGCATGGCAACGCGGTCATAACGGCGAAATGCGCTGCCATCGATATAAACCGCCTTGACCCGTTCACGGTAAAAAATCCGTTCTAACGCTTGAATAACAGACACAGAACCGGATTCCATCGCACCGGTAATAGCAACAATAGGGTGTTTTGCTGACATGAAACCTCCTCCTGAAAAAACGTTATGGCGTAGAGCATAACATCACCCCATTCGGTTGGGATAGCTACCCAAAGTGAGCGTGGTGACTTCACCTCATTGCAGCAAACTAACCCACAGCATAGAATACAAGGTTTTTCGCCCCTAGGATTCACACACGATGACAACCGCTTCTAATCTGCCCGTCACCCGCGCCCTGCTAAGCGTTTCTGACAAATCGGGCGTGCTCGAATTCGCTCGTTTCTTACACGGTCAAGGCGTACACCTGCTATCCACAGGGGGCACTGCTAAATTGCTGGCAGAGAATGGCGTACCCGTCACCGAAGTTTCCGACCATACGGGTTTCCCTGAAATGATGGACGGGCGTGTTAAAACCCTGCATCCCAAAATCCATGGGGGTATTTTAGGGCGTCGCGGTGTCGATGATGCCATCATGACCGAACATAACATCGGACGCATCGACCTGATCGTGGTTAATCTCTACCCGTTTGAAGCGACTGTTTCCAAACCGGGCTGTACCTTTGAAGATGCCGTGGAAAATATCGACATCGGTGGCCCCACCATGGTACGCGCCAGTGCCAAAAACCATGCACATGTCACCATCGTGACAGAACCCGGCGATTACGCCCGCATTCAAGCGGAAATGGAAGCCAGCGCAGGCTGTATCAGCCCTGCGACCCGTTTCGACCTTGCGATTAAAGCCTTTGAACACACCGCACGTTACGATGGCATGATTGCCAACTACTTCGGTGCACGGGTCGGTGAAGCCAGCCACGCACAACCTGCTACCTTCCCGCGTACTTTCAGCTTGCAAGTCGCCAAAAAACAAGATTGCCGTTACGGTGAAAACAGCCATCAAGCAGGTGCATTCTATGCCGAATACAATGCGCCGGTTGGCAGCATTGCCACAGCCACCCAGATTCAAGGCAAAGAACTGTCTTACAACAATATCGCTGACACCGATGCAGCATTGGAATGCGTCAAGCAATTTGACGGTGCACCGGCTTGCGTCATCGTCAAACACGCGAATCCTTGTGGGGTTGCGGTCGGTGCGAACCTGCTAGAAGCGTACAACCGCGCTTATAGCACTGACCCTGAATCGGCTTTTGGCGGCATTATCGCTTTCAACCAACCACTGGACGGTGAAACAGCCAAAGTGATCGTCGAGCGTCAGTTTGTCGAAGTCATCATCGCGCCAGGTGTTTCCCCTGAAGCGGTTGCCGTGGTTGCTGCCAAGAAAAACGTGCGCTTGTTGACCGTCGATCAGTGGGGTTCTGAAGTTGCTGCTCGCTTGGACTTCAAACGTGTCAACGGTGGCTTGCTGGTGCAAACGGCTGACCTTGCATTACTTGATGAGCTGAAAGTCGTGTCGACGCGCCAACCGACCGAAGCGGAATTACTGGATCTGCAATTTGCGTGGAAGGTTGCCAAATTCGTTAAATCCAACGCGATTGTGTACGCGAAAGGCAATATGACGATCGGCGTGGGTGCGGGTCAGATGAGCCGCATCAATTCCGCACGGATTGCAGGCATTAAAGCGGAACATGCCGGGCTGGTTGTACCGGGTTCGGTCATGGCATCGGATGCGTTCTTCCCATTCCGCGATGGTATCGACAGCGCAGCAGCTGCGGGCATCAAAGCGGTCATTCAACCGGGCGGTTCAATGCGTGATGAAGAGGTGATTGCGGCAGCGAATGAGCATGGCATGGCGATGGTCTTTACTGGGATGCGCCACTTTAGGCACTAATAGACTTAGCGGTAAGGGCGAGAAATGTTTCGCCCTTACCTTGCAGTGAAAGCATTAGAAATTAGAAGGGGACGTGAAAGAGCTGGCGAATGCCTTTTTTCATACGATTACTGGCACTTTCCGATTGTTCTTGAGTAGCAGCAAACACTTCACGCGGTGTATAGCCAAAGGTTTCATTGAACATACCAAAATCAATGCGGAAACTTTCACCTTCTACATAATAAGAAAGCAATTCCACCAATGGCATTTCACGATCGTGATGGGGTTTAACTGTTTTAATAAAGCCTTGACGACTCAGTTCAGTCGTTGCTTTTACGATTCTTTTACGGTTATTTTCATCAATTACATGCCATGCGATTAAACCACTTTCAGGCGTTGCTTGGTCATGGTCAATGGCTCTCAGGGTAAATGTCTTAATCATCGTTATATTTCCGTCATCCACCAATGGCATTCAAGTTATCATAAAAAACATGTATGATATACACAGCTCAATGAATCAACGATGAACGGTATGATTGATTATTAAACAACTCTAGACCAACCGCCATTGATCAGTCCTTCTATCGGCTGAAAATGAATTTTATAACGCATCTTTTGTGATTCAGCGATCCAATAACCGGGATATACAAACGGCAAACCGCGTTGACGTGCCCATTCAATTTGCCATAACACGGCGAACGTACCTAAACCTCGCACTTCACCTTCTTGCGGGTCAAAAAAGGTATACACGGAAGACAAGCCATTTTTCAACTCATCAACCGCCGCGACGGCTAATAAGCGCTCTTGCCCCCAAAACTCGACTAACAGCGTATTGCACCAACGTGCCAACAAAAACCCCGCAAAGGTATCACTGCTGTCCGTATCCATACCCCCGCCACTATGACGCTGCTCAATGTAACGCCGATATAATGCCTCGTATTCTCGCTTAAAACCGCCACGATTCATCACGACCTGTAAATCTTGGTTACGCTTCAGATTACGACGCTGAGAACGGCTGGGTTTGAAATCATTCACCGGAATACGTGTAGAAACACAGGCACTGCAATGCCGACAATGGGGCCGATAAACATCACCACCACTACGCCGGAAACCACTATCCAATAAACGTCCGTACAATTCAGTGGTCATTTTATAGCAGGGGTCAACCAGCAGATTCATGGCCTGACGTTCCGGTAGATAAGGGCAAGGGTGTACAGCAGTGATATACAGATTCAGACTGGCTTCTGCTGACATCCTATTCATGCCTTAGCAACTCCCGTTGGAACAAGCCGCTTTACGCAAGCCTTCGACATTTTCTAGCTGGATGCTACCGCGTTGTTCATTCAGAAAGCCCTGCCGTTTCCAGTCAGACAGAAAGCGGCTGACGGTTTCAATCGTCAATCCCAATAGCTCCCCGATTTCTGCACGCGACAGTGACAATGCCACCCAACCACCCTTGCTGTTTTCACACCAACGAATCAAGAAGGAAGCCAAGCGTTCGGCTGCTTTTTTCGCACCTAACTCCAACATCATGTCTTCAGCTTCACGTAGGTGCTGAATCCAACGTTTCATCATGGTGTTTTCAATTTCAGGATTTTGTTTTTTTAATTCGGCTAAATCCATTAAGGGCAAGCGGCAAACTTCGATCTCATTGAGAGGGATAGCTGTGTGATTATAAGCCTCCCCAGCAAAACCGTCGAAACCAAATAAATCACCGGTACGCAAAACACGCACAATCTGAGTACGCCCATTGGGTAGTGTTTTAATCAGTTTTACCAAGCCTTTACGCAACGTAAAAGCATTCAGGGAGTTATCACCCTGATGATAAATCGTTTCATCGGCAGCATAGGTGACAACAGACGGTTGAAACGCCTGTATTTCAATCAACCGATTCATTGGCAACTGAGCAAAAATACTCAAATGCCGAATCTGGCACGATTGGCAGTGTCCCCTGCCTTTGATGTTTGACATACCCTCTCCTTAATTATACCGCTTAAGCAACGGTATCTTACCAATATACTCTAAGTGTATGGAGAGGGTATGGCAAGAAGCCAGCGTTACTGAGTGAGATTTTTCACAACAACGAATGCCCCACGCAAGTCGCCTTCTTGGTAACCGGTCGCTTTATCGTTAGGGTACAATTCAGTCAGCTTGGCACTGACCGCTGGGCTAAGTTCAGTACCATGGCATTTTAAACACACGGCGGCGGTTGGAATCGCTTTCATGAAACGGAATTCGTTATCCACCACTTCCGCGTAAGCAAGCGTTGCCGGGTCTTCACCCGCTGCTTTTTTGGTTTCAAAGTCGTTCAATACGGCGGTTTGCCATTCATTTGCCTGCCCCATCACTGGGTTACGGTTTTTCAGGCTGACGCGGCTAACTTCCATGCCTTTTTCAGCAGAAACCGCTTTAGCAATTTCAGGTGCTTTGGTGTGGCAAATACCCATTGCGTCAACCGGGCCACCCGCTTTCATAGCAGCTTCGAGTTCGCCCTTGAGTGTGCCACCGAGTGCTTGCACGGCTGCTTTGGCTTCTTCTGCCAATGCTGCTTTATCAACCGCAGGTGCTGCTGCTTCAGCAGTAGGAGCTGCTTGTTGGGCTTGTACTGCGGCTTTTGGTGCTTCTGCTGGCGCAGCCGCTTGCTCAACTTTTTCTCCACAGGCTGTCAATAAAGCCGCCAAACTTACCATGACTACATACTTATTCATCTCGATACCTCAAATACGCTAAACATTATCTAAAACAGGGGCGGAAATTGCCTAAAACCAACCACTACCGCATTGATACAAATCAAAAATTATCCACTAACGTGGCTTCATCCTTGATGAACAGAATTTTATCGACTTTGCCCGCCTTCACTTTCACCAGCGTGACATGATCTTTTTGGCGTGGCATGAATTCCGCCTCTTTCGCATCGTAAGCCAGCAGGATCGAATAAGGGCGTTCACGCATATTGGGCAGCGCAAACATTTTGGTAATCATGCTCGGCATTCCGCTAATATCTGCCAGAAAATACGCCTTTTTCGTGGTCAGGAAATCTTTATCCTGCTTCATCAAGTAAGTATTCAGCAGCTCGGAAGGCGGTTTTTCAATCGCAAACAGCAGGGTTTGCACATCCGCCGCCACCGTGATGGCTTTATCGTGCTGATCTTTCAGGCTGATAGCAGGCAAGGCATCGCCGACTTTCAGTTCAGCCGCGAATGCCGTTGCATTTAAGCCAAAGCACAATAGTGTAAGGAACAACAGTTTTTTCAACATAAAAACCTCTCAGGTTTGGGGTTAGTGGTCATGGTGTTTGTTGTCATGCCCGCCATCCAGACTCCACTGGTATTGCAGCATGAATTGGTCAAAGGTTTTATTGACGGCTTCGCTGCGCCCGTCGCCGTTGGTGTCTTCGCCAACATCGAAGTTGTTATGTGCAGTTTCTAGTCGTAATTGATGCTGCTTGGCAGGCTGCCAAGTGACTGCAACTGTATTGCGCTTCATGTCGTTGAAATAGCTGGTCTGGGTTGGAAACGGCGGCGCACTGGGGCGACGCGCTTCATGTGTACCACCGACTCTTTCATGACGCAAACCAACCTGCCATTTTGGGGCTATTTGGTAGCTACCTTGCACCGAATAACCATCAACGTGCAAATCGCGTGGTTGCCCGACCAAGTTAGGTTTATCTTCGTGGAAATTCAGTGTCAAATCCTTGTTCTGGTAAAGGTATTCCGCTGCCACTTTGAAATTGCCTACATCTCCACTTTTTCCTGTATCGTGCGCATACGCTGCATTAGCACTCCACATCGACGCTTCACCATTTAAACCGTGGTCGGCTTCGTTGATGCCGGGGTGGTATTGGTGCAATTCCTGATGCTGGCGCGATTTGAGGTAAGACACGCCGCCGCTGATGGCGTGTTTTTCGCTCAATTCTTTTTCAGCTTTGAGGTAAACATGGCTGACTTGCGGGAAATCGGGGTGTTCGGGGTAGCTAATATTGGCGGTTTTACCCTTGCTGGTTTGATACCCCGTGACACTTTCCTCTTGCGCGGCAATGCCACGATTGCCACCATCCAACAGTTCCACACCGGTTTTCAGGTGCGTTCCGGCGATTTCCGGCTGCCATTCCAGTTGCACGCCTTTCTCAATCAAACCGCCGTCCAGCAGCATTTGCACCGGCAAGTTTTGCTGCACGAATTCGGACTCGTGCGGGTGAATATTGTTCGCACCGAATGCGCTCAACAGCTTGCCCGCTTTGACGCTGGTATTGGCAGGCAAGCGGTAACGCGCCCACGCTTCTTCCAGTTCTGCCTCGCCATCTTCCGGCAAAATCACACCCTTGATACGCCCGTCGAGCTTGTCGCTGGCTTGCCAATCCAGCCCTGCTTCAATACTGCGAATGTGTGCGCCCTGCTCCAGGCCGCCATGTGAATGGCCTTCATGCCCACCCGCGCCGTCACTGTGAACATTGTAAACACCCAGTGCTTCTCCGGCATAACTTCCGGCATCACCGCCTTCCGAATCGCCGTAAATCACGGAATCGACATACAACAGCGGTTCAACTTCCACCGCCAGCACATGACCAGACACCAACAACACACCGAGTGCGATATTTCCCTTCATTTTCCCATTCTCAATTTGCAACAAGGTTGCAACTTATAGCACAAGAAAACCAAACTGCCGATTGAAATTCCGCAATCCATATCAGAGTTGGCGCGGTTTCAATACTTTGTGTTCAAACACAAAACTGCCAAAGGGGATGAAAGCGGCAAACAAGCCCACCCCTAATTGTTGCAGGTTCAGGTGTTTGCCTGCAAAAAAAGCCATTAAGGTGACAACATAGACAATAAATGCCGCACCATGGATCGACCCCATCAAGGTCACAGCTTCGGGGTAACCAAACAAACGCTTGGCGGGAACAGCCAAAAACAGCAGCAATAATAAGGTGCTGCCTTCGATGATGGCAATTTTACTCAGCATGAGAATTCTCGTTAGCCTTAATGAAGCAGCAAGGATGTCGGTTTTCCGAGTGTTTTACTTTGATATTTATAAAAAAGCTTAAAATTTAACCTAAAAATACCGTGGACTTTGCGATTTTACAAAACAATCTAAATTAGAAATTAATAATATAGTTATATATTAACTTTTAGATGGAGAACATCGCTATGTTCAACTTACGTCACAAATTAGGGGATACCTATTCCCCCTTGTATTTTTTATCCGCATTGGGGGCAGGTGGTGCAGTTGTCACCTTTTTTATGTACCTGATGTTTATGACCCCGCACAAAGCGACTCCTATTCCCACTTGGGAATCGCTGCAAGCCGTTTTACAGGGCGACAACCTGATGCTGCAAACCCTGACGGTGATTGCTTTGTTGGGAATTATCCTGTTTTCCTTGTTGCACCTGCGTTTGCTGGTGTGGAATGTGCGTGAATACCGCCATTTCCGCCAAACGGCAACTTACCAAACCGTGATTCAAACCAATGCAGAAGTGCAATTGATGGCAATTCCGCTGACGTTTGCCATGACGATTAACGTTGGGTTTATTCTGGGTGGCTTGTTCGTGCCGGGATTGTGGGCAATGGTGGAATACCTGTTCCCGCTGGCTATGCTCGCTTTTGCCATCACGGGTTGGTATGCCGTGCGCATTTTCATCGACTTTATGAGCCGTGTTTTGGTCACGGGGCACTTTGATTGCAGCCGTAACAATAACCTGAGCCAGATGTTGGCCATCTTTGCGTTTGGCATGGTCGGGGTCGGTTTTTCCGCCGCCGCTGCCATGAGCAAAGTCCCGCTGACCTCTGGCATTGGCTTTGTGCTGTCCTTGATGTTTATCAGCGCCGCCGGAATACTCGCTGCCACCAAGCTGGTGCTGGGTTTCCGCTCCATGCTGGAACACGGTATTGACCGTGAAGCATCGGTGTCATTGTGGATCATTATCCCGATCATTTCCGTGACGGGTATTGCGCTATACCGTTTGTCGATGGCAATGCACCATAACTTTGGCCTGCATGTTGAACCGATTGAAAGCCTTGGGCTGCTCACCGTGCTGGCCAGCGTACAAATCCTGTTCGCGGTACTCGGCTATGCAGTGATGAGAAAACTCGGTTATTTTGATGCTTATGTTTATGGCAAGGAAAAAAGTGCCGGTTCATTCGCGCTGATTTGCCCCGGTGTCGCGGGTTATGTGATGGGCTTTTTCTTTATCCACGTCGGATTGGTCGGTACGGGCTTGCTGGAAAAAAACTCACTGGCATACTTTTTCCTGCTTGTACCACTGGTAGTGCTGCAAATCCAAACGTTGTGGGCCATGTTCCACCTTAACAACAAATTATTAACCTGAACCCTCGCAGACGTTGGCATCCCCGCTCAAAAGGATGCCAACAGTATGCATGGGGTTCTCTTTTGAAAAACCGCAATGATTTAGTCGGCTTTTCCGTGTTATACATTGCAACAATGTTGCATTTATATCAAAGGAGGGCAACTGTTGTGATAACCGAAACTGTTGTGGACTTGTCGCGCTGGCAGTTTGCCATTACGGCACTTTACCATTTCCTGTTTGTCCCGCTCACGCTGGGCATGACCTTTATCCTCGCCATTATGGAGTCCGTCTACGTCATGACGGGCAAGCAAGTCTACCAAGACATGGTGAGATTCTGGGGCAAGCTGTTCGGCATCAACTTTGCCCTCGGTGTCACCACTGGCTTGACGATGGAATTCCAGTTCGGCACCAATTGGGCGTATTACTCGCACTACGTCGGCGACGTGTTCGGCGCACCGCTGGCGATTGAAGGTTTGATGGCCTTTTTCCTCGAATCCACTTTTGTCGGGCTGTTCTTTTTTGGCTGGGAGCGCCTGAGCAAGCAGGCACACCTGCTGGTGACGTGGCTGATGGCGATTGGCACCAACCTGTCGGCGCTGTGGATACTGATTGCGAATGGCTGGATGCAAAACCCGGTCGGCTCCGAATTCAGCTACGAAACCATGCGCATGGAAATGGTCGATTTCGCCGCCGTGCTGTTCAACCCGGTGGCACAGGTCAAGTTCGTGCATACCGTGTCGGCTGGCTATGTCTGCGGGGCAATGTTCGTGATGGGCATCAGTGCCTGGTATATCCTGAAAAAGCGTGACCTGGCATTTGCCCAGCGTTCGTTTGCCATCGCCGCTGCCTTTGGCTTCGCTGCCATCCTGTCAACCATCGTGCTGGGGGATGAAAGCGGCTATGAGGCTGGGGATGTGCAGAAAATGAAGCTGGCAGCGATTGAGGCAGAATGGGAAACCCACCCAGCTCCAGCCGGTTTTAATCTGATCGCCTTCCCAGATCAGGAAACAGGCACCAACGGTCTTGAGGTAAAAATTCCGTGGGCATTGGGCTTGATTGCTACCCGCTCGCTTACGGAGGAAGTCAAGGGCATCAATGACCTGGTGGAAGCCAATACCCAACGCATCCGCAACGGTATGCAGGCTTACGGCATACTCCTCAAGTTGCGCCAAAAAACCGCTACGGAAGCTGAAAAAGCCCAGTTCGACACCCTGAAAGCCGACTTGGGTTACGGGCTATTGTTGAAACGCTACACCCCCAATGTGAGCGACGCTACTGAAGAGCAAATCAAACTCGCTGCGAAAGGTACCGTACCTTGGGTCGCGCCGCTGTTCTGGACATTCCGCATCATGGTGGCGAGTGGCTTCTTCATGCTGATGGTGTTTGGGTTGGCATTCTACTACAGCGCCCAAAAGACTGCATGGCACAAGCCGTGGCTGCTGCGGCTGGCGTTTTACTCCATCCCGCTGCCTTGGATAGCCATTGAAACTGGCTGGTTTGTAGCAGAAATAGGCCGTCAGCCGTGGGCGATTGGTGAGGTGTTACCGACGTTCTTGGGAACATCGACCCTGACAGAATGGGATTTGATCGGATCCATCACCGGGTTTGTACTCTTCTACACCCTCTTATTGGTAGCGGAAATGTACCTGATGGTCAAGTTCGCCAGGATTGGCCCAGCCAGCCTGCATACTGGGCGTTATCACGGGGAACACGCGGATGGCGGTCATGCTGGTGCTGTGTTTGCCGACAAACTGAATGACCACGTATAAGGAGTAGGCAGATGATTTTTGATTACGAAACTTTCAAGGTGATTTGGTGGGTGCTGGTGGGCGTGCTGTTCATCGGCTTTGCTTTGACCGATGGCTTCGACATGGGCGTGGGCGCATTGCTGCGCTATGTCGGCAGGAACGATGTGGAACGCCGGGTAGCCATCAATGCCATTGCCCCGCACTGGGATGGCAATCAGGTGTGGCTGATCCTAGCGGCAGGCGCAATCTTTGCGGCGTGGCCGATCACCTTCGGGGCGGCGTTCTCGATGATGTACTGGGGACTGGTGCTGACGCTGTTCTCGCTGTTCTTCCGCCCGGTGGGGTTTGATTACCGCTCCAAGATTGCTGATCCACGCTGGCGCAATACGTGGGATTGGGGCTTGGTGGCTTCCGGTGTCATCCCGCCACTGGTAATCGGGGTGGCGTTTGGTAACTTGTTCTTGGGTGTGCCGTTCCAGTTTGACGAGTTCCTGCGGGTTGATGGCACTGCACGCTTGTTTGGCCTGTTCCACCCGTTTGCAGTGTTGGCAGGCTTGGTCAGCTTGTTGATGTTCACCATGCAGGGCGCGACTTACCTGATGATGCGTACCGATGCGGAGGTGTATGCGCGTTCACGCAAGGCAGCGCAATTCACCGCGCTGGGGGTGTTTGTCACCTTTGCACTGGCAGGTGTCTGGTTGTGGGCTGGCATTGATGGTTACGCGATTACCCAAGAACCACCGCACGATTCCCTGCCGAATCCGGTAGCAAAAACCGTTGTGCCCATGGCTGGCGCGTGGTTGGCAAATTACGTAGCATTCCCGCCCGCGATGCTGCTTCCGGCACTGGGTTTGCTGGGGGCTTTGGGCGCATTCCTGCTGGCAAGGGCAAACCGTGCGGTGCTGGCATTTGTGTGCAGTTCGCTGGCGGTGGCGGGCGTGATCCTGACTGCCGGGGTATCGCTGTTCCCGTTCGTGATGCCCTCCAGCACCAACCCCAACCATAGCCTGACGCTGTGGGATTCGTCCTCCAGCCATTTGACGCTGGCGGTGATGTTCTGGGCGGCGATCATCTTTGTACCCATCATCCTGTTTTACACTTTCTGGTGCTACAAGCAGTTGTGGGGAAAAATCACGGTTAAATTCATTCGTGATAACGATCACGCGGTTTATTAAGGAGATTTTTATGTGGTATTTCGCATGGATTTTAGGGGTGCTGCTCGCGTGTGCGTTCGGCATTATCAATGTGATGTGGTTAGAGTTTCATGGGGAGATGGAAAACGCTGACCAATAGCCAGCAAATACAATAACAAACCTTCTCTAGCGGTTTGCCGGGGTGGTTGTGCTCCCAAAGGCCACCCCGGTTTCTTTCCGCCAGCTTTGACAATAAGCAATGCGTTTTCTGCCCGCCTCCCTCAGGATTTCGCCTATCCATTCCAAAATAATGATTAATTCAGGAGAAACCCAATGTTAAAACCGATCAGCTACTTATTACTGTCCGCCGCCCTTGTTGGTGTGGCTGTCGCCGATGATGCCGCCAAACCAGCCCCTGCACAGGCTATGCCTGCTGCTACCGCAGCCTCGCCAATGGATGCTGAAAAAGCGTTAGCGGAGGCTTCCATGAACGGCACAAGTGAAGCCGATCTGATGAAACAGTTTGATGAAATGGCTGCGATGCGCCGCGCTTTAGCCGAACAAAAAACCAAATGCCGCGACCACATGCAGACCATTTTGACCCCAGAACAGTGGACGCAAGTCGTTACCCTGCAAAAAGCTGCCCTTTAACCAAAAGCGCGTAGCGTCACTATTCATCGATGCCTACCACCTGACGCAAACCGGCAGCATCCAACATCTGGATGTTGCCGCGAGACTCACCGATAAAGCCTTGACGCTTCCAATCCGCAAAAAAGCGGCTGACGGTTTCAATGGTCACGCCCAGCAACTCACCGATTTCAGCACGATTCAGCGGCAACGCCACCCACGTATTCGGCGCGTTCCCCGCACACCAGCGCAATAAAAACGAAGCCAAGCGTTCAGCGGCTTTTTTCGCCCCCAATTCCACCAACATACTTTCAGCACGGTGCAAACGTTCCAGCCAACGTTTGGTCATTTCGGTTTCGACCTTGGGATGCGTGTGCTTAAGTTTAAGCAAATCTGCCAGCGGTAAGCGGCACACTTCCACCGTATTCAACGCAGTCGCCGAGTGCTTATACTCCACCCCCGACAGCCCGCCGAAACCAAAAAAATCACCATCGCGCAGCAATTGCACAATATGCGAACGCCCGTCCGCCAAGCTATTGACAATCTTGACAAAACCCTGTCGCAGGGTGAACGCATAATGCGCTTCCATACCTTGATGGTAGATAATTTCACCCGGCTCATAACGAATAATCGCCGGTTGAAATGCCTGAATTTGCTCCACTTCCGCCGCATTCAGCGTGGAAAAAATCGTAATGGGTCGAATACTACAGGTCGAGCAATGACCTTTGGCTTGGAGTTGTGGCACACGCATTACCCTTGGAAAATTTTATTAGTGATTCATAATATACCCATGTTGTAATCATGGTGCAAAATTAAGGGCAATCAGCCAACTGCACTATACTGTGATTAAGAGTGGGCGGTTCAGCCACTTTCAACTAGCGAGGGCAACAATATGAAACGCTTATTAGCCAGTGCTTTACTATTCACCGCAACGTCGAGTGTGCAAGCCACGGTTTCCGAATACACCGAATTTTTCATCCCTTACGAACGGGCGCAAAGCGGCTATGTGTGTTTAGACAAGCAGCTTATGGAAGCCGAATTCGGCATCCCCCTCGCCAGCTTAATGGAAGGCATTTTTTCCGAAACCAAAACCTTGCACCAAGTCTTGGGCGGAACCAGCACGTACCAAAACATCAACCTCTTGGTGAATGGCACCACCACCATTCCCTACACCTACAACTTCGACCGTTACACCAGCAGTGGGGTATACGAATATTCCTTCACCTTGGATATGGCGGGTTTTAATGCCTTAAATGGCGCAACCGTTGCCGGGCGGCAAAAAACCAAAAATACCGCAAAATTGGCGTTGATTGCGATGCTCAAAACCGCCGAAGCAATACACGGGGCAGGCAATTTTCGCGTGTGGGTTAAGTTCACCAACTTGCCCTTGCAAACCGGTTTAAGCGGCAGTCTGGTGCATGGCGGTGGTGTGGACTGGCCGACATGGCCTTACACCGCCTCCAGCAGCGTTTACAACACCTACAAAGCAGAAATGCTTGCATCAGGGTGCTAAGCAAAAAAATCCCCGACCGAAGCCGGGGAGACGTGCTAGGAGGAGGAAGCACTAACGAAACTTATAATCCTTGGTAATACGCCGCCAACTGCCGAATTTCCTCATCGGTCAGCTTAGCGGCGAATTGTGCCATCGCCTTGTTGACATCATTATCACGCTCGCCATTTTTATACAGCGTCATGGTGCGAATAAACGCTTTTTCCGACTGCCCCGCCAATGCCGGAGCCGCTTCCTTGCCACCTTGCCCCTTCACCCCGTGGCACGACGCACACGGGGTAATCAGACGGGTCGGATCGCCCTTACGCACCAGCCGTTCCGCATCCGCAGGCACTGGGACTTTCACCCTAGCTTCATGGGCAGGCAAACTCGCGTAATACGCCGCCACATCCGCCATATCCTGCTGGCTCATCGGCTCAACCGCCACCGTCATCAGCTTGCTGCGCTCATCTTCACTACGTAAACCCGACTGATAATCCAGCAACATTTTGTAGGTGTAATCGGTTTTTTGTCCGGCAACGTTTGGCCAATTGCTGGTCGGAGCAACGCCATTTTCACCGTGGCATGACGCACACATCAGTTGCGTGTTCAATTCCTTACCACGGGAAATATCACCCGTCGGCATATCCGCCAACGCTACGCGCAAGGTAGCAGGCTTCCATTTAACCGCATCCGCTACTTCATGCGCGGCATCATTTGCCCACACCCAGCCGGATAGCAACAGGGCAGCACCCACGCCAATGAAGGAAAGTTGTAAAGTTTTCATGCAAAACAGTCCTCCGTGAAGGATTTCAGCCAAGCCTGCTGATACACCGCGCCCATGCGGATTTGCGCCGGAGTCGCATCCAGCTTCAAATAGCGGCTGAACTTGCCCACGCGCTTAATCTTGTTTTCGGCTTCTGCCAGCTCGAACACGTCAGCGACGAACAACCCGTAATCCGAACCCGCCAGCGCGTAGCAAGTGTTTTCCCAGCTAGGCGTAGGAATTTCACGCCCTGCCAACGCTTCGACAATGGCACGCGCCACGCTTTTCGCCTGCGTATTCGCCGAAAAGCCGGATTTCGGCATCGCATCGGCATGACACGCATCACCAATCACATGCACATGCGGGTGCAGGCTGGATTCAAAGGTTTTGCGGTTATTCGGACACCAACCTTTTTCGTCGGTCAGCCCCATCGCGGTAGCAATCTTGCCCGCCCGCATCGGCGGCACGATATTGATCACATCCGCCTTGATGTCGCCGCCCTCGGTTTTTAAGGTCATTTTTTCAACGTCCAACGACACGGGTGTGCCGCCATCCGCTTTCGGAATCCAGCTCAGAATGCCGGGGTTGCTGTGCTGCTTGATCTCCACACTCGCAGGCATATCCTTGCGGAATTTTTGCGGGATATTGAAGCCGTACAAGCGGTTCCAGCCCAGCATCATGGTTTGGTCGGTGACGAATTCGTCTTTCGGGTCACCGATAATGACTTTGGCTGTCGGGTTGTGTTTTTGGCACCATTCCGCCACCAATGCCGGACGCTCGTAAGGCCCCGGCGGGCAACGGTAGGGCGCGGGCGGAGCCACCATCAGGAACGTACCGCCTTGCGGCATGGCTTTGAGCTGTTCGCCCAGCAACGCGGTTTGCTTACCCGGAATCCAGCCAGAAGTAATTTTGCTTTCCGCCACCTCGAAGGAATAGCCCGGAATCTTGTCGTACAGCAATTCAATCCCCGGTGACACCACCAGCTTGTCGTAGCTGACTTTACGCCCACCTTTCAAGCTGACATTGCGCTTGTCAGGATCAAAACCGGTCACTTCGTCAATGATCACATTCACGCCGTATTTGGACTTGAGCGCGTCGTAAGTGACGTGCAAATCGTCCATGCCAATATGCCCCGTCAGCACTTCGGTTGAACCGTAAGGGCGGATGTAGATCGGGTTCTTTTCGATCACCGTTACTTTTAGGTTGGCATCCATCAACCGCAGGTATTTAGCCGTGGTTGCCCCACCTACCCCGCCGCCGATAATGACCACATGCGGTTGCGCCCCCGCAAATGCGCTACGGATAGGGAATGCACCCGCCAGCGCGGTTGCGCCGAGCAGCCCCAAAAATTCACGTCGGCTCAGACTCATGGGGATACCTCCATAAAATAACGTGCCATGTCGCGGATTTGTTGTTCGCTCAAGCCGTTGGCAACCGTGCCCATCAGGGTCGATTGGCGTGCGCCATCGCGGAAATCCAGCATGGTTTTGACGAATTCCTGCTCCGGCATTCCTGCCAGCGGCATGAAGGCTTCGTTTTCCAGCGTGCCGTTCGTGCCGTGACATCCCGCACAGGTATGCGCGAGAATTTCGCCCGCTTTAGCAGCATGAGCAGGCGCAACCGGCTTGCTGTCCGTGTTACTGGTCGGTTGCAAATTCGCCATTTCTTCCTGAATCAATTCGCGGATCATCTCGCGCAATTCGTCTTTGGAAACGCTGTCGGCAGCAGGTGCTTTCGCTTCTACCGTTTTGGCTTCTACGGCTTTGGCGACTTTTTCAACCGCTTTTTTCTCGTCTGCCTGTACCGTGCCAATGCAGGACACCAGCAACAGCGGCAATAGGATTGTGTTCAGTTTCATCATTGCCCCCTTAGCGCAGCCACACCCACAACCCCAGCACAAAGAAGTGGATAATCCACAACGTGATGAGGAGGATGGAAAGATTACCCAAGCGCGTCACCGCAGGCGAAGGCGTATACACCCCTTCCGTTTGTCCCGCCTGCCAGGCCACAGTGAGGAAATAGCTCAACACCAAGCCACCAATAATCACAAACGTGCCGAAGAACAACAGCGTACTGTACCAGTCCATATTCACCGGATAATCAAGCGCGTTGTAGCCAAAATCACCAAACAGGATATTCCAGCGCAACACTTCCCGCGCAATCGCCACCACAATCACCGTGATGGCTGCCAGCCCAAACAGACCGTAACCAAACAACGGCGCATTCACCCGGCTACCAATGAGTTTTGGCATAACAGCGGTGAGGGAGATAAGCACCGCTGCCAGCCCAACCCAAGGTGAGAAACCAAAACCGGCCTGGCTGTCTGGCAGGGTTGCCATCCAGCCAATACCGAAGGCCAGTGCGACGATGCCACCGGCGAGACTCAAGACCGTTGCCAGCCCTTTCAACCATTGCAGATAACCGTTATCCACATCGGTACGGTGACTAATATAATGGCGGTAAGCAAACAACCAGCCACTGATCACCAGCACCGACAAGCTGATGAAAAACCCGAAACGCCACAGATTGTAATCGTGCAATTTTCGCCCTGACGCATCAATTTCACCGTTGGGCGCATACCACTGCATCCACTGATCCGGCGACAACATTTGATAGGTGAGGACGTGCATAATGAAACCGACCACCAGCATCAACGCCAGTGACAAGATCATCGAGCCGGGGCAAATGGTTTTCTGCGTTCCCAAATGATGGTTTTTCGCGTAGAAAAAATACATCAGCAAATACGCGACGGTCAGGATCACAATAAACCCAATCACCCACCACGCCGACAGCACGTTCGAGGTGTACCAAAACGGGTCATAAATCACCTGCACAAACAGCAAGGGCGCAACCCCCAACACCACCGCGACCGACACGGCAATTTTCGCCACGCCCAACATCGCCTGTGCCAACTGACGTTGATAAGCCGCTTTCGACAACGCGCCCCAAATCACCAAACCGGACGCGCCCAACATCACCTGCACCGCGAGGATGTGCAACGCAAACGTCAACACCCCCAAAATCAGGAAGGTCACAGGGTGCGAAGGCACACCCGCCACATCGCGCAAGGCGTATAACATTTCAGCATTCATGGTTTATTTCTCCCCTGCTTGTGCCAATGGCTTGCGGGTAGCGGCATAGTTTTCTGCCACGGTGTCATCTTTCAACGCGCCAATGTAGACCGCCAAGGCTTCGGCTTCGCTATCAGTCAGCGGAATTTTCGGCATGTACAAGGTATTGCCCGTTGCCAGTGCGCCCAGCAAATAATCCTTGATGTCACCCACATCGGTATTGCCCCCGAAATACTTCGCCAGCGGACGAATCCCGGTATCGGTCAAGGAATGGCAGTTGGAACATGCCGTCATTGCCAGCGCATGACCCACCGCCCGCGCATTATCCGGCGTGACGGTGCGCAGGTTTTCCGGCAAAAATACATGGCTTTGCAGAAACCCTTTTTCCTCCAGCAGCGGAATTTCCGATTTAATTCCTAACCCCGGCACATCCCGCGCAATAACCTGATTGGAATACACGTATTGCCCCGCCACGAAAGGCTTGCGGATGGACTCACGCGCCACTTCCTCAGGCCACAAGCCGAACACCAGAATCGCCACCGTCATCACGCCCGCAATCGCTGGCACAATCAAACGCGGCATCACCAAGGTAAACAGGAAATACGCCAAAATACCGCTCAACACCATCATCAGCGCAGGCTGGAAATAATCCGGCAAGCGGTTTTCCAACACGATATGCGCCTGTTCCGGCAGGGTATGCAAATACCACTGGAACAGCAGCGAACCCGCCAGCGTGGACACAATCCCCAACACTGCCAAACGGCGCAGCATGGCTTTCTTGAACGCCAATTCCTTAATGCCCGAAGCCACAATCCCGCCAACCACCGCCGTCATGGTGAACATAAACGCGGTACGCATCGCCAATTGCGCAAAGGTATTCGCGCCGTAGAAACCGTTGAGGTAGCCGCCTTCGGTGAACCACACCTCCTTGCCCGGCCACATCATGAACGACAAAATCCCGATAATAATCAGCATGGTGGTGTAAGACGCCAGCCCGAAAATGACCGCAATGCGCATGTGCGTTTTCTGGTCAACCTTGCCGACCAGATACACCACCAAATACACACCGACCACTTCGATGACGAAGAACACCCACTCGGTTGCCCACTTCCACACAAAGCTGTGGATCAATGCCGAAATCCCGCGCGGGCTGGCAACCGTGGTCGAAAACCAGATACCGGGGCCGGTGATCGAGCCAATCACATAAGAAAATACCAGCAAAAACATGCCGTACTTTTTGATGTAATCGAGCAATTCCGGCTTGTCTTGCCGATACGCCACTACCGCAAGGTAAGCGAACACCATTGCCGCGCCCACCGAGGTGTGGGATGCCAACACGTGGATGGTCGAAATAATCGCGACCACCCAACCGCTGCCCACCATTGGCTCTAACCAAGTGGGATATAAGCCGAGCATTTCCATAGAAATCTCCTTGTTATTTATCTAGCAACAACCCGTGGTCATTGCACCCTAAAGCAGGGCGTGGAGATTCCTCCTTTTCCGAGTAATCAGCTTTGACATTTTTAAAAGATCGAAAAAATCAATTAAAAAACCGTGAAATTTCACGTTTGTTGACAAATATCAATAGAAAAAATCATCGACTGAATGCAACTGGTTTGCAGTTTCGCAATGCAATCAGGCGCTTAACCCAGTAGTTTGCTCAGTCATCGCGGGTTTAATACCGGCATTTATTTTTAGGAGTCACTGTTGCATGACACACACAGACATTAATCAAGGCCGTCGCCGCCTGCTCGTTGCTGCTACGTCGGTCGTGGGCGCGGCGGGTGTGGCGGCGGTTGCCGTCCCGTTTCTCAATTCATGGTCGCCGAGTGCACGGGCGCTGGCAGCAGGTGCGCCGGTTGAAGTCAACATCAGCAATGTCGAGCCGGGGCAATTGATCCGGGTTATTTGGCGCGGCAAACCGGTGTGGGTGGTAAACCGCACCGAAGAAATGCTGGCAAACTTGCCCGCCAACGATGGCAGTTTGCGTGACCCCGCCTCTGCCGTGGTTGAGCAACAACCGACCTACGCACAAAACGCACACCGTTCCCGTGACCCGAAATATTTAGTGCTGGTGGGAATTTGTACTCATCTGGGTTGCTCGCCAACGTATCGCCCGGAAGTTGCACCGGAAGATTTAGGTGCAGACTGGAAGGGCGGCTGGTATTGCCCCTGCCACGGTTCACGCTTTGACTTGGCGGGGCGGGTGTACAAAAACGTACCCGCTGCCACTAATTTGGTCGTACCGCCGTATTACTTCAAGGATGACAATACCATCCTGATCGGCGAAGACGGTAATGTCGCTTAATGACGAGGAGTTTCCCTATGAAAGTTGGTTCTTTGAAAATTGGCGTCAGCAGCCAGAATTTCCGCACCGTTACCGGACATGCCGGTAAGGGGCGGCGTTTTATGGTGTACGAAACTTATGACGGCAGCGAAATACAGGAACTTGAGCGGCTGGACTTGCCCAAGGAAATGGCCTTGCACGAATGGAATGGCCAGGGTGAACACCCCTTGTTTGAACTGGACTACTTAATCACCGGCGGCTGTGGCGAAGGTTTCGTGCGTAAAATGGGCAGCCGGGGTGTGATGGTGCGGGCAACTGCGGAAACCGACCCGGTGACGGCGGTGAAAGCGTTGTTGTCGAATACACTGCCACCCGCAGCGCCGCATGAACACGATCATGAGCATCATGACGGGCATGACCACCACTAACCCAGGACTTGTTTACATGGATGTATTAACCCGCTCAGCAATCCTTGCTTGCTTAAGCTTCGCCAGCATTGCCCCCGCCCACGCCCTGGAATTGCGCTACGGCAGCGGCGACTTCGACATGGGCGCAGCAGCCAACCCCTTTGTCAGCATGGATACGTCGCTGGAAGTGGATACCTGGACGCTGGCGGAACCCCACCGTAATATCAACGGTTCGCCGCTGTATTACCAATTTCGCGCCGATTATTTCGACTCGGATACGGTGAACCAGATGACCGACCTTGCCAGCTTGCCGCTAACCAGCAACCTGCCTGTGATCGGTAGCAGCGTCACCGATTTGATTGCCGATAATACCAAGATTCCCGTCCCAGCCGATTACCGCATCCACGGCGTGAACCTTGACGTGGGCGTGGGTTACGATGTGCTGAAAACTGCGCGGGGGCATGTGGGGGTCGGAGTGAATACCGGTGTCAGCACGCCATTCATGAAAGTGCGCAATGCCCTGCCCGCTGCCAACCTCGCTTTGGAAATGCTGGATACCTTTGATACCGAAATCACCGCTTACAAAGCGGGTGTCGCGGTGCAAGGCAGCTATCAGGCAACCCCCTGGCTGGAAGTCGCAGGCAATGCCTCCCTCAACCACCAAACCGGCGAAATGGATAACGGTTGGGTCGGCTCCGGCATTGACATGGACGGTACGTACCGCACGCTGGAAGTCGAAGCCAAAATCAAACCCGCCAAATTGCTGAACCAACCGCAACTGAAAAATGCCTTCGTCAGCATTGGGCATAGCCGCAGTGACTGGGATTACGACAGTGCGGCGATCAATACGCCTATCGGCAGCGCCAGTGTTCCGGGTATGTTTGATGCGGATTTTGCGCATGACAGTACGTGGATCGGGGCTGGCTACGATTTTTGACGCTGGCATTGTTCTAATGCAGAACACCTATTGATCATAAAATTGAGAAACACTTCTCTGTATTACTGTTTTTTTACAGTAATTGAACCTTTTAGCTTTTTCATTCAACTTTAACCATATACATTCTGCAATCGGATCAGAACGCTTGGGTAGGTTGATGACAGAAGACGGGAAATCAGACAAGAAAAAAGCAGGTACTTACCATCATGGTAACTTACGCACGGCGTTAATACTTGAAACCGAGCAGATGTTAACCGCTAACGAACTCGACAATATTACCCTGCATGAACTGGGCAAACGGCTGGGTGTAGCTCGCTCGGCTCCTTATCGACATTTTGCTAGCAAAAATGAGTTGCTGTGCGAAGTAGCCACCCGTGCCTTCACCCGCCTAACTGAGCAGGATCGTGCCATCCGGCTGGAAACCACATTGAACCCGATTGAACGGGTACGCAAACTAGCGCACCACTATTACCACTTTGCCATCAACAACCCCGATTATTACCGCCTCATGTACCGTGAAAATCTGGTAGGTGACAACGCCAGTGCCGAACTGACCGCCGCACGTGAAGAAAACTTTGCTGAATTCGTATGGTTACTGGAAGAATGTCAGCAAGCTGGACTGATCGAAACCGCTGATCTGGAAACCCAGGCATTGTTTTGCTGGGCTCCATTCCATGGGATTTGTAGCCTCATCATCGACCAACACCTACCGGAAGAGATGTTTACCAGCACACTGGACTGGCATATTGATGCTGTCCTACGGGGCTTAGGTTTTAAGCATCAATAATATTCCCTCGCCGTTTATTACAAAAAAATGATATACCGCATAAACATTGGCAATGGTCAAGAATATCGCTTAACCTTTATGTGATCATTGATAACATTGTTTTTAGCAAGGTATTTGCGAGACCGTGACAAAGCAATCTTGATCACAATATTGAAAGAAAAGCGAGGGAGTATTTATGAAAACGTACACATGGGGCTTGGTTTCCATCCCCCTAATGCTGGCAGTGCAAACAGCATTGGCAGGAAACCTAATAACCGACGGTGGATTTGAAAGCGGGGCGCTGTCATGGGCAAGCACCAAATCCATCCTCACCCTTGACCCAGTAGCTGCTTATGCCGGTCAAGCCGGGATGAAAGTCGATTCCGCCTATAGCGGGTGTACTACCGGGGCACTGTACACCTTGAACACCGCCAACCTGCAAAATGGCACACTCTACGAATTTGGGGCGCGGGTACGCTTGAGCAGTGGCGTGGGCAGTTCCGCCAACCTTTCCTTCGGTTTGATCAAGAACGGGGCTACCCCGATTACTTTGGATGGCGAACAATCCAGCTACGATGCCAAGGTTTATCCCGACAAATGGACGCGGGTTTATGGGGTGTGGCAAGCCAGTTTTGCCCCCACTGATACACTCAAAGTCTGTATTAGCGGCACTGCTGCCAATAAACCGTTCCAAGTGGATGAGGCGTTTGTGAAACCGCTGACCACAGACGAGGTTGGCTACCAACCGCCTGCAACATTGGATGCCTCAACGTTAATCTATGCGGACGGCAACCGCTTGGTGATGGGGTCGCAGAAAACCCCGTTCCTGATGAAAGGGGTTAACGTTTACCTGTACGATCTGGGCAATGACGTTGACCCACCGCCGCCCCTTGATGATTTCAAATACAAGAACGTGGATGAAGCGTCTTACCAGGAAATCCGTGACCTCGGTTTCAACAGTGTGCGCCTGATGCTGTCTTACAACCTGTTTGAGAGCAGCACCGCACCCGGTGTCTACAAGAATGAAGGCTGGGCATTGGTTGACCGGCATATCCAGTGGGCCAAACAAAACGGCTTGCGCCTGATACTGGACATGCACGTCCCACCCGGTGGCTACCAAAGCAACGACTTCAAAGGGTTTGGCAACCGTGCTGACCTGAAAAAACGCCTGGAAGATTTGTGGGTGGCCATTGCCCAGCGTTACCGCAATGAAACCACCATCGCCGCTTATGACCTAATCAACGAACCGCACATCAACAACTGGTTTATCTACGCCCAAACCCTGATTGACAAAATCCGTGCTGTTGACCCTAATCACCTGATTGACGTGGAAGTGTCTTTCCACCCCAGTGACAAGGGTATGTACAAACTGGCGGACGACAATATCCTCTACGATGTCCACTGGTATGAACCGTGGAGTTGGGCAGGTTCGCATACCAACAACACGCCTTACACCGGCACACTGGAACAGTTCAAGCAGCTACTGCGCAATGGGGAAGGCTTGAGTGAATTCTACGATGCCGCCACTGACAGCTTTACCGTGCCCTTCAACATTGGTGAATACGGGGTCACATTCGAGAAATACGAACTGGCAGGTGTCAACGGGGTAACGTGGCTGCAACACGCCAATGCCGCGTTTGACCATTTCGGTATCAGCCGCCAGTTGTTCCACTATAACGAAAATAACTTTGGCATCTACCGTAGCTGGAACAGCTACCCCAATGAACATACCAAAACCACGGTGGCTCTCAAGGCTGCATTGCCCGCCATTAATGGGGCTGAACCCCCGCCGCCGCCGCCACCTCCGGCGTTGGACATCACCACCACCAGTCTGCCCAGCGGGATGGAAGGGACAGCCTATTCCGCACAAGTGAGTGCCAGCGGTGGTACATCGCCCTATACTTGGTCATTGGCAGCAGGCAGTTTGCCCGCAGGGTTAACTTTGGGCAGTGATGGAAAAATCACGGGAACACCCACCACAGCAGGGACATTCAGTTTCACATTGGCAGTCACTGACCAGAAGGCCGCTACCGATACACAAGCCATCAGCATGACCGTGACTGCACAACCGGTTGTTTTGCCGCCGGACATCACCACCACTTCATTGACTGCCGGGACAGTAGGGAAAACCTACAGCGCAACCCTGAATGTCAGCAAAGGGACAGCCCCGTATAGCTGGTCAGTCGACAGCGGCAACTTGCCTGCTGGATTATCCTTGAGTACGGCAGGTGTCCTCAATGGTACACCCACCACGGCGGGGACATCCAGTTTCAGCGTCAAGGTAACAGATGGTAAAAACTTGTCTGATACCCAGACCCTGAGCCTTGCCATTAATGCCGCCCCACCTGCCACAGGCAATGCAGATATGGCATTGACCAAGTTTACGGCAACCTCTACTAAGCCGAAAACAGGTGCGGCAGTTGGGTTTAACTTTGTGCTGAAAAACAACGGCAAGGACGTGGCGAAAAACGCACGGTTTGTCTTGCCCATGCCTGTCAATACCGCCTGGGTATCCGGTGCTGCGGAATGTGTGCCTTCTGCTGCGGAAGTCGTGTGCAGTTTTGGTGATTTGGCAAAAGGCGTTTCCCGTGACCGTTACATTTACCTGAGACCTGCTGTAGCTGGTGCGTTAAATTTGACAGGCACTGCTGCTTCCGACCTTGCCGATAATGTCAGCACCAATAACACCAAAACCATTAGCCTGACTGTTAAGTAATATTAAGTTAAGGTTGCCGTTGAAGAACATGGGGGAGCTTGAATGCTCCCCCTTTTTAACTTTAAATAGGGTGACAGCTTCTATCAGGTTGAAAAATGTTGATCATTACGGGGATTATTGCTGGGGTAGTTGCCCTGTTCATGTTCGGTATCCACTGGGGCTTTCGCGCCCCCCGCCAAATCGAGCAAGTTACACCGCAAAATTTAGGCTTTGCTTTTGAACAAATATGGATTCCCAGCGTTGCCAACAAACGTTTATTCGGCTGGTTTTTGCCCGCTGGCAATGCCACGCAAACGCTGGTCATCCTGCACGGTTGGGGCAGCAATGCCGAGCTGATGTTGCCCATCGCCGCACCGTTCCGGCAAGCGGGTCTGAATGTGTTGCTCTTCGATGCCCGCAATCATGGTCAAAGTGACGCCCACAGCTTTTCCTCCCTACCCCGTTTTGCCGAAGATTTGGAGAGTGCGCTGGCGTGGCTGCACGCCAATCATCCGGCGGCTTGCGAGAAACTGGTGGTACTGGGGCATTCGGTCGGCGCGGGTGCAGTGTTGCTGGCAGCGTCGCGGCGTACTGATATTGCCACTGTGATCAGCGTATCGGCGTTTGCGCACCCTGAATGGGTGATGCGCCGTTACCTGCAAACGGTACACTTACCCAACATTTTGATTCGCATCATCAATCGTTATGTGCAATGGGTAATCGGGCATCGCTTTGCGGCAATTGCGCCCCTGAATAGCGTATGCCAGATTGATTGCCCCATTCTGTTGGTGCACGGGGTAGACGATCAGGTTGTGCCACTCACCGATGCACATGCCATCGTCAGCCATTGCCCGCAAGCACGTTTAACCCTGCTGGAAATTCCCGACGCGGGTCACGCCTCCGTCGATAAAATCGAGGAACACGCGCCCGCATTGCTGGCTTTTTTACGGGAAGCGGGTTTCAGGCTATCGTAGCGGCTGTTTTATTTTTTGGAGACCCGCTGATGTTACAAGCCAAACAACCTGCCCCCGCGTTCAGTTCCCCCAATCAGCACGGCACAACCGTGTCACTGGCTGATTTCGCAGGCAAGCAACACATCGTGCTGTACTTTTACCCCAAAGACGATACCCCCGGTTGCACCATTGAAGCGAACGAATTCACCGCACTGGCAGCCGAATTTGCCGCACATAATGCCGTGGTGATCGGGGTCAGCAAAGATGATTGCAGCAGCCATCAAGCCTTCATCGACAAATTCGGGCTAAAAGTGGAACTGTTGGCGGATACGTCCGGCGAAGTCTGCGCGGCTTATGGCGTGTGGCAGGAGAAGGAAAAGAACGGTGTGAAGAAAATGGGTATTGTGCGTTCCACCTTCGTCATCGACAAAGATGGAACGCTAGTAACAGCCCAGTATCAAGTCACCCCTAACGGTCACGCCCAAGCCATGCTGGATGTGGTCAAACAACTTTAAATTCAGTTCATCAGACCGGAATTACCCCGTCAGCAAGACTGATTCGCACCAGTTTGCCAATTGACGTAAACTCGACCACATAGGCATAAGCGTTAGCTTCATCCAGATATAGAATCCCAATGCATATTTATAAATAAAATCTATTGAAATAATAATTTTATTTATATAAAAAATTATATATAAATCAAATATTTAAAATTTAAATAAAATTATTTCATTAATAATACAAAATACTTGTGAATTACTCTTGACCTAAACTCTATATATTCAGTAAATTTATCACGCTTACTTACTGACCAATACCCCAAGATATAATTATCCATCGGCATTCAAATGAAGTTTATTGATAGGAATTTGCTAATTAAGTTTATTTATTTAATTCTGATGAGCATAGCCCCAAGTCTAACATGGGGTGCATGGAATCATTCTGACTCTTTAACTCAGGATTCTAGGTGGGAATCTGACGATATACATATTCTAGACACCAATATCATTATTCCTGCGAATGTAAAATTAACCATCAGTGCGGGTACCGAAATTCGTGTCGTAGATGGCGCGGGGATCACAGTTCAGGCAGGCGGTCACTTGGTGATGCAGGGTACCGAGGTTTCCCCTGTGGTGCTGAGCAGCGCCGATACCGACGCTCTGCCCGGCGATTGGGCTGGCATCAAGGCCGAAGCCGGGGCGACCGTCAGCCTTGAGCATGTGCA
>NZ_FNQP01000011.1 GCF_900107695.1 Thiothrix caldifontis | reverse complement strand
TTGTGGGAAATACCCCAGCGCAGCCTCACCAAAGGTGTTCAAGCCATTCAGGAACAGGCTTCCCATCTTGCCGCCTGCATCGCTGAGCGACGCAGCTTGATAAAATGCCTCAAGCAACTGGCAAAACTCTTCGCTTCTTCAACCGCTTGCCGACAAAACAAACGGAGGAAAAAACCTAATAATTGGATGAGATTACAGCAAGTTAGGGAATGGAGGGCTTAAAGTTGATGCGTATAAGGGGCGTATTGCATACGCCCTCTTCACTCGCAACAACCATCCCCCAACCCGACCTCATCCCGCTGATCCGCCAACGCCGCAGCGCCCAAGCCTTCAGCGGCAAAACCAGCACCCTACCCCGCGACACTTTTTACGCAATGCTGTCTGCCTTAGTACCTGCCAGCAATCCCGTGCCGTGGGACGTATGGACACTACCCATCCGCCTCCACCCCATCTTATTCGTCCACCGCGTCGAAGGCTTACCCGCTGGCTTGTATGTCTTGCCACGCCATGAAGCAGCCGAAACAGCGTTGCACTCTGCGATGAACCCCGATTTCGTCTGGCAAACGCCCGAAGATTGCCCTGCTGAATTACCGCTATTCCACCTGCTGGAAGCCGACGCCCGCAAAGCCGCCCGCACCCTTTCCTGCCATCAAGACATCGCCTCCACCAGCAGTTTCAGCCTCGGCATGTTGGCGGAATTCGACGCAGGCTTGGCACAAGGCGCACCCGTTTACCGCCACCTTTACTGGGAAGCCGGTTTAATCGGGCAAGTGCTGTATTTGCAAGCCGAAGCTGCCGGAGTACGCGGCACGGGCATTGGTTGTTTCTTCGACGACAGCGTGCATGAAGTGTTGGGCTTGCAAGATACGCAATTCCAAAGCCTCTACCACTTCACCGTCGGCAACCCAGCCATCGACACCCGGCTGGAAATGCTGCCCCCTTATTCCCACCTACCCAAAGAACGCCAGCCATGCCCACAATAGCTAATCGCAAACCGACAGGGGGTAGTGCATGAAAGTACTCGTACTCGGTGGCGGCGTTATTGGGGTCAGCACGGCCTATTACCTTGCCAAGGCAGGCCATGAAGTGCAACTGGTGGAGCGCCAGCCCGGTGTGGCACTCGAAACCAGCCACGCCAATGCAGGGGAAATTTCCCCAGGTTACTCCGCGCCGTGGGCTGCTCCCGGTATCCCGCTCAAAGCCTTGCACTGGATGTTGATGGAACACAGCCCGCTGCATGTTTACCCGCGTCTGGATTGGGCAATGTGGCGCTGGCTAGGCGCATTTCTGGGCAATTGCACCCTGCCCCGTTACCAGCGCAATAAAGCCCGCATGGTACGGCTGGCAGAATACAGCCGCGATTGCCTGCGCGAATTACGGGCAGAAACCGGCATCCATTACGACGAACGCAGCCTCGGCACGCTCCAATTATTCCGCACCCAGCAACAATTGGACGATATCCACAACGATGCCGCCATCCTGCAAGCGCAAGGAGTGCCGTTCAACATCCTCGACCGGGACGGCGTGATCCGCCACGAACCGGCACTGGCGCAGGTACAGCACAAATACGTCGGTGGGCTGCATCTGCCGGATGATGAAACCGGCGACTGTTTCCGCTTCACCCAAACCTTAGCGGGCATGGCGGAACAGATGGGCGTGATTTTCCACTGCAACACCACGGTTCAAGGCTTGGTCGCCAGCGGACAAACCTTGAGCGGCGTGCAAACCAGCAAAGGCTTGATGCAAGCTGAGGCATATGTGCTGGCATTGGGCAGCCATTCCCCGTTGCTGCTCAAGCCTTTGGGTATCCACTTACCGATTTATCCGGTGAAAGGCTATTCACTCACCGTACCGATTACCCAGCCGGAACACGCCCCCGAATCCACCGTCATGGATGAAACCCACAAGGTTGCCATTACCCGTTTGGGGAATCGCATCCGACTGGGGGGAACGGCAGAACTGAACGGTTTTGACCTGAGCCTGCCAGCCAAACGCCTTGCCACGCTGCAATACGTGCTATCTGACCTGTTTCCCAACGGCAGCGACCCCAGCAAAGCCAGTTTCTGGGCGGGATTGCGCCCCATGACACCAGATGGCACACCCATCCTTGGCAAAACGCCGTATTCCGGCTTATTTCTCAACACCGGGCATGGCACGCTGGGCTGGACGATGGCAGCAGGCAGCGGGCGAATACTGGCAGCAATGCTCAGCGGTCAAGCAGCGGACATTGCACTGGAAGGGCTGGGTATGGAACGTTACGGGTAATGTCGGTTTCCGCACAGTCCCCACCTGCCTGCGTGTGTCGCAGACTCAACAAAACCAATGAAAAACTCACCACTATTTATATAAAAACAATAGCTTAACAACTATGGCACAAGTCTTGCTGAGATCAAGCAAAGATCATCAGCAAGGCGAACACCATGCACCACAGCAACCGTTTCATCACCATCAACGACACCACCCTGCGCGACGGCGAACAGTCCGCTGGCGTGGCTTTTTCCCTCACGGAAAAGCTGGCGATTGCACGCGGGCTGGATGCCTTGGGCGTACCCGAACTCGAAGTCGGCATCCCCGCGATGGGTGAGGAAGAACGCGACTCCATCCGCGCCGTTGCCAGCCTCGGCTTGAATGCACGGTTGATGGTGTGGAGCCGGATGCGCCGCGACGACATCCTGCTGTGCCGCGATCTGGGGGTGGACATGATCGACATTTCCATCTCGGTTTCTGACCAGCAAATTTTCCACAAGCTCAAACGTGACCGCGCTTGGGTATTGCAGCAAATCTGGGCGCACGTACAAATCGCCAAAGACTTGGGCGTTGGCGTGTGCGTCGGCGGGGAAGACGCTTCCCGCGCTGACCGCGATTTCCTGCTGCAAGTGCTGGCAACGGCACAAGCGGCGGGCGCACAACGCTTCCGCTTCGCCGACACCGTGGGCATCCTCGAACCGTTTGCCACCCACGACTGGATGACCTCGTTGCGGGCGCATACCGATATGGAAATCGAAATGCACGCCCACGACGACCTCGGTCTTGCCACTGCCAATTCACTTGCCGCCGCCCGTGCGGGTGCTACCCACATTAATACCACCGTCCACGGTCTTGGTGAACGTGCCGGAAACGCACCGTTGGAAGAAGTCGCCTTGGGGCTGGGGCGTTTGTACGGGCTGGATTGTGGCGTTAACTTAAAACGCTTCCCCAAACTCTCCTTGCTGGTGGAAAAAGCATCTGGTCGTCCGGTCGGCTGGCAAAAAAGTCTGGTCGGCGAAGGCGTGTTCACCCACGAATCCGGCATCCACGTCGATGGCTTGCTGAAAGATTCGCGCAATTACCAAGGCGTCGACCCGGCAGACATGGGGCGGCATCACCAACTGGTGCTGGGCAAACATTCCGGCAGCCACGGGGTGCAACGTGCCTACGCCCTGCTCGGCATACCGCTGGAGCATGAACAGGCGGAAGCGATTCTTGCGCTGGTGCGACGCTTTTCCACCCAGCACAAACGCCCACCGACAGCGGATGACTTGCAGCAATTCCTACAACAGACATGTGTGGCGGAGGTGGGGATATGTCATTAGAAATACCGGGACTACCCCCCACCCTAACCCGTCCGGCGGCTCAATCGCCGCGCTTCGCCCCCCGCAAGGGGGGAGGGGACAAGAGTCCCGCTAATCACTCTTTCTCTTCGCCCCCTTCACCCCTTGCGGGGGAAGGGCTGGGGATGGGGGGGTTCTCCCTTTGGCAATTAATCCGCGAAGACATCACCTGCGTCTTCCAACGCGACCCCGCCGCGCGTTCGCGCTGGGAAGTCGCCACGCTCTACCCAGGCATCCACGCAGTCATATTGCAACGCATCGCTCATAGCCTGTGGAAACGCGACTGGCGGTATTTTCCGCGCTTCATTTCGTACTTTGCCCGCTTTTGGACGAATATCGACATCCACCCTGGTGCGAAAATCGGGCGACGCTTTTTCATCGACCACGGGGCTTGCGTGGTAATAGGCGAAACCGCCGAGATCGGTGACGACGTGACCCTCTACCACGGCGTGACCCTCGGCGGCGTATCCTGGAACAAGGGCAAACGCCACCCTACCTTAGGTAATCGCGTAGTCGTCGGCGCAGGCGCAAAAATCCTTGGCCCGATTGAACTGGGCAACGACGTGCGCGTCGGCTCCAATTCCGTGGTGGTTAAAAACATTCCGGCGGGCAAAACCGTGGTCGGCATCCCCGGCAAAATCGTGCAAAACAAAGTCGCCCGCAATGACAACCCGGAAGGCATAGACCTTAACCACCACCTGATTCCCGACCCCGTAGCAGGCGCAATTCAATGCCTGCTCGACCGCATCCGTTTACTCGAAGAAGCCGCTGGCACACGCGGCTGCTTGCCCGAACAAGAAGACGACAGCGCGGAATGCAATCATTGCGATGCCCGCGATCTGTGCGACGACGAATTACCTAACACACCCATCACCGAACATCCGATTCACTTTAAAAAATCAGGGGACTAACATTATGGATTTGCAGGATTTTGAAGCCGAAGACCTTTATTTCAACGCCGCCATCGACCCGGAGGTTGCCGCGCTTCTGGAAGAAGCCGCCAGCCTTTACCCAGAACCAGAGGCCGAAACCCTGCTACTACGCGCCTATTTCCTCGCCCCCGAAGATTTGAACGTACTGGTCGCGCTGTACCGCTATTTCTACTACCAGCACCGCCTTCGGGATGCGCTGAACGTGGCACACAAAGCCATCGCCGTCAGCGGCAAACGCCTGCACTTGCCGGAAGACTGGCGGCATTTAACCCGCTTGCATCTGGGGCAAGGCGTGCTGGTTTCCATGACCCTGACGCGCTTCTACCTGATGGCGCACAAAGGCGCGGGCTATCTGGAAATGCGCTTGGGGGAACTGGCGGATGCGGTCGGGCGGCTGCAAACGCTCGTGGACATTGATAGCAATGACCGGCTGGGTGCGAAGGCGTTGTTGGTGCTGGCGCAGGAGCATTTGTATGAGCAGCAAGGGGTGGCGGTGTTGCGTAGGGCTGTGGGTTAATTCCTCTTGGACTAACGCAATTCCGCCAGAATCACCCGCTGCGTGTCCAGCATGGAATCGGCAATGAAATCCAGAAACGGCTCAATATCACCCTTATCTGCTGCTGCCAAGGCTTGCAGGTAAATCCGCCGTTTGGTGGTGCGCACAATCACGGGGGTATAGCCTTGTATCAGCAGGATCAGGTTCATCAATATCCGCGCACCACGCCCATTGCCGTCGTCGAAGGGGTGAATCCGCACCATATTGTAATGGGCGATCCCCGCCACCATGACCGCATGAAGCTGGCTCAAATTTGCGTTCACCCAGTCGCATAATTGCTGCATTTCCAGCGGAACTTGTAACGGCTCAATGTAATGGTGGATAGAACCATCCTGTTGCAATACATGGTTTGGCTGTGATTTGTATTGCCCCGGTGTGGCGGGCTTTTGTACCCGTTGCCCTTGGGAATTCAGTGCAGGAGTGGATTGCACGCCAGCCAGCAGTAAGGCGTTGAGTTCTTTGATCAGCCCTTCGCTGATGGCACGTTTTTGCGCTACCACATCAAACAGCAAGTCGATGGCTTCGGCATGGTTACGGGCATCGAGAAAATCCTTGAACGGCTTACCCTCTACCGTCAGCCCTTCCTGCAAAAAGAAGATGGTTTCGCCTAGCGTTAGGGTGCTGCCTTCGATGGCATTGCTGTCATACGTCCATTCGGCACGGAGCTTTTGCTGGATAGGTAGCCAGCGGTCAGGCTGTTGCGCACGCAAACGCTGGATGTCGGCTTGCGCGGCATCAATGGTTGCCAGTTTGCTGGTCAACTGGGCGGAGGCTTGGAATTGGTAGGAAGGGTTTTGCATACGTTATACTTTTAGCATAAATACCGTTAGTTCAGGAAAGCAAAGCTGCTGCCGCAGTCACTGCTGTGCCAAGCGCTGCCTGATGTTCAACAACGAAGCCACCAACATCGGTCATGTCTTTGGCAATATTGGTCAATTCACGCAAACCACCCCAGAGTTTACCTAACACCGATTGGCTTTTCTCTGTTGGCTGCTTTTCGTCAGCTTTGACCGCTTTGCGCACATCGTAAACGGCTTCCAGCACATCATCGGATAGGTGGGCTTTGTGGCGTAGCATTTCATCCAGCACAGAACTGATGATTTGGCGTTGATCGGCTGTCACCGTGATAGTGGTATTGTCCGAATGGGATTTTTGAATATTGCCATCACCGATGATGACTTGCCCATTGGTGACGTTGATATTGCCTGTGCTTGCCATTTTTCTTACCTCTTGGAAAAGTTGGTCGTAACTATTGATCTGCGCCAGCACGTTAACCAAGTCTTCGCCGGAATGCACCGAGAATGATTGCTGGTTGAACAGTACCGATGGATGAATCTGTTCTGGGCGGATGCCGTTCGGACTCACCAGCACCGCTTTTAGATGTGTGTAGAACTCGCGTAATAGCGCGGAAAATGCTTTCAAATCTCCGGTCAGCACCATTTCGATGACGTTTTTACGCAGCAAGTAATGGACAACAGCCTGACTTGTTGTACCCGCCCGCAAAATAAAACCTTGCCGCCAAATGTCTTGCGGGTCATGAATGCCCACTTCGCTGTGCGGCACAAACAACTTATGCACCAATCTTGCATGGAAACCCAGTGGCAGGTAAGGCAGGTCGAAACGCAGCATTAGCTTGTTCTGTTGATTCAGTAGTTCGCTGACCAAAAGCGGCTCATCTGCTCGCGTTGCATCGGGAAAGAAATACTTGCCGTTATCCTGTAAGCGAATGCACAAGGAACGTTCATTGAGAAAGCTGACCAGATATTCAACGTGGTATTCATCTACCTTGCCTGCAAATACTTGCTCCAACTCGGTCAAATTCAGAATGCCGTTGGCTTGGCGCAGTATGGGGGAATAAAGCAATTGGTAGGCGTTGTCTACCGCCCATGCGGGTTTGAGACAGTAGCGGCTCTTGCCTTTTTCGACCTGCACCAAAAAACCAAGTTGTTGCAACTGATTTAGGGTGCTATCGGTATTTTTTGCATCTTGAATATTAGCCGCAATCAGTTCGCGCAATTTGCTTTCACGCACGAAAACCGTATCCCCGTCTTTGTATTGCGCATCCAATGCCCGTTGCACATCCAGCGTTTCCTTCAGAACCATTTTCTGGCTGTCGAGACTGGCTTTTACCAAGGATTGCACAAAGCGTTTAAAGTCTGGCTCATCTTTGTCGAGACAAGAGAAGTAGAAGAAACTTTCATCCGAAAACTGCTTGGGGAATTCGCGCCGTAAACGGGTTTTATTCTGATAAGTTTCACATTTTTCATACCAATTGGTGACAAGTAGCACTTTTACTTGTGAGCCTGCTAGGTGACGGATTTGGTGAAGCCATTCGTCAGGAGCTTGTTCGTGGCGACTATCCACTACTAGCACGTAAACGCAATTTTCATGCAGAAACGCACTATGTAAACCGTGAAAAATAGTTTGTCCGCCGAAATCCCATAAAAATAAGTTTAGCTTTTTATCATCCAGTCCACAATCGGGAAAAGTGTCGAGTACATTAATGGATTGATGTTGGAGATAATCAACACCAACAGTGAGTTGTTTAATATGTTCAACTCTTTTTCCTTGCAAACGATCCGATAATGAGCTTTTTCCAGCACCACCAGGACCTAATAAAATAACCCTCACTGAATGCGTTATTTCGATTTTTGCACCAAGAACAGCAAGTTGCAGTGCGATAGGATCATTAGTAATTGCAACAGAAAACTCTTTTAGATAATTTTGAACATGTGACTCAGGAAAATCACCATTCCATAAATTTTTTAAATCTTCAGCAAGAAACTCCAACTTAAGTTGACGTAAGTTTCCTAGTAATCCAGATTCCCATTCTAATATTTTTTTGGGCTTTTTATCATATAATTTGTTTATTGAAAATAATGGAATAGAGTCCTGAAAAAAATCAGTTTCATAGAGCCAATTAAAATCATTTCGAGCCATTGCAACTGATTCAGCTTCAATCTTCGCTGCTCTAGCTGCAATAACCATTGTTTCAGCAATAGCACTCTTTGTATCATTGAGTACGACATCTACAATTCTGACGACAGCCGCAGCCGCTTCAGCAGTGGAAACTTCATCTGCGATGGCTTTAGCCCTAACTACAGCCTTTTTGGCCTCGCAATCAATTGATTGGGAAATTGCAGCAGATTCAGCCGCATCTGATGCTCTGGCTGCTTGCTTGGCAGCAATAGATTCTGCTCTTTCCGCTGCAATGCAGGCAGAATCAGCATTAGCTCTCACAAAATCTAACTTACTAGTATCAGTAATAAATCTGACAATACTATTTTTAGAAAATGCAATATCTCTGGCTTTTATAGCAATTGTTCTAGCAGTCTCTGCATCAATCTTCGCAGAAGCCGCAGCTTGTCGTTCCGACACTGCCAAAAAGTCAGTCTTTGCAGCAAATATCTCCGCATCCGTCACGGCTGTTCCATCTTTAGTTGCAGCAACAGCTCTAGTTGCTTCCAATCCCACGGTATTGATAACAGATTGTGCTCGCTCTTTAGCTATTAACCATTGTTGAATAACAATTGGAATGCGCAAAATTAAGTAAATATTTTCTACTAGCTTATCAGGCCAAACTTCCTCAAGAGATAAACTCCCTAAAATTGGTAAAATTCGTAGTGTATTCCTCCACGCATACCACACCAGCGCATCATGCCCTTTCTCGTGATAGAGCTTCTCAAGTTCTTCTTTGGTAGGGAGTTCTGCCATACAAGCCCGGCTTTGTGGTTGGGGAAGATGTGGGCATTCTGGCACGTATGGGAAAAGAATTCAGCAAGTTACAAACATCGTCCATTACGTCAGGTTACGCAAATCCTCAAGGTCTTTCGGCCTACCGCTCGCTGCCTTATTTTTCTTGAAGTCTTCGAGACTGATGACATGGACTGTCAAGCCGCCATATTCCACATCCAAACGCTGGGAGTAGCTGCTGGAGAAATCCACGCCATCCGGTTGGGTAAGCAAATCAATGCGCAAGGGCGGATAGCCAAGCTGGATGACATTACCCAATTTGGTGAAATCATCGGTACTCAAATCAAGTTCGCCGAAGCCAAACGCCTCCAGCACTGCCATGACTTTTTCGGCATTGACCTGCTCAGGCTTGACCCAAATATCCATATCGCCGGTATAGCGCGGATAGCCGTGAATACCCAGCGCGTAACCACCCACCAGCAGGTATTCAACCCCGTGATTGTTCAGTAACTCGATAAACTCTTTGAAGTCGCGGTGGAACATCTTGACGGAAACTCAAATAAGATTGGCGGAGCATTTCAATGGCATCAATGCGTTCTGCAATCGGGCGCGTGACCCAATACTGGTAGTCAGACGGTTGGTCTTTATTGGTGGTGATGCATACCACCTTTCTGATCATGCGCGGAGCGGGTGCGGCTTGTTCCATACTGATCCCGGTTGCCTGTGAACTGAAGGTTGATTATAGCATTGGCTTTCCCCGTCAGTTTGCTATTAATGCGGCAATGTCCCCTTTCCCACAATCCCCCATCTCCCGTCCCTGTACCAAACCCGACATACCCCACATCAACAACACCCAAGCCACTGAATAACAAACAATTCCACAACATGGCACGCCCTTTGCTTGATCTTCCTCATTTGGCACAAGGAGCACGACATGACCGATACCGACCTCACCCTCGACCTCGAAGAACTGGTCAGCGCGGAAGACTTCCTCAACTACTTCGACATCGCGTTTGACCAGACCGTGGTGCATGTCAACCGCCTGCACATCCTGCAACGCTTCCACAACTACCTGGCGAAAGAGCCACCCGCCAGCGACGACGATGCCTTGCGCGAGCAATACACCCGCCTGCTGACCAAGGCGTATAGCGACTTCGTGGACTCCGATGCCAAGACCGAAAAAGTGCTGAAAGTCTACCGCATGAACGAACCACAAACCGCTTTCATCACGCTGGAAAGCCTGTTCGGGAAGGGGTAACGCCATGCCCCAATACGAATACGGCGCGAAAGTGCGCGTGATCCGCAACGTGCGTGACGATGGCACGTTTTACGGTGCTGCCATCGGCAACCTGCTGGTGCGGCGCGGCAGTGTCGGCTATGTGCGTGATGTCGGCACCTTCCTGCAAGACCAGATCATCTACTCGGTGCATTTCCTCGACGAACAAAAAACCGTCGGTTGCCGCGAAGAGGAACTGATTGGCGGCGACGATCCGTGGGAACCCAGCCTCTACCAATTCCGCGACAAAGTGACCACCAAAGTCACCCTCGCCATTGAGGGCGAAGTCATCGCCAACCCCGGTGATGTCGGCGAAATCCTCAAAGTGATCAGCGGCTTACCCACAGGCTTCGCCTACCACGTGCGCTTCCCCGGACGGACGCTACAAGTCCCCGAAAAGCTGCTGGAGGAAGTCCCCGATGCCTAACCTAAGTTTCGCCATCATGGGCAAGCCGCCCGCCTACCGCTACCACCTGCTGCGCAATGCGCTGGAAGCCTTCCAGAAAAACCTGCCGCATCTGGACGAAAAGGAATTCAACCGCGTCTGCCAACGCGCCGACCGCAGTTTCCACCTCGAATCACTCGCCCTGCAAAGCCCCGAAGCCAGCCAAATCATCATCCAACCCGAACGGGTCGATATGGCACTGCAAGAAATCGCCGACCGCTACCCCAACGACGAAGACTTCACCATCGACCTCAGCCAGAACGGTCTGACCCCCGACACCCTGCGCCAAGCCCTGCAACGCGAACTACTGTTCGACGGCATCCTGCAAAAAATCGCCGCCCGCAGCATCACCATCGGCGACATCGACGTGCAGCTTTACTACGAGATGAACCGCGAGCGTTTCATGCAGCCGGAAACGCGGCTGGTACGGCAAATCCTCATCACCGTCAACAACGACTACCCCGAAAACCAGTACGACACCGTGCTGCAACGCATCCGCAGCATTGCCGCCCAAGCCACCGGCAACGCCAAACAATTCGGCAAGCTGGCACGCCAATATTCCGAATGCCCGACCGCAATGGAAGGCGGCAAACTCGGCAACCTGCCCTACGGCAAACTCTACCCACAACTCGATGCCGCGCTGTTCGCCCTGAGTGCGGGGCAAGTCAGTGACCCGATCGAAACTGAACTCGGTTTCCACCTATTGCTGTGCGAACACATCTACCCCGCGCAGCAAGTCTCCCTGACCAAAGCCAAAGCGCAAATCCGTACCCAGTTGCAAGAACGTGCCCAACGCAACTGCCAGAAAGAATGGTTAAAGCAATTGCAAGCCACCACCCCGGAGGTATCCCCATGAGCGATAAAACAGCCGCCTGTTCCTTCTGCGGACAAGAGCAAACCGCGCACATCCCGCTGATTGCCGGGATGAATGGACACATTTGCGAAGCCTGCGTGCGCCTTGCCCACCAAGTCATCAGCACCTGGAGCCGCAAGCGCAGCATGAGCGAACCGCTCAAAACTCCACCGAAACCGCTGCAAATCAAAGCCATCCTCGACGGCTACGTGATCGGGCAAGACACCGCCAAAGAAACCCTCGCCGTCGCGGTTTACAACCATTTCAAACGCCTGAATCTGGAAACCGACAAGCCGCGCATCTGCACCCGCACCGACAAATCGGTGGTCGAACTCGACAAATCCAACATCCTGCTACTGGGGCCTTCCGGCACTGGCAAAACCTTGCTGGCAAGCACCTTGGCGCGGATCGTCGGCGTACCGTTCGTCATCGCCGATGCCACCACCCTGACGCAAGCGGGTTACGTGGGTGAAGACGTGGAAAGCATTATTGCCCGCCTGCTCGACAGTGCCGACGGCAACAAGGAACTGGCGGAATGGGGCATCGTTTACATCGACGAAATCGACAAACTTGCCCGCAGCGGTGAAAACTCGCACGGCACGCGCGACGTGGGCGGCGAAGGCGTGCAACAAGCCCTGCTCAAACTGGTCGAAGGCACGACCGTCAAAGTCCCCGCCAAAGGGCGCAAAGACCAAGCCCCGGTCATGCTCGACACGCGCAATATCCTGTTCATCGTCGGCGGCGCATTCTCCGGTCTGGAAAAGCTGCTGGAAAAACGCCTCAAACCGGGTGCCAAAGGCATCGGTTTCCATTCCACGCACACGCCGGATGACCCCAAAGCCGACAAGCTGCGCCTGTTCAGTGAAGTGCAACCGGAGGACTTGCGCCATTTCGGGCTGATCCCCGAATTCATCGGACGTTTCCCAGTCATCACCGCGCTGCACGAACTCGACGAAGACGCGCTGGTGCGCATCCTCACCGAACCGCAAAATGCACTGACCAAGCAATACCAGCAATTGTTTGCGCTGGATAATGCCGAGCTGGAATTCACCAACGATGCATTGCGGGCGATTGCGCAAAAGGCGATTGCGCATGGTACAGGTGCACGTGGTTTACGCGGGGTATTGGAAACCTTGTTGCGTAAGCTGATGTTTACCTTGCCATCGGAAGAGAATGTGGCGCGGTGTGTGGTGACAGAAGATGTGGTGAATAATGAGGCAGATATTGTGCTGGAATACCATGAGCTTGAAGCAACCCCCAGCGGGGGGACACAAAACCTTGCCTCTCTACAATCGACAGCATAGTGTGTGAAGTGTCATGCCATAAAAAAAGGGTTACATATTATGTAACCCTTTCCTAATTTGGTGCCGGCACCACGAATCGAACGCGGGACCTACTGATTACAAGTCAGTTGCTCTACCAACTGAGCTACGCCGGCTTGGGAGACGCGAATATTATAGAATCATTTCAGACGATGCAACTATTTTTTTGTGCACTTACTGCTCTAATCTATGAGCGTTCTCGTAGCACCGACCAACGGTATTATTGCTGCACATTCACCTTAATCAACTCTTCGCCATCCGGGTCAGTCACATGCACCGCACACGCAATGCAGGGATCGAAACTGTGGATAGTGCGCAAAATCTCCACCGGCTGCTTCGGGTCGTGCAACACATGCCCTTGCAACGACGCTTCATACGCCCCCGCCTTATTTTGTCCGTCACGCGGCCCCGCATTCCAGGTACTCGGAACGACTGCCTGATAGTTGGCAATCTTCTGATCCTTAATCACAATCCAGTGCGCCAGCGCACCACGCGGAGCTTCCATGTAACCCACGCCTTGCGCTTTGGAAGGCCAGCTTGACGGCTCCCACAAGGTTTCGTTGAAGGTTTTGGTGTCGCCCGCCTTGATATTGGCAATCAAATGATCGAACCATGTTTGCATCTTATCGGCGATAATCTTGGTTTCCAGCGTGCGGGCAGCCGTGCGTCCCAAAGTGGAATACAGCGCATCCACCGGCACATCCAGATATTTCAGGGTGTAATCGACCAGCGCTTTAGTGTGTTCGTGCCCGGTAGCATACAACATCAACACCCGCGCCAATGGCCCCACTTCGACCGCCTGTCCTTTCCAGCGCGGTGATTTCATCCACGAATACGACTGATCGACTTCCAGTTGCTTATACGGCGGTTTAGGGCCGGTGTAATTCAGCTCGGTTTCGCCCGCATACGGATGCAAACCTTTATCCTTGCCCTCGCTGTAGTCGTACCAAGAATGCGCGACGAATTCCTGAATCTGATCTTCGGCATTCAAATCAACCGGATGTATTTTCGATAAATCGCGGTTAAGAATCACGCCAGAAGGAATCAGGAACGACGCGGGGTCATCCATGCCTTTTTCAGGAAAATCGCCGTAAGTCATGAAATTGCCCAAGCCTTCGCCCTGCTTGAACCAGTCCTTGTAGAAACTGGCAATGGCAAGCGTATCCGGCACGTACACCTGATCAACGAATACCTGCATTTTCTTGATAATGTCCTGCACTTGCGACAGGCGTTTCATATTAAGGGCGGAATCGGAATTCAGGTCAATCGGGCATGGCACGCCACCCACAAGGAAATTCGGGTGCGGATTCTTGCCGCCAAAAATGGCGTGCAGTTTCACCACATCGCGTTGCCATTGCAAAGCTTCGAGGTAGTGCGACACCGCCATCAGATTGGCTTCCGGTGGCAGCTTGTAAGCCGGATGTCCCCAATAAGCCTTGGCAAAAATACCCAACTGCCCTGCTTCGACAAACTTTTTCAGCTTGGCTTGCTGATCAGCAAAATAACCCGGCGTGGAATTAGGCCAATGCGGGGAAATCTTTTGCGCCAACTCCGAGGTGGCTTTGGGGTCGGCGCTGAGTGCAGACACCACATCCACCCAATCCAGCGCGTGCAAATGGTAGAAGTGCATCACATGGTCATGCACGTATTGCGCCGCAATCATCAGGTTGCGGATCAGTTGCGCATTGGGCGGAATGCTGTAATTCAGCGCATCTTCCACCGAGCGCACCGAGGCAATGCCATGCACCAGCGTACACACACCGCAAATACGTTGCGCGTATGCCCAAGCATCACGCGGGTCGCGTCCGCGCAAGATGATTTCGATACCGCGCACCATAGTCCCGGCGGAATACGCCTGTTCGATGGTGTTGCCGTTCATTTGCGCTTCGATGCGCAAGTGACCTTCGATGCGGGTAATGGGGTCGACAACGACACGTTCAGTCATTTTAGTATCCTCAAATGTCGTTCAGGAATTGCTCAAGGAGGCGATACTGTGCTTCGTTTTCCTCGTGCATGGATTCATCGGAGGCATCAATGTGCCCACAAGTACGCGCCATCCGCGCATTGACGGCGGCTTCCCACGCAGGGGCTTTAGCCTGCTTGTCGGGGGCAACTAAGGCGGTAGCGGCACGGGCGACGAAATAACCAGCTTGCGCTTGCCAATCGCTGTCCGAACCGCAGCGGGTATGGCTGTCGAGTGCGGCAGCTTTGGCTTGCTTGAATGCCACAGCGAGTTCGTCGGCAGTAGTGTCTTCGTTGGCAGCAGCGTCTACCGCTTTGGTGACGGCGGGGTTGAGTGCCAACACATTGCGCACGAAAGCTGCACCAACACGGCGTTGTTGCGCCAATCCCAGCTTATCGAGTGCCTGCTTGAAATCGGTATCTTGGGTGATCATGCTGCACCTCCCTTACGTTCGACCAAGTGTTCGGCAATCATTTCGGTCAAGCCCAACACGGGGATGTCCATCTGGTTAACTTCCATGCCCTCTTCCAACTGAATGCGACAGTTGGCGCACGCCGTTACCAGCGTGTCAACGTGCAGTTCGTCCAGTTGCTTTTTCTTGCGCTGGAAGGCTTTGAGCTTGACCTCTTCGGCATCTTCGTTGGCACTCACGCCACCGCCTGCGCCGCAGCACCAGTTGAGCGTGCCATGATCCGCCATTTCCACGAAGTTTTTTGCCACCATATTCAGCAAGTTGCGCGGCTGTTCGACCACGCCACCACGGCGTACCAATTGGCACGGGTCGTGGAAAGTGAGTTTGGATTCCTCAAAGCCTTCGGTTTGCAGCAAACCTTCAGCGCGTAATTCATCCAGCACTTCAACGATGTGTTTGGCAGCAAACGTGTAAGGGCGACCGATCAGATTAGGCCCTTCCCAACGCAGTGCAGTGTAAGCGTGCCCGCATTCGGGGCTGATCACGGTTTTGACTTTGAGCTTTTCGGCAGCAGCGACGACGCGGCTCACCAGTTCCCGCGCAATGTCGGATGAACCGATTTGGATGCCGGAATTGGTAGCTTCAAAGCATTCACTGCTCAACGTCCAGGTTTTGCCTGCATTGGTGAGGATTTTGGCAACTGCCCCCAAGTATTCGGGGTAGTTCATGATTTCCATCGACGACAGCATCAGCAGGTATTCCGCGCCTTCTTGGTCAAACGGCACAGTCAACCCACTGGATTTTTCCAGATGGCGGACTTGCGCTTGCAAGGCGGGAAGTTTGACCCCCATCGGGCTACCGATTTGCACCGCACGGGTAGAAGCGCCAATCAAGCCTCCCGGCGCGTGACCCGATGCCACCATGCCTTCGCGCATTCGGCGAATCATGTAGGTGATGTCATTCCCCACCGGGCAAATCAGGGTGCAACGTCCGCACAACGAGCAGTTGTTGTAAACCAGCTCCTGCCATTCGGCGAGTTCGGCATCGGTAACGGGTTTGCTCAACCCCAGCTTGGCTTTGAGTTTGCCGATCAGGGTGTATTCCTGTTCCCACACGCGGCGCAACGGTTCGAGCTTGTAGATAGGCGTAAAGCGTGGCTCAGGGTTTTCGGTGTAAAACAAGCAAGCATCAGCACACATCCCGCACGATACGCAGGAGCTGAAGAAACTTGCCATAGGCGCATCAATTTGCGCTTTAAAAGCATTGATGCCGCGTTCGAGTGTCAACGTACTCATGATTTCACCCCCCGCAAGCCCATCGAAGCCCCGTTATACCAGCGCGACAGGAACACCGTGAACGTGTGCATCAGCTTGGTGAACGGGAACACGATCAGCAGAACCTCCACACTCAAAATATGCAGCCCCAACATCATCTGCGGCGACAGCAACAAATGGTGGTAGGCCATATAACCGGTCAGTAACGGCACAAACGTCACCGCCCACGCCACATAATCGCCGGGACTGGACAGGAAACGTTTCACTGGATGTTGCAAGCGATGAATCAACACCACCACCAACGCAATCATGGTGACAACCGCAAACGCATCCACCACCGGCGTAGACAAATTAGGCCAACCAAAGCCCATCACGCTTTTGAACACTTCCACATGCGCTGCCAGCAAAAAGATCACCACGAACAGCCCGATGTGAAACACATACCCAACCACAATGGTAATCATCGAACGCTGGAAGGTTGCTTTGTCCGTCCCGAAGCGGCGGAAAATCTCACGCAAACCGCCTTGCATCGGGTCGCCTTTCGGCACGGCGTAATTCACTTTCCTGCCCAACGACAGGATTTCAAACAGGCGCAGCACTAAGCCCGCCATAAAGATAAACAGGGCAATGTTGAAGGCCGAGCCTTTGACCCATAGCAGGAAATCAACTTCGTTCATGATCCTGACTCCTGATTCAATTCCTCAACGGTGACGGTTTGGTGTGAACTTGCCGCCTCCGCCTTGGATTTTTTGTTCATCGCACCGATGGCAACCCCGGCAGCAATACCCGCTGCGGCGGCGTACACCGCGTTCTTGCCCGATGCACCTGTAGGAATGGAAATCGCCTTATAAAAACCGCCGAAATCCCAGAAGTTGGGTTCGGAACAGCCAATGCAACCATGCCCCGATTCAATCGGGAAGCTCGTACCATCGTTCCATTTGGTGGTAGCGCAAGCGTTGTAGGTCACAGGACCTTTGCAACCGAGTTTGTACAAACACCAACCCGCTTTTGCACCTTCATCATCAAAAGTTTCCGCAAACAAACCGCGCTCGTAAAACGGGCGGCGGTAGCAACGGTCGTGGATGCTTTGCCCGTAAAAAGCCTTCGGACGACCCAAGCTATCCAATTCGGGCAGCCCGAAGGTTAGGAAATGGGCAATCACGCCGGTAATCACCATCGGAATCGGCGGACAACCGGGGACGTTGATAATCGGTTTGTCTTTGATAATGTCGGATACGGACACCGCGCCTGTCGGGTTCGGATCAGCTTTTGGCAAACCACCGTAGGCAGCGCATGTACCCACCGCAATAATCGCCGCCGCCCCCGCCGCCGCTTCTTTCAACATATCCAGATTGCTGATGCCCGCGATGGTGGAATAGCCGGGGTTATCCAGTGGAATCGAGCCATCCACCACCAGCACGTATTTGCCGTAGTGTTCCTTCATCGCCTCTTCACGCGCGTGTTCGGCTGCGTCGCCCGAAGCGGCTTGCAAAGTGTGATGGTAATCCAGCGAAATTGCGTCAAAGACCAGCCCTTCGAGACTGGGGCTGTGGGAACGGGTTAAGGATTCGGTGCAACCCGTGCATTCCTGAAAGGACAGCCAGATCACCGAAGGGCGTTTTGCCTGTTCAAGGGCAGCAGCGATTTTCGGAATCATCGCCGGAGCCAAGGCCATACTGGAAGCCAGCAGGCCACAGAATTTCAGGAAACCCCGCCGCGAAATACCCTGCGAGCGCAGGTGTTCGCCTAGGGTTGGTTCATAAGGATTAGGTGATTGCATCCTCATTGTTGTCTTCCTCCATCGCCAGAATCGTGGTCATGGCGGCCAAGCCTTCCTTAATGTCGTCGCATTGGGAACGCAGGATTTCCGGCACATGACCAATTTCGATGAAATAACCGATACGGTTGTCGTTGTCGTCAAAGTGTTCAACACGCCAGATACCCGCGTAACCGCTTTCACGCAGACGGGTTTTGCCCAGCACATTCAGGGTAAGGTCGATTTCGCCTTCCCCTAAAAATTCGTCGAGTTCAGCATATTCCTGTGGGGAAAAGGGCAAGCTGTGTAAGTCGATCATGCCGTGTGTGCCGTGCGCGATTAACTCGCTAAATGCATGGCGGATTTCGTGCAACACCGGACGTAAATTGCCTGTGGTAATGCTGGCAGAATGAACAGGAATATCATTTAAACTCATTTAGCTATCTCCAACTTGGGTACTTGATGGGGAGTACGAAGGTAGCAAGGTGGATACGCCTCAAACTCCCATTTTTGTAAAACATTAGCCGCCAAACGGCCTGCCAGTGGAATATTATGTTTAACTTTCAGGGTAGGCTCCTCGCCCCACGCGAATGATTGGTACTGGATACCCACCAAAGCGCGACGTTTAGGCAAATGCCCTGTTAAACGTGCAATGTCCATTAAATCCAACAAACCCACCTCATGGGCACTGTGCTTAGCTGTACCCAAAAAATGATCCATCTCCTCATCTTCGTAGCAGCAGAGCGTGCCGGGCGGGGCGTGCAACTCCACCGCATCTAACACCAATAAATGCTCATGTTCTTCAATCTCACTGGCGAGAGTAAAACTTAACGTTCCACCGTCTAAGTAGGTAACATCTGGAAATAGTGGAAAAAACTTCCGCATAAAGTTAAGCACATGAATGCCAATGCCTTCATCTCGCAATAGACTATTACCAATACCTAGTACCAACATAATTTTCACTTATCTTCTAGATTGCCATATGTACCATTGTGAATACTTTCGATGATAGACGCTTGACATTGGTCAATACAAGCGGGCATCAAGCCGGTAAGATTAGAAAACCTTGACCTGAATTAGGAAAAACGGCTTGTGTCTGACACTCACGATACAAATATGGACGCTTTCACTATCAACGCCTTACAGGAACGCATCGATAACTACCTGCAACTTGCGGCACAAGTGAGGGTGGATGATTCCCCTGATACCATTCACGATTTCCGTATTGCATCCCGTAGCGTGTTGGCTGTAGAGCCGTTACTACGTGCCACTAGCAAGACCAGAAAATGGCGCAAGCCGATGAGCCGCTGGCTGAAAGCCCTAAACCAGTTACGTGACCTGCAAGTCATGCAGGAGCGGCTAGGTAAAAACCCGGAATTAAACCGGGAACTGGAAGCGGGCATCCAAGCAGAATTATGGGCATGGGGAGTTCTGCGCCCCAAAATTGCCGATAAGGCTTTCAGAAAACGTCTAGCAGCTTCACTCGAACATTTTTTTCAGCATTGTGAGGACCATCCTGGCTATTTTACGGTGACAGCCTTAGCGCTATGGTGGAAAACACTGGGAAAAGTCCAAGCTCGCCTTGCTGCCGTCAAGCAAGATGAACCAGCCACACTTCACCGTTTGAGGATAGCCGTCAAAAACCTGCGCTATCTGGTCAATACTTTGCGGCATATCGGTGCTATTCCAACGGATGCAAATGCCGGACTGAAACACTGGCATGACCTACTAGGCGATATTCAAGACAGGCAAGTGGCAGAAAGCTGGCTGGATAGCAACAGAGCTGACCGGAGATTATCTATCCAGCAACTAGCAGAATCAGCAGCTTTATGTACACAATTCAACGAAGAGCAATACCAGTTTCAGAGCATTCTGATCCGACTGGATGCTACCGTCACTGCCTGCCTGATAGCAATCGACCATCAGTGATCCCGGTAACGGATAGCATGACCAAACAAGTAGATGCAAACAGGCAAACCTAAAATCAACCCCCAAATGTGGAACAACTTGCCTCCCACCGTCAGAATAATCAGCACAATCACCGGATTCACCCGCAACCGCGCCCCGTAAATCAGTGGATTGAGAATGTAGCCTTCCACTAAATGAATGATCGTAATCATCGCCACGCTCAATAGCATTAAATTCAGTCCTCCCGTATTTAATGCAATCAAACAAATCGGAATCGAGCTAATGAACACACCAGCTACTGGCACAAAGCTAAACAAAAACACCAACACTGAAAGGAACGCCATGTGTTCCCCCATTCCCAACACATGCAAACCAATCGCCGTCAATAGCGTATTCACACACGCAATGTAAAACTGTGCCTGCATCGCGTGTCCTAACACCTTACCAAATTGGTAAATATTGTCAGCCACCTCCACGTAAATGAAACGCAAACGGGTGTTTTCCAAGTCACGCACACTGGCAGCCAAATGCGGCAAATCCAACACAATCAGGAATGCAAACAGCAAAGCCAGTAAAAAAGTCGTCAAAAGAGCTAATGCCTGACGACTCACATTGGTTAACTGATCCAGTGCTACCTTGACCGCTTCGCGACCATCAACGGACTTCTCTTTTCCAGTCAACAAACCGATTAACAACCCCGTTGGTGAGTCCCGAAATGCCCGTTGCACTGGCGGTTCTACACTATTAGTGACGACTGAGCCATTCTGTACAGGTACAGCCCATTCTGGAGATGTCGATGTAGACTGCTGTGTAGGTAGACGCCTTAGTTCCGGGATAGCCTCTTGCAATAAGGGATAACGCTCAGCCAAGTCCAACACCTCGGTATCAATGCGCTCCATATACCCGAAAAAACTTTTCGCAAAGCCAGTTGCCTGTTGATAGACCTGCGGGGCAAGAAACAAGCTAACCGTGATAATGGCACCGAGAAACAAGGAACCCACCAACACAACCACCGGCACACGTAGCCATCGCATCCGCCGGGTCAATACATCCACAATGCCTGATTGTAGATAAGCAAACACAAATGTCAGAAAAATCAGAGCAAAAAAAGAACTAAGCAACGTCAGCAAACCAAAGATGATTCCCCACACCAACAAGCGACTGAGCATGGGTAACACATGCTCCCAACGCACTCGCGGCTGTCGTGGAATCGGGCTGGGCAACAACCCCGCATTATTGTCATTATTCGGTAGCATCCATCAGTTCTCGGCAATGGTGAAGCGATGCATTATACCACTATCGTGTTAAAGTATCGTGGCATCACCACCATCACCAGACAGACGCTTATGCTCGAAACACGCACCCTTGCCATCGCCACTCATGACGCTCCTATCCTGCATCAACGTGCACAAGAAGTGGGCGACATACAGGTTCATGCCATCCAAACCTTGCTGGATGAGATGCTAACAACCATGCAAGCTGCTAATGGTGTTGGAATTGCGGCTCCCCAAGTGTTTGTTCCCTTACGCATAATCATTGTTGCCTCGCAACCCAATAAACGTTACCCCGACGCGCCTTTCATGGAACCCATTGCGATGATCAACCCGGAAATCCTCTGGCAATCAGACACCACTTGCAGCGGCTGGGAAGGCTGTTTGAGCGTACCCGACACACGGGCGCAGGTAAAACGTGCCGAACGCTTGCGCATCCGCTACTGGACACGCACGGGAGAGCAGGTGGAAGCGGAATACAGCGGATTCGTCGCACGAATCATCCAGCACGAATGTGATCATCTGGATGGCATCTTATTCCCAGAACGTTTGGAAGACCCCACCGAAACAGTCAGCGAGGCTGTGTTTCAGCAAATGGAAACCATGCGTCTAGCGCATTAAGGATCACAGCAGCATGGAAACCTTCGGCAAACGCTACCACCCCCCCGGCACACCACCGGGTACGCTAACCCGGCACACCACGAGCGATACCACTCACATCCACCTGTTTGAATACGACGGTGAAAACTTCAGCGAAACGCATTCCCCCACACAGCAGCAGTGCCAAGACGCGCAACAAAACACTTTGGTCGATTGGCTGGATGTCACCGGCGTGAACGATCCAATTGCTATCCGTGAATTGGGGGAAACCTTTGGGCTACACCCCTTGGCACTGGAAGATATTCTCAATAGCGGACAACGCCCCAAAATCGACTTCCACGAACAACACGCTTTTTTGATCCTCAACCTGCCACACCTGATTGAGGATGACATTGTATTGGAACAAGTCAGCGTATTCGTCGGCAATGGGCATTTGTTGAGCTTTTGCAGCGGCGATGGGGCGGCCTTTGAGCCAGTACGCCAACGCCTGCGACAAGGTTTCGGGCGTATTCGTACCCGTGGCGTGGATTACTTGCTGTACGCACTGGTGGACGTGGTGATCGACTCTGCGTTCCCACTGCTAGAAGATATTGGGGAGCAAATTGAAGTGTTGGAAGATCGGGTGTTGGAAAACCCTGATAAAGCCATACTCAACACCCTGCATCAACTCAAGCGTGACCTATTGCTATTACGCCGTGCCTTATGGCCACAACGTGAAGTCATTAGTCGCTTGATTCAACACGATGCAGAATTAGTCAATGCCACCATGCGCCCGTATTTTAACGACTGTTACGACCATGCCGTACAAATCATCGACCTGATCGAAACCTACAGAGAAATGCTCAGCGGCATGTTGGATATTTACCTGTCCAGCCTGAGCAATCACATGAACGACATCATGCGTGTACTCACCGTGGTCGGAACTATTTTCATTCCACTGACTTTCATCGTCGGGGTTTACGGCATGAATTTTGATTATATGCCCGAACTACAGTGGCGCTCTGGCTATTTCATCGTCTGGGGGATCATGATTTTGCTCGCTATTGGGATGTTGTTAGCTTTCAAATGGCGCAAATGGTTGTAAGTAGGAGTACAAACACCACAATAATTACTGCGCCCCTTCCTCCAACAAGTCCAAATAATCTTGCAGGGCAACTACCCGTGCTTTGACGACATCAGCACGTTCACCTGCCATCACGGCAATCCACATGGTGCCATCCATTTGCGCGTGGATCGCATTGATGAACTCAAATTCCTTATCACGCTGTACAATCCATGCGCGTTGTGCTTGTTTGAGCGCATCCTGAGCGGCTGGCTTGAGTTTGCTTTGTAAAGCTTTGTACACACGATTGAGTTCAGTATCCCAATCCTTTTCTGCGCGGCTGAAACACTCCAACATTCCTGCCGTCGAATCATTGGTGCTAAGGCAACTCTCCGTGGTCAGATCAATGGTATGCTGGGTCGTTTTTGCCTGCACTGGCAGCGCAATAACCAAAGCACAAGCAAACACTAAAACGTATCGCATCAGACAGCCTCCCGGAACAATCCAACTTACATATACAACACCAGTTTGGCATAAGCATAGACGCAGCCTAGTAAAGCTGCCAGTGGAATACCTGCTGCACCCAACACTAACCACAACACCAAGCGCCCAAAAGACGATTCCTGAAACCAGAAATGCGTCAAGGTGTAAATAGCAATGAGCAACAGTTCAATCAATGCCGTACCCATGATCAATACCAGCACCAGATCAACCGTTTCAGTATAACCACTCAATACCAACGAACCGACCAACGAAAAGCCGTAGCTGATGAAATAACCCGGTATTAGTAATGACAACCACCCCAACCAAAACAATGACTGCTGCCAAACAGTATAATTTGGCGTCTCAATTTTGACCATAACACCCACCCTTCTCACCCAAAGGACTCAAACACATCCAAAGCATTTATATAGGCTAGGCTTAATAATATTGCCGTGAGACCGTTATATCCGGTCGAATTTTACTGATAAAATCCCACAAGCAGGGAGTTAGCGACAAGCGCGTGGAATACGCTGTACCTCAGAAGTAGCATCTACCGCCGCGCTCCATGCTTGCACGGGTGCATCGTTGCCAAAAGGCTCATCATAATCCACCCAAAATACCTCACGGGGAGCTTGCTGTTCGGTGTACTGCGCGTCATACCCTAGATAGCGGATATATTCAGCATGACGTTTGGCTTTATTTAAGTTATTGAAGAAACCCAGAGAAATGGCATTTTGATACGGCCCTTGTGTGAGAATTTGCACGTCACGAACATCATTTTTCACAATATCTTGCGCAATCTTTTCAGCCTCTGCGTAAGCAGCCACTGGGGGAATGTACACAAAAAAGTTTAGCGTTTCCATGCTACGCATTTTGCGTATCGATACCGCAAGACCAAAAGCACGTACCTTATCTGCCACTAATTGTGCTGCTTTTTCACTATTATAGGGGCCGATACTGTAACAACTGCTTTGTATACCTGCCGAGGTACTGCTATACACCACCTCATCGACATCTTGACGCAACTCCAGCGGCGGAATGTTTGGTTCAACCAATACCGGCCGAAATTCGCGAACATCCGACGACAACACTACATTCCAAGTCAATATTGATACGTTCAGGAATAACAGCGCAATCAGCAACTGGTACATGCTTCCTGCTCCGTAATATAGGCTAACCCCTGCATCAACAAGTCTGGTTGCAGTAGATAATCACCCGGCAACCATGAACGCAAATACTCAGCATCCCCCCCCGTTAATACCCTTACCGCAGGAGACGGCAAAGCCTGTTGCATCCGCGAACAAATTCCCTCAATCGCCCCCACTAAGCCAAATAAGCAACCACTACCGATAGCCCTACCGGTACTGTCTGCAAAAATGTTAGGTTGTGCAAATGACAAACTAAGTCTGCCCTGCGCGCGTGCAATCAAAGCCTCAGCAGACAATTGCAATCCGGGCAGAATCAAGCCCCCCAAATGCCGCCCGTCACGACCAACTGCATCCACCGTGATCGCAGTGCCGCAATCAATCACAATGCTGGCCTCTCCCCCCGCCAAACGATGCGCTGCCACTAAACCCACGAAACGGTCAGCTCCCAAGGCACTAGGCTGTTGGTAGCCATTAACAATGCCATAAGCACACGATACAGAACACACACTGTGTAAATGGATACCGCGTTGTTCGCAAGCCACTTGCACACTCTCAGCAAACAAGTGCGTTAAAACATGCACCAACGTGATATGTGCCACCTGCGGATAAGCATCCAGTAAATCTAAAAAAGCGCTCAATGCAGGGCGATCACCATACGCCCATGCCTGCTGGGTAGACAGATTACCCGCAGTATCAAGCTCCGACCATTTCAGGCGTGAGTTGCCTGCATCTACCAGCAAAACCATTACTATTACATTCCTAATCGCACTGAGACCTCTGCTGACGATAGATTTTTTATTGATCCATCATGCAAAATGATACGCAATTGTCCACAATGATCGACACCTGATGCAAGCCCTTGCAGACTTTCCCGCCCGCTGTGTACTTGCACCTCGCGCCCCTGCAACAAATCACGCTGCTGCCAATCCTGCTGGAATTGCGCCATATCCAAACAGGGAAAATCCTGCAAACGCCTAACCAAACGCTGTAATATCGCCGCCACTACTGCATTGCGATCTACCGACTGACCGCTAATTTGTTGCAGACTCGTCCATGGTTGATCAATAACAGCGCCTGCTTCTGGCAACATATTCACATTTAAGCCAATACCGATTACCACATGTGCTTGTGAACCAACCGCTTCCAGTAAAATACCACCCAATTTCTTTCCATCATAGTACACATCGTTAGGCCATTTCAGGCCATGTCCATGAATTGCACAATCTTCGAGCGCATCAGCAACTGCCAATCCCGTGACTAAACTCAATAACGGCAAATGTTCCGGTACTGGCGTAAAACACCAACGCAAAGAAAGGTAGATATTCGCCCCCCATGGCGATTGCCATTGCCGCCCACGCCTACCCCTTCCAGCACTTTGTTGCTCAGCCAAACACACATCGCCGCACACGCCCTGTTGTAACGCCCATGCATTGGTAGAGTCCACCTCAGGAAAAACATACAGCCCATGCAAAGCCAATACCGTCGCCGTATCCAAGTGGCAGCCGATATTACTGGCAGACAACGGCTCAACGGTGAATGACATGGGCTTCCTCCCTTACATAAATTAGCGCCAACAACCAAGCGCCAGCAGCAAGCGCCGCAGCGGCATAAAAAGTATTCACAGCCCCCCAATATTCCCAAACATAGCCACTGAATAAGCTCCCCAATGCACCGCCAACACCATAACTTAAGCCGGAATATAAGGCTTGTCCCCTACCTTGTAATTTTCCCGGAAATTGGTGGTGTATCAAATGAATCGCTGAAGCATGAAATAAACCGTAAGTAGCCGCATGAAATAATTGCGACACCATCAATACCACCCCATTATCTGCCCAAGTCCCCAACACCACCCAGCGTAAAGCGGTTAACAATAACGCCCAAACAAACAAATGCGCCGCCCCAAACCGCCCAATCAAGCGATGCATCACCACAAACAAGCCCACTTCAGCCATCACGCCCAACGCCCACATCCACCCAGTCACCTGGCGTGAATAGCCGTGATCTTCCAAATAAATACTAAAAAACGTGTAATAAGCACCGTGACTCGCCTGTTGCAACGCACACGCTAACAACAACACCCACACGGCAGGATGACGCAACACTTCACGCAAACGACTGGCTGCAATGCTTTGCTCAGCATGAGGCTTATCTTGCACCAACCCTGTTGACAACCAGATCCCCACAAACAGCAACAACAAGGCATCCATCACCACTGCCACGCCATAGCGTTCCAACACCGCTGGCAAAGTCGCTACCGTCACAATGAACCCCACCGACCCCCACAAGCGAATACGGCTATAACGCCCAATGTGGCTACCCAAATGGTTCAGGGTCAATGCCTCAAATTGTGGCAACGAAGCGTTCCAGAAAAACCCAAACCCCACCATAACAACCGCCATCCACCCAAAGCTGTGTTGCCAATACACCCCGGCAAAACACACCACCGCGAGTAAACTGGCAATACGAATAATACGCAAGCGCTCCCCAGTATGATCCGCCAACCAGCCCCAAATGAACGGTGCAACAATCTTGGTTGCCATAAACACCGCCATTAATTCACCGATTTGTGCCGGTGAAAATCCGGCAATGTTTTTCAGATACACTGTCCAATACGGCACAAACACACCGAGTGCCGCAAAATAGGCGAAGTAGAAAGCCGAAAGCCGCCCATAAGGCGGCTTTACTCCGGGGGGGGGGTTCTTCATGCTGAAGCTGGAATATCCGGCAATTCGGTCGTCACATCCGCATTCTGCCCGCGATGCCGCAACGCATGATCCATCAACGTAATTGCGAGCATTGCCTCGCAAATCGGCGTAGCACGAATCCCAACGCACGGGTCATGCCGCCCTTTGGTAATCACTTCTACCGCATCACCGGACAGATTCACAGTACGCCCCGGCAAGCGCATACTGGAGGTGGGCTTGAACGCAGTATGCACAATGATTTCCTGACCCGATGAAATACCCCCCAATACGCCCCCAGAATGGTTGCTTAGGAAGCCTTGCATGGTGATTTCATCACGGTGTTCCGTGCCTTTTTGCGCCACGCAAGCAAAACCTGCACCGATTTCCACACCCTTTGCCGCATTGATCGACATCATCGCGTGCGCAATATCCGCATCCAGCCGGTCGAAAATCGGTTCACCCCAACCGGGCGGCACGTTGGACGCTACCGTGGTGATTTTCGCACCGACGGAATTGCCTTCTTTGCGCAAGGCATCCATGTAATCTTCCATCGGCTGCACTTTACTGGCATCCGGGCAGAAGAAGGGGTTATTGGCGATTTCGTCCCAATCCAAGGTTTCTGCAACGATGGGGCCGAGTTGCGACAAATAGCCGCGAATCACCACGCCGTAACGTTCCAGCAACCACTTCTTAGCAATCGCCCCTGCCGCAACGCGCATCGCCGTTTCGCGAGCTGAAGAACGCCCTCCCCCACGGTAATCGCGGAAGCCGTATTTTTTGTAATACGTGTAATCGGCGTGACCGGGACGGAAACGATCCATAATGTCGCCGTAATCCTTCGAGCGCTGATCCGTATTATGGATAAGCAAAGCAATCGTCGTACCCGTGGTTTTACCCTCGAATACACCGGAAAGGATTTGCACCGCGTCGGCTTCACGCCGCTGGGTGGTGTGGCGACTTTGCCCCGGCTTGCGCCGATCAAGGTCAATTTGAATATCGGCTTCGGTGAGGACGAGTCCGGGCGGGCAGCCATCCACGATGCAACCGATTGCGGGCCCATGACTCTCGCCGAAGGAGGTCACGGAAAATAGTTTTCCAAAGGTATTTCCTGACATGGGGGTGATTGTAACAGCTATTCAAAAACCCGTGCAGCCCTTTTCGTCTTGCTTATTTATCTCCCATTCAGCTTTATTGATATAAGATTGCTCATACTTATCATAAAAAACAATTGAGTCAAATCGACGCAAAAGCCCGTATGAGGGAGCACCCCTCCCTCGTTTTTTAAACTTGGCTTGACCAAGCTAAGTAACAGGAACTTATCCGAGCAAATCTTTCTAAATAGAAGAAGTTTCAGCCTGTGGGCAGAGGCATGAAACAACGGGCAATAAAGTAATAACACGATTCATTAGGGGCAAGTACCATGGCAGAATGCAGTACATACCATCTGGCAGCAGTCGCGACTGGCGTAGGATCTGCCGCAGTGTCTTCCATTATCGCACCAGAATTAGGCTGGGAAATCATCGGTGTCACTGCTCTGAGCGGCTATGTTGGTGGCTTGTTGGCAGATATTGATGATATTCACTCCAGCAGTTTCCGAGTCGTGCAACGCCTTAGCCAAGTCGCTGCCGTCATTGTGCCTAGCATCCAGTTTTTCTACCGACCAGCCGATTTATTAATTGCCATACCGATTGCTTTATTCATGGTTTCACACTTTTGGGAAGTGTTAAGCCAAATCATGAAGCGTGGTGGGCATACCCATTCAGTCATCGCAGCAGTGTGCTTATCGTTAGGTGTAGCATGGGTTGCTTATTTAACCGTTGGCGCAGCGGCAGCATTACCCGCCTTTTTAGCTTCCAGCACCAGTTATTTGCTGCATTTATTGTTGGACGATCTCGATAATGCACGGTTCGTAGAAACGAAAACAGGGATGCGCTCCGCTTTGATGCCAGTAGGCAGGGGACGTGCCATTGAATTTTACAGTATTTTGGCTATCGGCTTTGTCAGCTTTTTCGCGCTATGGGGTTTTTAGCATACAACCTAAGCGACAGATTCTGGTAGAGACGCAACATTTTGCGTCTCTACACCAGCATGATTATTGCTGCTGTGCCGCAATATCGGCATGAACCTTAGCCATATCCAGCTCACGAACCTTGGCAATCACTTGCTCCAGTTGCGGCTCACTCAACATACCGGCTTCCGCAAACAAGATCACCTGTTCACGGAAAATCATCAACGTCGGGATGGAACGAATCTGGAAATGCCCTGCCAACTCTTGCTCTTCCTCTGTATTCACCTTAGCAAACACGATGTCAGTGTGGTTGTCAGAAACCTTTTCAAAAATGGGTGCAAACGAACGGCACGGCCCGCACCAAGGTGCCCAAAAGTCAATGATAACGATGTCATTGGTGGTGATAGTCTCTTCAAAATCTTGTGCGGTCATTTCCATGGTTGCCATGGCATAGCTCCTGTGTATAAAAGTAAAAAGTGGACTATTCCAACGGCGTTTCACCCCAGCGGGGCAATAACTGATGAGGAATGCCTAAGTGATCCAGTACCCGCGCCACCATGAAATCAACCAGTTCCTGCACGGATGTCGGGCGTTGGTAAAAGCCCGGATTGGCGGGCATGATAATAACCCCCATCCGCGCCAGTTTCAGCATGTTTTCCAGATGAATCTCAGAAAACGGGGTTTCGCGCACCACTAAAATCAGTTTTTTGCGTTCTTTCAAACACACATCAGCGGCGCGTTCGATCAAATTACGGCTACTTCCGCAAGCAATCGCAGAAAGTGTACCAGTGGTACAGGGGCAAACTACCGTCGCATCCGCCACACCGCTGCCGCTGGCAATCGGTGCAGCCCATTGTTCACGCTCGAATACTTGTAGTTGCCCCGGCGGTGCGCCATACAAATTCGTGAAATAGGTTTGAATGTCGCCTGCACGCCCTGGTAAACGGTGTTCTGTTTCCATATTGACCACCACTTGTGCAGGGCGAGACAAGAGCAGAAATACCCGATAACCGTGTTGCAACAGAAATTCCAACAAACGCAAACCGTATTGCGCACCGGATGCGCCGGTCATAATCAAAGTAATGGTTTTCAAGTACCGACCATCTCAATTCGCCAATCGTGCTAACAGCTTGTCATGAATCCCACCGAAACCGCCATTACTCATAACCAGAACATGGTCTCCCGCTTGCGCACTATCCGCCACAGTAGCTGCCAGCGCATCAATACCCTGAAATAACTGCGCTTTTGCACCGATGTCTGCCACGACATCCGCCAGATCCCACCCTAAACCTTGAGGCTGGTAGAGAAACACAGCATCAGCAGCTTGCAAGGATTTAGCCAATTGCACTTTGTGTATCCCCAATCTCATGGTATTAGAGCGGGGCTCCAGCAACGCAATAATGCGTGCCTTACCCACTTTTGCCCGCAAACCTGCCAGTGTGGTGGTAATCGCCGTCGGGTGATGCGCAAAGTCATCGTATACGGTGACATCACGCACCGTACCCCGCACTTGCATCCGCCGTTTCACCCCTTGGAACTCCGCCAAGCCCGCAATCGCATGTTCTGCCGGAACACCGGCATGACGCGCCGCTGCAATCGCCGCTAACGCATTGTTAACATTGTGTTCGCCCAATAACGTCCAATGCACCATACCCTGTTCCACACCGTGGTAGAGGACACGAAACTCACTGCCATCCGCTTGTAAATACTCCGCTTGCCAATCACCATCGGCAAAGGTTTCTACCGGTGTCCAGCACCCCATTGCCAAGGTATTTTTCAGGTTAGCATCTTGCCCATTTACCACCGCCAAACCACTACCCGGCACAGTACGCATCAAATGGTGAAACTGGGTTTTAATCGCCTGTACATCGGGAAAAATGTCGGCGTGATCGTATTCCAGATTATTCAGAACCACAGTACGCGGATGGTAGTGCACAAACTTAGAACGCTTATCAAAAAAAGCGGTATCGTATTCGTCGGCTTCCACCACAAAAAACGGTGAATCGCCCAAACGCGCAGATACGCCAAAATTTTGCGGCACACCACCAATCAGAAACCCCGGATTCAAACCAGCATATTCCAAAATCCACGCCAACATACTCGCGGTCGTGGTTTTGCCGTGAGTGCCTGCCACCGCCAACACCCAACGTTCCCGCAGAATTTGTTCACCTAACCACTGAGGACCAGACGTGTACGGCAGGTTGTGATCCAACATATGCTCAACAATATCCAAACCACGGCGCATAACATTGCCCACTACCAGCGTATCCGCATCAGCAGGTAAATCGTGTGGCTGGAAACCTTGGATAATCGCCACACCCTGCTCCGCCAACATCGTGCTCATCGGCGGGTAGATGTTAGTATCGGAACCGGTGACTTCATGCCCCTGTTCCCGTGCCAACAGGGCAATACCGCCCATGAACGTGCCACAGATACCCAAAATATGAATTTTCATGCGTGTGTATAAACCTTAACTCATGTGATTGCGCACAGCTTCTTCGATCGGAATCGGTTTAGAAATGCCATAACCTTGCCCGTAGTCTACACCAATCTCTCGTAGAATCTGTATGACCCGATCGTTTTCGACATACTCCGCAATCACTTTCAACCCCATCAAATGCCCGACTTGATTGACCGAATGCACCATCGCGTGTGCCACGTCATCGTTAATAATATCCTTGATAAAACTGCCATCAATTTTCAGATAATCTACCGGCAACGACTTCAGATAACCAAAGGAACTGACCCCTGTACCAAAATCATCGAGAGAGAAACTGCACCCCAAGCCCTTCAGGGTTTGAATAAAATGTTGTGCTAACTCAAGATTATGAATAGCGACCCGCTCAGTAATCTCAAAACACAACATAGCGGGGCTAATCCCAGCTTCTTGAATTTCATCCAGTACAAATCTCAGGAAATCCTGCTCATCTAAACTCTGCCCTGATAAATTCACCGCAAAAATGGGGCGAGGCACTTGCTGAGTAATTTCACGTAACGTTTGTAACAGTTTACGCACCACCCAACGATCCAAACGCGGCATCATCGAATAATATTCGGCAGCAGGAATAAACTCATCCGGTGACACCGGTTGGTTGCTTTCATCATACAAGCGTATCAACACTTCATAGTGACAAAATGGTTTCTTGAATTCTCCCGGATTCAGGGGGTGGATAGGCTGTGCAACCAAGCGAAAATTACTGGCATCAATGGCTTTTTTCAACCGACCAAGCCAGACCATATTACCTCGATGCTTGGTTACTTCCTGATCATTTGGCTTGTAAATATGGATGCGATTACCACCTTTAGCCTTGGCAACCCTACACGCTGCATCCGCTTCCGCCAAGATACGATTCGGCGTTTTCAGACCTTTATAAAGTGGCACAAATGCAATACTCGCCGTCACTTTTTGGCGCATCTTGTTCCAATCAAAGGCATATTGTTCAAGTTTTATGCGAATTTGCTCAGCCGCTCGAATGGCAACCGATGGCTCAATTTCTTGAAACAAAATCCCAAATTCATCACCGCCTAAACGCGCCAAAATATCTCGGCGAGCGTCAATCTCCTCTTTCAACATCCGTGAAATGCGCTCAATCAACACATCCCCGGCATTATGCCCCATCGCATCGTTCACCAGTTTGAATTGATCCATCGAAATCAAACAAAACGAATGTTTAACACCGTGTTGACGCACCTGATCAATCGCTACTTTTAAACGTAATTCAAAGCTTTTACGATTCAACAGCAACGTTTGCTGATCATGCATTTCAACGTGATCCAAACGCAGTTGCATCGCATGTAATTCGGTCTGATCACGTACTAATAGCAAATAACAAGGCTTATCAGTATCCTCAAATAATACGGGCTGCACCGTATAAGTCACTTGCACATCGTTCAACCCTGCTGTATTCAGCAATGCATAACGCAATAAGGGACGGTCATTGCGCTTAGCGATATCCAACCAACTGACAGGGTTACGTGTTAAAGGGTCAATTAAAGTAAATAACTCACCGTAGTGCTTGCCTCGTGCACTACGAAGTTTGTAATTCAGGATTTTTTCAGCCGCAGGATTGACAAAATCAACCAAGCCATTGCTATCAACCAAAACCGCCGATTCCTGAACATCAGACAGGGAGGACACCAACATATTTTGCTGTGCCAAACGCAATTGTCGGTCAAACTGACGGCGAGCAGATAACCACCACCATACCAAAACCGCTACCACACCAATGGCAAGTAACGCTCCTAAAAGGGCAATGTTAGACGAAAAATCAACGAAATTGGCCACAAAAGCCCCCACCTACTATAGCGTATTTATTTTATAAACTATTATCCAATGTCGATAGTAGGTGCAGACAGTAACGATGTACAGTATTCAGCGACGAAACGACCTGTTGACAAATCAAACGATAAATACGATAGACGCAACAAAGCCGACAGTACTGATGGAGTCTGTCGGCTCTGCAAACGAGATGCAAAAGCAACTCAGAGTTTTTCTTTGATACGAGCTGACTTACCAGTAAGGCCACGCAGATAGTACAATTTAGCACGGCGAACATCACCGCTACGCTTCACTACGATGCTGGCAATGCTGCTGCTGTATGTTTGAAAAACACGTTCAACACCTTCACCATAAGACATTTTGCGAACAGTGAACGCGGAGTTCAGACCACGATTTTTCTTCGCAATCACCACACCTTCATAAGCCTGTTGGCGTTCTTTATCGCCTTCTTTGACGCGCACATTAACAATAACGGTATCACCGGGGTTAAAATCCGGGATTACCTTGGTCATTTGCTCTTGTTCAAGTTGTTGAATAATCGTGTTCATGATAATCCTCTAATGCAGTTCTTTACTGCTTTTCAAACTCATTTATATACTCGTTCAGCAACACACGCTCACTGTCGGTTAACTGTCGTGCTTCTAACAATTCCGGCCTGCGTCGCCATGTTTTTCCCAGCGCTTGCTTCTTGCGCCAACGGGCAATCAAGGCGTGATTGCCACTTTTAAGTACTGCGGGTAACGCCATCCCTTCCAGTTCTTCTGGTCGGGTATAGTGAGGGCAGTCCAACAATCCATCAAAAAAGGAGTCCTGAGCGGCTGACTCATTATGCCCCAAGCTACCTGGCAATAAGCGAGTCACTGCATCAATCAAGACCATTGCACCCAACTCGCCACCACTGAGAACATAGTCACCAATTGAGCATTCCATATCCACTTCTAAGGTAATGACCCGCTCATCTATCCCTTCATAGCGACCACAGAGCAAAATTAATCCCGGCTCCACTGCTAACTCATTGACTAATCTTTGGTTAAGTGTAACGCCTTGCGGACTTAAATAAATCACTTTACCCGAATTGCTTTGACGGGCATCACGGATTGCTCGCAACAGACAATCACCCTTCATCACCATACCCGGCCCACCGCCGTAAGGACGATCATCTACCGTGCGGTGTACATCCGTTGCATAATTACGCGGATTCCATTGCTTCAGGGAAATAATTCCCCGCGATGCTGCTCGACCAGTAACGCCGCTATTAATAACCGCTTCAACCAGCTCAGGAAACAAGGTGATAACGTCAAACCGCATGGGCATTAAAAATCAGGATCCCAGTCTACCACAATACGCTTTTCATTCAGTGAAACCGACTTAATAAATGTATCCAGCACCCAAGGAAGTAAACGTTCCCGCTCACCTTGTACCACTAAAACATCATTAGCACCCGTTTCAAACAAATGATCAACCGTACCTAATAACACACCATCAATAGTTACAACTTCCATGCCAATTAAATCAGCCCAGTAGTATTCACCGGTATCTAACGGATGTAAGCAGCTACGCGGCACACCAATCTCACAACCTATTAACTTTTCAGCTTGGGTACGATCAACAACACCATCAAGTTGGGCAACAATACCTTTACCCTGAATTTGCCCATTGAGCAATTTGCAAGGCTGCCACTCACCAGCCACTTTCAAGAACCAAGGTTTATAGCCTAGAATCCCATCCAAGTGGTGTGTGTGTGAAAATACTTTGACCCAACCTTTAATGCCAAACGCAGCAGAAATCTTACCAAGTGTCACAATGTCCGGTTGGGACATAATGATTTACGCCGCCACCGTTTCTGTAGCTTCTTTCAGAAGCTTGGCAACACGCTCAGTAGGCTGTGCGCCACATGCTACCCAGTAAGCTACACGATCTTGTTCAATGTGCAGACGAATCTCTTGACCACGAGCAACAGGGTTGAAGTAGCCGATACGTTCAATGTAACCACTGTCACGCGGCTTACGCTTGTCGCTCACAACAATATGGTAAAATGGATGCTTTTTCGCACCACCTCTAGCCAGACGAATATTGACCATTTGAAGACCTTACAAAATTCAGTTAATACGAAGCAACCGGTGCTGCCCGAAGTAAACGCGCAATTCTACGTTAATTTCAGAAAAAGTGAAGTATTGATTAACTACTTACCCACAAAAAAGCCCCCAAGCAATAGGGGGCTTCAGTGTAAGGTACTATTCTATCAATGACATCTACTGAGTAGAAACGTATTTTAACCCTGTATTACCGGGAAAATAACGGTAATGCCCCGTGATTGGCATAGTAAACAGTACATCTTCAATTTTTTCGCCTTCAGCAATATTGTGCACAACTAAATGGCGTCGTGGGTCAGTAGGTGACTTGCGGTTGACCACAATTCCAATATGCTCTTGATCACCGCCCAAACTCCACGTAACCAAATCACCAGGACGATAGTCTGCCGGACTGCCGGTCACTGGCACATTTGCCCCGTGGCGCTGGAAAAAAGCCTTCAGATTATGAACCCGACGATGATCAATATTAGGATCAGGCCGACTCAAACCCCACTTTGGCAAATTAGGATAAGCGTAAAAATTACGAGCCATATCCTCATGCACTAAACGCTGAAGATCAACACCTAACTTGCGATAAGAGCGAATAACCGTATCGGTACATACCCCCACATTAGCAGGGACATCGCCATTCGGGTAACTAATCGGAATATAACGTCCATCATAAACAACACGATGCCGCAAGCGATCCAGCGCAGCATACGACAAGCGCTCTGGTGTTGCCACATTGCTCCGAGCCGAGGCAGAACGCTTCACATCAGGGGATGCTTGCTGTACTGAGCACCCAGCCAGCATCAGTACACCTGTCAAAATGACAGGCACTCCCCATTTTGACAAGCTCGGCATATCAAAAACACTACTCATTTACCCCACTCCTGATCCTGATATCCCCAATAAACAGACCCACCGAAACAATCAATAATTCTAATAATTTTTATAACAATACCAAATAGAACGCCAGTTTAGCCCGATAAAAGAACACCTAACCTTAATAAGTAGGGCAATCTGCACGGTAAGGCTCTTTTACTACTCCCCAACGGAAAGGCAAAGGTGCATGTGGATCAGAAACCAAGCTTCCAGCTTCCACATTTTGACGCAACTCACGCAGTGTCATGTAATACTCTTCTCCCAATGTCATCTGTACCATGCAAAAATCATTGAGGCTTTTTAATTCTTGCGGTGGCGGCTGATCATTAGCGAAAACCGCTTTTGCCCAGCGTGCAGGTTGAGAACGCGGGTCAAAACGACCAACACGATCTAAATGATGGCGGATGGAACTAAAGAATAAGACTAGACGCTTATCACGCCCCGGTGTTGAATGATCATCATACTCACGGGCATTCATACAACGCCTCCCCTCACCCCGAATTTTTTGCAAGTACCACAATGCATCATAGACATAAACTGCACGATCATTCGCATACATACATAACGCTAATAGTAAACGCTGCGTTTTTTCATCAGACGTTTCCGGGCGTTTTGCCAGTTTGCCTGCGATAACATCGGTATATTTTACGTAATCATAAGCAACTTCGGCAGCCAGATGGAACTGCTCTTCACTATAGCCCGGCTGTTGCATAGCTGATTTCATAATATTTTGTGGTTGCTTAAAGCGACGATAGCCATCGCCGAACTGCTTATCTTCCGGCACATAAAACGGAAAAGATGGGGTACGCAGTAAATAACGTGCTTGTTTAGGTGTGGTAGAAGCCATAACTTCAGCGATACCTGCGTCAGTCACATCCACAATTTGATAAGAATGCACACCGGGTGCCACGTAAATATCGCCGGGCTTAATATCATGTAAAGCAATTGGGTAAGTATCATTACGCAATGACACGGTACTGGTCATGTCAGCGACATAATCCATAAACCGGCGGACACGTTGATCAGGCGACAAATTATCCCACGTAGACAGATCGTTACTAATCGTGCGTCCAGCCTTGTCACGGTTGCCCACGACAAAAGGTAAACGGTGCTCGAACGCGAAGATGAGACGCATAGCGTACACCGCATCAGCACAATCATTTTCAAATTTATAATAAATTGGTTTCGCAGGATCCATGAAAATATCATCTTTCCACGCTGTGCGTACCCACTGGTGATAACGCTCCTCCCAAACATCATCCCACACATTTTCACTAGGCCATACTGCTGCGACAGCAAACGAAGGTACAAATGAAACCACTGCTAGCAACCATGCCAGAATCAACGCTTTTTTCATGAAGTTTACAACTTGATATGGTTCATAAGAAGAACACTAAATAAACAGACGCCCGACAGGCTATCCCCATGCATAGTTAGGATAGGAAATGTGCCCATAAGTTCCCGAAGGATACTAGAGTAGTTCGACTTATCAAGAATTTCAATAAAAAACTGCCTGATCACACTGTAATCAGGCAGTTTCACATCATACCAATTACTGATGTCCTGCATCAGCTACAATCATGGATTACTTCTGGTATTGCTGCATGACAGCTTTGGAAGATTGATCCATGGAAACTGCGCCTTTATAGTTACCTTTAGCCTTTACTTTAGGAACCACAGGACGCTGGCCTTGACCAGCAACACAACCATAAACGTGCTTGTGGCCAGGGGTAGCACCGGGATGGCTGTGGCACTTGTTAGCGCAAGAAGGCGCTTCGTCATGGCAGTGTTCACCAGCGGCTGGCGTAGTAGTTGCGGCTGGCGTTTCAGTTGTAGCAGGGGCTGCTTGCTGTGCAGTCTGTTGGCTCATTTGTTGGCAACCAGTTGCAAACATAGCAGCAGCAAACATAGCTGCAAGTGTCAGTTGAGATTTGATTTTCATCGTCTTGGTCTCTTTAGATTGTTTAAGGAAAGCACATACTGTGCAGTAAAACTCAAGGGGTTTCTTTACCACACACATGGATGAATTTAGCATGAATTACCACAAAAAACTGTCAGAACTATTAGATTCCCACAAGTGTTAATTCATTAGGGCTAATTTTTAAGCCCTCTTGGTAGGTTGCATCAAACATCAGAAAGGTTCAAACAAAAAATATTTTATTAAAGAATAAGATATTATGTTATTTGCCAATAAAAAAAAGCCTCTTGAAAATACAAGAGGCTTTTCCGATGCTAGCCTAACAAAAGGAATAGCGCTTTTATGCTAAATGCCAGATTACTTCTGATATTGCTGCATTGCACCTTGAGAAGCAGGATCCATAACAACTGGACCTTTATAGTTGCCTTTAGCTTTAACTTTAGGAACTACTGGAGCTGGAGCTTGACGCACAGGAGCAACAGGTGCAGCAGGAGCAACAACAGCAGGTGCTTCAGGAGCTGCCTGCTGAGAAGTTTGTTGACCCATTTGTTGGCAACCTGTTGTCAGCAAACCAGCGAACAACAGACCAGCGATAGCCACTTGAGATTTGATTTTCATAATATAAAACTCTCTAAACAGTTGATTCGGAAAGGGAAACCTTGCAACACCAGAGTTGATGCTAACATAGGTCTTAATCCAGGCCATGAATTTTCTGGATGCTGCGCATCATACAACCAGACAATTCACTAGGCAAACCCATCTTAGCGTAAATTTTCCTAATGGTCGTCAGAAATATCAAAAAAACCTAATATAGCTACCCTGGAAAGCCTCCCATAGGAGGAAATCCCCCCCCTCCCATCGGTAACTTTCCTTTCATACCCCCCATCAGCTTGCGCAAACCACCTTTTGAAAACTGCTTCATCATTTTACTCATCTGCAAGTGCTGCTTAAGCAAACGGTTAACATCTTGCACCTGTAACCCACAACCAGCTGCGATTCTACGTTTGCGCGAAGCCTTGATGATATCAGGGTTGCGCCGCTCCTCCAACGTCATCGAATTAATGATCGCGATCATACGACGCACTTCTTTATCATTAGCCTGATCTTTAACGTTAGCGGGTAAATTCCCCATGCCCGGCAATTTATCCATCAAGCCAGCCATACCACCCATTTTTTGCATTTGTAACATTTGGTCACGCAAATCTTCAAAATCGAAAGATTTACCTTTGTTAAGCTTTTTGGCCAATTGTGCCGCTTTCTTATGGTCAACCTGACGCTGGGCTTCTTCGATCAAACTTAGCACATCGCCCATACCCAAAATACGCGAGGCCATACGTTCTGGATGGAAAGGCTCCAAAGCATCCAGCTTTTCGCCCATCCCGATGAACTTAATCGGTTTGCCCGTGATGTACCGCACCGATAAGGCCGCACCACCCCGTGCATCCCCATCCGCCTTCGTTAACACCACCCCCGTCAACGGCAAGGCATCACCAAATGCTTTGGCAGTATTAGCGGCATCCTGCCCCGTCATACTATCCACGACGAACAGAGTTTCAACCGGGTTCACAGCCGCATGAATCGCTTGGATTTCTGCCATCATATCCGCATCAACGTGCAAGCGCCCTGCGGTGTCAATGATCAGCACATCCATATACTTAAGCTTCGCTTGTGCTATTGCGGCTTTAGCAATCTCAACTGGCTTTTGCGCTACCTCACTGGGAAAGAAAACCCCGCCCGTTTGCCCTGCGATGGTTTCAAGCTGTTTAATCGCAGCAGGACGGTAAACATCGCAACTCGCCACCATCACGGACTTATTCTGACGCTCTTTCAAGAAACGCGTTAATTTACCAACTGTCGTGGTTTTACCAGCACCCTGTAGACCTGCCATCAAAATGACTGCGGGGGGCTGAGCGTTCAAAGACAAGCTTTCATTCGCCTTGCCCATGAGATCAACTAACTCGTCGTTGACCACTTTAATCAAGGCTTGACCGGGGCTAAGACTTTCCAATACCTCTTGCCCAATCGCCCGTTCACGCACCCGATTGGTGAATTCACGCACCACCGGCAGCGCCACATCCGCTTCCAACAGTGCCATTCGCACATCACGCAGGGCATCTTTAATATTTTCATCGGTCAAACGAGCTTGACCGCGTAGTTTTTTTACCGTCTGCGAAAGACGTTCACTTAAATTCTCGAACATGATTTTGACTTCTTGCTAGTCCCATTCAGGCACAAGTTGCTATCATAGCATTAAAGCAACAGTGAATGCGTTCCCGAAACAAGAACGTATTCCTGAAAATTGATGACTTAACATACGAAATCTATTTGAGTAATGACAATAATACTTAACCTGTTCGCGACTCTAGCATGGGTGACGACTTGGCTACTGATAGGGGTACGCTTGAGGGATCGCTTGCAAACCCGCTCACCTAAACATCGCGGTGTATTGGTTGTGCTGTGGGTCATTGCGTTACTATTGCATGGCGGAAGCATATTACATCACATTGGGCAAGCAGATGGGGTATCGATTAGCTTTGCCTCTGCTAGTTCTATCGTCATGTGGTTGTGTAATTTACTACTGTTTTTCACCATGCTAAAACGTCCATTGGAAACATTAGGAATTTTAGTGGTGCCATTTACCTTAAGCGCGATGTTGCTGCCATTATTGAATCCCACTCAAACAGCAGTGATTAACTTGAACAATGGTTTAGGGGTGCACATTTTTACTTCCTTATTGGCTTATAGCATCTTGACTTTAGCTGCTTTACAGGCGCTACTGCTTGCTCTGCAAAATCGCCACCTGCACAATCACCAACCGGGTGGCTTGGTGCGTACTCTGCCTCCCTTGCTGGATATGGAAGCACTATTGTTCAAACTGATAGTGCTGGGCGTCATTTTGCTGTCATTTGGTTTATTGAGCGGTGCTTTGTATGTCGATAACCTGTTTGCACAACACTTGGCTCACAAAACCATTTTGTCTATGGTGGCTTGGATAATCTTCACCACGCTACTCATTGGACATTGGCAATACGGCTGGCGGGGGCGTATCGCTATTCGCTGGACACTCAGTGGCTTTTTCATTTTAATGCTGGCTTTTTTTGGTAGCAAATTCGTGCTGGAGTTCCTAGTAAAATAACCATGAATATTAATGAGATACCATTAGGCATTCTGTTCTTCGCTCTATTTATTCTGTTTCTACTGTCTGCCTTCTTCTCTGGCTCTGAAACAGCATTAATGTCCCTTAATCGTTACAAACTCAAGCATCAAGCTGAAAAAGGGCATACTGGAGCAGTTTTAGCTCAAAAGCTGTTGAATCGCCCTGACCGCTTAATTAGCTTGATTTTGCTCGGTAATAACTTCGTCAATATTCTGATTACCCAATTGGCGACCTTGCTAGGCTTGCGTTTATTTGGTGATGCCGGGCTGGCCATTGCAACCGGCATTTTGACCTTCCTCCTGCTGATTTTCGGTGAAATCACCCCGAAAACTCTTGCTGCGATGCACCCAGAGCCAATTGCATTTATTGCATCACGTATTTACTCAGCCATGATGAAAATCATGTGGCCTTTCATTTTTCTACTGAATCTCATTACTAACAGCTTATTAAAACTATTCGGGGCAACCAGCGATGAAACCAGTCGTGTCGCGCTCAGCCATGAGGAGTTACGCACAGTAGTCAGTTCAGCCGGAACTCACATCCCCCAAACACACCTTGATATGCTGTTGCGGGTCATGGATATGGAAAGTACCACGGTGGAGGACATCATGATTCCCCGCAGCCAACTGGTCGGATTGGATCTGGACGACGATTGGAATGAACTAGAAGAGCAGATTATCAACAGCAATTTCACGCGCTTGTTGGTTTACCGTGAAAGCCTTGATAATGTCATCGGCTTCGTACACTTGCGCAAACTCTTGCCGCTATTCCGTGACGGGCATTTGGATAGGGAACGCTTCGAAGCCAGTATTCGCCCCGCCTACTACATCCCTGAAAGCACAGCGCTGACGCAGCAATTACTGAACTTCAAAACAGAAAACCGTCGCATTGCACTAGTGGTCGACGAATATGGTGAAATTCGTGGCTTAGTCGCCCTAGAGGACATTCTGGAAGAAATTGTCGGTGAATTCTCAACCGTACCAAGTAGTCAATCCCGTGAAATTCGACGCATGGAAGATGGCTGTTACTGGGTGGATGGCAGCATCCCTATCCGCGACATTAACCGCGAGTTAGGTAGCAACTTCACCTCAGAAGAAGCCAACACCATTAACGGCCTCATTTTGGAATACCTTGAATCTATTCCCGTACCGGGGATGACTATGCTAATCGACGATTACCCCTTGGAAATTCGCAAAACTCGGAACAATGCAGTCAAAACCTTGATCATTCACCCTAAAATTCAACGTAAAACAGCAGACAGCGATGAGTAAGGCCAAACTTCAATACCATTGTACGGCTTGCGGCGGCCTACACAACAAATGGAGCGGACAATGCAGCGACTGTGGCGCGTGGAACACGTTAGAAGAAATGCTAAGTTTTCCTGCTAGTAAAAACACACAAAACAACCGTGCAGGCGGATATGCAGGGGAACAAGCAGTCATTCGCTCCTTAAACGAAGTCAGTTTAAGTGAAGCACCACGCATTCTTACACATCAACCCGAACTGGATCGCGTACTGGGTGGCGGTTTAATGACAGGCTCAGTTGTCCTGATCGGTGGTGATCCCGGCATTGGTAAGTCCACGATCCTGCTGCAAACGCTTGCAACCTTGCCTGAACTAAAAAGTCTATACGTCACTGGCGAAGAATCCTTGCAACAAGTGGGGCTGCGCGCCCGCCGTTTAGGTCTACCCAGCGACCACCTGCGTTTACTGACAGAAACCTGTGTAGAAAACATCCTAAGCCTCGTATCGCAAGAAAAACCACATCTGATGGTTATCGACTCCATTCAAACTGTGTTCACCGATAGTTTGCAAGCAGCTCCCGGTTCAGTCAGCCAAATTCGTGAATCTGCCGCCAAACTGGTGCGTTTTGCCAAACAAACGAATACCGCTATGTTTCTCGTCGGTCACGTCACAAAGGAGGGCACACTCGCAGGGCCGCGGGTTCTCGAACACATGGTTGACACCGTACTCTATTTTGAAGGCGACCCAGGCGGACGCTACCGCATTATTCGCGCCGTCAAAAACCGTTTTGGCGCAGTCAACGAACTTGGCGTATTTGCCATGACAGAACAAGGCTTGAAAGGCGTCAGCAACCCTTCCGCCATTTTTCTTTCACGCCACGAAGAACCCGTATCCGGCAGTGTCATCATGGTGACTCGCGAAGGTACACGTCCACTGATGGTGGAAGTGCAGGCACTGGTTGACCAAAGTCACGGTGCTGTGCCCCGCCGTGTCACCTTGGGCTTAGAACAAAACCGCCTTGCCATGCTACTTGCCGTGCTACATCGCCACGCCGGAATTTCAATGTTTGACCAAGACGTATTCATAAATGTTGTCGGTGGTGTTAAGATTTCAGAAACCGCTGCTGATTTATCATTGTTGTTGGCGGCTCTCTCAAGTTTTCGCAACCGTCCTCTGCCTGCTGATCTGGTAGTTTTTGGAGAAGTTGGGCTGGCTGGCGAGATTCGCCCAGTTCCAAACGGTGAGGAGCGTTTGCGTGAGGCTGCTAAACACGGTTTTAAACAGGCCATCGTAGCGAAAGGAAATAAGCCACGTCACCCTATTGAGGGGATGAAAGTGGTCGCTATTGCCAGATTGGAGAAAGCGATAGACATTGTGATGTAAATTCGCAACAATAACGTGCATAATTTGTTGACTCCCAACAACAGATATAATAATTTATTATTCGGTTCGGGCCATGCAAACGTTACAAATAAAGGTACGGGCAGTCGCTGAAAGCATTATATTGCTAATATTTCTCTCCAGTTTGATAATATTTACTTATTTATTACTCTCACCCACATCCACAGACGGGGAGTATCTATCTTGTCTTTTTCAGAATTAGGCTTACATCCAGAATTTGCAGCAAAAATCGAAGCTGCCGGTTACGAGAATCCGACTGAACTACAAAAACAGTTGATTCCCCTTGTGGCACAAAACAAAAGTGTCATTGTTTGGACGCAATCGGCCTCCGGTAAAACCGGAGCATTCCTGATCCCAGCCATCAACTACGTGTTGACCAACCCGATTGAAGATCAACGGCATACCCGTGTTTTGATCCTTACCTCGCGACGGGATAGGGTCAATCAGATTAACTACACCATCAAACGCTTGATGGGGGATGAGCAACAGATTCGCTCAGGCTTCATTGTTAGTGGACGTCCGTATCAGCCGCAAATGCGCTTGTTACGCCGACCACTTGACTTAATGATTGCCACCCCCGGTCGTCTGAATGATCTGGTTGATAACAACAAAGCAGACTTTTCCAAATTAGAGATGTTAGTGATTGACGACCTTAGCGCCATTTATCACAAAGGTTTGCATGGCCTCGTTAATAAGATTCTCTCGGAACGTACCACCGCCTGCCCCGTTATTGCCTTTGTACGCCCAGAAAATGATATTGCTGGCTATGCTCGTGCTGTACTGGCTGGAGCCGAAGAACTTGAAGTGGATGATGACCGTAACCCATTGCTACAAATTCCACAAGTTGTCCATTTAGCGGATGATTACACGCACAAAATTGCGCTGATGGATCATTTATTGGATGAGTTTTCAGGTGAACCCACCTGTATTTTTACAATGACCACAAAAGTAGCGAAAGCCTTAGCAGAAAGCCTTGCAAATCACGGACATACTGCCGAGGTCGCCTCCGATTTACCCGCAGAAGAACGCAATGGCGTCTCAGCACCCATTCTGATTTACGCTGACCAAGATGGCCTCCACCCACACTTCCAAGGGGGGGAACACATCATCAACTTTGAGTTACCTCACAAAGTCGAAGATTATGAGGCTCGGCTACAAGGTCTCAGCCCAGAACGGGAAGAAGCGGTTATTGCTGTGGTATTACCTCGCGAACGCGAGAATCTGAAGTTAATTGAAACATTCCTCGGCGACTCTATCGAACAATGCACCCTGCCTGGTCTTGCCCCGCTGGAACATACATCAGGCTTTACCCCCTCAGTGCGAGTCCCCAGAAGTAATCGCAGCAACAGTAATGGGCAACGCCAACATAATAGCACTAATGGTAACCAAGGCGAACGCGGACGCCAACAACAAGGCCGTTCTGGATCAAACCAAAACCGCTCCTCACATCAAGCTCAAGGTAGCGGACGTAACCCAAACCAGCAACAAAGTAGTCGCCGAGACAACCGCCCTACACCAGCTCAAGAACCAGCCTCAGCCAACGCTGCTGATCGCCAGCAACGCAAAGGTCCTTATGGTCGCTTAAACGGTGGTGCACAACGTAAACGCGAAGGTGGCTACACCGGGGGTACCCCTGCACCCCGCCGTGATCAAGGGGGTTCTTATGAAATTGGTAGTTGGGAAAAACCCGATTACGCACAACAGAGCGACAAACCCAAAACTGACAAACAAGTCGTTATCCGTTACAAGGAAAAACGCCGTATTTTGACTAAGTAGAACCATTATGCTGCAAGACACGGAAGCACTTCACCGGAAACTCGCGGAACTCACCCAAGAACACCGGGAACTGGATGAGGTTATTGCAACATTATTGCAAGAACCTCACAGTGACCAAATCAGGATTTCACGTTTAAAAAAACGCAAGCTACTGTTAAAAGATATGATTTCACGCATCAATAGTCAGTTAATTCCAGACCTCAATGCTTGAAACACTTAGACTACACATCCCACAAACGACGGATGGCAGCAATACCCTGTCCTCCGTAATGCCGTGCTGTTGACACATGATGAGCATCCATACCACCAAGAGCGTATACAGGAATATTCACCTGATCCACCATAGCAGCGAATACCTCCCAACCTAAATGCTCTTCTCCCGGATGCGATAACGTTGGTAAGACGGGCGAGAGGAAAGCAAAGTCCGCACCAAGCATGGCTACCTGTTGCAACTCCGCTACGCTATGGCAAGAAGCTGATAACCATTGCCCCGGCAATAAGGTATCCCTGATACTCGCTGCGCTCTCAGTAAAGAGCTGACGGCTCGTCAGATGTAAACCATCTGCCTGCACCAGCATCTCAGGGGGGGAGTTCAGCATAATCGTTGCACCAAACGAATGCCCCAAACGAATCACTTCATGAGCTAAGGCCACGTAGCCTGCTGCATCCAATGTTTTCGCACGAAAAACAATCAGACGCACACCAGCCTGTAAACGTTGCACTAACTGTTGCAAAAACTTAGTGGAATCTTGTGGCTCTGGCGTAATCAGACAATGAGCAGGCAAACGTGCCGCGTTAACAATCGGTGCATTAGCGGGAGGAAATTCAAGTGCTGACAATTGATCAACGTGAAACCATGCGACAGGCTGCCCTTCTCGCCCATGCGCCTCGCCACTAAAAGCCGTTACCTCCCACACATCCAGTAATACTGCACGTTCAGGATAAACATAACGAACCTTGATCAAGGGCGCTGCATCCTCCACGCTAATGCCGAGTTCTTCGTGCACTTCACGGCTTAGTGCTTGCTGTGGCGTTTCACCGGATTCGACTTTGCCACCGGGAAACTCCCACTTACCGCCCTGATGTTTATTGGCAGGGCGTTGTGCTAATAAGATATTGCCCGTTGCATCACGGATAACCGCTGCGACAACATGCAAATAGTCAACTGCGGTATTCGGCATTGATTTTGACGTAATCGTAAGAAAAATCACATGTCCACGTCGTCGCAGTGGCTTCGCCACGCCCTAAATGGATACGAATATCGATTTCATCGCGCTTGGTTTCTGCTGCGCCCAATTCTTCACGGTAGGTAGCGGCTGGCTCACCGTTTTCGATCAACAGGGTTTTACCTAACCAAATGCTAATACGGCTTACATCCAACGCATCAACATAACTACGTCCTACTGCGGCAAGAATACGCCCCCAGTTCGGGTCACTGGCAAACAATGCGGTTTTCACCAATGGGGATAATGCCACGGTATTGCCAACGACACGGGCTTCGGCACGCGTTGCAGCACCTTGCACATCAATGCTGATGAACTTGGTTGCACCTTCACCATCACGCACAATCGCTTGGGCTAAATACAGACAAACCTCCAATAGGGCTTGACGGAATGCAGGCAAACCATCACCCCCTACATAAATACCTGAACTGCCAGTTGCCATGACAATCAAAGAATCATTAGTTGAAGTATCGCCATCAACAGTGATGCAGTTGAAAGTTTCTTCCACTACATCATTCAACAGATTTTGTAGAATGTCTTTTTCAACCAAGGCATCGGTAGCAACATACGCCAACATGGTTGCCATATTGGGGTGAATCATCCCCGCACCTTTCGCAATCCCCGTGATTGTCACGGTTTCACCAAAGATTTCCACTTGGCGGCTTAGCGCTTTCGCTACCGTATCCGTAGTCATAATAGTACGCGAGGCTTCCATCCAACCGCCTGCATCCAATTTAGCAAAGGCTTCTGGCAAAGCAGTGGTTATTTTATCCACTGGCAATTGCTGACCAATCACACCAGTTGAGAAAGGCAGAACTTGCTCCGCCCAACATGCACCCTGCTGTGCCACTTGCTCACAACTTTCACGGGCAGCCTGCATACCCAGCTCACCCGTACCTGCATTCGCATTGCCCGCATTAATCAACAAATAGCGTGGATTAGAATGCTGTAAGTTATGGCGGCAAACATGCACAGGTGCTGCACAAAACGCATTACGTGTGAACACTGCCGCTGTATGGCTACCTGGTTCCAACTCAATCAATAACACATCGTTACGATTTTTGTAGCGAATACCGGCATTAACCGATGCTAAACGCACACCAGCAATGGGCAATAAAGTATCAGGTGCATGTAAGTTGACTGCCATGTTACCTACTCCGGGATAAAATCAAACCAATTGACCGTGACAATTTTTGTATTTCTTACCAGAACCACACGGACAAGGGTCATTACGCCCTACTTTCAGGCCATCACGCTCATAGGGATTACCCGTGTTACTACCCACTACGGCATCCACCACCTCCTCATCCTCGAAAGCATTACCTGCATCAGGGTGAGAAAATGCCATCGGCTGAGGTTCATGCGTTTCTAGCTCAGCCATTGCTTGCTGCGGCTCTTGTAACTGGATACGCATGAGGAAAGCCACCACATCGTGCTTGATACGTTCCAGCAATTGCTCAAACATTTCAAACGCTTCACGCTTGTATTCCTGCTTAGGGTTTTTCTGCGCATAACCACGCAAGCCCACACTTTGACGCAAATAATCCATGGCTGCCAGATGCTCTTTCCACTCACCATCTAGGACATGCAGCATCACATCACGTTCCAAACGACGCATATTGGGCGCACCAATCATGGTTTCCTTCTGCTGAAGCACGGCAGCAACCTGCTCCTGAACACGGTCACGCAGACTTTCTTCATGCAAGTTTTTCTCTGTGGCTAGCCATTGCTTGAGCGGCAAATCCACCCCGAAATCGGTATAAAGCTGCTTGTAAAGACCATCAACATCCCATTGCTCATCAATACTGCCGGGTGGAATATGTGTCGCAAACATTGCATCGACGACATCTTCACGGATAGCATCAATAGTATCCTTAATATCATCCACTTCCAGCAAATCATTGCGTTGGGAATACACTACCTTACGCTGATCATTGGCAACGTCATCGTACTCCAACAAATGTTTACGAATGTCGTAGTTGTGAGCTTCTACCTTACGTTGGGCATTTTCGATGGATTTGGATACCAGACCTGCTTCAATCGCCTGCCCTTTCTCCATCCCCAAACGCTGCATCATGCTTTTCACCCGCTCGGAGGCAAAAATACGCATCAGGTTATCTTCCAACGACAGGAAGAAGCGTGAAGAACCGGGGTCACCTTGACGACCGGCACGACCACGCAACTGGTTATCAATACGGCGAGATTCATGGCGTTCAGTACCGAGGATATGCAAACCACCGGAGGCCACTACCGCATCATGACGCTTCTGCCACAAGGCTTTGATTTTACCAACGGCTTCAGGATTGGGATTTTCACCCAACTGTTTGAGTTCTTCATCCATGCTACCGCCGAGGACAATATCTGTACCACGACCTGCCATGTTAGTGGCAATCGTCACCGCACCGGGGCGACCCGCATTAGCAATAATATGGGCTTCACGTTCATGCTGCTTAGCATTGAGGACTTCATGCGGAATTCGCAATTCTTTCAGCTTGTTGGACACTAACTCCGACGTCTCAATCGACGCTGTACCCACCAAAACTGGTCTGCCTTTAGCAACTTCGGTTTCGATTTCCTTGATGATGGCTTCGTATTTCTCTTCCGCCGTCAGGTAAATCAAATCGTTGGAATCAATTCGCTGCATGGGACGATGCGTCGGGATAACCACAACTTCCAAACCATAGATCTGTTGCAACTCGAACGCTTCCGTATCAGCCGTCCCCGTCATACCAGAGAGCTTTTCATACAAACGGAAATAATTCTGGAACGTAATCGACGCCAGTGTTTGGTTTTCAGCCTGAATCTCGACTTTTTCTTTGGCCTCAATCGCTTGATGCAACCCTTCCGACCAGCGACGTCCCGGCATTGTACGACCGGTAAACTCATCGACAATGACGATTTTGCCATCGCGCACAATGTAATCAACATTACGCTGGAACAAGGCATGAGCACGCAAAGCGGCATTCAGGTGATGCAACACACTGATGCTTACTGTGTCATACAAACCTTGACCCTCAGGTAATACCCCTGCTTGCCATAGCAATTGTTCCGCGCGTTCTTGACCTACTTCCGTCATATAGACCTGGCGGGCTTTTTCATCGACGGAATAATCGCCGGGGCCATTTTCTTCCTGTTGCTTTTCCAACATCGGGATGAGCTGGTCGATTGCCATATACAGTTGGGACGCATCATGGCTAGGCCCGGAAATAATCAGCGGGGTACGCGCCTCATCAATCAGGATGGAGTCGACCTCATCCACAATCGCGTAATACAGATCACGCTGCACTCGGTCTTCCTTACGGAAGGCCATGTTATCGCGTAAGTAGTCAAAACCAAATTCGTTGTTAGTGCCGTAAGTAATATCAGCAGCATACGCCTCACGACGTTGCTCAGAACTCAAACCATTGATAATAACCCCGGTCGTCAGCCCTAAGAAACCGTACAAACGCGACATTTGTACGGCATCACGCTGTGCAAGGTAATCATTGACAGTGATGACATGCATCCCATTACCCGGCAAAGCATTCAGGTAAGCAGCTAACGTTGCCACCAAGGTTTTACCTTCACCGGTTTTCATTTCAGCAATTTTGCCGTCATTCAAAACCATACCACCGATCATCTGCACGTCATAATGACGCATCCCCAACACCCGTTGGCTGGCTTCGCGGACAACAGCAAATGCTTCAGGCAATAAACTAGCGAGAGCTTCATCCTGTTGCAAACGGTTGCGGAATTCAGTGGTTTTTGCCGCTAATTGGGCATCAGACAACGCTTTGTACTGTTCTTCCAACGCATTGATTTTCTTGACGGCTTTGGAATAAGACTTGACCAGACGGTCATTGCGGCTGCCAAAAATCTTTTTGGCTACAGAACCCAGCATACGTTTACTCTCTTGTATCCTTTCCAAACAGAAAGTCCGGTGAACGCCATGCAGACACAGCATTACACCGGACGGTTTGTATCACATTATATACGGTTTAACTGGCTGTACGGTGAATTATTCTTCGTGTCCAAGGTATTCACGCGGGTTAACCTGCTCACCATTCTTTAAAACCTCCAGATGCAAGTGGGAACCCGTGGAACGCCCCGTGCTCCCCATCCATGCCACATTATCACCTTTTTTTACCACTTCGCCTTCGGCAACCTTAGTGGTACTCAAATGGGCATAGCGGCTAATTAAGCCATCACCATGGTCAACTTCGACAACATTGCCATAACCGTCATTGCGATTCCCGGAGAAAGAAACCACCCCCCCACCTACAGCATAAATTTCTGTACCGTGTGGCCCTGCATAATCAACCCCTTTGTGCATTTTCTGGCGACCATTAAAAGGGTCGCGCCGGAAACCAAACTCAGAAGAGATGTAACCACTGCGTACTGGCCTACCACTAGGAGAGACCTCTGCTTGCACATTAATACCCTCAAGAATCTGGTCTAAGGTCGCCAACATACCTTTTTGGCGATCCAGATTATTTTCAACCAGCTCAAACGAGGCTAAAAATTCATTGGATGATAATTTGGGAATAACAACCTCAGGCTCTTCACTAGCGAGACCGCCTCGCGCAGGTTTGGTATCCAGCGAGAATTCCTGGGGATCAAGTTTGGCTTTATTCGCAACACGTTTTGCCAAAGCATTCAAACGTGCGATTTCTGCTTCCAATGTACCTAAACGCACCGATAATGTATCCACATCGACAGTATAGTTAGCGTAGGCTTTCTTAATCTGGTCAACCGTAGAAATTTGCTGCTCCAGAGCAGATAACAGTTTGCTCGCATCATTTTCAGACACTTCAGCATTCGGCGGCGTAGCATCGAGTTGGTAAAGACCCAGCATTTGGTTAACGGAAAGCCCTACCACCAGCAAAGCAACGATGCCTGCGGGGATAATCAGGTGTTTCCAGGGGTGTAACATAAACGATCTACGGCGTGTGCCGTCATCACTAAGACAGATTACCTGCATGATAGTAAATCTCTTGGATTCCTCACTAGCTAAAAAAATGCGACTATAGCGTTTATAGTAGAAGATTGTGGATTTCGGGGAGCACAACCATGATGAAAAAAATTAATCAACTGATTAGCAAGGGGTTTGATGAGAAATTGTATCAGCTTGACCAACTCACGGCAGAAATTGCGTGCTTCTTTTCTGTTCCTGTAGAAAACCACTTTTGGCCTTTGTTAAAAAACCAACGTATAACACTCCTAACCGACGACCCTCATTTTGCTACGCAAGCCCGCTTTCAGCAGCACTTACTCAGCAAACATTTAAGCAAATGCTTAAACACTAACATTCGCGGCATTGATATTAAGGTGATCGGCTTACATCTTGCAAGTGTTGAGCAAAAGACAGGCAATTTTAGACTCTCAAACAATGCTTCAATTATCATGCAAAGCATCGCCCAAGGTATTGATGATAAAGAACTTCGAGCCGCCGTCCAGCAACTTGCACAAACAGCTAGCCACTCACGACCTTGATAGTTCAAATCCCGCCGAAGGCATAGTTATCCGCAAAAATGGCTTGTTCTCTTTGTTTTTCGTCCAGCGTAACCATTTCCCAAGCATCCTGCTGCTGAAGTAACTCACGTACCAGTAAGTTATTGATAGCATGACCTGATTTATGCCCCTGATAATAACCAATGATGCCATGCCCTAATGTATACAAGTCACCAATCGCATCAAGGATTTTGTGACGGATAAACTCATCGCGATAACGCAGGCCATCCTGATTCAGTACACGAAACTCATCCAGTACAATGGCGTTTTCCAGACTACCACCTAAACCCAGATTACGGGAACGCAGCATTTCTACGTCACGCATAAACCCAAAGGTACGGGCACGGGCAATCTCACTCGCATAAGCTTGCCGAGAAAAGTCGATTTCCAAAGCTTGCGCGGTAGAACTAACAGCAGGGTGATCAAATTCAATTTCAAAGCTGGCTTTAAAACCAGCATACGGTAGTAATTTCGCCCAAGCATTACTTCGGCTAGCTTCAAGCGGCTTTTTGATACGGATAAAACGCTTAGGCGCTTTGAGTTCTTCAATACCTGTAGACAACAGTAGGTATAGAAAAGGAGCCGCACTGCCATCCATGATAGGAATTTCTGCGGCATCTAAATCCACATAGAGATTATCTATTCCTAAACCTGCCAATGCGGATAACAAATGCTCGACCGTAGCGACTTTTGCATCGTCAGCAATCAAAGCGGTGCAAAGCATGGTCTCACCCACCCGCTCAGGGTGAAGCTCAATCAGCGCGGGCGGATTCATATCAACCCGGCGAAACACAATGCCAGTATTGGAAGATGCTGGGCGTAAAGTCATGGAGACTTTTTTACCAGAGTGTAAGCCGATACCGATAGTCGATACCGTTGCTTTCAATGTCCGTTGCCTTAACAAGGTATACTCCCTTTCGTTGTTGGCGTGTTATTTTTTAGAATCCGCGAATTCTAGTCGATTTGACTTATTAGAGTCTGAACAAGTTTCCTCAAATACACGAAATTGCCCAAAATCGACTTACGTAAACATTATCTTCTCAAATAACAAACCATTGACACCCCCATTGGCATTGGAGCATTTGCTCCAATGCATCGACGGGCATGTCGACTGTCCAACGAAACAGTATAATTATTAATCAGCTTGCTTACGCAGAAAAGCAGGAATGTCTAAGCTACTTTCGCTGCCATTACGGATATATGTTGGGGTATCGCGAACCGCACCATAAGAACCACGGACGCCAGGCACATCCTGCGCTAGTACCACAGGCGGTAGCTCACGCACACGATTGCGCTGCTCGTTTACCGCTGCCTGCTGTTGAGCATGACGGTCTACACCTCTTGCAGGTTGTTGACCAACCACTGACAAGGCCGGGCGTGCTGCTGTCAAACCGCCTTCTTCCAACCCCGTTGCAACGATCGTGACACGAATCTTGTCGCCCAACTCCGGATTCAATGTTGTACCTATGATCACATTGGCATCATCTGCGGCAAACTGCCCCACGACAGACCCCACTTCTTCAAACTCGTGCATGGTCATATCCAAACCACCACTAATGCTAACCAGAATACCGTGAGAGCCATCCAAACGGATGTCTTCCAACAGTGGGCTGGAAATTGCCATTTGCGCCGCTTTGGAAGCACGGTCTTCACCTTGTGCTTCGCCTGACCCCATCATGGTAACACCGCCGTTCATCATGACTGCACGCACGTCAGCAAAGTCAACGTTGATCAACCCCGGATTAGTGATGAGTTCCGCAATACCTTGTACTGCTTTCAGCAACACATCATTCGCTGCTTCAAAAGCGGATAGCAAAGAGACGTTCTTACCCAATGAAGTCAGCAATTTCTGGTTAGGAATGGTAATCAGGGAGTCAACATGCTTGTGCAACTCGGTAATACCTGCATCCGCAGACTTCTTGCGACGTGAACCTTCCATCAAGAAGGGACGGGTCACCACCGCAACGGTCAAAATTCCCATGTCACGTGCAATTTCAGCAATGACTGGCGCAGCACCTGTCCCTGTACCACCACCCATACCAGCAGTGATGAACAACATATCCGTACCGCTCACCAATTCTTTGATGCGTTCACGGTCTTCGATGGCAGCTTCGCGCCCAATTTCAGGGTTTGCGCCCGCACCCAGACCTTTGGTCAAGGAAGTACCCAATTGCAGGACACTTTTGACGCCAATCCCAGCTAATGCTTGGGAATCAGTATTCGCACAAATGTATTCAACACCTTCGATACCGGATGCCAGCATGTGCTTGACCGCATTGCCACCGCCGCCGCCGACACCAATTACTTTGATTGCAGCACCTTTGGCTGCACTATCCATTAATTCAAACATGCCCGTACTCTCCGACTGTTAAAAATTACCGTTAAACCAGCTTTTCAAGCGATCCCACCAGCCATCTTCCGTCGACATAACGCCGGGAGTAGGATAAGTGCGCTTGGTGCCATATGCCTGCTGTGCCATCCCGTACAGCAGTAGCCCTACCCCAGTGGAATGGATAGGATTTTCGACTTCACCACGCAAGCCACCGATATTCCGAGGCATTCCAATCCTAACCGGCATATGGAACACTTCTTCAGCTAACTCGCGTACTCCCCGCATTTTGGAAGAGCCGCCTGTCAGCACGATACCTGCACCAATTCGTTCTTCATAACCGCTACGACGCAATTCCTGAAGCACGAGTGAAAACAATTCTTCATAACGGGGTTCGATCACGGACGCCAATGCCTGCACTGACAGACTACGTGGCTCACGTTCCCCAACGCCCGGCACTTCAATCAACTCATCCTCATCGACAAGCTGGCGTAAAGCCCGACCGTGTTTAATCTTAATCTCTTCTGCGTGTTGCGTCGGGGTTCTGACCGCTACCGCAATGTCATTGGTGACTTGATCACCCGCAATAGGAATGACGGCAGTGTGATGAATTGAACCATTCATGAACACCGCAATGTCGCTAGTCCCGCCACCGATGTCAACGAGGCATACACCCAGTTCTTTTTCATCTTCTTCCAACACCGCATAGCTGGAGGCAACTTGTTCCAGAATGATGTCTTCAACGTGTAAACCGCAACGCTCCACACATTTGACTAAATTCTGTGCCGCACTATGCGCTGCCGTCACCAGATGCACCCGTGCCTCCAAACGCACCCCGGACATACCAATCGGTTCACGAATACCTTCTTGCTGGTCGATCACATATTCCTGCGGCAACACATGCAAAATCCGTTGGTCAGCAGGGACAGCCACTGCACGCGCCGCATCCATCACCCGCTCAACATCGCTTACGGTGACTTCTTTATCCTTAATAGCCACAATGCCATGGGAGTTCAGGCTACGAACATGACTACCGGCAATACCCACATATACGGAGCGGATTTGGATACCCGCCATCAATTCGGCTTCTTCCACTGCACGCTGAATCGACTGAATGGTGGATTCAATATTGACCACCACACCTTTTTTCATCCCCCGTGATGGGTATGAACCGATACCAATAATCTCCAAACGTCCAGCGTCATTGATTTCACCAACCAAAGCAACCACTTTCGAGGTTCCCAGATCCAGCGCTACAATCACGTTATGATCTTTTTTTGACATCACTCACTCCTGCGACTCCGTTCGTTGAATCCCGCGAGCCGACTGGGGATTTTTTCCATTCCACTGCAAAACCATTGGTATAACGCAAATCTACTCGCCGTACATTCGCTAGTTTTTTGGCTAACTCTTGCTGGAAACCAACCCTGAACCGTTGTATCCGGCGTTCTTGATCTTCGCTACCAATCATAATTTCTGGGCCATCTTTAATCTTTAAGCGCCATGAACCGCTTTCATCTTCGGTCAACTCCGAAATTTCCAATGGCAAATCTTTCAGCCATTCCTTGACCTGCAAATAACGTTCAGCGATTTCACGCCCTTTATCTTCAGGACTGTACAAGGTCGGCAACAAGCCACGTATAGAAGACAAATCAGCGGCAAATAATTCACCGTACTTATTCATTAAGCGCTCACGCCCCCACAAGGCGACAGGATGCTGTTCCTCAATCCCCACAATCAACTGATCAGGCCACGCTTTACGCAAGGTAACAGCCCGTACCCAAGGTAGTGTTTTCAAATCAGTCTCTAATGCATTCACATCAAGCAGGTATAGGTTGGTCTGTTGGTATTTTCCAATAACCGCCTGTAACTCTGCATCTTTGATGAACTTCCTCTCGCCTTGTAGATCAATCCGACTAATGGGCAGGTTTTCTGGGTTATTGAGCATGGCTCTTACTCCCAGCACTCCCGCTAACAGCATTAGCCCTAACACCAACACCGCCACTAACCTCAACAGACCCGGTGAAATCTCAGTGAAACTGAAACTTGTGCGAGTCCGTTTAACCGTGTTGCGGCGTGGTGTTGCCATTACAATGTCGTCTCCAAAATGCGCACAACCAGCGCGTTAAAATCCATTCCAATCGCGCGAGCGCCCATTGGCACCAAACTGTGATCCGTCATACCGGGGTTTGTATTGACTTCGATCAGCCATGCTTTGCCTTGGGCATCCCGCATCAGGTCAACCCGACCCCAGCCACGCCCGCCAACCGCTGCAAAGGCTTGCTGTGCCAGCACTTGCATGGCGCTTTCTTCTGCGGCATCTAAACCACAGGGGCAAAAATAATGGGTATCATCCGAGACATATTTCGCCTCGTAATCGTAAAACTCACCCGGCACTTCCAAGCGAATCAGCGGCAATGATTCGCCAGCAACGATTCCGGCGGTATATTCCGCACCGGTTATCCACTGCTCAGCAATCACCACCGCGCTGCATTCAGCGGCTTTGTGATAAGCACCCGCCAAATCCGCCGCCGCTTTCACTTTGCTCATCCCAATGCTGGAACCTTCCGTCGCCGGTTTCACCATCAAGGGCAAGCCTAGCTCGGCAACCACTGCCTCAAAATCGGTAGCCGCCGTCAGCACCCGATACGCTGGCGTCGGCAACCCCGCACCTGCCCACACCCGCTTGGTCATGAGCTTATCCATGCTGATCGCCGCAGCCATTACCCCACAACCGGTGTAAGGCAGACCCAAAATTTCCAGCGCACCTTGCAACACGCCATCTTCGCCGCCCGCGCCGTGCAGAATATTAAATACCCGATCAAAGCCACCGTCTTGAAGCGTCTTAATAATGTTACGGTCAACATCAATACCGTGCGCATCCACGCCACTGGCTTGCAAGCCTGCCAGCACTGCCGCACCACTTTTCAGCGAAATCGGGCGTTCGGCTGCCCAACCACCGTATAACACCGCGACTTTGCCGAATTTAGCGGCTAGGTTCTGACTCATGCACCACCCTCCGGCTTCAGCATCAGTTTTTCGGGCAAGCTCGCGGCTAATGCGCCCACGCTACCCGCGCCTTGGGTCAGAATCACATCGCCATCCTGCAATACATGCTTTAACACGCCCGGTACATCTTCCACGTCAGTCACAAAAATCGGGTCAACCTTGCCACGGATACGAATCGCCCGTGCCAACGCCCGCCCATCCGCACCCGGAATCGGCTGTTCGCTGGCGGGGTACACATCCATCAACACCAGCACATCGGTTTCCGACAACACTTGCGCAAAATCTTCAAACAAATCGCGGGTACGGGTGTAACGGTGCGGTTGAAACACCTGCACCAAACGCCGCGTCGGCCAGGCATTGCGCACTGCCTCCAGTGTCGCTTTCATTTCACGCGGGTGATGCCCGTAATCATCGACCAAGGTTGCCTGCTTACCCGGCGCGAAAGTAATGTCACCGTATTGCTGGAAACGCCGCCCCACCCCGTCAAATTTGCGCAAACCATCCATAATGGCTTGATCCGACACATCCAATTCCGCCGCAATCGCAATCGCCGCCAGTGCATTCAAGACGTTATGACGCCCCGGCAAATTCAGCACGATGTCCAAGGTGCGATTACCTTTGACGCAATGCACCGTGAAATAGCTTTGTGTACCCTCAAAGCGCAGATTCGTCGCCCGCACATCCGCTTCCTGATCAATGCCGTAGGTGACAATCGGTCGCCTAACGTCCGGCATGATTTCACGCACGTATTCATCATCCACACACAACACCGCCAGCCCGTAGAACGGCAAGTGGTGCAAAAACTCCACAAACGTTTGCTTCAACTTATTGAAATCGTTGCCATACGTCGACATGTGGTCTTCGTCGATATTCGTGACCACCGCAATCATCGGTTGCAGATGCAGGAATGACGCATCGCTTTCATCCGCCTCCGCCACCAGATATTCACCCGTGCCGAGTTTGGAATTACTCGCGGAACTGTTCAGCTTGCCACCGATCACGTAGGTCGGATCCATCCCACCTTCCACCAGCAAACTCGTGGTCAGACTGGTCGTCGTGGTTTTACCGTGCGTACCTGCCACCGCAATGCCCTGCCGGAAACGCATCAGTTCCGCCAACATTTCCGCACGGCGCACAATCGGCAAACGTTTTTCACGCGCCGCCACGATTTCAGGGTTAGCCGCATCGATCGCGGTCGATACCACGATTACGTCCGCACCCGCAACGTTTTCCGCTGCATGACCTTTGTAAACCGTAATCCCCAACGATTGCAGGCGGCGGGTCATCGCGCCCTCTGCCACATCCGAACCGGATACCTGATAGCCCAAATTGGCGACCACCTCAGCAATACCGCCCATCCCCGCACCACCGATACCGATGAAATGCAGCCGATTAATGCGTTTGCGAGCCAGATCGTCATTGCCTATTTTCATTGTTGTTTTCCTGCTGAATTATCGAAATCATAACCGGCGTAAGCGGCACAAATCGCCGCCACTTGTGCCGTTGCATGAGGCTTCGCCAAGGTGCGCGACGCGATGCTCATTTGCCGTAAACGGGCGCGATCCGTACACAACTCTTTTAATACGCCCGCGAGTTTTTCTGGGGTTAAATCGCGCTGCTGAATCAATAATGCCGCGCCGTTTTCCGCCAAGTAATTGCCGTTCGCGGTCTGGTGATCATCCACCGCGTGTGGGTAAGGCACTAACACTGCCGCCACACCTGCCGCTGCCAATTCGGCAATGGTGAGCGCACCGGCACGGCAAATCACCAAATCCGCCCATGCATACGCTTCCGCCATGTCCTCAATGAACGGCATCACGTCTGCTTCAACACCGGCGGCAGCGTATTGGTGGCGAGCATCGTCAATGTTTTTCACGCCAGCTTGGTGACGTACTACCGGGCGAATTGCCGCATCCAATTGCGCCAACGCTTGTGGAATCATCTGGTTCAGCGCTTGCGCCCCCAGACTGCCACCGACCACTAATACGTGTACCGGCTCATCGTCACGATCAACCAAGCGCTCCAGCGGGACGGGCAAACTGGCAATGTCCAAACGCACCGGATTGCCGGTTGCCATCACCTTTTGGCTCGCAGTAAACGTGCCAGGGAAACCTTCCAACACCCGCCGACTAACGCGGGATAACAGCTTATTGGTTAAACCTGCGACGGCATTCTGCTCATGAATCACTACCGGCTTGCCCAGCAACGCCGCCATCAAGCCACCGGGACCTGCCACAAATCCGCCCATGCCTAATACCGCAGCGGGCTGATGTTTGCGCACGATTTGCAGCGCCTGCCACAACGCCCGCACCAGATTCACTGGCGCTAACAACAATGCCCGCAAGCCTTTGCCACGCAAGGCACTGACATCCAACCACGCCATCTCGATACCGGCTTCGGGAATCACGCGTGCTTCCAATCCTTTGCGTGTTCCCATCCACACCACGGGAATCCCTTGGGCGATCAAGGCACGCGCCACCGCCAGACCGGGGTAAACATGCCCACCCGTGCCACCTGCGGTAATCATAATCGGACGCTGCTGTTTACTCGCCACGGGTAGTCCTCCGAATCGCTCGCGCTTTGGGTGGTTTGGGCGCACGCACTTCTGGTAAACCAAACTGCACCAACTGGGTTTCACGATGCACCCGCATCAATAAAGCCATTGCCATCAACGTGACCAATAAACTGCTCCCGCCATAACTCATCAACGGCAAGGTCAAACCTTTAGGGGGCAATACCGCCAAATTCACCCCAATATGCAGGATGACCTGAAACCCCATCCAAAACCCGATCCCATAAGCCACATACGCACCAAAATGCTTACCCGCTTTATCTGCCTGAAAGCCGATCACAAACGCACGTAACACCAGCCAACCGTACAAACTCAGCACCACCAACATGCCGATAAAGCCGAACTCTTCCGCCAATATTGAGAAAATAAAATCGTTGTGCGCTTCCGGCAGGTAAAACAACTTCTGGATACCGCCACCCAAGCCGTTGCCAAACCAACCTCCGTCACCAATCGCCATCAGCGCATGAACCGTCTGATACCCCTTGTCGGCTTCGTGCGCCCACGGGTTCATCAAGGCATCCCAACGCGCACCGCGATAGCCCATCATCGACACCGGAATCATTACCAAAATCGCGCCACCAATCAGGATACCCAGCCGTTGCAGCGGCACCCCCCCCAAAAACAGCAACGACAAACCCGTGACGAAAATAACAATCGTCGACCCAAAATCCGGCTCCAGCAATAACAAACCACCCGTGACCCCCAACACCACCAAAGGAATCAATAAGGGCTGATAAGACGGCGACGTTGCCAAGCTTTTCCCGTGGCGAATCAAGTAACCTGACAGGTACAGCAACATAATCAGTTTCGCCAGCTCCGACACCTGTATCGCCATGAAACCCAGATTTAGCCAACGCCGACTACCATTCACTTCCTTGCCAATACCGGGGATCAGCACCAACACCAACAACACTAGCACCAGCGGCAATAGACGCACCCCTAATTGCTGCCAGAAATCCACCCGAATTTGATACATCCCCAGCGCCAACACCACCCCAATCGCCAGATAGAACGCTTGGCGTTGCAGGTAAAAATACGGGTCGTTGTACTGTTTTTCTGCCACCCATAACGACGCCGATGCCAACATTACAATCCCGATACCGATGATAGCCAGCAACGCAATCAGCAAATCACGATCCACATAACGTGACCAAAAATTGTCGGTCGGGGTATCCAGCATCAAGCTAGGCAGTTTAATCATGGCAAGCTCCTGACTTCCGCAGTAAACACGTCACCGCGATGCACATAGCTTTTGAACATATCAAAACTCGCACAAGCCGGTGACAGCAGCACGTTATCCCCCGCTTGCGCCAACGCTGCTGCAATAGCCACAGCATCCGCCATATCATGCGCAAACACATACGGGGCGTAACCTTCCACCACATCAGCAATTTTATTGCGATCCTCACCAATCAACACCAGCGCCCGTGCTTTTGCCATTGCCACCGCACGCAAGGGCGAAAAATCTGCCCCTTTGCCCTGCCCACCCGCAATCAACACGGTTTTGCCGGGCAAACCTGCTAAGGCCGCCAGCGTCGCGCCAACATTCGTGCCTTTGGAATCGTTATACCAATTCACCCCAGCGCGTTCGCGAACCCACTGGGTGCGATGTGCCAAGCCGCTGAACTCACGCAAAGCCGCCAACATACCGTCTAGCGGAATACCGGCTGCCTCGCCCAACGCCAACGCTGCCAGTGCATTCGCGTAATTGTGCTCACCCGGCAATTTCAATTCATCCACCACCAGCAACAGGGTTTCACCCTTGGCTAACCAGCGTTTACCCGCGTGTTCACGCAGACCGTATTGACCGTCTGTCGGAATATCCAAGCCAAAACTGACGCTTCGACTGCGCTCAGCGTCCGTCAAGTCTGCCAGCATCGCCATTACCACCGCATCGTCACGATTTACTACCGCACATCCACAATGTTGGTACGCAACTTGCTTGGCGGCGGCATAATCAGCAAAGCTGGGGTATCTGTCCATGTGATCTTCGCTGACATTTAATACCACGGCTGAAACGGCGCGTAGCGACTGGGTGGTTTCCAATTGAAAGCTGGAAAGTTCCATCACATACAAATCCGGCGTCGGCTGTGCCAGCAAATCCAGCGCAGCGTAGCCCAGATTGCCGCCTGCGTAAGACTTCATTCCGGCTTTTTGCGCCATTAAATCCACCAGCGTGGTAACACTGCTTTTGCCGTTAGAGCCGGTAATCGCAATCACGGGAGCTGGGGCTTCGCGCACAAACAACTCAATGTCACCAATGATTGCCGCACCGCGTTCACCAGCGGCATGGATTTCCGGGGTCGCAATCGCAATACCGGGGCTGACCACCAAGGTAGTTGCACTGGCAAACCAAGCAGCGGCCTCAGCAAATGCCCCAAAGTGGTAAGGCGTTTGTGGAAACTCTGCCAGCAACTCAGCCTTACCCGGCGGATTAGCACGGCTATCCACCACCGCAAACGCCACCCCACGCGCCTGCAAATGCCGCGCAACCGATAACCCGGTCTGGCCTAAGCCAACCACCAGCGTATCCCAATTGTGCATTTGCATTGTCATACCAGCGTCACTCATTGCCTTAACGAATCTTCAAGGTTGCCAAACCGATCATCACTAGAATTACGGTAACAATCCAAAAACGGACAATGACCCGTGGTTCGGGCCAACCTTTTTTCTCATAATGGTGGTGCAAAGGAGCCATGCGGAAAATCCGCTTGCCACTCGTCGCTTTAAAATAGCCTACTTGCATAATAACCGAGAGGGTTTCTAACACAAAAATTCCGCCCATAATTGCCAAAACGATTTCCTGACGCACCACCACCGCGACGATGCCAAGTGCCGCCCCCAGTGCCAATGCGCCGACATCGCCCATGAACACTTGCGCGGGGTACGTGTTAAACCACAAGAAACCCAAACCAGCACCGAATATTGCCGCACAGAACACCACTAACTCACCTGCACCGGGAATCCGTGGCACTCCCAAATACTGTGAAATCGTGGCATGTCCGCTCACATAAGCAAAAATTGCCAAACCACCAGCCACCATAATGGTCGGCATAATCGCCAAGCCATCCAAACCATCAGTCAGGTTCACCGCATTACTCGAACCCACCACCACCAAATACACCCAAGGAATGAATAACCAGCCCATCTGCCAATGTGCATCTTTGAATACCGGCAAGAAAAACGTCGTTTCCACCGGAGTCGCTGCGGTGAAAAACAAATAAAAGGCGGCGGCAAACCCAATCAAGCTCAAGCCCACGTATTTTTGCTTAGCGGTCAAGCCCAAATTACGACGCTGCTTGAGTTTGATGTAATCATCCAAACCACCTACCAAACCAAACCCCAGCGTTACCAGCAATACCACCCACACATAATGATTGCTCAAATCCGCCCACAACAAGGTGGCAACGCCAATAGCCAGAATAATCATCACCCCGCCCATGGTGGGCGTACCCGCCTTCATTTGGTGCTGGGGGCCATCTTCACGAATATATTGCCCAATTTTTAAGCGAGTCAGCGCCCGAATCATGCGCGGCCCTGTCCACAATGCAATGAACAACGCCGTCAATAAACCCAAAATAGCCCGCAAGGTTAAATATTGAAATACATTAAAACCACGGTAAAAATCACTCAGGAAATCAAACAACCAAACCAACATTACGCGACCTCCTGGACAGCCGCGACTGTCAATGCATCCACCACCCGTTCCATCCGTGCCGAACGCGAACCTTTCACCAACAGCGTTGTATCCGGCTGCAATGCCGCCTGTAACGCATCCAGTAACGCATCCAGTTCACTAAAAGCATAGCCTGCCTTACCAAACGCTGCACTCGCGTGCGCACTCAACGTGCCTAAAGTATACAAAGCATCAATTCCGGCTTGCGCCGCCTGCTGACCAATACCGGCATGTAATGCCACTCCATTCGCGCCCAATTCGCCCATATCCCCCAAGACCAACACCCTTCTGCCCTGCATTCCTGCCAATACCGCCACTGCCGCCGCTGTAGAACTCGGATTGGCATTGTACGTATCGTCAATCACCAAACCGCCATGCGCACCCGCTTTCGGGCATAAGCGCCCCTTGACCGCTTGCAAGGATTCCAAACCACGCTGCACGGTATCCAATGACACGCCCAACGCCAGTGCCGCAGTCGCCGCTGCCAATGCATTCATCTGATTATGCCGCCCCAATAACGGCAAACTAACGGCGACCGCTTTCCCGTTAGCGGTAATGTGCAACTGATTGCCAGCGACACTGCCCTGCACATCCGCTGGGTTATTCAGACCAAAGGTCATTATCCGCCTACCGGTATTCAGACCGAGCCAATAATCCACATACGCATCATCGGCATTCAGAATGGCAACACCGTTTGCTGACAAACCATTGAAAATTTCACCTTTAGCGCGTGCCACACCGGCAAGATCACCGACACCCTCCAAATGGGCAGCACCGGCATTGTTAATAATGGCAACATCCGGGCGGGCGATACGAGCCAAATAATCAATTTCACCAAAATGGCTCATGCCCATTTCAATCACAGCAAACGCGTGTTGCTGGCGCAAACCCAATAACGTCAGCGGCATTCCAATATCATTATTGAGATTACCCGCCGTCGCTAAAGTGTCACCCTGTAATGACAAGATAGCTGTCAGCATTTCTTTTACGGTGGTTTTGCCATTGCTACCGGTCAACCCGATCAAAGGCAGAGTAAACGTTTGTCGCCATGCCGCCGCTAAGCTTCCCAATGCCAAGCGCACATCGTCCACTACTACCTGAGGAATAGCAGCGTCGATTAAGCGGGAAACCAATGCACCACTGACTTTGCCTGCCACCTGTGGCACAAAGTCGTGGGCATCAAACCGCTCCCCCCTCAGAGCAAGGAATAAATCACCGCTTTGCACTTGCCGTGAGTCGCGCTCCACACGCTCAATCGCCACATTCTGACCATGCAGCGTTCCACCCGTCAGTTCAGCAATCTCAGCAAGACTCAACCACGTCATGCGCCACACTCCTGCAACGCCAGTGCTGCTTGAATGCGGTCATCAAATGGCACCGTGCCATGCGCTAAAATCTGTACGGTTTCATGGCCTTTGCCTGCAATCAATACGGTATCGCCGGGCTGTGCTTGCCCAATGGCGAGGCGAATCGCTTTAGTACGGTCGTGCTCAAAGGTCACGCCCGTTTTATTGTGGAAGCCTTGCATAATGTCCTCAAATATCTGCTGCGGATTTTCAGAGCGCGGATTATCGTCGGTTACGATCACCACGTCAGCATCAGATTCGGCTATTTTTGCCATTAATGGTCGTTTTCCGCGATCACGGTCGCCGCCACAGCCAAACACACACAGCAAACGCCCACGGGTATGCACCCGCACCGCCGTTAATACCTGCTGCAATGCGCCGGGTGTATGTGCGTAGTCCACCACCACCAGTCTGCCTGCATCTGCACCGACCCGCTCCATGCGCCCCGGCACAACCTGTACGTGTTGCAAGCGTTGCAAAGCATCCGACAATGCTAAGCCTTTTGCCAACAAGACCCCCAAAGCTGCCAGCACGTTATGCAAGTTGAATTGCCCTAACACCGGTGCTTGCAATACCCCCGCTTCCTGCCCGTTCGACACCTTGGCACGGATCCCGCTGTGATCAAATACAGGTTCTGTTGCAACCAAGGTTCCCGTCGGATAATCAGCCGCATTGCCCACGCCATAACCGATGACACGCACCTGTTTTTCGGATAACTCGGCTGCTAAGCGTTGCCCAAAAGCATCATCCAGATTCAACACGACCGCTTGCAAATCCGGCCAATGAAACAATTTACGCTTAGCTTCAGCATAAGCTTCCACAGTGCCGTGATAATCCAGATGATCGCGGGTCAAGTTGGTCAAAACCGCCACATTAAAGCGGATACCATTGACCCGCCCCTGATCCAGCGCGTGCGAAGACACTTCCATCGCAACAGCAGTAAAACCATCGTCATGCAAACGGCGTAACAAGTGGTGAACCGTGAGCGCATCAGGCGTGGTATGTGTTGCAGGCTGTAAAGCTCCCGGCACACCAATGCCTAACGTTCCAATAACTGCTGTTGGCTGCACAGGGTCAGTATTCAATGCTTCGGCAACGAAATGGCTTACTGACGTTTTACCATCAGTACCAGTCACCCCCACCATGAACAACCCGGCACTGGGATTCGCATTAAAACGGTCGGCGAGTGTCCCTAAATGTTCCCTCAAAGCAGGGACAGACACCGCGTCAACCGACAAAACTGGTGGCTGTAAACCTATTTCCGGCTCGTAAAGCACGACACTCGCCCCAGCACGGACAGCCGCTTCAGCATAATCCAAACCATGTTGGCGCGTGCCACGCAAAGCCACAAACGCCATGCCGGGTTGAACTTGGCGATTATCCAAAGTCAATCCCGTAATCTCGATATCCGGTACGGATTCAACCAAACCGGTTAATAAAGCGCGGAGGGATACAGAATGGCTCATGTAGCACCTCCCACATTGGCTGGTGCTACAGGTTGCGGCATCGGCGGATGCTCACTAGGCAGGTTATCTGGAGGCACATCAAGCAAGCGTAGTGATTCTGCCATGACTTTGGAAAAAACGGGTGCTGCAGCACGGCCGCCACTATCATCAATCTGAGGTTCATCAATCTGAACAGCGACCACTAAACGTGGACGGCTAGCCGGTGCAACCCCAATAAAACTGGTCAAATAGCGGTCATTTTGGTATTTGCCGTCGATATATTTATAAGCGGTACCTGTTTTACCAGCAATACGGTAGCCATCTACCATAGCTTTCTCACCTGTTCCGCCTTTTTGCACCACCGCTTCCATCATGCGCAACACGGCACTGGCAGTATCAGGACTCATCACCTGTTGACCTAAGCCGGGCTTATCGAGCTTATAAATGGAAGCTGGCATAAACACGCCATTAGCCGCAAATGGCGCATAAGCGTGGGTAGTTTGCAACAAACTGGCAGACAAGCCATATCCATAACCATGTGAAGCACGATCAACTTTACCCCACTTGGTATAATCCGTTAGTTGCCCCGCTGTTTCACCTGAAAAACCAGCATTCGGCACACGCCCAAACCCCACGCGATTGAGGAACATCCACTGATCACGCGCAGCCATCAGCAACGCCACCCGACTAGCACCCACGTTACTGGATTTAGCTAATAACGTTGACAACGTGATAGAACCATAATCTTTCGGATCCTTGACGCTGTATTTACCAAAGTTGATTTGCCCGGGTGACGTATTAATTTCAACATCAGCCCCCAAAACTCGTGCCTCTAAGGCCGCAGCAATCGTTAAAGGCTTAATAGTTGAACCAGGTTCGGATTTATCCGTAACCGCACGGTTACGATACAGATACGGCTCCAACTCTTTGCGGTTGTTCGGGTTAAAGGAAGGCACATTAGCCATCGCCAAAATTTCACCGGTATGCGCATCCAGCACGATCAATGAACCTGCTTTGGCATTCAATAGCGACACCTGGGTTTTCAATTCTTTATAGGCAAGGTATTGAATACGGCGGTCAATACTCAATTGCACATTCTGCCCAGGCTGCATTTCCTCCATACTAATAACGCTCTCAACCAGCTTGCCTTTAGCGTCACGCACTACCCGCGTCTGACCATTTTTACCTGCTAAAATGTCATTTTGCGCTTTTTCAATACCCTCAATGCCATTACCGTCCACATTGGTCATACCCACCACATGACCCGCCGTTTCTGCTAATGGATAATAACGGCGATATTCTCGCGTCGCGGCAACACCCGGCAAATCCAGATCCAGGATGGCATCTGCCACCTCTAACGGTAATTGTCGACCGAGATAGAAGAATTGCTTACTACTAGCTTCCTTTAACTTGGCGGGCAAACTACCCTCTTCCATGCCCAGTTCTTTTTCAATTTGACGGAAACCAGACTCCAAGCGGGCAAAGCGAGTCGAAGCCAATGCCTGAGCCTCACTCTCCTCAGCAGCAGTATCCCCAGCAGTTGCCTCCGACACTTGACGGGATAACTCATATTCGTTGCGCAAGGCTTCCCTTGCTTGCAATAATTCTTGTGGATTGCACCACAGCGAGGAAACGGGCGAACTAATTGCCATAGGATCACCATTACGATCCGTAATCATCCCCCGATAAGCAGGAACCGTAACCACGCGCATTTGACGCTTGTCTGCTTGCTGTTGCAGCCATTCCTGTTGGAATATTTCCAACCATGCTGCCCGCAACATTAAAATACCGATTACCACTAACAAGGTTAACATCAAGAACAAACGTCTTCCCTGAAACACAGGTGACTTCAATACTTTGCGCTTCACTCGCGTATAACCTTGATGTTGTCAGCGGAGGGTTTCTGCATATTCAATACCTGTTTAGAACGGGTTTCCACATGTACTTGATTCAACAAGGTGCTTTGCTCTAACTTTAAACGACTCCAATCAGCACTCAGTTCGTCGCGTTCTTTTTCCAGCTTTTGTAACTCAGCAAATAATTGGCGCGAGTGATGACGATTAACAACGATCAATAACGCCATCGCGATGACCAGCACATATAACAGTGCCACGCTCAGCAGGCCCCCTCGATTCATGCCACACGCTCTCCCACCCGCATAATTGCACTACGGGAACGTACATTCCCCTGCACTTCTGTATCTGATGGACGCTGTGCCTTACCAATCATTCTCATCGGCGGTTGGATAAAGACTGGTATTACGGGTAACCCCTTCGGCAAGCTAGGTACAGAACAAACATCACGCAGAAAATGTTTGACAATACGATCTTCCAACGAATGAAAACTGATGACAACCAAACGTCCAGCGGGAGCGAGCCACTCAACAGCTTGTTGTAAACATGCCTCAACATCATCCAATTCCTGATTGACTTTAATGCGTATCGCTTGAAAACTGCGGGTCGCAGGGTTTTTACCTGGCTCACGCTTACGTACTACATTGGCAATTAAGTCAGCCAGCTGTATAGTGGTTTCTATTGGACTGTGTACACGGACACGGACAATTTCCTTGGCAATTTGGCGAGAAAAACGCTCCTCACCGTAACGCCATAATACATCCGCTATTTCCGATTCATCCGCATGATTTAACCACTGAGCAGCACTTTCACCTCTGGAAGTATCCATCCGCATATCCAGTTGCCCTTCTCGCATAAAACTGAAACCACGTTCTGCATCATCCAATTGCGGGGAAGACACCCCCAAATCCAATAAAACACCCTGAATTTTTTCAGTAACACCAGCAACGTGTAACGCTTGAGGAAAATCACGAAAAGAACCATGCCAGACAAATACACGAGGGTCATTCGCATGACGCTGATGTGCGTACTCAACCGCGACAGGATCCTTATCAATGACGATCAAACGTCCGTTTGCACCCAAACTCTCCAAAATCAAGGCAGAATGACCGCCTCGACCATACGTACCATCGACATAACAGCCTGATTCCTGGACATTTAATGCCATTACGGCTTCCTGCAATAGCACCGTGTCGTGTTTCAACACAGAATCAACCACCTTTTGTCGATATTACATAGAAACCTGATTCAGGATTTCACTCGCTTCGCTATCTTCTTGCGCTTCCTGCAACCAAGACTCACGAGCCGCATCCCAAATATCAGCATCCCACAGTTCAAGTTTATTAGCCTGACCAACCAATACAGCTCTCTTGTCGAGAGCTGCATACTCACGCAAGGGAATCGGCAATAACACTCGCCCTTGTGCATCAAGGTCTAATTCAGCCGCGTGTCCTAAAATCAGGCGTTGCATATTGCGTACCCGCCGATTCATATTGGGTAATGACATCAGGGTTTTCTCTACTTTAAGCCACTGATCCATAGGGTAAACCAGTAAGCACTTATCCGTGTGATCAACTGTAATAACGATCTGACCACCCGCATTTTCTACAATATCTTCACGATACTTAGCAGGCATAGCGAACCTGCCTTTTGGATCAATCGATATACTAGAAATGCCACGAAACATGCTGTCTGATTCCACTCAAAATGGGAAATTAATCCACTTTACCCCACTTTCTTCCACTTACGAAGGAATATAGGCAGACATCACAGCCCTGTCAATAAAATCACGTAAAAATCACTTTAAATAAGATAATGAGGGGTAAAAACAAAACAAATGCCAAAGGCACTAATGAGAAAACCCATTTATTTTTAATAAATTACACTGGGTCCCTAATGTGATAAATTAAGGCATGACGAGCCATTATTTTATTTTAATGTTTGAATCAAATAGCCGTAATAAAAAGAAAGATAGAGCTGATCTGTAAGCCGGGTTCTGTCATGGACAATCATTCATCTGGGATGTACGTCGCCGTACACCTCTAGCAACCTACCCGGATGCAGTGCGGGTCACACCAATGCATCCCTATTTGGTCTTGCTCCGAACGGGGTTTGCCGTGCCATCGACTGTTGCCAGCGATGCGGTGCGCTCTTACCGCACCCTTTCACCCTTACCTTTAAGCGGACTCAAAGGCGGTTTACTTTCTGTTGCACTTTCCGTCAGCTCACGCTGCCCAGGCGTTACCTGGCGTTCTACCCTATGGAGCCCGGACTTTCCTCCACCCCCTGCTTGCACAGGAAACAGCGATTGCCCGATCAGCTCTGGGGCGCAACATAACAGATAAGCATTAAGGTTGCACCTGTGTGACCACAGAAATCTGTGCAGGAACCGTAGATACCGACTCAGGCTTCGCAACCGCCCAATAGTGGAAAAAACGTTGCGGGAAAAACTCAGGGTGAGTCACCGCAGTATAAAACAGCAACAACGTTGCCAAAATAAAGGCGATGAGAAGATCAGTCACACAATTCACGAACCACTTGGACACAGATACTCCTTCAACACCTAAATCAGAGAATACAGGTATAGCTCAAACTCTCACTATATGCTCTCAACTAGACTAAAATCATAAATAGGCATAGAAGCAAAAAAGGAGAGTTTCAGTATGTACCGCTATCAACACCTACTTGCTCCCATTGATTTTTCAAACTCCAGTATCAACGTGGTTCAACGCGCACGGGAGTTAGCTGAAATGTACGATGCTCGATTGACACTGCTGCATGTTCTCGAAGATGTGCCGCTAGGTATAGAACCTTTTGGTGAGTCTACCAGCCTGATGTTGAATGAAGAACTACGCAATCAACAACGGGAAAATGCTGAAAAACAAATGCAATCACTCATTCAGCAACTGAACTTGCCGTTGAGTGTTGAGCCAGCCATCAAAGAAGGCTTTGCGACTGATACCATTCTTGAGTTTGCCCAACACAAAAACATTGACTTAATTGTTATTGCTCACAGTGGTAAGAAAGGATTTTTAGGGTTTCTAGGTTCAACCGCTAATGCCGTTGTCAAAGCAACACAGTGTGATGTATTGGTCATGCGTGATCATGTGGCATAGCCCATCTGTTCCTCGGCAACAATAATGGATTGCCGAGGCATAAGGCGTGCTCAGATAATATTCAATATAGCATCTTGTAACTGGACAGCAGCGACAATAGACACGGTTCCCACTAACAAGACGAGTCCTGGTTTACGTAAAATAGACAAGCCATGTGATGCTAAAATAGCCCCCACAAAGAAAAAACCAATCAGTCCAACAATCAAAGCAGACGGTATTTCCACTCCCATCAGCCGCGCGATGCTCAGGAAAATAACCCCTGCGATCCCCGTAAACAATAGCGCCTTGAGCACTTCCGATGGCACTGCACAATAAGTGCGTGCTACTAAATCGTTCATGCATAAGCTCCTACATAACACTCTAAAAGTCGCAGCATAATATAAGACTTTGCTAAAATACAAATTTAGAAAACGCAAAGTACCGATCAAGTGTGTTATTCCTGCGACAATTTGTCGGGTTATACCTGATTAGCCACGAATCTGTTACAGTGCAGCCTGATGAGCCGGGGGTGCCTTGACAGGCTGAGATTATACCCTTGGAACCTGATACGGATCATACCGGTGTAGGGAGGCTCCAGCGCTTGCCGTGGAGTTTTTACCCGAACCTTCATGGAGCAAAGAATGATGAGCGCAATACCCGCAGCTTTCCTAAAAAAAACCGCTGAACTATCCAGCGAAGTGACAAAACCCTTCCCCAATTCCCGTAAAGTTTACGTGCAGGGTTCACGCGCCGACATCCGCGTGGGAATGCGTGAAATTGACCAAGACTCAACCGCCGCCAGCTTTGGTGCGGAAGAAAATCCGCCGATTCCAGTCTACGACACCTCAGGCCCGTTCACCGACCCGGCTGTCACCATCAACCTAATGGAAGGCATCCCCGATGTGCGCCTGAACTGGATTTTGGAACGCGATGACACCGAACAACTCAATGGCCCCACTTCCGAATACGGTTTAACTCGCCAAAACGACCCGAAACTCGCACACCTGCGCTTTGCACACATTCGCGCCCCACGTCGTGCTAAAGCAGGCAAAAACGTCTCGCAAATGCATTATGCCCGCCAAGGCATTATCACACCGGAGATGGAATACGTCGCCATCCGCGAAAACCTGCGCTTACAAGAACTGCGAGCCGACCCGCGTTACCGCAAATTGCTACGCCAGCACGGTGGACAAGCATGGGGTGCAAACTTGCCTGCGGAAGTCACCCCCGAATTCGTGCGCAAAGAAGTGGCGGAAGGCCGGGCGATTATCCCCGCCAATATCAACCACCCCGAACTCGAACCGATGATTATTGGGCGCAATTTCCGCGTCAAAATCAACACCAATATCGGCAACTCAGCAGTTTCCTCCTCCATCGAAGAAGAAGTCGAAAAAATGGCATGGTCAGCACGCTGGGGCGGCGACACCCTAATGGATTTATCCACTGGTAAAAACATCCACGAAACCCGTGAATGGATTCTGCGCAATGCGCCGATGCCTATCGGCACAGTTCCTATTTACCAAGCACTCGAAAAAGTGAATGGCAAAGCTGAAGAGCTGACATGGGAAATTTTCCGCGACACCCTCATTGAACAAGCCGAACAAGGCGTGGATTATTTCACCATCCACGCAGGTGTGCGTTTGGCGTATGTGCCAATGACGGCGGAACGCCTCACTGGCATTGTGTCACGCGGTGGTTCAATCATGGCGAAATGGTGCTTGGCACATCACAAGGAAAACTTCCTATACACCCATTTTGAAGACATTTGCGAGATCATGAAAGCTTATGACGTGAGCTTCTCGCTGGGTGACGGCTTGCGCCCCGGTTCTGCGGCGGATGCTAATGACGCGGCGCAATTTGCTGAACTCGAAACCTTGGGCGAATTGACCAAAATCGCGTGGCAACACGATGTACAAGTGATGATTGAAGGCCCCGGTCACGTGCCGTTGCACATGGTCAAAGAAAATATGGATAAGGAATTGCGGGATTGCTTTGAAGCACCGTTTTATACCTTAGGGCCGCTGGTTACAGACATCGCACCTGGTTACGACCACATCACCTCAGGAATTGGTGCAGCAAATATCGGCTGGTACGGTTGCGCAATGTTGTGCTACGTCACCCCGAAAGAGCATTTGGGTTTACCGAACAAGGAAGATGTGCGCGTCGGCATTATTACCTACAAAATTGCGGCGCACGCGGCGGATCTGGCGAAAGGTTGGCCGGGCGCACAAGTCCGTGATAACGCCATGTCGAAAGCGCGTTTTGAGTTTCGTTGGGAAGACCAATTCAATCTGGGGCTAGACCCGGATCGGGCGCGTGAATACCACGATGAAACCTTACCGAAGGATTCTGCAAAAGTGGCGCATTTCTGTTCGATGTGCGGCCCGCATTTCTGCTCAATGAAAATTACGCAGGATGTACGTGATTACGCCGCACAGCAAAAAGGTATGCAGGAAAAAGCGGTGGAATTCGTAAAAATGGGCGGAAAGCTGTATCACGAAGCTTGATATTACCTGAAATGTCAAAGGCTGCGCTCTACGCAGCCTTTGCCCCCCCAACATTAACGAAACAATGACAACACCACATCCACCTCAAGCTGCTGCCCTTGGCGCAGTAAGCTAATCCGTACTTTGCTGTTGTGGGAATAGTTATCCAGCAGGCTATTTAATTCATTGATATTACCGATGGCTTTACCATCAATAGCTTGAATAATATCCCCCAAAATTAGCTCATCTTGCACAGTCAATTGCGTACCTCGAATACCCGCCTGTGCCGCTGGTGTATTCGGTTGCACCTGTAACACCAAAACGCCAGTTGTATTCAACTTAGCATTAATCCGTTCACTGATGCTGTCATCCAACGCCACGCCCAAGACGGGTCGGGTATAACGCCCCTCTTTCACCAAGCGGGGAACCACACGATTCACCACATCCACCGGAATCGCAAAACCGATCCCAGCCGACGCACCGGATGGACTATAAATCGCCACATTCACCCCAATCAAGCGCCCAGCACTATCCAGCAACGGCCCCCCCGAATTGCCGGGATTAATGGCAGCATCGGTTTGAATCAAGCCATCCATACTGCCCCCTTCCTCGCCATCAATAGAACGACGTAACGCTGAAATAATTCCAGCAGTCAGGGTATGGTCGAGACCAAATGGGTTGCCAATCGCCAATACGTGTTGCCCGACCCGCAAGTCACTGCTACTGCCAATTTGCACCGGTGGTGGCGCATCTGCCATATCCTGCAAACGCAACACGGCTAAATCATGCTCTGGGCTAACCCCCACCACAGCCGCTTCAAACACCCGCTGATCAGCAAAGCGGATTTTGGCTGAATCATGACCTTCCACCACATGGTAATTGGTTACAATATGTCCGGTGTTATCCCATACAAACCCGGTTCCTGTACCTTGGGGAATTTCACGCACATTGCGACTCCACACATTCAGCACACGCTCCACTGTCGTGATATAAACCACCGAAGGGCTGTTACGCTCGAAAATCTCAATCGTAGCTTGCTCATTTTCAGCCAAATCACCACGTGCCATTACCGGGCGGGGAACTACTCCCGAAGGCTCCTGCAACCAGGGAATCCACACCGGTTGTGCCACCCATAACAACAGTACTGCCAACAACAGCCACAGAAACACCATCAGCGAACGACTTTTGTTCATTTACTTATTTCCCCAGATCAAGGGTAAACAAGGTCAGCGTCGTCGGCAGAAAATCTTCATTGCCGTCATCACCGACCATCAGATATTGATTGCCCTGAATATGGGTTAGCCCTTCGTAATTATCAACCAGCAGATGGTTGGAAAAAACCTTCAAGTCTTGCAGTGTACATACCGGATCTTTAGCGCACTGCTTGAAGTCCAGATAACGTAAACTAACGACCAAGGGGTTCAAAAATCCTGACCATGCCCGTTCCATTACCAATAAATTACCATCAGGCAAGACTTCTAGCCCACTGATCGCACTGTTTTTGGCAGGATACGCCGTAAATGACCATTGTTGCCCCTTGGTAGAATACAGCGTATGTAAATTGCGCGGTTCACCTCTAAGCGGCATTTCGGGGGCAGTGATAAAGCCATAGCGCGGATGAAACGTAACAGACTCCAGCGCGTGATTGCCGTGTCGATAGTTACGCCTATCGTCCAGAACCGCCGGTAAGGTGATGTTATTGATGGCTCGGCCTTGCGGGGTAAACCGAATCAGGCGTGGTACACCCTCAAACGCAATCACCAATTGCGAATCACCGCGTTTGCCATTATTGGCATTCATCAGGGTTAAGCCTTCGGAATCGCCGCGACCTTTTTTGATACGCTCACCCTCCTTATCCACAAGGTTTGCTGCATACACCGCATTAGCTGCTTGTAGGCGATTACCTTGCAAATCAAGACGAAAATGAAAAACCGCGCCTTTGTCAGAAATGGCATAGAGCAATTGCTCATCCTGATCCCAAGCCAACCCAGACAGTTCACTGATTTTGACCCCGTTCACCGTGTGCGGGGGAAGTACCAAACTATTTTGTACATCCAAGACGGGAGCCGCATCCACGCTGACAGACACCAACATTGCCTGCACCGCCAGCCATAACATCAATCCAAAACGCCTCATGCCAACACCTCTTTCTTTACCGGCAAATGAATGCACGCGGCATCTTAATGACCTCATCACACGCTGTAAACTTATCATTCATCCTGTGAACACTACCGTTAATAGTCCTAATAAATACAATTAGATAACCCATTTTTAAATTAGTGCCTATACTGTTTTTGGCAATTGCCAAAAAATAAATTTACCACGGTTTAAAAAGGAGTCTACTTATGGGTGCGGAAATTACTCAAATTCTGATTATGTTGGGTATTGGCGCGGTCGCAGGCTGGTTAGCTGGCATCATTATGAAAGGTGCAGGTTTTGGCTTAATCGGTAACATCATTGTCGGGATAGTTGGCTCGGTTATCGGCACATTCATTGGCGGCATGTTATCCGTTAATCTGGGTGTTGGCCCATTGTTGGGAACCTTGATTTGGGCAGTAATTGGTGCGGTTATCCTGTTGTTTGTGATTGGTTTAGTGAAACGCGCATAGCCTTTCCCGACACGTTTTGTCATACTCGAACGCCGCTTATTTCAGAGCGGCGTTTTTGTTGGTGCCACCCATGCCGATACCCGATTATCAAACCTTGATGCGCCCTTTGTTGCAACTGGCTGCCAATGGGCAAGAACACAAATTGCGCGATGCGACGCTCACTCTTGCCGAACAATTCAAACTGAGCGAAGCCGAACGCACCGCTATTTTGCCCAGTGGTACGCAGTCGGTGTTCGGCAATCGCGTGGGGTGGGCGCGTTCCTACCTCAAACAAGCGGGGGCGTTGTACTCACCACGCCGTGGCTGTTTTGTGATTACCCAACGTGGACGGCAATTACTTGATGCTAATCCGCACAGTATCCGTATTGCCACACTGGCAGCATTCCCCGAATTCCAAGCATTTAAAAATCGCCGTCACCCCACTAAAACCGAGAGCGAACAAACGCTGGACATGGATTCGGACATCATTTTCGACGATACCCCCGAAGACATCCTCGCCTCTGCACACCGTTTGTTATGCCGCAATCTTGAACAAGAAGTGTTGGAAACGGTTAAAGAAGCCTCGCCGACCTTCTTTGAAAAACTGGTGGTCGATTTGCTAATCAAGATGGGCTACGGCGGCAACCGTCAGGATGCGGGTCGCGCCATTGGCAAAAGCGGTGACGGTGGCATTGATGGCATTATCAACGAAGACCGTTTGGGCGTGGATGTGCTGTATATACAGGCAAAACGTTGGGAAGCGACGGTGGGTCGCCCGGAAATCCAGAAATTTGCTGGTGCGTTGCAGGGGCAGCGGGCGAAGAAAGGGATTTTCATGACCACCTCCAACTTTTCCCGTGAGGCTAAGGAATATGCCCGCTCGATTGACTCACGCATTATCCTGATTGATGGCGAGAAGCTCGCGGCGTTGATGGTGGAATACAATGTGGGTGTATCGGTGGTCGAGTATTACGAGGTGAAGAAAGTGGATACAGATTATTTTGAGAGTGGGTGAGAAACCATCCTCTACCATCTAATCCAAGGAACAATACATATATCCAGCTATTGGTAGCCTCATAGAGTAGATTAGACTGTAATGCCTCTCGAGTGACTCCTTAATTTTTCGGTAGAATTGTAATGCTTAGTTTTAAAACACCCGCTTCTGCTCCACGCTATACAAGCGTTACTGCTGAAAAAGCGGAAGGGGCGACCTACACACCCTCCACGCTCGCCCATTTTGTTGCAACCCAGATACTGCAAGCGGCTAACCTTCCCTCTCATCAAGGCAAAATCCGCTTGCTTGACCCCGCTGTTGGCAACGGCATCTTGCTAGAAGCCATGTTAGACACATTGCCAGAAACCACGCGCCAACGGGTGGAAGTATTTGCATTCGACACCCATCAGCCAGCCTTGCACCAAACCCGCCAGCGGCTGGAACACAAATACCCTGATATTAAATTAAATCTGGAAAAACGTGATTTCTTGGCATTGGTTACTGACTGGGGACGGCAACAAGACCTATTTTCGACAAAAATGCCGCTGCAACCTTTTGATCTAATCATTGCCAATCCCCCTTACGTACGTACACAAATCATCGGCGCAGATCAGGCGCAACTGTTAGCAAACCAGTTTGGTCTAACGGGGCGTGTTGATCTTTACTACCCCTTTCTATTAGGCATTTCCAGGGTACTTGCCCCCCAAGGAACAGCGGGAATTATCACCTCCAACCGCTTCATGACGACCAAATCTGGGCAGTCTGTCCGACAAGCATTGCTGTCTTGTTTCGATATTACACATGTTTGGGATTTGGGTGATACGAAACTGTTCGATGCCGCCGTTCTGCCAGCGGTATTGGTGGTTAATACCATGCAACAGTCGGCATCTGATAATAAAAGCATCCCTTTTTCATCCATTTATGCGACAACAGAACCTGCATCAACCTATGCTGAAGACGCATTGTCAGCACTCGCAAACCCTAATAACAGCATCGTATCCCTGCCTAATGGCGGCTGTTTTCACATCAAACACGGCACTCTCGATAATGGCGACAGCCCGGAAGGGGTTTGGCGTGTTGCATCGCAGTCAACCGACGCATGGTTGGATACCGTAACGTCCCATACTTGGGGAACGTTTGGGGATATTGGCAAAATTCGGGTTGGGGTCAAAACCACGGCTGACAAGGTATTCATCCGCCATGATTGGGCGCAACTGCCTAGCGGCGTACCGGAGTTACTATGCCCACTAATCACCCGTCATTGGGGTCAACCCTTCAAATCGGTCAAACCTGTTAAAGCTAACCACATCAAACAAATCCTTTACCCACACGAAATCAGGCAAGGTAAACGCCAAGCGGTGGATATTAAAAAATACCCAAAAGCCCAACAATACCTTGAAGCAAATAAAGCCGTTTTGAGTGCCCGTACCTATGTCATCGAAGCGGGACGGCAATGGTATGAAATATGGGTTCCTCAAGACCCCGCGGCATGGTCTGCTCCCAAACTGGTATTTCCCGATATTGCCGAAAAACCCACTTTCTGGCTGGATACGGACGGCGGCATTGTTAGTGGCGAATGCTACTGGCTTCAATGCAAAAATCCGGCGGATGCGGATTTGCTCTGGCTTGCTTTGGCAGTCGCTAATTCGACATTTATCGAGTCATTCTATGACCACCGTTTCAATAATAAATTGTATGCGGGACGTAGACGCTTCATCACTCAATATGTCGAGAAATTCCCGCTGCCGAATCCAGATAAGGCAGAGTCCAAAATGCTCATCCAACTTGCCAAAGACATTTACGCCACCTTGCCATCTTCCAAGGCCGAGAAGCTGATGGTGGAACTGGATGCTAAAGTGTGGGAGGTATTTGGTTTAGTCCCCGAAAAAATCACGCGGTAACGGAATCTGGATTTTCTGGTTTTGCACCTTGCCGGAAAACTGACGGAAGCGGGTAAAAAAATCTCGTCCACTAACCACGTAGAGATGTGTCAGCGTAACCGTTTCGCCATCGGTTTTTGCCTGAAAAATGGCATAGCGTGTATCACAATGGCGCGGATGGTGAGTCCCCAGTTGCCAGACATCAAGCATTGGCTCAGTAACACAAATGCCAGCATAATTTTTCTTATCATAAACTGTACAAATAGATTATTTTCACAGCATAATGGCAACACCTGTAATCTGCTCAAGGAATACCCATGCGCGAATATCTTTACCCCGCCCACCCCTGCAACGATTGGTTTCAAATCAAAGTAATTGAAGCATGGCAAACTAGCGGGAAGCCATTTTTTGCATTTTCATTCTGCAAATTCACTCCTCATGCGTTGATTGATAACGAGAATAACCATAATGACCAACAACCTTTCTGGCTTTATATTTATTACTCACAGAGAAAAACCGACGAAGGCATCAGAGATGGATGGTGTGATAACAAATACTTACCGTTAGCAAAGCGGGTGGAGTACCGCCTCCGAGTAATTGCATTTAAACATGGAAATAATAACCCCTTTGCAACTACTGACACCCACGACTCATCACCTTGTGATCATGGTGAGGAAACTATTTGGTTTCAATGTGATAGGATTGAAAAGGTCAAGAAGTCAGATTCATCTCGTCAACTTGTGAACTTAGATCTTCACGATTTTCAACACGCACTAGACCCACAAAAATCCGTAGGACAAGCAATGATCACATCAATTGTACCTGTATGCAGAAGGTTACCATTGATTATACGAAAGTCTTGGCAGTATACCGATGAACCTGCAAGCTGTAGCTCACAACCTTGATAAGCAGAAACGCCGTCCCAAAAGACGGCGTTTCCCGTTCAGCACAAAAGAGAGTTACACTTCCTGCGCTTCAACCAACGCTGTAAACGTCAGCCGCCCATCTTCCACCCCCACCGCAATCGTATCCCCCGGCATAAACTTGCCGCCAAGAATCTGCTGTGCCAACGGATTCTCGACCTGTTGCTGAATCGCCCGCTTCAACGGACGTGCGCCGTACACAGGGTCAAATCCTGCTTCCGCCAACAAATCCAATGCTGCATCGGTAATCTGAATCCCCAAATCCCGCGCTGCCAACCGCTTACGCAAGTTGTTGAGCTGAATATCGGCAATCTGGCGAATCTCTGACTGATCCAGCGGATGGAAGACCACTGTTTCGTCAATGCGGTTGATGAATTCAGGGCGGAAATGCGTACCGACGACTTCCATCACCGCTGCTTTCATGCGCTCGTAGTTGGCTTCACCCGCCATCTCTTGGATGAGGTGCGAACCGAGATTCGAGGTCATGATGATGACGGTATTGCGGAAATCCACGGTGCGCCCCTGCCCGTCGGTCAAACGCCCATCGTCCAGCACTTGCAGCAGCACGTTGAATACGTCGGGGTGGGCTTTTTCCACCTCGTCCAGCAGGATTACGGAGTACGGGCGGCGGCGCACCGCTTCGGTCAAATAACCGCCTTCTTCATAGCCGACATAGCCCGGAGGTGCACCGATCAGGCGGGCAACGGAATGCTTTTCCATGAATTCGGACATATCAATCCGCACCATCGCATCGTCGGTGTCAAACAGGAAAGTCGCCAATGCCTTGGTGAGTTCCGTTTTGCCCACGCCCGTAGGCCCCAAGAACAGAAACGAACCGCTGGGGCGATTCGGGTCAGAAAGCCCCGCCCGCGCACGGCGGATGGCATTGGAAACCGCGACTACCGCTTCGGTTTGCCCGATCACGCGCTTGGCAAGCACCTCTTCCATTTTCAGCAGCTTGTCTTTTTCGCCTTCGAGCATTTTGCTGACAGGAATACCTGTCCAGCGTGACACGATGTCAGCAATTTCGTCTTCCGTCACTCTGGTTTTCAGTAACTTGGGGGCTTTGGCCTCATGGCTGTCCACGCTGGCATCCGCTTTGGCAAGCTGCTGTTCGAGTTCGGGAATGCGCCCGTATTGCAGTTCCGCCATGCGTTGCAAATTGCCCGCACGTCGGGCGGTTTCAAATTCGAGCCGCGCTTGGTCGAGGGCTTCCTTGATGTGGGATGTACCTTGCACGTCGGCTTTTTCGCTTTTCCAGATTTCTTCCAGATCAGCGGATTCTTTTTCCAGACGGTCGATTTCAGCCTGCAAGTCGGCGAGGCGCTTTTTGGAGGCGTCGTCGCTTTCCTTTTTCAAGGCTTCGCGTTCGATCTTGAGCTGGATCAGGCGGCGGTCGAGCTTGTCGATCACCTCCGGTTTGGAGTCGATTTCGACCCGGATGCGCGACGCAGCTTCGTCGATCAGGTCGATGGCTTTGTCAGGCAACTGGCGGTCGGTGATGTAGCGGTGTGACAGCGTGGCGGCAGCGACCAACGCAGGGTCGGTGATTTCCACGCCGTGATGCACTTCATACTTTTCCTGCAAGCCGCGCAGGATGGCGATGGTGTCTTCCACGGTTGGTTCATCGACCAGCACTTTCTGGAAGCGGCGTTCGAGCGCGGCATCTTTTTCGATGTATTGGCGGTATTCGTCGAGCGTGGTAGCGCCCAAGCAATGCAATTCACCGCGTGCGAGGGCAGGCTTAAGCATATTGCCTGCGTCCATTGCGCCGTCGGCTTTGCCTGCGCCGACCATCGTGTGCAATTCGTCGATGAACAGGATGATATTGCCTTCGGCTTTGGCGATGTCGTTGAGGACGGCTTTGAGGCGTTCTTCAAAGTCGCCACGGTATTTGCTGCCTGCGAGCAATGCGCCGAGGTCGAGCGAGAGCAAGCGTTTGCCTTTCATGCCTTCGGAGACTTCGCCGTTGACGATGCGTTGTGCCAAGCCTTCGACCAGCGCGGTTTTGCCCACGCCGGGTTCGCCGATCAGCACGGGGTTGTTTTTAGTGCGGCGTTGCAGGATTTGCACCATGCGGCGGATTTCTTCGTCACGTCCGATGATGGGGTCGATCTTGCCCTGTTCGGCGCGTTCGGTGAGGTCGATGGTGTATTTGTCGAGGGCTTGGCGTTGGTCTTCGGCGTTGGGGTCGTTGACCGTTTGCCCGCCGCGCATCCCTTCGATGGCTTTTTCTACCGCGCCTTTGGTAGCACCGCATTCACGCAGAAGATTGCCGAGCGTGCCTTTGTCTTCCAGTCCGGCGAGAATGAAGAGTTCTGAAGAAATGTACTGGTCTTTGCGTTGCTGGGCGATTTTGTCGGTGACGTTCAGCAGTTTGCTGAGGTCGTTGGAAACGTGGACGCTGCCTGCATCGCCGCCGGAGACAGTAGGCATCCGGTCGAGGGCTTCGCCCAGTTTGGAGCGCAATTGGTTGGCGTTGACATCGGCTTTGGTGAGCAAACCGCGTGTGGAACCGCCTTCCTGATCGAGCAGCGCGATCATTAAGTGGGCGGGTTCGATGAATTGATGATCGCGCCCTAACGCGAGCGATTGCGCGTCTTGCAGGGCGAGTTGGAACTTGCTGGTGAGTTTGTCCATTCTCATGTGGGCTACCTATATTATTTGGGTTGGACGCGAGTGCGTCGGATGGGACAAATCTGGGGTGGGAAGTGAGGGAATTCAAGGTGGGGTTGTGGATAAGTTTGATGTAGGTCAGGTTTTACCGACTTGTCTTGCTTGCTTCAGATGACGCAGCCATTCCAGAACATTGATTAATTCATCAACGGACAAGTCGTGACTCTCCAGAATGATGTCCGCCAGTTCGTCTGATACGCAATAGAAATATGCTGCCGGAATACCCAATGCTGCTGCCAAACTTTTAGCCGTCTCGAAAGGCGGTTCATGCGTCCCCGTTTCGTAACGACTGATTCGGGCGCTGCTGCACCCCTCATCCAACCCAATCAACACACCCAAACGATCCTGCGGTAAACCCGCAAGTATTCGCGCTGTACGCAAACGAGAACCGAATAATGATTGAGGATGCTTTGACATCCTACGATATTCGTAAATTTTACTTGAGCATTCTCTACGTAATTCGTAGAATTGATGATGTACCGGGCATTTACTTCCTTAATAATCATCAGGAGCATCATCCTATGCAAAAGCATATCCTCAGCACATGCTTGGCAATCTCGCTTATTGCCAACAGTTCATACGTTTTCGCAGACAAAACTATTACTGGCACGGGTTCATCATCCAGTGAAAGTGAAATGTCAGATGGGCAAGCCGCCGCTGTGGTGGGTGGACTGCTCCTGCTAGGAGGAATTCTGAGCCTGCACAGCCAAAGCGTCGCTAAAGCGGAAGAAACCGCCACACAACAGGCAACTAAGACAGTGGAACTCAAACCGGGACATACCTATCTTTGGTCTACTGGAAATAATGACACATCACTCACTATCCAATATGTCGAAAGCTGCACTCCAGCAAAACAGTACAGTGTTACCAGTAAACTCGTAAATGGAGCGGCTGAAGTTGAGGACAGTAACGTCAGCATAAAAAGCGAAGGTTGTAGCAAAACCTACGATTCCAGAGAAAAATCCATGAATGAGCAAGCTGGAGATCCGTGGGGCTTAAAAACACGCTATACCAGAGTGCAAGCTGAAGAAAAAGCACAGGAAGCAAGACGAGAAGCCGAATCCAAAGTCAGAGATGCAAAAGAAGCACAAGCTAAACAGCAAAAAATGGCAGCCGCATACGCCAAAGGATGCTCAGGACTATATGTTAATAAAGTTGTCAAAACTGGGAGTGCAGGGGGATTCGCTAAAATGATAGGTTTAACACATGAATATGTCATCATCGGTATAGATAAAGCCAGCCAAAGCGTTACTCTGAAAAACACCTATGATGGTAGTATGCTTAACACAGAGTGTGCAAATATTCAGTACAATGCATTTTAGTTGATGGCATCAAAGGAAATCGGGGGTCGTCTCCGATTTCCCTATTCATCCAATCGTTGCAACGCAGCTTGATATACCCCATTCCGCTCTCGCTTGCCCACAGCAATCACCGTAATGGTCACAATATTATCGTCCACTTGGTAAACAAGGCGATAACCCAACTGCCGCAATTTGATCTTGTAAATGTTCTGCGCACCACTCAATCTGGCTGAAGGCACATGCGATTCCTCAGCTCATAGCTCATTTAACGTCACATTGATGCTGGGTTCGTGTTCACGTTCGCGGACTTTGGCAAGCAATTCTAGATCATCCAGACGCTCCATCAGGGCTTCATACATGGCTGGCGGAATGCAGTAAAAGGCAGGCTCGTTATGATTCAAAACAGCGACGGCATTACCTGAGCTGAAAGACATCACCTTCATCGGGTTAGCCTTGAACTCGGAAATACTGGCAACCGTCCCAGCAAGGATTCGCGTAGGCATTTAAAAACCACCTAAATTTAATGATAAATTCAGACCTAATATTAGCACTTAAATCAGGGTGATTCTCCAATTTTTCAAGCCCCCCTTCAACCTAAAAAATGTGCTTCAAGCCAGCGCGATTCTATGACACAATAGCATCTGTGTGCATATATGATGGCAATTCTGGATGGCAATCAAAGTCGTAGTCGATACCAACGTGCTAGTTGCCGGATTAATCGGCGGTAAAGGGCCAAACCGGGAGATTCTCCGCCGTTGCCTAGAAGGTGAATTGCAGCCGTGCGTTGGCAATGCACTCTACATGGAGTATCAGGACTTGCTGAATCGGGAGAATATTCAGGCACTTTGTAAGCAAACCTCGGTGACTCTGATGGAATTCCTAGATGGCTTTGCCCAAGTCTGCACACCTGTTGATGCACGCTACCTGTGGCGACCCAATTTAACCGATGAAGCCGACAACCATGTAGTGGAATTGGCAATTGCTGCCGGAGCTACCTACATTATTACCAATAACGTGAACGACTTTGCCCGCGCTGAACTCAAGCATTTGGGCTATGAAGTCATCACACCGGAACAGATACTGAGGTTATTAAGAGCATGACAACGTTATCCATCCGTTTACCCGAAGACATGGCGGAAAAGCTCAAGCGCATCGCCAAATTCCGCGACATCAGCCTGAACAAGCTCATGTTTGAATTATCGGTACAAGTATTGGCTGAAGAAGAAGCCAAACAACGCTTCATGGCTGCAAAGTTACGCGGCAATCCCAAGCGTGCATTGCAACTGCTGGATGAACTGGATGCGTTGGGCGTGTAAATACAGGAAGAATTGGCTAATAATCGTGGATATATCCCAATTTTTAGCCAAAACTGGATGACTCATCCAGTTGCGCCAACCAGAAATCCCGTTCCGCTTTCAGCGCATCCAAGCCATCGAACAACCCCAGCTTGTCACGCCGCCAAACTTCATTCCGATACCAAGCATATTTCAAGCGGATATACATCTGGTCGTAAACATCCACAAAACCAAACCGATGATGCCAATCACGACTACTTTCATTGCAAATGTGGTAAACACTGCTCAATGTCTCGACACCCAACACAGACAATTGATTGACCGCAGTCGCAACCATGCTGGTCGCAATTTTCTGACGTTGGTAGGCAGGCACAACACACAACAAATCCAAGCACACATCGCCCGCCTCGTCTGTCAGCAATAACGCCAGCCCAATAATGCTGCCATCCTGAGCCAATGCCATCACAGAAGCAGGATGTGGTACACCGCGCTTCCCTGCAAAATAACCGCTAATACTACGGTCGGCGAACTCCCGAATATGGCTCTCATTCCAGTCACAAAACTCAACCGTATCGTGGAAAGCGGCAAAGAAAGTTTCAGCCATTTCTTGCTGTCGGCTAGTGTCAAGCGCAACCAAACGGCAAGCAGGCGACACTACCCGTGCCACCACCCTTAACTGGGTAACAACATGATTTTCACGCGGCGTAATAACCGCATGATCATCCCAATATTCCACCTTGTAACCGAACGGCTGCTCCATCAGGTGGTATTCATCGACAGTCATGGGAATACGTTGGTGTTGCATAGGGCTAACGTTTAGCCTACCCAAACCCGAGCATTGCGGAACATCCGCAACCACGCACCATCTTCACCCATGTCATCGGGCTTCCACGAATGCTGCACCGCACGGAACAAGCGTTCGGGGTGCGGCATCATGATGGTAAAACGCCCATCCGCCGTAGTCACACCCGTAATCCCCAACGGTGAACCGTTCGGGTTTTCGGGGTAATGTTCGGTGGCATTGCCGCGATTATCCACGTAACGCAAGCCGACCAGCCCTTCCTCCAACATACCTTCAGCCGTCGCCGTGTCGAATACCGCACGCCCTTCGCCATGCGCCACTGCAATCGGCAGCTTCGAGCCAGCCATGCCTTGCAGGAACAATGATGGCGATTCCAACACTTCCACTGCCGAATAACGCGCCTCGAACTGTTCGGAACGGTTGCGGTAGAAACGTGGCCAATGCGCTGCACCGGGGATCATGTCACGCAATTGCGAGAACATCTGGCAACCATTGCACACGCCCAGCCCGAAAGAATCTTGCCGCGCAAAAAACGCTGCAAATTCATCACTGGCACGCGGGTTCATCAAAATGGTTTTCGCCCAGCCGCCACCTGCCCCCAACACGTCACCGTAGGAGAAACCGCCGCACGCCACCAAGCCTTTGAAATCTTTCAACTTCACCCGACCACTGATAATGTCGGTCATGTGTACGTCAACCGCTTTGAAACCGGCACGGTCAAACGCCGCAGCCATTTCCACCTGCCCGTTCACGCCTTGCTCACGCAATACCGCAACCGCTGGACGTACTCCGGTACGGATATACGGCGCAGCCACGTCTTCATCCAACTCAAAGGTTGGCACAAACGGCAAACCGGGGTCTTGCACATCATCCAAGCGCTCGAACTCTTGCGCAGCGCAATCAGCATTGTCACGCAACGCCTGCATCTGGTAGCTGGTTTCTGCCCATATTTTCTGCAACGTGGCACGCGGCGCACGGTACACTTCCTTATTCGCAAAGGTCAGTACCAGTTCGTCGCTGTCGTTCAATTCGCCAATAACGTGGGTGCAATGCGCCAGCCCAGCTTCGCGGAACGCTTCCAACACTGCATCAGTATCGCAATGGCGAATTTGCAGCACTGCGCCGAGTTCTTCACTAAACAACGCAGGCAGTAACTGACCACTGATTTGCCCGATGCAAGCCGTCACGCCCACATGCCCCGCAAAGCTCATTTCTGCCAGCGTTGCCAGCAAGCCGCCATCGGCACGGTCGTGATACGCCAGAATCAGGTTTTCGCCGCGCAAATCTTGCACGGTGTCGAAAAACGCTTTGAGCGCGTCAGGGTTATCCACGTCCGGCGCATGATGCCCGACTTGCCCGTAAACTTGCGCTAAAGCGGAAGCTGCCAAGCGGTTACGCCCTTTGCCGAGATCCACCAAAATCAGGTCGGTGTCACCCACATCGGTGCGCAATGCCGGAGTCAGCGTTTTGCGGATGTCCTGCACGGGTGAAAACGCGGTGACAATCAAGGACAGCGGCGCAATCATTTCGCGGTTTTCACCATCTTGTTGCCACACCGTTTTCATCGACAGGGAATCTTTGCCGACCGGAATCGCCAAACCTAAACGCGGGCAAAGCTCTTCACCGACCGCTTTCACGGTATCAAACAATGCAGCATCTTCGCCGTGATAACCCGCCGCAGCCATCCAGTTTGCTGACAGGCGAATATTGCGAATGTTGGCAATGTCCGCCGCCGCAATATTGGTAAGCGCTTCGCCAATCGCCATGCGCCCAGACGCTGCCGGATTCACCAGCGCAATCGGGGTGCGTTCGCCCATCGCCATCGCTTCGCCGAAGTTGGTAGTGTAATCGCTGGACGTGACCGCCACATCCGCCACCGGCACTTGCCATGCGCCCACCATTTGATCGCGTGTCACCATGCCCGTTACGGTGCGGTCGCCGATGGTGATCAGAAAGGACTTGGAGGCAACGCTTGGCAAGCGCAATACGCGCTCAATTGCTTCCGGCAACTCAATACCGCTCAGGTCGATTTCTGGCTTGTGGAAGGTTTGGTGATGCACGTCGCGCAGCATTTTTGGCGGTTTGCCGAGCAGCACGTTCATCGGCAAATTCACCGGATTGTTGTCAAACAGCGAATCGCCGACCAGCAATTGTTGTTCAACGGTGGCGTTACCGACCACGGCGTAGACAGCGCGTTCACGTTCGCACAGGGCGCGGAAGGTGTCGAGGCGGTCTTCGGCAATGGCGAGGACGTAGCGTTCTTGCGCTTCGTTGCTCCAGATTTCCATTGGTGCCATGCCAAGTTCGGCGTTGGGGACGGCGCGGAGTTCAAAGCGTCCGCCGCGCCCGGCATCGTTGACGATTTCGGGGATGGCGTTGGAAATGCCGCCAGCACCCACGTCGTGGATGGAGAGGATCGGGTTTTCTGCGCCCAAGGCCACGCAGCGGTCGATGACTTCTTGGCAACGGCGTTGCATTTCGGGGTTGCCACGTTGGACGGAGGCAAAGTCGAGGTTTTCCGCACTCGTGCCGCTTGCCATTGAGGAGGCTGCACCGCCGCCCAAGCCGATCAGCATCGCAGGGCCACCGAGAACGATGATCGGCGTACCTTCGGGCAGCGGGTTTTTGTTGATATTGTTTTCGCGGATATTGCCCATGCCGCCTGCAATCATGATCGGCTTGTGGTAGCCGCGCAGTTCCATACCCTTCGCTCCGGGGGCTTGCATTTCAAAGGTGCGGAAATAGCCGGTGATATTGGGGCGACCGAATTCGTTGTTGAACGCGGCAGCACCGATAGGGCCTTCGAGCATAATGTCGAGGGCGGAAACGATGCGGTCGGGTTTGCCGAAATCGTGTTCCCACGGTTGGGCGTAGCCGGGAATGCGCAGGTTGGATACCGAGAAGCCGCTCAAGCCAGCCTTGGGTTTCGAGCCGTTGCCGGTTGCACCTTCGTCGCGGATTTCGCCGCCCGAACCGGTGGCAGCACCCGCAAATGGGGAAATCGCGGTGGGGTGGTTGTGGGTTTCCACCTTCATCAGGATGTGGACGGGTTCGTTGGTGTAGTGGTATTCGCCGGTTTTTACGTCGGTCAAAAAGCGCGTTGCTAACGGGCCTTCGATGACCGAGGCGTTGTCATGGTAGGCGGACAGGATGCCTTCGGGCGCGTGCGCGTGGGTGTTGCGGATCATGGCAAACAGCGATTTTGGCTGTTCCTTGCCGTCGATAATCCAGTCGGCGTTGAAAATTTTATGGCGGCAATGCTCGGAATTGGCTTGCGCGAACATCATCAATTCGACATCGGTGGGGTTGCGCTGGAGTTCGGCGTAATTTTCCGCAAGGTAGTCGATTTCATCCGCAGAGAGTGCCAAGCCCCAGTCGGTGTTGGCTTTGGCGAGTGCAGCGCGGGGGTCGGTACTGATGTCGACGTGGCGCAAGGCGGCGGGTTCGGCTTCGCTGAACAGGATGACGGCATCTTGCAGGTCGGTCAGCACCATTTCGGTCATGCGGTCGTGCAACAGTGCGGCTATGGCGAGGCGTTCGGCTTCAGACAGCGCGGCAGTGGTTTGGATGTCGTAAGCAATGCCGCGTTCGATGCGTTCCACCATCGTCAAGCCGCAGTTGTGGGCGATGTCGCTGGCTTTGCTTGACCAGGGCGAAATCGTGCCTTTGCGCGGGGTGACGAGCAGCAATGTGCCGCTGAAAGCGTGGCTGCCTTGCACTTCTTCGTAGGTCAGCAACGCTTGCAACTGGGCGTGTTCGTCGGGGTGCAGTTCGCGGCTATTGCGCACGAAATGGACGTATTCGGCTTGCACAGCGGTGATCGCGGGGACAATGGCTTGCAAGGCGCTCAACAGCTTGTTGCGGCGAAAATCGGAGAGGGCAACGCTACCGGGGAAGATCAGCATGGGGGTAAACCAATGGGCAGTTCATCAAGGAGGGTATGATAGCGGAAAGTGGGGCGGGATTGTAGGCGATTGCCGTGCCAACTGTGGCGGGGTGCGTCCTCTGGCAAATTTGCCCGAAAGCCCTATTGTAGCTACAATAGCTACTATCAATACAACTCAGTGAGAAATAACCATGCAATCCATCGGCGCACGTCAGGCCAGTAACCAACTCGGTACGGTGCTTGATAAAGTCTGGCAGGGTGAACCGTTCAAAATCACCCGCAACAAACGCGACACTGCCGTTATCCTGTCCATGCGGGATTTTGAAATGCTGGGTGGTGAAGCTTTTCTACTTCGCAGGCGGGCAGAAGCCATGCAGCAGGAGCGTCAGCAGTTGTTGGCTTCATTGGACGCTTTGCGCACTGACGCGGAACAAAGCGGTCTGACGGAATCCGTGCTGGAAGCGATCTTGAATGACAAGCCTTGAACGCTGTGTTTGCGACACCAATGTCTTGATCAGCAGCTTAATTTCCCGCTCCAGCCCGCCCGCAAAAATTGTTGACCATATTACCCTGAACGGATTTTTCCTGTTCTCGTCAACCACGTTTGCCGAGTTGGAGGAGGTCATCTGGCGGGAAAAGTTTGACCGCTATTTTTCAACCGAAAAGCGGCAGAATTTCCTCAGCAACATGCGCCGGGTGGGATTGTTCTATGAAATTGGGGAAACCGTGGAGCTGTGCCGTGACAAAAAAGACAACCCGTTTCTGGATGTGGCGTTAGCGGGCAAAGCAGACTGTCTGATAACGGGCGATGCTGACTTGCTGGTGCTGAAACAGATTGGCGACATAACAATCATGACCGCCGCACAAGCAATACACCTTACCAACTGATAACGAATAATCACTGACCGAAACGGACTAACCGAACAGAACAACCGCCAACGGGAGGAACAAAACCCTTGCGCCCTTCATCAAAACCAATATACCAATGCGAAAATTTATAATTACCTTGTCTGGTAGATGACCAGTATTTCGATTTATTATATTCACTCGCTGTATTCCGTTTCGCTGTATTCGGAAATGCCTGTAAATCAATGGTCGGGCGTTGGTATTTCCCTGCGTTATTATCCTTACCATCACAGGATTCATCCCAAGCGACTTCCTGCGGTGTGCCGTTACTGCAATATACCAGTGTGCGCAGTTCTTCGTGAGTTGGCAATCGCCATTCGCCTTTGCCGAATTTTGCCATTGCGTCATCCCAGTTGTAGCTTGCTGGTTCACCGCTGCAATTGTCGCCCGTTTGTCCTTCGCTGCACTTTTTCCACATCAGTTTGGTTTTGGTGTCAGTGATTGTGCCATCGCCATTGTCGATGTAGCGCCCTGAAATGAGGTTGGTTGCTGCCGTTTGTTCTAGTACAGGTTCTGGGCGTGTGACTGGCTGCGAGGGTACAGCCACAGGTTCGGGTTTTGGTGTGGGAGTCGGTGCAGTTGTCAGGTTACTGCCACTTGCCAGCATGAAAATTCCGTAGTTTTCGCCCATGCTGAATGGTTTTTGAGTTCGTGCCAGATTGGTAAATGTCCAGTTGGCAACTTGTTGCTGGACGTAGCTTTTCAGGTTGTCGAAGCTGATTGCGCCTTGGTTGTCCGCAGCTTCGCCGTTCAGGGCTTTTTGCAGGAAGTAGCTGAATACGCCGTGTTTAAGGCTGTCATGTTCCCAACTGATTTCCCCAAACTTGGTGGCGTACAATACCTGTATGCCTTCGCTTTGCTGCTGGATGAAGCTGGGTTGCCCGATACTCTTGCTGCCTTCCAGCCCCGGATTGTCGCGGCAGGCATCAATGAACAGCACTGCACGACGGGCTTTAGTGGCGCGGACTGCCTGTTCCAGTTCCTGCATGGACAAAGCCGACTCTGACAGGTTGCCACCCACCGTACCATAAGAAGCCAGATAGTTGTTGCCACCTTGGGCGAAACCATGCCCGGAAAAAGCGAAGACCAGCGTACCCTGTTGCGGGTTCAGCGTTTCGCCTGCCTGCTTGATCGCATTGAGGATGTAGGATTTGGTGGCTTTCTGATTGGTCAGTGTTCTGGCTGCGTAACCATGCTTTTGCAACACCGTCGTCAGCGCATTAGCATCGGCATCCGCATACTTCAACGGACGCAAACCACTTTCCTGATCATAGGTATTCACCCCGACAATCACCGCAACCTTGTTGCCCTGTGCAATTGTTGCGCTTCCACCAGCCGCACATTCTTCTCATCAGCGCACACCATGCCAGCCAGCAGCACCATGATAATTCCCAAACCCAGTCTCAGCCCCGCCATGCCCATTACTCCTGTTTTATTTGCTTGCCCTGCGCAAACCCAGTCCACATTGTACTGATTAACAGACCAATTAGAGCATAGATTAGTTTATTATTACCGTGATTAAAATCACGACGTTGTAAACCACACCATGCACGACATTTTCATCAGCTATAGCCGCCAAGACAAACCGTGGGTAGACACCCTCGCCGCCGCGCTCACTGCGCAAGGCTATGCCGTCTGGTGGGATGCCGAACTCTTGCCCGGTCAAAACTTCGAGAATGCTATCAAGCACGTATTGGACAACGCCCGCTGTGTCGTCACCGTCTGGTCAACTGCCTCGGTCGATTCCCTCTGGGTCAGGGAAGAAAGTAGCTATGCCTTGCAACGCAACGTTCTCATCCCCGTGCTGTACCAACCCGTGACTCTGCCTATGCCATTCGGACGTATCCACACTGCTGATTTGCAAGACTGGCAAGGCACCCCCAACGACCCACGTTTTCAGACATTGCTGAGAGCGATTGCACAATATTGCCCAAGAACAACTGAAACTGAACAAAATGCGCCAGAAGAATCGCCAGCAGCAGAGGTCGATCCCCTACCGGATGAGAGAATAAGTAGCGAGGGCGTTATTCACCGCTGGAAGTGGATCACCGCAGCGTTGTTTACCACTATTGGGCTGATTTTCACCGCTGCCGGAGGCTACAACGACCTCAAACAAATCTGGTCAGACTTTAGCAAACCAGCCCTACTGCTCGACTACGAACCCAAAGACAACATCCATTCCGGTGATACTTTATACCTGACCTTTAGCGGTTCTCACCAAGGCTACGCCACCCTATGGAATCAGGATGCCAGCGGCACTGTCACCAAACTGCTCCCAGAAAAAGGCGCTGTCACGCTGCACTTCACCCCGCAATACAATGGCGAAACACTCGAATTGCAAGCCACCTCTGGTAACGGTACAGACAAATTCATCCTGCTCTGGACACCCGAAGGCAAGCCCGATCATCTCAGCCACAACCAATACAACAGCGAAGCCGCCTTCACTGCCGCCCTGAAAAAACTGGAAGCGGATGGCGACTTGATAACGACACAACTTGATGTGCCGATTTTCGCCCCTAACCGCTAATGGCAAAGCGGATGGTACAAGTCACCGTGTCATCATCTGCAATCTTCGGGGTAGACATCAGGACAACCCCTTTACCATTCGCCCCTTCACGCACTTTGCCCTTCTCGCGGGAAGCCACAATCTGGAAAATATTGGAACCCACCGGGCCTTCCACTTTGAGGGACTTGCCTTCCGGTGGAAACACCAGCGTTGTGCCACCTGTAACCCGCTCATCAGCAAACAATACCTGCCCAGTTTCCTGTGATGCTCCAGACCCTTGATCAATCACGGAAATGTAAACATCCTGTTGTGGTTTCACCGAAAGCGTCAGGGTATCGCCAATCCGGTAAGCACTGCGGTCAACCGATGCCTTGAGCGATAAATCCGAACCAGAAGATTGCTGTGCTTCGGCTGCCTCGCAACCCCGGCTGACAATTTTGAAGCCTTTGGGATTCGCATCCTCATCAGGTTTTACATCGGTAGGACTTTGGCAACCAGCCACCAAAAACAGGAAGATCCACATCCAATACTTTTCCAGCATCACTTTCGCCTCTATTGTTACCCCATGAATGGAAAGATATTATACAAGATTCAGAACGGCTTGCTCTTGTCGCTGCATAGCGTGTTGCCTCATTTCAATCATCCTGCTTGCTTTCCAGTTGTTTCGCCATCCGGTCAAAGTCAGACTCGCAGAAATGCGGAATTGGGTGGCTTCGGCGGAATTGACGTGGTAGCCGACGGCGATAATGGCATCCAGATTGTAGAAATCGAGTGTACGGGCAACCTGCCGCTAGCCTTCTTGTTGAACTGCTCGAATTTTTTGAGTAGTTGAATTTTCGTCAAGCTCACCGCTGGCGAAGATTTCTTTCAGATGGTAAGTGACGGTGTTCGATGATTATGGATAATATTCCATGATTTGTATGGTTATCGTTACGACAAAGGCGATACACAACCCAATCACCTAAAAATCGCCCAGCATGATAACCTAAAGAGCGTCAGCACCTCCAAGGACGTAAATACCCCGTGACCATCCATCAACAATCCCTCACCATACCCACCAACGGACGCGGCACATACAACATCACCGCGCAAATCGACATGCTAATCCGCCAAAGCAGTATCAAAACCGGCCTATGCCACGTCTTCATCCACCACACCAGCGCATCGCTGATCATCACCGAAAATGCCGACCCCGACGTGCGCCGCGACCTCGAAACCGTCCTCAAACGCCTCGCCCCCGATGGCGACCCCGCCTACCGTCACAGCGACGAAGGCGATGATGATATGTCTGCCCACATCCGTTGTATGTTGACCAACACCGATGTCACCATCCCCATCACCCGTGGGCAATCTGCACTCGGCACCTGGCAAGGCTTGTACCTCTACGAACACCGTACCGGGCGTTTTCAGCGCAAACTCACCGTCACGATTTACGGTGAGTAACACTGATTAACGGTATTCCACCAAATCCGCCAATGGCTGGCGCAACTTCGCTGGCTGCTCACCTGCACGATAACCAAATGCCACCACCACTGCTACACCGTACTGACGGGTATCCACCGCCAACAACGCTTCCACGCCCGCTTTTGAAAAGCCTTCAATCGGGCAAGAATCAATTCCCATGCTCGCCGCCCCCGTCATCATATTCGCCAGCGCGATATAGCACTGCTTAGAACTCCATGCGAAGGTATTCAAATACGGCTTAATTTCGCTTTCATTATGCGCAGCATATTTCGCCAAATACGCTTGCTCCGCCTCAGTTGGCAAACCCCGCCGCCCGAACAAATGCTGCACATAATCACTGTACGGTTCGACCGCTGCGGTTTTCGCCAAAATTACCACCACATGGCTGCTCTCAGTGATTTGCGGCTGCCCCCAACAAGCTTCGCGCAATTTTTCGCGTAACCTTGGGGTTTGCACCACCACGAAATGCCAGTGTTCCATGCCGAAAGAGGATGGAGACAAACGTCCGAACTCCAGAATCTGCTGGAACTCATCCGCCGGAATCTGGCGACTCGGGTCAAACTTCTTACAGGCATGACGGAAATTCATCGCTTGCATGAATGGCTGCATGTTAAAACTCCTTAACTTAAAACGCTTGAGTAAATGCGCTACAGTATAACCACAGCATCACATAAGGTTGAGAGATAATGATAACGGGATTATTTAAAGGCTTTGGCTACGTATTCAGCGGGCTAGCACTCATCACGCAACAAGGCATTCGCCCGTTTGTGGTCGTGCCACTACTAATCAATATCATGTTGTTTTCCGGCGGTATTTGGCTGGCAACATCACAACTGGATTACTGGATGACACGCCTACTGCCAAGTTGGTTAACCTGGTTGGAATGGTTGCTATGGCCTATCTTCGTCGTGCTGATTTTCTTTGTGGTGTTTTACGTGTTTTCCATCATCGCCAATATTCTTGCCGCACCGTTCAACTCGGTACTGGCGGAACGCGTAGAAGCACGTCTTAACGGGCACCCCGTCCCTGAATTCGAGGGCTACAAAAGTCTGCCCGCGCTAATCGTGCGTACCTTCCGCAGCGAACTTGGGAAGTTGTGGTACATGGGTAAATGGTTCATGCTACTGCTAATTATTACCGTGATTCCGGGGGTAAATATCGTCGCACCCATTGCATGGACACTGTTTGGTGCATGGATGCTGGCAATTGAATATGCCGACTACCCGATGGGCAACCACAATCTGTTTTTCAAAGAAGAAGTGACCGCATTACTGAAAAATCGCGGGGAAGCACTGGGGTTTGGTTGGCTGCTGTCTCTGATGACCGCGATTCCGGTGGTAAATTTCTTTGCCATGCCTGTGGGTGTTGCGGGTGGCACAGCATTATGGGTCAAAACACTCTCACAAAACCGTTAAGGCTTTGCTACCAAGCGCTCCTGTGTAGTCAGCGCAATCTTATTACGTAAATAAACCGGCTGCGCCTCTTCCGGCGCAGCGGCCATGCCCGCTTGCCAACCAGCCACAGCCAATGGCAACATGAATTCCGCAGCAGGTAACGATACCGCATCTATCCCACTCAACTTGTTGCCAAACCGTGCTTGCAACACCTCTGCATAGGCTGACCAGCCATGACCAATCGCAAACCAACCTGTTGTTTCGGGCAATGGCGCATCCACTGGAGCGCACACCCGTTCCTCACCCTGCAACTGCATCAAACCATCTTGCAACACATACTGCCCCCAATACACCTCGCTCATCCGCGCATCCAAAGCCACCAATACTTGCGTTGCACCGTGTTGCACATACGCCTGCTGCGCCAATGCAGCCAAGGTAGACAACGCAATCACTGGCTTCTCCGCCGCCATTGCCAAGCCTTGCGCCACCCCCACCCCAATACGGATGCCGGTAAATGCCCCTGGCCCACACCCGACCGCAAGTGCATCCAATTCCGCCAAACGTAGCCCAGCCGCAGCCAACACTTTTTCTACCATCGGCAAAATCAGTTGGGTATGTGCTTTGGGGGTCAATTCAAATTCACTGAAGGTCAACCCATCGGTATACACAGCGGCAGAACAGGCTTCGGTTGAAGTATCAAGGGCTAGTAGTTTCATTCAAATTTCCAGCAAAAAAACGTTCCACGATGTCCAGCTTCTGGGTACGCGGCATACGCGGCAAACTATCCAAAAACGTCTTTCCGTAACTGCGCGTGCGTAAGCGAATGTCGCAAATCATCAACACCCCGCGATCCTGCTGGTCACGAATCAGCCTCCCCACGCCCTGCTTCAAGGTAATCACCGCCTGCGGAATCTGGTATTCACCAAACGGATTACCGCCACGCTTGCGGATGCTATCCAGCCGCGCCTCCATCACCGGATCGTTGGGGGCAGCAAACGGCAGCTTGTCGATAATCACGCAACTCAAGGCTTCACCGCGCACATCCACGCCTTCCCAGAAACTCGCCGTACCCAGTAAGACCGCATTACCCAGTTCACGAAACCGCTCAATCATGTCACGTTGCGGCGACTCGCCCTGGATCAGCAACGGATATTCAAAACGGTCTTGCAACAATTCTGCCGCTTCATTCAGCGCCCGATAGCTGGTAAATAGCATAAACGTGCGCCCTCCACAGGCTTTGATCACCGGAATCGCAGCCTCCACCAACGCGGAAACAAACCCCGCATCCTGCGGTTCAGGCAAGCCTGCCGGTAAATACAGCAGCGAGTTATGCCAATAATCAAACGGGCTATCCAGTTGCAAGGTCGTCGCCGTATCCAGCCCCATACGCTGGTTGAAATGCTCAAACGATTGCCCCACTGCCAGCGTTGCCGAGGTCATCACCCAGCTACACGGCAATTCATCCATGCACTTTTTGAACGGCACAGCCACATCCAACGGGGTCGTGGTAATCGCAAAGCCACGGGTAAAGGTTTCAAACCACTGCACGGTATCTGGCGGCGGGTTATGCAAGCGCCCCAATCGTGCCTGTTGTTCCAGCAAACGCTCGTAACACGACTGCAAGCCTTTGCTCCGTTCCGCCGCATGTTCCAGCAATGCCGCCAAATCAACCAAGCAATCCTGAAGCGCTTGCAGATGCTGGACGATAGCAGGCTTTTGGCTGATGCGTACCCACGGTGCACGCTGCCCCGGTATATCCATTGCCAGCCGCAAATCCAGCACTGCCTTTTCCAAACGATCCAAATGATCGCGGATTTGCGGCATATCCGAAGCATCTGCCAACACCTCTACCAAGGTATCACGCTTCCAGTCATGCAACTGGCGGCTGCTAAACGTATCACTGAAAAATGTTGAAGCGATTTCCGGCAATTGGTGTGCCTCATCCAATACCACGACATTGGCAAGCGGCAATAACTCCCCGAAACCCTCTTCCTTAAGCGCCATATCCGCAAAAAACAGATGATGATTGACCACCACAATATCCGCTTCTTGCGCCGCCCGCCTCGCCTTCACCACATAACATTCTTGGTAATCGCCGCAATCCGCCCCCAAACAATTCTCGGTATTCGAGGTAACACGCCCCCAGATTTCCGCATCGTGTGGCACTGCCGACAGTTCGGCAATATCGCCCTTGCTGGTCAATTCCGACCAATCACGGATGCGGTGCAACCACGTTACGCTTTTACGATCCGGCAAACGCCCTTCGTCCAAGGTCGCTTTCAGGCGGTGTAAGCACAGATAATTCGCCCGACCTTTCAGCAAAGCCGTCTTGACCGCACTTTTCAACGCCTTGCGTACCAATGGCAAATCTTTGTGGTAAAGCTGATCTTGCAGGGTTTTACTGCCAGTGGAAATGATCACGCGCTCATCACACAATAACGCAGGCGCAAGGTAAGCAAACGTTTTTCCCACCCCAGTACCGGCTTCAATCACCGCAGTGCCTTGCGTTTGCATCACGGTTTGCACCGCTTGCAGCATCGCCTGCTGTTGTGGTCTGGCTTGAAAACCATCAATCAGTTGTGCAAACGGCCCGGATTCACCCAATAAATCCGGCAAATCCAGTCCCGTTGGCAGCGTGTTTGACGAACTAATTGAGTTGCTCCTGGTAGGCTTTTGCTTTACTGAGCATATTGACGGCTTGGTCATGATTACCTTGGCGTTCATTGATTGTTGCCAATTTCATCCATAAATCTGGATTGTCAGCTTCAATGCGCAAAGCACGCTCAAGGGTATCTGCTGCTTTATCGAGATTACCCTTAGCCACCTCAGAATCAGCCGCTTTCATTAAGGCTTTGACCGCAGGTGAAGACGGGTAAACCTTAGGGGTTAATACCTCCACAACCTCAGGTGCAGCAGCACTTGTATCCTCAGGCTTAACGACAGGCGTTGGTGGATGGCTTATCACGGGTTTGCTCACCGGTGCAGATTGCGTAATCACCGGTGATGCAGAAGGCTTAGGTTTACTGGGTGCAGGAACATTAACAGGAGCCTGCTTCACCACCTTAGGCGGAATCACCACAGAGCGGCTACCGTAAACACGATCTTGCAACACAGTTGGGTTAGGTGAACAAGCAGATAACAGCATGGTTAACAAAGCCGCAAATGCTAAGGAATAACGGGGATTCAGGGTCATATTTACTCTCATCGCATCAAATTATCGATCCAACCGGAGGGGTCAGGCCGTCCTGTAGGTGGTGCGGGCACTGGTGCAGCAGCAGGCGACGCAGGCGTACTAGGCACAACCGGCTCCACAGGTCGCGGCGGTGCACAATAATTGGTTTCCTGGGGTTGCGTGCCTTTGATAAAGGGGGTACGCACCGACTTGCCACACGCTGGATTAAACCGCAACCCAGTAGATTGATCAACATCAACCCAGACCAGACGTGAGGAACTGGCGACTTGCAGCGGTTTAGTCGGCAAGACCTTGAACAAGTCTGACCAGACTTTCAACGCCCCTGTACCACCAGTCATATTCGTAGGCTTGTTATCGTCACGCCCCACCCATACGGTAACGACATGCTGACCCGAAAAGCCTGCAAACCAGCTATCTTTTTTATCATTGGTTGTACCCGTTTTACCTGCCACTTTTTTCCAAGCAGGCAACGTAGAAGCCAGTTCTTTCGCTGTTCCTTCAACGGTCACACGGTGTAAGGCATAAGCCAATAAATCGGCGGCTTCCGGGCTGGCTACTTGCTTGACAGTCAACGGGTAACGGGTCAACACCTGACCACGCGGATTCATCACACTGCGAATCGCTTTCAGTGGCGAATAGGAACCACCCGACGCCAAGGTTTGGTACATTTGCTGCACATCAATTGGTGCCATTTCCAATGCACCGAGCAAAATGGAAGGATAAGCCGGTATTTCCTTCGCAATCCCCAAATCATGCAGCATTTGCACAATATTATCCAAACCAACCCCCACCCCAACCCTTACTGCCGGGGTATTACGTGACAGTGTAATGGCTTTAAGCAAGGTGACGGCTCCCATGTTGGAGCGGTCGTAGTTTTGCGGTTGCCAGAATTTCTTGGAACCCAGTTTCACCGTCACTGGCCCATCACTGATACGTGTCGCAAGGTTGTATTTTTTGGCGTTCTGCAATGCCGCTAAGTAAATGGCGGGCTTGACCAAGGAACCAATCTGACGTTGCGCCGTTAAAGCACGATTATACCCCGCATAACGGACATCCCTGCTGCCCACCAAGGCAATGACTTCACCGCCTTGGACACTGCTAATAATAAGCGCCCCATTGAGTTTACCCTTCGGAATACGCTCAGCACGTTCCAAACGCTGCACCCGATTTTGCAAGATGGTTTCAGCCGTTAACTGCACAATAGGCTCCATTGCAGTAAAGATCATCAAGCCTTGGCTACGGACATCCTCTTCCTTGTAATCACGCTGCAACTGTTGACGCACCAAATCCAGATAAGCTGGGAATGGGCTATTGCCAGAAGGTTTTTTCTCATTGACACCCAACGGTTGAGCCAGAGCATCCTGATACACGGCGGGGGTAATCACTTTTTCATTGAACATAACCTGCAATACCAGATTACGCCGCGCCAATGCCCGATCAGGGTGCAAACGGGGGTCGTAGTAGCCCGCCCCCTTCGCCAAACCAATCAACAAGGCAATTTGGTCAGGTTTCAATTCCCAAACCGGGCGATTGAAGTAAAACTGTGCTGCCAAACCGAAACCGTGGATCGCACGGTCGCCATCTTGCCCCAAATGAATTTCGTTCAGGTAGGCTTCCATAATATCTTGCTTGGTGTAGCGCATTTCCAGCAGGAAAGCCATGGTGGCCTCCTTGAGCTTACGATGCCAGCTACGTTCGTTGGTCAGATAAAAGTTTTTTACCAACTGCTGGGTCAGGGTACTGCCCCCCTGCACAGTGTGACCTGCCTTGAGATTAGCGACCAAGGCGCGGGCAATCGCCATCGGGTTAACACCTTGATGCTCGTAAAACTTTTTGTCTTCAACAGCCACCAAACCACTCAGCAACAGCGGCGGAACATCTTGTTGGCGCACCAATACCCGGTCTTCATTTTGACGTGGGTAGAAATTGCCGATCAATACCGGCTCCAAGCGCATAAGATCCAGCGGGCTTTTACCATCAGCATAAGCGAGCGTTGAAATCTTGCCGTCAGCAACACTCACATTGATACTACGCGCAGGTTCCTTGTCATCCGCAAACTGGAAACCACGGGTATTGATCACAAACTTACTGCCTTGCCGCTGGTATTGCCCGGTTTCAACAGGTTTATCAACGGAACGGTAATTAAGTAGCTTCAGTTCTTGCTCTAAGTGATCGGCAAATAATTGCTGCCCCTCATAAAGATCTAAAGGCCGCGCAAACACCCGCGCCGGTAACTCCCAACGCCGTCCTTCAAACTGCTCTCGAACTTTTTCGTCCAGCTCCAAGGCGTAGACAATCCCCAATAACAAACCGAGCACCAAGGCGACCAATAGCAGGATACGAAACACCCGCCCAAACAGTGTCATAGTAAACCATAACCCACTGAAGAAACGCCGCAATGCCGATTCCTGTTTTACTTCCTGACTCAAACTATTTTCCTGCTATGCTTATATTTTCGGGTCATATATAGAGACAAGGCATGTCCTCACATACATCCGACACTCTGTGGGCGGCGATGCGTAACCCCGCATTCTACCCCCATACAACACACAATATACAAGTAATTCACACCCACATCTCGACCATTTTCCTGACCGGCGAGTTCGCCTACAAGATAAAAAAGCCAGTCAACTTCGGTTTTCTAGACTTTACGCAACTGGCAGCCAGGCAACATTTTTGTGAAGAAGAAATACGCCTTAACCGCCGTCTTGCACCACAACTTTACCTAGAAGTTGTCCCCATTGTACAGATAGGCAACACTTACCAATTGGGTTCAGCAACACTGAATGCCGGTGGCACTGTGGTCGAATATGCTGTCAAAATGCGGCAGTTTGATCCCACTCAACAACTGGATCGCTTGCTGTCCGCTGGTTTGTTGGCTGTAGAACAAGTGGACAACATCGCCACCCGACTCGCCCAATTTCATCAGCAAGCAGAGGTCGCACCAGCAGAAAGCCCGTGGGGAAAACCCGCTAATATTCTCACACCCATGCAACAAAACTTCACGCTGTTGCGTCAACAATTATCTGACCCCGCACTTCTAAGATGCTTGAGTCTACTGGAAGATTGGACACAACAGGAATATTCCCGTTGCCATGCTCACTTATCCCAGCGTCAACAAAAAGGCCATATCCGCGCCTGTCACGGTGATTTACATCTGGGGAATATAGCCCTGATTGACGGTGAAATCACTTTTTTCGACGGTATTGAATTTAGCGAGGCGTTACGCTGGATCGATACCGCCAGTGACTGCGCATTCTTGTTGATGGATTTAGAAGACAAGGGCAAGCCCGCATGGGCACACCGCCTGCTTAATATCTGGCTTACGGAAACCGGGGATTATGCAGCTTTATCCATTCTGCGTTTTTACAAGGTCTATCGCGCCATGGTACGTGCCAAAGTCCATGCGTTGCGCCTCACTCAAGTTGAAGATACCGCTGCACGTGCCGATTGCTTACAACATTGTGTTAACTACCTGAATTTGGCTGCATCCTATACTCAAGCAAGTCATCCCGCGTTGTTGATTACACATGGCTTAAGCGGTTCTGGCAAATCGTGGGGCTGCCGTCCCTTAGTGGAACAACTAGGCTACATCCAATTACGTTCGGATGTGGAGCGCAAACGCCTCGCTGCCATGCAAGCCACCGAGCATTCTAGCGCAGGGTTGAACCAAGGTCTTTACAGCGATGACATGAGCATCCGCACCTATGAACACCTAGCGGAACTGGCAACGCTTGCCCTGCAAAGCGGCTACTCAGTGGTCATTGATGCCACTTTTCTGTCTATCGAGCAACGTCAGCGCTTTCGGACATTAGCCGCACAACAACACGTGGCATTTCTGATTCTGCATTTTAGTGGCACACCCGCCCAACTGGCAGCAAACATTACGCGCCGCCAACAAGCAGGCAATGATGCCTCCGATGCCGATATTGCTGTATTGCAGCAGCAATTAACTCATTACAAACCATTGCAGGATAATGAACCTTATGTAACAGTTCGTTTCAGTGAAAGTTTACCGTTAGCGAGGATTCAAGCACTGCTTGATTGCTCAGAAAAACATGGAGTTGAAAATGCACCTTAATCCTTTGTCAGTTTGCCTGATGACAGCCCTTTCCATTAGCCTCATCGGCACCGCTCACGCCGATACCAAATTAACCTATACCGATACAGGGTTTGCCCCCCAAGAACGCCAAACAGTCATCCAGATTCACGGCGATAAAGTCCGTATGGGGGAAGTGGGTAACGACATTTATTCTTTGTATGACGACAGCAAAAAAACCCTGTACACCGTCAACACCAAAACCAAACAATTCATTGAAACCACGCCCGACAAAATCCGCGAACGCATGACCAAAGTGGTCGAAATGCAAAATCAGTTCAAAGAAGAAATGAAAAAGCAAATGGCTTCTATGCCAGAAGATCAGCGCAAAGCCTTAGAAGAACGTATCCAGCAAAGCGAAGCAGCCATGAAAGCCCCTGCTCCTGCGATTAAGTTAGAAAAAACCGAGCGCAAAGAAACTATTCAGGGCATGGAATGCACTATTTCTACTGTCAAAATGGATGATAAACCAGTACGTGATGTCTGTATTGCAGGCGCTGGCAGTATGGATCCCGCCGATCACAAAATGCTCGTCACCATGTTTGAATACATGGATGGCATTGCGGTTGAATCTGCTAAAGCACAAGGAATGACCCCACCCTCCGAAGGTTCTGCCAGCCTACACCGTGAAGGTCTAGCTTTACGGATTCAGGCACTTCCCGAAGGGCCGCGTAGTGAACTTAGCAATTTATCCAAAGAAGCACTGGTAGATGCTGATTTCAGCGTCCCCACTGGTTTCAGCATCTTTGAACCTGCTGATGCTCCACCGCCACCAGCAGCGGCTGCACCAGCACCGACAACTGCCCCTGCACCAGCTCCGGCAACCACAGCACAATAAGTCTACACATGGCACACATTAGTCGTAGTGCATTAGTACCGTATAGCTCGGCGCAAATGTACCAACTGGTTGATGGCATTAAGCTTTACCCGCAGTTCCTGCCATGGTGCAGGACAGCGGTTGAACACCAACGCGATGCCGATCAAGTAAAAGCCAGTATTGAAATTGCCAAGGGAGCAGTGAACAAGCAGTTCACCACCCTCAATCGCCTGCAAAAAAACAAAACCATTGAAATGCGTCTGGTTGACGGACCTTTTCAACACTTACACGGTTTCTGGCGTTTTGATGAGTTGAAAGCAGGCGCGTGTAAAGTTTCACTGGATCTCGACTTTGAGTTTTCCAACAAGATTATTAGCCTCGTCGTTGGCCCGATATTCAACCAAGTCGCCAACACATTGGTGGATTCTTTTGTCGAAAGAGCGAAGAAAGTTTATGGAAACGCCTAATACCCTTCATATTGAAGTGGTTTACCCACTGCCTCATGAGCAATTACTCATGAAAGCACAAGTGCCAGAAGGCAGCAGTATCCGTGAGGGTATTCAAGCCTCCGGTATTTTGCAGCATTACCCAGAGCTCAATCTTGAAACACTGGAAGCAGGTATTTTCGGCAAACTAGCAAAATTGGATACAATCTTGCGTGAACGTGATCGCATCGAAATCTATCGCCCCTTGATTGCTGACCCTAAAACAGTACGCAAACAGCGTGCCGCCGAAGGTAAAGTCATGAAAAAAGGCGAAAGCTAATGCACGGCATGGTTCCCCCTGATCCTTCGGGTGAAGGCGTTTCACAAACGGCCTACGCCACGGTTTACATGCCCAAATTCAAAGCCAGCCGCAACCGATTTCCAGCCAGTTGCATTACCTTGTATGCAACCGCGCAGGAAGCCGTTGACGCAGCCTGTCATGATGACAAACGTTTTGCCGCCATGGTGCAAGGTCCCTCTAAATCTTCTGAAGGACAATACATTTTTTACTTGCGGCAGTGGCTATAACACCAGCGTTTATTTAGGTTTTACCTGAGCAGGTACCACCTCATTACGAATGTCACGCACCACACCATTTTGGAAAAACACTGTTAAGCTACTACGCTGTACAGTTCCATCGGGTGATTTTAGGTAAAACACATAATCCCAACGGTCTTTATGGAAATCATCCACCAGTAATGGCGTCCCCAGTGTATCTTGTACTTGCGCAGCACTCATACCCGGCTGCACCAGCGCCAGCTCCTCACTGGTGATATAATTACCCTGCTGAATTTCCATTTTGTACGAACTACAACCACCCAACAACAAAACGCTGGTAAGGGTAAGTGAAACGATAGGCTTTATCATGTTAGTCTTGCATTGTCCAAAGTAAACATGGGCATCATAATAGACTATTCACGATGGAGAGTGCAGGGTGGAAGAAAAGGATATTAAACGTGCTGGATTAAAGATTACTCAACCGAGAGTCAAAATTCTTGATTTATTAAGCAACTCACCAGAACATCATCTGAGTGCAGAAGATATTTATAAATCACTGTTAGGCAATGGTGAAGAAATCGGGCTAGCTACTGTTTATCGCGTACTCACACAGTTTGAAGCGGCTGGGCTTGTTAATCGCCATCACTTTGAGGGCGGGCAAGCCGTATTTGAATTGGCCACAGAAGAACATCATGATCATATGGTCTGCATGAAAACCGGCAAAGTCGTAGAATTCTATGATGAAATTATCGAACAACGCCAACGCGAAATCGCCAAGCTGCATAACTTCCGCATCAAAGACCATTCCTTGATTATCTACGGTGAGTTTTTAGCAGAAGAGAATCCGGCATAGTCACTACCGCAAGCTAATACGCACGCGGGTTCCAGAGGCTGCCAGATTAGGACTAATAACAAGCTGTGCACCAATACGCTCTGCGCGTTTACGCATACTCGCCAACCCTTTACCGGGTTGGTTAGTATCGGCAATACCGCGACCATTGTCAGCAATTTGCACGAAACTACTGCCGTCAGCTTCCATCCCGGTACTCACCGTGATCTTATCCCCGCCGCTGTGTTTGATGCTGTTGGTAATCGCCTCTTGCACAATACGCAATAATTGCAACGTTTTTTCCGCCCCGAACCCCGTTGGGGTGTCAATATCTTCTACCGCCCAGTGCAATTCAAACCCAGCCTGCTTGATCTTGCGCCGATTGCGACTGCGGAACATCCCCAAGGCCGTGGTAATGTCTTGTGAATCGAAATCCAGTGAATCAATGACCAAGCGCAAATCGTTAAGTGCATCCTGAATGTTTTCCTTAACCGCAGGTAATGCCGCATTGGGCTGTTCTAACATCGCCAAGGTGGAAACCAGATGCCCACCAAAACCGTCATGGATGTCACGCATAATACGCTCGCGCTCGTCCACCACCGCTTTTTCCTGCTCCAGCATCCGCATTTTCTGGTAATTGGCCGCTAAGGCTTGCTCACGCTCATCCACCAATTCCTCCAGATGGTGAGCGTAATACTGGGTTTCACGCAAACTCAGCACAAAACGCCGCACCAACAAAAAATACTGGCTCAGCAGTGTGAACAAAGCCGCAATATGCAGTAAATACGGGCGTGTCAGTTCTGCATTATCAAACACCCAAATATCATGAATACCAAAGACCAACATCGCAAAGCCACACAGCACAAACAACAAACGCTTGGTCGTTTGTTGTTCCCAATACAGTTGCACCACATACGCCAACACCAAAGCGAACAGAATGACCAAGAAGCCGTACCACACGCTATGGTAGCGTGCTTGGGTACCGGCTTCATAAGGCAATAAAAACAACGGCAACGCCAGTAGCAATGAAGCTGCCCATAAGTAACGCAGTGAGCGGCTATGCTGACGCTCCCCCTTTGCCCCCAACGGCATGTAGTAATAGATCATGGTCATGATCGACAGAATGCTCAAGCCAATGGTGAAAGGAATCAAGGCTGCCCATAAGCGATCACTGACGGGAATGTCACGAACTAGGTGATTGGTACTGTGTACTGCCCACAGCGCCGAGCCAAGCGCATACCACAGGTATTCCTTCCGATGTGGATAAAACAGCCAGATGCTGCCAATCAACAAAGCGGTAATCAGTAACACAATGACCACCGTTTTGACGACCCCCTGACGCATCAGGTTATTGTATTGCCAAGCGGTTTCTAAGGCAGCAGCAGGGCCGATGTAGGCATTAGCCATCCTAGCCGCACCGCGTGGTGCTGCCAGTTCAACGTGCAAATGATCACCGGGAAGCATGGCTCGCTGGTGCAGACGAAACAAGAGTGGGCGGTGTTTATTGCGGGCAATGGGGGTTTCCATGCTGCCACCTGTGCCGACAATATCACCATCGGGGTAACGTACCACCAGATTCTGACTCACATTGAGGATCAGTAACATCGGCTCATCAAGCGTAAGAACAGTATCCGGGATACGGATAGTTCCTTGGGTACGTGCTGCTCCCGGCTCATCCACACGCACAGCGGCGTGCCAACGTGGATCAGGCGCAAATACCAAATGATCCAATTGCAAGGTAAGCCAATACAGCAGTAACAGGTAAAGCGGCAACCACCAGAAAATCCGTAACCGCACCAAGTTATTCACAGCAAATGCCTCTTCACCGCCTCGTGCACCGCCTCCGCACGGGTAGTAATGTGTAACTTGCGGTAAATACTTTTAATATGCGACGTGACGGTGTGGTAGGAAATGTGTTTGAGGTCGGCGGCTTCCTGTGCAGTATAACCCTTGGCAATGAAACGGAGAATGTCTATTTCCGCTTTCGTCAGTTTGACTTCATCCGCTTCGGGGCGAAGACGTTTGAGCAGGTGGCTGGCAACCGCCGGGCTGATGGGCGCACCGCCTGCGCACATTTGCTGGATAGCCTGTACCACTTCCATCGAATCATCATCTTTGAGGATATAACCCGTTGCACCGGCTTCAATCGCGGTAATGACATGTTTTTCATCGCCAAATACGCTGATCACCATAATGTGGGTATCCGGGTATAAATGGCTGCTTAAACGAATCAAATCCAAGCCATTACCGTCCGGCAACCCAAGATCGGTGAGTAACACATCCGCCTGTTCACTGCGAATGACACTGCTGGCGCTGGTGGCATTGCTACACGCCGCAATCAGACGAAATGCAGGGTCAGTCGTAAACAGGGTCATGAAACGGTTGAGGACTAACGGATCGTCTTCCACAACAATGATGCTGATAGGTTTGTTCATAGCGGTGAGGTTTGGGTAGTGGCTGATCATCTAAGTCTAGCTGAGTTTAAGCCTTCGGTAGCTCGGTTGGTTATCACGCATACTGGGTATTTTTCTCGACATGCCTTTCACTAGGATGGGGGATTCGCGCTCTGCTAGTCAGGTGCTATTGTTGCTCATACGAACAGCGTGTATTGGGGAATACAACAATCTGCACCTTGACCGCCACATGGGTAACTGTGTGGCGGTTTTTTTATGGGACAGCCGTAGCAAACACCTCCCTTAACCTAGGGATAAGCCACCTGAAAAACCCCGTATTTGCGTTATTTTTTACCTCGCTAAAGCAACCGATAATGCAAGGGCAGGTCAACCTGCACCTTTCTCACCACTAATGCGAGGGCTTTCCGAATGGACTTACACCATGTGATAGACATTGCCCGCCCGGCATTGTCTGATTATTTGCTGAAATACCTGCGTAGCCGGGTAAATATTTTAATCGTTGTGGATAACGAAATTAGCCTGTCACCGGGGGCAAATGCCTTCGGGATTGAGCGCGTGATCCGTTTGCTGCGTGACACATCCGTTGGTTGTATGCACTTCCAGGTCGATGTTGGGGTACGTTCCAATGTACCCTTTAGCGTCGTTGCCAGTCCCGTTGGCACGGCGGCTAAATACCTTGGGTTCCGCTTTGACAGCACGCTACCTGCCGGTGGGCGGGTAATTGATGCGTATGATGAGGTATGGTGTTTCGGCTTCAAACCGGACAATTTCGGCGGTTCTGATGCAAATATCACTGCACCGGGTGCGTTACCTGCCAGCAATGCCGAATTAGCCGTGTTGACAACCTGGATGAATAACCGTAAAGGCGGGGTATTTGCCACTGGCGACCATGATTACTTAGGGGCTTCCATGTGTCACCGCATTCCGCGTGTCGGCACTATGCGGGCCTGGACGAATGCGCAAGGCGTGCCACCGATTGGTACAGCGTTGCGGATTGATACCAATCGCCCTGCCAATGCCGCAGAAATGGCAGGTACAGAAACCATTGAATTCGACCGTCAAAGCGATGCAGTACCACAACCTATTCAATGGAAGGCGTGGTTATCCTTCTCTTCTTCCCCTTGGCATATCCGTAAACGCCCGCATCCGGTATTGTGCCACCCGACCTTAGGCCCGATTGATGTGATGCCCGACCATGCCCATGAAGGGGTGGTGTTTGACCATGTGCCACAACCCGATGTAGGGTTAGCGGCTATCACCTTGGGCAATAACTACAATTTCGGGGCTGGGGTTACGGGGGCAGAATACCCGGCAGCAGGCGGGGTACAACCCCTGCCGATGGTCATTGCGCACGGAACAACCTTAGCTGACCCGCCCTTGCAGCACGCAAAAGGGGATTCGCCTGCCAAGCGGTTTGCCATGATCAATGTGTATGACGGTCATCGTGCCAATGTCGGGCGGGTAGCGACCGATTCCACTTGGCATCACTGGATGAATATCAATATCACCCAAATCGAAGCGGCTGGCGGTGCTAACTGGGAAAAGATCAAGCGCTATTACCTGAATCTGGCGGTCTGGTTAGCCCCACCGGAGATTCCGCGCCATTGCTTCTTCTTCCATACGCTGGAGAGCCTGTACTCTTACCCCGGCATTGAAGAATTCCACCCCAAAGTCAATCTGCTGGATGCCGGGCTGGTGTTCCGCAAACGCTTAATCGGATTGTATGGCTCATGCTGGGTCACACAATTCGTATTCGACTGGCTGGGTCTGTTAGACCTGAAGTTGCGGGAACGCTTGATTGAGCGCTACCTGTTGCTGCCGATGCCTAACCGCCCGATTCCGCCCCGACCTGACCCTTGCCTGAGTTGCCCGCCGCCGGAGATGTTCGAGGCAGTGGTATTGGGCGGTGCTATCCGGGCGACGTCAGCCGCCTTGTTCGCCAATGGTGGGAGCTTAGAAGCCGGGCTAAAACTCATGCTGGAAATGAAGCCAGAGCGTTTGGAAAAACACCTGCTGGAAGGGACGACTGAAGGCTTGAAACAACTTCAGGCACTTTCCTCCAAGTCTTGCGAGGAAACCAGACACTTGTTTGGCTAACCAGCAGCATTAACAAGGCGATACAGTGGGGGCAAGGTTGCCCCCACTACTTTTACCCGTCGTCTACTTATTGTTTTGCATTTAGCTGGCAGGCGGGTATAATCTCGCGCTTTACTCAATTGTGGATTTGAGACAGATTTGTATGCCTAGTGTAAAAGTACGTGATACCGAACCTTTTGAAGTTGCTCTGCGCCGTTTCAAGCGCACCTGTGAAAAAGCTGGCGTTGTAGCTGATGTCCGCGCCCGTGAATTCTATGAAAAGCCTACCTCTGTACGCAAGCGTATGCGTGCTGCGGCTGTTAAGCGCAACCTGAAGCGCATTTCCCGTGACCTAAACCGTCGCGTGCGTCTGTTCTGATATGAGCCTCAAGGCACAAATCACCGAAGACATGAAAACCGCCATGCGTGCGCATGAAAAGGCGCAGCTTGGTGTTATCCGTCTGATTCTCGCTGCGATTAAGCAGCAAGAAGTGGATACGCGCACTGAGATGGACGATACCGCCGTGTTGGTGGTGTTGGACAAAATGTGTAAACAGCGCCGCGAATCCATCCGCCAATACAGCGATGCAGGCCGCACCGATTTGGTCACTCAGGAAGAATATGAACTGGGCATTATCCAGACCTACCTTCCGCAACCCCTCAGTGCTGCCGAATTGGATGATCTCATTCAGCAAGCTGTTACTGAAACTGGCGCAGCATCTGTGCGTGATATGGGCAAAGTCATGACTTGGCTGAAACCCAAAGCGCAAGGCCGTACCGACATGGGGCAAGTGAGCGGACTCATCAAGACCCGCCTCGGCGGCTAACACCCGCCAATCTTCTACGCATTTAGTTCAGGGGTGTCGATATGACCGAACTCAAAAACGACCGTTTTTTACGCGCACTCCTGAAACAGCCGGTTGATACCACGCCCATTTGGATCATGCGTCAAGCCGGGCGTTATTTGCCTGAATACCGTGCTACCCGCGCTCGCGCTGGCAGTTTCATGGATTTGTGCAAAAATGCCGACCTTGCCTGCGAAGTCACCCTACAACCGCTGGAGCGTTACGCGCTGGATGCAGCAATCCTGTTTTCTGACATCCTCACCGTTCCCGATGCAATGGGCTTAGGCTTGTATTTCTCGGAAGGCGAAGGCCCGCGTTTCACCAACCCCGTGCAAAGCATGGCAGATATTGAAAAAATCGGCATCCCCGACCCTGAAGGTGAATTGCAGTACGTGATGAATGCAGTACGCACCATCCGCCGCGAACTCGATGGTCGTGTTCCCCTGATCGGTTTCACCGGCAGTCCGTGGACGCTCGCCACGTACATGGTGGAAGGCTGTTCCAGCAAGGAATTCGCCAAAATAAAAGGCATGTTGTATGACACCCCCACAGCCCTGCACTTGCTGCTGGACAAGCTCGCGGATAGCATTATCCTGTACCTGAATGCGCAAATTGCAGCCGGTGCACAAGCGGCAATGATCTTTGATACGTGGGGCGGCTCGTTGACACCCGCTACTTACCGCGAATTTTCACTGCGTTACATGCAGAAAATCGTTGATGGTGTGACCCGTGAAAACGACGGGCGCAAAGTTCCCGTTATCCTGTTCACCAAAGGCGGGGCGCAATGGCTCGAACCAATGACGGAGACGGGTTGCGATGGTTTGGGGCTGGATTGGACGATTAATATTGCCGAGGCACGCGCTCGTGTGGGCGATAAAGTTGCACTGCAAGGCAATATGGATCCTTGCGTATTGTATGCCTCACCGGAAGTGATTCGTCAGCAAGTGGCAGATATATTGGCGGGTTACGGGCAAGGTTCTGGGCATGTGTTCAATCTGGGGCATGGCATTCACCAGCATATCGACCCGGAAAAGGTGGGCGTACTCGTGGATGCCGTGCATGAACTGGGCAAGCAATACCACACTACTGCCTGAGTCACAGAATTCCCAAGCGCTGCGCCTCCATCACACACGCCAGCCGATTGTGGACAGCTAATGCCGCAATCAGCTTGGAGACGTGAATCTTAACGGTGGATTCGGCAATGTCCAACGTATCTGCCATCGCTTTGTTGGACAAACCTTTTTCCATCAACTGCAAAATATCAAACTGGCGGTGACTGATACCAACACTGGCAGGTGCAGTGGTGGCGCGTGCCGGAAAATGGATCACTTCCGCCGACGTTGCCGGAAAACACGGGTTGCCCGCCATCACTTGATGGATCACATTGAGCATCGTTTTTGCGTCTGACGATTTTGGGATGTAGCCCATCGCCCCTGCCGCCATCACTTGTTGCACCTTAGCTCGATCTTCTGAGGCCGATACCACAATCAGCGGTGCGGTCACCAACCGCTCATGCAATACCCGCATAAATGCAAAGCCATCCAGCCCCGGCAGTTTTAAATCCAGTAAAATCAAATCGTAGCATTTGCCACTGTCAATAAACGCCAATGCCCGCCCTACACTGTCAGCCATCTGGACAAACACATGGTTGCCCAGCCGCAATAACACCTGTCGCATCGCTTCGGCAAATAAAGGATGATCATCAAGGATTAGGATATTCATCTTCATGCTCCCTTCCCCCTCCGTTATCTTTCTCGCAAGTCCTTCTGTTTATCAGTCGAGTGTAGCTCTATCGCTACGCCACAACCTCACCCGTTCAGGTGAAATTCAGTGTACATGTCGCCGTTAACTGCGGGTTATCCGCCGCCCTCACACTCAGGTTTAACTGGTCGCCCACCCGCTCGCAATGCACATCAAGCTGGGCCACAGCGGGTGATTGCAGCAAGCGCCTAGTGGTATCGCGCACAAACAGCAACAATTCCACCATTTGCCCCGGCCGCAGTTCCAAGCCTTCTAAGGCCGGGTCTACCCACCAATGCAGTTGCACCCCTGCTGCTTCCGTGCGCTCAACCGTTTCAGCCCGCCAATCCGCTAAGTATTCACCCAATAAAAACGGCGCTTTATGCAACGTCAAATTGATAATGTCACGCAAGGTTTGCAGGGATTCCTGTGCCGCCTGCCGATGACGCGGCGTAGGCAGGGTATGGGAAAGCGTCAGCAATTTCGCCCCCACTGTGTCATGCAGGTCGCGCATAATGCGGGTTCGCTCCATCAGCACGGCTTGCTGGCGCGTGTCGCTGGCGTTACTGGCAATGCGGGCAATCGCCAGCAATGACGCAACCGTTTTGAGGTCAGCCCGACCGAACAGCCGCATCCCCTGTTGCTTGCCCGTCAAACGCAAACTCGCATCGCCGTACAAATTAGGCACATCCAGATGCAGACCGTTTTCCGCCAAGGTCGCTGCGGCTAAAGCCTGCGGTTGCCGCGTGATATGCAAGGGCTGAAAGCGGGTACTCAACGCCATTTGCCAACGTTGCCCAAATGCCTCACGCGACACTGCACTGCCCATCAAGGCACTGAACGTCGGCAAAAAATCCTGCACTGATTGACTGTCCAAGGGCATCAGTTTCCCCAGCAGCCATTGGCGTAGCGGGAAATACACAAAGCCCGCCACAATCACCGCAAACCCCAAAGAATAAACGTGTGACGTGTGCAACAGCCCCACCAATACAATGTCGATCACACCCACCAAAATGCCGCCCAACAACCACAGCCACACCTTGAACCACCACTGTTCCACCTCAAACAAACGGTAGCGCAACGTCGCAATGCCCAAACCCACAAAGACCACTGACCCCAATACCCGTGACATATCCTGACTCACCAAAGGCTGCATGTTCAGTAATAACGGCAACACGTAGAGAAACATGATAGGCAAGAAGGGGAAAATAATCGAAAACTGGGTAATACGCGCAATGGTACGGTTAATGGGATCAGCCCGACTACTGCGCACCTGCTGATAACTGAAAACCAGTGCCATCATAAACGGTGGAAACGACTGCCACAAAAAATTGTGAATCGGTAAATCAACCCATGCAAACTGAAAATTCAGGATCAACACGAGTGAAATTGCCCCCAATACATAAAACACCCGATTATTCTGAATGACGGGATTCGGGTATTTAGCAAATAACACATTAAACGCTAGGATATAAACATTCAAACTCATGACTTCCAGCAATGCCAGCCATTCCGCACTACCCCCTGAAAATGCCAGCTCTTTGCTGAGATGAAGTGTCCCCAGCATGAAGAAAATATAATGCCCGATACTGCCCATTAACAAGGCGCGTGTTGCCACTTCCCCACGGCGGTATCCCCACACAAATGCGCCCACCAGAGGCACTAACATAAAAATACCCGAAAATACCCAAAAGCCACTGGGCAATGCCGATAACGGCGTGGTTTGTGCAGGCATCACGGCATAATCACGCCCCTGATTGTCCCGCAACACCACCGGACTACCGTTGCTTAATACGCGATGGATGGTAGTTTGATTCGCCAGATACGCCTGATAATCCGCATGGGTTTTGCTGAAAAAAGCAGGCAGAAACAAGGTTTGAGTCAGTGGCACTTGCACCTGTCCCTGTTGAATAGTGGTCAACACCACCCCCGCTGATACCACGCCTGCTGCCGGTGAACCTGCCGCGGCCGCTTTGACCTGCACAAAACCGGAAGCAACATCCGGCGCAACCCGTATCCCCAACCAAGGCTGATGCAGCAACAGGAAGAGTGCAGCGCCCTCCACCAACATTCCCAATAACAGGGTCAATACCGTGACATGCCAAGGGTGCAAGCGTTGCATCATTCGTACCTCAGCAGGGGTATCAAGGCATCCAGCCGCACATAACCTTGTGGCGCAAGGTGTTGGATGTGCCATTCGCCGTGCAAAGTACGCATCCGCGCTGCCATGCCGCTCATCCCCGTTCCGGCTTGCCAAGTGTCGGGTGGCTGAATTTTACCATCGTTGCTGATACTGACTTGCAAGCTCCCTGCCTCACGCGCAAAACGCACGGTTAAGCGCGAAGGTTGCGCGTGTTTGAGGGCATTCGTCACCGCTTCCCGCAAAAATTGTGTCAACTCCAGCGCTTGCTTGGAGGACAGTTCACCCTGCTGCAAACCGTCGTCGACCTGCCAATCGAGTTGCACGGCGGCGGCAGCGGTGCGGTGTGCGATTTCTACCTGCCATGCCTGCAAATGTGCTTGCAGGCTAAAGGGGTCGGCTTGCAGCGACAGTTTTACGGTGGCATCCAGTGCTTGCAAGGCGTCTTCGGTGGCTTCACGGTGTTCGGCTTCGGGCAAGTCATCCGCCAAACGCCGCAGCTTTGCACCGACTGTGGCGTTTAAATCGTGCAACAAACGTTCACGCTCCTCGCGTACTGCTTGTTCACGGGCATCGCTGGCATTGCGTGCCATGCGAGCAATGTCCAGCAAGGCTGTCACCGTTTTCACGTCGGCTTTGTTGAACAAACGCGAAGCCATTTGCTTGCCACTCAGTTGGTAAACGGCAGCACTGGTGAGCGCAGGCACGCGCAGGCTCAGACCGTTGCCCTCCAGTTGCGGCTGGGTCAAGGTCGCTACTTGCCGTGTCAGGTGTTGCGGGGCAAACCGCGCTTGCAGCAATGCTTGCCAACCCTGCTCAAACGCTTCGGACGAATCTGCCGCTGCCAACGACGTGCTGAATAGTGCCAAAAAGTCTTGCAAGCTCTGGTTTTCCAGCGGCATCCACTTGCCAAGCAACCACTGGCGCAGCGGGAAATACAAAAACCCCGTCAGCACTACCGACAAGCCCAGCGCATACAATTGCGGCGTATTCAGCAAGCCAATCAGCAGCAGATCGACCAACACCACCACGCAACCGCCCAATAACCACAGCCACGACTTGAACCACCAATATTCCACCTCAAACAAACGAAACCGCAAAATCCCGATAGCCAGTCCGATAAAGGATGTTCCTCCTAAAATCTGAGCAAAATTTTTGTTAAGCCAAGGTTCTTGTCCGAAGGCAATCGGCAGTATGTGTAACAAAATAATGGGGACAAAGGGCAGAGTCATCGACAACTGTATGATTCTGGAAACTGTGCGTTCAATTGGATCATGCAGACTTCGCTTAACTTGTATTTGACTTGCAATCAAACCAAAACCGAATGGTACAACAGACTGCAAAGCCAAATAATACTCAGGCAATGCAAACCAAGAAAAATAAAAGTTCACTGAATAAAAGGAATGCAATGCCAAAAAAACCACTAAAAACTTATAAGGAAATAACTTATGCGGATACAATGACATCAATGTAAATATGGACGGTATATAAATATTCAGAAAAACCAATTCTACAATTAATAAAAATTCTGTTATTTGCCTATCAAAGAAAAACTCTTTGGCAAAATTGAGTGTTCCAACAAAATGAAACCCATAACACCCTACTCCCGCAAAAAACAAGAAAGCCACGCCTCGCGTATTAGGCTTATAACTCCAAACAAACGCACTCAATAATGGAATAATCGAAAAGGTAGCGAGAAAAACCCAGAAGTACACTGGGATTGAATGAAGCGGTGTTTGTCGTTGGGGAATAAGTACGTATTGCTGGTTATTCTGATCAGTCAGCGTCAATAACTTACCTGAAACCAAACCCTGATTGATATTGACTTGATGATTGAGAGAAATTTCATACGTGCGGTAGTTTTGTTGGAGAAAAGCGTACATGAACAAGTTTGAGGTCAGTGGAATCTTCTCATCTGCCACGGTTAAACTGGTCAGGATTACGCTGACCGGAATATTGCCATCCGCCGGTGAACCGGGGTCAACCGCGACGACCCGCACAAACCCCGACGCCGTATCTGGCTCTAAGCGCAATCCCGTCCAAGGCTGTTGCAGCAGGGTATAAACCGCCGCACCTTGGGTCAGCACGATGAATAACAACGTTAGCAGCATGACGCTGGCGGGTGATAATGCCAGTTTTTCCCGCCAATCTGCTACTACCATGTCACAACTCCGTGCTGATCAATCCCATCCGACAGGCTTCCAACGCCGCCTCTGCCCGACTGGAGATATTGAGCTTGCGGTAAACATTACGCACATGCGTCGCAATGGTGTTATCCGACACATGCAGCAATTCACTCACTTCACGGCGGCTCAAGCCTTTGCCAATCAGCACCAACACCTCAACCTCGCGGGATGACAAGCCCTCCATCGGCAACACCGGCTCAACCGCAACCGGCACAGCACTCCCTGCCCCGTTAAAATATTGCAGCACCTTCCGCGCCACTTTCGGCGACAACGGCGGATCACCGCGCAAAATACCCTGCAACTTATGGATGAACTGATCTTCCGGCAAATCCTTGAGCAAATAACCGCTCGCCCCCGTCTGCAACGCACTTAGAATGTGTTCCTGATCATCCAAAATACTCGTCACCACCACCGCAGCCTGTGGCGATGCCTGCAAAATCAGCGGAATCAAACTCAAGCCATTGCCATCAGGCAAGCTAATATCCACCAACGCCAAATCCGGGCGCAATTCCGCCAAACACGCCCGTGCCGTGCGGCAATCCCCACACACTGTTACCCGAATCCCCGGAAACGCTTCACCCAAAAGACCCCGGAGCCAGATACCCGTTTCGGCAATATCTTCCACCACTACTGCTGTTTGCATACATACCCCTGCTGTTACCACTTTGCCGTCGTGTTATTGTAGTGATCCCTCTGCTGTCAATGTTAGTACACTTAACACCAACGGGGGCAGTATTTGGACAGAGTGCAAGGTTTTCAGCCGAATGCCGCTTGTTTCAACAATTGATTCATGACCGTGCGCAAGCGACTCGGCGCAACCGGCTTGTGCAGCAAATACAAACCGCTTGCCCTGGCTTCCCGCAAACGCTCTTCGCTGGTATCGCCGGTAATCAGCATCGCGGGAATGGCACGCTGGCAATATTGCCGCACCGCCGTAATCGCCTCCGCGCCGGTTTTGCCTTCACGCAACCGGTAATCCGCCATGATCAAATCCGGTTGCAGCCCGGTCTGGTTAATCTTTTCCAAGGCTTCGGCGGCGGATTCGGCTGTGATCGTCAAACACCCCCAACTTTTCAACAAGAAAGCCATGCTGTGGAGGATTTCACGTTCGTCATCAATCACCAATACATGCACGCCCGCAACATGCACCGTACTGGCAACCGACGGCATTTGATACAGCAAGCTGACATCCCCTTGCGGCACGTCCAGCGCAAAGGTTGAACCACTGCCGACGCGGGATTCGCAGGTTAAGGTTAAACCCAATAAATCGGCGAGTTTTTTGACGATGGCCAAACCCAGCCCCAAGCCTTTACTACGGTCACGCTCAGGGTTATCAAGTTGATAATACTCATCAAAAATATTTGCCTGCTCGTTGGCAGGAATGCCGATCCCCGTATCCTGCACCGCAATCCTAACAGCATCGTTAGCCGTTGCTTGGCACGTCAGGGTGATACTACCGCGCTGGGTGTAACGCACCGCGTTTGCCAGCAAATTGCGCAAGATACGCCCCAACAGCAAGGGGTCTGTGAAAACGGTCAAATTCGGGCAGTCTAACAGCAGGCTGAGGTCTTTTTCAGCCGCATGAGTTTTGAACTCTTCGTGCAAAGGCTGCACAATTTCAAGCAAGCGGGTGTGATTGAGCTGCACTTCGACAATTCCGGCATTCAAACGCGACACATCCAGCAGGCTGTTGAACAGGTTGGAAAGCGCATCATTGGTGCGGCGCAATGCCTGCAAATGCGCCACGCCTTTGGGGTGGACGTAGGTTTCAATCGCATCCAAATACAAACCTTGCGCGTGCAATGGTTGGCGCAGGTCGTGGCTGGCGGCGGCAAGGAATTTGTCTTTGGCGAATACCGCTTGCTCGGCAATTTGCTGATTTTTTTCGGCAACGGCTTTTTCGGCTTCAAGATGGGTAATCAACGCCATATTCTCGAAACGCAGGCAAATAGATTCACGGATAATACGGCTGTAGGTCAGGCAAATAAGGCTACTCACCAAAATAAAAATCAGAAAAGCAAACGCCATCACGTTGTAAAGCGACTCCCCAACCTGAAGTATCCTAAACATCAGCAACAGCGTCATTGGTAAAACATAAGCAACAAAAGCGGGAAATCGCGGGGCACTGGTCGCACTGGCAGACGCAATCAAACCGCCATAAAAACACAACACAAACAACGCGACATCCGGTTTTTCGATCACAAATAAACTGAGGAAAATCAGTCCCCACAATGTCCCTGCTAAAAACATCGCAATGCTGAAACGTTTTTCCCAATAACGGGGGTCGACGGTAGCCTGCTGCTTTTGTGCCCGTTGAAACTGACGACCATCGAGGTAACGCAACAGCATTAACAGCATAGCGCCCCCCCACAGCACCCATTGCAGCGTGCCAGCTTCCGACCAAGCCACCCAAATGATACAAACCAACACAAACACATTGCCGGGAATCACCACATTCAGATTGCGGTAAAGCAGCTTGACTTGTTCGAGGTGGAGAGTAGGGTTAGGTTGGGTTGTCATGGCGGAATCCTGTGGTGTGGCGGGCTTTATTCTGTTTATAGGCGATTATTAACCGAACTGAATAATACGAAAGTAGCATTGCCCTGCTTTACGCATTAGCTAACATCAGGGAGACGAGCGAATACCAAACCGTGAGATTACCCCCATGCATAACATGAAACACCAATGGATTAGCGTCCTGTGTCTATGCCTGATACCCCTGATGGCATCAGCCTATGCCATGACGGATATGAATGATAAACCCACCAATATCCAAACATTGGTTGGCAAGGGCAAATGGACAGTCGTTGAAATCTGGGCATCCGATTGCCGCATGTGCCAACTGAGCATTCAACACATTGTCAATTTCAAAACCGCCCACCCGGAGGTGGATATTGTCGGGATTTCTGTGGATGGCACGCAAGGCAAAGCCGATGCACAAACCTTTATTGGGGAACAGCACCTGACATTCCCCAACCTGCTAAGCGACAAGCAGGAAATGGATCAATACTTGTTTGCCACAGCCGAGAAAAACTTTATCGGCACACCCACATTCTTATTCTATGACCCACAGGGAAAATTGCTGACGGTACAGGCAAAAGCATTGACGGAAAAAGAATTGAGCGGGTTTATTGATAGTCAGGGTTCGCAGCCGGAAATAGCAGAACCTTGCTGAATTTTTGGTGTTACTGGACATAATCATCAAGCATCCCGATAAGCACGTGCTAAACCATGATTGACGGTTTCCAGTAGTAATACGAAAGTCGTATTGACGAACAACCTTAGTCGGCTAGATTGAAGCTAATCAGTGAATATTCCTGATCAATAACCACCGAGGAATTACCATGAAAACCTTAACTTTACTCGTGTTCATATCCATTTCTACCGCTGCATGGGCAACATGGAGTCCGTGGTATTCCGGCAGCACCAAAGCCGAAGCCACCGCCAATGCCTTAGCCGGATGCGAAGCCCATTATGGGGAAAGTTGCGTCATCGAATCCTGTTATGTAAAAAATTATGTGTGGTGGTGTGCAGGCAAAAAAGCCTATTCCTATCATGCACCTTCTGCCCCCGCTTATTAATTAACTGAGGTATGTTATGGAAGAGTTTGCCCTACGGATAGCGGAACGGATACTGGGTGTATTGATTGGTGGGTTTGCCGTTTATCTAGGCTATCGTCTATTTATTGAACTACCTATACAGACAGACAGTTCGGGCAAAGTCATCCTACCGGGAGGCGTGAGCATCTACCTCAGCCGTATCGGCCCCGGCGTATTTTTCGCGCTATTTGGTGCCATGATTGTGGGTGCATCGCTCCTCAGCAAAATTGAGCTAGTATCACACGAATCCCGCACCACCCAAGATACCGCTGGCAATACAACGGCTTTCAACAAAACCCAAGAGATACGTGGAATGGCGTCTGGAACGCCTGGAACAGCTTCAGAGCAGGCGAGAATGATGACCGAAGCACGTACACAAATTTACACCCTGAATGTTGACTGGGTGAAAGCACTGCGTCCTGATTTACATGCAGATGACCGTAAAATACTGGATCTTGCTCATGATTACAGTAAGCAAAAAATATTGCGGGCCATTTGGCAAGACCGCTGGGGATCGTTCACAACGTTTGAACAATGGGTCAATAACGGGGCGACACTCCCACCGCCAGACGAGCTAACTGAACCTGCCGAAATCTACGGCGCTGGTACATCATGAAATGGCTGAGCTGGGTTGCCGCCGCCACTGCGTGCGCTATCATCGTACCGTTAGTCATGGCTAAGAAAACACCGGAAGATCGCTGGCAAGGATTCTATAGCAAGGCAACCTTGGAACAGACTGCCGCACGCTCCACCCCCGATATTCGCGCTATATTGGTGGACGATATTCCCAAAATACTGACTGCCGAACAACGCACCCGTTTGTCAGGTGTCAGCATTGAATTCCCTTTGGAATCCCCCGAACACATCGCTAACTTTTTCTCCGATCCCAAGAGTAAGCGGGTTGTCATGCCCGTTTCGAGCATCAGGTTTCTACGGGATATTGCCGTGGCTTATGCATGGTTAAACGTTAAGGGTTATGACATCCAACCCGTTAGCGATTACCTTGCCCTGATCAAATACCAGTGGCCTGACTCGTTACAGAACACCGCTCATACACCCTTGGAGACTCTTGGTATTCCTGCCAATGCCTTAGATGAAACGGCAGTGGCAGAACGTTTTCAGTCATTGTTTGGCAGCATGATCGTCTTCATTTTGGGGCATGAATTAGGGCATATCTACCACCAACATCCTGGGTATGATGCCACATCACTGAGCCAATCCAAACGTTTGGAACAAGATGCCGATGCCTTTGCGTTAGGCATCATGCAGCAAATGGGAGAAGCACCAACAGGGGCAAGTTTCTATTTCTTTGTGCTAGCGCATTTAGAGCCTTTTGTTGGGGATAGCGATTTCAACCAACATCAAGCCAATCGCACCCATCCCTTAAACCCACCGCGCATTGCGGCAATAGCGGGCAATATTAAGCAAAATGCGGCACGTTTTGCCGCAGGTTCGACTAACCGCAAACAAACCTTGGCGGCATTGGCCACCGTCAGTGATGAGTTAGGCAACATGAGTTGCCCGCCGCCACTATCAACGAAAGAGAGACACACCGTGAGCTGCCTGCTGGGTGATGAGGGGGTGCAAGCCGCGCTGCGCAAAATCGGACTTTCCACCCGCGTGGATATGTTGCAACCCCGCCGGGTCGGTGAGTTAGCGAAGTTGCCTGGTGAAGATTCGGCAGTAGCGGCTATTTTCAGTGGCATATTTGTAGGTGAGTGGATAGATGAAAAGGCGGTGGGCTTGAATACCAAAATGGTTTTGACCCGCAACGGTGATACCGTCACCGGCACGTATACCGTAGGGCTAGGTGCCGTAACCCTAGAAGGTAAAGTGCAGGGTAATGATCTCGAATACACATGGCGCTGGGGGGATGATTATTTTGGGCAAGGCAAACTCTCCAGCCAACAACAAGGAAAAACCCTCACGGGAACATGGGGCTATACCAAAGCAACCACAGGAGGTGGCACATGGCAGTTAACCCAACAGTAAGGGTTGCCACAACTTTTGAAGTGGGAGGGAAGGGGAAGATCACCACTTGAATTTGTTGTGCATCTTTCCTGCCTTTCTTCATATTTTGAGATAAGGTAGCAACGCAAACGTCGGCACATAATTTATCTGATTCATTGCTAGATAATAGCCTTCCACCATCACCCCGTACTTTACAGGATGGTGCACCGGCATATTCAACTGCATAACGCTCTATGATTGCTCACTCTTAACACTAGTAGTACAGATTCAGGCTACACACACAAAAACTTGCATCTGATAAACCACCCTATTGGACTGACCCAGCCACCTTAGTAGTACGAAAGTAGCATTGCCCATTCTTGCCACCCCACTACCATTAAGGTTATTCAATTCCAGATTTTATTTAACCGCGAGAAACCACCATGGATAATTATCTTGCCCCGCGCCACTGCGTAGTCATCCTCACCACCGGTAACGAAGATGCGGGCAAACGCGCCACCCTCGCATTTTCAGCCGCCTGTTCGGCCATCGCCATGGATATGAATTCGCACGTTTTTCTGGTTGGGGATGGCAGCTTTTGGGCTTACGAAGGTCACACGCACGGCATCCATGCCCCCGGATTTCCCCCGCTCGAAGAATTGGTCAGTAACTATTTAGAACTTGAAGGGAAACTATACATTTGTTCCGCCTGTGATCAGGTATGCAGCTTATTACCGGCTAAAAATCACCTGCCAACCAAACGCGCAGGCGTAGAACCGCGCGGTTTGGCCAGTGTTTTGCACTACACCATTAACGGTTCTGCCATCACGTTTTAAGGATCACTCCCATGAGTTGCCTATCAGCACCTGTATGCACTTTCTGTCCACAGGAGTCTACTAAGGTTCACGTGAATGCTGGTATGATAACAACCATTCAAGGACGAATGGCGGGGCAATAAATGTTAAACATTAAGATACTACGGAATAAAAAACGCCCGTTCTTTTACACCTTACTCATCCTCTTCGGCATGGTGTATCCGCTAACCTCCCCTGCTGATGCGATAGCCACGCCAGACCCTGCGGCCTCAGTGGTCGAAATCACCGTCCATACCCGCCAATACGATACAGCTTCCCCCTGGAATACAACCTCGAAAAGCTGGATTGCCACTGGCTTTATTGTCGAAGGCAAACGCATCCTCACCACCGCACAACTGGTCGGCAATGCGGTTTATATCAGCATTCGCCCCCACGATAGTCCTAAAACGTTTGAAGCTGAAGTAGACAGCATTTCGCACGAAGTAAACCTTGCGCTGTTGACCCTTAAGGATGAAACCTTTTTCGACAAACACCCCCCGTTACCATTGGGTGATTTACCCAAGCCGGAAGATAAAGTCAGCCTGTATGGCTATCCGGTAGGTGGCAACAAGCTCAGCATTACGACAGGTATAGTGTCGCGTATCGAATACCAAACCTACACCCACAGCGGCCTCACCTTTCAAGCGATACAAGTGGATGCCGATATTTACAGTGGCAGTCTGGGTAGCCCTGCACTGGTAGCTGGCAAAGTCATCGGTATCGTCTCCGAAATTGCCCCGGAAATTGCCAAAACCACTACCCAAAATATCGGCTACCTGATCCCCACGGCACGCATCAAACAGTTACTCGAAGACCTTCGCGACGGCACACTCGATGGCATCCCTGAATTATGGGTAGACTACCAATTCATTACCAACCCCACTCACAAACAATACTACCGCCTGACGCCCGACCAGAACGGCATTCTGATTAACCAGCTCTGCGCCAATAGCGATGCCGCCCTCTTACTCTTGCCCGGTGATGTCATCACTGCTATTGACGGCAAACCCATCACCGAAACCAACTTTATTCAAACCAATGGCAAGCAGTACAGTAATTTTCAAAGCCACATCGACTTGCATCAATTGAATGATATTGTGAGTCTCGATATTATTCGTAGCGGCAAACGCATTAACCAAAACCTCGAATTGAACAAAAAATCGTTAGCAAAAAACCTCAAGGAAAGTTCAGCGCGTTACTTCATTTTTGGTGGTTTTGTCTTCCTAGCCAGCCGTAAACTGCCCGAATGTGTGCCCGCCACCGAAGAAGAAACCGGCGCACCACCCATCGAAGCCGACACCGTGCAAATCGTGCAAGTGCTTCCTGCGGCGAGTAATATTGGTTTTCATGATGTCGCCCCCATGACCCTTAGTACCGTCAATGGTGAAACCTTCAGTAGCTGGACATATTTTCAATCTTTAGTCAAAGATGGCTCACAAAAAACCATTGTATTGGAAAATGAAACCGGCTATCAGGTAGTCATTAATCGTCAACTGGCAGAAAAGGAACATGATGCTTTGTTAGAGAAATACCGTATCCCCACGGCAAAACCTGACGATCCGGCTGAAGAAGAGGCTGAACCATGAGCTGTATACTCCCCCCCGTTTGTGTATTTTGTCAGCATTTTCTGGAAGATGACCCTGACCGAGAATGCCAAGCCTTTGTGGAAATACCCGCAGCCATTATGGATGGCAAATGCGACCACACCGAGCCTTACCCCGGTGATAACGGCTATCGCTTCCGCTTGGTTCCTGAAGAATTAGAGACTTTTTTAGAACTGAACGAGGTCAGGCGGGAATTTAAACTCCCCACCTTCCGCCTACCCGATTAAGCTAAATCCAGCCCGCGCTTAAGGTCACGCTGAATATCATGGATACTTTCCAACCCTACTGATAGACGCACCAAACCTGCGGCAATACCTGCTTGCGCTTTTTGCTCTGGCGTCAACCTACCGTGCGTTGTGGTAGCAGGATGCGTAATCGTGGTTTTGGTATCTCCCAAATTCGCTGTAATCGATAGCATTTGCGTTGCGTCAATCACTTTCCAAGCCGCCTCTTGCCCGCCTTTCACGACAAATGACACAATTCCACCGAAACCACTTTGTTGTTGCTGCGCCAATACATGCTGTGGGTGCGATACCAAACCGGGGTAATATACTTGTTCAACAGCAGGGTGATTTTCTAGCCATTGTGCAAGCTGCATAGCATTATCACAGTGTGCTCGCATACGCAATGCCAGTGTTTCTATGCCTTTCAGGAATATCCATGCATTAAAGGGACTCATCGTCACACCACCATTACGTAAGACCCCAAAAATATCCCGACCTACGCGCTCCTTATCACCAACGACAGCCCCCCCCAAAGCACGCCCTTGCCCATCCAAATACTTAGTGGCAGAGTGCACCACAATATCCGCTCCCAACGCCAGCGGACGTTGCAACGCAGGTGTGCAAAAACAATTATCGACCACCAGCAGACTACCATTCCCATGCGCCAAATCCGCTAAGGCACGAATATCAACAATCTCCGTTAGCGGATTAGCAGGAGTTTCAACAAACAGCAAGCGTGTATTCGGTTGCAAGGCTGCCTCCCACGCTGCCATATCTGTTAAATCAACAAAACTGAAAGTGATACCAAATTTGCCAATGATGTTTTGTAACAATAACGTGGTTGTACCGAAGACAGCACGAGAACACACGACATGATCTCCTGCCTTCAACAACCCCAACATCACCGCCAAAATCGCAGACATGCCCGACGAAGTAGCCACACAGCTTTCACCACCCTCTAACGCCGCGAGGCGTTCCTGAAAATAGCGCACCGTTGGGTTGGTGAAACGTGCATAGATATTCCCAGGTTCAGTACCACCGAAACGCGCAGCAGCTTCCGCTGCACTGCTGAACACAAAGCTGGAAGTCGGAAAGATTGCTTCCGAATGCTCACCTTCGTTGGTACGCACATGACCGGCACGCACTGCCAGCGTTTCAAAGTCCCATTCGTTCTGAATCAACGCCTATCCCTCGCGTTTTTGGGTAATCACCACCAAAGTGTCTTCATCCACCCGGTTAAACAAATCAATCACATCCTGATTGCGCATCCGAATGCAACCGTGTGAGGCGGGGTTGCCTAGCCTGCCTTCTTCGTCCGTGCCGTGAATGTAAATGTAACGTTCATACGAATCCACATTACCGCCTTTATTAAGACCCGGCTCCAAGCCATCCAACCACAAAATGCGGGTGGTAACATTATCAGCCGTACTGCGCTCATCCGCACCGGTAAGAATCTGCGCAATACGCCCACTGTTTTGACGGGCTTTGAAGATTGTTCCTAACGGCGCACCATCACCCAATTTTTGTGCCACACGGTGTACGCCTAACGGAGTTTGCTGGCTTCCCTTCGCACTCCCCACACCATTGGTGGCAGTGGAAATCACCCACTCGCTGACGGCCTGACCGTTTTCGATCAAAAACAGTTTCTGGGCTGTCGCATCGACAACTAACACACGTGCTGCCGAATAGGTCGGGAAACGCTGTGAAACATCCGCAATAATCGGCGCAAACCGCTGATTACCACCGGTATCTGCGCTGGGTGCGGGGATATTCAGCGGTAAGCTATCGGGTTCAGCCATCACCAAACCGCTGTTAATCACTGTTGCAAATATCAATGGCAGCCATATTTTTTTCGCGTTTTGTTTGTTCTGCGTCATTACGTAAAGCCTCTAGTTCAGCAAAATAGTCACCGTTTTCACCCGTGGCGTAATGCCCAGTGAAAACGGAACAGTCAAAATCTTTCAAGCGCGGGTTGCCTTTACTCACTGCTGCAATCAAATCTTCCAGTGGTAAATACACCAAGCGATCAACCCCAATCGCTTGCCCTACTTCCTCTTCGGTACGCCCGTGCGCAATAAGTTCCTTGGCAGCGGGCATATCAATCCCGTAAATATTGGGAAACTTGATCGGCGGCGACACAGAAGCAAAATACACTTTTCGCGCCCCTGCGTCGCGTGCCATTTGCACAATCTCGCCGGAAGTTGTACCACGCACAATCGAATCATCCACCAACATCACGTTTTTGCCTTTGAATTCTAAGGCTAAGGGGTTGAGTTTCTGGCGTACCGATTTTTTGCGCTTGGCTTGCCCCGGCATAATAAAGGTGCGCCCAATGTAGCGGTTCTTGATAAAGCCTTCGCGATACGGCACACCCAAGGTATAAGCCATTTCCAGCGCAGAGGTACGGCTAGTGTCAGGAATGGGGATTACCACATCAATGTCATTATCCGGCCAGTCACGCATCACCATTTCTGCCATTTTGCGCCCCATGCGCATCCGTGCTTTGTGCACGAATACATTGTCGATAATCGAATCAGGGCGGGCAAAGTACACGTATTCAAAGATACAGGTGCTATAACGCGGGTTCTTGGCACATTGGCGCGTAAATACCTGACCATCGGGGCGGATGAAAATTGCCTCACCCGGCTCAATATCGCGCACTAAACGGTAGCCCTGCACATCCAATGCCACACTTTCGGAGGCTAACATGAATTCTTTACCATGCGGTGTTTCACGTACCCCGTAAACCAACGGACGAATACCATTCGGGTCGCGGAAACCCACCAAACCATCACGAGTCAACATAGCAACAACCGCATACGCACCCTTGCAACGGCGATGCACACCTTCGACTGCTGAAAAAATATCTTCAGGGCGTACATGCAACGCATCTTGACGCAGCAACTCCTGCGCAAAGACATTCAACAGAATTTCAGAATCGGACTCCGTATTAATTTGACGGCGATCTTGCCGGTATAATTCTTTCTTCAGCACATGGGCATTGGTGAGATTGCCATTGTGCGCCAAAGAAATACCATAAGGGCTATTCACATAAAACGGCTGGGCTTCAGCAGAAGACGATGACCCCGCCGTTGGGTAACGCACATGCCCTATCCCCATATTACCTTGTAACATCGCCATATGACGTTCATTGAAAACGTCTTTCACCAAACCGTTATCACGACGTAAATACAATTTTCTGCCATCACTGGTCACAATTCCTGCGGCATCCTGTCCACGGTGTTGTAAAACCGTCAGGCCATCATAAATTGCCTGATTAACAGGTTCATGGCCGATAATCCCGATAATTCCGCACATAACAAGCCTTCCGGTGAAACGAAAACGTCATATTCTAACCCCGTCAAAACAAAACAGCCATGCACGATTAAGCGCATGGCTGCATGATTCACCCGCTATTTTTCAGACAACCCTCTACGGCTTACTCGGAAAAATACCAGGCAGCTCTTCCGGGAGCTTATTAGGGATCATTTCCTTCAAAGCCTCGGCACTATCCTCAAACCACGGCATCAACCGTGAATCTGCCCACCAAGCTTCTTTGGAATAATGCCCCACTGCACTAAACAACAGTACTAACAAGGTAACAATCAAACCACCCCGTACAATACCGAAAGCACCACCCAACAGATAATCAATTCCTCCCAAACCGACGGAAGAAACCGCCGCGCTGAGTAAGTGGTTAATAATAGAACCGACAATCAACACACCGAGAAAAATAATAACGAAAGCGATAACGACTTGTCCGAGCTTACCCTGCCCTTCAAAAGGTACATGCACCGCCAATTTCTCATAGTAAAAAAAGGCAAATGCAGCGGCAGCCAACCACGTTATCAGGGAAAAAGCTTCCCTGACAAACCCCCTAATCAAACCAATAATAGCCGATAGGACAATCAAGACAATAATGCTTATATCCAGAATATCTGCTGTCATGGATTGATTACTTGCTGCTAGTCACAAAACTGCCTTGAATGGCTGAATTTTGCTTGTAACGAGACTTCATCTTAGCTTGAGCAGCTTCAGCAGCGGCACGATCAGCAAAACCCGTTACATTCACACGGTAAATAGCCTTACCCCCCACATTTGCAGTAGAAACGGATACCTTGTAACCGTCCGCTTTGAGAGGAGACGCTGTTGCATCCGCTTTCGCTTTATCTGAGCTGGCTAAGACCTGAATAGAGAAAGCACCACTCCCCGCTGTTGTCGCAGCACCCGCATTCGCCAACGCTAAAGACTTATCAGCCGCTGCTTTTTCCTCGGCAGCTTTCTTAATAGCCGCTGCTTTTTCCTCAGCAGCCTTCTTAATAGCAGCCGCTTTTTCTTCGGCAGCTTTCTTAGCAGCAGCACTTGCTTCAGAAGTCGCACGAGGCACTGGCTTTTCATTAACCAGAACAACGTTAGACGTTGGCTTTTTTACTTCAGGTGCAGCAGCACTGGCAGCAGGCTTATCTTTCTGAGAAGCAGAAGCCGTTGCAGAACTGGCTTTGGTTTCAGTCGCAGGTGCTGGAGTAGTTGCTGCTTGCTGGGCAGGAGCTGCCGGAGCCTGAGTAGTCGCGGCTTTCGCATCACCAGTACCCATGCTGCCAGTGCCGTCTTTTACTTTACCGTCCGTATCAACAACATCACGCACCTCACCACCAGTCCCTGGGCGCACCTCAAAACCCGTGGTATTCGGCGCAGTTTCGGGCAACTTGACATCAACCCCTGGAATCAACGTAGTGCCACCAGCTTGTTGAGCCGTGCCAGTACCTTGTTGTTGCGTAACATCAATACCTGCACCTTGTTGCTGGGCAGCAGCATTGGGGTCATCACCAACAATTGTAGGTTTTTGCTCATCACCACCCACTCCAGGAAACCCTAAAATAGGCTTCGTTTCTGCCGATTGATTCATGGCAAGATCTTGCTGACCGTCACGGTTTTTGCCTTTCAGCAACCATGCCAATAGCAATGCGGCAACGAGTACCAGCACGACTGCGCCAATCATACGTTTGGTTGTAGCCTTGTTATCCATTTAATCCACTGCTCCTTTACATTGTGACACTCAAAAACTATTGATTGGCATTGTTAGCCATTAATGCTTCACCAGCCCCGTCGGGGAAACGGCTACTTCTAGCATACCGGATACTACCAGAAAAGAGCCGAAGGCCACTACTCTGTCTTGTTTTTCTGTACTTAAACGTACAGCATCCCAAGCAATCTGAAAATCAGCGTGAGTAACAATAGGCTGCTCCACACGGTTGGCACGCATAAGCCCAACTAACGCATCATTGCTGATAGCCCGATGGCTCGGTAATGCCACCACATGCCATTCATCCACCTGCGCCGCCATGATTTTCAGCACTCCGGCAATATCCTTATCTGCAAGTATAGAAAAAATTGCAAATGTTTTGCCGTTTACTGGATTTTTTTTCAACCATGCCGCTAATTCATTGGCCGCATGGGGATTATGCGCCACATCAAGAATGACTACTGGCTCGGCTAGAATACGCTGCATCCGCCCCATGAGACTCACGCTGGCTAAACCTTCAGCGATTGCAGCGGGGGTAACGGGTAATTTATCCGCTAATTGTTGTAAGGCGGTGACGACAACCGCCGCATTTTGGCGCTGGACATCCCCCACCAGTGCAGGCTGTGGCACATGCTCTGCGCTGAAATCCTGCCCGAATTGCAACAAATTCGCCCCGATACGCGCTGCTTCACTCGCAATGCTGGCGGGTGGCTGCGAGTCGCCGCAAACCACCGGCTTACCAGCCCGCATAATGCCGGATTTTTCGTAACCGATGGCTTCGCGGGTACTGCCCAGCCATTCCACGTGATCAATGCCAATGCTGGTGATAACCGCGACATCGGCATCCCACAGATTGCACGCATCCAAACGCCCGCCCAGCCCGACTTCCAACACAATCACGTCAACCTTAGCTTGCAAAAAACACCACACCGCCGCCAGTGTGCCGAATTCAAAGTAGGTCAGATCAATGTCATCACGCGCCTTATCAATGGCAGCGAAAGCTGCACAAATATCCGCATTCCTCACGGGCACGCCATTCAACGCAATGCGTTCGTTGTAGCGCAATAAATGCGGGGAAGTGTACGTGCCAACATTATAGCCTTGCAGCAGCAAAATCCGCGTCAACATCGCACAAGTGGAACCTTTGCCATTCGTCCCCCCCACCGTCAGCAGTGGCACGGGTAATTGCAGCAAGCCCATACGCCCGGCAACGCAACGAATCCGCTCCAACCCCAGCTTGATTTCGGTCAGGAATTGCGTTTCTTGCCAACGCAACCAATCATCGAGCGTCTTCAAGCAGCATCCAATACCGTGGTGTTAATCGGGCAAGGTTTATGCTGCATAATGGATACCAAATCAGCAACCGTTTCGCGCATATCCCGGCGATGCACGATCATGTCAATCGCACCTTTTTCTTGCAGGAACTCACTGCGCTGGAAACCTTCCGGCAGTTTTTCACGCACCGTTTGTTCAATCACACGCGGCCCCGCAAAGCCGATCAAGGCTTTCGGCTCACCAATGTGAATATCGCCCAACATCGCAAAACTCGCCGACACACCTCCCATCGTGGGGTCAGTCAGCACCGAAATAAACGGCACACCTTTATCACTCAAGCGCGTCAACACCGCACTGGTTTTGGACATTTGCATCAAGGAAAACAGCGCTTCCTGCATCCGCGCCCCGCCACTCGCCGCAAAGCAAATATAAGGAATCTTGTTCGCCATCGCCGCTTCTGCACCACGTACAAAGCGCTCGCCAACCACCGAACCCATCGAACCGCCCATGAAACGAAAATCGAACGCTGCTGCCACCAACGGCACACCCAACACCGTGCCTTTCATCACGATCAGCGCGTCTTTCTCACCCGTCTCTTTCTGGGCTGCAATCAAGCGATCCTTGTATTTTTTGGTATCGCGGAATTTCAACATATCGGTCGGAGCAACATTCGCACCAATTTCTTCACGCCCTTGCGGGTCGAGAAACACCTCCAAGCGCCGCCGCCCGGACAGGCGCATGTGATGGTTGCACTTAGGACAAACATCCAGATTGCGCTCCAATTCCGCCCGGTACAACACCGCTTGGCAGGCGGGGCATTGATGCCACAGCCCTTCTGGAATGGACTTCTTTTCGGTGTTAGTAACATCGGTACGGATGCGTGATGGCAGACGCAGTTTTTCAAACCAGCTCATGTATTTTGTTTACCCCTAAGTTCAAGCATCCAGCGCGGTACGCATGGAAGCCAGCAAGTCACTGATGTTATTCATGATAGCAGTATGGTCGTCAGGTGTCGCTTCGATCTGTTTGATCACGGCACTACCGACTACCACGGCATCGGCTGTTTTCGCGACGGCGGCGGCGGTTGCCGCATCTTTAATGCCGAAACCTACGCCCAATGGCAGGTCAGTGTGTTGACGGATTTTGGCGATATGGTCGGCAACTTGCCCAACATCCAGCGTGCTTGCACCCGTCACGCCTTTCAGCGAGACGTAGTAAATGAAGCCGCCGCCTGCTTGCGCCACAGTCGCTATGCGGCGTTCTGGCGTGGTCGGCGACAACAGGAAAATCGGATCAATGCCATGTTCACGGAACAAAGGCAATACACCCATACCCTCTTCTGGCGGCAAGTCTACTGTCAGTGCACCGTCCACACCTGCTGCTTGTGCTGCTTTGGCAAATTCGGCGTAACCCATGATTTCAATCGGGTTCAAATAGCCCATTAGCACCACTGGGGTGGTGGTATCGGTTTGGCGGAATTCTGCCACCATGCCGAGGATGTCGTGCAAGCTGGTGTTGTGCAGCAAAGCACGTTCGTGCGCTTGCTGGATCGTCGGGCCGTCCGCCATCGGGTCGGAAAACGGCACGCCAAGTTCGATAATGTTTGCACCGGCTGCCACCATGCGATGCATCAGCGGCACGGTGATCGACGGATGCGGGTCGCCCGCCGTCACGTAAGGAATCAATGCGGTTTTGCCCTGCGCTTTGAGGGCAGCGAAACAAGCGGCGATGCGACTCATAGCGTAATGCCCTCCAGCCGTGCAATGGTGTTGATGTCTTTGTCGCCACGCCCGGAAAGGTTGACGATAATGCTTTGGTCTTTAGACATGGTAGGCGCAAGTTTCATCGCGTAAGCCAGCGCGTGGCTGCTTTCCAACGCGGGGATAATGCCTTCTATGCGGGTTAAGGCGTGGAAACCTTGCATGGCTTCCGCATCCGTCACTGATACGTAGTTGGCACGACCGATGTCCTTCAACCAAGCGTGTTCGGGGCCGACACCGGGGTAGTCCAATCCGGCGGAAATCGAATGGGTTTCGATGATTTGCCCGTTGGTGTCTTCCATTAAATAAGTGCGGTTGCCGTGCAATACACCCGGTTTGCCTGCACACAAGGGGGCAGCGTGTTTGCCGGTTGCAAGGCCATCGCCACCTGCTTCTACGCCGTAAATGGCGACGGATTCATCCGCGAGGAAGGGGTGGAACAAGCCAATAGCGTTAGAACCACCGCCGACACAAGCCACCAACGCATCTGGCAAACGCCCTTCCTGCTCCAGAATTTGCTCACGCGCTTCGCGCCCGATCACGGATTGGAAATCGCGCACCATTGCGGGATAGGGGTGGGGGCCTGCGACTGTGCCGATAATATAAAAGGTGTCATCGACGTTTGTTACCCAGTCGCGCATCGCTTCGTTGAGCGCGTCTTTGAGGGTTTTTGAGCCGGAGGTGACTGGGACAACGGTTGCGCCCAGCAATTTCATGCGAAACACGTTGGGGGCTTGGCGTTGCACGTCTTCCGCACCCATGTAGACGATGCATTCCAAACCTAAGCGGGCGGCGATGGTGGCAGAGGCTACGCCGTGCTGACCCGCGCCAGTTTCAGCGATAATGCGCGTCTTGCCCATGAATTTGGCGAGCAAGGCTTGACCGATGGTGTTGTTGATCTTGTGTGCGCCGGTGTGGTTCAGGTCTTCGCGCTTGAGGTAAATTTTTGCACCGCCAAGTTCGCGTGTCCAACGTTCTGCCAGATACAATGGGCTGGGACGACCAACATAGTATTTAAGGTCGCGGTCGAATTCGGCTTGAAAGGCTGGGTCGTTTTTAAGCTTTTCGTAGGCTTGTTCGAGTTCGTAGATGGGTTCCATTAGCGTTTCTGCGACGAAACGCCCGCCGTATACGCCAAAATGCCCGGCTTTATCCGGCATGGCGTTCCAGTTATATTCGCTGAATTTCACGTTACCGCGCTCCTACGTAGACGATCGTAAAAACGGGGTAACTTAGCATAAGTGGTAAAACCTAGCTATGTTACAATCGAGCTATCTGAATAAGAGAAACGCCCATGCCAACACCCCGTACCGCCCTCCTTTCGCCACTGCCACCACCAGCACAAACGGCAGCAAGCGCATTCGCATCACCCCCGCCACCACCGTCAGCGGATCACCGATGACCGGCAACCAACTCAACAACAACACCCCCCACCCATAACGCTGAAACCACTGTTGCGCCCGTGCCAAGCTTGCCGCTTTCACCGGAAACCAGCGTTTACTCTGAAAATGTTCCAGATAACGCCCCAACCACCAGTTAATCACCGATCCCAGCGTATTGCCCAACGTCGCCACCACCAGTAACAGCCACAGCACTGCCTCCCCCTGAAGCATCAAACTCACCAGCAAGGCTTCCGATTGCGCGGGAATCAGCGTAGCCGCCAACAGTGCCGATAAGAAAAGCAGAAGGTATGACATCATTTTCCCATCAAACCACACAATATTGTCATACGCCAGCAACAATCACCTGCTAGATTAATAGGTTTACCGCCGCCCCCGGAGTAAACCACCATGCTCGAACGCTATACAGGCTGCACCGTCAGCGAGGCTTACGCCACCGGCAGTAACGGCATCCACATGCCGCGCTACCCCTACTACGCCGCGTATGACTTGCCGGGCGAATGCCATTACTACTACCGCCGTTCGGTGCAATACCTGACCTGCCAGACAGCGCGTTTCCTGCTCATTGGCGGCGAAGCCACCACCCTGGTGAAAGAGGGCGTGGTGGATTTCAGCCAAGATTTGACCCCTTGGTGGCACGGCTTTTTCCAGGAACATTTCGGCAAGCAAATGGGCGAGGTGGTGCGTTACGCAGGCGGGCATAGCTATCTGGAATACCTCGGCAACCACCCGCAATCAAAACTGGTCGTGCCACACCCCTACCCCGCCGACCAGATTGCCAGCGACCATTACTATCTGGAAAACCCGGAACTGATCGTGCAACTCAACGACAAGGGGCGCATGGCAGACATTTCCTCGCATTGCATCCCCTATGAGGTCTATGATGCCGCTACCTTTGCAGGCAAAACTTGGCGGGAACATTGGGAATTGCCCTTCGTCATCAAGCTGGCAGCCCCATCCGGCGGTGGCGATGGCGTGGCGATTTGCCAGACTGAAGCGGATGTGCAAGCCGCGCAAGAACGTTTCGGCGGGCATCGGGTCAAGGTTGAACATTTCATCGGCGGTTACTTAGCCAATTACAACCTCAATCTGCACGTTGACCGTGACGGCACGATCCGTTTCATTGGCGGCTCGGAACAGCGGATTTCCGCCAGCGCCCGCTACGAAGGCAATTTCATTGACCTTTGCTGGCATCCCTCCCCCGAACTCGAAGCCATCGCGGTTGAAATTGCCCGCAATGCCGCAAACCTGGGCTGGTTTGGGGTGTGCGGGCTGGACGTGATCAAAGCCGCCGACGACAAACTGTATTTCATCGACCCCAATTTCCGCCTCAACGGGTCGACCCCGTTCCACTTTATCCGCGAACATTTCCTCACGCATTTCCAGCGCCCCAATCTGGAAACCGGCTATTTTTGCTACCCCGGCAATCCGCTGGCCTTTTTGGACGCATTCCTCCCCGAAATCGAGAAAAAAGTCCTCATGCCGGTTGGTTTGTATTACGACCCTCGTTATGATCAGAAGACGCGGGTTTATTTGGCACAAGTGACCGAAAATGACGTGGATGCCCATGTCAGCCTGCGTGACACGTTGGCACAGCGCGGGCTGCTGCCGGGGATTCACTTATAATTGACGCAGCACACATGGAAATTGACCAACCCTTCCAATACATCGAGGGGGAAAGCCCTGTTTTACTGGAATTACCGCATGGCGGTCACTTGACCCCGGATGAGGTCAAACCTTACTTGCACCCCAAGTTCACGCCCGGCGACCGCCGCGAAGATGCCGATGAATTTTCCGACGCACTCTACCTTGATTTACCCAGCAACCCGCACGTACTGCGCTTCCGGCTATGGCGTGCCCATGCCGACCCCAACCGCCGCCACGACGATTTCAGTGCGGATGGTGTGGTCAAAACGCATACCAGCCAAGGCGTGAAGATTTACCAATCCGAACGTGGAATGCCGGAAACCGTGCGGCAAGCGGTCATTGAACGCTATGTCATGCCACACCAACGGAAAATGGTGGAATTGCTGGCGAATCCACAGATTAAACAAGTGCTGTTCTGCCACACCATGCCGGGGATTGGCACGAGTGTTTCCAAAGACCGGGGCAATTTGCGCCCGCTGTTCATGTTTGGCAACGGTGGCGACCTGCACGGCAAGCCACACCATAATTGCTATGCGAGTAAAAAGATCTTAGAGCTGATGTCCAGCATTATTGAAGACCATTTCCACGAATTGGATGTCGGTTTCAACTTTTGTGACGTAATCCGCTGCAACAACCCGTATTCAGGGATTAACTCGCTGGGGCGTTTCACTTGTGAACAATTCAAGGGCAAACACCCGTTCACGCTGGAAATTAATCGTGATTTATTGTTGCACAACCCCGAAAACATCATTCCGGTGCGGCACATTATCGACCTGATCGTGCAGGAATTGGCTGCGGGGCAAGCCTAAGCCTACCCGCTGCCGCTACAACTTGCGTTTAACTACGCGCTGTCAACCACTCGCCAATCGCGGGTGGAATGGTTTTTTGCGCTTTGCCACTGACGTAAATACCGATATGACCGCCTTTGAAAGACAGTTCGGTGTAATCGCTGCTGCCCGTAGCACCCTTCAACGCGCGTGATGCATCAGGCGGAACCAGATGATCCTGTTCAGCAAAGATATTCAGCACGGGGGCTGTTACGTTTTTCAGGTCAATCGTGTAATTGCCGATCTGCACTTCACCTTTCAGCAATTTGTTTTGCTGGAAGAAATCCTTGATGAATTGGCGGAAAGTTTCGCCCGCCTGGTCAGGGCTGTCGAAAATCCACTTTTCCATGCGCATGAAGTTTTTCAGGGTTTGGCTATCACCCATCACATCCACCATGCCGAGGTATTTCTGCCCCATTAGCTGGTAAGGCTTGAGGTTGAGGAATGTCCAGTTAAGCATTTCGCCGGGGATATTGCCGATGGTATCGACCAGTTGGTCAATGTCGATGTTTTGCACCCAGTGGCTCAGCATATTATCCGGCGTTTGGTAATCGACTGGCGTCACCATTGTGACCAGATTTTTGACCTTTTCAGGATGCATGGCGCTGTAACACAGGCTAAATGCACCGCCTTGGCAAATCCCTAACAGGTTAACGGCATCAACGTTATGCCGCGCACGGATTTCATCCACACAATTATCGAGATAACCGTTGAGGTAATCGTCGATGGTCAGGTAACGGTCAGACGCATCCGGGTAGCCCCAGTCGATTAAATACACATCCTGACCCGCATCCAGCAAACCTTTGATGGTGGAACGGTTTTCCTGAATATCGGTCATGTAAGGGCGGTTTACCAGCGCGTACACAATCAGCATCGGTACTTTATTGGTCGGCTCAGTCGTGCCGGTGTAATGCAGCAATTTGAGCTTGTCTTCGGTGTAAACGACTTCAAACGGGGTAACGCCTGAAGAAATCTCGCCGACTTCCATCAGATTGGTCATACCCTGCGCGAGTTTTTCATTGAAGGTTTTTACTTCGTTCAGAATTTCGTCTGGACGCATTTGAAACGGCATGTTCGTTCTCCTTGAATATCCAGTGCAGGTTAGGCGTTCTTGGTGCTGGCGCTAGGGGTTTTGGGTTTCGCGGCTGCCTTGGGTTTCGGTGCGGCAGGCGCGGCGGGCGGAGCGGTGTTCTGTACGGCAGCTAACGCATCCACTTTGCGGGACAGTTCTTGTAACTGCTTGCGTAAGGTGCGGTTTTCGCGGCGCATTTCTTGCTGCTTTTCAAACGCCGCATTCAAGTCTTTACGGGTTGGCAAGTTTGCCGACTCATACACACTGTCCAACTCCGCATTGATGCCTTGTTTAAGTGCCATCAGCGCATTCACTAAATCGCCGTAAACCACTTGGTATTCATCTGTCATGGCAAACTTGGCGTAAACCTGTTCGTTGACATCCACCCACAAATCGTAAAGTTCACGCAAGGAATTGATTTTCTTGCCTTCACTGCGCAAAGTATTGACACGCTCACGCAACGCTTGCACGGACTCAATACCCTGCTTGGCAAACGCTTTTAAGTAGTCATCCATCGCTTCTTGGTAGTTTGCACCCAATTTTGCCAAGGCTTGCAAACGTTCTTGCGATTCACGGTTATAACCCACGGCTGGCGTCCCCAGCACCTTATTGAGCTGTTCACTCCAGTTCTCAGACGTCGGCATGTGGAAACCGCCTGCCCCCATTTGTTGGAAAGCTTGCATCCCCATGCTGCCCAATACCCGTTGCCAGCTATCCAAAGCCGCTTGCCCTACCCCAAAACCATGGGCAGTGAACTTCCCCATTTCGAGCTGACCACAGCATTGGCGGAAACCCGTTTCCATGGCATCCATCCACGCATTCATGGCATCGGTGCCATTGCTGCCGGTTTGCTGCACCTTGTAAGCATTTTCGGCAAGGTTCATGTAAACCTTGCCCATTTCAACCATACGCTGGAAGGCATCGGTAGACGCGCCGGGAACAGTGTGCGGGCTAACGGCTTTCCACCATTGCTCCAGCCCTTGTGTCCAAGCAGGTGCAGCACCGAAACCCGAACCAAAGCCAGCGCCAAAATTCGGCACAGCTTGTGGCTGACCCATTTTGGAAAGATCCGACCACGCATTCCAATAACGCTGCTGCGCATCAGACCAGTTTTTCATCATTTCTTCCGACCAATCTGCCATTACAGTACCCATCCTCCGCGTATAAAAATATTGCCTTCCAAGAGCTTACCATGCTATTTTGTGCGTCGCAACAATGTTGACAGTGTGGTACTTTTACGACTTGCCAAAGCCACACCTGTCGGCTTATTGTTGACACCCTACAGATATACCACAGAATTTGTGACATTTTATACCCTAGGAGAACGTTTCATGCGCGAAGATATTGTGATCGTAGCCGCTGGCAGAACTGCACTTGGTACTTTTGGTGGCTCACTATCCGCCATTCCTGCTTCTGAACTCGGTGCAACCGTCATTAAAGGCTTGCTGGAACGTTCTGGCCTGAAACCTGAGCAAATCAACGAAGTCATTCTGGGTCAGGTATTGACCGCTGGTGTGGGTCAAAATCCGGCACGTCAAACCGTGCTGTCTGCTGGCTTGCCTGTTGAAGTTCCCGCCATGACCATTAACAAGGTTTGCGGCAGCGGTCTGAAAGCAGTGCATCTGGCGTATCAAGCGGTTGCTTGTGGCGACGCTGACATCGTAATCGCGGGCGGTCAGGAAACCATGAGTGCTTCTGCGCACGTCCTGCCTAATTCACGCAACGGTCAGAAAATGGGCGACTGGAAAATGGTCGACACCATGATCAAAGACGGTTTGTGGTGCGCTTTTAACGATTGCCACATGGGGATCACAGCGGAAAACATCGCTGCGCAATACGGTTTCAGCCGTGAAGCGCAAGACGAATTCGCCGCCAGTTCACAGCAAAAAACCGAAGCGGCACAAAACGCAGGCGTGTTTGACAATGAAATCATCCCCGTGGTGATTCCACAGCGCAAAGGCGACCCTCTGGTGTTTGCCAAGGATGAATTCCCCCGCGCTGGCACAACAGCGGCTTCCCTTGGCAAATTGCGCCCTGCATTCAAGAAAGACGGCTCAGTCACAGCGGGTAATGCTTCCGGTATTAACGACGGTGCAGCGGCTGTGATAGTGATGACAGCATCCAAAGCGGCTGAACTGGGCTTAACCCCTATGGCACGCATTGTGAGCTTCTCCAGCGCGGGCGTTGATCCGGCAATCATGGGCACTGGCCCAATCCCTGCTACTACCAAGTGCTTGGAAAAAGCAGGCTGGAGCGTGGCGGATCTCGACCTGATTGAAGCCAACGAAGCCTTCGCAGCCCAAGCGATGTCGGTTAACGAAAGCCTCGGCTTTGATCTGAGCAAGGTTAACATCAGCGGCGGCGCGATTGCGCTGGGTCATCCGATTGGTGCTTCCGGCGCTCGCGTGCTGGTGACATTGCTGCACGGCATGAAGCGCACTGGCGCGAAAAAAGGTCTGGCAACACTGTGTATCGGTGGTGGTCAGGGTGTGGCAATGGCAGTTGAAGCGGTTTAAAGACCCCCTTCCCCAGCCCTTCCCCCGTAAAGGGGGCAGGGAGTAAGAGACAGAATACATTACATTGAGGAGTATAGATTTATGAGTAAAGTTGCACTGGTAACAGGCGGTACTGGCGGTATTGGTAACGCGATTTGCAAGCAGTTCGCTGCTGACGGTTACAAAGTTGTCACCACCTATTTCGAGCCGGAAGAGCAAGCCAAAGCATGGCAAGCTAAACAAGATTATGACGTTGCCATCTACCCTTGCGATGTCAGCAGCTATGACGATTGCGCGAAACTGAAAGAATCCGTGCTTGCGGATTTCGGTCAGGTTGACATTATCGTTAACTGTGCGGGCATTACCCGTGACGCCACCTTCAAGAAAATTACCCCGGCGCATTGGGCTGCGGTCATGAAAACCAACTTGGATAGCGTATTCAATGTCACGCACCAGTTCGTGAACGAAATGGCTGAACGTGGCTTTGGGCGCGTCATCAACATTTCTTCCATCAACGGTCAGAAAGGTCAGTTTGGTCAAACCAACTACAGCGCAGCAAAAGCCGGTGTACACGGTTTCACCATGGCACTGGCACAAGAAGTGGCACGCAAGGGCGTGACCATCAACACCTTGTCACCGGGTTACATCGCGACTGAAATGGTCATGGCAATCGCAGAAGACGTGCGTAACAAAATCATCGCGCAAATCCCAGTAGGCCGTTTGGGTACACCAGAAGAAATGGCGGCAATCGTTTCTTTCTTGGCATCCGATAAAGCGGGCTTCATCACCGGTGCGAACATCTCCGCTAACGGCGGTCAGTTCATTCACTAAAGATTACCCCCCATCCCCGACCCTTCCCCCGCAAGGGGTGAAGGGAGCAAGAAAGAAGATTTTGTCCCCTCCACCCCTTGCGGGGGGAGGGTTAGGGAGGGGGGTCTTCCCGCTATTCCCTATACGCATCAACTTTAAGCCCTCCATTCCCTAACTTGCTGTAATCTCATCCAATTATTAGGTTTTTTCCTCCGTTTGTTTTGTCGGCAAGCGGTTGAAGAAGCGAAGAGTTTTGCCAGTTGCTTGAGGCATTTTATCAAGCTGCGTCGCTCAGCGATGCAGGCGGCAAGATGGGAAGCCTGTTCCTGAATGGCTTGAACACCTTTGGTGAGGCTGCGCTGGGGTATTTCCCACAATCCGGTGAGCATGATCCAGTGTTGGATGAGGATAATCAGTAATTTGACGTAGATTTCACACAAAATTCGCCATACGTTGGCACTTCTGGAAACCGCGAGGCGACTTTGACTT
>NZ_FNQP01000064.1 GCF_900107695.1 Thiothrix caldifontis | reverse complement strand
GTGAAGAAGCCTGTCAGCCGTATGGGGTGTTCAAAAAAATGACTGACCGGTCTGGATGGGATGATCAGATTCGGGTTTTTCTACACCCTCGTTATCTGCATATAGATTCCTCACATACTTGACAAAGTTCAGAAAAGAAAATACTGTCTAGTCTGTCCAGTTTAACTTGAGATTGAAGCTATGGAACAGAACATATGGCAACTTCAAGATGCAAAAAGCAAATTTAGCCAATTAGTTGATAGTGCAATACACCACAGACCCCAATTTGTAACCAAGCATGGGAGCAATGCTGTTGTTATCATTTCATTTGAAGACTATATAAGATTTATCAAGCCAAAAGATGATTTAGTGTCATTCTTCAGAAACTCGCCTTTGGCAGAAAGTGAACTTGATTTCTCAAGAAATAAAGATATGCCAAGAGATATTGAACTATGAAGTACTTACTAGATACCTGTGTTATTTCTGAGGTCATAAAGAGAGAACCAAATAAAAATGTTATTTCATGGTTACAAGCTCAAGATGAAGATAATTTATTTTTGAGTATATTGACGTTTGGTGAAATACAAAAAGGCATTCAAAAAGACACAGATCAGAATAGAAAAAAGAAATTAAAAATGTGGGTCGAGGAAGACTTAAAAAAGCGCTTCGAAAATCGGATTATCCCTATTGATTTAAAAGTTGTTACTAACTGGGGTTCTATTCAAGGTTTGGCAGAACTAGCAGGGAGAACAATGCCAACCCTAGATGGGCTTATAGCAGTCTCAGGACTAACTTATAATTGTACTATAGCCACAAGAAACACCTCAGATATGGAACAAAGCACAGCAGAACTATTCAATCCTTGGGAATACAAAGAATAATACAGATAACGAGTGGTTCGACGACGGACGCGGTGACAGCCCGCGACTTCGCCCAGCCTACTCCCCGCCGCGCCCGTCACACGAGACGTTGAGGCTGTAGAAAAACCCTCCGAACCGCCATTTTGTGGGATAATCAGGCATCGCAAGCACCAG
>NZ_FNQP01000037.1 GCF_900107695.1 Thiothrix caldifontis | reverse complement strand
GTTTGTCCAGTCCCTGTGGACTAATGGGGAGCTGTTGGAAGGCGGCTGTCCGACTTAATCCATCCAATGTGCTGGCAGGATTGCCCATCCAGCCAAACACCAAGCTGCGGATGAAGTTCGAGCCGCTGAGTTTGCGCTGGCGTTGAATGAAGCCGCTTTTTTTGCTAACGCGTCCGCTTTTTCATACAAGATGGCTTGCAATGCGGTGGCTACTTTTGTCAGTATCAATGCGCGGTCTCCTTGTCGAAGTCGATCTATTCGGTGTGCAAAACTAATAGCCTACCAGAGAGGGAGACCGCTTTCGCGGGTTAAAGTTGATGCGTATAGGCGTATGCAATACGCCCCTACGGGTAGATACGGTGGCGGTGGTTATTTCGTCGATAATTGACCAGTTGTGTTTGGGGAGGCCGCCTAGTGCGTTGGCTTTGCCGTGCCATTGGGTGATGGTGGGGAGGCGGAAGGGGGCGGTAGGGCCTGTGTGGATGCGGAGTAGCATGTCGGGGTGTTCGGCTTCTGCACCCGTGAAATCGTCTCCCCGATCCAGCTCCAGTAAAGCGGCGATTTCGGTATCGGTGACGGGTAACAATTCCACCTGCAAGCCGAGTGCGGCAGCGGCATAGCGGATTGCGCCGAGGGCATGACCAGCGTCGAGTTGCACGTAGCGGAAAGCGCGTTCACCGTATTTCCAGGCTTCGCGCCATGCAATGCTGCTCAAGCCGAGCAGGAGTTGCGGCGGCGCGTCAGTGGGGGCGAGTGTGCCGCGCAATTCCAGCGCGTGCTCGTGGGGGGCGTAGTGGTAAACACCATCGCCCAGCCCGTCGATACCGTTGGCGATAACATAGCCTTCGGTGGGGTGCAGGTTGCCGCTGGATGGGTTGCAACGCAATGCCCAGCGGTCAGGGCCGTATTGCTTCCACGCGGATAGACCGAGGGAGAGTTGCAGTAATGCTGCAATCCCCCCCTTTTCTTCCAACGGCAACTCCACCACATCCGCACCCGCAAACCGCCGGAACGGGTTCGGCTGTTGATCCCAGTCCAGATACTGCGGCCCTTTGGCGTAAGCGTCGAGCCGGTGTTTGGTGCGTTCGTGGTAGGCACGTACCGTTTGCGTGGTATCCATTACAGCGTGAGTTGTACCAGATTGTCGGCGGTTGCCGGTTCACTGCTGATGGTAGCGGAAACGCTGGGTTCTGGCAGTTTCCCTTGTTTTACCAATGCCGCAAGCTGATTTTGCAATTCACCGCTATTGTACAGCTCTTCCACGATGTCGCTGCCCCCGATCAGTTCGCCGCCAACGAAGACTTGCGGGAAGGTGGGGAATTGCGAAAAGCGTGGCAGGTATTCGTAAATAAACGGTGATTTCAGAACGTTGACGTAGGCGAATTCCACCCCGGTCTTTTTCAGGTAGCCTACGGCTTTGCCGGAAAAGCCGCATTCGGGCGCGTCGGGCGTGCCTTTCATGTAGATCATTACCGCGTTGTCGGTGACTTGCTGCTGGATTTTGTCCAGTGTTTTGTTGCTGCTCATGGTGTGTTCCTTAAACTGCGCCCCAAACTTCACGTTTGGTGTCGGTACGGTTGGCAATGGCTTCGTCGAGGGTGGAAGCCTTGAATTTGGGTTGATAGCTTTTCAGTGCGTTGTAAGTTGTCACCACTTTATCTTCGGTGGATTGCCCTTTGAGGTCGTGCTTATCGAGGTAGCACAGATCCAGCAATTCGTTCCAGACCATGCCGGAAGGCAGCGGAATCAGGGTGTATTGCCGTCCTTCAACATCCACCACCACGCTTTCCTTGAGGTTGTCGATGAAGAAAATCGGTTTGCAATCGGCGGCAAGATCGGGAGTGAAACGGGCGATGAATTCCGGCAATTCGAGGATGTCGCTGAAATTGCCGACTACCATTAACAGGCTGGTGTCATCGGCAAGGATCACGGCTTCCTTAATGACAGCTTCGGGCGGGTTGCGCTTGTTGGCGACTTCGTTGAATTCGCCGAGCTTGACGATCAAATCACCGCGAAACGCATTCAGACCGTTTTTGGTTTTGCCATTAATCGTAATCAGCCACCTCAATTCTTGGGCTTTGTAAGTGTCCAGCAACATGGGGGAGTCTCCTTCAAATCAGACGAACAAATGCCAGCGCTGGAGCAGGAAACGTGCCAGCCAGCTAAGTCCCTTATTTATCATTGCGTTATTCCCGGCATCTTCTGTTGGGTTTGTTGCAAACAAAGCGAGGTGGGGTGAGCGTTGTCGGGTTTGTGACAAGCCTAGGATGACGACAAACCATAAATAACAGTCACTTAACTATCTGGCACAGCCCTTGCAATACCTCCGTCATAGACTGACCGAGGTAACGCCCCATGATGAAGTCCAAAGACATTGCCGCACTGCTGGACGAACCAGCCTGTACCCACAACAAAAAGGAAAAGTCCGGCTGCGCCCGCCCCAAACCCGGCGCATCGGCGGGTGGTTGCGCGTTCGACGGCGCACAAATCGCGCTGTTGCCGATTGCGGACGTGGCACACATTGTCCACGGCAGCATCGCTTGCGCAGGCAGCTCGTGGGATAACCGGGGAACCCGTTCCAGCGGTTCGCGCCTGTTCAAAATCGGCATGACCACTGACCTGACCGAACAAGATGTGATCATGGGGCGCGGCGAAAAACGCCTGTTCCATTCCATCAAACAAGCGATTGACAGCTACAGCCCATCCGCCGTATTTGTCTATAACACCTGCATCCCCGCGCTGATCGGCGATGACATCGAAGCCATCTGCAAATCCGCGCAAGAACGCTGGGGAACGCCCGTTGTGCCGATTGATTGCGCCGGATTTTACGGCACGAAAAACCTAGGCAACCGCATTGCGGGCGATGCAATGGTGAAACACGTCTGCGGAACCCGCGAACCTGATCCACTGCCACACGGCGCAGAAAGCGACACCTTCAAAGTTCACGATGTGAATCTGGTCGGCGAATACAATATCGCAGGCGAACTCTGGCACGTCTTGCCACTGCTCGACCACCTCGGTATCCGCATCCTTTGCACCCTTTCCGGCGATGCGCGTTTCCACGAAGTGCAAACCATGCACCGCGCCAAAGTGAACATGATGGTATGTTCCAAAGCCATGCTCAATGTGGCTCGCAAACTCGAAGACGCATTCGGCACCAAATGGTTTGAAGGCAGCTTCTACGGTGTGCAAGACATGAGCAATGCCTTGCGCGATTTTGCCCGCCTGATCGACGACCCGTACCTCACTGAACGCACCGAAGCCCTGATTGCCAGCGAAGAAGCCCGCATTAACAAAGCCTTAGAACCTTGGCGGCAACGTCTCAAGGGCAAGCGCGTATTGCTGTACACCGGTGGGGTGAAATCCTGGTCCATCGTTTCCGCCCTGCAAGATTTAGGCATGACCGTGGTGGCAACGGGCACGAACAAATCCACCGAAGAAGACAAAGCCCGCATCCGTGAAATCATGGGCGCAGACACCAAAATGGTTGAAGACGGCAGCCCGCGTTCCCTGATCAATATCGTGCGTGAATACAATGTCGACATCCTCATCGCGGGTGGACGCAATATGTACACCGCGCTCAAAGCCCGTATCCCGTTCCTCGACATTAACCAAGAACGTGAGTTTGGTTACGCAGGCTACGAAGGGATGCTGGAACTCGCCAAACAACTGGCACTGACGGTCGAAAGCCCGATCTGGCAGGCTGTCCGCAAACCCGCGCCGTGGGCAGTATCCAAGGAGATTTCTCATGGCTGAGATCACCAAACGCAACAAAGCCCTGTCCGTCAGCCCCTTGAAAGCCAGCCAAACCATCGGCGCAGCACTCGCCTTCCTCGGCTTTCACCGTGCCATTCCGATGTTGCACGGGGCGCAAGGTTGTACCGCCTTCGGCAAAGTATTTTTCGTGCGCCATTTCCGCGAACCGATTCCGTTGCAAACCAGCGCGATGGATCAAATCGCCGCAGTGATGGGTTCAGAAGACAATGTGGTCGAAGGGCTGAAAGCGATTTGCAGCAAAAATAATCCGTCGCTGGTCGGTGTGCCTACCACGGGTTTGGCAGAAACCCAAGGCAGTGACGTGACAATGGCAACGGGCGAATTCCGCAAGAAATACCCCGAATACGCCCACATTCCGGTGGTGGCGTTGTCCACCCCTGATTTCACGGGCTGTCTGGAAAGCGGCTTTGCCAAAGCGGTGGAAGCCATTATTGCCACGCTGGTTCCCGATGCCGCCACCGCTGGCACGCAACCGGGTAAACGTCCGCGTCAGGTCAATGTACTGGTGAATGCCTCGCTGACTCCCGGCGATCTGGAAGCCTTGAAAGACACCATCGAACTGTTTGGTTTGCGCCCGGTGATGATCCCCGATTTGTCGGATTCGCTGGATGGGCATTTGCCGGATGAAGATTTCAGCCCGCTGACCATTGGCGGCACGCTGGTGTCGGAAATGGCGACGCTGGGCGATTCGCTGGCAACGCTGGTGATTGGCGCGTCAATGACAGCGGCGGCGGATACCTTGCACCAGAAAACCGGTGTGCCGGATTACCGTTTCGACCATTTGATGGGGTTGGCGGTGAACGACCAGTTTGTCCACACCCTGCACACGCTTTCCGCCGAACCTGTGCCGCCCAAGCTGCAACGCCAGCGGGCGCAGTTGCAGGATACGATGCTGGATACGCACTTCATGCTCGGCCTGTCGCGCTTTGCCATTGCCGCTGACCCGGATTTGCTCAATGCCTTTTCGCACTTGCTGGCGGAAAATGGCGCGTACACGGTGGCAGCGGTTGCTCCGGCGAATGCGCCGATTCTCAAGCACATCGCAGCCGACAAGGTGCATATCGGCGATTTGGAAGATTTGGAAAAGGCGGCGGAAGCTAACGAAGCCGAAGTGCTGATTTGCAATTCGCACGGGCAGGAAACGGCATTGCGGCTGGGTATTCCGCTGTTACGCGCTGGTTTTCCGCAATACGACTTACTGGGTGGGTATCAGCGGCAATGGATTGGGTATACGGGCACGCGCCAAACGCTGTTCGACATTGCCAATATTTTACTGTCGTTGGAGAAGGGCGAGATTCACCCGTATCAGTCGATTTATGCGCAGAAGCGGGATGGGGAAGCGGCGCATACACGGTATTAATCTTCGCGGGCATTCTCTTCAAAATCGCAAATCCGGTCAAAAATCACGGTGGCAATGTGTGCGCACACGGCTTTTACGGTATTCCAGTTGTGCCATTGGGGGGCGAGGTTTTTGTATTCGGACAATTCCGTGTCTTCCAGATCGTAGGGCATGGCATTGGCGAGTTGCACTTGCAGTTGTTGCAGGGGCGATTCGCCATTGTCTTGCTGGTATAGCTTGTCGAATGAACGGAGTGCTTGTGCTACCCGTTCATCGCCCATGTGGTCAGCCAGTGCCACGAAGTCGAGATAATCCCGTGTGGCATTGCGTTTGAGGATCAGCACGCCTTTGATGCGTAAAATTTCATGATCTGTGGGTACGGTCAAACGTTCGCCGTGATAATCAAGCACGGTGGTTTCCAAGGGGGCTTCGCGGATCAATTGCCGTACCCCGGTTTCAATCCCATCCAGACTACCCAGAATTTGTACTGGACGTTGAACACGGGCAGTTTTCCAGCCCGCCACGGATTCGAGTTGCGCTAGTACCGAATCAAAGCGTGCCCGTAGGTCGGTCAATACGTGGTCAGCATCGCGTGAAAAACGGTGTTCGGCGTGAATGGCGGATGCTGTTCCACCAACTAATACGGCATCGGGCAGGATGCGTTGTAAATGTGCGGCAGAAGAGAGAACGAGTTCCCAGTCAGGCAGCGGGGCGGTGTGCTTGGGCATAGTGCATCCAGAAGTGGTAACGTTGGGCGTAAGGGTCAGACAGGTAGGGACGGCAGATGCGTTCTACTTTTTCCAGCAATGGTTGTTCTTGTAGAACGGCTTTGCGCAGTTCTGCCCAATCTTGCCAGCGTCCACGCGAAATGATGTCGTCGATGGCAGCGAGCGTGAAACGCTGGTGGTTGAGGTGACGGTGTATCATGGTGAATACATTCCAGTAGTGGTTAGTGGTTTGATTTTAGCAAGAAATTAGGATGGATGTGTCCAAACAAACGATCCGGCATGTCATACATCCTTCACTTCTCCTTTTTATTGTCGCATTCCCGACAACCCGAAAAACCAAACAACCCATTACTAACAATCACTTGGCTAACTGGCACACCCCTTGCAACATCCCTGTAAACACGATTACGAGGTAGGCAGCTATGGCGGCTCTGACACGGCGGCTCACAGTTCTCGGACAAGACACTGAGGAACACTTCATGGAAACAGCCATTAAAGTTGCGTTTGCATCCACCGATATGAAGCATGTTGACCAGCATTTCGGCGCGGCGGAATCGTTTGCGATTTACGCCCTGACCCCAGACAACGTGCAGCTAGTGGAAGCCACCCAGTTCGGCAAGCTGGCGATGGACGGCAACGAAGACAAGCTCGATGCCAAGATCAAAGTGTTGGAAGGTTGCGTGGCGATTTACTCGCAAGCGGTCGGCGCATCTGCCGTTGCTAAGCTCAAGACTGCCAATATTCAGCCGGTCAAAGTCAGCGCAGGCGCGGAAATCAGCGAATTGCTGGAGGCCTTGCAGGCAGAACTGCGCAGCGGCCCCAGTGCGTGGCTGGCGCAAGCCATCAAGCGGATGCAAGCCCCCAATGCGCAACGCTTCGACTCGATGGAAGCGGAAGGCTGGGACGAATGATCGAAGAAACCGCTACCGTGGTTGCCGCTACCCCCGATCATATCTGGGTGGAAGCCCGCGCCCGCAGTGCTTGTTCCAGTTGTGGCACGCAAGACAGTTGCGCAACGTCCAGCGTTTCCAAACTGTTTGGAATGCGCCGCCAGCAGTTACGTTTGCCGAACCAGTTTTCCTCCAGCGTGGGGGAACAGGTGATTATTGGCGTGGAAGATCAGGTCATGGTCACTGCGTCACTGGCTGCGTACATCTTGCCGGTGGTGCTGATGCTGGGCGCGGCAATCATCGCGGATGTGCAAGGCATGAGCGACAAGCAGCAAGCGGGCATTGCCTTGCTGGGCTTGCTGTTGGGCTTGTTGGGCGCAGGTATGCTGACCAGCAATCGCCGCATGAACCGTTACTTCCAACCACAATTATTACGCAAGATTACCCCTCACTCCCTACCCCTCTCCCTCAAGGGGCGAGGGGAGCAAGACTTTATTACAGGAGATACCCCATGAGCGAAGTTAGCACGTTGATTGCCGTCGATGATCCCGTTCTCGGCACCGATTTTGCCATCGAAATGTTGCGCCAGATGCGTGCGCTCGATAGCTACGGTAGTTACGATACTTGGACACCCGCGAAAATCCTCGAACCGTTCATTCTCACCAAAGCGATGAAGCGCGAAATCCCCATCATTGGCGACCCGGATGAAATCATCGTGGCTCGCCTTAAAGTGTTCTACAACGCGATTGCCGCGTTGATCGAAAAGGAATGCGGCTTGATGGCGGTGCCAATGATGAATTTGTCGCACGAAGGTTTCGGACGTGCCTTGATCACCGTCGGCAAGCTGGTGGTGGTTGACCGTACTTTGCGTGACGTTCACCGTTTTGGTTTCGAGTCGCTCTCCAAAATGAAGGATGAGGCCGATAAGTTATTGTCCGTTGCCCTCAATCTGGTGGGCACACACGCTGCCGTTGCTGGTTTGTAAGGAGGCTGCCATGACCCCGGAAGAACTCAAAGCTCTGCAAAAAGCGGTCAGCAAAGCCAAGCGCATTGCCACCGAACACGCCAGCCAATTGCACGATTTGGTGGAAGACAAGCTGCCCGCTGGCTATCAGGAATTGCCCGGGATTGCGCAAGCCACTTACGACGCTTGTGTGGCGTGGGCTGAAGCCAACGCCAAATTGCAAGCCGCCGAAGCGAACTAGAGGATACTGATATGGAACCAATCACTGGTCTTACCCGTGGCGGCATTGCTTGGACTCCCGCCTTCATCACCACGCTCAATCAGGGCAAATGCATCGGTTGCGGGCGTTGCTATAAGGTCTGCCCGCGTGACGTGTTTGAGTTGGTCGAACGTGACGAGCTGGAGCTGGAAGAAGACGATGATAGCGACGACAGTTACGACGACGATGACAACACGATGGTGATGAACCTGAAAAACGTGTTGGATTGCATCGGTTGCCAAGCCTGCGCCAAGGTTTGCCCGAAAAAGTGCATGAGCCATGCACCGCAAGGTTTAACCGCGTAGGTAGGTCATGGTGTTGTAGAGACGCAAGATTTTGCGCCTCTACGCGGGATTGCCCTTACAATGCGCCGATGAATACAAAACCCTTGTTGCCGCTGTCCGGCCTAGCTTACGGCGCGTTGCTGATTTTAGCATCCGAATTTTTTCTGGTGAGCGCGGGGATGGTGATTAAACACTTGAACGGCGTGGTGTCGACGGAACAAACGGTGTTTTTCCGCAATGCGTTCGCGCTGTTGTTGCTGTTGCCGTGGTTGTGGCGCAATGGGCTACAGGCGGTGAAAACCGATTGCTTGCACCTGCATTTTTTGCGCTCGCTGCTGGGCGTGACCGCGATGAGTTGTATGTTTTATGCGTGGGGGCATCTGCCCTTGGCGCAAAGTGCGTTGTTGAAACAAACCATGCCGTTATTTGTGCCGATTGTGGCGTTTTTCTGGGTGGGGGAACGCTTGTCTTGGCGTAACTTTGTGGCGATTGGTTTTGGCTTTGTCGGGGTATTGTTGGTGCTGAACCCTTTTCAGGAGGCGGCGGTTTTCAATCTGGCGGTGGTGTTGGGGCTGTTCGGAGCGGTCATGGGCGGCTCGACCAAGGTGAGTATCCGGCGGATGCGTTCGAGCGAGGAACCAGCGTTGCGCGTGGTGTTTTATTTCGCCTTGTTTGCCAGTGTGTTGTCGGTGATTCCGGCGGTGCTGGCGTGGTTGCCGCTGACGGGGGAAACCTTGCTGTGGCTATTCCTGTTGGGGGTGTTGGCAACCTTGGCGCAGTGGTCGCTGACGGCGGCGTATGGTCACGCTCCGGCGGGGCAATTGGGGGCATTTACCTATGCGTCGGTGATTTTCGCAGCGGTATTGGGTTGGTGGTGGTGGGATGAAAGCCTGAGCTTGCTGGCGATAGCAGGGATCGGGACTATCATTGCCGCCGGGTTGCTGGTGATGTTGGGGCAAGCGCGTTTGCCCGTGGCACGATTGGTGGAGGATGGGGCATGAATAACACGATCACGCTGGCGACCCTGGCGGATACTCCCGACTTGTGCGGCTTGCTCGACCTGCTGTTCACGCAGGAAGCCGAATTCACACCGGATACAGCGGCACAACAGCGGGGTTTAACGGCAATCATCGAAAATCCCGATGCGGGGCAAATCCTGATGGCGCGGCAAGCGGGCAAAGCGGTGGGCATGGTCAGCTTGTTGTACACCGTTTCCACCGCACTCGGCGGGCGCGTGGCACTGCTGGAAGACATGGTGGTAACGCCAGGCACACGCGGGCAAGGCGTGGGGGCGCAATTGTTGGAGCAAGCTATTGCGCTTGCCAAGGCGAATGACTGTTTGCGGATTACCCTGTTGACGGATGCCGTGAATGATGCGGCGCAACGCTTTTACCAGCGGCAGGGGTTTGTGGTTTCGCCGATGATGCCGCTGAGGTTGGTGCTAGCGTAAGCCATTCATCTTGAAAATTTGTTGAGTTGAGGCTACTGACGTTTAATTTCATGAGAACGGCAGCCTTTTCGCTACAACAACTAATTTTCGAGGCAACATGCGTTATCAGGGTAAAATCACCGATTGGAAAGATGATCGTGGCTTTGGTTTCATCACCCAGAATAGTTCCAATACCAAAGTGTTTGTGCATATCAGTGCGTTCGCTCGCGGGCAAAAACGCCCGGCAGTGAATGAGCTGGTCACGTATGAATGTATCAAGGATGAAAAACGTGGCTTCTGTGCCGCTGATGTTCAGTATGTCCAGACGGCGAATCAGCCGCATAAACCTGCTCGTGGCGCTTATGCAAAGAAGCAAGGGCAGGGCATTTTAACGCCGCTGATTGCTGCCCTGTTAGCAGTTGGGGGCGGGGTTTATGCGTGGCAGAATGCTACATCAACAGCTAGTGGATCTTACCCTGTTACCGAGTCTGTAGGCATACAACGACTTGCTGAACCACTTGCTCCAACGTCGAATACGCCCGCTTTTCAGTGTCAGGGGAAACAGTTTTGTTCTCAAATGACCTCTTGTGCTGAGGCGACGTATTACCAGAAAAATTGCCCCGATACCGAAATGGATGGTGATAATGATGGTGTTCCGTGTGAATCGCAGTGGTGTGGTTAATGCACGGATCGCTTCTCACAATTCCGAAACGGTGGTTTGGTTATTTTGCCAAATCACTGAAAGCACTACAGTATTTATTCAGTACTTTTTTCGCAGCGTACATCTGCTCATCAAAATTCCGTTGATGGCGTGTCAGTATAAAACCCTCCGAACTTTCCAGCAGATACAGGCTGTCGCCTTCGCTTACGTTCAGTTTTTCCCGTACCTCTTTGGGCAGGACTACGCCAACAGAATCGTCAATAGTGGTGAGTTTGACTTGTAACATGGCTGCATATCCCGTGAGTACAAACGTAATAGTACGAGCCTAGCTGTAGGGTGGGAGGAGCGCAAGCGATACCCACCGCAACATCTGTGCAAACATTATTTTAAATAAATATTCGCAATCCATATGCTACTTGATTTTTATTTTAAATGATATTTCAGACGTGTCATCATCATTTTTTGTTGACTGCTTTTTGATCTACGATGTATCATAAGCTGAAGTTATTTATTTTTATTAATGGGGTTTTTATGTGGTTTAGTAATGAATTCTTTACACTTCTAAATAACGCTAGCAAAACTCAAGATGACACAGATTGGCTTAATCAAACATTAAATTCTATTAAAGATAAAATCAACTCATGCGAAAATATTCAAAAGCTTCCAGAAATTAGACGAAAATATGTCAAAAGAGGCTCTCGGAGAGCTTTGGGTTCTTGGGTATTTGATGGAAATAGCCATTACTATATCCATACCGTTGGCACACGCAGTGAACTTCAGCCAAATATTGGTGTTTGGGCAGATAACCGAATTAGAGTGGGTTATGGATTTGAACTGACAAAGGCTTATTTTGGCAATCCAGAGAAATGTCATAAATTTATGGAGTCAGCTGTTAAAGTGCTAAGTAATCGACAGGCAAATATAAATAGCCATTGGGAGAATTGCTCAAATATTTATGTTGAAAGCTATTCAAAAGAAGATAATTACTCTGAAAATCACATTGAATCATCTAGTATGATTGATTTTCTTACCTCTTTTGAAAAGCCTGAATGGTTGTTTTTTGGACACGTGATCAATGTCAATGAAACAGAGTCCATTCCTTCAATCTTAGATGAAACCTCCTCGCTAAAATTCATTGATACTTTCTTTGGTGAAACATCAGATTTTTATGGTGCTGTATGTGAAATTTATAAGTCTACTCCATGATTAAAAGGTGATTGATGTCACTTTCCCATCCGCATCCGTAATCTCCGCCTGCCGGAGATTACCCTCTTCCCCATAAGAATATTGATGCTCCAACTCCACATCCCCATAAACCACTTTCTGAAACCCTAATAACACGCCATCCGCATCGAAATACCCCCGGAAAAAGGTATTCCGATTACGGATTTCATGTTCCCCCAATTCTCCTACTAGCTTAAACGGTAATTTCACGCCACTGTAAGTCGTAAAATAACGGCAAGTGGTCTTTTCATTACTCATATTATTTACCCAACCAATTTCGCCAATAACGCCGGTTTAATCGCCTCAATCCAGGCACTCAACCGCGCCTCGGTCAGCAAACTCTGTGATTGCTGATCCAGTACCAGCCCAACAAACTGCCCATCCACCACCGCAGGCGATTGCTTGAAGGCATAACCCTCAGTAGACCATTGCCCAACCACGTCCGCGCCGCCTGCCACGCCCCAGCGGTACAAATGGATCAGCGAATGCGCGAAACGGTCGGGGTATTTTTCCTGATCGCCCAGCCCGTACAGCGCAATCACCTTGCCAGACAAATCCTTGCCCGCCAGTTGCGGCATGAAATCTTCCCAACTGCCATCCTGAATATCGGTGCTTTTGCCCGGAAGCTGGTCGATGCCGTAAGTGGCAGTCCCCAGAATCAGGGCATCGTATTGCAACAATTCTTCGGCAGTGGTGCGGTTGATGTTGAGCGGCTTGGCGGCGACATCGCCCAACAGCTTCGCCATCTTTTTCGCCATGAGCCGCGTCGTACCGGAATTCGTGCCAAAAAATATCCCGATCTTATTCATGGGGAACTCCATGCCGCATCTCGTGCAGGTTTTCCTTCAACATCTTGCGGTACTGCTCGGTGTAATACTCGATTGCCGCAGCCTCCTTGTCCTCATCACCTAAGGTTTCCCGGAAGTGGAAAGCGTTGTAACGCGCCGCCGCGTACAGAATCGCCGCACTGAGGAAATTCGGTGCCCATTCTTCGCTCAACTTGTTCGCCAGATTGACGAATTCATCGGCGACCTCGTGAAAATCCAGTTCTTGCATAACCTATTTCTCCGTAGGGGCGACCGGCGGTCGCCCTTTTTGCGGGCAATATATAATCCTGAAGAGGGCGACCGGCCGGTCGCCCCTACACGTTGTAAGACCGCTGTTCCCACTCGCGCAGAATCTTCAAATCCCGCGCGGGTAAATAGGCATAAGCCTCCATCTGATCCCGCAGTACCGCCTCCGCCACCGTAGTCGGCACGCCCTTGCGGTTCAACATGAGGAAATACCACGCAAACGGATACCCCACCTTGCGGTCAAAACTGTGCAGGGCTTTTGCCATTTCCGCCCCGCTCAAACCGTGGTTTTCCGCGAAATCCGTAATCTTTTCTGCAAAGGTCGTAGTCGGTTTGATGTTGTAATGTTCCGCCTTGTCGCTGCCCTGATACCCTTGCAAAACCATAACCCAATGCTGGCAAAAAGTGGCTTCATTATGCCCCGCACTGCTGTTCTGCCAGTCCTGCATAAAGCGCAGCAGGTTTTGCACATGACGGCTGTGGAAATTCTGGTCGGCAAATACCTCCGCCATCGCCTGCAAGCGGCGGAAACGGTAATACGGCTTGCCCACGGGTTCGGGTTCGAGACGCGGAAAATCCACCGGATCAAGGAATTCTTCCACGCTATCCGGCAAAAAATCGGGGTCGGAAAGCGGACGATCCAGCACTTCCTGCAAGACTTCCACCTCAAGCTGAAGGAAATCCTGCGGCTTGTCGCCGGTCGATGCGGTGAAATACAGCGTTGTGCCGCTGATTTTGGTGGCAAACAGGATTTGCTCCGAACATTTGTCCAGCAAGGTTTCAATATCACCGCCGGACTCGGTTTCAGCCCACAAGCGCAGATTGCTGGCAACCGGCTGCATATCAATGTCGACCACGCCACCTAAATGATGCCAGCCGCCGCGTTCCAGCACTTTCTCAAAGCTGAGGTTGAGCGGTGCGAACAGGGTATTGATGCTGTGTAGCAGTTCTTCATGGGTTGCGCCCACTGCCAGTTCGGGGCACTGGGCGGCGAGTTTTTTGGCTTGCCAGTCGAATTCAGTCATTGGTATCCATCTCCCGAAGCCGCTGACGCGCGACTTCCTTCACATCGGGGTCAGTGTCGTGTTCCAGTATTTCCAGCATTCCACGGGTAGCACGCTCGGCAACTTGCAAGCGCACACCCCAGTCGGGGTCATCCAGCAAAGCACTCAAGGCTTCCGGCTGGATGCGTTCGGCGACAATGCGGCGGATTTCCGGCTCGACATCGTTAAGCATCAGCCCCAGACTTTCCGGCGGCAAACGGCGGGCAACACTCATGCGTACTTCACGGTCGGTGTCGCAAATCATGCGGAACAAACGCCCCGCAGGCATCCGCCGCGCCACGTATTTGCGCACCAGATAATCGTTGTCGTTGACCAGTGCTTCGAGTTGTTCCGCAGGCAAACGGTCAGCGACCGTAATGCGCACTTCGCGGTCAATATCGCCAATCAGCCGGTACAACTCGTCCACCGGCAAACGGTAAGCCAACACACGGCGTACCACTTCATCCGGGTCATCAATCAGTTCCAGCAGGCGTGGCTGGGAAATATACCGTGCTGCAATTGCCCGCCGTTCCCAGAAATCATCGCCGGTGTAGCCTTGCGCCAGATCAGGATTTTCACGGAAAAAACGCTCGATTTGCCGCCCGCTCATCGCTTGTACGCAAGCATCGCCCGGTTTGCAGCGACCTTTTTCCAGCCGATCCTCATGGTGCGGGCAGGTGGCGCAATCAGTCATCATCCTCACCCAGTTCGGCAATGACCACGCCGCTGGCGGCTTCCAGACTGGGGGTGAAGCATAAGCAGTGATTGCTGCCATCCACCAGATAGACGTTGAAACCCTTGCCTTGTGCAGCAGGTTGCGGGCCACACACGTCATCATCCATGCACCAGGTAAAGTGCAGCTCAGGGAAATGCGCCCGAAGGTAGGTCAGATTGCTGTCAGCCAAACCGTGTTGTGTGACCTGTTCCACCACACTGGCAAGCTGTTCCGGGGTCATCATCCTTCCGCCTCAAGCAGTTCGTCGTCGTCATCGTCGCCAGAGAAACGGGCGCGGGCTTGCGCATCTTTGCCCATAACTTTACCGAGCCAAGGTGATGGGTTTGCCAATGCTGCTTGCAATTTTTCCAGCAATTCGCTGGTGGGAACAACGGTAGGTTGCTTGATCGGGTGAATGCCTTTCTTGATGATCTTGGCAGCAGCAGGGCCACCAACCGAAGCAATGAACAAGACTTGGCAATCCTTGATCAGGTCAGCGCGGTAAGCATTTTTATCTTCTTCGGCTTCATCGTCGCCAATGTCACGCACGTCGATCAGACGGTATGCAGTTTGCGATACCTGATATACCAGAAAGCGTTCGCAAGAACCGAAATGCCCATTCAATAATTCGCCGCTATTGGACGCGCACGCCACGCGGATGGAATCGGGCATCTCGCCATCGGTGTAAGGCAGGGGAGTCGGGATATTGCTCATGTGCGGCTCCTTGGGTTGTGTTCCCCCCTTTGAAAAAGGGGGGCTAGGGGGGATTTCTCCCTCAATCAAACGTATTCAATACAGCCATCTTCCAAACACACTTTCAGGCATTGTGGCTCGTCGTGCTCACCTTCACACTCGGTGCAGGTGTCTTCCACGATCTTGTATGTGCCTTTGAATGGCTTGATGGATTTGGTTGGGCAAACGGGTTCGCAATCGCCGCAAGAGGTGCAGAGGTCGCGGTTAATTTTCAGTGCCATGACTATTCTCCTTTCACTGGGTTCAGCATTCAGCCGCGCTTGAAACGCAGCGTCGTCGGAAAAGCGGGTGGGGGGCTGATCGGGTCGATGTACCATTTGGAGCCATCGGTCAACTCGACAGCACCACCCCATTCTTCGGCATTATCCTTCTCGATGGTCGCAACCGTTTCTTCCATGTCCTGCTTGGCGACATAAAATTGCAGCTTGCCATCGGGCTTGCGCCGGATCATTACGTTGGGCATAGGAATCTCCTTGTTGCCCTCTTGTCCCCTCCACCCCTTGCGGGGGGAGGGTTAGGGAGGGGGGGAAGTTCGGAGGACTATTAACGAACCAAGTCGTAGTTATAATCCGTAGTCCCCATCCCGCGAGTTTCCTCGTCCAGACGCTCCAACACTGCGTTAGTCAAAGTGCGCAACATGTACATTGCCCCCTCATAACCCAGGGTTGTGTCACGGTGCATATGATGGCGGTCGAAGATCGGGAAGCCGATGCGGATCAGCGGAACCTCAAACTCTTTGCCTTTATGCAGCGTGTCACGCTGGATGAACTTGCCGTAGCTATTACCAATCATGAAATCTGGCTTGTTGGTGAACATCAGTGAACGGAAGTGCCACAAGTCCTTGCCGATGTGAACTTCGCTGTTCGCGCCGTAAGGGGAAGACGCCAGCAGTTTTTCCACGTCTTTTTTCCAACGCTTGTTGGCGTGGTTGCACAGTACGTGGATCGGCTCTGCACCCACTTCCAGCAGGAACTTGGTCATGCCCAGCACGAAATCCGCGTCACCGTAGAGACCAAATTTCTTGCCATGCAACCAGGCGTGGGAGTCAGTCAACATATCCACATAACGCCCGCGTTCCAGTAGCAGGGAGTCAGGAATCGCCTTGCCAGTGATTTCAGAAACCTTCATCAGGAATTCGTCCGTCCACTCCAGCCCCATCGGAATGTTGATTTTAGGCGCAGTGTGTTTCCAAGTGTTTTGCACAAACTTCTTGGTCTTTTCCAACTGCCAAGGTTGCAGCAACAGGGTGTCATACGCATTGGGTGCGTCTTTCACCTCATCCATCGTCGTGCCGCCGGAATACATACGGAACTTGCCGTCCGCCGGGGTATCCAGCACTTCAGTCGGGTCAGACAACAGGGTTGCATCAACACCCATATCCGCCATCATGCGCTTGATGACGCGGAAGTTGCCGAGGTAAGTCTCAAAACCGGGAACGATATTGAGTTTGCCGTTGCTGCCGACTTCCTTGCCTTCCATGTGGTTGAGGGTGAAGTAGCGGGCAATGCCTTCAAACATATTGTCCCAGCCGGTGGTATGTGAACCGACGAAGCTGGGGGTATGCGCGAACGGCACGGGGTATTCCTGCGGAATATGCCCTTCCTTCTTGGAGTTATTGATGAACGCATTCAGGTCGTCACCGATAACTTCCGCCATACAGGTAGTGGAAACCGCGATCATGTCCGGTTTGTACATCGCTTTGGCGTTTTCCAGACCGTCGTACATGTTCTTCTGACCACCGAATACCGCCGCGTCTTCGGTCATGGAGTCCGATACGCATGAAATCGGCTCTTTGAAATGGCGGTTGAAGTAAGTACGGAAATACGCCACACAACCTTGTGAACCGTGCACATACGGCATGGTGTTCTTGAAACCCAGGGAGCACAGCACTGCGCCCAACGGCTGGCAGGCTTTTGCCGGGTTAACGGTCAGGGCTTCACGCGCAAAGTTCAGATCCTGATATTCCTTGGTGGTAGACCAGAGGAAAGTTTCCTGAATCTTGTCCGCAGGGTGGCGCTCTTCGTAGTTGTCCTGCTTGTTTTTCAGGCTGGCTTTGTACTCGTCATTGCGGAACAAAGGGTAGCTGGGTTGGATGTTTTCAACAGCTTGGCTCATGTCATTTCTCCTCCCGCGCCGCTAATCTGCGGACTACGGGTAGTAAATTGAATTCGGGAGAGGGGCGCAGCAGACCACGCCCCTGCAACATTACGCGGCAGCAGCAATCGCTGGTGCAGCTTCGTCCTTGATCCACGGCGCTTTCATCTGACCCCAGCAAGGGTTGTTCAGCGTCATGTCCATGTCACGGGCGAAGATGGCAAAGCCGTCATAGCCGTGGTATGGGCCGGAGTAGTCCCAGGAGTGCATCTGGCGGAATGGGATACCCATTTTCTGGAAGATGTACTTTTCCTTGATCCCGGAGCCGATCAGGTCGGGCTTGACCTTCTTGACGAATTCTTCAAATTCGTAGCCAGTCACGTCGTCATAGATCAGGGTAGCGTTGCCCATTTCCTTGATGGTGCGGTCGTAGTCGTCGTTGTGGGCGAATTCATAACCCGTACCGACCACTTCCATACCCAGGTCTTCATAAGCACCGATCACGTGGCGTGGACGCAGACCACCGATGTACAGCATGACGCGCTTGCCTTGCAGACGCGGCTTGTACTTGGCGATAACCGCTTCGTATTCCGCCTTGTAACGCTCAATCACGCGCTCAGCACCGGCCTTGATGGTGTCATCGAAGTAGCTGGCAATTTTGCGCAGGCTTTCGGCGATTTTGGTCGGGCCAAAGAAGTTGTACTCAACCCAGGGAATACCGTACTTCTCTTCCATGTGGCGGCTGATGTAGTTCATGGAACGGTAGCAGTGCAGCAGGTTCAGCTTCACTTTCGGAGTCAGTTCCATTTCCGCCAAAGTACCGTCACCAGACCATTGGGCAACGACGCGCAGACCCATTTCTTCCAGCAAGGTACGGGAAGACCAGGCGTCACCGCCGATGTTGTAGTCACCGATGATGGAAACGTCATACGGGGTGGTTTGGAAGCTGTTGTCGCCATCGCGCTTGCCCAATACCCAGTCACGTACTGCGTCATTGGCAATGTGGTGGCCTAAAGACTGGGAAACACCCCGGAAGCCTTCGCAACGTACTGGTACGACGGGCTTGTTGAGTTCTTTGGAAGCCTTTTTGGAAACGGCTTCGATGTCATCACCGATCAGACCAATCGGGCATTCAGACTGAACAGAAATGCCTTTTGCCAGTGGGAACAGGCTTTCGATTTCGTTCATGATTTTGGCGAGCTTTTTGTCGCCGCCGAATACGATGTCTTTTTCCTGGAAGTCGGAAGTGAAGTTCATCGTGCCGAAGGTGTTGATACCGGTTGTACCAACATAATAGTTACGGCGACCAGCGCGGGAATATTGTCCGCAACCGACCGGGCCGTGGGAAATGTGGATCATGTCCTTGATTGGACCCCAAACCACACCTTTTGAACCGGCGTAGGCACAACCACGGATGGTCATTACGCCGGGTAAGGATTTGCGGTTGGAGGTAATACACTTTTTGGATTGTTCAACGCTTTGGTCGTTGACGGTCAAGTGCTTGGCGCGGTCTTTCTTCGCCTTTTCGGGATAAATTTCCAAAACCTCGGCAATGAGGGCTTCGGTTTCTTCGCGGGTCAAATTCGTCATGTCTAATCTCCTGATTCACCGCCACTAATCTGTGGACGGGTGAGGGGCAGAGTTGGGGGGAAGATGGTGGGTATCGCTACGCTCAACCCACCCTACGTACCCGGTCTTTACTTATGCAGTTGCTTCTTCAGCAGCGGTCTTGCCGACGATGGATTCGTCTTCTTCGTCCATCAGGCCGAATTGCATCAACAGGTCTTCCAAAGCGTCCATGGTGATCGGGGTTGGGATCACGAACATTTTGTTGTTGATGATTTTCTGTGCCAAGTCGCGGTATTCCTGCGCTTGTTTGGCCGCTGGTTCATACTCGATAACGGTCATACGACGGATTTCTGCACGTTGTACTACATTGTCACGCGGTACGAAGTGGATCATCTGCGTGCCGAGTTGGCGAGCCAGTTCCATAATCAGCTCGTCTTCACGAGCGGTGTTACGGGAGTTGCAGATCAGGCCAGCTAAACGCACGCCGCCAGAGTTGGCGTATTTCACGATACCTTTGGCGATGTTGTTCGCTGCGTACATCGCCATCATTTCGCCGGAGCAAACGATGTAGATTTCTTGCGCTTTGTTTTCGCGGATAGGCATAGCGAAGCCACCGCACACAACGTCACCGAGTACGTCATAGAATACGAAGTCGAGGTCTTCTTCATACGCGCCTTCTTCCTCGAGGAAGTTGATGGCGGTAATTACCCCACGGCCTGCACAGCCAACACCTGGCTCTGGACCACCGGATTCAACGCATTTGATGTCACGGTAGCCGACTTTCAGTACGTCTTCGAGTTCGAGGTCTTCCACAGAACCGGCTTCAGCCGCCATCTGCATGATGGAGTTTTGGGCTTTTGCGTGCAGGATCAGACGAGTGGAGTCTGCTTTAGGGTCGCAGCCAACGATCATGACTTTCTTACCTGCTTCAGCCAGACCTGCAACCAGATTTTGGGTTGTGGTAGACTTGCCGATGCCGCCTTTGCCGTAGATTGCACATTGACGTAGTGCCATATCTTGGTCTCCTTGTGTTAATGGATCAGAGTGATTTGTGACGATGACCTCATTGCAAGCTGCGTGCCAAGGCGGCTTTTTATTTTCAACATACTGATTTTAAAGCAGTAAAATTTTTTCGGTGGTGGAATGGCACAGTCTGGTTCAAGTCGTGTTCCCGACAATACTGGTACAATTTGTATGGGTAAGGACACGGCTTTCCTGCCATTCAACCATTGCAACCTGCCTGCCAGCATCTTGGGCAGCCTGAGTTTCCAGCAGCATCCTGTGCCGCTAACCCTTGATGGGGTGGCAACTTTGCACCGTTCCCTGTTTACCCACCTGCAAGCCATGCCGGATGCGGCGGCGCGGGCGCAACGCTTTATGGATTACATGACGGTACATTTCTGTCTGGAAGCCTTGGAAGAGGCGGGGCTGGATGAGCACGGCAAGCAAAAACGTGCCAATGCCAATTACTTGCGGGTATTGCGCGGCTGGGGCTTTGATTCCAGCGGGCGCGAGGGTGCGGTGTTGAAGGGCTGGGTGGAATCACGCTTTGGGCTGGCGGTGCAATACCATCAAGGGCATTATGCATTTGACCGCTGCAAGGGGCTGTATGGCACGAATGCGCTGGAAAGCCAGCTTGACCTTGTTTATACGTATTGTCAGTACGAATTGGCTTTGTTGCATTCGCTACAATCGCATTTGACGCTGTATCGGGGGGTGAATGCGTTGGATGAGTACCGGGTGTTGCGGCGCGATGGCAAGCGGGCGGTAGTGCTGATGAACAATGTCAGTTCCTTTACCCATAGCCGTGAGCGGGCGGATGAGTTTGGGGATTATGTGATTGAAGCGCGAGTGCCGTTGGTGAAGGTGTTGGGGTATTACGATTTGTTGCCGAAGTTGTTAAGGGGGGAGGGGGAGTTTTTGGTGGTTGGCGGGGTGTATGAGGTGAATATCACGTAACGTTGTTGGCAATACGACAATTCTATTTTTATACTGTTGATATTTAAGGATAAAAATAAGTGGTCTCAAAATTGCATTACATCCCCCATGTATTGCAATACCCAAGGAACACCCATGCCAGACACGACACTCCAAACCCTGCTCGCCGGGGTCGCCAACAACACCATCGTCCCCTACCTCGGCGCAGGTGCGCTGCAAGGTTCGGTCGATAAACTGAGCGGCGTTGCCATTCCTGCCGACAGCGACAGCCTGATCCTCGCCATGAACGGCGGCAAGCCGATGTCGAAACGCCTGATGTGGGAATTCCCGCGTGCGGCGATGGATGTGGAGCTGAAACGTGGGCGCAAAGCCGTGCATAATTTCCTCGAAGACACCTACGGCAAGCGCAAGTGGACACGCGCCCCGCTGCACGATTGGCTTGCCAGCATTGAGCCGCATTACGTGATCGACAGCAACCGCGATACCCAGTTGCAGGATACCTACGCCGACCAGCCGCACACGCTGATCCGGGGAACGGCACGGATTGCGGGGACGAATTACCGTTTCGTGCTGAACGAATACCTGGGTAGCGGCGGCTATCGTGAAATTACCCAGGAAGAGGTGAATCCCGACTTGCCAATCCTGTTCAAACCGATGGGCAGCCCGCGCCCGGATGCGAATTACATTGCCTCCGACGCAGACTATGTGGACTACATTACCGAGTTGATGGGCGGGTTTGCGATTCCTGATTTCCTCAAGGAATACCGCAAGGGCAAGCAATATTTGTTCATCGGGATGCGGTTCCAGCGCGACACCGAACGCATGGTGATGTCGGACATTACCTACGCCTCGGCCGAACCCAAAGGCTGGGCATTGATTCCGCAACCGACCGACAAGGAAGTGCGGTTTTGTGCGCGTCAGGGGATTGAGATTATCGCGGCGGATGTGTCCGATTTGCTGGAAGCGGCGGGTTTCAGCGCGGCAAAGGCAGCCTAAACGTGCGCCAGTTCAATCCTTGCAAGGGGAAGGACGCTTGCCGCGATGACGGCGAGCGTTGCCTGACCTGTGGGCGCAAACTGACGGAAGTGGCGCGGACGGTGTTCCTGATGAACGAGTTAAGCGATTTCGTTATCGAGCAAGACTATGACAATGTAGACGAATTTGCCGCCTACATTGCCCGCAAGCTGGTGAAAAAGGTTAAACACCGCCGCGAAACCTAGTCGGCGTAGGCTTCGGGGCTAGCGTGCTCTTCCGCTGGCTCGTCGTCGTGCTTGAGGAAGTGATCAAATTGCGTGTAGGAATTTTCCAGCCACACGCGCACCCGCTGGCGTTCTGGTGTGTTCATCAGATCGCGGTTATTCGCTGCCGCCCAGAAACTCAAGTCGTTGAAATCGACTTTTTGCACCAGTTTGGGGTGCAGTTTGCCCAAGGTCATGCAATACGCATTGCGTTGTTGCGCTTTCTGGAAAATCGGCGATTGCTCGAATGCCTCGAAATTTTCACCGCGCCCCAGGTTTTGCACCACAATGAACTGGATGTCTTGTTGTGGGTAGCTATCCAGCGTTTTATCCAGCAGGCTCATGGCATCTGCGCCATCATCCATCACGTGCCAGATGAACACTTTGTGCCCCATTTCGGTGAAAATGCCGAATACATCGCTTTCCTCAATCCACTGCCCTAAGCGTGCCGAGGTTTGTGCGGCAAGGTCGATAATGAGGTCATGTTCCGGCAAGGTTTCGGCGATGGTGATGATATTATCCAGACTTTCGTAATCATCTACGCGCAACGGCGAGGAGAAGTCCTTGTAAAAGCGCGAAAATGTGCCGTGTGACTGATCGGAATCGAACCCGGTAAACGGTGTTGCACTGTCGATGAAATACTGTGCCAACAGGCGTGCGGTCAGCGATTTGCCAACGCCGCCTTTTTCGCCGCCAATGAAATGTACCCTACCCATTATTGTCTCCATGATTACTGGTGGTTAAGATGCGCATTATGCAACATTCAAGCCAGCCCGAACCAATTCTCCCGGTTGATGCCGTCCTCAACGACCTCAAACAAGCCCTGCGTGAACGTCACGAAGTCGTGCTGGAAGCGCCTCCGGGTGCGGGCAAAACCACCCGCGTCCCCTTGGCCTTGCTGGATGAGCCGTGGCTTGCCGGTAACAAAATCCTCATGCTCGAACCGCGCCGCATTGCTGCCAAAAATGCCGCCTACCGCATGGCCAGCCTGCTGAACGAAAGTGCCGGTCAAACCGTCGGCTACCGTATGCGCCTCGACCATAAAATCAGCCGTCAGACCCGCATCGAAGTCATTACCGAAGGCATCCTCACCCGACAATTACAGCAAGATCCGTCGCTGGATGGCGTTGGCTTGGTGATTTTCGACGAATTCCACGAACGCAATCTCGATTCCGACCTTGCCCTCAGCTTGTGTTTGAAAGGGCGTGAACTGTTCCGCGACGACAGCAATCCGCTGAAACTGCTGGTGATGTCTGCTACCTTGGATAGTGTGGCGATTGCCAGCCTGTTGAATGATGCACCCTATACGCATCAACTTTAAGCCCTCCATTCCCTAACTTGCTGTAATCTCATCCAATTATTAGGTTTTTTCCTCCGTTTGTTTTGTCGGCAAGCGGTTGAAGAAGCGAAGAGTTTTGCCAGTTGCTTGAGGCATTTTATCAAGCTGCGTCGCTCAGCGATGCAGGCGGCAAGATGGGAAGCCTGTTCCTGAATGGCTTGAACACCTTTGGTGAGGCTGCGCTGGGGTATTTCCCACAATCCGGTGAGCATGATCCAGTGTTGGATGAGGATAATCAGTAATTTGACGTAGATTTCACACAAAATTCGCCATACGTTGGC
>NZ_FNQP01000035.1 GCF_900107695.1 Thiothrix caldifontis | reverse complement strand
GCGTCCGCTTTTTCATACAAGATGGCTTGCAATGCGGTGGCTACTTTTGTCAGTATCAATGCGCGGTCTCCTTGTCGAAGTCGATCTATTCGGTGTGCAAAACTAATAGCCTACCAGAGAGGGAGACCGCTTTCGCGGGTTAAAGTTGATGCGTATAGGGCTATGTGTTTTGAGCCTGTGCATTTGCATAAATATTCAATATCGTTGACAGAACCCGGCTCAATCGTAACGATTTCGAGTATTTCCCCCACTGCTAAGCGACGCAATGAGCGGGCAGTATGCACTAACGGAAGCGGGCATCCCATGCGTCTAGCATCAAGAGAATCTGCTATCTGTGGGTGTTTCGGTGCGTTGGGTAGCGCCTTGCCTAAGCTATGATTTTGCAATTTTGATGCTGTCATTTTATTAGAGGAAAGCTGTGCAGCATCCATTGTTGAGATTACCCAACTTGGCGCGGGCGTATTGCCATAGATATTGCACATGGAGGTGAGATATTTTGGGTCAAAAACACGAATTAATGTGGGTGCTGTTAATGAGTCGGCGAATGCGAGTCCGCAGTAGTCACGCGGATGCGCTTGTCGCAGGTAGTCTTTAAGTGCTGTTAAACCAGAGCTGATGTCACCACTGGTATTGACAGCATTGAGCCGATCATAATCAGCGTTAGAAGCATCATTATTGTGAATATACCATTGGGTATTATCCGAATGCTGTATGGCATACCAAATCTGATCGAGGGTATCCCAGTCAAGAATGCCCGCAAGTGTATCCGGCATTAGTTCGATAGATCGCGTTGAAATGGTGTTGTTTTCTAACATGGCAATAGCCTTATAGGTTTTATGAATGGAAAAATCAAATAAACAGGTTTACATCCGCTTTCTGTGCAATCGGTAGGAAACTCGCCGCACCCACCCATTCGCTGATGCCGTCGATGAAGTCGGATTTTTCATGTCCGAACAAATCCACTGTCATCTGACACGCCACCATTTTTACCTCGGCTTCCAGTGCCAATTCACGCAGCTCCTCAATGGAGGCGACACCCTTTTCCTTCATCATGCCGGTAGCGGCAGTCTCGAAACCGGGAATGCCCGCCATCAGCACATTGGGAATCGGCAAATTGGCTTTGCGTAACCACTCCGGCCCCATCGGCATTTTCATTGGCATGGCAGGGTTGCCGAGTGGGCTAACTTTCAAATCCAGCTTCTTCTTCAGCAAATCCAGACCGTAGAACGTAAAAAATACCGTCACATCCCAACCCAATGCAGCCGCAGTGGAAGCAAGAATGAACGGTGGGTAAGCCATATCCAGCGTTCCCTTGGTAGAAATGATGGTCATGGAGGGGATGTGGTTGGCTTCGCGCTCATCCATTTTGTGCTGGAAACGTTCATCAAACCATTGATCAAAAAGGGCTTTATCAAAACCCATCGGGCTGGTTTCTGCGGTGGCGGTCATGGTGCAACTCCTTACGATTTACGGATCAAAAAATGGGTTACTCACAGTATTGAACGATCAGGATTTCGGTTTTTCACCAAACAACAGTTGGGAAACTATCAAACCGGGGCAAATGCCCGTTATTGCCGCAAATGCCAATAAGGTCGCAGGCACATACAAGAGCCAATGAGCTACAGAAAACCCTGTTAGCCACAAGCCTGTCCAAATGACAGAAGCCGCGAAAAAGAAAAAGAAGCGCATGGAATTGCTCGTCATGTATTTTTTCATAGGTATTCTCCGTGGTTTGGTTGGATTTAACTGACCGGTCGGTTAAATTTCAGTGTAAATTTTTTAGGTGGCCGCAGGCTCTCCAATGCGGATGGTTAACATGGCAACACCGAGTTCACGTATCAATTCGGGATCATTGCGGGTCTTTGCCAACAGCATCAGCCCTTCTATGAAGGCAAACATCGCCGCAGCCGTGGCAGCGGTATCGCACGGGGCAATTTCACCTTCGTGTACGGCTTGCTCCAGCGCGGTTTTCAGTGACATCTCCATTTGTTGCAACAAACCATTCAGACGCTGGCGGATGACTTCATCCTGCGTACTCATTTCCGACGACATATTTCCATAAGGGCAACCCAGCGTTTTGCCAATTTGTTCCTTGGTGCTGTTCTGGAATAGATAAATATTTTCCAGCAAGGCATTCAGTTGTTTCAGTCCTGACCATTCAGGGCGGAACGAACGGGAGAAAATCTCTTGTTTTGAAATAATGAAGAACTCATCCAACACTGCCAGCGTCAATTCTTGCTTGGAAGGGAAAAAGTGGTAGAAGCTGCCTTTTTGTACCCCCGCTACATCACAGATTTCCTTCACGCCCACGTTGCCGTAGCTGCGCGAGTAGAGCAGTTCACGGGCGCTGTCGAGCAGGCGTTGGCGGGTATCGGTGGATGTTTTCATCGGGTTTATGATAGTTGACCGATCGGTAAAGCGCAAGTGCCCAATATAAATCGAAGACGGGTTCGCCGATGTCATCAATAATTTGTTGTCGTGTACAGAGAAATGGCACACTCTCGCTCTTCATTTATCAGGCTGGCACGTCATATCACGCATCAGCGCACGACAAAACCCGATTAAATCTAGCGTGGCATTTCCCGTGCATCAGCGCGGCGCACCAATTCTTCAAATTTCGGCTGTGATGCTGGCACACCATTTTCACCGCGTGTCTACGCGAAGCGATGAACCCGCCGTAACAAAGAAGTGGGCAGCACGGCAGATCACCGCGCTATCAGCGCGGCTAGACCAAGCGTTGATGTTAAGACGCTGGTTCACCGCGTCATGGACACGGCACGATGAAACTGTGTTGTACTTCATTGCTTTGTATTGCACTCCAACAAGTTCTTGAGGGTCAACAAATCCTTCTCGACAGCCTCCTTGTCAGCCATAAATTGATCTTCTGTCATGCTGGGTTGGCGGATTAAAGTGAATAGGAACTCACTCCCATCGCCATGTGGAACAACACGCATCGGATTGTGGACGGTTATGCCTGAATCCAGTTGGACATCATGGTCTAAAACATAGAAAGGGTTTTTGGGGACAAAAGTAACCCGTGCCGTGCCGAACGGGGCATTGACAACCCACCCATCACCCTCCCGCTTAACCTCTGATTGCGCCAATCCCGCAGCCCATAAAGGAAGATGCAGGGGATCGTAAACGAACTCATAAACATCAGCGGGAGGACGGTCAATATAAATACTAAGATTGAAAATAGGGTTCATAAACCATTAGTACCAAATTTATCGTGTTGTCTTTTGAAGGGCTGTTGCAGCGATTCGTAAGCTGCTTATCTTTGATCGTTATAATTGGTATGGCGTGTATTAAATTGTCGTCAGCGTTTGACGAATTGCCTGAAACTCTACCATAAGTTGACGAAAAATACTTATAAATCAAGCATAAATCCGCAGCAAAATACCGCCATTCCGATGACCAGTGACCTGCTGGTAAAAACCACCGCCAAGCGTTTTGGCTGCCTTGCCCAGCAACCGCCAAAACGTAATTACTTGACCATTACCGCTTTGGGCGGCGTCGGCAGTTTTGCCACAAAATCCAGAATCAGGTTGGTGATGTGTGGGGTGTTATTAGGGGCAAGCGTGTTGCCTGCCAACAGGTGGTTGTCGGGGTCGCCACTGTTGCGAATGGCATGGATGGTTTTGGTTTGCGAACCAATCCGTGCATAGTGGTGTTCAATTTCAGCCGGGGCAACGATGGTATCTTGTGGGGAGTACAGCACTAACACCGGTTTGGTAATGCTTTCTAGGGCTGAATCACGCACCAGATCAACCAGACCCATCATGTTGACGAGGGCAGTGGTCGGGTAACGGTGTGTCCAGTAATGGGCGTGTTGCGGGTTATGCGGTGTCCAAGCGTATTCTTTGCCGACCACTAATTGCGCAATGTATTTCCCCCAAGGCCAGAGAAGCATTTCCGACTTGGCATCATAGGGTCTGAAATTGGGTGAAATCAGCACATAAGCCAGCACGGCTTCGCTATTGTCCTGCACTGCCAACCATGTGGCGAGGGTTCCACCAGTGGATGTGCCAATAACAATGACCCGTTCACCCAACCGTTTACCAATGGCAAGGGCTTCATGGGCATCATTCAACCAGTCATTGATGCTGGCTTGCGCCAATGCCTCACCGTCACGTCCGTGTCCGCTTAAACGGGTGTAAAACAGGTTTGCCCCCAAGCGTTTGGCAAGCATGTCGCTCAGCGGGGCAGTTTCTTGGCGGGTGGAGCTATAACCATGCAGGTAAACGATGGACAGCGGGGTGCGGGTTTGGGTCGGATTTGCCCACACCACGGTTTTTTCCGCACCGGGGATGATGTCGGGCAAGCTGGCTTCGGACACCGCCAGATATTGATCAATGTCATCCGGCAACTGTACGGGCTTGATACGCAGGTCGCGTTCAGCCGTCGGACCAGCCAGAAATACCACCATCAGGCTGAGTGCCACGATCAGGAAACGTTTAATCATGCGGTATAACGCGGCTGAGGATGGAAACCAGTTGAGTATTGAGGTCAGTCATGGGGCAGTAACACTCGCGGATGTTTGAGATGATGAAGAGTTTAGATAGCGTCGCAGTTATTTACCATACTTCTATTTTTGGCCAAGATTTTATAGTATTGTTTCTACAATTACTTAATGCAAGAGGTGTTGTCATGATCACAACTCTTTCCAGCCGCGAATTCAATCAGGATGCCAGCCGCGCCAAGAAAGCGGCACTCAATGGCCCGGTATTCATCACCGACCGGGGCAAACCCGCCCATGTGTTGCTCAGTATTGGAGAATACCTGCGCATCACCGGGCAGCAGGTGAGTATCGTTGACTTATTGGCAATGCCAGCAGCGGCTGACATCGAATTCGAGCCACCGCGTTTGAGTGGCAAACTGTACCAGCCTGCGGAGTTACTCTGATGTACGTGCTGGATACCAACGTGGTTTCCGAACTACGCAAAGCCAAAACCGGCAAGGCAGACCCGCACGTCGTCGCTTGGGCGCAAAGCGTGCCTGCCACCGGCTTATTTGTGTCGGCAATCAGCATTTTGGAGCTGGAAACCGGCATCTTGTCGCTGGAACGGCGTGATGCTACCCAAGGTGCAATGTTGCGCCAGTGGTTGGAAACCCAAGTGTTACCCAGTTTTGCTGAGCGTGTGTTGGCAGTGGATACCGCCGTTGCGCGGCAATGTGCCAGCCTGCATGTGCCAGACCCGCGCTCAGATCGTGATGCACTGATTGCGGCAACCGCAATGGTTCACGGCATGACAGTTGTGACCCGCAATGTGGAGGATTTCAAACCGACAGGCGTTGAGATAGTGAATCCGTGGATTTATGGCTCTTGACTGAAATATTTCCACACGGGCGAAACGCTGATGGTAACGTCACTTTCTTGCCATTCCGCTTCCTCATCCATTGTGAGGATAATGCCGGTTTGGGTATCACAAAACCGACAGGCTGCCACTAATCCCGCCACTTCACGTGCACGAGTAGCCGGATCACCCATCTCGTAACAAACTTGTATCGGTAGCCAAGCCCCGTTGGGCTGTTGCACTACAAAATCACATTCCTGTGTGCCTTTGACAAACAACAGTTCCAAGCCCTGTTTGCGTAATTCCATCGCCACCAGATTTTCCAGCAACTTGCCTTTATCTTGTCCCGCCCGCCAGCTCAATGCGCTGATCAGACCGTTATCCACAATGTAGGCTTTCTTGTCGCCCAGTTCGCGCCGCACCAGTGACGGGTCGTATTTGTAAGCCACCATCAGCAGGTAAATCGCGTTGGCTTGTTCCAGATAGTTGTGCAAGGTGTCTTTGCCAATACGGAATCCGGCAGATTTCAGCTCGTTATGGACTTTGGCAACCGATAGCGGGCTGGTGACACCTTCAATGCAACGGCGCAGGAAAAACCGCAGTGCTTGCACATTGCGTTCCTGATAGCGTTCGATCAGGTCACGGTAAATCATCACATCGAAATATTCGGTTAGCAGCTTGCGGCGCACACTTTCATCATCCAGCAAAGCGACTTCCGGGAAGCCCCCTTGTGTCAGGAATTGCCCGAAGGCACGGTTGATCAGGGCGCGTGAGTGAGAGGCATGCCAATCCGTTGCAATGCCCTGAAATCCCAAATATTCCGCAAATGACAGTGGGAATACTTCGTAGCGCAAGGTACGCCCGCGCAAGGCGGTGGCGATTTCACTGCCCAGCAACTTGCTATTAGAGCCGGTAATGAACAGGTGGCGGGATATACTGTCATCCAGTCGCCGGATGAAAAGTTCCCATTTCGGCAGGTTCTGGATTTCATCAAAAAAGAAGTAGCACTGTGACAAATCCTGTTCCGGGTACAACTCGCGGTAAGCCTGCACAATCAGGTCAAGCTCATCAGCAGCCAGATCAAGGCGTTCGTCCTCAAAGTTCAGGTAGACGATTTGTTCGCGGGGCACGGTTTTGCGTAGGGTGTCGATGGCTTGCAGCAGGATGGAGGATTTCCCGCTCCGCCGTACCCCCATGAGGGTAATCACCTTGTTCAGATGCAGCGGAATTTCCAGCTTGCGCGGCTTCAATGCAGGAATTTCCCGTAGCTGGAAGTCGCGGATTAGGGTTTTGAGCAGTTCTTTCTTGGTCATGAAGGCTATTTTAGCTAAAATCGTCTTTTTTGTAAGGAAGATTCCTTAATTATCGTCAATTTTAAGGTGAACCGCTTTTGTGTTTGAATGCCCCATTCCAGTGCAAACCTCCCCACCCACTCCCCAAATCAGCGCAAACTAATATACCCACATCTCCCTCTTACCCCCTTCACCCCTTGCGGGGGAAGGGCTGGGGAAGGGGGGTAACGGCGCAGCCACCCTTGGCACAACCCTTGCATAAATCTCCCCAAACGCTGCCCCCCGGTCAACGGCGATCGAGGTACAGCCACCACGCACTGTTGCGTGACACACATATCACGGGTAACGAAGCCCTGAACCCTGCGCCCTCTCCGGCGTAACGGTTCAGGGCTTTTTTGTTTTCAGGAGACGCAACAATGCACAAAGAAAATTTAGTACTGATCGGCAACGGCATGGCAGGGGTACGCACCCTCGAAGAACTGCTCAAACTTGCCCCCGACCATTACAACATCACGGTATTCGGCGAAGAACCTTACGGCAATTACAACCGCATTATGCTTTCGCCGGTACTTGCCAGCGAAAAGACCATCGAGCAAATCATGCTCAACGGCGAACAGTGGTACATCGACAACGGCATCACCTTGCACAAAGGCAAAAAGGTTGAGCAAATCAACCGCGCCCGCCGCGAAGTCATCGCCACCGACGGCACGGTAGCGCATTACGACCGCCTGATTATTGCCACGGGTTCCGTGCCGTTCATGCTGCCCTTGCCCGGTGCGGATAAAGCGGGAGTGATCGGTTTCCGCGACATCAAAGACGTGGATACCATGCTGGCAACCGCTAGCCAGTATCAACACGCGGTCGTCATCGGCGGCGGCTTGCTGGGGCTGGAAGCCGCCAACGGCTTGATGAAACAAGGTATGAACGTCACCGTCGTCCACCTGCTCGACACCTTGATGGAACGCCAGCTCGACAAACCCGCTGCTGCCATGTTGCAAAAATCTCTGGCAGAGCGCGGCATGACCTTCCTGATGGAACACAGCACCGCTGAAATCCTTGGGCAAGAGCGCGTCACCGCCGTGCGTTTCAAAAACGGCACCGAAATTCCCGCCGATTTGGTGGTGATGGCAGTCGGCATTAAACCCAATACCGAACTCGGCAAATCCGCCGGATTGTATTGCGAACGCGGTATCGTGGTCAGCGACACCATGCAAACCATTACCGATCCGAAAATCTACGCGATTGGCGAATGCGTGCAACATCGCGGCATTGCCTACGGCTTGGTAGCCCCGCTGTTTGAACAAGCCAAAGTCGCCGCCAACCACCTCGCCAAACACGGCATTGCCCGCTACGTCGGCACGGTCACGTCCACTAAGCTAAAAGTGACGGGCATTGAATTGTTTTCCGCTGGCGATTTCACCGGCAATGACCAGACCGAAGACATCGTGTTCAAGGATGCAGCGTCCGGCACATACAAAAAGATCGTGCTGCAAGATAATCAGGTCAAGGGCGCGGTGCTGTACGGCGATACCGTCGATGGCAGTTGGTATTTCCAGTTGATGAAAGACGGCACGGATGTGTCCGCCTTCCGCGACACCCTGCTATTCGGGCAACATCATTTGGGCGATTCCGGGCATAACCCCGACACCCGCGTTGCCAGCTTGCCAGACAATGCCGAAATTTGTGGCTGTAATGGCGTGTGCAAAGGCGACATCGTAAAAGCGATTACCGAGAAAAAGTTATTCACGCTGGATGAAGTGCGTGCGCATACCAAGGCTTCGGCTTCGTGCGGTTCGTGTACCGGCTTGGTCGAATCCTTGCTGGCGCATACCGTTGGCGGCGACTATTCCGCCACGCCGAAAACCAAACCGTTGTGTAAATGCACCGATTACACCCATGACGATATTCGCCACGGCATTATTCAGCACAACCTGAAAACCATGCCTGCGGTGCGTGAACATTTCGAGTGGAAAACGCCGGATGGTTGCCCATCTTGCCGGAACGCACTCAATTATTACCTGCTGTGCGCTTACCCGACTGAGTACGTGGACGATGCGCAATCGCGCTACATCAACGAACGCGCCCACGGCAATATCCAGAAAGACGGTTCGTATTCGGTCGTGCCGCGCATGTTCGGCGGGATGTGTACCTCCGATCAATTACGCGCCATTGCGGATGTTGCTGACAAATACCAAGTGCCGACCATGAAAGTCACGGGTGGGCAGCGCATTGATATGTTCGGCATCAAAAAAGAACAGTTGCCCGCGATGTGGAAGGATTTGAGCGCGGCAGGTTTTGTGTCTGGTCACGCTTACGGCAAGGCGATGCGTACCGTGAAAACTTGCGTCGGCAGTGAATGGTGTCGTTTCGGCACGCAAGATTCCACGGGCTTGGGCGTGAAGCTGGAAGAACTGACGTGGGGTTCGTGGATGCCGCACAAGTTCAAACTGGCAGTCTCCGGTTGCCCGCGCAACTGTGCAGAAGCCACCATCAAGGACATCGGCGTGGTGTGCGTCGATTCCGGCTACGAGCTGCACATCGGCGGTAACGGCGGTATCAAAGTGCGCGTCACCGATTTGCTGTGCAAAGTCGCCACGGAGGAGGAAGTGCTGGAATACACCGGCGCGTTCTGCCAGTTCTACCGCGAAGACGCGCATTATCTGGAACGTACCGCGCCGTGGATTGAGCGCGTCGGTTTGGAAAAGGTCAAAACCGCGATTTTAAGCGATGCCGCCAACCGCAAAGCCTTGTACGAGCGTTTCCTGATTTCGCAACAGCCTGCGCAAATCGACCCCTGGAAAGCCCGTGCCGACGGTGCAGAAGCTGCTGAATTTACCCCGATCATGATCGAAGCCTAGGAGTACACAATAATGAGCAAATGGATAGAAGTCGTCGAATTAAACAAAATTCCGGTACTCGGCTCGCGCCTGATCAAAACCCGTGACACCGACATCGCCGTGTTTCGCGGTTCGGATGATCAGGTTTACGCGATTCGGGATGCTTGCCCGCACAAAGGTGGGCCGTTGTCACAAGGGATTATGCACGGCTCGACCGTCACTTGCCCGCTACACAATTGGAAGATCGACCTGAGCAGCGGCAACGCGCTTGCGCCGGATCATGGGTGTAGCAATGTGTTTGCGGTGAAGGTGGAGGGGGGCAGGGTGTTTCTTCAGCTTTAAGACACCCTCACCCCCCAGCCCCCTCTCCCAGAGGTAGAGGGGGAGCAAGATAAAGATGGCTCTCTTCTCTTAGCCCCTCTACCTCTGGGAGAGGGGTTGGGGTGAGGGTTCTTAAGGAATGATTTATGCAAACCAAAACCACCTGCCCCTACTGCGGCGTAGGCTGCGGGGTCATCGTCGAACAAGACGCGGCTGGCGCATTTAAGGTACGCCCCGACAAGGAACACCCCGCCAACCTCGGCAGGCTATGTTCCAAAGGCACAGCCTTGGCGGAAACGCTGGATCATCCGCAACGCCTGCTCTACCCCGAAATCGACGGGCAGCGCGTGAGCTGGGATGTGGCAACGTCCACCATCGCCAGCCGTTTCCAGCAAATCATCGAAGAACACGGCGCAGACGCGGTGGCGTTCTACGTCTCCGGGCAATTGCTGACCGAAGATTATTACGTTGCCAACAAGCTGATGAAAGGCTACCTCGGTTCGGCGAATATCGACACCAATTCGCGCCTGTGCATGTCGTCGGCAGTGGCGGCACACAAACGCGCTTTCGGTGAAGACCTTGTGTCATGCAGCTACGAAGATTTGGAGCAAGCTGAACTCATCGTGTTGGTGGGCAGCAATACTGCGTGGTGTCACCCCGTGCTGTATCAGCGCATGGTCAAAGCGAAAAAGCTCAATCCGGCGTTGCAAGTGGTGACGATTGACCCGCGCCGTACTCAAACCGCCGACCTTGCCGATCTGCACTTGGGGCTAGCACCGGGGACGGATGCAATTCTGTTCAACGGCTTGCTGGCATGGCTCGCGGAAAACGGGCATACCGATGCCGCGTTCGTCGGCGAATCCACCCACGGCATGGAACAGGCAGTGGAGTTGGCGAAAACCACAGCGTCTTCAGTGCAAGCCGTGGCAGCCCAATGCAATCTCACGGTTGAAGCTGTGGAGCAGTTCTTTAAGCTGTTTGCCGCGACGCAACGGGTGGTCACGGTGTTTTCGCAAGGCATCAACCAATCCTCCAGCGGCGTGGACAAAGGCAATGCGCTGATCAATTGCCACTTGCTGACGGGGCGTATCGGCAAGGTGGGCATGGGTGCATTTTCCTTCACCGGACAACCGAATGCGATGGGTGGGCGCGAAGTCGGCGGGCTTGCCAACCAGCTTGCGGCGCATCTCGACATCGACAACCCACAGCACCGCGACTTGGTGCAACGTTTCTGGCAATCCCCGCGCATTGCGCCACAGGCTGGGCTGAAGGCGGTGGATTTGTTCCAAGCGATGGAGGCGGGCAAGGTCAAAGCGGTGTGGATTATGGGCACAAATCCGGCGGTGAGTTTGCCGGACAGTGCGCAAGTGCGTCGCGCCTTACTGGCGTGCGAACTGGTGGTGGTATCCGATTGCGTGCGCAACACCGATACCGTGGATTTGGCGCACATCCGTTTGCCCGCGCTGACATGGGGTGAACGCGACGGCACTGTTACCAACAGCGACCGCACGATTTCACGCCAACCGCCGTTTTTGCCAGCACCGGGCGAAGCCAAGCAGGATTGGCAAATCTTGGCTGAAGTGGCGCAGGCAATGGGTTTTGGCGCGGCGTTTCAGTATCAATCCGCCCACGAAGTTTTCCGCGAACATGCTGCCCTTTCCGCATTTGAAAATCACGGCGCACGTTGCTTTAACCTGGGTGCGTGGCAAACGCTGACGGCGGCAGATTACGACCAGTTACCACCGACACAATGGCCGCTGGATGCTGCGGGGCAGGGGACGACGCGCTTGTTTGCCGATGGCAAATTTTTCACCCCATCCGGCAAGGCGCAATTCATCGCCGTGCAACCGCGTTTGCCGCAATCACAACGCACGCCCGAATTCCCGTTTGTGCTGAATACCGGACGGGTGCGCGATCATTGGCACACGCTGACACGCACCGGTATTTCGCCGCGCTTGTCCGCGCACGTCGCTGAACCTTACGTGGAAATGCACCCGTGTGATGCGCGGGATCAAGGCTTGCAGGAAGGGGCGATTGCCCGCATCCACAACGGTACGCAGCACATCTTGGCCAAGGTGAAAACCAGCCGTGACCAGCAACGCGGCAGCTTGTTTGTGCCGATGCACTGGAGCGGGCAATTCAGCGGCGCGGCAGGCGTGGGGGCGTTGATTCCGGCAAACGTTGACCCGATTTCGGGGCAGCCGGAGAGCAAGCACGCAGTGGTGGCGATTGAGGCGTATACAGCGGCTTGGCAGGGGTTTTTGATTTCGCGAAGGAAAATCCCCCTCGCTGCTCTCGAAGGAGGGCGTATGCAATACGCCCCTACGAATATTCACGGTAGGGGCGTATTGCATACGCCCTCTTACACTTACTGGACTGCCATCAAAGTCCCCAACGCCTGGCGTTACGAACTCGCAGGCCAGCAACCCGCCGCCGATTGGGCAACCTTCGCCCGCGATCTGTTATGTCAACACGCCGATGACGTGAACTGGACGGAATACCTAGACGTTGCCCGCCAAACCTACCGCGCTGCGCGTTTCACCGGTGGGCAATTAGAAAGCTGCCTGTTCATCAGCGCATCCGCCGAACGTTTGCCGCCCCGTGAGTGGTTGGTGAGCCTGTTTGCACAGGAAACCTTGTCCCCCACGGATCGTGTCAGCTTGCTGGCAGGCAAACCGGCAGTGGCGGGCGAAGACAAAGGACGCACGGTCTGCGCGTGTTTCAACGTCGGCGAAAAAACCATCCGCAAGGCGATTGCAGAGCAGGGTTTGAGCAGTGTGGAGGCGATTGGGCGTTGCTTGAATGCGGGGACGAATTGCGGTTCGTGCTTGCCAGAGTTACACGCTTTGCTGGAATAGGTGTTAGGCTTACTGCCATGAAAAACCGCCCTGCCTTGCTTGCCATCGTCCTTACGATTATTGCCTCCGTCATTCTGGCGGGGATGGATTCGCTGGGGAAATTTCTGATGCGCGAGTTTTCGACCTTTCAGGTGACTTGGGCGCGGTTCTTATTCCACAGCATCATTGTGTCGCTGCTGTTTTATGGGCAAGGTTTGCGCCATTTTGCTGTGACCCGTGCGCCGAAAACGCAGTTGTTGCGCGGTTTGTGCATGGTGGGCATTAACACCTTGCTGTACATGGCGATCAAGACGGTGAGTCTGGCGGAAGCGACGGCGTTGATGTATTTGTCGCCGGTACTCGTCACCTTGTTCGCGGGGGTATTCTTGGGGGAACGTATTTTGCCACGTCATTTATTGGCGGTTGCTGCCGGGTTTGTCGGGGTACTGGTGATTATCCGCCCCGGTTTTCAAACCTTTGAACCAGCGTTATTGCTGGCGTTTTTCGCCTCACTGTTGCTGGCGTTGTATTTTCTGTTGACCCGTAAAGTGGCAGGTGTGGATGATCCGCGCACCTCGCTGTTTTATACCTCGATTGTGGGGGCGGTGGTGTTGAGCGTGCCGTTGCCGTTGTGGTGGAAAACGCCCGATGCGCTGCAATGGCTGCTGCTGGTCAGTATGGGCGTATTCGGGGCGATTGGGCATTTCCTGCTGATCAAGGCGTATACGCTAATCACCGCGTCGGAGCTGTCGCCTTGGCTGAATGCGCAGGTGGTGGCAGCGACGTTATTCAGCGTATTCCTGTTTCAGGATGTGTTGGGGTGGAATTTCTTCTTTGGCACGGGCTTGATTGTGGGGGCGGGGCTGCTGTTGTGGCTGCATAACCGGCGGGCAGCCTGAGAGCAAAAAACACCCTTACTTTTAATCTAAATTCATCCAAAAACTACTATTAACCACGCTGGTGTTTCTCACCAATCAGCTCAATCTGATAACCATCCGGGTCTTCGAGGAAGGCGATGATGGTCGTACCCGCATTCATCGGCCCGGCTTCGCGGATGATCTTGCCGCCCGCTGCCCGCATTTTTTCGCAGGCGGCGTACACATCCGGTACTTCCAGCGCGATATGCCCGAACGCCGTCCCCAGTTCGTACTTATCCACGCCCCAGTTGTAGGTCAGCTCCAGCACGGTCTGATCGGTTTCGTTGCCGTAACCGATGAAGGCAAGGGTGAATTCGCCCGCCGGGTAGTCCTTGCGGCGCAGCAGTTGCATACCGAGGACATTGGTATAAAACGCAATCGAGCGTTCCAGATCGCCGACGCGCAGCATGGTGTGAAGGATTCGCATGGTAAAACTCCTAAAAATACAATCCGTTCATTCTGTCCCTATCGGGTGAGCGCAGCAAATTTACCTTAAAGCCTGAAATTAATCCCCTAACACGGTGCCATCCCGACGCGGATCAGCCGCGCCCTGCAAGCCCTGCGGGGTAATCACCACCCCGCTCAAGCCGGATGTCATGGTGCTGGTGGTGACTTCATAACCCAACGCTTTCAATGCGGGCTGTATGGCGGCGGCAGACGTGCCTGCCTCCAGCTCATAACGCCCAAACAGGTTGACCCGGTGCGGCATACTGAAAGCCTGCTGGATGTTGTAACCCCAATCGAGTTGCGCAACCAGCGCATTCGCCACATAACTGATAATGCGCGGTCCGCCCGGTGAACCCAGTGCCATATACGGCTTGCCATCTTTGAGCACAATCGTCGGTGACATCGACGAACGCGGGCGTTTGCCTGCTTCCACCCGATTCGCAACCGGCACGCCATCTTCAGCGGCTTTGAAAGAAAAGTCGGTCAATTCGTTATTCAGCAAAAAACCGTTGGTCATTAGCCGCGAACCAAAGCCGTTTTCAATGGTGCTGGTCAGCGACACCACATTGCCTTTGGCATCCACAATCACGAAATGGCTGGTGGAAGGCAATTCCAGCGCGGCATCATCCGCCCATTGCTGCGATACTTTGGGCAGGGGCTCGCCGGGAGCAACCGTATCCAACGCCTTTTCGCCGTGCAACGCCTGTGCCCGTGCCTTCAGGTAAGCGGGGGCGAGCAAGGCTTGTACCGGCACATCCACGAAATCGCTGTCTGCCAGATACCGCCCGCGATCCGCGAATGCTAAACGGGTAGCATCGCCGATCAAACGCCAGCTTTGCGGGTTGTCTGCCCCCAGCTTTTTCAGATCGAAATGGCTGAGCATTCCCAATATTTGCCCAATGGCGACCGTGCCAGAGGTTGGCGGCCCCATGCCACAGACTTCATGCTGGCGATAATCCACGCACAATACCTCACGCGCTTTTACCTGATAATCCGCTAAATCTTGCAGTGCCAGCTTGCCGGGGTTGGTGGCGGCTTTGCTCACGGTATCGACAATGGCTTGGGCAATCTCGCCTTGGTAAAAGCCTTTTGCACCTTGTTTGGCGATGACATCCAGCGTCTTGGCGTATGCGGGGTTTTTGCGCACAAATCCGGCGGGCAAGGGCTTGCCATTTGGGGTGAAAAAATACTGTTGGGTGGCGGGGAATGTGCGCAAGCTGTCGGCACTGTCAGCGATTTGTTCCGCCATGTGTGCTGTCACCACGAAGCCATCCGTTGCCAACTGCCGTGCGGCTGTGAACAGGTCTTGCCAAGGCAGTTTGCCGTAATTGGTGTGGGCGTGTGCCAGCAACGCTACCGTGCCGGGGGTGCCGACGGAACGCCCGCCGACGACGGCATCTATAAAGTTTAAGGGTTCGCCGAGTTCATCCAGAAACAGGTCGGGGGTCACGGCTTGAGGGGCGGTTTCGCGCCCATCCAGTGCTACCAATTGCTGCTTGTCAGCATTCCATAGCACCATGAGTGCACCACCGCCTAAACCGGAGGCTTGCGGCTCGACCAAACCCAGCACCAGTTGCACCGCGATTGCCGCATCCACCGCCGAACCGCCTGCTTTGAGGATAGCGTAACCAGCTTGAGTTGCGTCGGGGTGCGCGGTTGACACCATGAACTGCTTGGCGCTCACCAGCGTTTGCGACTTGAGCGTGTGGGTGGTTTGTGGGGCAACGGTATCCGAGGCTTGCCGCGCTGCCAGTGAGGTGGGGAGGCATAGGGCGGCTACACATAGCCAAGCGGCAAGCGCTGACCATGAGGGGATGACGGGACGAATAGGTTTAGATTGCTGCATGGGTTTTGAAGTGTGGTTTGCAAAGCAGTAAAAACAGTGTGGAAGATTCTAACACATTATGCCCAACCTTACTTTTTTGTAACTTTACCTCGTTCATGCTTTGCCTAAAATTGCCCCTGCGATATTAAAACATTACTTCTATAGGGTAAACAATGATTCAAGTCAATCACTTAAGTCGTCATTACGGTGACTTCAAAGCTGTTGATGATGTCTCATTCGGCATTCAACAGGGCGAAGTCATCGGTCTGCTCGGCCACAACGGGGCAGGCAAAACCACCATTATGAAAATGCTCACGGGTTTCCTTGAGCCTACCGCTGGCAGTATCACGGTCGATGGTTTAAGCATCGGCAAAGATACCCAAGCCATCCAGCAACGCATCGGTTATTTGCCGGAAAACTGCCCGGTGTGGCCGGAAATGACGGTGCTGGATTACCTGCGTTACCAAGCGGATTTGCACGGGATTCCAGCCAATGCGCAACGCCAGGCCGTCACCAGTGCAATCCGCCGGACTGCTTTGCAAGCAAAAGCCAGTGCAATGATTGCCACTTTGTCACGCGGTTATCGCCAGCGGGTCGGGGTGGCGCAGGCAATTTTGCACAATCCTGCCATCATTATTCTGGATGAGCCAACCAATGGCTTAGACCCAACACAAATCCATCAAATGCGCGAACTGATCCGCGAGTTGGCAAGCCATGCCACGGTGATTCTCTCCACCCACATCTTGCAGGAAGTGCAGGCGGTGTGCGAACGGGTACTCATTATGCGTTCCGGCAAACTGGTGGTGGATGCACGGCTGGATGAATTGCAACAAACCCGCCACCTGTTACTGACGCTCAATTCTGCCCAAGCAGCCACTTACCTTGGCAAGCTGGAAGGGGTCAGTCATGTGGAAACGGCCCCAGCAGGGCAAGGGCAATACCAATACACGCTGCAAGCCAGCCCGGAACTTGCCCCGCAAGTCGCTGCTGCTGTCCATGCGGCGGGGGATCAGTTACACAGCCTGCATACACAAACCCGCACGCTGGAAACCGTGTTTGCCGAAGCCAATAACCGGGAGGCAGCGTAATGGACAAGTTCATGGCTATCTTCCGTAAGGAATTCAACACTTTCTTCGCCTCGCCTGCCGCTTGGCTGTTTTTGGGCACGTTCCTTGCCGTCAATCTGTTTATCTTTTTCTGGGCGGAAGCGTTTTTTGCCCGCAACCTTGCCGACCTCAAACCCTTGTTTACCTGGATGCCGGTGTTGCTGATCTTTTTGGTGGCAGCCCTGACCATGCGCAGTTGGTCGGAAGAACGTCGCGCCGGAACCTTGGAGTCGTTGCTGACCAGCCCGGTTAGCCCGCTGCAATTGGTGTTGGGTAAGTTTGCGGCAAGTCTGGCATTGGTGGCGTTGGCGTTATTGCTGACCTTGCCCTTGCCGATAACGGTGTCCTTGTTGGGGGATGTGGACTGGGGGCCAGTGATCGGCGGCTACCTTGCCAGCCTGTTTCTGGCAGCCGCGTACATTGCCATTGGTTTGTTCCTGAGCGCACGTACCGATAACCCGATTGTGGCGTTGATTCTCACCGTGGTGGTTGGGGGTATCTTCTACCTGTTGGGGGCAAGCGTGCTGACTTCCCTGTTTGGGCAGGGTATCAGCGGCGTGTTGAGCCTGTTGGGTACGGGATCACGTTTTGATGCGATTACCCGTGGGGTGCTGGACATCCGTGATTTGTATTACTACGTGTCACTGGTGGGGGTCTTCCTCGCCTTGAATGTGCTGACGTTGGAACGCTTGCGCTGGGCAGGCAATCCGCGTAATGCCAAGCACGTGCAGTGGTATGCCATTGTCGGGTTGGCGATTGCCAACGTGTTGGTGGCGAATGTCTGGTTACAGAGTGTCGGCTCCGCCCGGCTGGATTTGACCGCTGGCAAGCTGTATTCCTTGTCATCCGCGACCCGCCAGTACATGGGTTCACTGCAAGAACCGTTGCTGATCCGGGGGTATTTCTCGGATAAAACCCACCCCTTGCTCGAACCGCTCGTGCCGCAAATCAAGGATTTGCTCAAGGAATACCAAGTCGCCGGTGTCAGCAAGGTACAGGTGGAATTCGTCAATCCGCATCAGGATCAGGCACTGGAAGCCGAAGCAGCGGAAAAGTACGGTATCCGCCCCGTGCCGTTCCGCATGGCAAGCCGTTATCAGGCGGGTGTGGTCAATTCCTACTTCAATCTGGTGGTGGCTTACGGCGACCAGTACCAAACACTGGGCTACGAAGACCTGATTGAGGTGAAGGCAGAAAGTGAGGAAAGCCTTGATGTACGCCTGAAAAACCCCGAATACGCCATTACACGTACCGTCCGCAAACTGGCGAATGCGTATCAGGCGGGTGGCAATGCTTTTGCCGCACTGGACAAACCAGTGACGTTCCACGGCTATGTTTCTGCCAACGACAAACTGCCCAAAGCCCTTGCCGATTTGCGTAAGGAACTGGAAGGCACGCTGGATGAACTTAAACAAACCGCAGGCGGCAAACTCAATGTCAGCTTTGCCGACCCCGATGCTGACGGCGGCACACTGGGGCAAAAGCTGCAACAGGACTTCGGTTACAGCCCGCAGATTGCCAGCCTGTTTGACCCCAAACCGTTCTGGTTCTATATGCAACTGGACAGCAATGGTACCGCAGTGAATATTCCGCTGCCCGCCGAGCTGGACAAAAACAGCCTCAAACAAGCAATTACCGCAGGCTTGCAACGCCTTGCACCCGGTTTCCTCAAAACGGTGGCACTGGTGACGCCACCCGATACGGGCGGCGGCGGAATGTTCATGCCAGCGGCGGGCAAGCGTTATGAGGAATTGCGCAAAACGCTGGGGGAAAATGTGCGGCTGGTGGATACCGACCTGAAAAACGGCGCAGTTCCGGCTGAAGCCGATGTGGTGATGCTGCTCGCCCCGGAAAACCTTGACGACAAGCAACGCTTTGCCATTGACCAGTTCCTGATGAAAGGGGGCACGGTCGTGCTGGCAACCGGCGCGTTCGACGTGGACATCGGGCAATCCCTCACTGCCAGTGAACATACTTCCGGTTTGGAAGACTGGCTCAAACACCACGGTTTTACCCTTGCCAAAAGCATGGTGCTAGACCCGCAAAATGCCGCCTTGCCTGTCCCTGTACCGCGTCGGCTTGGCCCGATTACAGTGGAGGAAATCCGCATGATGCCTTACCCGCATTTCCCGGATGTGCGTAAAGCCGGGTTGAATGCTGACTCCCCAGTCACAGCAGCATTGGGGCAACTGACCCTGAACTGGGCATCGCCGCTGGAAGTCAACAAGGATGCCAATGCGCAACGCAAGGTCACGGAATTGCTGCATTCTTCCGCGCAAAGCTGGACATCGGTGGAAACCAATGTCATCCCGGACTATGGGCTTTACCCGCAAACTGGTTTCAAGCCGGAACAGGAACGGGCGGCACAACTGTTGGCTGTGGCGGTGGAAGGCAGGTTTGATTCCTTCTTCAAAGGCAAGCAGTCGCCCTTGTTGGTAAAACCGGAAGACAAACCCGCTGATGCTGCCGGGGCTAACCCCACCCCACCCGCTGAGCAAACGCAAGCCAAAGCGGAAGACAAGCCCGCTGACAAAACCGTGGTCAGCGGTGTGATTGAGCGTTCACCGGAATCTGCCCGTTTGATTGTCCTCAGCAGCAATGCCTTTGCCAGCGATGCGGTATTGCGGCTGGCATCCCAAGGGCGTGGCACGTTGTATTCCGCACCCTTGGAGTTTGTGCAAAACGTGCTGGACTGGACGCTGGAGGATGAAGGTTTGCTCAACATCCGCAGCCGTGCGCATTTCGCCCGTACCTTGGAACCCTTGGAGCACAGCCAACAAGTGTTCTGGGAATACCTCAACTACGCACTGGCGGCACTGGGGCTATTCCTGATTGGATTGTGGCGTTGGTGGTTACGCCGCCGCGCCCAACAGCGTGACCAACAATGGCTGGCGGAGGTATAACAGATGGTACGGAATAAATGGGTAATGATCCTTGCAGGCGTATTGCTATTACAGGTGTTGTTGGTGGCAGTGTCCGGCTGGAAAACCAATGCCTTGGCGGCACGTCCTGCCAACGAAGCCTTGCTGAGCTTTGAAACGGCGCAAATCGACCATATTGTAGTGAAAGATGCCGAGGGCAATAGCGCGGAATTGCGCAAGACCGCCGATCAGTGGCAATTACCAACACTGGAAAATGCGCAAGCAGATGCCGCTAAAATTACCGCTGTGTTGGATAAGTTGCACGGTTTGAAGCGCGGTTTGCCAGTTGCCACCAGCGGGGCAGATTTCAAACGCTTCAAGGTGGAAGACAGCGGCTTTGAACGTCAAGTCCAACTGCTGCAAGGCGATACGGTGAAAGCCGCCCTGTTGCTGGGCAATGGCGCGGGGGCTAGTCGCAGTTATACCCGCTTGCCTGATGACAAAGTGGTCTACAGCACCAGTATCGGCACGTATGAATTGCCGGGCAAGGCAGAAAGCTGGAAAAAGCCTGAGCCACCGCCACCACCCAAAGCGGAGGAACAAGCTGGGGACAAGCCCGTAGGGGCTTCACCCCCGCCTCCATCGGCTACCCCGCCCGCAGGAACTCCTCCGCAATAATATTGTTAAACTGCCCCTGCCGCCATTGGCAGGGGCGCACATCAAGGAGCAGACGATAATGAAACCGTTAGCTTTGTGTTTGAGTGTCTTGGTCGGATTTTTCCAGCCAGTCTGGGCCGAGACTGACCCTTTCCAGAACTGGCAAACGCCACCGCAATCCCCGCCACTGAATCCAACCCCACCGCTGATCCAGCAACAATCGCAATCAGTACAGGTGCAATCCCTCGCGGATGGGCGTTGGCGGGCGCAATTGCGTTACCAAGATCAAGCCAACGACACCCGCGATTACACCTTTGAGGGGACACCAGACGAAATCCGTAGCCAATTGCAGCAATCCGGCTTGCCGCAGGACAAACAGCAAGCGGTGTTGCAAGCGATGACCATGCAGCCGGAAGCAATGTTTGCGGATATGTTTGGGCAGGGTTTTCCGTTTAGTGGCTCACTGTTTGGCGGCAAAGACCCGTTTGACCACCCGTTTTTTAAACAGAATCCGTTCGATGACCCGTTTTTCAAGCAAGACCCATTTGCCAATGGGTTGTTGCAACGGTTTTTTGCTGAGCCACCGCGTGGGGCAGTGCCAGCGCCAGTGCAACCGCAGCCACCGAAACCCGCACAACCTGACAGGGTGTGGTTGTAATCACCAGGCATCAACTTTCGGTTGACAATCCCGGCAAAACATCTGAGTGTGCTTCATCCGTATCCGTGCCATTTGGGATGAAGCACTATGCAAAACCTACCGTTCAGTAACGCCAATGTGCCGTTGGCAGACTTACCCGATGTTGAACAGTTCGACTGGCAGGCACTCTCGCCGCGTTATATGCCGATTAATGCCATGCTAAATCTATTGGTGACGCTGGTGTTAGGGCTAATTTGGTGGGTGAGTCACTACACGCCATTGGCAGCCATCACCGCTGACTATCAGCCTTTGGCGGGTTGGGTGATGCTGGGGCTGATCGCCTTGAGTGTGCTTTACAACGTGTATGGCATTGTTGCGGATCAGCACGTGGCATATGCCTTGCGCGAGCATGATATGGGGTTTCGTTGGGGTTTGTTGTTTCGGCATACGGTGATTCAGCCGCTGACCCGTATTCAACACATTGAGCTGAAACGCGGCCCCATTGAACGCAGTGCGGGTCTGGCAACCTTGCAGGTGTTCAGTGCTGGCAGCGGCACGTATACGTTTGCAATCCCCGGTTTGCCGGTTGAGCGGGCGCAAGGCTTGCGGCAATTTATTTTACAGCATCAGGATTTACAGCATGGCGGATAATGCGCTGCAAAAACTGGAAAATTGGCAGCATTTATCGCCGATTGCCTTGCTGTATTTCAGCTTGCAAAGTTTGCAGGCGGTGTTTGGCAGTGTGTTTTATGTGATTCCGCTGGCGCTTTTTGCTTATCGGGGCTTGCAAGAGACGCCACTGCTGACGCTGGGCGTGATGCTGCTGGGCTTGGGGTTGTTCGCGGGTATTGCTTTGCTACGCTATTATTTTTACCAGTTTCGGGTCACTGGTGACACGGTGGAGATTCAAGCGGGAATTATTCAAAAAACCCAACTCAATCTGCCTTTCGAGCGCATTCAGAATGTGAAATTGGAGCAGCCTTTGTATTACCGCTTCACCGATCATGTGATGGTGCAGTTGGATACCGCCGGTTCGAGCCGCGAAGAGGCGCAATTGGTGGCGTTGTCGCGTGCACAAGCGGAAGCTTTGCAACACGCCATTTATGCCGCGCATTCAAGCACAGTGCCTACCGAAAATGCTGCCACTACGATTGCCAGCGACATTGAGGAAGTGACCGATACAATTCCCACCGAACGCTTATTGAATCAGCGCAGCATGGGTGATTTGCTGATTTATGGGATTAGCAATAATCGGGTATGGGTATTTTTGGCAGCAACGACACCGTTTTGGGACAACGCGCTGGAGCGGATGGTTGAACGGCTGGAAACGTTTGGCATTGATGTGGTGCATTATTTTGACCCGGCGCAGCAGTCGCTGGGGTGGTTGATTGTGCTGATGCTGGGCATTGCCTTGCTGGTAGTGATGTTCATGGCGTTGTTATCGGTGGCAGGCGCGATGTTGAGCTTTTTTGATTACAGCTTGGTACAGCGTGGTGAGCGGTATATCCAACGGTGCGGTTTATTTACTCGCCATGAGGTGAGTATGAAACTGTCGCGCCTGCAATGGATGCAGTTGCAACAAAGCTGGTTGGAGCGGGTATTTGGGCGCTGCAATGTGCGCTTTGAGCAAATTCAAGCACACCAAGCAGGTTTAGCCGATGCTGGGCGGATTATGGTTCCTGCTGTGACGCCGCAGGATGCGCAAGCGTTGTTGGCGGAGGCGTTGCCAGCGCAGCGTTTAGCCGAGGTGGTGTTTGCGCCGATTAACTGGCGCTTTTTAATCCGACCGTTCTTGTTCTGCCTTGTGTTTGTCGGGGCGTCGCAATGGCTGTTGCGCCCTGATTCGTCGCTCTTGGCGAATGTTGCCTTACTGCTGGGGGTTGGGGCGGGCTTGCTGAGTGTGTTGCGCTGGCGACGTTGGGGGTATGCGCTGGATAGTCAGTTTTTGTATATCCGCAATGGGCTGATTGGGGTGAATTACTATTGCCTGCCGATTTTCAAGGTGCAGCAGGTGAGTTATGTGCAAAGCTGGTGGTTGGAACGCCACAACCTGTGTCATGTGCGGCTGGTGTTTGCGTCAGGCGTTCAAGGTGTGCCGTTTATCCCATGGGCGGCGGGTAAGCGTATCGTGAATGACAGTTTGTATCAGGCGGAAAGTAGTGGGCTGAGTTGGATGTAGTGTGTTTGTTTAAAAGCTATTATAATAGCCGTTGAGCTGTTTCTTAAGGTGTTAGAGGTAATATAATGCCTGTTGTTTTCCAAACGCCCGACGCATTGCTGAAGACTATTGCAACCCAAGCCAAAGCGCAACGGCTGGCAGCCAACCTCACGCGGCGCACATTGGCAGAGAAATCCGGTGTTGCCGAAGCCAGCATCAAACGCTTTGAAACCACTGGGCAAATCAGTTTTCACAGTTTGCTGAAACTCGCGTTCGCCCTGAATTGCATGGATGACTTCAACCGCCTGTTTGCGGAAAAACCACCGCAAACCATTGCCGACCTGCAAACCACGCCGCGCCAACGGGGGAGTTTATGAAAAAATTATCAAGCGGCTTGTAAAACTGGCGGTTCAATTCCTGTACCAAATCCTGTATACCCACGTTTGTAAGGCGCGTGAAATGCCAGCACAATATCGGTTTTAGGCACGCCCATTTCTACGAGTTCGTTGGCGATGCCGCCTTCTGTGCCATCGTGCTGAATCCAAATTTGCCCATTTTTTATGTCAACGTGTAGCAAGGAACCATGAAAGCGGTCATAGCCATTCCAACCCACTGTCATTAGTTGGTAGCGGTCACGTTCAGGGTCAAACAGTAGCTCCATTTCCACATCCCCGTAGGCAGGTTTGAACTGCGCATAATGTTCGAGGACTTGGCGAACGTAACGGCGATAAGTTTCTAATTTTTCCATAGGATAATTTCCTCCCGTTCAGGATGAAAAACGTAACGGCGATAAGTTTCTAATTTTTCCATAGGATAATTTCCTCCCGTTCAGGATGAAAAACCAACAAGTTTACGTAGTAAAGATGATACCAAGTTTCGTTACACCCAGCATGTTGACCGTGTAAAGCAGCCATTTTGCGGTTAGGCTTGCAGGCGTTTTTTGACCTGATCATGGATGCCGTTTTCCACACTGCCCCAGAATTCATCGGCATCCTCCCATTTTGCCAGCGGTTTGCCGTCTTTGGGCAGGGCGACGATTTGCCCGATTTTGTGGTTACGCCAGCTTGCGGTGTGGCGGATGATGACCGGAATCACCACGTTGCCTTCATCCTGGTAGCGTTCCAATGCGCGTTCCATTTCCTTGGTGAAACAGTAGTCGGAATTGATGAAATCCGGGCTGACCAGCAGCAAGACAATATCGGCGGTATTCAGTTGCTGGAAGATTTGCTCATCCACCGCCTCGCCTGCAAACAGATGGCGGTCGCTCCATGCCGTGAGTGGTAAGGTGCGGCTGATGGCTTTCAGGTGTTTTTCCAGCCGCTCTTTGTGGGCTTCGTCGGCGTGGGAATAGGAGATAAACAGCTTGATGGTTTTGTCTGCCGGTTTGCTTGCGTCCAGTTTGGATGGGTGTTGCATGGCTTCGTCCTTGAATTCGGGTAACAGGGTGCGCTCTGCGCCTACTTTACTGAGGTATTCTTGATAGCGGCGGTGCGGGCTGGTTTCGCTGACCAATTTGCGTAGTGCGTATACCAAACGTTCAGGCTGGCAGCCACGTAATTGGAAGTGCAAGCGCCCTTGGGTGGATTGCTGTTTGTTGGCGTATTCGCATTCCAGCAGTAATTGACCTTCGTCGGTTTCGCAGAAAATGCCGGTGCGCCACGGTTCGCCTTCGTAGGTTTCACCGATGCGCAGGATCATGCGTTCGATAATGCTGCGGTGCAGGAAGGGATATTCGATGTCGAGTTGCCAGTCATCCGGGCGGCTATTTCCCCATGCGGTTTTGGCTTTGCTGGTCAGCGGCAACAGGGCGGGGATGATGAATTCGTGTTTGGCGAAGGGTTTGTTGTCACGCTGGTTTTGCTGCCGCTTGGGTTCGTAGCAGATACCGCAATTGTGCATGAAGTCGACATACACCTCCTGTTCGTTTACTTCTTCGTCTGCCCAAAACAGGCTGGCATCTTCGCCGTTAAAACGCCCGCCCATGCGTTCGATGCGGCGGCGGTGCGGTTTATTGGGGTCAAAGGCACGGTACACCGCATTAATCGCCCAGTTTTGGTCGAGAATGATCTGATCTTGAAATGCACCTTCGCGGTAAAACAATACGCCGGTTTTATGCAGATAGTCTGCGAACCATTCGGCGTGACTGACTCCCGCTTTGATGCAAAGCTGTTTGAAGTGGGCGAAGGGGATGGATTTCTGATTGAGTTGCTTCAGTGCCTTTTGAACCCGTAACCATGATGTTGGTAATTCCAAACAAACCCGGTATTTCAATTCCTCAATGACTGCTTCAATTGCCCCGCGCAGGATACTCATATTGCGTCCTGTCCATGCAGACACTTTGACAGCATGACTAATCTGGTTTGCACCGGGCAAGTCATCGCTTAGGTTAACAGGACGTTCACTCAATTGTTTATCTGAAATATCAATCTGGTTCTTAACCAAAATTACAGGGCTATTTTTACCCAAGTCATGAATGGATTCTAGCCAGTAACTGACTGGGTGGCAGGTTTCGTCTAGGTATTCTTCGGTTTCTTCTGCCCATAGTAATAGATACAGACAATCATCTGACAAGAACAGACGGTGCGTGGCGTGATAGATTTCCTGTCCACCAAAATCCCAAAGTTGCAATGTGATAGGGTCATCCTCACCATCCAACAGTTGTTGGATTTCCTTGATGATAATTCCATGAGTGGATTTGAATGATTCGCAGGGGGGGCGTTTGTGTTCCATTACATAAGCCAGCGTGGTTTTCCCAACCCGACCATTACCCACAAACTGAACTTTTAGTTGTTTCTGTATGGCAGATCCAGATGCGAGAATTTCCTCTCGATAATGTTTGATGTTTTCAATACCATTGTCCATATAGGGATTGGAGAGAATGATCCTCAAAAGGCTTGAACAACTTTTTTTATCATTATTAGTTTTTCGACCTAATAAAACTGGAGGGATTCCAGAATATGGACTATTGTGTAATGACAGTTCTGTTAGTTTGCTCTCCGCAATCCAATTATAGATTAATGAGAAGTCCCTGATTAAATTTCCCCCACAAAAAAGTGATTGTAATCTTGTGAGATTATTGAGTGGAGATAGGTCGCTAATTTTATTAATAAAGCATTTTAATGTCTTTAAATAACTTAAATGAGTTAATGATGAGATATCGCTAATTTGATTGTTGCTACAGTCTACTGACTGTAGATGTGGTAAATTGTTTAGCATTAGATTGCTAATTTGATTGTTGCTGCAATCCAGTGATTGTAATTGTGATAGATTATCTAATGCTAAACTGCTAATTTGATTGTTGCTGCAATTCAGTGATTGTAATTGTGATAGATTATCTAATGCTAAACTGCTAATTTGATTGTTGCTGCAATTCAGTAATTGTAATTGTGGTGGGTTATTTAGTGTCAAATTGCTAATGTGATTATTACTGCAATCCAGTGATTGTAATTGTGGTAGGTTATTTAGTGCTAAGTTGTTAATGTTATTATTACTGCAATCCAGTGATTGTAATTGTGGTAGGTTATTTAGTGCTAAGTTGTTAATGTTATTATTACTGCAATCCAGTGATTGTAATTGTGGTAGGTTATTTAGTGCTAAGTTGTTAATGTTATTATTACTGCAATCCAGTGATTGTAATTGTGGTAGGTTATTTAGTGCTAAGTTGTTAATGTTATTATTACTGCAATCCAGTGATTGTAATTGTGGTAGGTTATTTAGTGCTAAATTATTAATTTGATTATTATTGCAATTTATTGATATCAATGCAATTAAATAATTCACTGGTGACAGATCAATAATCTGATTGCTATTGCAATTTATAAACTTCAATAGCAATAAAAAACTCACAGATGATAAGTCACTAAATTCATTAAAACTACAATCTAGTGACTTCAAAAATTTTAAGTGGCGCAGAGGAAATAGTTCATTAATTTGATTAGAGTTACAGTTCAGTGATTCCAACGCGGTCAAGTGACTAACTGGTGACAAATCAATGATCTGATTGCCTTCACAGTTTAGTGATTGTAACTGCAATAGATAACTTACTGGTGAAAGGTCACTAAGCTCATTAAAACCACAATCTAGTGACTTCAAAAATTTTAAGTGATGCAGAGGAAATAGTTCATTAATTTGATTAGAGTTACAGTTCAGTGATTCCAACGCGGTCAAGTGACTAACTGGTGACAAATCAATGATCTGATTGCCTTCACAGTTTAGTGATTGTAACTGCAATAGATAACTTACTGGTGAAAGGTCACTAAGCTCATTAAAACCACAATCTAGTGACTTCAAAAATTTTAAGTGATGCAGAGGAAATAGTTCATTAATTTGATTAGAGTTACAGTTCAGTGATTCCAACGCGGTCAAGTGACTAACTGGTGACAAATCAATGATCTGATTGCCTTCACAGTTTAGTGATTGTAACTGCAACAGATAACTTATTGGTGAAAGGTCACTAAGTTCATTAAAACCACAATCCACTGACTTCAAAAATTTCAAGTGACGCAGAGGAAATAGTTCATTAATCTGATTAGAGTTACAGTTCAGTGATTCCAACGCGGTTAAGTGACTAACTGGTGACAAATCAATGATCTGATTGCCTTCACAGTTTAGTGACTGCAAATATTTCAAAGTACTGAGTGATGATAAATCCGTAATTTGACTCAAGGCACAGGCAAAGCTGGTCAAAGTTGTAAGTTGTCGAATATCAAGAGATATTTCCTGAATACCCTGATGTTCCCAGTTTTCTTTGTCTCCCGACACATCTAGCTTTTCCAGCCATGTAAGTTCAAACACCTCCTCCGGGATGGTGTCCAGACCGAGCTTGCTCAGATCAAGGGAGATCGAACGGGTGCGGCGGCATTCTTCAATGCGCTCAAGGGCGATTTCCAACGGGGTCGGTTTCATAAGCGTCAGCTAGTCAGGCATAAGGGACAATAGAGCCGATAGTAGCCGGAACAGCAGGGCTATTCAAACCGGATCAATTTGTAGTCTCCCCCGATGGATGCAAGTAGAAGGATTTCTATAACTCACAAAATAAGCTATAAATGAGTTATAGAATAACGGCGAATGACTCATGACATGGAACTGGCAACAACCCGACTGGCCTAATTTCAGCTTCGACCCGCTGAAGCTGATGCCGTTGGAAACCGCTTTTGCACACGAATCCGGCTTGCTGCTGGGCGCATTCACGCATCTGACGGAAGATGACCGCATCCAATTGAAAGTGGAAATGGTCAGCAACGAAGCCATGCAAACCTCGGCGATTGAAGGCGAATACCTCAACCGTGACAGTGTGCAGTCCTCCATTCGGCGGCAGTTCGGCTTACAAACAGACCGGCGACAAGTGACACCAGCGGAATACGGCATTGCGGAAATGATGGTGAATTTATACACCCACTTTCAGCAACCGCTGAGTCATCAAATACTGTTCGATTGGCATTCGATGTTGCTGAACGGGCGGCGGGATTTGCAGGTAATCGGCGCGTACCGCACGCATTCCGAAGCCATGCAAGTGGTTTCCGGGCGGCTGGATAATCCCAACGTGCATTTTGAAGCCCCGCCTTCCGCACAGATGGCGGCAGAAATGGCTGCCTTTGTGGACTGGTTCAACCGCACTCAAGCCAACGCGCCCGACGCATTGCCACCCCTGATCCGCGCAGGCATTGCCCACCTGTATTTCGTCAGCATCCACCCGTTTGAAGACGGCAATGGGCGTATTGCCCGCGCTTTGGCAGAAAAAGCCCTCGCGCAAGGCTTGGGGCAACCCACGCTGATTGCGCTTGCCCACACCATCGAACAGCACAAAAAAGCCTATTACGCCGAGCTGGAATGGGCGAACAAGGCGAACGACATTCAACGCTGGCTGGTGTATTTCGCGGAAATGGTGCTGGCGGCAGTGCGCCATTCACGCCAGCAAGTCGAATTCCTAATCGGCAAAACCCGTTTGTATGACCCAGTGCGTGGCAAACTGAATCCACGGCAGGAAAAAGTCGTGGCACGGCTGTTTGCGGAGGGCATCGGCGGTTTCCACGGTGGCATGAGCGCAAAAAATTACATCAGTTTGACCAATGCTTCACGGGCTACCGCGACTCGCGATTTGCAGGAACTGGTGGAATTGGGCGTGCTGCACAAAACCGGGGAACTACGTTATGCGCGTTATTGCCTCAATTTACCCGTGTGCATCAACACCTGCGCTGCCGTCAAGATTTGCCCATAGTCGGCATCGCTCATATCGGTAAATTTGTGCAAATTACTGTCGGTAACGCTGGTCGGCGGCCAAGGCGGAGGTTCCGCCAACCAACCGTTGGCATCGCGCATGTGCCGCCGATCGCTCAACAGTTTTTCGGCATATTCCACGCTAGGCATGACCCGAAACAGTGGTACAAACCTCGGTTTTAACACGGATTCATCCAAAAACGCTTGGCGGAAATAATCCGCGACCGGCGTGCAAAACGGCAAGGTGGTATCGAAATCGAGGAGGTAACGCACATCCGGCGCGGCGTGCCACAGCAACACCACGTGGTAATCCCACAGCAGCGGTTCAGTCGGCGTACTCGCACTGCGCTGGCAGAGGATGGGGAAAAACCTACCTGTTGCCGCCATCACCACCACCTCACTGTGCCGGAATTCTGGCTGCTGACACAGATGCCAGATGTTTTCTTCGCAGTAACGCGACTGGTAGCGGTAGTGTTCCCGTTCGGGCAGTTTCATGGCTTTTGCTTCAAGCGTTCCAGCACTTTCGTCGCATACGACAGGTAAAACTCGCCTTGCGTATCGGTTTCATGGTCAAGGGTGATGGGGAGTTTCGCACCCAAACTTTCCGCCGTATTGAGCCGGTTCGAGAAGGCTGATTTATTACGTGCCAACCAGATAAATTCGCGGTGGGCAGGTTCGGTGAACACCATCACCAATAATGCTGCGTGGTCGGCTTGCATTACCGCACACAAGGCGTTTTCAAAATCCTTCATGCGGGTGAGTTCTGCCGCGCTGGGCAAGCCTTCGGCGTCGAGTTCGGTAAACTCCCACAACAGACTGAAGCGTTCGGGGTAATTCCGAAACGGGAAATTTGCTCCCACATCCAGCACCCGCAACAGGTGTAAACCGTCATCTGCGGTGGCTTGTTGGACAACTGTCCACACGGGTTCGGCGGGATTGCTAGTATTGTCTGACATGGTATTCACCTCGGTTTGCTGTAAACGAGTGATCTTAAGCTAAAATCGCTCGTAAGCGCATCACCCCGGTCGCCAACGCCGTCCCCAGCACAATTACCGCGCCACCCACCAGCATCGACGCACTGACAGTTTCACCCAAAAACAGGCTGCCCCACAATACCCCGAACACCGGAATCAGAAACGTGACCGTCACCGCCCGCGATGCCCCCACTTGCGCCAGCAACCGGAAAAACAGCGCAAACGCCAGCGCAGTACACCCGACACCCAGCCCAATCACCGCCAGCCATGCCTTAGCGTCAGGCATAACCGTAGGCCAAAACGCATACGCCAACGGCAACAACACAATAGCCGCCGCCAGTTGCGCCCCAGTCGCCGTAACCAGTGATGGAACCCCCGCCAGCTTGTGCCGGGTGTAATGGGTCACAATCCCGTAGCACAAGGTAGCCCCCAGCATCGCCACAATCGCCCAGCCGGAACCACCCGCTTTGAAATCAGCCTTGTCCGCTGCCAGCAACAATACCCCGACAAACCCGATCAGCAAGCCCAGCATCTGCGACTTGCTGAGCCGCTCATTCAGCCACAATGCGCCGATCAGCGCGGTAAAAATTGGCGTGACCGCATTCATGATCGACGCCAACCCCGACGTAATCGACAGCACCGCCCACGCAATCAGCACAAACGGCACGGCGGAATTGAGCAAACCCACCAATAGCATTGCCCCCATATTCTGCCGCAACAGCCCGCTTTGCCCGCGCCACCACAGCAACGGCAACAGACACGCCGCCGCAATTGTCACCCGCAACCAAATCAGCGGAATCGCCCCGAATGACGGAGCCGCATAGCGCATGAACAGGAACGATCCGCCCCACAGGGCAGCTAACAGAATCAAATCAAACAGGTTACGTGGTGTCATGGGGCCATTATAAGGATATATTGTCGTAAAACTGAAAACCCTATCACTTAAAGAGTCACTATTATGAAAATCGGCGTTACCAGCCAAAATTTGCGTACCATTACTGGGCACGCCAGCAAAGCCCGCAGCTTTTTGATGTATGAATGGACTGCGGAGCAAGCGGTACAAAGCGTCGAGCCGTTGGAGTTGTCGATGGAAATGTCGATCCATGCGTGGGACAAGCGCGGTGATCACCCGCTGTTGGCACTGGATTATTTGATCACTGGCCCGTGCGGTAAAAGCTTCATCAATCAGATGAAGCAATATGGTGTGAGAGTTAGAACCACTGACGAAACTGACCCATTGTTAGCCGTGCAACAGTTAGTGGCGGCAGTCGTGCCTTGGGCGGCCAATCCAGTACGAGGGGCTTAGCCAGAGGGATTCATCCGGGCACAACACCACTCACCAGATGGTTTTTTTCCAGAATCCGGTAAATTTTCATGCCCGACTTGGACAGCTTTTGAATATCGTCAAAGTTGGGAATTTCGCCATTGTCCAGCCGTTGTTCCCATTCGGTGATTTCCATATCCATGTATTCCAGCAGCTTGATGGAACAGCCGTAGCTACAGGTTTCGGCGCATAGCTCTTGTTCGGTCATCGCAAACGGGAAGTTTTCCCGGATTTGCTGAATAATGTTGCGCATTACTACGGTTGTTTTGGGTTTCATGTCTGCTGCTCACCTCCGCCGCTTTGCTGGGAATATAGCACCCGACTTGAATGATGAGAATCTGCTGCCATGAAAGCCGTCCTGCTTTGCTCGCCATTGTCCTCACAATTATTGCCTCCGGCATTCTGGCGGGGATGGATTCGCTGGGGAAATTCCTGATGCGTGACTTTTCGACCTTTCAGGTGACGTGGGCGCGGTTCCTGTTCCACAGCATTATAGTGTCGCTGCTGTTTTATGGGCAGGGTTTGCGCCATTTTGCCGTGACCCGTGCGCCGAAAACGCAGTTGTTGCGCGGCTTGTGCATGGTTGGCATCAACACCTTGCTGTACATGGCGATCAAGACGGTGAGTCTGGCAGAGGCTACTGCGTTGATGTACCTGTCGCCAGTGCTGGTTACGCTGTTGGCAGGCGTATTTCTGGGGGAACGTATCCTGCCACGTCATTTGTTGGCTGTTGCTGGTGGATTTATTGGGGTGCTGGTGATTATCCGTCCCGGTTTCCACAGCTTTGAACCGGCGTTGTTGCTGGCGTTTTTTGCCTCGCTGCTGCTGGCATTGTATTTTCTGCTGACCCGTAAAGTGGCGGGGGTGGATGATCCGCGCACCTATACGCATCAACTTTAAGCCCTCCATTCCCTAACTTGCTGTAATCTCATCCAATTATTAGGTTTTTTCCTCCGTTTGTTTTGTCGGCAAGCGGTTGAAGAAGCGAAGAGTTTTGCCAGTTGCTTGAGGCATTTTATCAAGCTGCGTCGCTCAGCGATGCAGGCGGCAAGATGGGAAGCCTGTTCCTGAATGGCTTGAACACCTTTGGTGAGGCTGCGCTGGGGTATTTCCCACAATCCGGTGAGCATGATCCAGTGTTGGATGAGGATAATCAGTAATTTGACGTAGATTTCACACAAAATTCGCCATACGTTGGCACTTCTGGAAACCGCGAGGCGACTTTGACTTTTCCAGAGTT
>NZ_FNQP01000027.1 GCF_900107695.1 Thiothrix caldifontis | reverse complement strand
AATGGGGAGCTGTTGGAAGGCGGCTGTCCGACTTAATCCATCCAATGTGCTGGCAGGATTGCCCATCCAGCCAAACACCAAGCTGCGGATGAAGTTCGAGCCGCTGAGTTTGCGCTGGCGTTGAATGAAGCCGCTTTTTTTGCTAACGCGTCCGCTTTTTCATACAAGATGGCTTGCAATGCGGTGGCTACTTTTGTCAGTATCAATGCGCGGTCTCCTTGTCGAAGTCGATCTATTCGGTGTGCAAAACTAATAGCCTACCAGAGAGGGAGACCGCTTTCGCGGGTTAAAGTTGATGCGTATAGGGTGGATTCTGCGGAGACTCCACCATCTCTACGCATGGTCTGCGCCTTTGTCGCGGCTGCGGCGGCAACGTTCGGAACAGTATTTCACCTCATCCCAACACGCAGCCCACTTTTTGCGCCATGCAAACGGGCGTTGGCATACGGTACAGGTTTTGTGGGGCAAATTGGGTTTGTGGTGTGCCATGTGTTGCCTTGCGCTGATTAGCGATCACCAACGGTATGCCGCTGGATCGTATTCCCGCTGTTGCAGTTCATGGTGCGAACGGTATGCCGAGAAAATCAAATAATTGCCCCGAATCGTCGGCTTGCAAGCATTGCATCACGTGAAGTAAGTGACTGGCGGTGAATTCAGGTGTTTGCAGATGATCAGGCGGCACATTGCGTTTGAAAGGTTCAGACAGTGCGGTATCGGTTGTACCCGGTTGCAAGCCAACGATGATAGTGGGACGTTTCAGACGGTTGAGTTCGATAGCAAAATTTTTAATTAGCATATTCAAGGCAGCTTTGCTGGCACGGTAGGAATGCCAGCCACCTAGTTGGTTATCGCTGATACTACCGACCCGTGCAGACAAAATACCGATGGTAGTCGAGTGTTTGGGGTTTAGCTTCGCTAGCAAGGATTTCACCAGTAAGGTAGGGCCGATGGCATTGACCATGTAGGCGTGTAATAAGTGGTCGGCCTCCAAACTACGCCAGGTTTTTTCCGGTTGCATGTTGTTATCGTGTAACCAGCCCGTGGCAATAAATACCCAGTCGATCTCCACTTTATCAGGTAGGGCTTGCAGAGCTTTGGTAATGCTGGCTGCATCGGTAATATCGAAAGCGAAGTCCTGAGTTACTACAGGCAGCGGCAACAATTTAGTAGTGTTCCGTGCAAAACGAATCAATTCAATGTCAGGAAATTGCGTAATTAGTTGTTGGCAAAATGCTTGCCCGATACCGCCAGATGCGCCTGCGACTAATGCACGACGCGGCGCTGCATTCGGTGGGCGGTGCAGAATGGTCATCGTTAGTTAATACTGCCAGTAATCGCACAATCCGCCATATCATCGAAGATTTTTTTCAGGCCGGGGCTGTTTTCGCCGCCGTGCATGGGAATATCGAGGTATTCGCACTTGTTAGCTTCAGATTGGAAATAAATTTTTAGATCACCATCCATAATAAAGGGAGCGTTTTCCAGATCGGTAACATCTTCGAGAGTGATCGGGTCTAGGGTGCAGACGCGCATGGTAAAATCCTCCTCCTAATTAGTGTATTACTAGCATCATCGTTGTACGTAAAACTTACAATTAGGCTTGTTTTGTATCAGGTATTTACACATAACCTATTCTAAAGTAATACAATGTATGCATGACCCAATGACAAGGATTCCAATATGAAAGTCAGCATCATCGGCGGCACGGGTTTCGTCGGTACTTACCTCATTGATGCTTTACTGCAAACAGGACATACGCCGCGCGTGTTAGTGCGTGCGGGCAGCGAGAGCAAGCTCGCAGCTCCCTGTCAATGTGAAATCGTTTCCGGTGACATCAGTGACACCGCAGCACTTGATCGTTGTCTGCAAGGCACGGATGCTGTGATTTATCTCATTGGTATCCTGCGCGAATTTCCCGCTAAAGGCATTACTTACGAGGAAAGCCAGTTCAAGGGTGTGGAGCGCACGGTTGCTGCTGCACAACGCCAAGGCGTGAAACATTTCATTTTAATGAGTGCCAATGGCGTGAAAGCGGGCGGCACGCAATACCAAGACACCAAGTTTCGCGCCGAAGAATGTGTGAAGGCATCTGGCTTGTCGTGGACAATCTTTCGCCCCTCTGTCATTTTCGGCGACCCGCGTGGTAAGGCAGAATTTTGCACTCAATTGCAAAAAGAACTGGTATTACCACCGATCCCCGCACCGCTGTTCTTTGGCGGTGTAAGTATTTTGCAAGCCGGTGAATTCCAGATGCAGCCAGTGCATGTCACCGATGTGGCGCAAGCGTTTGCGGTAGCATTGGATAATTCGGCAGCACTTGGCAAAACCTTCACATTGTGCGGTACGGATGCAGTGAGTTGGAAAACCATTATTCAAACGTTGGCACAGGCGTCAGGGCGTAACCGCAAACTTGCTGTGCCAGCCCCAGCGGAAATTCTCAAAGTGGTGGCGGGCTTATTGGATAAGCAAGCATGGTTTCCGATTACCCGTGATCAGATTGTGATGTTGTTGGAAGGCAATACGTGTAGCGATATGTCGGCTTGGCAACTCTTCGGTATTCAGCCCAAGCGCTTTGCATTGGAAAATTTAACTTACTTGAATACAAAAGGTTGAGCATGAAACGTTTTTTGCAGTTATGGATGATGGTGATGATGACCATGTGGTTATCAGCATGTGCGACGAGCGTACCGGAAGGCATTACGCCTGTTACCGGGTTTAATGTCGAACGCTACCTTGGTAAATGGTATGAAATTGCCCGTTTGGATCATTCCTCCGAGCGAGGTCTGGAACAAGTGACAGCGGAATACAGCCAGCGTGATGACGGGGATATTCGCGTGCTGAATCGCGGTTTCAATACCAAAACGCAGGCATTTGAAGAGGCGGAAGGTCGTGCTAAGTTTGTTGGTAAACCGGATGTGGGGCAGTTGAAAGTATCGTTCTTTGGCCCATTCTATGGTGGTTATAACATCGTGGAACTTGACTCTAATTACCAGTACGTGATGATTGCAGGCAACGACCGTGATTATTTGTGGATTTTGTCACGTACCCCGCAACTTGATCCTGCTATTCAACAACGTTTGCTGGCAAAAGCTCAATCGCTAGGTTTCGCCACCGACAAACTGATTTTGGTGAAGCAAAACCAACTGTGAATACAGCCGTTTAGCTTTGTTCTAACGCCTTAATTCGTGCTTTGGCAGCCTCCAGTTCTTGCTGGAGGGTGACTAGATCAGTGACATCTTTTTGTACCCCGATGTAGTAAGTCACGCCTTCTTCTGTATCGAAGTAGGGGGTGATCGTCAGGTCATTCCAAAACAAGCTACCGTCTTTACGGTAATTACGCAATACCACCCGCACAGGTTGGTCATTCTCAATTGCTTCACGGATGTTGGCTAAGCCTGCTTGCTCACGTTCGCCGTTTTGTAAAAAACGGCAATCACGGTATAAACATTCCTCGGATGAATAGCCCGTTAATTCTTCAAAAGCACGGTTGACGTACAGCAAAATCGTATCACCGCCTTCGCGCTCAGCAATGGTGATGCCGTGTTCGGCATGGTCGATTAATGCCAATAATAAATCGGGGCGAATGGGGAATTCTTGTTCGTTACGCATGGGAGTATCCTGCATGGTTTATAGCAGATCATTATAAAGGGCTGGAGCAGTGGCTACCAGTAGTAGGCTTATTCCTGAAAAACTGCTTGCCCTATTTAATATCCTACTAATTAACTCGGAATTGTGGTACAGAATCTGAGTCTATTTGCTGCCAAGTGCTTATCCCGCTAAATTCCTCACTAAATCACTCAACTATTATTGTGAGGTCAGTGCTGATGGAAGCCGCAGAACGCCACCTTGACGCGATGAACCACGCCAGTTATGCTGCTGGGTTCGTTACCGAGATCGAAGCTGACACGGTTGCTCCGGGTTTAGATGAATCGGTGATTCGCCATATTTCCGCCAAAAAACACGAGCCAGAGTTTATGCTCGACTGGCGTTTGCAAGCCTTTCGCCAGTGGCAGCAAATGTCAGAGCCAACATGGGCGCACGTGCATTACCCCAAAATTGACTACCAAGCCATTTCGTATTACTCCGCGCCAAAATCCGCCAGTGATGGCCCGAAAAGTTTGGATGAAGTTGACCCCGAATTGCTGCGTACCTACGAAAAACTGGGTATCCCCTTGCAGGAGCAAAAGATGCTTGCAGGTGTGGCTGTCGATATGGTGTTTGACAGCGTGTCGGTAGCCACCACCTTCCGCAAGCAACTCGCTGAAGCGGGGGTAATTTTCTGCTCGATTTCTGAAGCGATGCGTGAACACCCCGCACTGGTACAAATGTACCTCGGTACGGTAGTGCCACAAACCGACAATTATTTTGCAGCATTGAATGCAGCCGTATTCACCGACGGCACGTTTGTCTACATTCCGCCCGGGGTGCGTTGCCCGATGGAGCTTTCCACCTATTTCCGCATTAATGAACGCAACACCGGGCAGTTTGAACGCACCCTGATTATTGCTGATAAAGGCAGTTACGTCAGTTACTTGGAAGGTTGTACCGCGCCGCAACGTGATGAAAACCAGCTTCATGCGGCGGTGGTGGAATTGATTGCGTTGGAAGACGCCGAGATTAAATATTCCACTGTGCAAAACTGGTATCCCGGCGATGAAAACGGCAAGGGCGGCATTTACAACTTCGTCACCAAGCGCGGTTTGTGTGCGGGCGACCGCTCCCATATTTCGTGGACACAGGTGGAAACGGGGTCAGCAATTACTTGGAAGTATCCCAGTTGTATCCTCAAGGGGGACGATTCAGTGGGTGAATTTTATTCCGTTGCCGTGACCCGTGGCGCACAGCAAGCCGATACCGGCACAAAAATGTACCACATTGGCAAAAATACCCGCAGCACCATTGTGTCCAAAGGCATCTCGGCTGACCGTGGGCAAAATGCCTATCGCGGTTTGGTGCGCATGAACAAGGGGGCGGAAAATGGGCGCAATCACACCCAATGCGACTCGCTGCTGATCGGCGACAAATGCGGGGCGCACACGTTCCCTTACATCGAAGTGGCTAACCCCACTGCCAAAGTCGAACACGAAGCCACCACCTCCAAAATCGGCGAAGACCAATTGTTCTATTGCCGCCAACGCGGTTTGTCGCAGGAAGACGCGGTGTCGATGATCGTCAACGGCTTCTGCAAAGAAGTGTTCAAAGAATTGCCGATGGAATTCGCGGTCGAGGCTCGCAAGCTACTGGAAATTAGTCTGGAAGGCGCGGTTGGTTAATATAGGAGATAACCCATGCTACACATCAATAATTTACACGTATCAATCAACGGCAAAGCCATCCTTAATGGCTTGAATCTGGACATTAAACCCGGTGAAGTCCATGCGCTTATGGGGCCGAATGGTTCGGGTAAAAGCACCCTATCCAAAGTATTGGCAGGGCGGGAAGAATACATTGTCACCGCTGGCAGCATTACTTACCAAGGGCAGGATTTGCTGGCACTTGCCCCAGAAGAACGCGCCCACCAAGGCATTTTCATGGCATTCCAATACCCTGTGGAAATCCCCGGTGTGAATAACACGTACTTCCTGCACCAGTCGCTCAATGCCATCCGCAAAGCGCGGGGCGAACCGGAATTGAATTCGCTGGCGTTTATGCGCTTGGTGCGTGACAAGCTCAAGGCGCTGGATATGGATGAAAGCCTGCTGAAGCGTTACGTCAACACGGGCTTTTCCGGCGGTGAAATGAAGCGCAATGAAATTCTGCAAATGACACTCTTGGAGCCGAGGTTTGCGATTTTGGATGAAACCGATTCCGGTCTCGATATTGATGCCCTGAAGATTGTCGCCAAAGGGGTGAATACTTTGCGCAACCCGGAGCGTGCCATGCTGGTGATTACGCACTACCAACGCTTGCTCGATTACATTCAGCCGGATGTGGTGCATGTATTAAGTGGCGGTAAAATCGTCATGAGCGGCGATAAATCGCTGGCGTTGGAGCTGGAAGCCAAGGGCTACGGCTGGATTCACCCCGAATGGGAGGAAGCCGCATGAATGCCGCGTTGGATAACATCTTAAGCCATTACCGCAGGTTTGCTGCATCCGCCGATTATGCAGGCTTACCCGACAGTCAGCAAACTGCCGCCGCCGCGTTACACCGTTTGCCGTTGCCGACGCGTCGGGATGAAAGCTGGCGCTATACTCCCTTGCCAGCGGTGCTTGAACACCCGTTTCAGCCGATTGCACTGGAAGACGATTTATTGACACCTGATGATGTGGAGCAATTGCGCTTAACGCCAGCGGATAGCCCGCGTGTGGTGATGCTGAACGGCTTTTTTATACCGGAATTGTCGACTATTCCCGATGATGGCAGTGTGGAGATTCTCCCCTTAAACGCTGCGTTGCGCGACCTTAGCAGTGATGCTTTTACGCGTATTGGGCAACTCAGTGGCACACGGCAGCATTTGTTTACGGCGTTGAATACGGCATCCTTGGGTGAAGGGGTGTACGTGCGTGTGTCTGCTGGTACGGTGTTGGCTAAACCGTTGGAAGTGCTGCATGTCAGTATCAGTTTTGAAAGTGAATTCATTGCACAACCGCGTCTATTGGTGGTGCTGGAAGCAGGCGCACAAGCGACATTGGTGGAACAATACGCGCACTTATCCGATACTTTGTGCCTGAATAATGGCGTGGTAGAAGTGTTTTTGGAGGCGGGGGCGCAACTGAGCCACCCACGGTTACAACACGAAAGTTTGCGTACCCGGCATTTATCCAGTTTGTACCTGCGTCAAGCCGCCGAAAGCCACTACCAAGGCACGACGTTGGCGTTTGGGGGAGCATGGTCACGCACTGAATTTCATGTCGATTTCAGTGGCACGGGGGCGCATTGCGATCTCAATGGCTTTTATTTGGCGGGGGATAAGCAATCCCACGGTATGCACGTGGATGTCATCCACAATTTGCCCAACTGCACCAGTCGCGAACGCTTCAAAGGCATTTTATACGGCAATAGCACGGCGGTGTTTGATGGCAATATCTTGGTGCAAGCGGATGCGCAAAAAACCGATGCCCGTTTGAGCAACGACAATTTATTGCTGTCACGCGATGCCGAAATTAATACCAAACCACGCTTGGAAATTTATGCTGATGACGTGCAATGCAGTCACGGTACAACGGTGGGGCAGCTTGACCCGGAAATGTTGTTTTACCTGCGAGCGCGGGGGATTCCACATGAGCAAGCCGTCACTATGATTTGCATGGGGTTTGCTGGGGCAATAATTGCAACATGTGAGTTCGAAACGTTGGAACAATGTGCGAATGCTTTGTTGGTTAAGCGACTTTCAAAATTGGTTGGTCTATCCCATCAAAATATTGACTGATTGCATATAAAAAAAATGGATTATAACGCTATACCATGGTAGAATCCTAAGCTTAAATATTATACAGATTACTCTGTTTGCGAGGGAACCATGAGAATACCTAACAATAAAGGTATGCGGTGTATATTTGCGTCTAATTTATTACAACGTGTTATTCTTAATGGCTTTTTACCCGTTATCCTGCTCTTAAGTAGTGTCAATGCGTATCCGGGAAGCAGTGCCTTGGAAAGCCATGCTTATGCAACACGCCAACCGTTGTCAGTATTGCCTTACATTAGTTCACTAGCAGTGATTCGCTTACAAGATTTAAACGATGCCAGCAGTATTACGTTAGCTGCACAAGCCGCCGTTGCTGCTACGGCATTGATGCCACAAGGTCAACGTGCCTTGCTGAATGTTGATTTGGACTTTTTGTCCTTGGCTCAAGCGCTGATAACCGCAACAGATGAGGCTGGAAAACCCATACAGGGAATAACGACCGCAGGTGCTTTACTGCCAGATCACGGCATTTGGTTAGAGCAAGGTGTGGCTGCGGCACGTCAACGGGTGTTGGCGTTTTTTCAAGCGTATCAGCAACATCAAGGTCAGCTTGACCGGGTTGCGTTGGAATACACCGGTTTGGGTTTAAGTGCCGCCGAGCTGAAAGCGACGGGTGAGGCGTCGGGTGATTTAATGGCATACCTTGCTGCTATTGAAACCGATCCACGTTTTGCAACAGAGAATTTGGCAGCGCAACTGGGGTTTAGTCATTTAAGCTCAATGTATGCTGGCGATGCGCAAGCCGCTAGTTATCAAACCCGCTGGAATGCCGTGATGAAACAGCGAGTGGCAGCGTACTTATACCAAGCATTTTATCAGCCATTAGCAACAGTATTTCCGCAAGCACAAGTCGCTGCACGTGATTATTATCGCCAAACAACAGATTTTGCCGTAACAGGCAGCGCATTTCAGGATACCGCAGGGGCGCTAGCAGGTAATGCCCAAGGGCGTAATCTGACGGGTATTTTGCCCGATACCGGTTTACAGATTGATGGTGTAGCCTACCCAGCAACAGCTTTTAATGCTTTTCGCTATGAAATTAATCGTGTGCGCAGTATGGCATTGTCTGCACCTGAGCCTATTTTCCCGACATTAAGTCCACCGAACCCAGCAACACCTAGCGGCATGACAGCCTTGTTGGCAGGGAGTGATTTGTATCAGGAAATGGTGATTCATGCAGTCCTGACAGGAGCCAGACAGTTCGTTTACCGGAATACCCAAGCAACGGCTGAACAAGAAATTTCACTCAATAATACGTTAAATGAAGTCGATGCGCTGCTGGGTAAAATGCCAGTAGTATCTACAGTGGATAACTTATCGGTATGGAAACAACCGTTTGTGCTAACTTCGGCGCGGGGGGCTAACGGTACGGTATGGCGGTTTAGCCCGCAGTTGGATGCTTCTACACCACTGACGAATACCATTCTTCAGCAACAGCCCGCAGTCTTTGCCGTGGCTGGTTTGCAAGTGACTGTGCCAGCCGCGCAAGTGCATAGCGTGAATAATCCGGCATCAGGACAGGGTGTGTGGTTAACCGAAAGCGAAAATCCGCAGGTGGTCAGTTGCCCTCAACCTTTGGCGGTTGGGCGCGAATGCGTTGCGTATTACGCAGGTGATGCGCTTGCTGCCCCTGCCACTTTATTGGTAGAAAAAACAGCTCCAGCCGTTGATGCTGCGGGTGCTGCAACCGTATTGTTTGCACGTGACTGGAAATCGGGTGGGGCAGATGCCGCCACCGGACGTGATCAGTTTACGGTGCAATATAACGCCAATATGGATTTTCCGTCGGGGCTTTATCAGTTTGCGATCAAGGCTGATGACCAAGTGCGGCTTTGGGTTGATGATCAATTGTTGTTGGATGGTAACGTGGGTGAAACCACTGCTGCACGTGATTTGAGTGCCGATGTGGCGTTATCCGGTTTACATACTTTGAAACTGGAATACACCGATCTGGCGGATGAAGCTGTTTTGGAGTTGAGAATGCAACGTCTCAGTAGTGCAGCAGACGATTGTTCCACCGTACCGAGTGGCAAATTCTGTGGACAGTTTTTTGCAAACCGTGACTTGAGTGGTACATCGGCGGCAATTGCGTCTACAGCGGCAATTGCATTTGACTGGGGTAATGGTAAGCCGTTGCCGAGTTTACCTGCTGATAACTTCTCCTCCCGTTGGGTTGGTGATTTTCAATTTGCAGCCGGGAATTACACCTTCACCACGACCGCTGATGATGGTGTGCGGGTATGGGTTGACGATGAGCTACTGGTGGATGCATGGAAAGATCAAGCACCCACGACTTATGTGAAAAGCAAAACCCTGAGCGCGGGTAAGCATCGCGTCAAAATGGAATATTACGAGCGCGGTGGCGGTGCAGTAGCGAAGTTGAATTGGGAAAAAACGCAAAGCTGCGACACTATTCCTACCGGGCAATTCTGTGCGGAATACTACAACAACGTCGATTTCGTGGGGAATCCGGCGAAAATCCAAAATGAAACTGCGATTAATTACGAGTGGAAAGATGGCTCACCGGCTGAAGGGGTTAATGCTGATCGTTTTGCGGTACGGTGGCAGGGTGATTTTGAGCTGGCAGGTGATTATCGCTTTCTTGCCAAAGTCGATGACCGGATGCGGGTATGGGTCGGCGATGACTTGATCATTGACTTGTGGGAAAGCAATGACGCGAAAGAACATTTCCATGATGTGTCTTTGCCTGCTGGGAAACATCGCATCAAAGTAGAAATGCGTGAGTACGGTGGTTGGGCGCGTGCCATGATGTCGTGGGAGCAACGCGCCGATTGTGAAGGCGCACCTGACAATGCTTTTTGTGGCGCATTTTATGCTGGTGATGCGTTAGCGGGTGACGTACTGCGGACTCAAAAAGTGGATGCATTGAATGTTAACTGGGGTACTGAGCGCGTGATGCACGGCGTGCCCGCTGATATGTTCTCGGCACGCTGGTTGGGTAAATTTGATTTCCCTACTTCCGGCTATTACCGTTTCAATACTGAGATGGATGATGGGGTAAAAGTGTGGGTCGGCGATCAACTGGTGATTGACCAGTGGAGTTCCGATTGGCGTTGGTCGGGTAAGGCGCAATCCGCACCGTTTATTGAAGCGGGTAAACACACGGTCAAAGTTGAATACCGTGAGCGTTACGGCGCGGCTTTCCTTAACTTGGGTTGGCAGTTAGTCGATGGTTGTGGCACAACCCCGGAAAATGCATTTTGTCTGTCTTACTTCAATAATCAGGAATTGACTGGGATTCCGGCACAAGTGCTGAAAACCCCGGCTACGATTGATTACGCTTGGGGCGATGCGCAACAACCTGAACCGATGGTGTGGAAAGATACATTCTCCGCCCGTTGGGTCGGTAAAGTGAATTTTGAAGATGCCACTTACCGTTTCGCTACGGATGTGGATGATGGTGTGCGGATTTGGGTCGATGGTGACGAGTTACCGTTGAATGCGTGGAATCGGGTTTGGCCTAATTACGGTAAATACCAACTGCTCAAAAAAATGTCGCCCGGTTTACACGATCTGAAAATCGAATACCGCGAAGGCTGGGGTGCGGCTGCGGCGAAGGTAACGTGGGAAAAAGCCCCCGATTGCAGCACTGTCCCGGATGGTCAATTCTGTGCAGCCTTCTTTAATGGCATTGGGTTGCAAGGTGCGCCGTTGGATACGCGCATGGATCAGGCTATTAATTTTGACTGGAAGTATGAAAGTCCTACGCCTGCTGTTCCACGCGATAACTTCTCAACACGTTGGGTCGGTAATTTCACTTTTGCAGAAGGCGAATACACCTTTACTGCTCGTACTGATGATGGTTTCCGCCTGTGGGTTGGTGGCAAACCTTTAATTGACTCGTGGAAACCACAAGGGCCGACCACTTATACCAAGCGCGTTTTTCTGACAGAAGGTGCGCATGAGGTTAAAGTCGAATACTACGAAAGTGGCGGCGGTGCGGTAGCGCAATTGGCATGGCAAATTGATCTGTCTGGGCAACCGCAAGCACCGGTCAATTTAAAAGCCAGTCAAGTGACGCAAACAGCGGCTACTTTGGATTGGACAGCGCAGGAGTTAGCCAGCTTTTACCGCGTGTATCGTGATGGTGAATTAGTCGCAACAGTTACTACACCCACGTTTACCGATACCGATGTGACGGTTACCCAAAGCTATGCCTATCGCGTGACCGCGTTGTGGGCGAGTGGGCGTGAATCATTGCCAAGTACTTTGAACGTTACCATCCCGGATACGCAAGCACCGACCCAGCCCGCGAACTTGAGAGCGCAGGCGGTAACGGGTGATTCGATCCAGTTGGTGTGGCAAGCAGCCAGCGACAATGTGGCAGTGGCACGTTACCGGGTATTGCATGATGGGGCACAAGTGGCAGAAACCACTACGCCAAGCTTCACCGATAACGGTTTGAGTAGCTTTAGCCGCTATGCGTATAACGTGTTGGCGTTGGATGCTGCAGGCAATGTTTCCCTGATGTCGAATCCATTGACCGCGTATACCAGCGATGGTACGCCGCCTTCTGTGCCACAGGCGTTACAGGCGTTTGCGGATAAAGGGCAAGTGACCTTAAGTTGGCAAGCGGCTACCGATAATGTGGGTGTTGCGGCTTACCGGATTTTACGTGATGGGCAGGAAATTGGCACAAGTACCGCAGCACGTTTTGGTGATACCAGCGTACAGCAAAATACTACTTACCGTTATCAGGTAGTAGCAGTCGACAGTGCGGGTAATCGTTCGGAGTCGAGTGCGGCGGTTAGTTTACTCAGTGGTGATTCCACCGCGCCGAGTGCCCCGGCAAATATGAGCGCGAATGCGGATGCCACACGCTTGCAAGTGGCACTGCGTTGGGATGCGGCAAACGATAACGTGGGTGTGGCTCAATACCGCGTATTGCGTAACGGACGTTTATTGGCGGTCAGTAAATTAGCTACTTACACCGATACGGATGTACAGCTTGGCAACACCTATCGTTACAGCGTGACGGCGGAAGATGCGGCTGGGAATGCCTCCATCGCCAGCAATGCCGTGGAAACCAGCTTATCCGCCATTTGCGAATCGACTCAACTGTATTACCAGCAACAAGTGGAAACCCATGTTGGTAACTGTGCCAGTTGTCACGTTGCTGGCGGTATGGCGCAAAACAGTCGCTTGATTTTCAGTACGGGCGACAATGCCAGCGCACGTAATCTCAATGCGTTGAATGCCATTACCCAAACCGTAGGCAAAACCACGGTATTGCAAAAAGCCAGCGGACAAGTTGCGCACGGCGGTGGTGCGGTATTGCCTGTAGGGTCAGACGCATTGCAGGTGTTCACTACTTTGCTGGATAAATTAGCTGATCCACAGCAGTGTGATGCCGTCAATACCAGTACCGGCGTGGCTGTTTTGGTGGAATCAATGGCAGCAAACTGTGCATCCTGCCACGGTACGAACGGTGTCAGTCATGGCCCCGCGACACCGGGTCTGGCGGGAATGGATAGCCACTATTTCAGTAAATTGATGCGTGATTACCAAACAGGCAATCGTGCTTCTACCGTTATGGGGCGGATCGCGAAAGGCTACAGTGCGCAAGAAATTGACCAACTGGCAACGTTTTTTGCGGCGCAAACCTTCAAGGTGACTGAGCAAACCACCGATGCAGTCCAAGTGGCACGTGGGCAGGGCTTACATCAGCAATATTGCGCGAGTTGCCACACGGCGAATGGGCGTGATGACAGTTTGACGGGGGTGCGTTTAGCAGGGCAGTGGCAGCCTTATTTGGAGCGTACCCTGCAAGATTACGCCACCAAACGCAGCCACGCACCCACCGGTATGGCAAATCAGCTAAGCGCGTTGCTAGCGCGTGAAGATGGGGAAGCGTTGAATGCATTAGCAGCATTTTATGCGAGTTCCCCAGCGGATAGCCAAGCTCCCGATGCTCCTGAGTATGTGGAGGTAGCTGCATACACGCCAACCGGTGTGACCTTAACTTGGATGGATGCTTCCGATGAATGGGGTGTGTCTTACTACGAAATTTACCGCGATGGCGTGTTGATTGGGCGCAGCCGTTACAACAGCTTTACGGATACCGGCTTAGCGCAAGGCAGTTACCGTTACACCATCGTGGCTGTGGATGCCTCTGGCAACCGTTCGGTGGTGAGTAATGAAGTGGTGGCGAGTGTATCCAGCGAAACCGCAACACCGAATGGGGTGCAATTGCTGGATTACCCGGAAACCTTGCGTAAGGCAGCGGTGCTATTGCTGAATCGTACCCCGACAGCAGCAGAATTGGCGGCAGTGACTTCTGAGGAAACCTTCCGTAGTACGCTTCGTACTATGTTGGATGCGGCTGGGGCATTGAATCCATTTGTGTACCGCGCCGGGCATGAGGTGTTCTTGAGCAATGGTGCGGCACGGGTTAATAGCGGCAATGGCGGCATCCAAACGATGGACTTCCCCGCATTAGCGACGCTTACGACTGAAGAAATGAACATTGTCAGCGATACAATTCGTAAAGAGCCGGTGTTCCTGATGCAGTACATTGTGGGCAGTGACCGTCCTTGGACAGAAGTGCTGACAGCGGATTACACCGTTTTGAACCCCATGTTGTCGAAAGCCTTGGGTGCGCAACCCTTGGAAGCGTTTACGAATGTGACCGATCAAAACGAATTGCGCCCCGCCCGTATTCCGCAAGTATCGGCGCGTTTTGCGGATAAACCATTCCCGCACGCTGGGGTGTTGACGACGAATGCGTGGTTGTCGCGTTTCCCCACCACGGATACTAACCGTAACCGTCACCGTGCCTCTAAGGTTTACAAGCAATTTTTGGGTCTGAACATTGAAGCTTTGGCGCAACGCCCATTGAATGACAGCGGCAATGGTAATTTCCGGGTGCCAACCATGGAAAATCCGAACTGCATGGTTTGCCATACAGTAATGGATCCGGTGGCGGGTGCATTTAAGGAGTGGGGTAATAATGCCCGTTATCTGCAAAATTTTGATGGTACTCAAGGCGATAAAGATTCCTTGGCGTGGGCTTACAAATCTTCTTCTTATCCGCTGAGCCATTTGGGGCAGGCGTGGTATCAAAAAGGTGATTTGTGGTATCGGGATATGCTGATGCCGGGATTAGATGGCAAAGCCATGCCGGGAGGCTTCACAGGTTTCGGCAGTGAAACGTGGGTGGATAGCGTTAACTTGTTGGTTAACCCATCAGCAGAATCCGGGGTATCGGGCTGGACAACTGTAACAGGTAAAGCAGAAGCCAGTAATAAAGCCGGGTGTTCACGCATTACTCGTGACCCCCAGTCTGGGCAGGCATTGTTCCACCTTGGTGTGTGTAATCAAGACACGGCTGAAACCTTGCTGCAACAAACCATAGACATTACTAGCCATGCCAGTGTAGTCGATGCGGGTAAAGCCGCAGTCAACTACGGTGCTTACATGAGTACTAAAGGCAGCGGTGATATTCCTTCCGTTTGGGTAACGTTTGTCGGCGCGGATGATCAGGTCTTGGGTGAAAGCCGCATTTTGTTAGAAACGATTGGCTGGAAATGGGGCAATCAAAAAGCCGAACAGGCTGTGCCGGTGGGAACCCGTCACTTGCGCTTTAATCTGCGTGGGGTGCGTTCACCGAATACTTGGGCGGATAAATTCCTTGATGTGTATGCTGATGATGTATTCCTTACCCTGAAAACACCGGCCAGTAACGTGGCAGCGGCGGAAGGTTTGCAAGACAGCCTGCAATGGTTGGGTAAGCATTTGGTTGCGGATCAACGCTTTGCCAAAGGCGGGGTGCATTTCTGGTATCGCACACTGTTCAAACGTGAACCGTTGACTGCGCCAGTGGATCCGGCAGTGGCAGGTTACGCGCAACAAATGGCGGCATTTAACGAGCAAGATGCGCAGCTCACTACTTTGGCTGAACAATTCCGCCAAGACAGTGGTCACGGTATCTGGAACGTTAAAGACTTGCTGATCAATATGGTGGCTAGTCCCTTGTTCCGTGCGGAATCGGGTTACTTGGATGCAACAGCTAAACAGGCGATACCGGATTTGGGCGTTGCGCGTTTGCTAACCCCAGAGGAAATCAACGGCAAACTCAAAGCGTTGTTAGGTGCTGAATGGTCGCCGTTCCGCCCTGAACGTGCGTGGGGTGACCGCATGGGCTTGTTTTACGGTGGTTTTGACGGTGGTAGTTTGCAGCCAACGCCTAATACGGAAATGAACACATTAATGAGTAAAATTCCTGAACGGATGGCGATTGAACTCAGTTGTAATGCCGTTTACAACGATTTCCGCAGCACTGCGTCTGAGCGTAAATTGTTCCGTTTAGTCGAGGCTACCGACACACCAAGCCTAGAAGAGTTGGGCGATAGTCAAGCCAATATGTTGCTGAATCCGGGTGCGGAACAAGGCATGGCAAGCTGGGTGATTGAGCAAGGTACAGCACGTATTCTCTCTGGTGCTGCAGGCTGTGATGGCGGGCCGTCGATCCGTAGCGGGCAAGCAATTTTCAACCCTGGTAGCATTTGCAAAACCCCGACACCATTGGGGCGGATGTATCAGGATGTCGACGTTACCGCATGGGCGACCACGATTGATGCGGGTCAAGGCCGTGCTGTCTTCGGTGCAGCTTTACGGGGCTGGTCAACTAATAACGATGAAGCCAGCATTTCCCTCAGCTTCCGTGATGCCAGTGGCGTTGAAATTGGCACATCCGCTGTTTTGAGCAGTGCGCGTGACCGGTGGGAAAACTTCTCCACCTCGACCAATGTGCCAGCTAATACCCGCCTGATTCGTTTCGTGATGCAAGGGCGGAATTTGGGTGCAGCCAACAGCAATACCGACGCTTTTGTGGACGACACTTATCTGCGCGTCGTGGCTAATGGCAGCGATTACATGGCGGCTGGAGAAAAACGCATCCGCAGCAATATTCAATTCCTGCATAAGCATTTGCTGAATGAAGATTTGCTTTTGGACGATGCGGAAATCGACCGTACTTACCGCCTGTTTAGTGAGGTTCAAGCCGATGCCATGGGTGTTGGCACGAGTGCTTGCCGCCTTTACAGCGATTGGGAAGACCCGCAACGCACCAAACGCGCGTGGAGCATCGTCATGATGTACCTGTTGACCGATGCACGTTTCTTGTACGAATAAGGTGAGTGAGGAGAGTCAGGCATGAACAGACGCAACTTTTTAAAGACGCTGGGTGCTGTCGGGTTTGCTACCTCACTGCCGTGGGTGAGCAACCGTGTACAGGCGGCGAATTTGCATACCGGGAAAATCCTGTTAACCCTGAACCTTGGTGGGGGATGGGATCACAGCTCGTTTTCCGACCCGCGTAATAACCCGCTGGTGAATCGCTGGGCAAGCACGCAGGTGGCAGGTGAAGCGGGTAATTTACGCTATGCACCCATGGCGGAAAACGCGGCATTTTTTAATAAATACCAGCGTTACATGTTGGTGGTGAATGGCATTGACATTCAAACTAACGGACATGAGGCAGCGGAACGCAATCGTAATACCGGCAATTTGATGCAAGGTTATCCGTCCTTGAACGAGTTGTACGCTGCGGTGGCAGCACCGACCGTACCTATGCCGTTTGTGCGTGATGGCGGTTTTGCGGAAACCGCCGGGATCATGCCATTCACGGTATTGCCGGATGAAACCTTGCTGCGCACCTTGGCAAATCCTAACTACTACGATGCGACGCGCAGTTATTACGCGAATTCGCACGTCAGTACCCTACAGCGTTTTCGCGACGAACGTTTGCAAGCGCAAGTAAGCCAGCCCAATAACCTCCCGCGTTGGCAGGAAAAGCTGGATGAACTGCAACGCGCTCGCGCGGGTACGGGCGATATGAATGTGTTGGGAACGGTATTATCCGGCACGCTTGACCGTAACGATTTACAAGGGCAGGCGCGTAATGGCATTCAAAACCTGCACCTGTTTTTGACGCTGGCAGCAGCGGGTATGACCGCAACCGGGTGTTTCAGTACAGGGGGCTTTGATACGCACGGCAACCACGACACTAACCATGCGAATGCGTTGATCAATACCACACGCTTGCTGGATTATTTGTGGACAAAGGCTGAAGGCATGGGTCTAGCGGATCGTTTGGTAGTGCATGTCACTTCTGATGTGGGGCGCACTCCTAGTTACAACGCCGGTAACGGTAAAGACCACTGGTCATTGGGCAGTGACATTATCATGGCGAAAAACGCACCTTGGGCAAATCGTATTGTTGGTATTAGTGGTGCAACTCATGAAAAACGGGCGATTAACCCGAACACCCTGCAATTGAGTGAATCCGGGGTGCAATTGCAACCGCGTCACGTGCAGGCAGAGTTGCGCAAACTCCTCGGCATCGACACCCACGCTCTTGCGCAACGCTACGACCTGAAAGCCGAAAGCATGGCATTATTCAACCCCGCAGTATCCAGCGGCATCACGGTTTAGGAGTACACACCATGACAAACGTAAACCGTCGACAGTTTTTGAAAGCCCTGAGTGCGGGTGGCTTGGTTTTGCTATCTGGCATTTCGACCCGTAGCTGGGGTGCAAATGCTAATGTGGTGATTATCGGTGGCGGTACTGCTGGTGCAACGGCTGCCAAGTACCTGAAACTCGCCGACCCCAGTATTAACATTACCCTGATCGAAAAAAATGCTCACTACTACACCTGTTACATGAGTAACGAAGTATTGGGCGGTGGGCGCACTTTAGACTCCCTGAAATTCGGTTATGCAGGCTTGGAAAAACGCGGTATTACCGTGGTGCAAGCCGAAGTCACCGCCATTGATGCAGTGGCTAAATCCGTGCAAACCACTGCTGGCAATTTCCCCTATGATCGCTGCATTGTCGCACCGGGGATCGACTACCGTTACGAAACCATTGAAAATTACAGCGCGGATGTGGCACAACAGATTCCGCACGCATGGAAAGCAGGTGAGCAAACCACCTTGCTGCGTTCCCAGCTTGAAGCCATGCCTAACGGCGGCACATTCGTAATGGTTGCACCACCCAACCCTTACCGTTGCCCGCCTGCGCCGTATGAACGCGCCAGCCAAGTTGCCAGTTATTTCAAAAAGCACAAGCCTAACAGCAAAGTGTTGATTCTTGATCCGAAAACCAGCTTTACCAAGCAATCCCTGTTTGAAGAGGGCTGGATGCAATTGTACGGTTATGGTAACAACGACAGCATGATTGAGTGGGCTTCGGGTGGAAGCAATGCCGTAGTGAGCCTAGATACTGCCACGAAAACCGTCACAACAGCGGGTGGTGAGAGAATTGCAGCCAATGTCCTGAACATTATTCCGGCGCAAAAAGCGGGTGCGTTAGCGTTTAGTGCTGGATTAACCGATAGCAGTGGCTGGTGTCCGGTCGCCGTTGCTAGCTTTGAGTCCACCTTGCATGACAATATTCACGTCATTGGTGATGCGTGCATTGCTAATCCGTTGCCCAAGTCAGGTTTCGCCGCGAATTCGGAAGCCAAAGCCTGCGCTTTAGCCGTGGCAGCGTTATTGAACGGGCGCGAACCGGGCAGAACCTCGTTTTCCAACGGTTGTTACAGTTTAGTGGGCGACGATTACGCGATTTCCGTGGTTGGCATTTACCGGCTATCAGCCGATGGCAAAATGATTGAAGCTGTACCAAATTCCGGCGGCACATCACCCTTGGCAGCGGCAGAAGAAGAGCGTTTAATCGACGTGCAATACGCTTACAGTTGGTACAACAACTTTACGCAGGATGTGTTCTTTTAGTGCTTAGCCATCACGTCTGAAATTGTTCTAGTGAATACAGGCTTATTTGCAGGCAGTAGATAGTCACATTATATTCCTTATTAAATTACTCAACTATTAAGTGAGGGAGTGAGGAGTGTTATGTTCAAACTATCACGACTAGCCAAAGCCAAGGCTGCTGAGCAATACGCTGACCCGCTGGAAGCCCAGCGAGCGTGGTTGCGTGGTGAAATCATCAACGCCCTCCGCCAAGTGTATGACCCAGAAATTCCGGTGAATATTTACGATCTTGGGCTGATCTACGCTCTGACGCTGGATGACAATAATAACGTGCATATCAAGATGACCCTTACTAGCCCCGGTTGCCCTGTGGCAGGCAGTTTGCCGGGGCAGGTGGAAGCAGCAGCACGTTCCCCTATTGAGGTCAATGATGTGACGGTAGAACTGGTGTGGTCACCACCGTGGAATCAATCGCGCATGAGTGAAGCTGCCCGTTTGCAACTGGATATGTTTTAAGGGAAGGTAGACAGCATGACCCCTGAACTGGATACCATCGCCAGCGATTTTGAGTTTTTGGAAAACTGGGAACAGCGTTACCAATATTTAATCGAGTTAGGCGAAGCTTTAGAACCGATGCCTGATGCGGAAAAAACCGATGACAATCGGGTGAAAGCTTGCATGAGCAAGGTATGGGTTTATGCGTTTCCCGACCCACAACATCCCAGCAAACTGGTGTTTCATGGCGATTGTGACACGGCTATTATCAAGGGTGTCGTGGCATTACTGGTCAATCTGTTTTCACACAAATCCCCATCACACAGCGTCGACTTGGATGTGGATGCTTTGTTTGATCGAATCCGGCTGGCAGAAAATCTCAGCCCGACACGGCATGTGGGGATTTATGCGATTGTCGAAAAAATGCGGGCGCAAGCGCAGGCGTTTATACCTTCCTGACGAATTCGGATTTCAGACTCATTGCCCCAATACCGTCGATTTTACAATCAATATCATGGTCACCATCGACCAAACGAATATTTTTGACTTTGGTACCGACTTTCACCACTAAAGAAGAACCTTTTAGTTTCAAGTCTTTGATTACCGTGACGGTATCGCCGTCCTGCAATACATTGCCGTTGGAATCCTTAATAATGCGCTCACCATCGCCTTCCGTGGAGGCGGCAACTTGTGGCCACTCGTGGGCGCATTCCGGGCAGACGAACATAGTGCCATCTTCGTAGGTATATTCAGAACCGCATTGGGGGCAGGCAGGTAAACTCATGGGTTTTCCTCAACTAAAAAGGCACGAGTCTAGCATAATCTTACGGTACATGAGCCGCAAACAACCCACCCACATCCACCCGCGCCCGCAATTTCGCCGCCAGTAAATACAAGCCGCCCAGTTTGCGATGCAAAAATAACGCATCAGCAGGTGGGGTATGCCAGTAATCTTTTTCCATGCTCAACGCCATGCCTGCATCACGAATTCGGCTTGCCAAATTCGATGATCCAAAGTCATACACGCCGTACCAGCGCAACGGCTCACATGCTTGCTCAAACAAATCCAGCACCGCAGCCCGCTGCTCCGGTTTGATGAACGCTTGGAAGAAACCGATTTGCGCCGCACCTGCATCCATCAGGGCGCGGTCGCGTTGCACCGCGCCTTGCATCACTTGTCGATAACCTTCGGCAATGCATTCGGGGTATGCGCGGGTTGCGCCAAAGTCCAGCAAAATCAATTGCTGCGCTTCGCGGTCATAACGGTAATTGGCAAAATTCGGGTCAGTTTGCACCAGCCGGAAGCTGAAGATTTCGCGGAACAACAAGCCGAGTAGCAGGTGCATTACGTGGTCACGCTCTGCTTGCGGCGCGTTCGCCAGCGATTCAATCGGAACACCGCCAACGTGGGTCATCGCCAGAATATTCGTGGTCGTGAAGTCGTCATGTACGGTGGGCAGTGCAAATTCAGGGCTATCCGCTAACAGCGTTTGGTAACGGCGGATGTGGGCTGCTTCCTGACAATAATCCGCTTCTTGGTGTAATTGCTGCTTGGCTTCTTCCAACAGTGGTTGGTAGTCGATACTTTTGGGGATCAGCCCGGAAATGCGTAGCAACGCGGCAACATTATCCACGTCACTGCTAATGCTTTCACGTACACCGGGGTATTGGATTTTCAGCGCTAAATGCCGCCCGTCTTTAGTATGCCCTGAATGCACTTGCCCGATGGAAGCCGCCGCTAAGGGTTGGAAAGAAAATTGTTGGAAGCGGGTGTTCCAGCCTTTGCCCCACTGCTCATCCAGCACTTTTGCCAATTGGCTCAAAGGCATGGGTTTGGCATCGGAGCGCAGCCGCGAGAGGATGTCGGTGAGTTCGGCGGGCAACATATCGCCTGCGTCCATTGACAGCAGTTGCCCGACTTTCATCGCTGCCCCACGCAGCCGTGATAATTCGTCGGCAACACGCTTGGCATTCGCGGGGGTAAGCAGCAAGTCGCTGACTTTGGGGCGATTGCCTTGGGCGAGTTGCCGCGCACCTTCGGCGATCATACCGCCTGCAACGCCCGTGGCGAGTGAACCGAGTCGAGCCATGCGAGCTAAACGCCCTGAAGGAACGCTGGCATTGTGTTTTTCGTCAATAGTCGTCATGGCAGTTTCATCAGTTCGAGGTGTTCGGGGTTGATGCATAAGCGGTTACCACACGTTTGGCGTACTAGGGATTTCGGTGGGATTTCCCCGAAAAACGCAATGTAGCTGGCATCGTCTGCACCGACTGTGCGCGGCATTCCGTCGTCTTGGATCATAATACGCCCGCGCCCGCTATTGGAAATTTGCCCCTGCCATTCCCAGCATTGCGTGGTGGTGTTAACGGTGCTGAGGGATTTGAGTTGGGCTTGCAGTTTGGCTCGGTACATGGGGAGTTCCTGTCACAAAGTTTAGGGCGCGAATGGCAAACCCATGAAGTCGAAAAGTTGCCCCGAATCGCTCAATTGGCGGGTTTGCATAGGGCTGACGGTGTTCAGGGTGAACGAACGTAGCAGGTGATCCGCGTACAGATTGAGCCATGTTTTTTCGGGCTGAGTATCGTTGTCGTGTAACCAGCCAGTAGCAATAAAAACCCAATCAATCTCGGCGTTGTCCGGCAAGCTTTGCAACGCGGTAATCATGCTGGCTTCGTCGGTGAGATCGAAGCTAATGTCTTGTGTTGCAATGCTCAATGGCAACAATGTTTCGGTGTGACGCGCCAAACGAATCAGGTGGATGTCGGGAAATTGCACCGCCAATTGCTGGCAAAATCTTCTAGGCTAATGGGGTCAAGGGTTGAAATGCGCATGGTTGAACTCCTCCTAATGGTTGTACCCTGAGTGTCGTGATTCTCGACAAGACCTGCAATTAATCCTGCTTTATATCGGGTAATTGTACAAGAGTGTGACAATGCTATGCCCTGATACTCACTGCTTGCGCCCTAATTGCGTTGCGTTCCGTTGCGGATAGTTTGCGCAAATTACTCACCATAAACCCCATGCGCGGGTGTGCGGCAAAACGCGCTTCGTGCCGATCGAGAAAATCCCAAAATAGCGTGGTGAACGGGCAGGCATCTGCACCCACGGCTTTGGCGGAGTTAAAGCGGCAATGTTGGCAATAATTGCTCATTTTTTGGATGTATTTGCCGCTGGCAATGTACGGTTTGGAAGCCATGCGCCCGCCATCCGCGTACTGGCTCATGCCCAGTGTATTGGGCAATTCCACCCATTCGACCGCATCGACGTATACCGCCAGATACCATTCGTGTACCTGCATTGGTTTCACGCCGTAGAGTTGCGCAAACAATCCTGTGACCATTAGCCGTTGAATGTGGTGCGCGTAACCGTGTTGCAAGGTTTGCCCGATGGCTTGCCGCAGGCAATTCATTTCAGTGTTGCCCGTCCAGTAAAACGCGGGCAAATCGTGTTGTGCGTCGAGCGCGTTCCACTCGTACCAGTCGGGCATGTGCTGCCAATACAAGCCGTGCACGTATTCACGCCAGCCGAGAATTTGGCGGATGAAACCTTCAACAGTGGCTAAGGGGGCGCGGTGTTGCCAATAACGTTCTTCGGCTTTGCGGATAACCTCCAGCGGATTCAGCAATTTGAGGTTGAGGCTGCTGGCAAGCAGGGAATGGTTGAGGAAGGGCTGATGTTGCCACATGGCATCTTGAAAATCGCCGAATTGGGGCAGTGCTTCATCGAGAAAACGGGTAAGCGCTTGTTGCGCTTGTACGGGCGTGACCGACCATTGCAGGCTATCGAGTGTGCCGGGGTGATCGGGAAAACGTGCATTCACCAGCCGAATGACTTCTTGGGTAATATTATCAGTGGCAAAATTGGGGGGCGCTGGCACGGCAGTCGGACCGGATTTGGGAAAGGATTTGCGGTTGTCGCTGTCGTAATTCCAGTTGCCGCCGATGGGCTGCTTGCCGTCTTCGAGTAGAATATTGTAGCGTTTGCGCAGTTCTCGATACCAATATTCCATGCGCAATTGCTTGCGTTCGCCTGCCCAGCGACGGAATTCGCCGGGAGTTGACAGGAAGTGGGTGTCGCTGAGCAGTTTCAGCGGGGTATTGTAGTGTTTGCAGGTGGCGACAATTTCCAGCAAGACGCGGTAATCACCGGGGCGTACCAGCCAGACTTCGGCGGGAGAAGTGGTTTGCAACGTTTGTGCCAATGCTTCGCCTAAACTGGCGGCGTGGTGCTGGTCAAGTTTGAGGTAGTGTAGCGGGTATTGTTTGACGGTGAGTTCGGCAGCGAAGTGGCGCATGGCTGCAAGAAACAGCGCGATGCGTTGCTTGTGTGACCAGACGTGCGTGGCTTCTTGGGTAACTTCTGCCATCCACAGGCAATCGTGTTGCGGGTCGAAGTCTTTGAATAGCGGTGAGGCGCGGTCGAGTTGGTCGCCGAGAATTAGGCACAATTTACGCATGAGTCGCGCCTGTGTCACGGCTGCGGCGGCAGCGTTCGGAACAGTATTTCACCTCATCCCAGTATTTTTCCCATTTTTTGCGCCATGCGAACGGGCGTTGGCAGATGGGGCAGGTTTTGTGGGGTAGGGTGGGTTTGTGGTGTGCCATGTACGTTGTTGAATCCTTAAACCGCAATGTTACTGCTGATTATCAGTAATGTATAAGTCTGGTGCTATTATCGGGAGAGTTTATAAGGTATTTTTCAAATGAAGTTATACAAAACTGCTTTCAATGACGCTGACTTGAGCCGCATCGTGGAAATGGCATGGGAAGACCGTACCCCGTTTGAAGCCATTAACACGCTTTACGGCTTGAACGAAACGGCGGTGATTGATTTGATGCGCCAACAGATGCAGCCGTCCAGTTTTCGGATGTGGCGTAAACGCATGGCGGGGCGCACCACCAAACATTTGGGCAAACGTGGTTTTCTGGTCGGGCGATTCGTCTGTCCATCACAGCGTACCCGCTAGGAATGAGATCGTGAAACAGAAAAATCCGAATCCGCAAGGCAAAGGGCTAGTGCCGGTGTTGGCGGCGCTGGGCAATGCCAGCAGACGGCTGATTTGTTTACATCGATGTTTGTGCTGGAAAGTCGCTTCAGTTTCAAACCCGTGCGCGGGCGCAAGTATTGGTTGTATCGCTACGGTGAACGTTTTCAGCTTTCGCCAGTGTTCCCGCAACAATGGAGTGTGCCGACGTTTGATCAGGTGATCGGGTGCTGTGAATTGCATGATGATTTGGCGTGGACGTTGGAATTGAGTGAAGAAACTGCACGCGATGCCGTGTTTCTGGCTTATATTCGTACCCGGCGTGAAACCTTGGAGCAGGTGTTGCAAGCGAGTCCGACGCTGGAAGCGGCATTGCCCGTCTATGTGGCATCGCTGCCTTTTTACCAGCGGGTGTTTGCGTCGGCGTTGGCGAATTCGTTGGGGCGGTCTATGCAGTTGGCTGGCATTGCGCAGTTGAATTATCAGCAGGCAGTGTATGATAGCGAGTATGGTAGACAGATTTCACTCATCAGGAGCATCAGTAATGGATAAGATGGATTCGCTCAATGTACTCGGTACAGAACTCGAAGTATGCAGCACACAACCGAATACGGGTTTTTTCCGCGACGGGTCTTGCAATACCAGCAAGCAAGACGTGGGTTCACACACGCTTTGTGCGGTGATGACACGCGATTTTCTGGAATACAGCCGTGAACAGGGTAATGACTTGATAACCCCGCAACCACAATACGGTTTCCCCGGACTGAAGCCCGGCGATCGCTGGTGTTTGTGTGCGCGTCGCTGGCTGGAGGCATTTGAGGCTGGGAAAGCCCCTAGATTGGTGGTTCGCGCCACCCATCAGGCGTGTTTGCAGGTATTGTCGTTGGATGATTTGAAGCAGCACGCGATTGATTTGTCATGATGAAATCTAAATCTACGAAACCCGTTTTTTGCCCGTGAGTGGCAATCGCCAGTACGCAAATACACGATATCCCATTTCCATGACAGGCACTAAAAACGGCAGGCGTTCGAGGAGTGCCGCCATGCGTCGATAGTAAGGCAGTTGTTTCCACACTTGGATAAAACCGCGCACCCCGGTTTGCATTTGCTGGTCTGCGCCGATGACGTGAATGCGTTCCATCGCTTGTTTGTAGGTAATCCCCGCCGCAGCCAAGGCTTCCGATTCTTGGGTGATGTCGATCCACTGAATATTGCCCGCTGTATCCAGCTTTTTCATGCCGTTGATTTCGAGGTTGCAGATGGGGCATTCGCCGTCGTGGAAGCAGGTTACTTTCGGGGTGGTCATGTGTGGATTCCTTAGAATGTGGGGTAATGGCTTAAACATAAGCCTTTCCTAATGTGTTTCAAGAAACCTTGGTGTTGTTTGGGTTGAATAAAGGGGATTTGTATGGCTGATCATCTGCCAAAAATGCCGGTGGTTTTCATTGGTCACGGCGCACCGACGCTGGTGTTGAGCGATAACCGTTATACCCGCGCATGGCGACAATTAGCGCAAAGTTTACCGCGCCCACAAGCAATCATGGTGGTTTCTGCGCATTGGCTGACACGCGGTAAAACGCTGGTAACAGCGATGCCGCAACCGCGCACGCTTCACGATTTTGGGCGTATGGATGCGCGATTGTTCCAGATGCAATACCTCGCACCCGGCGCACCAGCCTTGGCGAAACGGATTGCGCAACAGGTTAGCCATACGCGCATTGCGTTGGATGAGAGCTGGGGGTTGGATCATGGCGCATGGTGTCCTTTGGCGATGATGTACCCACAGGCGGATATTCCGGTGATTCAGTTGAGCATGAATGCGGATCAGCCACCCGCTGCTCATTACGCCTTGGCGCAGCAACTGGCTTTTTTACGTACTGAAGGGGTGTTGGTGCTGTGTAGCGGCAACATTGTGCATAACTTACGGCGTATGGTCTTGCCGGAAGATCATGCGTTTGATTGGGCGCAACGCTTTGATCAGGCAGTGTGCGCTGGTATTAACAGCGCGATGCATCAGCCGTTACTGGATTATGTCGGGTTTGGGGAGGATGCGCGGCTTGCTGTACCGACCAGTGAACATTATTTGCCGCTCTTGTATGCGTTGGCACTCAAGGACGCAGGAGATCGAGTTCGTTATCCGGTGGAGGGATTTGCTTACGGCTCGATTTCGATGCGTTCGGTATTGATTGGTTGAAGCGTGCTGTTGTGGTGTTCTTAAACCGCAGTATTCCTGCTGATTATCAGTAATGTACAATATTGGTGCTAGTATCGTTACACTTTACAAGGAGTTTTTTATGAAGTTGTACAGAAAATTATCTTACGCATGGCTACTGGGTTTGGCACTGTTGTTGTCCGGCTGTGTCGGCATTCCAGACGGCATAACGCCAGTGACAGGTTTCCAAGTCGAGTGATGGATAAGGCGAAAAGCCTTGGTTTTGCCACTGACAAACTGATTTTTGTGAAGCAGGAATAACGCCGTACACAGGCTACAATCCTGTATACGTCCAACAAGCCAGAAAAGGAGATTCTCATGTACCCTAAACGTTCTTTGCCCAAAGTGATGTGGTGGTTAGGTTACGGCGGCTTAGTGCCGTTTTTTGCCCTGACGGTGGCGTTATTGCTGGGGTCTGGTTTGCCGCTGTTGGAAAATGTGCGGCTGGATTGGTGGCTGGCAGCGTATGCGGCGATTATCCTGAGCTTCCTCGGTGCGGTGCATTGGGGTGTGGCGTTGGGGATGCAGGATACGCTGGATGAGCGTGACTTGGGCAAGTTGTTGCTGTTTAGTGTTGTGCCCAGTGTACTGGCGTGGTTTTCTTTGTTGTTGCCGATTAAATGGGCGTTGTTCGTGTTGGCTGGGTTGGTGGCGTTGGCTTATATCGTGGACTCGCTGCTGCTGTTTAAGCATTTGTCGGCAGATTACGGGAAAATGCGTCTGCATTTGACGGTGATTGTGGTGCTGTTATTGGTGGCAGCGGGAGTGGCAGTGTGATGAAAGCGCAGTCTGTCGCGTGGCTGGTGGGGGCAAGTTCGGGTATCGGGCAGGCGCTGGCGTTCCAGTTGGCACAAGCCGGTTGGCAGGTGGCGATTAGCGCCCGGCGACTGGAGCCGTTAAGGGCGATGCAAGCGCAAAACCCAGCCTTGCACCCCTATACGCTGGATGTGACCAATGTGTCGAGCCTGCATGAAGCGGCAGCGGCGATTACCCGCGAGTTGGGCGAAATCGACTTGTGCGTGCTGAATGCGGGGGATTATACGCCGATGCCCTTGGCGGATTTCAATATTGGGTTGTTCCGCAAGCTGTGTGACATCAATTATCTGGGGGTGGTGAACGGGCTGGATGCCATCTTGCCGTTGATGTTGGCACGAGGACGGGGGCAAGTTTTGTTAACGGCGAGTATTGCGGGGTATCGCGGTTTACCAAAATCTGCCCCTTACAGTGCCAGCAAGGCGGCGGTGATCAGCTTGGCGGAATCGTTGCACCTGGAGTTGAAAGCTAAGGGTGTGTTACTGCGGGTGGTTAACCCTGGTTTTGTGCGTTCGCCGCTGACCGATAAAAACGATTTCAAAATGCCGTTTCTGATGGAGGCCGAAGATGCGGCACAAGCAATTATGCGCGATTTGCCGCGTCAAAATTTCGAGATTGTTTTTCCTAAGCGCTTTGCTTATTTGATGAAACTGTTGCGTATTTTGCCGTATTGGTTGTATTTCAAACTGACTAAGGGAGCAGCATGATGGAGCACGTGAACCGTTATTTGCAGACCTTTACGACCTTGCAAGCGGATGGGTTGGAACAATTGGCGGGGATTTTTGCGGCAGATGCGCGGTTTAAAGACCCGTTTAATGATGTGCGTGGGGTGGTGTCGATTACACGGGTGTTTGCACATATGTTTGCTACCACCCAGCATTCACGTTTTACGATTGTGGATCATGCCTTAACCGAAAAAACGTTATTTATTCGTTGGGATTACCGTTTTCAGACCTTGAAAGGGGAGAGGTGGGAAATCCCCGGTACGAGTGTGGTGCATTTTAATGATGAAGGCTTGGCGGTGGAGCATGTGGATTATTGGGATCCGGCGGAGCATGTGTATAGCAAGTTACCAGTGTTGGGGTGGGTGATGCGCTGGTTGCGGGGGAGGTTGATGGCTAATTAAAAGGTTAACCATGCTGGTAAAACTTTTGCAGCATGGTGGTTGGTTGATGGGGTTTCACAATGACTTCAGTAAATCACTCCGCAAACGCTGCGCAATCGGCTGTTTCTCAGCCAGCCAAATCCCAAAGTACGCGCTGGCAAATTCCGCCGACTTCACCTTGGTCAATGTCTTGCCATTCAGCAATAATGTGGTGGTTTGCTGCTTTGCGTCGTAACACATCTGGTACACATCACCGGGTTTTACGTCTTGGTACGCACGATGCAATTGCTCAAGCTGTGGTTTTAATTGCTGTAAGGTCGCTGCATCATGTTGGCGTTTCAGGATCGTATCCGCCGCCAAGGCAAACTTATCTGCCGTCAAATCCAGCGCATAATCCAGCTTTAAACAGCGTGATACGTTGGCATCCAACACTGTGTCACGGCTGGCATTGCTACTGACCGACAGTTGCGCATCGTACACTTTGATCACTTTCAGGTAAAACGCCTCGCCTTGCCCCACAGGTTTTAAGCCTACCGGAACATTTGCCGACCCCATGCCGGGTGTTAGCAGCAGTGCCGCCAGCAATATTGTGCGTAATGTGACCATCATAGCCTCCGTTAACGTTTCTGAAATGCAATTGTCACTTCACCCAAGGTAAGCCCGAACTTGCTCATCTTGGCGCGGTTTAGCAATACACCATCGGGTTGCAAGAACATCCAGTCATCGAAACTCACCTGCCACACTTTGCCATCTACTGGTAGCTTCAAATCGTATTGCCAGTTGAGCGCATTACCATTAGCCACGCCTTTGGCTTCGCCGACCACATCTGCCGCCCGCCCGCTGTAACGGTGTGCATCTTGCTTGCGGATGCGCCAAACACGCTGCGACTTTTCGCCATCATTCCACACAAAATCTTCTGTCATTACCAACTCACCATTGGGGCTAACTTCGCCTTTAATATCGACCACAAACTGGCGTTTTAACGCGCCGCCGCGATCCTGAAACATGCCCCAACCACGGGTGTTGCCCTGAAAATACTCAAACAGGTCAAATTTTGGTTCAAAATTCGCGTAGTCTTCAATCTTCATGCTGCTGCACCCGCTCACGATGAAGAGCAGAAGGGTAAGCAGCATAGAGCGCATTCGCATAACTCATCTCCCAATAATCACGAAAATCGACTTCACTAAATGGAAAGTTCCACATACGCCAAATCACCCACGCTTTTAACAATACCGGCAAACCGGCATATAACAAGGCCATGCTGGTTAAGGTAAACGCCGTTTGAGTACTGGCATCCGCTACAAACCCCGCCCAATCCAATAACGGGAACGCAATCCCTACGGCTAAAGCCAGCGCCAATTTGGTCAACAAACCCCATACCCCAAACAGCAATCCCGTATTGGGGTTGCCCTGATGCTGCATTTGCTGGGCAATATCCGCTTGCATTGACGCTGGTAATGCCACATCTGCCCCTAACGCCAAGCCACTGACGACGCAAATCGCTATGAACCATGCGGTATCGCCCACACCCAACAACGGCACAAACGCAAACCCCAACACGGATAATATAAGAGCCAATGCCCATGCCCGACTTTTGTCGACGTGCCGTGCCAACCACAACCACAGCGGTAGACCAAGAACACCGCTGAGGAAGTAAACCAGCAGCACCACGCCCACCTGTTCCGGTGCTTGCAATACATGCGTCACAAACAAAATGAACAGGGTAGCGGGCAAGGCATTGGCGAAACTGTTAATAAAGTAAGCGGGCAGCAACTGGCGTATCGCTGGATGTGCAGAGAGAATGCTACCCACCTTGCGCAAGGGCGCGAACCGACGCTCTTGACGGCGCTCCACCAACCACAGCAAGGCAGGCAGTAACGCCAATGGCAACAGCCACCACAGCAACGTTGCCAATGTGCCCAACGTAGTCACCGCAGCCTGAGAGCCGACGAAGAACGGTAAACTAATCACGACCACCGTACCGAGAATGGCAAACCCTTCCCGGCTGGCGGAAAGCGCACTCTTGCCGTGGTAATCACGGGTCATTTCTGCCCCCCATGCTTGCCAAGGAATGCTGATAAATGTCCACCCCAGATAGGTGACGAACGACCAGGCAAACAAATACAACCCATCGACCTTACCGCTAGGGCGCAGCAAATACTCCAAACCCACCAGTAATAAGGGTAAACCCAATAACATAAATAACTTACGCCGCCCCATCCGGCTTTGCACTTTGTCGTTCAGCCAGCCGATCAGTGGGTCGGTAATCACATCCAAGCCACGTGCCGCCAGTAGCGCCATCCCTACCACACTCAACGACAAGCCTAAGTCTTGCGCATAAAACGAGGGCAAATACACATACAACGGCAAACCCAACATCGCCAGCGGTAGCCCCGGTAAGCCGTAGAATAGCAACTGGCGATAATGGGCAGCGGTCATGACAGCGGTTTCTCCAAGGTGGTTTGGATTACATCAATACGCCCCTCGTTGAACCCCGCTTCGCAGTAAGCCAAGTAATAACGCCACAGCCGTTCAAAACGTTGGTCGTATCCCAACGGGCGCAGAGTAGGCAGAGCGGCAATAAACCGCTGATCCCACTCTGCCAGAGTACGCGCATAGTCTTTGCCAAAGCTAATATGATTGATTTGTTTAAGGTTGTTATCTGTAATCAGCGTATCCAAGCGTAAGGGGGAAGGTAACATGCCACCCGGAAACACATAACGCTGGATAAAATCTGCCCTTGATCGGTAGGTTTCAAACCATGCATCGCCAATGGTGATGATTTGCAGCACGGCACGTCCACCGGGTTTCAGATGGTGTTGCAAGGTTTGGAAATAGGTTTCCCAATACTGTTCGCCAACTGCTTCAAACATTTCAATGGAGACAATGTGGTCGTAACTGCCTTGCAAGTGACGGTAATCACGCAATTCCATTTGGGTTTGCGTGCCGAAGCGTGCCAAGCGGTGTCGTGCCCATGCCAATTGTTCGCGGGAGAGGGTAATGCCATGCACCTTGCAACCGTATTCTGCTGCTAGTTCCGCAAAGCCACCCCAGCCGCAACCAATTTCGAGGATGGTTTGCCCCGGTTGTACCTGCAATTCGTCGAGGATGCGCTGGTATTTGGCGCGTTGCGCTTGTTCCAGCGTCATTTCCGGTGCGGTATAGAGCGCGGCAGAATAGGTCATGCTGGCATCAAGCCATTCACGGTAGAAATCGTTACCCATGTCGTAATGGTGCGCAATGTTCTTGCGGCTATTGTGCACACTGTTACGGCGTAAGTTGTGCCACCAGTTGGCAGGTTTGCGTAACAGTTTGCGGTTGTCGAGCGTATTACCGAACTTTTCCCAATTGCGTAATAACAAGGTCAGTAATGCGGCAGGGTGATCGCTAGACCAATCGCCCGCGACATAGGCTTCGCCAAACCCTAAGTCACCCTTACCCAAGCATTTGAGGGCGAGGCGTAACGGATGGTGAATACGAATAGTGGCGTGGAGTTCATCACTATGCCCGACAACGTAACGTTCGCCGTCAAGGTGAATGGTGAGTCTGCCATGTTGGATACGGGCAAGAACCCCCATTAGCCAGCGTTTAAAGGTGGGCAAATGCCCAAAATCAGCAACCAGTGGGCGGGGTAAGGTGGTTTCTAGCGGCATTCAGGTGATCTCCTCAGTCGGTGGGGCGGGTTTACGGTGGAATGTGCCGCCTTTAAGCCAGATTTTGAGCGCCTCCCAATGGATAAGCGCCATGATTTTGAGACTTTGTAAGGGGATACGCGCAAAGCATTGCAGCAATACCCGTGTTGAAAACGCTTCACGCTGACCTTGTTGGCTGGCAATCAGCATTAATTCATCGCCTTCGTATTCGTGGATCAGGATATTCAGCTTGTCCTGAGGTTGATGAATAAAAAATTCATAACGTGCCTGCATTCCCACAAACGGTGAAACATGGAATACCTTTTGCTTACTGCCGGTGACGATGGGGGCGAGGGGTTTTCCCTGTTCATGCAGCAAGTAATGATGGTGTTCGCCAAAGGTATTGCGGACTTCCCCAATCACCGCCAGCAAGTTGCCCGTCGTGTCATGGCAGAACCACAGGCTCAACGGGTTAAAGCCATACCCCAAGATACGCGGGAAACACAGCAATTGGATGTTGCCAATGGGGGCGCTAATCCCCTGCTTGTGCAGCACCTGTTCAACCCATCCCCGCCATGCGCTGCCATCGCGTGCGCCGTGGTCACGTTGGTAAAGGCTGAACAGGTTGAAACGGTCGATCGAAAACAGTGGGTTACGCCCGATTTCTGGGAGTCGGTCGATGTCCACCAATAAACTAAAAACGCGATAGCTGAAACGGTATTGCATCGGAAAACGCCGACTGTGCATGACTGTTGAGGGGAAGACAGCCGCTGCGTCGTGCATGTTCATGATGCAACCGCCCCAGCCATCGCAAGCGCAAGCACAGGTTGAGGAGTCGTTTCCTGTGCTTTGACCCAAACCGGGGTGATACCAAAATCCTTACACACCGTAACCGCCGAGGCGAGCGCGTCTTCATGGAAACCATAACGGTGATAGCTACCGCAAAACCATGAACATTGCTGCCCTTGCAGGTTGGCGAGTTGTGGCTGCGCATCCATGGCGGCTTGGTTGAAGATGGGATGTTCGTAAGTCATGCTGGTAATAATTTGTTCGTCACTGGGCAATAGGTAGGGGTTGAGGGTGACGAAATAGTCTTTACTGGTGTTCAGCCCTTGCAGGTTATTCATCCAGTACGTCGCGGTCATTTGCTGGCGAGATTCGGGCTGGCTGGTGGCAAGATAATTCCAGGACGACCAGACGTTGCGGTTGACGGGCATGAGCTTGGCGTCGGTGTGCAAATAGGTCTGATTCTTTTCGTACTGAAAGCAACCGAGGATGCGTTGTTCTTCCGGTGTTGGTTGCACCAGCAGTGCAAGGGCCTGGTCGGCGTGGCAAGCAAAAATGACGGCATCAAAGTCGTGCTTGGCGGTCGCGGTGAACACGCTGGCTTGGGTGGCAGTACGTTCTACCCGGATTGCGCCGGATTGCAGTTGAAGCTTATCGCCCATTGCGGCGAGAAGTTTACGGACATAAAAAGAACTTCCTCCGCAAACGGTGCGCCACTGGGGACGGTTGTGGAGATCAATCAAACCGTGATTGGCGAAGAAGCGGAGGAAGCTGAGCGCGGGAAACGTTAGCATGGTCTCAACGGGACACGACCAAATGGCGGCTCCCATTGGTAGTAAATAGTGTTCGCGCATCTCACGGGAAAACTGGTGCGCGTCGAGCATTTCACCCAAGCTCATATTGGGCACTGCAACGGGGTTTTCGAGCAAACGGTGTGCGACTTTATTGAAGCGCATGATTTCTTTGAGTAAGCGCCAGTGGCTTAGGCGGAACAAGTTTTTGCGTTGTGCGAACAGGGTATTGAGACTAGAGCCGGAATATTCCAATTCGCCTTGATTCAGCGAAAACCCAAACGACATATCGGTGTCACGGGTGGGAATGCCGAGTTGTGCGAATAGCCCAATCAGGTTGGGGTAGTTGCGGTCATTGTAGACGATAAAACCGGTATCAACAGGGATTTGGCGGTCTTGTTCAGGTACGTCGATGGTGTGGGTATGCCCGCCGAGATAGGCATTTTTTTCAAACAGGGTGACGTTGTACTGTTGATGCAATAACCATGCGGATGCAAGCCCTGTAATACCTGAACCAATAATTGCCACACGTTTCTTGTACATATTCCGCACTTCCTTTGTCTAAACCTATACCTTACTTGTACGGTCGAGTATGCGTTATGGATGCAGGGAAGTGCTAAAAAACGAAGCTTTTGTGGGGTTATCGGGTCTGGGTATTGGGTATAATGCTTTTTCTGTTTCCCTTATTGTTGTTCAGGAATGGCATGGCTATTAAAAAAACCGAACTCTACCGCTCCCTGTGGGAAAGCTGCGACGTGTTGCGCGGCAGCATGGACGCTTCCCAATACAAGGATTACATCCTCACCTTGTTGTTTGTGAAATACGTGTCGGACAAGGCGGGGCAGGCAGATTCGTTGATTGACGTGCCGGAAGGGGCATCCTTCGCCGATATGGTTAAGCTCAAGGGCAAGCCCAATATTGGCGAAGGCGTGCAGATGGTCATCGACAAACTCGCCGAAGAAAACCACCTTAAGCGCGTCATCAATAACGCCGATTTCAACAACCCCGACAAGTTAGGCAGCGGTAAGGACATGATCGACCGCCTCAGCAAACTGATCGGTATTTTTGAAGGTTTGGTTTTGGGCGGCAACCGCGCTACCGACGACGATTTGCTGGGTGATGCGTATGAATACCTGATGCGCCATTTCGCGGTGCAATCCGGCAAGAGCAAGGGGCAATTCTATACGCCGTCGGAAGTCTCGCAGGTGTTGGCAAAAATTATCGGCATTACGCCACATACCACCCAAGACAAAACCGTGTATGACCCGACTTGCGGTTCTGGCTCTTTATTGCTGAAAGTGGCTGACCAAGCCCCGAATGGGCTGACGCTATACGGACAGGAAAACGACAACGCCACCACCGCGTTGGCGAAGATGAATATGATCCTGCATGAAAATGCCGACGCTGACATTCAGCAAGGTAACACGCTGGCAAATCCGCTGTTTCTGAAATCAGCCGATACGCTGGAAACCTTCGATTTCGTGGTGGCAAACCCGCCGTTTTCCAATAAGCAGTGGACTAACGGGGTGAATGTCGAGGAAGACCCGTTTGGGCGCTTTGAATACGGCGTACCGCCTTCAAAAAACGGCGATTATGCGTTTCTGTTGCACATTCTCAAATCCATGAAAAGCACGGGCAAAGCGGCGGTGATTTTGCCGCACGGGGTGTTGTTTCGGGGCAATGCCGAGGCGGATATTCGCCAGAATCTCGTGAAGCAAGGGTATATCAAAGGCATTATCGGTTTGCCTGCCAACCTGTTTTACGGCACGGGGATTCACGCCTGCATTATCGTGCTGGACAAGGAAGATGCCCACGCCCGTAAAGGCATTTTCATGGTGGATGCCAGCAAGGGCTTTATCAAGGATGGCAACAAGAACCGCCTGCGTAGCCAAGACATTCACCAAATCGTCGATGTATTCACCAAGCAAGGCGAAGTAGCACGCTATAGCCGCATGGTGACGTTGGCAGAGATTGCGGGGAATGGGTATAACCTGAATATCCCGCGTTACATTGATGCCTCTGAGCCGGAAGATATTCACGACCTTGACGCGCATTTGCAGGGCGGAATTCCGCAGCGCGATCTGGATTTGCTGGAACATTACTGGCAGCAATTCCCGACCTTGCGCAAACAGCTTTTTCAAGCCGATACCCAACGCCCAACCTATTTCCGTAGCCAGTGTGCCGCCAACGATTTTAAGCGCACGATTCTGGCGGGTGAGGAATATCAGGCATTTGCGGATCAGGCGATGCAACGTTTCGCGGCATGGCGGGCGCGGCATGTGGATGGTTTGAAAGCCTTGTCGCAAGGGATCAAGCCCAAAGACAAAATCCGTGAGTTGTCAGAGGATTTGTTGTTGACGTTTACGGGTGCGCCGTTGCTCGACAAGTACGCGGTTTACCAGATTTTAATGGATTACTGGACAGAAACCTTCCAAGACGATGTGTACATGCTCGCGCTAGAAGGCTGGTCGCCGCCTGCGTTGGTGCGTCTGGTGCGCAAAGATGACAAGGATAAGGATGTTGAAAAACCGGATTTGGTGGTGGGCAGCGGTAAGAGTGCGCAAAAGTTTAAGATGGATTTTATCGCGCCGAGTTTGATGATCGAACACTATTTTGCGGCTGAACAGGCGGCGCTGGATGCATTGCAACAGGTGCAGGATGAAGCGACGCAAGCCCTCACCGAGCATCAGGAAGAGCATGGCGGGGAAGATGGTGTGTTGAAGGATGTCAGCAATAAAGCCGAAGCTGAAAAAGAGCTGGCAGACAATGAAGATTTGGCATGGAAAGCCTTCGACAAAGCGGGTTTTGCGCAGTACGACAGCCAGCGTAAGGCTTTGGATGCTGCGGAAAATCGCATCCGTGCGCTGGAAGATGAGCCAGTGCTGGCGGACTTCAAAAATGCCAAGGGCAAAATTGCTGCCAAGGATGTGAAAGAGCGGCTGACGGATAGCTACACTCCAGCGGAAAACCGTGTGCTGGATGATTATCTGCGAAAACTTGCTGAGGCAGCAACGGCGCGTAAAACCTTGAAGCAGCAGCGTGAAGATTGGCAGATGTTGAAGACCCTCACCCCCCGGCCCCCTCTCCCAGAGGTAGAGGGGGAACAAGAGCGGATTGTTGCTGATATTCAAATCATTGAAACGTGGCTGACATTGTTGGAGGCTGAGGGGCAAGCCAAAAAAGCGGTCAAAGAGGCGCAGGAAAAGCTCAATCAGCAAGTGCTGGAACAATACGGCAAGCTGGACGAGTTCGATATGAAGGTGTTGATGGTCGAAAAGAAATGGCTGGCAACGCTGGAAGCGCGGGTACGGTCTGACATCGAACGCATGATTCAGCAATTCGCCAACCGCCTGAAGCAACTGCATGAGCGTTACGCGCAACCACTGCCAACGCTGGAACAACAAACTGCCGCGCTCAGTGCTACGGTTGCCAAACACTTGCAAGCGATGGGGTTGTCATGGTGATGAATAATTCTTCCAAACAGACCGATGTTGCCCTCTCTATACAACCCTTGATTGAGAGCCTTAGCCTGATCATTGAGCAAGGTCGAGGACAGTTAAAGCAATCGGTCAATAGTGTGATGCTGCAAAGCTATTGGCAGATGGGGCGCGTAATTGTCGAGCATGAACAGCAAGGGCAGGCACGGGCAGCTTACGGTACGCAACAGTTGCAGCAGATTGCGCAACACCTTACCCAGCAGTTCGGCAAGGGCTTTGATGTCAGCAATTTGCGCAATATGCGACGTTTATCAAGCAAAGACCCTGCACCCATTATTCAAGAGGCACAGGAAAGAACTGCTGCCTTACAACAGAATGCAAAAGATTATTTGCGTGACCCTTATATTTTAGACTTCCTGAACTTGCCGTCAAAACATATGTTGGAAAGCGATTTAGAGCAGGGCTTGATCGACAACTTGCAACGCTTTTTGCTGGAGCTGGGTAAGGGATTTGCGTTTGTGGAGCGTCAGCAACGGGTGCGGACTGCTGATCAGGATTTTTATATCGACTTGGTGTTTTACCATTTTAAACTGAAATGCTTTTTGCTGATTGATTTGAAGATAGGCAAGCTGAATCATCAGGATGTGGGGCAAATGGATACTTATGTGCGTATCTATGACCAACACAAAAAGGGCGATGATGATAATCCTACGATTGGGTTGATTCTGTGCAGTCAGAAAAGCGAAGCCATCGTTAAGTATTCCGTGTTGACCGACAGCCAACAACTGTTTGCGGCGAAGTACCTGCCTTACCTGCCAACTGAGGAAGAACTTAAGCACGAATTAGAACGTGAACGCGAGTGGGTACAAGTGCAGCTTACCCAGCAAGGAGACTTCGATGACTAACGCCACCATCCCCGCAGGCTACAAACAAACCGAAGTCGGCATCATCCCCGAAGACTGGGAAGTTAAATCATTAGGTGATGTTGCATCTTTTGGTGGAGGAACTACACCCAGTAGAAGCCAACAAGAAAAATATTTTGCTAATGGTGTTTTTCTTTGGGTAAAAACAACCGATCTAAATAATTCATATATCTATGAAACTGAGGAGAAAGTTACTCAGTCCGCAATGAGTGAAACCTGTTTGACTTTGCACCCATCTGAAACGATTTTAGTTGCAATGTATGGTGGACTTAATCAAATAGGTAGAACAGGCTTGTTGCTATCTCCCGCTACAATTAATCAAGCACTTTCTGCCGTTATACCAAATGACAAGCTCATTGTTTCACATTATGCTTTGCACTACTTAAACTTTAAAGTTGATTATTGGAAAAGCGTTGCGAGCAGTAGCAGAAAAGATCCTAATATCACAAGTAATGATATTAAAAGTTTCCCTATAATACTTCCTTCTATAAAAGAACAAACCGCTATTGCTATCGTTCTTTCTGATGTGGATGCTCTGATTGCGTCGCTCAATGCCCAGATTGCCAAAAAACGCGACATTAAAACCGCCACCATGCAGCAGCTTTTGACCGGAAAGCAACGGCTGGCGGGTTTTGGTGAAGGCAAAGGCATGAAGTCGAGCGAGTTGGGGGAAATACCGGAGGATTGGGAGGTTGTTCCTCTGAGTGAATTAATTAGGCAACTTATCGCTGGAGTAAGTGTAAATTCTATTGATAGTGATGATTATGATGAGGAAACGAGTGCGATTCTGAAAACCTCAGCAGTTTACAATGGACGGTTTTTTCCTCAAGAGTCAAAAAAAATTTCTGCAACAGATATTAAAAGAGCAAAAATAAATCCCCATGCTAATAGTATTATTGTTAGCCGAATGAATACACCATCTTTAGTTGGTGAATGCGGTTATGTTGATAAAAGTTATCCATTTCTTTTTGTTCCAGATAGACTTTGGTCGATTTATCTCAGAAGTGAAAAGACTAATGTGAAATGGTTGGTATTACTTCTTGGCTATTCAAAGTTTCATCTGGCAATTAAAGAAATAGCGACGGGAACTAGTGGCTCTATGAAGAATATTGCTAAGCCTGCATTTCTTGCTTTGTCTGTATTCTGTCCGCCTAGTGAGGAGCAAGCGGCGATTGCGGGGGTGTTGTCGGCGATGGATGAGGACATTGCGGCATTGGAGCAGCGGCTGGCGAAGACCAAGGCGATGAAGCAGGGGATGATGCAGGAGTTGCTGACGGGGAGGACGCGGCTGGTGGTGGGGTCTACCAAACCATCGCCGTTTGATCTGTACGAACAAACAAAGCGAGAGAACTTTGTACATAGTTCACGTCTGGAAGGCATCCACATGCCAATGCAAAAACCAGAAACATCATTAGCGGATGTTTTGGCTAAATACCGGGCTGCTTGATATGGATAAATACGATGCTATCCATGATTATTATTGTTATCCGAGTTCGGCGGTATTAAAAAATAAGCTCGGCATAACGGATGCGAGTATTTTTGAACAGGCAGAGTGTGATATTACCAGTCTTACCATTGAGCGAGTGACTTATCAATCACCGCCTTATACGTTGCAAACGTTTAAGAAAATTCATTACGCTTTATTTTCAGATGTTTATGAATGGGCAGGTGAGATACGAACAGTTGATATTTCAAAAGGTGGCACACGCTTCTGTACGTGTAACCGCATTGAACCAGAAGCTACCAAGCTATTTAGAAACCTTGAAAAAGATCACTGGCTGAAAGATTTGTTACCTGCTGGCTTAGCAACTAAACTTGCTGAACATTATTGTGAATTCAATATGTTGCACCCGTTTCGGGAAGGAAACGGACGAGTGCAACGTATTTTCTTTGAGCATCTGGCACTGTCATCTGGCTATCGTCTGGATTGGCGTGATGTCACCAAAGACGAATGGATTCAGGCAAATATCGACGGCGTGCAAGTCGAATACGGCAAGATGGAAAAGATTTTTGCGCGGATATTACAAACGACGCAGGACATTAAGTAGTACCCCGTAAAGCCAAACTGATGCACCCTAAACACCTTGATAAGGTTCTGATTTATCAGTATTAGCGTGAGTGTGCCGACGCGATTTGTATGAGGATGTGGGGTTTGTGCAAGAAGTAGACATTAGAACCTGATAAAAATCATGCTGTACTTTTGTATATAATGTTATATATGATCAAAAAATAGCATTGATGATGGATGGCAATTAATATATTTAATTTATAATATTGATTGTTTAACTAATGATTATGTGAATGCGGGCTAGTTTCTTATGGATAACTCACACTTGAATGGCGTCTTTCCTGTAGTAGCAGAAGATACAACAGCGCCCCAGAAAAAGGTATTGGACGTCGTTTTCATCCACGGCTTGGGTGGCGATGCTTACACAACATGGCAAGCTGATGATGATCCTAAAAAATTCTGGCCTGCTTGGTTGGCGGAAGATATTAAAAACGTTGGTGTGTGGACGGTTGGTTATGGTGCTTCCCCTACCCGTTGGGTAGAAGATGAAATGCCGATGCAAGATCGCTCATTTAATTTGTTACATCATTTTTCAGTCAATAAAATTGGTGAAAAACCTTTTATTTTAGTGACCCATAGTATGGGTGGTTTAATTGCGAAATACCTGTTAACTTCAGCCGAACAAGAAAACTCTAAAAAATATCGAAAAATAGCGGATAATTGTACAGATATAATTTTTCTGGCTGTTCCTCATAATGGCTCTGAACTTGCCAATATATTTGAGTATGCTCGTTTTTTCGTGCGTCGCAATGAAATTGTTCGGCAACTACAAAAAGATGAATCTGCTTTGCGTTACCTTGCAAATGGATTTAAAAACTATGTGCAACGAAAAAAAATTCAATGTATATCTTATTACGAAACCAAACAAGTTCGTGTGAAAAAACAAGGTTTGCTTGGGCTTGGTAAAATTGTACCTTTTGGAAAGATGATTGTTAGCGAGTCCAGTGCTATTGGTAATTTTTCTCAAGAGCTTCCTGTGCCATTGGATGCGGATCATATTTCAATTTGTAAAATAAATTCACGAGAAGATTTGTTATATTTAGGCATGAAGGAAATAATTAGTCGTCGAATGATGAATAATGGATTGGATGACGGTTTGGTTGATGATTTTGATGCAGTTATAACAGCACGTATTAATGAGTTAGAGAATGACACTCAACATATTATTAATAAAATGCAACGTGTTTCTAGTGAACGAGATCAGCTAAAATCTGAATGTATTTCCGATTACAGAGATGTTGCTGATTGGTTATCAGACAATAGAAATGTGTTGGCAGAGCGAATTAGCACAAAGGCGATAACCAATTATAAAAGTCAGTTGAATGTACAGAAAATACCTAAAACCGAAGAGGAAATTGAAGATTTTCAATTAGATGTCTCACAATTTATTGGTCAGTTGGAAGTGTGTTTGTTGCAGGATAGTAAGAAAATAATGGATGAACCTTATTTTAGCATTGGTTTTGATGTTGAGCTGTATGAGACTGCCTTGTCATACCTACTAGAAAGAACACCTGATGATGTTTCTCCTCAATCAAAAGTAAGGCTTAAGTATTTTATTGATTACTTGATCAAGCGCATTTAGCTTGGCAATCCCAAGCCAAATGCTGGGTTTTTTAGATGGTTAGCTATTTTGATTTCTCTTTCGCAATAGCAGCTTTGATGCGTTCCATTTGCTCCGTAAGGCGCTTACGTTCCCTGTCAGCAGTCTTTAGCTGGCGTTCTAACTCATGATATTCCTTGGTCAATTGGTCTAGCTTAGACATAAATCCCCCTGTGTTGATAAATCATCATAATTAGATTCTATTGGCAATAGAAAGTTCATGCAAATTTGGATAGCTAGCGATAAAACACAGGCATGGTGATGCACTTTTCGGCATAATAAACCCTTGTTATCCACGGGCAAAACAGAGCAAGCATGAGTAACGTCAGTGACCGCGAGCGCATTACCCAAAATCGCGTTATCCGTTTGTTTCAAGACAAACTCGGTTACGAGTATCTGGGCAATTGGGAAAAACGCGCCAACAACCGCAATATCGAACCTGATTACCTGAGCGCGTGGTTACGCAAGCAACACGTCAGCGACACCTTGATCGACAAAACCCTGCAAGAATTGGCGCGTGATAATGCCTTGGATGAAGGCAACAATCTTTATACCCCTATACGCATCAACTTTAAGCCCTCCATTCCCTAACTTGCTGTAATCTCATCCAATTATTAGGTTTTTTCCTCCGTTTGTTTTGTCGGCAAGCGGTTGAAGAAGCGAAGAGTTTTGCCAGTTGCTTGAGGCATTTTATCAAGCTGCGTCGCTCAGCGATGCAGGCGGCAAGATGGGAAGCCTGTTCCTGAATGGCTTGAACACCTTTGGTGAGGCTGCGCTGGGGTATTTCCCACAATCCGGTGAGCATGATCCAGTGTTGGATGAGGATAATCAGTAATTTGACGTAGATTTCACACAAAATTCGCCATACGTTGGCACTTCTGGAAACCGCGA
>NZ_FNQP01000009.1 GCF_900107695.1 Thiothrix caldifontis | reverse complement strand
CTAAGGTCTTTGATTCAAGACAATCTGGTTTTCTTGTTAGGGACTAAACAAATTCAAAAAATGCCAGAAGTTCTAACAGCTATCTACGAAATGGAAATAGATTAATCCTAAACATTCTCACCCTGTCCATGCAGGGTGGGACTCTAACCTTGTGGGTTCCACAGAATAAAAAAAATCGCCATAAACAAACCCCTAGGCGACGCAAGGAGCGTCCCCAGCACCAAGCCCCAGATTGGTGCTTGGGTAAAGGTTTATAAGCGAATACAAAAACAACGGTATACAAATTTGAATAGTGCGATACAGAACGTATCTAAAGGAGGGAGAACAGAGGGAGGAGCGAAAGCAATTAACAGTTTATTGGGCGGAATCTATGTCTAACAGACTAGGCAGCCTGCGGATAATCAGTGAGCAGACGCCGCCTATCCTGTTCGTAAAGCCTTCCGTATAGTCTCGGATTATCATGCGTTGTGTATCCCCAATGGCACTGATTTTCATGGATAAGAAGCATACACGAACCCCAGTCGAATCAACAATGGCGTATTCCCATGAGTTCTGGGAAAACTATTCACTTTTTCTTTTGAAACAAAATGTTAAGAAGGGTGTTGTCTCATGGTATGTATTGCGTACCAAGCAGTACATTGCCGAGTTTCCCGATGAACACATTCGTACCCACACCCCGCATCATGTGGAACAGTTTCTGAACAAAGTGGGGCGTGAAAGCCGCCTATCACCCTGGCAATTTGGGCAGGTGGTCGATGCTATACGGATTCTGTTTAGTCTGGCGCTGAAGCTCCCCTGGGCGCGTGATTTCGATTGGGAGTACTGGCGTGAGTCAGCGAAGCCCCTAGAAGTGGATCATGCGACCGTTGCCCGCGATTACAGCAATGTGCTGGATGGCCTGGCGACGCTCGACGGCGAGGAGCGTTGTTCCCATGAGCTTTACCAGCGTTATCAGCCTGCGATTGCCGAAGTGGTGCGGGCGATACGCCTGAAAAATTACTCCATCCGCACGGAACAAACTTATCAGTTGTGGGTTTCACGGTTTTTCTATTTCCACAAACCCGATAATGTGCGTGACCTTAATGGGCAACACGTGAAGCATTATCTGGAATATCTCGCGCTGAAGCGTCATGTCTCGGTGTCTACGCAAAAGCAGGCGTTAAATGCTTTGGCGTTTTTGTTTAATCAGGTGTGGCAAAAGCCGCTGGATGATCTGGATGAATTCATCGGGGCAAAGCGCCAGCGCAAATTGCCGGTGGTGTTATCCCGCGAAGAGGTGCGCCGCGTCTTCCAGCAACTCAAGGGCACACACCATCTGATGGCAGGTTTGCTCTATGGCGGTGGTTTGCGGCTGATGGAATGCGTGACCTTGCGGGTGCTGGATGTCGATTTCGATTACAACCAATTGCATATCCGTAATGCCAAAGGCGGCAAAGATCGGGTTGTGCCATTGCCGGAGCGTTTTAAGGAGGCGCTGAAAGAACAGCTTGCCTTGGTGGCGCGTTTGCATCAGATTGATTTGCGTAACGGTTTTGGCGAAGTGTATTTGCCCGAAGCCTTGAGCCAGAAATACCAGAATGCGGCGCGGGAGTTGCGCTGGCAATACGTGTTTCCTGCCAGTGCGGTCAGCGTTGACCCGCGTACCGGGTTGGTGCGCCGTCATCATCTGCATGAAACCAGTTTGCAGAAGATTATCCGCCGCGCCGTGAAACAGGCGGGGATCACCAAGCACGCGACCACCCACACCTTCCGCCATTCCTTTGCTACCCATCTGCTGGAATCCGGTTACGATATCCGCACCGTGCAGGAATTGTTGGGGCATTCGGATGTGTCGACCACCATGATCTACACCCACGTTCTTAATACACCCGGTATCAGTGTGCGCAGCCCAGCCGATATGATCTAAGTGCTATGGAAGAGACGCTACCGCCCTGATCTGCACCGACCATAATCCGATGAACTGTGATGATTTTCTGACGAGATGGCTGTAATTTACACTTGATTTGCGTGAATTACAAAAATTAATCGCACATTAAGCCTCATTACATGCAATTATTCGCGTTTATTTGCACGCACGCAGGTGTGAAATGCTCGAATTCTGGAACACCATCCTGTTTTCTTTGTCGGTCACGGGGCCGATTTTTATTTTGCTGGCGTTGGGGGCATGGCTCCGCGAGCGACAGTCGATCAGCGATGCGTTTATTGAGGCCGGTTCACGGCTGGTGTTTACCTGGGCATTGCCTGCGCTGCTGTTTGTCAGCATTGCGAAGACCCACATTGATGCGACGACTAACTTCCCATTGATCGCTTATGGTTTGGTCGCGATGCTTGTCTTGTTTCTGCTGACGGAAATTTTGGTGCATTTCACGGTGCAACCGCCGGAAGATCGCGGCGTGGTGGTGCAAAGCATTTTCCGTTCCAATATGGCGATTATCGGTCTGGCTTATTGTGTGAATGCGTATGGCGAGGTGGCGTTGGGAGCGGCGTCCTTATACGTGGGAATTTTGAGCATTTTGTTCAATATTCTGGGGGTAATCACCCTGAGCCGTTCTTTGCATAAACACCAAGGTGTTGGGCGGATGTTGCGTAATATCGTTACCAACCCGTTGATTATTGGCATTGTGTTGGCCTTGCCGTTTGCTTGGTGGGATGTGCGCCCGCCCGCCTTGCTGATGAAAGCAGGCGAAACCCTGGCGGATATGACCTTGCCGTTGGCCTTGTTGTGTACCGGCGCATCGCTGGATTTTCACACGCTAAAACAGGAGATGAGCAAAACCTTATTGGCAACATTCAGCAAGTTGGTACTGATTCCTGTGTTGTTTACGGCGGGCGGTTGGTGGTTGGGCTTTCGCGGCATGGATTTAGGTATCTTGTTGCTGATGTCTTCAGCCCCAACCGCTGCGGCGAGTTACGTCATGGCACGGGCAATGGGCGGTAATGCGACACTGGCGGCGAATACGGTGGTGTTGACGACGCTGGGTTCATTGCTTACCACGAGTTTGGGGGTGATGATTTTGCAAGGGCGTAGCTTGATGTGATGCTTACGGAGCTTACGGCTTTGGTTAGGGGCTGATCATGCTAAACTGCGGTATCTTGTACTCTCGCTTCCAGGAAGATAATGTCACTTGCACACCTTGATTGTCGCCCCTTCGCCGCGTTTTGTGAGGGGCATCATGCCGCTGCCTGCGCCATTCCCAGCGCAGAATTACCCGCCCGAATGCACGAACTTCCCAAAACCAGTGAACCGCTTGCCTTATACGGTGTTGGTGATGACCTACACCAAGCTTACGCATTTCTCACCAGCAAAGGCTATCACGTAGCACAACAAACCGAATGGACGCGGCAAGTGGAGGCGATGTTACAAGCCGAAGGTTTATGGCAGTGTGGGGAACATTCCCAGCGTTTATGGCAGCCCGCGCCGTTGATTGCACGTTTCGTCACAGAATTCATGCCCCTGTATGCGCTTACACCGGGCGAGGGTTTGGATATTGCGTGCGGGGCAGGGCGCGATATGGTGTATCTTGCGATGCACGGTTGGGCGATGACCGGTATTGATTACATTCCCGCTGCGTTGCAACGCGCTCAACAATTGGCGGCAACTCAGCAGGTTTGCATTCGTAGCGCGTGTGTGGATTTGGAAACCGGTACGGATCCGTTCATTCATTACGCTAACGGGCAGTTTGATCTGATCACGGTAGCGCGTTACTTGCACCGCCCGCTGTTTCCTTGGCTGCAACGCTTACTAAAACCGGGTGGTATTCTCATCTACCAAACGTTTATGCAGGGAGCGGAACAGTTCGGTAGCCCGCGTAACCCCAACTTCTTGCTGAAGCCGGGGGAGTTGGCACAAATATTTGCAGGTACTGACATTTTGCTGGATACGGTAGAAACACTGGACGATGGTCGCCCAGTGTCTGCATTTATCTGTCGGCAGGTGGCAAGCTTTCCTTGATGGTATCCAGCGGTACTTCGATCAGGTTGGGTACATCGAGGGTGAAGGTAGTGCCGCTGTTGTCTGCATCTGTCGCAGGAACCTCAAATATGACGTTGCTGCTGGGGGGGGTAATAGGTTCTGGTACTGCGTTTTCTAACTGAACGGGTGGTAGTTCGGTTGTGGTAACGTTTATGGCATCCTGCACGGGAATATCCGGGGAAACTCGAACTTCCATCGGGGGATTCGCCGTCGGTACCGCTTCGGTTGAAGTAGCCATTTCAGCGGCTTCAGGGTTTTCTGTTTCCTGAGCTGGGGCAGGGGTGGCGACGGGTGGTGTGGCGGTGATGGTCGCGGTTGGTTCAGGCTTTGCGGGTTCCGGTTGGGTGGGGGCAGTGGTGGCAGGCGTTTCTGGCTCGGTGCCGGGGGTAAACACACCCATTGCCAAGGTTTCACGGTAACGCTTTTCTAGCGCGATTTGTTCTTCAACGTGATTATCCAGTTTGTATTTGCCAATCAGGGTTTGGCTATCATTCAGGGCGGTGCGAGCCTTGTCGGTATCACGTTTACTCAATAGTGTACGGGCTTCTTCCTGTTGGGCTGCTACGATCTTTTCCAGCAATTTCATGGCATCAGGGTGATCCGGTGTTTGTGCTAGCAGAGGGCTGAGGTAGGCAATGGCACTTTCACTGCGGTCATCGCCACGGCTTAGGTTGCCATAGCTAATGGCTTGTTGTGCACGTTCTAGGTATTGTCTGCTGTTGGTGTCATCCGTATCACTGGGTGCTGCGGTGGTTTCAGGTGGGATAGTGGCGTTTGTGGCAGGTGTTTCCTGTTCTTGTGCTAACGCTAGTTTGCGCTGCGCTTGGCTGACTTCGGCTTCTAAACTCACTTGACGTTTTAGGCTGTCAGCCAAGGTGAATTCGGTGATCAGTCGGTCAGTGGTGCTGAGTAGTTTGTTGGCTTCTTCCAATTTACCCGCACTGAGCAAGGCTTCGGTTTCGGCATGTTGGTCGGTGATCAGTTGCGTTAGCAGTTGCTGTGTTTTGGTATTGTCTGGCTCTAGCGCTACGGCTTGGCGTAGGTAGTCGAGCGCTGCGGGCTTACCGGTGCGGATAGCGTCGGCGGCTTGCTCTTGTAGTGTACTAAGGTTATTGGTGGGTTTGGCTTGATTCGCGGTTTCAGCGGCGAGTTTGTCGGCTTCAGCTTGCACACTGTCTTGATCCGGCACGGGGGGAAGACCACGTTCCCCGACCAGTGTGGCGGTGTCTGCGGCATCAGGCTGGGGCGTGTTGTTGGATGGAATAGCCTCTAAGCCAGTGATGCGCGTGTCTGCGGCATTTTCTGGTGGCTCACCCCAACTGGAGAGTAATTGGTAAGTGGTGATGGCTACCGCGCTGGCAGCGACCAATGCAACAGCGGGTAACAATAGCTTTTTTTGTTGCTTGCGTTGCAAGATGCGTAATAACGCGGTGGGTGTTGGCTGGCGAGCCGCACGCTTTAAGTTTAGCCCTTGTTGTAAGGCTGCCCATGTATCAGGGCGTAATTTGCGGATGCTACCGGGGGCAAAGTTGCGTACCGCTGCTTCCAGGGTAGTTTGCTTGCCAAACGGTGGTAAGCCTTGCAGCAGGTGATAGGCTAAACAGGCTATCGAAAAGGTATCGTCTGCGCTGGTGGGGGTGTCGCCCAGTAGCACATCGGGGCTGATGTAGCCGGAATGCAGCGTGTGGCGGGTGTATTCGCTAGGTGGATTGCGGTACGCCATGCGCAACGCAGCCGCAACAGGGGCTGTCAATAAACAAGGCGCTTTTTCAGTCAGCAGGATAGCATTCGGTTCGGCATAACCAAACACGCCGTCTGGCGTTTGGCTGGCAAACACATGCTTAAGATTGTCCAGCAATTCTAGCGCTTCGGGGAGTGGCATTCCCCGGTCATCCAGTTCTGCTAGGCGTTCGGAAAGTAACATGCCGCTGATATTACGCATCACCATCCAGCGCGTACCGTCGGCGGTTTTGCCATCATCCAAGAGCTGAGGCATACCGGGCATTGATTTTTGGTAAGTGGGTAAGACGTGCCCAAAAACTTGTTCAAATACGGGGTCTTGTGCCAAGGCGGGCAATAATGTGAAGGCCAATACATTGGCTTGTTCACCGTTGCCTTGGGTTTGTTTTAGGTCTTGTGCCCAATACAGTTTGCCAAGCGCGGTATTTGCCATGCAGCGCCGCAGGGCATAACGCTCCTGAAGGATTGGCAAATTTTGCCCGATAGTAGCATCCACAGAGGGTCGGTTTGAAAATGGCATAATGCAAAAGCTCCCGCGAATCACCGCCGGTTATCATTAAAATGCGGCGATTATAAAGGATTACTTCGCTTTGAGCACATCTTCATGGAATAACTGCCCGACAGCCTCCAAAGCAATCAACTCATCGGCATCACCGGTGATGGTGGTGACCATGTGTGGCGGGACGAATGCACCCGCACCCAGCGCTTTGGGGGCAACGATTTGCTGCGCGGCCTGTAACTCTGGCGCAATGGCTGCCCGCAATGCTTCATACGATTCATAATTGCGCCGCACTTTGGCAACTAAGGTATCAAACAGCATTACCAGTGGTGGCGGTGGTGGATTAGTGCGGCTAAAGCCCATTGAGTGAAAAATACCGGGTTTTAACCACAAGAGTAATTCGGCTTGCGCGTTGGAGACTTCCCACGTTTCACGCCCCTTGCGGGGGATGGCGGTTTTGATGAAGTTTTCAATCATGTCGGCAACATCCCAAGGGCGGAAGACTAGCCCCCCGCCTGCTAAGGGTCTGCCGGGTAAGCGGTCTTTGAGTGCTTGCAGCCAAGTGGGGGCAGGTTCTAAGTCAACCAAGCGGTTTTGTTCGGCATTTTGCACAAAACCATCTGTGCCATTGCCGTAGTAGTCTAGGTATTTGCCATTGCGCCAAAAAGCTTCACCTTCATTGAGCATGGCGCTGACTTTTGCCCATTTATCTGCACCAAACAGGGCGCTAACACTGGCTTGGTTTAGCGGGGCATTTAAGCCGAGGTTGAGGGCAAGGTGCATTCCCGCTTCGGAGCAGTATACTTGTTCAGCTTGGCTGTGTAAGGTAGCCAGCGCGGTACGGCTACCGAGTACCGCATTGAGCACATTCCCCCCAAATTCCATTACTTTTGCATAGCTATTGGTCATCAGGTTGTCATTGCCGTTGTAGTCGGGCGGGAATTTGGTGACTTTTTGTAACAGCATCGACCAAGTACGCACATTATTAACGTAAGCACGTTGTTCTGCGGGGGAAATGTCTCCAAGAAAGCGAATGCGCCACAGCAAGGATGGGTAATCTTTCGGATTCACATGCCCCGCCGCATGTTGATTGGCGTAGCTGCGTGGGCTGTCGGTGGCTACCATGCCGTTGGCTACTCCAATGTAATTGCGGATGTGGGTAATGCTAAACTTGAGCATTTCCAAGCCTTTTTCCTCATTATGAAACACGGATTGCACAATGTGGCGGTTGCCGGGATTGTGGTGTGAGGAACCAAGATACCATTCGCCGGGTTGGATAAAACGCAGCAGATCACGCTGCTTGGTTTTCCAGACATTTTGGTAGGCAATCAGGCGTAAGTCTTTGTCGCTGTGGATGTGGGTGGGGACTTCTTCCCATTTGCCGCCGACTTCGATCAGTTTGGTGACGAGACTGCGGTCAGTCTTGAGGGTGGGGTCTTTCCATAACGTTTGGGCGCTGGCGGAGTTGATGGTATAGGCAGAAGCCGGTAAAGGCCGGTCGTAACGGGCTTGTGGGTTTTGCGTATACCAAGTGTTGGCTTGCGCCAGCGTCATATCAGCGAGTCGTGACATCAGTTTCTCCCTCTGTGTTGTTGCCCTATCTATTTAAGTATAGTGCAGCATTTCAGCATTAGGGTTGCCAGCGAAAACGTTTTAAATCAATGTTGCCATTGGCATCGAAGACGATGCCTTCCGCTTCGAGTAGATGACGTTGGTGCAAGTCGCCGCCGGGGTAGGCGCGACCAAGACTGAGTTTGCCTTGCGCATTAATAACACGTTGCCAGGGTACGTCGGAATATTCGGGGAGGGCGTGTAGGGCATAACCCACTAAGCGAGCGTGTCCCGGTAACTGGGCTAGAGAGGCTACGTCACCGTAAGTGGCGACATAGCCTAATGGAATTTGCCGCACGATGGCATAAATGCGTTGGTGCTTGCTCAGGCAGCAACCTCCAGCAGTTCGGACTGTTCCAGTGCATGGACAAGTTGTGGAATTTGCGAAAGTGCAGGTGCGCCATCCATGAGCAACGCAATAGGCATGACCTCGAAAATTTCTTCTGGGCTTGCACCAAACTCACGAGCGGCTTTGACGTGCATGTCAATCAAACGTGCATCTTGCTGCACCAACGCGATGCCCAAACCGACTAATTCACGGCAGCGACGGTCGATACAGCCTTTACTAAGGGAAAACTCGCGCCATGAGTCCATCCAAGCTTTCCATAACTCAGTGTGGTGGTGTTCGGGGCTGGCTTGCACATACAGCGCTACACGGCGTACTTGCAGCATTTCGGTGTCAGTTGCACCCAGTTTAACGGCGGCTTCAGTATGGATGTCGATGCAGCGATGACAGCCTTTTGCAAGCGCAATTCCTAGTGTAATCAACTCTTTATGTTTGCGATCCAGAATGCCTTTTTTGGTGCTTTCTTGGGAAAGCTCCCCAATGATTTCCAAAAATTCGCCCAGCCCGTAGGTGCGTGCCCGTTTTAGGGATTGCATGAAATCAGTGTCTACCATAGTCGTTATATCCTTTTTGTTGCGGTGCAACCAAACTGTAGCATAGAAAGCGCGAGGTGCGTTATTTCATCTGCTAAGCGTCACGAAAGTGTCAAACTGGCTGCAAATAGTGTGCCGATGATCAGCGTTGCGGGTGGTTATCACTTTTCTGTAAAATTTTTTAATTTTTTGCTTGACCGACTCTGAACAAGTTAGCATAATGCGCACCTCTTCCAGCGCATCCGTAGCTCAGTTGGATAGAGTACCTGGCTACGAACCAGGTGGTCGGAGGTTCGAATCCTTCCGGATGCGCCATTAAATTATTTCGTGGTCTTCCGCGATGCACCAAAAGCCCTTGCAGGCTCCAATCTGCCGGGGCTTTTATGTTTTGGAATGTGTCTTTAATTTGTCTCCACAGTTTGTTCTTAAAAAATCAATACTCACAAGCTTTTTGGGGTGTAATCCCCAATCCATTCGTATTATGATGCGAGTCTTTTCCTTCGCCATTAGCGATTTACGGAGTTTACAGTGGAACTGACCGGTGCCGAGATATTCGTCGAGTGTCTGAAAGAGGAAGGGGTTGATACCATCTTCGGTTATCCTGGTGGAGCTGTGTTGTTTTTGTACGATGAATTGTACAAGCAGCACGACAAAATCAACCACATTCTGGTAAGACATGAGCAAGGGGCTGTACATGCAGCCGAGGGTTATGCCAAAGCAACCAATAGGCCGGGAGTGGCGCTGGTAACATCCGGCCCCGGTGCAACCAATGCCGTGACCGGCATTGCAGATGCGTACATGGATTCTGTGCCGATGGTGGTGTTCACCGGGCAAGTGCCGCGCCATCTGATTGGGAATGATGCATTTCAGGAAGTGGACATCGTGGGTATTACCCGCCCCTGTGTTAAGCATAACTTCTTGGTGACAGACGTTAAAGACTTGGCAACAACCATCAAGAAAGCCTTTTATATCGCCAGTACAGGCCGCCCCGGCCCAGTGTTGGTTGATATTCCTAAGGACATTACCACGGCACGGTGTGAGTTCCATTACCCCAAAGAAATCACCATGCGTTCCTACAACCCCACGGTCAAGGGTAATAAACGTCAAGTACGCCGCGCCATTGACCTGATGCTGGAAGCCCAAAAGCCCGTACTGTATACCGGCGGTGGCGTGGTGTTGTCAGGTGCAGCGCATGAGTTAACCGAGTTGACCCGTGAGTTGGGTTTTCCGATTACCAATACCCTGATGGGGTTGGGTGGCTTTCCGTCAATGGATAAGCAATTCATAGGCATGTTGGGGATGCACGGCACGTATGAGGCCAATAATGCGATGCATCATGCCGATTTGGTGATTGCTATTGGCGCACGTTTTGATGACCGTGTAACCGGTAATATCGAAAAGTTCTGCCCCTACGCCAAGATTATTCATGTTGATATTGACCCGGCATCAATCTCTAAAAACGTGAAAGTGGATGTGCCTATCGTGGGTGATGTCAAAAATGTCATCGTCGATATGTTGGAGGAGTTCCGCAGCCGGAATGAACGCCCCGATGCGGAAGCCTTGGTAGCATGGTGGAAGCAAATCGACGAATGGCGCAAAGCCGACTGCCTGAAATACAATCAGGATGTGAATGCAGCCATCAAAGCCCAGTACGTAGTCGAAAAGTTCTGGGAAGTGACCAACGGCGATGCTTACGTGTGTTCTGACGTGGGTCAGCATCAGATGTGGGCAGCGCAATACTACCGCTTCAGCCAGCCGAACCGTTGGATCAACTCCGGTGGTTTAGGCACGATGGGTTTTGGTTTGCCAGCCGCGATGGGTGTGCAAATGGCATTCCCTGAGGAAACCGTCGGTTGTATTACCGGCGATGGCAGCATCCAGATGTGCATTCAGGAACTGGCGACGTGTTTGCAGTATCACTTACCGATCAAGATTTTGTCGTTGAACAATGGCTACCTCGGCATGGTGCGCCAGTGGCAAGAGTTCTTCTACCAGAAGCGTTACGCCATGTCCTACATGGAAGCACTCCCTGATTTCGTGAAACTTGCGGAAGCCTATGGTCACGTTGGGATGCGTATCGAGAAAGTGAGTGACGTGGAAGGCGCATTAAAAGAAGCGTTGGCGATGAAAGACCGCTTAGTTTTCATGGATTTCATTACTGAACGTGAGAACAATGTATTCCCGATGGTGCCTGCTGGCGCAGGTCAAAATGAAATGATTCTGGTATAGGTGACAAAATGCGGCATGTAATTTCCATTTTAATGGAGAATGAAGCGGGCGCGTTGTCGCGTGTTGCCGGTTTGTTCTCGGCACGCGGTTACAATATTGAGTCCCTGACGGTTGCGCCTACCGATGACGCAACGCTGTCACGCTTGACACTGGTGACACGCGGTAGTGAAGAAATTGTGGAACAAATTGTCAAACAACTCAATAAGTTGATTGATGTTGTTAAAGTGATGGATCTTGCCCAGTATGCGCATTTAGAGCGTGAAATGATGTTTGTCAAAGTCGGTGTTGAAAAAAATGCGGCTTGTGAAGCGGTTAAACGCTTATCGGATATTTTCCGGGGCAACATCATTGATGTGAGCGATAAAACGTACACGATTGAGCTGACTGGCGACCGCAGTAAGTTGGATGCGTTCGTGAATGCACTGCGAGACTTTCGTATTATTGAAGTAGTACGTTCTGGTAGCATGGGCATCGCCCGTGGCGAAGCGTCCCTACACGTTTAATTGATTATGATATTTTGGATTTAAGGTAAAAGGCTTTATGGCACTGAATATTTATTACGATAAAGACGCTGATCTTTCTATCATTCGCGGCAAGAAAGTCGCCATCATCGGTTACGGTTCACAGGGTCACGCCCATGCTTGCAACCTGAAAGATTCCGGCGTTGACGTTACTGTTGGTCTGCGCAGCAACTCCCCGTCTGTGGCAAAAGCCCAGAACGCTGGTTTGAAAGTTGCCCCGGTTGCTGAAGCCGTCGCGGCGGCTGATGTGGTCATGATCCTGACCCCGGATGAGTTCCAAAGCCAGTTGTACCGTGATGAAATCCAGCCTAACCTGAAGCAAGGTGCTACCTTGGCATTTGCACACGGTTTTGCGATCCACTACAACCAAATCGTGCCACGTGCTGATTTAGATGTCATTATGATCGCACCCAAAGCACCGGGTCACACCGTGCGTAACGAGTTCGTCAAAGGCGGCGGTATCCCTGACCTGATCGCCATCCAGCAAAATGCTTCTGGTAAAGCGAAAGAGGTGGCGCTGTCTTACGCTTCTGCTATCGGCGGCGGTCGCACAGGTATCATTGAAACCACATTCAAAGACGAAACCGAAACCGACCTGTTCGGCGAACAAGCGGTGTTGTGTGGCGGTGCGGTTGAACTGGTTAAAATGGGCTTTGAAACCCTGACAGAAGCCGGTTATGCGCCAGAAATGGCGTACTTTGAGTGTTTGCACGAGCTGAAACTGATTGTTGATTTAATGTACGAAGGTGGCATTGCCAACATGAACTACTCCATCTCCAACAACGCGGAGTATGGCGAGTATGTGACAGGCCCTAAAGTTATCAATGAGCAATCCCGTGCAGCGATGCGTCAAGCCCTGAAAGACATTCAGAATGGCGAATACGCGAAAAACTTCATTCTGGAAGGGGCTTCCAACTACCCATCTATGACGGCATACCGTCGTAATAACGCCGCACACCCTATTGAACAGACGGGTACAAAATTGCGGGCAATGATGCCGTGGATTCAAAAGATCGTGGATAAGTCTAAGAACTAAGGTTCTCTTCTCTTGCTGTTTTCCAAACCTTCCTCTCCTATGGGGGGGGAGGTTTCCCGCCTTGAATGGCCGGACGCATTACGCGGTTTGGCTGTCTTCTTGATGTTGGTCTTCCATAGCGCGTATGACCTGAATCATTTCGATTTGCTCCAACTTGATTTATTGCACAGCACGTTCTGGCCTGCTTTTCAGAAAGCAATCGTGGCATTGTTTGTGGGCGTTGCGGGGATTAGCTTAGCGTTGGCAAATCGGCACGGGCTGCATTGGCAACGCTTTTGGCGGCGTGAAGGGCTATTGTTGGTCAGTGCTATGTTGGTGAGTGCTGGCAGTTACGCAGTCTTTCCTACGAGTTGGATTTTTTTTGGGGTATTGCATTTTATGGCGGTTGCCAGCGTGTTAGCCGTACCGTTCCTGCGTTTGGGGTGGTTAAATCTGCCGCTGGGTCTGCTGTTGGTGCTATTACCGCAGTGGTTGGCTGATCCCTTATTTAATGCTGCATGGTTGCAATGGTTAGGGTTAGGTACGGTGGTCAGCAACACCAAAGATTACACACCGTTGTTGCCCTGGTTTGGGGTGATGTTGTTAGGTATTTATGTTGGAAACCGGCTGGAACATTGCGAGCAATGCTTGAAACCCTTACCCCGTTGGTTTTGGTTGCCGGTCTTATTGTGGTTGGGTAAGCACAGTTTGGCGGTTTACTTATTACACCAGCCTTTGTTAATGGCACTGTTTTGGTTGGTTGCCAGCCTTATGTTTGGCGTAACCGGAAAATGACCTCATCAGTTTGTGTGAGTAAGCCATGCTGAATTAACCATGTGCGGGCATCTTCTGCGTCTTCCTGAAACCAGCGCTGTGCTGAACCCAGCCGGAAGGTATAACCCCATGTATCCATATCCTGCAAAGCACGTTCACGTCCAAACCCAGCGACATAATCTGCCAGTAGAATTTGTAGGTAACAGACCGCATCTTCCTCGCTGTATTCACCGCAAGCATCGGTATGCAGCACAGCACGGCGTTCTTGATCCATGCAAATGGTGTGGCAGCTTTCGTGTAACACTGAATGCAGGGGCGTGTCTTGGCGTACAAACACACTCAAACCAATGATACCGGCTTCGTCTTCATGCCAATAACTGCCGGGGATGGGTTGCTCATCGGCGACGGTTTCCAATTGTAAGCCGTAGCGTGCGAGCAGAGCGGCAACACTGTCTATCCCACTATCCCGTAAACGCAATACGTCACTCACAGGAAATATTTTCCGCCAGCCGCCACCAGAGTGGTGATCACGCCGATCAGGGTGTTGATGCCGACAAGAACACGAATTTGCGCGAGTGCTTTGCCGCCATCCGGCCAGCTTTGTGCTGCAACGGCTTTGCGCAGTTTCTGATAGGGGGCAAAATATACGTGAAAGAAGATCAGCATCATAATCAGACCTAGCCCATTCATGATATGCACGAACACGGGGGCGTTGGCAAAACCACCAAATGGGCCGAGAAGCATCCAATAACCGGAGGCCAGAATGGTGATGATAGCCGCCCATACCCAGGGAAAAAAGCGTCCAAAGACGCCATTCCACAAGGTTAAGCGTTGGGGTGGTTCGAGGATCGTCGCGGCAACGGGGCGTAACGCCATGTACGCAAAGAACATGCCGCCCACCCAAATGACAACGGCTAGAACGTGTAAAGCCAGTGCGATAGACATGGTATGTCTCCTGATTACAGTTTTTTCAAGGCAGTCAACCATTTGCTCACTGCGCTGGGGTTTACCTGCTGTTCTGCTTGGTAAACGTAACCACCATAGTCATCGCCATAACCGCTAGTCAAGTCAACGCGATTCAGTAAGATGCCGACGAGTGGTGCTTGCGCACGACGTAAACGGGTTAGGGCATTTTCCAACATGACCATACGGGTATGTTCAGCGCGAACAGTGAGCAAGGTAGCAGAAGATTGTGACGCTAAAATCAATGCATCGGCAAGCCCTAATACCGGTGGGCCATCTAAAATGATTTGGTCAAAATCACGTTTAGCGCTTGCTAACAAGGAATGCATGTGGGGTGAAGACAGTAATTCAGCAGGATCATCCGGCAAGCTTCCAGCAGGGAGCAAATATAAATTAGGAATATCGGTGGTTTGAATCAATTCGCGATTATCCAACGCGCCAGAAAGGTAGTTGGCTAAACCGTTAGATGCGTGAATACCTAAGGTTTTGTGTAATGAAGGGTTGCGCAAATCCGCATCAATTAACAGTACACGATTCCCAGCCGATGCATAAGCACATGCTAGGTTACTGGCGGTGGTGGTTTTGCCTTCATTAGGGCTGGTACTGGTGATAAAAATGATGGGAGTATCATCACTGTGGTGTGAAAAACGTAAGCTGGTACGCAATGAACGGAAAGCTTCAGCGATAACGGAACGTGGCTTGCTGATAGTGGCAGTTGCCAGTTGTCGGGTGTTAACATCTGTCGTTTCAGCCATTACCCCAAGTACCGGAAGTTGGGTAGCCCGTTCCAGCTCATTAATATCTTTGATTGTATCATCCATAAATTCACGCATGAAGGCGGCGGATATGCCTAACAATAATCCGAGTAAGCCACCGAATAACAAATTGGTGGATAAATTAGGCTTGAATTTTTTGAGTGGCGTTTGTGCAGGGTCAATAATGGCGATGTTGTTGGCAACCACACCACCGGCAATATTGATTTCTTTCAGGCGTTGTTGCAGGTTTTGGTAAAGCTCTTGATTGGTTGCGACTTCTCGCTTGAGCGTGCTATAAGCGATGGTTTTGTCTTGCTCTTGCATGGCTTCGGTTTTTGCTTTGGTTATGCCTTCGCGGATCATGCTTTCGTTGCGTTTGGTGGCTTCTAGCTCATTTTTGAGAGAATCCCGTTTGGCAGCAACTTCGATTTCAATGTCGTTTTCGAGTTTGCTAATCTCCTTGCTTAAATTAGCAAGCGCTTGTTTTTCCTGTTGGGCTTTGAGCTTGTCGAGACGCTGTTGCATCGCTTGTAGGTAAGAAGTATCGTTTTCCAACACGCCGATACGATCGCTTAGTGTACGATTTTTATCGGTGAGGATTTCGTATTTGCTTTCCTGTTCAATGCGCTGTTTTTGTACTTTGATGAGTTCTTCAGAAAGCTGTTTCAAGGCTAGTGATGATGTGGTGGATTCCTCACCGTCAAGTTGGAAAATTTCATGTTCGCGGGCGTATTGGTTCAAACGTTGTTCAGACTCATCCAGCAGCGCTTTGGTTTCTTGCACGGTTTTATTGAGGTATTCGGAGGCATCGGTGGTGGCAGACAAACGCCGTTCGGTATTCATGTCTTTGAAGGTACGAACGATTGCATTGGCAATGTCAGCAGCTTGCGTAGGGTCAGATGAGGTATAGTTGATGGCGACTAAACGTGAGTTTTTAACCGGTTCTACGGTTAGATTGTCCAGCAGCAGATCTTCGAGTGCCGTTTGTTGGCTATCGGCATCGGGGGTACTGAACCATGCTTTTATCTGACCAATAATCGAGGTGCTGGAGAGTTTTTCTTCTAGTTTTAACTTAGTGATAACTTGAGCCGCTAGTGCACGGCTGCGAATTAACTCGAATTGTGTTTGGTAAAAATCGCGAGTATCGCGAATGTCGCCAGAACCTAGAATATTGTCAATGTTCACGATCTTGCTGGATTCACGTTCGATTTGCAGTGTCGCGGTGGCTCGATAAACGGGTTTGCTCAATAGCGTGATGAGCAATGCTAAGAGTAAGGTAAGTGCTGTGATCAACATAATCATGCGTCTGCGGCGTAGTAAGGTACGCCCGAACTCACGCAAGTCAAGTGTATCTGGTTTTTTCAGCAAATCAGGCGCGTAAGTGCTGGTTTGATGGCGGTTGTACTGGTCATTTTGCATGATATAGAGGGTCTATAGGCCAAGTTGAATAGAGCGCCCGATTGTAGCAATTCTTAGGGGGCACGGTTAACAAAGTTGTTGATTAAGCGTCGTAGTGGTGCTTCAAAAAACCAATAAGAAAATAAGGCACTGATGGTTAGTAGCATGATAAAGATGTAAAAATGCAGTGCTCCATCAGCCTCTATCCCTACAGGCATCAGTTTTTCATAAATGCCATGCAGTGGTTTTTGTAAGATATACAGTGAAAAACTGGCCTCACCCAGCAATACCAGCCATTTGTGTTGCAGAAACTGGCTAATTTTTCCAGTATTCAGTGCAAGGAGGACTATAAATAATAAAAATAGCGGGGCAATCAGGCCATTGGTGTAGTCAAACGCAATACCAGTGCTGTCTATTATAGGTTGGCGAGTAATCAGCATCATGATGATGAATGCTAACACCAGCACCAGCCCACTGACATTTAAGCCAGGGCTACTTAAGCGTTGCAGCTTACCCATTTGTAGCCATGCTCCTGCGATAAAGCCAATGATAAATGTATTGAGATGCATGAGCGGATGGTAAAAAATAACATCATGCAATAATCCTCGTGGGGTGTACGCTTCTGTATTAAGCAGGAGGGTATGCCCAATTTGAGTCACGAACCACAGCAGACCGGCTGCAATGGTGAGGTGTACCAAGTGATAACGTTTCACCAGCAGGATTAACAGAGGGAAACACAAATAGAAAAATGCCTCTACTGATAATGACCAGCCGGGCGAATTTAACGTTAAAGGGTAGCTTGGTATCCATGCTTGCAACATGCTCAAGCTAAGTGCGACGGTTAACGGTTCACTACCAGCACTTTGAAACTTCGCTGCTATCATCAGCAACAGTGCTAACAGGTATACAGGGTAAATCCGTGCGACTCGTGCCCACCAATAGCGTCGCATATCAAAGGCTTGCTGTGACTTATCGGGTCGATAATAAGCAATTGCCATGATAAAGCCGGAGAGTACGTAAAAATAACTGACGGCAATGGGGCCTGCTGCCAATACCGGGTTTACCCACGCCAGATTTGCCGGAAACACGGTTGTGCCGTAGTGAAAAAACACGACCGTTAGCGCTGCGATGTAACGGGTGAAGGTAAGTTGTTCGATTATCACTGCTTTATGTGGCTCTAGTAAGCATTTTTGTCATACAAAGTCTTGAAGACCGTCACAACAATAATCCTCAGATCCAGCGCTAAGCTCCAGCTACGGATGTATTCCATATCAAGTTCTACACGCTTTTCCATTTTAAAGAGCGTATCGGTTTCGCCACGCCAGCCATTCACTTGCGCCCAGCCAGTGATACCAGGTTTCATTAAGTGGCGACGCATATAACCGGGGATGAGTTGGCGGTATTCTTCATTATGAGCGACAGCGTGCGGACGCGGCCCCACAATCGACATATGGCCTTGCAGTACATTGAAAAACTGTGGCAACTCATCCAACGATGTTTTACGCAAGAATGAACCTATGCGAGTGATTCGGCAGTCATTACGGGTTGCCTGTTTAATGTTGCCACCATTTTCACAGACTGTCATGGTACGGAATTTCAGAACTTGGAATTTTTCACCTCGCAAGCCATGTCTTGTCTGCTTGAATAAGACAGGGCCGGGTGAGGACAACTTAATCGCAATAGCAATGACTAGCATCATGGGTGACACGAGGACTAAAATCAAGGCTCCCAGAAACAAATCTTCTATGCGCTTGATTAATGCCCGTTGTGTAGACATTGGGGCATCATAAATACGTAAAACGGGGGTTTCAGCGATTTCCATGTAACGGCTGTGTAACAATGAGTTGGTGAAGTCGTCGGGGATAAGACGAATAGGTGTGATCGTATCTGACAGTTCATTGATCAGACACAGAGAGAATGTTGACTGTCCCGATGCTGGTGCAAGGTAAATCTGATCCCACTCGCCTGTGCGTGCTGCTTCTTTCATCGCTTCTGCATTACCGAGGTTGGCATAGTGCCGTGGCAGTTGAAGCGCAGAACTATTGTCTTCCAAATGGTAAAACCCAGCAATTTGAAACCCAGAATCGGGTTGGCTTTCAATCATTTGAGCAAAATGTAAACCTTGCTGGGTGATGCCAGCAATGGCAATGCTGTGGTTGTTAATGCCGATACGTTTGAGGGAAGCTTGTAAGTTACGTAGAGCATAACGGCTACTGATTAGTAGTAGCGGCGTGATAAATAACCAGCCTATCAATACAAAGCGTGAAAATTCTTCTGATGTTTTTGCAGCAAAAATAATAAAAATAAGGAACAAAAAGGTCACTAACCAAGTCACAATAAGGCGTATAACTTCGTCACGGAAGAATGGTCTTCCACTCCACGATGTGTAAATATCGGTAAATCGACCCACCAAGCCAAACAGAAGTGAGGTTCCGAGGCCGATGCTTAAGTAACCTTGGATATTGTAAGTGCTTGAATGTAAAGATGCGAGGATAACGATCCCCAGAATAATTAACGTGTCTGTACCTCGGTAGATCAGTTCAGCGCTGATTTTGTTATTTGTCTTCAAGTTTTCCATTCAACCGTTATCCTCTAACAATGGCTGCACCAAACGCCATCATGGAGTGTGTTGTTAACCAGCGAGCATAGGCTAGAGGGTGATGTAAAAAAACAACACGTTAACTCGCTGTTACAAGCAAAATAATAAATGGCACAAAAGCCCCATCTATTTGTTATTCAAATAGTTCTTTTGGTTATCAGGCAACCGTGATGACACTCGAAAGTTGCTGAAACTGGCTTGTAATATAGCTCAGTTGGGGAGTTTTGTCGTAAAAAAAATACAAACGGCATTTTCTTATAAGTATTCGGTATGAACATGATGTGATTTTTTAACGTGAAGACTGGTCTTTTTCCCATGTATAGGTTTGCAAGTGGCGATATTGCTGCTTGGCTCGCCAGCGAATGAAACTTGCAATGAACACATAGACGATAGTAGGTACAGCATCACGACTCATTAGTTTATCAAACAAGATGCGGGAATACGGTTTTTTGTCTGGTTTCATGCAGAACTTACTAGCCGCTAACTGCATATTACCTAAGCGTGCACGTGTTTTAATCTTGATTAACGAAGTGAGATTACGGGGAGCGTTAATAAAGATTTGTGTGTCAGCAATATTATGACGTTCGTGAGGCTCAAATTGGCAACGCACAAAACCGTCATCATTGATAACAGGAGGAAACTTCTGGAAACGTTGATGGCCTTCCCGACTAATGACATAGCTACAGGTAGCCACCACGCCTTCGCGAATATAGGGCAGTTGCAACCAAATACGATAATACTGCCGGACTGCCCAAGAAGATTGGGATGTGTCAATAACCGGTTCGGGTGCAGCCAACAAGGGGCTACCACTCGCCATTATTTGTGTAATCGCGTGAATCGCATTAGGTGATAGACATGTATCAGCATCAAGGTAAAAGACGGGCCAGCTAGTGACATGTTTTTCAGCTTCATTCAAGGCATTGACTTTAGAGGGGATTGCAATCTCTAAGCAAATCGCTTGCGGGTATTCGTTGCGTACAATGTCAGCCGTATTGTCGGTGCATCCATTACAGGCCACGATCAGTGTCTCTAGATCTGGCTGATCGTTGAGACTATCTAAGCAACGCCGGATAACGCTCGCTTCATTGTGTGCAGGAACAATCACGCTCGCCATTAACGATACCCCCTCAACCAGTCTGCACGTTGTGCAAATACGGTTTGCCATTCACGTCGTTGTTCTGAGCGTGGTTTGAAAACGGTATGTAATATATATTTGTTCAGCACATAGAAATACAGTAAAGCTTTGTAGGCAGGGCGTTGCCACGCAGCTACGTGTCGATTGAACAACTCCACTTTACCTTTGAGTAACTTGATTTGTTTGCCAGAAAAGTGACTATGACTGACCCCCCCGTGATGGATAATGCGGGCATCAGGGGTGACTATTGGCTGATAACCAAGGGTTTTGGCACGTAGGCAATAATCGGCTTCTTCGGCGTACATGAAAAAGCTGGCATCCAGCCCACCGAGTTTATCCCACAATTCACGGGTGGTTAGAAAGAAGCAACCGGACACAATATCCACGTCTTTAATGGTATCGCGTGTCCAGCAACCGTAGTTGGCGTTATTGAATACGCAGGTTTTATTGAATAACTTACTTAAGCCTACGGCACTATAAAACAGATCACGTAAGTTAGGTTTGCTCCAGGCATGTTGGGTATTCAGGCTCATATCGTTATTGAGGGTAACGCCGCTCCAAATACCGCTATCCGGGTAAAGTCTGGCGAAGTGCAATAAACGATCTACGGCTGCATTAACAATTACCGTATCTGGGTTTAACAACAGCAGATAGCTACCTTTTGCCTGTTGTGCGCCCAGTTGCACTCCTCCTGCAAAGCCCAGATTTTCCCCAGATTCAATCAGCATCACTTGCGGAAAAAACTGACGAATCATCGCGACAGAACCGTCACCAGAGGCATTATCCACCACGATGACCTCAAAAGAGGTCAATTGGGTTTCGCGAAATAGCGACTCCAGTGCACGGCGGATGTAACTAGATGTATTATAAGAAACCAGAATGATGCTAACGTCTGGTGTGGCAGTGATCATACCAATCTCCCATAAGCAATCGTCTGGATGCCGGAACGCACTACTTTGGCTGGATTACCCGCTACAATTGAATGCGCAGGCACATCTTTGGTAACGACACTACCTGCTCCAACAATGACCTGATCGCCGATGCTGACTCCCGGCAAAATAATCGCCGCACAGCCGATAAAACAGTTAGTCCCAATGCGAGTCTTTTGCTCGAATTGCCCACCATGTCGTCGGGTAGCATAATCATGCGCAAGGATAATGGCATCGAATGCAATATAAGTTTTTTCCCCAATTTCAACACAGCGAGGGTTCGTTTTGTCCAGCCTTGCCTTAAAAGAAATCCGTACATCGGGTGCGATATTCATGCCATAAATGGTGCGGAAATACCAGGTGCGCAGCCACAGTAGACTGTCACGAAACCATACCAGCCACATAAATACTCTTTGATTAATAAAACGCAGTCTCATGTCTTGTCTTTAATTTTCACGGTTATCGTTGAGGTTAGTATTGTGGGAATTGTCTGATGATGCCAATTCTTCCGCCTGACGGTTCCATAAAGGATAATAGTGTGCCCAACCAATTGCCCCCAGCATAAAGAAAAACAGGGGTTGTAACTTACCGAAATAATCCACCGTAAAGCCGATTAGAATCAGTGACATGAACGACATAATCCAGGCAGATACCATCCAGCGGTGTTGCTCACAATGGTGATGCGCAAGGTTGAGGGTATGGAAAACAGCATACAAGCACGCCAACAGCAATAGAATTAATGCGAACAAACCGTGCTGGAGAATCAATAATAGCCAGAAACTGTCAATGCTATTCCCCATCCATTCCATCCAATACGGGCGTGTCCAATCGTGATGCGCGATACCCAGAATCAGGTTGTCACGGATGTCATCGGTGGTGTATTCCCACTGCAAAATACGGAAGTAGCCTGTATTGGGGTTAAAGGTCAGGTAAGAAATGAGGATCCCGAAAAAACCCCTGTTAGAAAATGCTTCAATCAATAAAGCGGTGGCAAGCCCGCCAAAAAACATCGACAGCCAAAACTCACGGGCGTTTTGCCAGAATCTAACCAATATGGCAGTAAATCCCTGAAAAATAATGGCTAATAGTGGCGCAGACGATAACGTTAAAATCATCGAGGTGACTAATCCACCCAATGTTAATACATGTCCGGTACTACGGTAACGTAATACCAGTAGGATGGCGAACGGGAAGAACAAGGCCATCAAGGTTCCGTATAAAATCGGATGCTCAAACAAGCTGGTCGCCCGCATAATGCCATTGCGGATGTAATAATGCGTATACAAGCGCGGGTCGAGAGCCTGATTACCGGTAATATTCTCCGCCACTTCATGTAACACGCGGTGTTGGGTAAAGGCTTCGTAACACGTCAACGCAGTGAGTAAAGCTAAGAGCGTAATAAAAATTTGGTTTAGCCGATAAAAACGTTGCGGTGTGATAATAAACAGACGGGCGAGATAAAAAGCTCCCAAGGTTTCGATAGCGAAAATTCCAGTGGATTCCACCGCTTTTTGAAGGCCATGATTATGCAAAAAGCTAGCGAATACGAACCCCGTTAATGCTATTAGTAAAATATCTACTAAATCAGCTTGTTGAAGCGCCAGCCTAAAGTTAAATGCCGCATACAGCAATGCTAAACCTAATATGAAACGGTAAGCTTCAATTCGTACTGATCCCACCATGAAAAAAAATTCAGAAGGGATAAATGTTGATATAATGAATGAGATAGCAATAACTCTTAGCATGGTGCTTCCTAGTATAGTTGCCCATGTTCGCTTAGCAGGCGGTTTTTGAAGAACAGCAAGATTACGCCACCGGTTAGCACGCTATTTGCCAATAGGGTTGCCGTTGCCGCCCCTGCGATTCCGTATAGAGGAATCAACAGCAAATTACTCACAATATCTACCATTAAAGCAGTACCTAGTAAGGTGTTCAGATACCAGACTTGCTCTTTAATGATGAACATGAATGAGAATGTCAAACTCAATGCCCTGACCAGTTGTGCCAGCAACAGAATACTTAACACATTACTGGCTTGCAGGTAGTCGGGTTTAAACAGTGCCAGCAACACATCGCTTAACAGCAATAATACTAATGTCACGCCACCTAAAATTCCTGCCACTAACGCGGTAGCTTGCCAGAAAAAGCATTTAGCCTGTTCAGGTTGTTGCTGGTGGATACGCAGTAAGCGTGGGTAAATGGTGGCATCCATTGCACCCAGAAAAAATAAACTGACAAACGATAGGCGAGCGGCAACGCTGTATAATGCAACATCATGGTTATTCAACATCCACCCTGTCAGTAATGTATCTGTCCATAACATTAAAAAAGCCAAGATGGAAACAGGCGCAAGGGGGAGAGACTGCTGCCATACCTCACGCATTGACCAACGTGAATTATGCCGAACCAATAAGTCTTGCCACCAAGGGCGCAACCACCAAAACGATAGTAGCCCAGCCAACAAGAGTGACCCACTATACAGTAACAAATGGGTTTGGTTCACTGTTAGTAATTGCCAGAACAGCCCGATTAATATCAAGAACGTCACGGCTGGCAAACTATTTTGCACCAGCATCGACGCTGAGGTGTAATGTACCGCCTTCAGAAAAGCGGCATTAATCATCACCACATTAAACAATAAGATACCTACGGCGGCTAACCATAATGGTAAGGCGTGTATGGCATCATCAAATAGCCTATGTTGTATGACAGGAACACACAAGAACCACAGAACAATGAACGCGCCACTGCTGCATAACACCAGTTTGTACGCATCACGTAAGTAAGCTGCTTGCAAGCGTGTATCCGTTTCCGGCAGACGTGCCACATCGCGTACAAGCCATTGCTCGACGCCTAAACGGCTGAATAAAGCGGCGGCAGGAATCAACACCATCAACAATAAAACCATGCCTGATTCGTCGGTACTCAAGGTATTCGTCAGGATCAGGATGACGGCATAGTTAAGCCCTACACCCAAAAAGCGGCTGGAGGTAGTAATCAGACTGGTATGTAATAGTGAGTTTCTTTTGCTCATGCGCGGATGGCTTGATCAATAAAATCGACCAGAGTTTGCCGTCGAGCATCCGTTGCCAGTGGGGTGGCATACAATTCCTGCCGCCGTTCCAGCAATGCATACAACTCGTCTTGCGTGGAGGCGGTATACACGCCCGGCAATTTACCCATCCATTCCAACCCATCCAGTTGGTGGTCATTGCGGTGTTCGCCCAATGCGTGTTGGCGGTTCATGACGATAATGGGTTTGTGGTTTTCGAGGGCGGTGATGATATTGCCCATGCCAGCGTGCGAAATAATCAAATCAGCCGCTTGCAAGTGCTGATTGAACACGGCGGTGGTCATAAAACGTTCCCATTGCAAGTGTTGCGGCAAATACTCACCACCAGCAATCTGCGCCATCCCCGTAACATTATGTTGTGCTGCCCACTCGTCTACGGCACGGATCAGACGGTCAAACGGAAACTGTGTCCCCACCGCGACGAAGATCACAGCACTGCTCCTTTGAACAGAATATCTTGGCTGTTGCTTAAATGTTCCCATTGTGTCAGGAAGACATCCGCTCGCTTTTTTGCCAGTTTACCGGCACGGGAAATGTGTTTCACATTGGCAATGCTATCCACCCAAATGGTGCGGATACCAAGAAAACTGCCCAGCCAAATTGCTACTGCACCGGGTGCTGCACCCGTGGATAAAATTGCTTTCGGGCGCTCTTTCAAAAGGATATACAATATTTGTAAGGTACACGGAACCAATCGCCATTTATCATCCGCACTCACATCCGTTACTGCATACATTTTCCGTTCACTGAGCGTAGCCGATGTGAACAAAGCTGCTGGCATGGCATATACCACCTGATAATGGCCTTCCAACCCAGAACATAGTCGGGTGAGTTGAATCCAATGCCCGCCGGGGGAGGATATGGCGAGGAGCTTAGGCTTGCCATTCATGCCGGTTTTCTCAAGTAAAATGCTGCCTGATCCCCTTGGTTCAGCGCATTTAACTCGTGTGCTCGTTGTTCAAATTCAGTGATTTGTTTGCGCGTAAACAATGACTTTTCCGGTGATTCTGACCACGAACGAGGATCACGCAACGGAATATCCCGCTCATATTGCTTACTGCCCCAAAATTGCAGTGCGTTGGAGTCGTATATCACCTGCTCACACAAAAAACCGGCTTGTTCGGCTAATGCTTGCATACTCTTGACCGAATGCAGATAAAAATGGCGCGGTGCATCCAATTGTACCCAATTTATGCCGTATTCCTGCCACACATAGGAGGATACGGTTGGTATACGTACCAAAGCCATACCGCCCGGTTTTAGAATGTTGTATACCTGTCCTAAATGGAGACGCTGATTCGGTAAGTGTTCAAAAGAGTGGTGAAACATTACCACGTCCCATTGTCCCGTTTCGCTGAAAATATCCCGCTTTTCGATCCGTAAACCGTTAGGATAAAGAATGTCAGCATGATTAAACGGGTCAATTCCCAATAAGTTTTTAAAGCCAAGTTCATTTAGTGAGAGTAGTAAATGGCCTGCACCGCATCCTACATCCAATATTTTGGCTCTTGGCGTTAGCTTTAACGGGCGTAAAGTCGCCAGTTTCGCATGGGGTATCCACAAATGCATCACACGCCCAATCAAACACTTACCGGTGACTTCGTAACGATCCCGCAGCTTGGTTAAGGCTTGTTTAAGCGGATTGCCCGCCTTGGTCGCATCGCTGTAGGAATAATAATTGTCGGGATAATAGTCGGCAATATTGGCAGGAATCTGTTCGATTTGCAGGCAGTCGCAATCCGCACACTGGAAATAGCGGTGTTCATCCCGCAACCCCAGCATCATTTCCTTGGCGACATAGTGGCGGTGTTCGCCGTTACTGCCACAAATACGGCACTGCATCAAACCTGCTCCCTGAGCGTAGTCGAAGGGGCGTGTGTACCAAACAGTTTGACATCGCCTTGCCAGAAATCGGGGTGATTCAAATACCAGTCCAGCGTTTTTGCCAAACCGCTTTGGAAAGTTTCTGCGGGTACATAACCCAATTCGCTGCAAATCTTGCTGTTATCAATGGCGTAACGGCGGTCATGCCCCGGTCGGTCGGTCACGTACACAATGTGCTGATTGTGCGGTACGTGCGGTGAATCAGGGAAACGCGCATCCAGCAACGCGCACAATTCGTGGATCAAACTCAGGTTTGCCTGTTCGTTATTGCCACCGATATTGTAGGTTTCGCCAATGCGTCCAGTGCGGATAATCAGGTCAATGCCACGGTTATGATCGTCAACGTATAACCAGTCGCGGATTTGTTGCCCATCGCCATAAATCGGCACGGGTTTGCCTTGCGACAGGTTGGAAATCGCCAGCGGGATCAGCTTTTCCGGGTACTGGTATGGGCCATAATTGTTGGAGCAGTTGCTGGTCGTGGTCTGCAAGCCGTAGGTATGCTGGTAGGCGCGGACTACGTGATCAGACGCAGCTTTGCTGGCGGCATACGGCGAATTCGGCGCATACGGGGTGGTTTCCGTAAATGCTGGGTCGGTTGCTGACAATGTGCCATACACTTCATCGGTGGAAACGTGGTGGAAACGGTGTACAAAGCCCGGTTTCTCATCCAGCCACACGGTTTTTGCCGCTTTCAGCAAGCTGTGTGTGCCGTCGATATTGGTTTTCAGGAACGCATCCGGGCCATAAATCGAGCGGTCAACGTGCGATTCAGCCGCGAAATGCACAATCGTGTCGATGGTTTCCTCGCGCAGCAACTGCTCTACCAACGGCTGATCCAGAATATCGCCATGCACGAAGCGGAAATTGCTTTGTCCTTCCAACGGTTGCAGATTTTCGTAGCGCCCAGCGTAGGTCAGTGCATCCAGAATCACCAAGCGGGTGTTTGGGTATTGTTGCAGCCAAAAATGCACGAAATTTGTGCCGATAAAGCCTGCGCCGCCAGTGACGAGCAGATGTTTAGGTGTGTATGTCGTTGTCATGCTGTTACGTTTTGTTGTTTCAATTGAGTAAGCATCTGCCGCAAGCTCTTGCGCCAATGCGGTAGAGTGTAGCCCAGTAAGCCTTCAGTTGCGCGTCTATCCATCACGCTGAAGGTGGGGCGACGTGCGGGCGTTGGGTATTCGTCGGTGCGCAACGGCTTGATGGGGATGGCTTTGTTGAGCAATCCCAGCGCCAGTGCTTCTTCCTGAATGGCAACAGCGAAATCGTACCAGCTTGCCACGCCGTTATCGGCGCAGTGGAAGATGCCCTGCGGTTTTTGCGCGATGAATGACCACAGCGTTGCCGCGAGTGTACCTGTCCATGTCGGCGTGCCGATTTGATCGGCTACCACGCCAAGGGAATCGCGTTCGCGCATCAGGCGCAACATGGTTTTGACGAAATTATTGCCGTAAGCCGAATACAGCCATGAGGTGCGCACAATAGCCGCACTGGGGCAGGCAGCTTGTACGGCTTGTTCGCCTGCGAGTTTGCTTGCGCCGTAAACACCGAGTGGGTTGGCGATGGCATTCGGCAGGTACGGGGTGGATTGCAGCCCGTCAAACACAAAATCGGTTGAGATTTGCAGCAGGTAATAATCAAACAATGCTGCTTGTGCGGCGAAGACGTGTGCGGCGGCGTGGTTGATCAGGTAAGCGTTGGCGCTATCCGTTTCCGCTTTGTCGACGGCGGTATAAGCAGCACCGTTGATAACGACATCTGGGCGATGTTGTTCCAGTGCATTGATGACTTGTTGCGGATCGGTAATGTCCAGTGTATCCCGATCAGTCGGGATCAGGGTGATATTGGCAGGGCAGGTGGCTTGCAATTCTGAACCAAGTTGCCCGTGTGCGCCAGTGAGTAATATTTTCATGCGAATTTGTCCGCCTCTTGCCAGCTTTTGCCTGCTTCGTCTTTGGCGGAAATCGTGGGCTGTGTGCCATTGATTAGCGGCCATTCGATACCCACAGTCGGGTCATCCCAGCGCAAGCTGCGGTCGTAAGCGGGGGCGTAAAAGTCAGTACATTTGTACAAAAAGTCTGCCGATTCGCTCATGACATAGAAGCCGTGTGCAAAACCGGGCGGAACCCACAACATGCGGTGATTGTCAGCGGAAAGTTCTGCTCCCGCCCATTGCCCGAAGGTGGGTGAGGATTGGCGTAAATCCACTGCGACATCAAACACTTTGCCGCTGGTGACGCGCACCAGCTTGCCTTGCGGGTTTTGGATTTGGTAGTGCATTCCGCGCAAAATACCTTGACCGGAACGGCTGTGATTGTCTTGCACAAAGTTCAGGTCTAAGCCTGCATCCGCAAACGTTTTGCTGTTCCACGTTTCCAGAAAAAAGCCGCGTGCATCGCCGAACACCTGCGGTTCGAGGATCAGCACGTCGGGAATGTTGGTGGGGATAATCTTCATTTCAGCAATTCCGCGAGGTATACGCCGTACCCGCTTTTTTTCAACGGTTCGGCAAGTTGTAATAATTGTTCGTCACCGATATAACCCATGCGCCACGCGACTTCTTCGGGGCAGGCAATTTTCAGCCCTTGGCGTTCTTCAATGACGCGGATGTAGTTGGACGCATCCAGCAAGGAGGCGTGCGTGCCAGTATCCAACCACGCCGTGCCGCGTTTGAGCATTTCCACTTGCAAGTGTCCACGTTCCAGATACATCTGGTTGACAGTGGTGATTTCTAACTCGCCGCGTGGGGAAGGGCGGACTTCACGCGCCACATCCACAATCTGATTGTCGTAGAAATACAAGCCCGTTACCGCGTAATTAGAACGTGGATTAGTAGGCTTTTCTTCAATGCTGAGTGCTTTGCCGTTAGCATCGAATTCGGCAACACCGTAGCGTTCTGGGTCTTTGACGTAGTAAGCGAAAACGGTCGCGCCAGTGGTTTGTTGCGCAACGCTTTGCAAACGGCTGGATAAACCTTCACCGTAGTAAATGTTATCACCCAGAATCAGCGTGGCAGGTGAATTGCCAAGGAAATCAGCACCGATGATGAAAGCTTGCGCTAAACCATCCGGTGAGGGTTGCACTGCGTATTCAATATTCAGCCCCCATTGCGCACCATCGCCCAGCAAGTGCTGGAATTGTGTGGAATCTTCGGGAGTGGTGATGATGAGAATATCACGGATCCCGGCGAGCATTAACACGGTCAGAGGGTAATAAATCATCGGTTTGTCGTAGACCGGCATCAGTTGTTTGCTGACAGCGCGGGTGAGGGGGTAGAGGCGTGTGCCACTGCCGCCTGCGAGAATAATGCCCTTGCGATGACTGTTGTTGTGTTGCATGTATAAAGCCTACCAGCGTGCTGACTCAATAAAGCCGCCTATTGTAGACAAACCCACAGAAATTTCAGCTAATTCCGTAATCGGATACACTTGAGACTCTCAGAAAATTTAATTAGGAGGAAATTAATTTATGAAACATCCCATGTTACTGTGGCTTGCTGGAATTACTTTGACGACGTTCAGTCTGAACTTGGCAGCAGCGGAGAAAAATATTCATCAAGGTATTGTGGATAACTACAAAGCTGAAAAGGTATCTGATCATGTTTATGTGATTCATGGCCCTGCCGGTCAGCCTAACAAAGAAAATCAGGGTTTTATTAATAATCCTGGTTTCATTGTCGGCGATAGTGAAGTTGCGGTGGTTGACCCCGGCTCAAGCGCCGCTATTGGGCGTGCGGTATTGGCGCATATCCGCAAAGTTACCGATAAACCAGTGACGAAGGTGTTTATTACCCATATTCATGGCGATCACTGGCTCGGCAATCAGGCGTTTAAGGAAGACAATGCCGATGCTAAGTTTTATGCCAGTGCGGGCATGATTGAAGATGCTAAGCAAGGCGCAGGCGACTCGTGGATTGAAACCATGGACTCCATGACCGAAAAAGCCACGGCAGGTACTGAGCTGGTGATTCCTACCGAGGCATTGACGCAAGATCAGGAAATCAAAGTGGGCAATGTCACGGTTAAAGCACACTTAGTGGAAGGTAAAGCGCATACCTCCAACGAAGTCATGTTTGAAGTGTTAGAAGACAAACTTTTGTTTACGGGTGATACCATCAGCAATGCCCGTTTAATTTTAATGGATGAGGGCAGTTTTCCTGGTAGTGTTAAAAATGCCGAACGTATTGCTGCAATGGATTTAAGCACGATTGTACCTGGGCATGGTGCAACCGGTGATAAAGCCATTGTTACCGCGTATGGCGATTACATGAATAAGTTGTATACCAGTGTCAAAGAACTCCGTGAAGAAATGGAGGCACACGAAATGAAGCCGAAAATTGCGGAAAAGATCGTCGCTTACAAAGATTGGCATAGCATGGACGACACACTTGGCAAGCACATTAGCTTGGCTATTTTGGAAGCAGAACAAGAGGATTTTTAAGTTGCCTTACTCTTTCAGCATTTCTTGAATATCCAAGCTGAAGTTTTCCATAACCGCAGCACTGTCTTCGGGGCTGCGTTTCTGGACTTCCTCATAAAAAAAACGAATCGACATTTCCATGCTAATGCCATCTTGTAAGAGTGTGAGTGTTTCTCGGCCGATGCGCAGTAGGGTGACGTTGGCTTCCAATAACGGCACGGTTTGGAAATAAAAATCGTGTACCTGCTTGCAGATCAATTCGTCATGAATTTCCAGAAAGACATCGCCTTGTTGCTGCTGCATGATAGGAGCCAGCATCAGCAACGTGGCTTTTTCAGGCAGCAACACTAGGTTCGGAAACAGGCTGTGAGGCGTGAAACTGGCACGTGAAAAGAAGTACAAGCGCTTGTGGTGGCGTTGTCGGAAATGTTTTACATAGCGTTCTAAAATGCTGTTCCGTTGCGTGTAGCCGTAGCGGCTGATCGGCGAAAAAATGAAACTCAACAAGGAATCCAGCGTATGCAGGTGCGTTTCGCAATAATCGGGTTGTGCTATCTGCTTGAAACGTCGGTTAGTGGCTTGATTTTCCATGAAAAATGAGGAGGGGAACTGGCTGTAAGCGAGAATGCGCCCTGCTGCTTCCATATGGGTGAAGTAATCATCCGCATCACTATCCGTCGAAAATTGTTGCAAACAAAAGGCATTTTTGTGTAGGGAGCGGAAATGCGGTTTCAGCAAATCGTCAATATCCGTACCAAAGAATTGCGAATAACCGAGCAATGCAGGCACGTCTAGGGTGGACTTTTCCAGCTCAATCCGTGCGATGTCGGGTTGCTGAATGACGAAGCCTTGTTTCATGTAAGGCTTAATCAATGTTTGCAGTGCTTGTGCTAAACCTGCTTGGCTTAGTCCTTTGATTTTCCGCAATGCCTTGAGGCGCTTGCCATCCTGCGGGATGTGCCGATTCTGTGTGTCTGCTTGCATTTGTTTAGTTATTGTTCGATTCATTTAAAGATAACAATATGCAATAAATTTATACAATATGCAAATTTTGTATAAGTTATAACCTGAATCATAAATGAACGAAAGTGCTGTTCGTTTAACTGGGGTTAAGCTAATCTTGGTTGTGCTGATAAACAAAATATATGGAAAAAACCCATGAAAACAATTCCAACCATTGCCATGATGTTTGCGTTAGCGCTGTCACTCCCCGCTTGCACGACAACCACAAGCCACTCCCCAGCGGTAAAGTCATCTGCGTCAGCAGGTAATTCATTACCGAAGGTAGAGCCAGCATTCCATCAATTAGAGCGTGATGGTGTACCGCAGCCTATTTCCGTCAGTGCTGATAATGACGTACCCACATTGGAGGAGAGTACTACTGATCCGCAATTCTCTATGCGGCATACGGTGGTTTCTATTTTGGGGCAGATTGTTGTTGCTTGCGCAACATCAGGTTACTGCTGGTGACGTTCAGGTTAACTGGCTGAATTGTTGCAGTGTGGTAAACTGCACTGCAACATTTAATGGATTCTAAGAGACAAGTCGCATGAGTACTAAACCTGAGCCGCGCGTGACCGTAACCACTTTGCGTAAGATGAAGTGTGAAGGTGAAAAGATCGTCATGCTGACGGCTTACGATGCCAGTTTTGCCAAAGTACTCGACACGCAAGGGGTTGAGGTGATTCTGGTGGGGGACTCATTAGGCATGGTCATCCAAGGTCACGAAACCACAGTTCCTGTGACAATGGATGACATGGTTTACCACACCCGCGCTGTTACTAAAACCAGTCAACGCGCTTTGGTGATTGGTGATTTACCTTTCATGAGTTATACCTCGCCCGAACTTGCTTTGCGTAATAGTGCCCGTTTAATGCAGGAAAGCGGCGCACACATGGTGAAATTAGAAGGCGGTGCACCGCAAGTGGCTACGGTCAGACAACTTGCTCATCATGGCGTACCTGTCTGTGCGCATCTGGGTTTGCAACCACAATCGGTTCACAAACTTGGCGGCTATCGGGTGCAAGGGCGTGATGAAGCGGTTGCTAAGCAAATGCTCGACGATGCCATTGCCCTGCAAGAGGCGGGGGCAGATATGTTGGTGTTGGAATGCGTCCCCGTGGCGCTGGCAGCACAAATTACCCAAGCCTTAGAGATTCCAACCATTGGGATTGGGGCAGGGCGCGACTGTGACGGGCAAGTACTGGTCTTGCACGATATGCTCGGTATTTCACCACGTGCACCAAAATTTTCCCAAGATTTTATCGGTGCGGGCGCAACCATTCCGCAAGCCGTGGCTGCGTATGTGCAGGCCGTAAAAGCGGGCACATTCCCCGCCGATCAACATTGTTTTTTCTAAAGAGTTTTCCATGATTATTGTTCAAGCCATTGACGCATTGCGTGAAGAACTCAAAAGCTGGCGCAAAGCGGGTGAAATCATCGCTTTTGTGCCCACAATGGGCAACTTACACGCGGGGCATATTGCCTTGGTGAAACGGGCGCAGGCTCTCGGTAGCAAAGTGGTCGTGTCTATTTTTGTGAACCCGACCCAATTTGATCGCAAGGAAGATTTGGCAGCGTATCCGCGCACTCTTGCGGAAGATTGCAGTAAGTTGCAAGCGGGTGGGGCAGATTTGGTGTTTACGCCAACGCCTGCACTGATGTATCCCACCGGCGGGCTGGCAACCAAGGTCGAAGTGCCGGGGATTAGTGAGTTGCTGGAAGGGGCTTCCCGTCCCGGTCATTTCACGGGCGTTTCTACCGTAGTATGTAAGCTGTTTCATCTGGTGCAACCGAATGTGGCGGTTTTTGGCGAGAAGGATTTTCAGCAATTGATGTTGATCCGCCAGATGGTTCGTGATTTGGATATGGATATTCACATTGAAGGTTTGCCGACAGTGCGTGAGGTTGACGGATTGGCGCTGAGTTCGCGGAATGGCTACCTCACCACCGCTGAGCGGAAGCTTGCTGCCGGATTGCAGTTGACCTTGCGGGAAGTGGTTGACGCGCTGCACAAATCTAGGCAGGATTACGCTGCTTTACAGGCCGAGGCAATGCAATCACTGGTATCACGCGGTTTCCAACCGGACTATGTGGAAATTCGGCGTACAGTGGATTTGTTACCCGCGCAAGTGGGGGATGAAAATTTGGTGGTGTTAGGCTCGGCATGGCTGGGCAAAGCTCGCTTGATAGATAATATCCCCTTAACATTGAAAAAATTAACAGAAACATCATAATGGTATTGCTTTGCCAAATACTTGACTGAACGTTACGGAGGAATCGCCATGGAGCTGACGCTTCTTAAATCCAAACTGCACCGTGTTACTGTCACTCATGCTGAGTTGGACTATGAGGGTTCTTGCGCGATTGATGATAATTTACTGCGTATCGGTAATATCCGTGAATATGAGCAACTGCATATTTACAACATTACCAATGGTGAACGTTTTTCCACGTATGCCATTCGTGCGGAAGCGGGTAGTGGGATTATTTCGATCAATGGTGCGGCGGCACACAAAGCCAGTACGGGTGATTTGATTATTATTTGTACGTATGCAGGGTTTTCAGAGGCACAAGCCAATGTTCATCAACCACAACTGGTGTATGTAGATCAGCAAAATAGGGTAACGCATACCTCAAAGCAAATTGCGGTGCAGGCAGCTTGAGGGTTGTACAGGGTTAAGTGCATTTAATCGGAATTAAAAAGGAAAAACCGAGCATTTCTTGTTATAGTTATCGCTCGGTACGCATTGCGAACATTCGCTTATTGTTATGATTCTTATCTGTGTCGGGTCTGCTTACCCTTGCAGATAGTTAAACGTTAAGGTCGGCTGGGTATTCATTAATACTTGAGCCGACTGGCTTTTTCATAACATCCATCGTTAGCCGGGCTTATTGTTATTGCTGTGCGCCCTTCATCCATGCCGTGCATCTTACGGGTTTGGCCTGAATCACTACTTAATTTATTAATTTTATTTATGTGCATGTTTTTGTGATTTTTATGGCTTATAGAACTTAATCCCCTGTTCAGTTTTGGCTTTTGTGTAGTCACGGTCAAACACCAACTCAATCCCCATATCGGCTTCAATATTGCCAACCGCTTTCACGATTTGCAAATCAGGAATACGGTCTGCTAGCCATGTACACAATGCCATTGCCAGAGAATAATTCTCGACAAATAGTGCATTGACCATGGAGTTCGCGACAAAGTGGGAACGCACTATTGGATCAGGGGTAGGATGAAACGTGCCATCAAGCGTAATGCCTTGATCCATTTTAACGTCCATATTGTTCAAATACAGACGTTGATGACCAGGAATCGCCTGACTGCGGTCAAATTCTAATACGGGGACATCGTTTACCACGACATGTAGTTTATTGCCTGCTTGGCGCATGGTTTACCCCAGATCGTCGAAGCCCGCGAGTTTATACAAACGTTTTGCTTCTTCCTCGTCACGTGGAACACCGTTACCTTGTTGGTACATCAGTGCTAATGTGCTAAGAGAGCCTTGCAGCCCTTGTTCACCTGCTTTGCGAAACCATTTGGCTGCTTCTGCGCCGTTTTTGGGAATACATTCGCCTTCGAGATACATAAAGCCTAAGCCATGTTGTGCTAAGCCGTACCCTTGTTCCGCCGAGGCTTGCATGAGTTGGAAGGCTTTAGCATCATTACGTACTACACCTAAACCATTTTGACACATAATTGCACACAGGTGTTGCGCTACTTGGTCTCCTTGTTCGGCAAAAGGGGAAAGCAGTTGCATGGCACGGGAAAAATGTTTGGCTTCAAATGCTGCCATTCCACTCGCGAAATCCATAGACTCATTATCGGTTTGTGACACAGTAATCTCCTTGAACGTAAAATAAGATTCCAATCTTAGCGCATTATACGTTTGGTTCCGAAATAGCCCGCTGGGACATGAGTGTTACCCCTAGAGGGATATTTAGAAACAGGGACGCGCTTCTTAAACTTCCGCGATATGGAAAATGCCACGATGACTGATACAAACACCGACCGTAATTTGAAATTGCACATGCGTCAGTGCATCCAAAAAGTAGCTACAGGCCCTGAATACAGCAAGGACTTGAGTTATGAGGATGCCTATTATGCGATGCGCCACATTTTGAGTGGTGAAGCTGACCCTGTGCAGGTAGCGGTTTACTTTATTGCCTTACGCATGAAACGTGAAACTGATGAAGAAAACCGGGGCACATTGCAAGCCTTGATTGATAGCTCGGTTATTAGCGCGGCGAATGTGGATGAGATTCTGGATGTGTCTGACCCGTATGACGGTTATACACGTGGTGTACCCGCCTCCACGTTTGTGCCTGTTGTGTTAGCAGCGATGGGCGTACACGCGGTATTGCATGGCTTAGAACAAGTGGGTCCCAAGTTTGGTGCAACTCATCACAAGGTATTGAAAGCAGCAGGTCTCAATGTAAATTTGACTCCGGCTGAAGCGGTGGCGCAGTTGGAGCGTATTGGTTGGACTTATTTAGATCAACGCCAGTTTGCCCCCGGATTGCATGATCTGATTCCGATTCGCCAGCGTATGATTAAGCGTCAAGTGCTGACCACGGTGGAAACCATGTTAGGGCCTATCCGTGGTCGTGTGAAAACGCATTGCATGGGCGGCTATGTGCATAAAGCGTATCCACCTATTTATGCATCATTGGCACGTCAGGCAGGGTTTGATAGTGCTATGTTTGTGCGTGGCGTGGAGGGAGGGGTTATTCCTTCCCTGCAACAAGCAGGCAAGCTGTTTTATTACTATGAAAAAGGTGAAGAACAGCAACGTGATCTTGATCCCCAAAACTTTGGACTTCAAGCAGAGGTACGGGCAGTACCATTGCCGGATGATTTACCTGCTGCTCCCATGATTGGCGATGAGATTGCAACCACGGTGGATAGCGATGCATTGGCGGCGAAAGCGGCTGAAATGGGAATGGCTGCACTTAGTGGCGAAAAAGGTTTGATGTACGACAGTCTGGTATACTCCGCCTCGATCTGTCTGGCGCATTTGGGCCGTTATGGTTCGATACAGGAGGCCGCTGATGCGGTACGTGCTATGCTGGATAGCGGCAAGGCACTGGAAACACTGCGTGCTGCGGCGTAAAAAGCACCACGTTTATTTTCATTTTTGATTTTAGAGAGGACATGACAAATGAATATGCAGTATTACAACGCTGTAGTAGAAATGGAAAAAGCGGGCGTTGACCCTGAGTTCCTGCAAGGCTGGCAAGGTGGCTACCTGCTCAACCCTATGCGTGAAGAGCAGCGTCTGACAGAAGCCTATGAAGCAGGTTATGCTGCTGGTCAAGAAAAAGACATGGAAGCCTACAAAGAGTGGATCGCTGCCTAAGCGTTACTCTTCTTTGTGAGGATACAAAAAGCGAGTTTCGGCTCGCTTTTTTGTTGTCGTTGATTTGGATCCGTTTGTCGGGAATTCACTTAAGTCCAATATCTCATTAGGTAGACAATAGTCACCCATATAGTAATTCAATAATTATAAACTGGGTACTCACTTTGATTACGCAACTGGTAACCGCTATACGTGAATTGCGTGATATTGTTCCCGCTTGGGACTCACTGACACGTCATGCACTTGAACCGAATGTTTTCTACGAAAGTTGGGCATTGTTTCCCGCTTTGGAAAGTTTGTCTGCTCAAGATAGGGTAGCTGTTTTATTAGTATGGTCAGATGCGACGCATTCTCGCTTAACAGGATTGTTTCCGCTGGTACAGCAGCATTCTTATCAGCAATTCCCTGCTCGTCATTGGCTTAACTGGCTGCATCCGCATTGCCCCTTAGGTACACCGTTGGTGGACAAGTTGTATGCCACAGAAACGTTGCAAGCGTTATTTGAGTGGTTGCATGAACATTCGGGGGCATTGGCATTTTCACTCAATAAAATACCAGCCGAAGGTGAGTTTGCTCACTATTTACGGCTTTGCGCTCAAGACCAAGGCTGTTTATTGAATGAGAAGGATATTTGGGAGCGGGCCTTATTAAAGGCGGAAACTTCGGGTGAAAATTATGTATTAATGCATCAACGTAAAAAGAAGCGTAAAGAATACAGCCGTTTGCGTCGACGTCTTGAGAGTTTAGGTAAGTTAGAATTTCAAGCTTTACTGCCGGGACAAGGACAAAGCTTAAGTGATTGGATTAATGATTTCTTGCGCTTAGAAGAGCAGGGGTGGAAAGGCCGTGCCTTGACCGCGATGAGTTGCCATGGTGGGGAGCGCGAGTTTGCGGAGCACCTGATGCGTAACGCGGCGGCAAATGGGCAATTGATGATGTTGCGATTACTAGTGGATGGTAAATCCATTGCGATTAAGTTAAATCTGGTTAGTGCGACCCAAGGGAGTTATGCCCTGAAAATTGCTTACCACGAAGATTATGCTGCGTACTCGCCCGGAGTCTTGTTAGAGTTGGAAAATATTTACCGCACATTAAATGATACGTCATTGGAATGGATGGATTCTTGCGCAACTCCCAATCATCCCATGATCGACCATTTATGGGTTGAGCGCCGCAAAATGGTTAATTTCCACTTGAGCACTCAACACCCGTTAAGTAAGCCTTTGCTGCACACTATGCAGTTCGTCAAAAGCGCCTATCACTATTATAAAAGAAAGTGAGAAAGCCTATTGACTTAACCAACGCTGGCTGAACCCTTCTGCCCAAGCATTTCTGGTGTCACTAACGTTATGCCTTTGTTGGTAACGCGGAAGCGTTTGGCATCGGCTTTGCGATCTTCGCCAATGATTGTCCCCTCTGGTAAGTCACAGCCGCGATCAATCACCGCACGAGTGATGCGGCAATGCCTGCCAACCCGTACTTCTGGCAGCAGTACCGAGTCTTGAACCGTGCTGTAAGAATGAACTTTGACATTGGAAAATAGCAGGGAGTTGACTATGGTTGCACCCGAAATGACACAGCCTGCTGAAACCACTGAATCCAAGGCTTTGCCTTCACGTCCGGCATCCCGAAAGACAAATTTGGCTGAGGGTAGTTGGCGGTGATAAGTCAGGATAGGCCATGCATCGTCGTATAAGTTTAATTCTGGTTCGATAGAGACGAGTTCCATATTGGCCTCCCAGAAGGCATCAATAGTGCCCACATCGCGCCAATAAGGTTGTTTTCCGGTGATGGGGTCACGGAATGGGTAGGCATATACCGCGTGTTCTTTAATCAGTGCGGGGATAATGTCTTTACCAAAATCGCGACTGGAATCAGGGTTAGCAGCATCTTTGTGTAACTGCTCAAACAAAAAGTCGGTATTGAAAATGTAGTTACCCATCGAAGCCAGTGCCGTATCCTGTGAACTCGGCATAGGGCGTGGTTCAGCCGGTTTTTCATCAAAAGCGACGACTTGGTGATGCTCATCAACGGTCATTACGCCAAAGCCTTTCGCATCTTCTAACGGGACAGCAACGCAAGCGACGGTCATGTCAGCACCTTTTTCGACGTGGTAGGCTAACATCTCGCCATAGTCCATTTTATAAATATGATCGCCCGCCAGTACTAAAACATATTTAGGGCGCAATGCTTCTACAATGTCCAAATTTTGGTAAATGGCATCGGCAGTACCCGCATACCAGTTGCCGGTGGTACGTTGTGATGCGGGTAATACTTCCACAAATTCGCCCAGTTCAGTGCGAAAGTTTGACCAGCCATGTACCAAATGCCGAATGAGTGAGTGGGCTTTGTATTGGGTCAAGACGCCAATTTTGCGAATGCCTGAGTTAACACAGTTAGATAGAGGAAAGTCAATAATGCGAAATTTCCCACCAAAATAAACAGCAGGTTTAGCACGGCGATCCGTAAGTTCATACAAACGTGAGCCGCGTCCCCCCGCGAGTACGAGTGCTAGGGTATTACGGGTCAGTAAGCTGACGTAGCGAGGATTATTGGTTGTCATCATTCCGCTCCAAAAGGTCGATTGTTGTTACATTTAGTGATAACTGTACGCTGGATTGATTATGGGTGCGAGTCTCATAAAGGTTTTTGCCAAAACAATGCTTTGCCTACTGTGGGGTCTAGTTCATAGCCTGTAAACCCGAATTTGCGATAGGCATGTTGCGCACGCTGATTGCCTTCCAGTACCTCAAGCGTTAGTTTGCAACAGCCTTTTGCCCGTGCAACCTCTTCCACTTTAGTGAGTAATAATTGGCTGATACCTATGCCGCGAAATGTTTCTGCGACAACAACATCATGAACATTAATAAGTGGCTTGCACTGAAAAGTTGAAAATGCCTCGAAGCCGTTAACTAGTCCGGCAGGTTGACCATCCACATAACACAACACGCTAAAGGCATTAGGGATACGCGAGAGTGCTTGGGCAACACCTTGGGTGATCTCCGCCGGTAGTGATTTGCCACCTCCCATCGGATCTTGTGCATAGTGGGCAAGTAGGCGACCAATATCCGTCGCATGGGTTGTATTATGGTAGTCAGCAATCAGTACAGTGGTTTGCATAAATTAAAAATCTTCAATGTTTCAAGGTTATACGGCTGATTTAGAGAAGTCAGTTGTCTTTTGCTGACATTGTGCATTACTCTGTGCTCAACCTAGAATAAGGAATCAGGACATCCATGAACTACGAAGGCATCGAAACCCTGCCACTTCAAGAATACACCGAGAAAGCCTATCTCGACTATTCCATGTACGTTATTCTTGATCGCGCTTTGCCGCATCTCGGCGACGGCTTAAAGCCCGTGCAACGCCGTATTGTCTACGCCATGTCAGAGTTAGGGCTGACGGCGGCTTCCAAACACAAAAAATCAGCACGTACTGTCGGTGACGTATTGGGTAAATTCCATCCGCACGGCGACTCGGCGTGTTACGAAGCGATGGTGTTAATGGCGCAACCGTTTTCCTACCGCTACACGCTGGTGGATGGGCAGGGCAACTGGGGTTCGCAAGATGACCCGAAATCGTTTGCTGCAATGCGTTACACCGAATCGCGTTTGACCGCTTACGCCAAGGTGTTGCTGCAAGAATTGGGGCAGGGCACTGCGCAATGGCAACCCAATTTCGACGGGTCGTTAGAAGAGCCAACCATTTTGCCTGCACGTTTGCCGAATATTTTGCTTAACGGTGGTAGTGGCATTGCGGTAGGGATGGCGACGGATATTCCACCGCATAACCTGCGTGAGGTGGTGAATGCTTGCCTGCATTTGCTGGATCACCCCAATGCGACCTTGCAGGATTTGCATCAGCACATTCCCGCACCGGATTTTCCTACCGAAGCCGAAATCATTACTCCGGCGGCGGATTTTCTCGCGCTGTATGAGAAAGGTAACGGCACATTTAGAATGCGGGCGCGTTATGAAATCGAAGATGGCGACATTATTATTACCGCCTTGCCGTATCAGGTGTCGGGCAGCAAGATTCTGGAGCAAATCGCCGCGCAAATGCAGGCGAAAAAACTGCCGTTGGTGGAAGATTTACGCGATGAATCTGACCACGAACAGCCGGTACGCTTGGTAATCGTGCCGCGTTCCAACCGTGTGGATGTGGAAATGCTGATGTCGCATTTATTCGCCAGCACTGATTTGGAGCGCAGTTACCGCGTCAATATGAACATGATCGGTCTGAATGGTCGCCCGCAAGTCAAAAGTTTGCTGCACATTTTGACCGAGTGGCTGGCCTTCCGGCGACAAACAGTGACGCGCCGCTTGCAATGGCGGTTGGATAAGGTCGAGAAACGCCTGCATTTATTGGCGGGTTTGTTGGTGGCATTCCTGAATATTGATGAAGTGATCCACATTATCCGCACCGAAGACGAGCCGAAAGCGGTGTTAATGCGCCGCTTCGATTTGACCGAGCTTCAGGCGGATTACATCCTTGATACTAAATTGCGTCAGTTGGCACGTTTGGAGGAAATGAAGATTCGCGGCGAATTGGACGAGTTGGAAAAGGAGAAAGAAACCTTGCTGGCGTTGTTGGGTTCCGATACCAAACTGACCAGTTTGATCCGCAAAGAGTTGAAAGAAGACGCCAAGTTGTACGGTGATGCACGGCGTTCGCCCTTGCAAGAACGGGCGGCAGCACAAGTGTTGGATGAAACCGCACTAGCACCCTCTGAGCCGGTGACGGTGGTGGTGTCGAAAATGGGCTGGATTCGGTCGGCAAAAGGCCATGATATTGACCCTGCATCATTGAGCTATAAGCAGGGTGATGAATTCCTGACTTCAGTACGCGGGCGTTCCAGCCAGCAAGTGGTGTTGCTGGATAGCACCGGGCGCACCTACGCATTGCCAGCGAATGCCTTGCCATCGGCACGCGGGCAGGGTGAGCCGTTGACGGGTAAGTTAGCTCCACCAGCAGGGGCGAAATTCCAATACGCGCTAATGGGCAAAGACAGCGATCAGTATTTGCTGCATTCGGCGGAAGGTTACGGTTTCTTGTGTACTTTTGGTGAGATGCAAAGCCGGGTGAAAGCGGGCAAAGTGACCCTGACGGTGGGCGAGGGTGTAGCGATTTTGCAGCCATTGTTGGTGACAAATGTGGCTACGGATTCGCTGGTGCTGGTTTCATCGTCGGGTTATGTGCTGGTGACAGGCTTGCAGGATGTGCCACAGCTTTCCAAGGGCAAAGGCAATAAGTTGATCAGCCTGAAAAAAGGCGGGTTGGGGATTGCCGATGAAACGGTGCAGTTTGCGGCGATTTTGCCTGCAAATGCGGCGTTGCTGATTCGTGCGGGTAAGCAGTTTAAAACCATCAAGGGTGCGGAATTGGAAGAATACCGCAGTGAACGTGCAAAACGCGGCAAATTGTTACCGAAAGGTTACCAAAACGTCACCGGTCTGGAGATAAGCGTCAATTAGTAGGGAAAACTTGAATCTAACCTCTGCTAACCTAATATTTACGGCATAATATCTAACCTTAGAGGTCGAAAGACATGATGCGGATTATTTTACTGGCACTGACTAACTTTGCGGTGATGGTGGTGCTGTTTATTTCCATGACAATTATTGGCAAGCTGTTTGGCATTGATATGAGTGCGGGCAGCATGAGTGGTATTTTGATACTGGCAGTTGTGATGGGTTTTGGTGGCTCGTTTGTGAGTTTGCTAATGTCCAAATGGATGGCGAAGCGCAGCATGGGTGTGCAAGTTATTGAAAATCCACAAACTGCACAAGAACGCTGGTTAGTGGAAACGGTACGCCGCCAAGCTGAAAAGTCCGGCATTGGAATGCCTGAAGTCGGGATTTTCTATTCACCCGACCCGAATGCATTTGCGACGGGTGCCAGCCGTAACAATGCCTTGGTGGCAGTTAGCCAAGGCTTGCTAGACCACATGACGGCGGATGAAGTCGAGGCGGTATTGGGGCATGAAATCGGTCACGTTGCCAACGGTGACATGGTGACGCAAACCTTGCTGCAAGGTGTGTTGAATACCTTCGTGATTATTTTTGCGCGGTTGATTGGCATGATGGTCGATAACTTCTTCCGCAGTAATAATGACGAAAGTAGCGGGCCGGGCATTGGTTATTTTGTGGGTTCGTTCATTGCCGATATTCTGTTGGGCTTCTTGGCAACAGCGATTGTTATGTGGTTTTCACGTTACCGTGAATTCAAAGCAGATATTGCCGGAGCGGATTTGGCCGGTCGTCAGAAAATGATTAATGCGCTGAAACGCTTGCAAAGCGCTCATGCAGTACATGATTTGCCCGGTGAAATGGCAGCGTTCGGGATTGCCGGTGGTTTGGGCGATGGTTTAAAGAAAATCTTCATGACGCACCCACCGTTGGAAGATCGGATTGCTGCGCTGGAAAATATGCGTTAAACCTCTATAATCCCCGGTTTCATTCTGAACCGGGGATTTCTTTGTGTACACACTCCTTCGCGATCTGCTGTTTTTATTTCCTGCTGAAACCTCACACCATCTGGCACTGGATTCCTTGAAACTGGCAGGTAAAACCGGCTTGTTGGGCAAACCGGCGGCGTTGCCGGGCAGGGCTGTCACGGTAATGGGCATTGAGTTTCCCAATCCCGTCGGATTGGCAGCAGGGCTGGACAAAAACGGTGAATACATCGACGCATTGGCAGCGTTGGGCTTTGGCTTTATTGAAATTGGCACAGTGACACCGCGCCCACAACCCGGCAATCCTAAGCCGCGTTTGTTCCGTTTACCCAAAGCGCAAGCCATTATCAACCGCATGGGCTTCAATAATCACGGGATTGATTATTTGCTGGAGAATGTCCGTCAAGCGCGTTACCCCGGCATTATTGGCATCAATATCGGTAAAAACTTCGATACCCCAGTTGAGAAAGCGGCAGATGATTACCTGATCGGTTTGCGCAAGGCTTACCCTGTGGCGCATTACATTACGGTCAATATTTCTTCGCCAAATACGCCGGGGTTGCGTACTTTGCAATACGGGGATGAATTGAAGCGTTTGTTGCTCAGCTTGCGTGAGGAACAAAGCAAACTGGCGCAGCAATATGGGCGTTACGTGCCGGTAGCGATTAAGGTTGCGCCGGATTTGAGTGAGGTGGAAATCCGTGATATGGCGCAGGTGTTTTCCGAGGTGCAGATTGATGGGTTGATTGCGACCAATACGACCTTGGATAAATCAGCAGTGCAAGGTTTACGCCATGCCAATGAGCAAGGTGGGTTGAGCGGTAAGCCGTTGACACAGCATTCCACTGAAGTGATTCGGCAGTTCCGGGCAGATATGGATAGCCGGATTCCGATTATTGGGGTAGGGGGAATTTTGTCGGGGGCAGATGCGCAGGCGAAATTGGCCGCCGGTGCGAGTTTGGTGCAGGTTTATAGCGGGTTTATTTACCGAGGGGCAGGGTTGGTGTGTGAGTGTGTGGAGGCCACAAAAAAGGCCGGTTGATACCGGCCTTTCTCTTCAGATCGTGAAATCTGATTACTTAGCAGCAGGAGCGACTGGTGCAGCAGGTGCTGGTGCAGCGGCAGGAGCCGCTTCAACTTTAACTTCAGCAGCAGGAGCGGCTGGAGCAGCAGTTGCAGCAGGCGCAGCAGCTTTGTTGGCTTCAACCATTTTTTGCTGTTGAGCAGCCATGGCTGCACGCTGTTCTTCGACTTTCTTGAAGAAAGCATCAGCTTGGGCACGTTGCATTTCCATTTGCTTTTGGATTTGCTCGAAGCTAGGCGCTTGCATTCCGTAGCCTGGAGCCATCATCATTGGGCTGTAACCGTAGCCCGGCATTTGGCCTTGAACAGGGGCTGCTGGCATTTGGCCTTGAGCAGGGGCTTGCATAGCTGGCGCTTGTTGCATCATGTTAGGCATAACATAGCCACCCCATGGGTTATTGCCGTAGCCGTTAGATGATGTGTTGCTGTAGCCGTACATGTTATTGTAGCCATCGCCATAACCGTAGCCACTGCCTTGTACGTTGGTAGAACCATCGCCACGACCTTGACCGTAGGTATCAGCAGCCATGTCGGTTTTGCCTTTGCCTTTGAAAGTGATGGTGAAATCTACTTCACCATCAGCATCGCCTTTGCCACGACCCCAGCCGTTTACGTCGCCAGCGCCAGTGCCGTAACCTTGGCCTTGACCACTGGTGCTTGCTTGACCTTGGCCTTGACCCTGACCTACGCCACTGCCATTGTCGAAGCCATCGAAGAATTCAGCAGAAGCAACACCGGAAGCAGCCAGTAATGCAACCATCAGAGCGATTTTTGTATGTTTCATGAGATATACCTCTAGCGGAGAGTAAAGCGCCCGTCGGCGCGTAAAAAGGGTTTCATTAATATAAGCAAATCATAATATTCTGATTGTGCTAATGCAATACCTAGCAGTTATTATTTCTATTTTTTCATGCCGATTTGTTGATTTAAGTTAGAATACCAAGATTGTTTGAACAATAGGTGAACAAATGGTTATCACAGTTGCTGATGCTGCCCGAGCCATGGCAGACGCTGATTTATTGTATTCCGCTGAGGATATTGCTGCCATGTTGAATAGAATGGCTGCTGAAATTACCGAGACACTCGCGGATAAAAACCCGCTGGTATTGTGTGTGATGACTGGCGGCGTGATCTTGACGGGGCATTTGCTGACGCGCTTGATGTTTCCCTTGGAACAAGATTATTTACACGCTACCCGCTACCGTGGGGAAACAAGCGGCAGTAAAACGATTACTTGGTTGCATAAGCCGGATACATCGTTGGAAGGGCGGCATGTGTTGTTGGTTGATGATATTCTCGATGAAGGTTATACCTTGCGTGAAATTACGCATTGGTGTCAGGAACAGGGTGCGGCTGCGGTATACGTGGCGGTACTCGCGGATAAGCAACATGAACGTCGGGTTGAGGGTATTCACCGCGATTTTTCTGCGTTGGAATTACCGGATCGTTACGTGTTTGGTTTCGGGATGGATTACAAGGAATATTGGCGCAATGCCAACGGTATTTACGCAGTAAAAGGGTTATGACATGAGCACGATTGAATTTGCGGTGATTGGCGGTACGGGTTTGACTGAAATTGAAGGCTTGGAAGTGATTCACCGCGAAGTGGTGCATACGCCTTACGGTGAGCCTTCGGGGCCGGTGACACACGGCATGATTGCTGGCAAGCGTATCGCGTTTTTGGCACGGCACGGTTACACCCATAATATCCCCCCGCATCGGGTGAATTACCGTGCCAATTTGTGGGCGCTGAAGAGTTTGGGGGTGAAAAAAGTTGTGGCGATTGCTGCCGTGGGTGGGATTACGCCGGAAATGCAGCCAATGCGTTTGGTGATTCCCGATCAGATTATTGATTACACCTACGGGCGGGCGCATACCTTTTTTGAGGATGGTTTGACCGATGTGACTCACATTGATTTTTCTTGGCCGTATTGTACGGAAATGCGCAATGCCCTACTGACAGCGGCTGAATGCGCAAAGTTGAATGTAGTGCCGCGTGGCACGTATGCCGCTACCCAAGGTCCGCGTTTGGAAACCGCTGCTGAAATCATCCGTTTGGAACGCGATGGCTGCGATTTGGTGGGAATGACGGCAATGCCAGAAGCCGCACTTGCCCGTGAGTTGGATCTTTGTTATGCCGCTTGTGCTGTGGTGGCTAACTGGGCAGCGGGCAAAGATAACGAAGAAATCACGATGGAGGATATTCACCAGAATTTAGTGGTGGGCATGACGAACGCACGAGCGTTATTGCGGGCGTTAGTGTGCTGATGACGTTTGGATAATCAACCGCCTTTGTATTTGCAGCCAGGGGCTTCACGGCGACTGGCTGTTTTCATTCTGGCAAGCCATTTGCTGACGGCGGTAGTGGTGGGTTTGATGCCTGCTCTGCCCTGGTGGGGCAAGGGCTTTTTACTGGTGTTGATTGTGATGTCGTTGCGCTATTACTGGCGTTTGCATATTAGCCGGGTTGCGCCGAATGCGGTGCAGGAAGTGCGTTTTTATCAGGTGGATAATGCCTTGGTACGTACTGCTTCTGCTGGATTTTTTGCGCGGTTGGATGACAGCAGCTTTTTGCATCCGTGGGTGTGTGTGCTGAATTGGCGGACTCTGAACGGCAAATTGTATTCGCTGATTGTCATGTCTGACAGTGTGCCGCCGGATGTTTTGCGGCAGTTGCGGGTACGGGTTAAGTTCAGTCCGGCGGATATGCCCAAAAAATAAAAACCCTCCGGCGCAGGAGGGTTTAAGGTATTAAGGGCTATCGAAATTTTTATAATGAACTATTTAGGGGACTATTGGGCTTTCTTCAATGTGTATAACGATTGAGCTCAGATTCGGTTGACATTTAAATGAAAAACTATTGAACGCTACCATGCAAACACTTAATGCCCAAACAGTACCCTTGGAAGGAACCAACCTGATCGAAGCCAGCGCTGGAACCGGTAAAACCTGGACGATTTCTTGGCTCTACCTGCGTCTCATTGCTGTCTATGGTCTAACTGTCGACAAGGTTTTGGTGGTGACTTATACCGAAGCGGCAACGTCGGAGTTACGTGACCGTATCCGTAAGCGTTTGGCGGATGCCTTGGCCTTTCTGGAAGAGCGCCCACATGAGGAAACGTATGAAGTATTGCTGACAGAAACTCCGTTGCATGACTGCATTCAGCGCTTGCAATTGGCATTGGTAAGTTTCGATGAAGCGGCGGTATTTACCATTCATGGTTTTTGTAAGCGGGTATTATCCGAAAATGCTTTTGAAGCACGAATGCCGTTTGAAACCGAATTGGTGACCAATGAAGACAGCTTATTGACTGAACTCACTGACAAGTTTTGGTATCAACATTTCCTGAAACCCGATGCGCTGCATTTACGGTTATTGCAAAAACGCAGCCTGACCCCGGACAGTTTGCTTGCCGATGTGCGTAACTTTATTGGCAAGCCGTATTTGCGCACCGAGATGCCGCAGGTGACGAATGAGTCATTTGCGCAGTTACAGACGGCATTTGCCCAAGCCTTGCAAACCTGTCAGCAGACGTGGGTAAGTGAACGTGACGCTATTGTCAGCTTATTGCTAGGCGGGGCGCTCAATGGTAGCACTTACAATAAACGCCATGTGCCGAACTGGGCGGGCAAGCTGGATACCTATTTTGCGCAACCGTTGGCGTTGCCCCATGAGGTGCTTGAGCGTTTCACGCCAAGCGTGCTGACAGACAAAACCAAAGACGGTAAAGCCACCCCAGAGCATACGTTTTTTGCGCAAGTAGAGGCATTAATCGCGGCAGATTACGCCCAGCAGGAAGGTGAACAAGCCGCGTTGGAACACTTGCGTTGGCAATTACTGCACCACCTGCGTGCTGAATTGCCACTGCGGAAACAGCAATTAGGGATTCTTACTTTTGATGATTTACTGCTGCATTTGCGCGATGCCTTGGAACAACATCCCGATTTTGCACCGCGTTTGGCGCTGAAATACCAAGCGGCATTAATTGATGAGTTTCAAGATACTGACCCGATTCAGTACGAGATTTTCGAGCGCATCTACCGCGATAAGCCGGAACAACCGGTATTTTACGTAGGTGACCCCAAACAAGCGATTTACGGTTTTCGGGGGGCGGATATTTATACTTACCTGAAAGCCGCCAACAGCACTCAGCACCACTACACGCTGCAACATAATTTTCGTTCGCACCCCGATTTGTTGCAAGGGTTGAACCACCTATTTGATCAATCTGCCAATCCATTCCGCAGTGATATTGCTTATGAAATGGTTAGTGCAGGTAAAGCTCAAGACAGTTTGCGGGTAGAGCCGCCATTGTCGCCTATCCGTTTGTGGGATTGGGATTCGCTGGAGGAGGGTTTTAATAGCACCAGCGTACAGGCTGCAATGGCTGAAGCGGTTGCTGATGACATTGCCCGTTTGTTGAATGCTGCCCGTATGGGGGCAGCTAAGATTGGCGACCGCCCGGTGGAAAGCAGCGATATTGCGGTATTGGTGCGAGAAAACCAGCAGGGTGAGCAGATTAAGCAGGCGTTGTTGGCACGTGGCATTGCCAGTGTACAAAAATCACGTGACAGTATTTTTTGCACCCGTGAAGCGGCTGATTTCCGGGCGATATTACGTGCCATTGCCGAGCCGGGTAATGAAACGGCGCTTAAACAAGCACTGGTGACTGAACTGTGTGGTTTTACTGCACAAGACTTGTTGGGGTTGGACGATCACCCCACCTCACTGGAGGCTGAACTCGAAGCCTTCCACCGTTGGCATAAAACATGGCACACACAAGGTTTTATGCCGATGTTTCGACAGTGGATGTTGCAACGTCAGCGCTATACACACTTATTAGCGTTAGCGGATGGTGAACGCCGCCTCACCAATTTGTTGCACTTGGCAGAACTCATTCATACCGAGAGCCGCTTGCAAGGCCATGGGATGCACGCCTTGATTCGCTGGTTGCAGCAAAAAGCGGAAGCTAGGGAAAAAGACGAAGCCCATGAGTTGCGCTTAGAAAGTGACGAGGATTTGGTTCAAATTACCACCATCCACAAAAGTAAAGGGTTAGAGTACGGTATTGTGTATTGCCCTTATTTGTGGGTGGAACGTGATGCCAAAGCCAGCACTTGGTTCAGTTGGTATGATGCGGGTTCAGCCGGAGGCGTTTCGCGTCTGCAAGCCGATGCTCTAGCGGGTGATGCTGCGCGGCGCTGTTTCCGTGAGGCTGAACAAGCTGAAAGCCTGCGCTTATTGTATGTGGCGCTGACCCGTGCCAAATACCATTGCACCGTCACTTTGGTGAGCGGACGCCTTAACCATTTCGACTACTATTCAGCATTGGGTTGGCTGCTGTTCGGTGCATTGCCGCAGAGTAGGGAAATTCTCGGCAAATTGCGTAAAGAAGGAATGCAACCTGATGAACGTCAGCGTTTGATGCATACCCAATTAGCGCATCTCGTGGAGCAGTCCGCAGGCTGTATCAGCCATGAGACATTGCCGGTGAATGAAACGCCGCTACGTTATCAGCCAGACAATCGGCAATGGCAACCCAGTATCCGCCGTTACCAGCAACGTTATGCACCGATACCCAAAGTCGGTAGTTTCAGCGGTTTAGCGGCAGGCAAAGAAGATGAGCGCCCGGACTATGACACGCTAGTATTCGCTACGGCTGCGCTCAACGAACGCACTACCCCGATCGTTGAGCGCAGCCGTAGCGATGTATTTCCTCGTGGTGCAAAAGCCGGGAGCTGTTTGCATAAAATGTTGGAAGAACTTGATTTTACCCAACCGCTTTCAGCACAGCATGACACCGTATTGCGTCCCGTACTAAAACGGCATGGTTTGCCAGAACGCTGGTTGGCAGCAGGTGCACAGCTACTCGAAAATACCTTACATACCCCCTTGTCGTTTACCCATCAGCGTCTTTGCGACCTGCCGAAATCTCAACGCCTTGACGAACTCGAATTCTATTTTCCGGTAGAACGGTTACGTCTGAAACCATTACAAGCCTTGCTGCATCAACACCTTCCCCTTGAATGGGAGGTCATTCACCATGCTATCGACAAGCTAAAATTTAATGAGCTTACTGGTTATATGAAGGGCTTTATTGATCTGGTGTTTGTGGCGGAGGAGCAATATTTTGTGGTGGATTACAAGTCAAATGAACTGGGTGGAACTTTGGCTGATTACACCCCGTTAGCCATGCAAGAAGCGATGGCGGAACACCATTATTATTTGCAATACCTTATCTACTGTTTGGCGTTGCATCGCTATTTGCAACAACGTTTGCCGAGGTATGACTGGGAACAGCATGTTGGGGGGGCGCTGTATTTATTTTTGCGCGGCATGACACCAGAACAGGCAGGATCCGGTGTATTTTTCCACAAACCGGCGTTAGTATTGATCGAGGCGTTGGATCACTTGATCCAGTAAATGACAGCAATAATTATCCCAATGCTGACGACTAACCAGCGTAGCATGGAGGGATTGATGCCATTTACCAGTTTGCCACCAAGAAGGCCGCCTAATAGAGCGCCCATCGCCATGATCAGTGCTAAGACCCAGACAACCTTACCGGAAAATAGGAAAAATACTGCAGTAGCGACATTCACCCCAAATGCCACGGCCTGTTTGAGCGCATTAAGCCGGGTTAGGGTGTCATCGAGAATCAGTGCTAGGGCCGCGAGTACAATGACACTTAAGCCTGCTCCGAAATAGCCACCATACACAGCCGCCAATAGGATTAATGGCACTACCCATACCTGGGGTATACCTTGGGCGCTATGTGCCTGTAAGCGGCGAGTAAGCCAAGTGCGTAAGGGTGTTTGGATGGCAAGTAACAGTGATGCCAGTAAAATCAGAAATGGCACCAGTGCTTGAAACACCTTTTCCTCCGTGTTCAATAATAAGATGCCACCGAGAATGCCGCCAAAAACAGCCGCTGGTAATGTCAACCACAAGCGTTGTGTTTGGCTGCGGATGTTGTTGAGTTGTGCCAGTGTTGCCCCGAAATAGCCGGGGCAAAGCGCCACTGTACTTGTCACATTTGCTGCTACGGGTGGGATACCTAATGCAATTAACGTGGGAAAGGTGATAAGTGTGCCACCGCCCGCGAGTGCGTTGATCATACCTGCTGCCATAGCGGCTAGTGCTGCTAATAGATAAGCTGTCCAGTCGAACATGAAAAGGTTTCCAATGACGTGTTAATGAGGCAAGTCGCGGGCGTATTCGAGTAATGCCGTTTCTAAGCGAGCGAAGGCTTCGGGTTTGGGGCTAGACCCCGGAAAACTTTGGTAGACCAGTTGCTTTTCCTTACCATCAAGCATGATGTCAAGGGTTTGGCGGTAATGGCGCTGCCCAGCTTTTGCGCCACCAAAGGTATCGCGCTTGAGGGAGAGAGCGCCGCTCTCTTTGATGACTGCATACAGATTGTCGAGATCTTCGGGGCGTAAGGCGAGGCTGATGGTTTTGAGATCCTCCTCTTGCCAGCAAGGGGTGCTTTTTACCCATTGGGCGCAACGTCCATCAGTATCTTCAAAATAGGTGTAATTGAGGATGCCATTTTCCAAGTTGATTTCGGTGTAGAAACTTTCACCTGTAGCGCGGAAGCGTAGCGAGAACTCGTTGCTCGGCAGCGTTTGTTGGGCAAGCTTGGGTATTTTCAGGATATTGGGTTTTTCGGGAGGCGTGGGCATGATTTCCGGCTCCGGCGGTGGTAGAGACGCAAGATTTTGCGTCTCTACGGTGGTGGGATTATTGGAGGGTGGTTGCGTATTCACAGTGGTGGAATCATCGGGTTGCAACTTGTCAGCGTCGGGAATGATGACAGGTTCTACGATTGATTCGACTGGTGGCGTTGGCGTTGGCGTTGGCGGTGGTGGGGCGGAATCACGTTGTTCGCAGCCACTTAATGGCAGCAACGTGAGTAATAGTAGGCAGTAAGCAAAGGGGATGAAGTTAGCTTGTTTCATCCCCTGATTTTAGTTCATCTTGCCATGACCGGATGCAGGCGTTTGATCATTTCCTTGAAAACTTTGGGATTAGCGGCGACCACATCGCCCGTTTTCAGGAAAGTGTTGTCACCTTTCATGTCACCAATTAGGCCACCGGCTTCTTGAACCAATAGCACACCGGCGGCGATATCCCATTCATTCAAACCGAATTCCCAGAAACCATCAAAGCGCCCACTGGCAACATAGGCTAGGTCAAGCGCCGCTGAACCGGGGCGGCGCACGCCAGCGGTATCCGGCAGCAAGGCTTTCATGGTTTGCAAGTACAAATCGAGATTCTGATTGGCACGGAAGGGAATGCCGGTGCCTAACAACGCACTTTGCAGGGTGCTGCGTTCGGATACACGGATACGTCGCCCATTCAAGGTAGCACCTTCACCACGCGCTGCGGCAAAGGTTTCATCTCGCAGCGGGTCATACACCACGCCAACGACTAAACGCCCTTTGTGTTTCAAGGCGATTGAAACTGAATAGTGAGGGATGCCGTAAAGGAAGTTGGTGGTGCCATCTAGCGGATCAATAATCCACTCATAATCACTGTCAACGCCTTGCTTACCGCTTTCTTCACCCATGAACGCATGATCAGGGTAGGCGCGTTGCAGCAAGCGCACAATTCCTTGCTCAGCTTGGCGGTCAACCTGACTGACAAAATCGTTGTGTGCTTTGTTTTCGACATCTAGCTTATGCACTTTGTTGGCGTAGTGGCGAATGCCTTCGCCTGCTTCGCGTGCGGCTTCTATTGCTTTTCTGAGCATTGGGTGCATCAGCAAACTCCGGTACAGGGGATATTACGGGGCGTCAGGATAGCACAAGCAGGCGTGTTTCTGCACCGTGTTACTAACAGGAAAGAAAGTTCCAACAGTTTTTTTATTTGCGTCAGAAAAAAAATCGAATTGTATTTTTACTTAAGTGAATTAACCTTAGATGTGTAAATGTTTAAGATTATTTAATCATAACTAGAGCAAGCAAAAAGGTGTGTAAAATGGTAATTAAAAAAGTTTGTCATCAATTAGCAATAGCTTCGCTGGTTTTTTTGTCAGCAATGGCAGCTCAAGTTCAAAGTGCTCCTATTTATGGTGTAGCGGGTGATATACCTAAGTCAAAAGTATTATTAATGGCCACGTTAAATAATGGGCCAGCCATGCAACCAGTAACATGGACAGTTTACCGTTTAGAGAATGGTAAAGAGATTTATGATAGGTCGATTAATCGACATTCTGCTAATATTGAGTTGGAACCCGGTTTTTATCGGGCTGATGTAACACTTGATGGTGGAAGTGTTAGCCGTTCTCGTATTTTCGATTTGAGTAATGTTAGTAGTAGTAATGTTATTGTAGCGATGGACTAATCATGGATAACGGTTAGTAAGTGAGCGCATTATGATTAATACGCTCACTCGATTTTAATGTGTTACGCGTGCTTTGCCATCTTGGCTGGTTAATATTTTAACTTGCTCACCCATCATAAAACGCTCATCTGCTAATTGGGCTATTGCAATAGTGCGACCATCTTCTAAGCGCATAGTGATTTCTACGCCCGGTTTTGATTGGATACTGCGATCAAGTGCAATTCCCACAGTACCGCCAATGACTGCACCTGCAACACTGCCAATTATTTGACCTTTGCCTTGCCCTATATCATTGCCAGCCACACCGCCAATCACTCCACCAGCAACTTTGCCTGTTTCCGCATTGTCTTCGCGGATCATGACATTGCGTAAACCGATAATAGTGCCAAATTTCACCTCTTGCAGCGTACCTGCTTGTGCAGTGGTATAAGTATTACTGGATGGCATGATAGAGCAAGCTCCTAATGCCAACGGTAGCAGTAAGATGCCTGCATAAACGCCCAATTTCATGTGTTTTACCTCATCGTTTCTTTAAGCACTCAAGATAAGCGGCTTCATCCGGGATGGTTTGGTGGCGTTGCGCCAGCCAGATGCTTTCTGCCAAACAATCCATCATGCGGTGTTCCGCCGCGTTATTGCCGTATTTGATCACCAATTGCCGGTAAAGTTCGCGAATTCCAGTCGGGCGGTCAGTGGCGACCTGTTCGCGAATGCCAAGGTGTAAGCCCATGTGCAAAAACGGGTTGGTTTCGCCATTGTCGGGCAGGTAATCGCGTTGTATCGCGCTATCGGGGGCGGCAAAGACATGATGGTATTCTGGGTGTTCCGTAATCACGCTGGCAATTTGGGTTTCTAACGCATCCAAGGGCTGTTTTTGTTGAAATTTATGCCAGCATTGCGCGTAATAGCGGCGCATGGCATCGCGGTCATTGCCAAACATTAGACGGTTTTCTCCTTGAAATCACACAGGTCGGCAATCAGGCATTGCCCGCATTTGGGGTTACGTGCCACGCAGGTATAGCGCCCGTGCAAAATTAGCCAATGGTGTGCATCCAGCAAGTACTCCTTGGGAATGTGTTTGAGCAAGCCTTTTTCAACTTCTAACACATTTTTGCCGGGGGCAATGCCGGTACGGTTAGCAACACGGAAAATATGCGTATCCACCGCCATCGTCGGTTGACGAAACGCGGTATTCAAAATCACATTTGCGGTTTTACGCCCAACACCGGGTAAGGCTTCTAAGGCGGCGCGATCTTGTGGCACTTGTGAGTTATATTTTTCGACAAGAATACGGCAGGTTTCGATAATATTGGTGGCTTTGCTATTAAATAAACCAATGGTTTTAATGTAATCCTTTAAACCGTCTACGCCGAGCGCATAAATGGCTTCTGGGGTATTGGCGGCGGGGAATAAATGCGCAGTGGCTTTGTTTACCCCTTTATCAGTGGCTTGTGCTGAAAGAATCACCGCAATCAGCAATTCAAAGGTGCTGTTATAAACCAATTCGGTCGTCGGGTTTGGGTTCGCATCACGCAGGCGGCGGAAGATTTCCTCCCGCTTGGCTTTATTCACGCCGTTTCACCAAAGTTATTAATGGGCATGGTTTTAGCAGATTTAGCCGTTTGCGCCATGCGTTTGTCGATGTAATTTTTTAGCGCCACTAAAAAACCCAAGCCGATAAATGCACCAGGGGGTAGGGCAGCGAGTAATAAACCTTTGAAATCCTCACTCAAGGTCAGGGTTAAACCGCGTGCGGCTTCGCCAAACATGAGGTGGGCTTGCGCAAATAATGTTCCATTGGCAACCAATTCACGCATTCCGCCCAAGACAACCAGTACCAATAAGAAACCAACCCCCATCATTAAGCTGTCATAGCCTGCGTGTAACGGCGGATTTTTGGAAGCATAGGCTTCCGAACGCCCAATCACAATGCAGTTAGTGACAATTAAGGGGATAAAAATACCGAGGATATTGTACAGATCGTGAAAATACGCCTGCATTAGCATTTCGATTAGGGTGACATTGCCCGCAATAATCAAGACGAAGGCGGGGATGCGGATTTCGGGGCGAATGTAATCCCGCACGGTGGAAATGGCGAGATTCGATGCCACCAGTGCCAGTAACGTGGCTAAGCCCAGCCCCAAGCCGTTGACGAAATTGGTCGTGACCGCCATCAGAGGGCATAAACCCAACAGTTGCACCAAGCCTGGGTTATTGTGCCACAAGCCTGCGACGGTCAGTTCACGGTAAGTTGAATTCATGGCTGTGTTCCTTGTGCAGGCGCTTTGGGGGTAAACAGGCTGGCAAAATGGTGTTGTGACCATTCTAGGGTGCGTTTGACTGCACCGACAACGGCTCGTGGGGTAATGGTTGCGCCAGTAAACTGATCAAATTCGCCGCCATCTTTGCGCACTGCCCATAATGTTGACGTAGGGTTCTGCAAGGATTTCTCGGCAAAGCTCAAAATCCACGGATGCTTGTCAGCCTCGATTTTGTCGCCTAAGCCCGGTGTTTCTTTGTGAGCCAATACCCGCACACCTGCCAGCGTTTGATCCGCACGGATACCCACTGCTAGACGAATTTTGCCGCTGTAGCCATCCGGCGCACTGACGATGAAGAGTGCAGCAACGGGCAAGTTTTGTTTGCTGGCACGGTATACGGTTACGTCTTCAGCGCTACCGAAATCCGCAGCGGGTAATACCTGTTTGCTGGCGAGTAAATCGTTATCGTAGGTTTGCTTATCCACCAGCAAGTTCAGTTGCTTTAAGGTGGCTGCGCGTTCATTGGCTTCGACTGTGGGTAACGTCAGATTATACACCGATGCCAAGGCTAAAGTGCCAAGTAAAGCAAATCCGGCAAGGAATGCGCCCGGTTTGATAATTTGTTTAAGCAGCGGCTCAGTCATCCCTGTAATCCCCGCTTAGTGCCGTACACACGCGGCTGGGTGTAGTAATCCAGCAATGGCACGGCCATATTCATAATGATGACGGAAAACGCAATCGCATCCGGGTATCCGCCCCAAGTACGAATAATGTAAGTAAATAGCCCAATCCCCCCTGCGTAAAACAATTTGCCGGTAGGGGTAGTGCTGGCGGATACGGGGTCGGTGGCAATGAAAAATGCGCCCAACATCGCAGCCCCGCTAAACAAATGAAACAGCGGCGACGCATACGCTTGCGCGTCAATCAGCCAAAACACACTGGCCATCAGCGCCAAGGTTCCCAGCAACGCGACAGGAATCTGCCAGCCGATAATACGTTGCCACAGCAACCACAAGCCGCCGAGGAGCCATGCCAGACTTACCCACTCCCACGCTTGCCCCGCCAATAGACCAAATTGCCCCGTGGCGTAAATGTCGCTTAAAGGTTTATTCAAACTCAGACTGACTTTGACAGCATCGAGCGGGGTAGCTGCGCTCAGTGCATCCCAGCCTTGGGCGCTACCGGCAAACACGTGTTGCAAGGTTTGCCCCAAGTCAATGTGTACAACGCTGAAATCCACTGGTGCAGGCCAAATCGTCATTTGCACCGGATAAGACACCAACACGGCAGCATAACCCACCATCGCCGGATTAAAAGGGTTGTACCCCAAGCCACCATACAAATGTTTAGCAATCACAATTGCAAAAATCATCGCAATCGCAATTAACCACCAAGGCGAAAACGCAGGCATTGCCACCGCTAATAACCACGCCGTGACCACCGCACTGTAATCGCTCAGAAACGGGCGTACCGGGCGTTGGCGCAATGTTAACATGCCCCATTCCAGCAATTCCGCGAATACAATGGCCAGTACCAAATTACTGAGCATTCCCCAACCAAAATACCAGATTAGTACGGCTGTGCCGGGAATCAGCGCGTATAACACTTGGCGCATAATGCTGCTGACATCTTGTTTGCCGCTCACGTAAGGGGATGTGCGTTTGCTGAAGATCATTCCGTGGTTTCCCCAGTGGTTGTTTGGGCAGCGGCTTCTGCTTTTTTGGCTTTGGCGCGTTCCAGTGCGGCTTGGATAGCGGCTTTTTTGCCATCATCGGTAGTAGTTTGCGCTTGTGCCTTGTGTTTGGCTAGCTTTTCGGCTTTTTCACGTTTGGCGCGTTCGAGGCGTTCCTGATGGAAATCGTGACGTTCGCGGGCAATGTTTGCCTTGGTTTTGGCGTCGCGCTGGGTGCGAATTTCGGCCTTGGCAAAGCGATAATAGTCCACCAAGCGAATGTGGCTAGGGCAAACATAAGCACAGCAGCCGCATTCGATGCAGTCAAACAAGTGATATTGTTCGGCTTTGTCGAAGTCGCGGGCGCGGCTGTGCCAGTAAAGCTGTTGTGGCAGTAAATTGGCGGGACAGGCTTCGGCACAACGTCCGCAGCGGATACAGGGCAGGGCGGGTTGTTGTTCGCTCTCAGGAATATCGCTGACCAAAATGCAGTTGGTGGCTTTGACGACAGGGATTTGGTCAGTGTGCAAGGAAATGCCCATCATCGGGCCGCCCATTGCCAAACGCTTTGCCGCTGGCGTGTAGCCGCCGCTGTGCGCAATCAGGTGTTGAATCGGTGTGCCTAGTGGTACTTCGACATTGCAAGGTTGTGCCACACCTTTGCCGGTGATGGTGAGGTAGCGATCAATCAGCGGTTCACCCAATACGACGGCGCGGTAAATGGCACGGGCGGTGGCGGGATTGTGGCAAACAATTCCAATTGTGGCAGGTCTGCCGCCGCTGGGGACTTCTTTGCCGGTGAGAATTTTAATAAGCTGCTTTTCGCTGCCGCTGGGGTAAAGCGTGGGGATGGGGATAATCTCGATGCGTTGGTCACCGAGTTCCTCGCGTGCGGCTTGCATGGCAGCAATCGCTTCCGGTTTATTGTCTTCAATGCCGATCAAGCAGCGTTGGGTGGCAATGATGTGCATCATGATTTGCACACCGCGCAAGATTTCTACGGGCTTTTCACGCATTAAACGGTCGTCGCAGGTGATGTACGGTTCGCATTCTGCGCCATTGATTACCAAGGTTTCGATGGGAATATTGTCATGCACATTGAGTTTGATAGCGGCAGGGAACACCGCCCCGCCCATGCCGACAATGCCTGCGGCACAAATGCGTTGGCGTAAGATTTCACCATCCACTTGACTGGGATTTGGGTAGGCGAGCATTCGGGCATTGTCCCAGTCATCTTTGCCGTCGGGTTTGAGGATGATGCACAAATCACTGAGACCGGAGGGGTGGGCAATCGGGCGTTCTTCAATCGCGGTAATCGTGCCGGAGGTGCTGGCGTGCAGCGGCACTTTCATAAAACCGGTGTGTGAGGCAATTTCTTGCCCTTTGTAAACGTAATCACCCGCCTTGACCGTGAGCGTGGGTTTGTAACCGCTGTGTTGCTGGAGGGGAATGATTAATTCTTCCGCCATTGGCAGATGCCGCACTGGGGCTGCGTTGGAATCTTCCTTGTGGTAATCCAGATGCAGACCACCGTGATTACGCCAGAGCTTGTGTAAGGTTTGTATCATGAAGCCACCTTTGGTGCTTGCGCGTTGGCATCATTGGACGGTTGTTGCGTCAGCGTGTAAACTGGATATGGCCATTTCCAAGTGGCAGGTTCGACCTTAACGGGAACCATCGCGATACAATCCACTGGACACGGCGGCAGGCACAGTTTGCAGCCGGTGCATTCGCTTTCGATAATGGTGTGCATGTGTTTTGCTGCGCCGACAATTGCATCCACCGGGCAGGCTTGAATGCATAAAGTACAGCCGATGCAGGTGTTTTCGTCGATGACGGCGACCAATGGCACGCTGGAATGCTCGCCGTTTTCATCGTTGAGTGGTTTGGCTTCCACGCCCAGCAATTCGGCGAGGGCTTTAATCGTCGCTTCACCACCGGGTGGGCAATGGTTGATGTCGGCTTCACCTTTGGCGATGGCTTCGGCGTAAGGGCGGCAACCGGGGAAACCGCATTGCCCGCATTGGGTTTGCGGCAGAATCGCATCCACTTTGTCCGCAATCGGGTCGCCTTCGACTTTGTAGCGAATCGCGGCGTAACCCAGCAGCAACCCGAAAACGGCTGCTAACCCGCTAATGATAAGAATGGCTGCCAACATCAGTGTTTCACCAATCCAGAAAAGCCCATGAATGCCAGCGCCATTAGCCCAGCGGTAATCAAACCAATTGCGTTGCCTTGGAAGGTTTCCGGCACATCTGCCACCGCAAGGCGTTCGCGAATACCCGCAAACAACACCAAGACCAAAGTGAAACCCAGTGCTGCGCCCATACCGTAGAGCGCGGATTCAATGAAGTCGTGAGTTTCCTGCACATTCAATAATGCCACCCCCAACACGGCGCAATTGGTGGTAATCAAAGGCAGATAAATCCCCAATACGTTGTACAACACCGGGCTGCTTTTGCGAATCACCATTTCGGTAAAGCCCACAATCGCGGCAATCACCAGAATAAAGCTGATGGTGCGCAAATATTCCAAGTGAAACGGTTCGAGCAGATAATTGTTCACCAGATAACTGGCAATCGACGAGAGCGTCAGCACAAAAGTAGTTGCCAAACCCATGCCCATCGCCGTTTCGAGCTTTCTGGAAACGCCCATGAACGGGCATAAGCCCAAAAAATGTGACAGGACAAAGTTATTGACCCACACCGTACCAACAATAATAAGTAAGTAATCTGTCATAAATTCAGGCTTTGGGAATGGTTTCCAGTGAATAACTGAGCGGCGCATTTTGCCATATATTGGGTGTTATAACCTACAGCAAAGCGGCTGCCTATGATAATTGTCAGAAAGATCGTAGCGCTATTTTCATGATAACATCGACACACTGCATACCGTGAGGATTTGGATTTGGACACTAACACGACGATTACCACCTACATGCAAGGCGTTGGTCAGCAAGCGAAGCAAGCTGCTCAGATCCTTGCGAATACTGAGACTAGCACTAAAAACAATGCGCTGCTGCGTATTGCAGAAGTGATGTTGGAACGTGCGGACTGGCTGAAAGCTGAAAACGCCAAAGATTTGGCTGCTGGGCGCGACAAAGGCTTGGATGCGGCGATGCTGGATCGCTTGACGCTGACCGATAAAACGATTGCAGGCATGGCGGAAGGTGTGCGCCAAGTCGCGACGCTGGCTGATCCGATTGGCACGATTACCGATTTGAGCTATCGCCCGTCGGGGATTCAGGTGGGTAAAATGCGTGTGCCTCTGGGCGTGGTCGGCATTATTTACGAATCGCGCCCGAATGTGACGGTGGATGCGGCGGCGCTGTGTTTGAAATCCGGCAATGCCACGATTTTGCGCGGTGGGTCGGAAGCGATTCATTCCAATCAGGCGATTGCGGCGTGCGTGCGGGCAGGTTTGGAAGTGGTCGGTTTGCCATCCGCCTGTGTGCAAGTGGTGGAAACTACGGATCGGGCGGCGGTCGGTGAATTGCTGCGCATGGCGCAATACGTTGATGTGATTGTGCCGCGTGGTGGCAAAGGTTTGATTGAGCGGGTGAGTGCGGAATCACGCATTCCGGTTATCAAGCACTTGGATGGGATTTGTCATGTGTACATTGATGATCAGGCCGATCTTGAGAAAGCAGTTAAGGTGGCGGTGAATGCGAAGACGCACCGTTACGGTGTGTGCAATGCGATGGAAACCTTGCTGGTGGCAGAGGGTGTGGCAGAACAAGTGTTGCCGATTTTGGCAGAGGAATACGCGGCGAAGGGTGTGGAGTTACGCGGTTGTGAGCAGACGCGGGCGCTGTTGCCTGCGTGTGTGGCGGCGACGGAAGCGGATTGGAGCACGGAATACCTTGCGCCAATTTTGGCGATTCGCGTGGTGGCGGATATGGCTGGAGCAATTACGCACATTAATCATTACGGGTCGCAACATACCGACGCGATTATTACTGAGAATTACACGCGGGCGCGGGCATTCTTGCGGCAGGTGGATTCGAGTTCGGTGATGGTGAATGCGTCAACACGTTTTGCCGATGGCTTTGAATATGGGCTGGGGGCGGAGATTGGGATTAGCACCGATAAGATTCATGCGCGGGGGCCGGTGGGTTTGGAGGGCTTAACGTCGCAGAAGTATGTGGTGTTGGGGGATGGGCATATTCGACAATGATGATGTTTTGTTCTATATCCATCGGTACAGGTAGTTTTCATGCAAATTCAGGTTAGCCAACTCATCGTTAAATTCCTGCAACAGTTAGGCGTGGAAACGATTTTCGGGATGCCCGGTGCACACATCCTTCCCGTATACGACGATCTTTATGGTTCTGGCATTCAAACGGTGCTGGTCAAGCATGAGCAAGGTGCTGCTTTTATGGCGGGCGGTTATGCGCGTGTGAGCGGGCGTATTGGTGCTTGCATCACGACCGCAGGCCCCGGTGCCAGTAATTTGATTACCGGTATTGCCAACGCCTATGCTGATAAGTTGCCGATGATTGTGATTACCGGCGAAGCGCCTACCCATATTTTCGGGCGTGGCGGTTTGCAGGAAAGTTCAGGGGAGGGGGGCAGTATCGACCAAACGGCGTTATTTTCTGGTGTGACCCGTTACCATAAATTGATTGAACGCACCGATTACCTCACCAATGTATTGAATCAAGCCGCAAGGCAACTGGTTTCTGATGTACCTGGCCCTGTGGTGCTAAGCATCCCCGTCAATGTGCAAAAAGAATGGGTGGATGCTACGATTCTGGAACAATTACCGACACTTAAACCGCTCCCTAAGCTGCACATAATTCCTTCTGTGCTGGAACAATGTGCTGAGATGATCCGCCAAGCTCGACGCCCGGTGATACTTGCGGGTTACGGTTGTTTGCAATCTGCTCAAGCTCGTGCGGAGTTACATAAATTTAGTGAGCATCTCAATATTCCCGTCGCCACCAGCTTGAAAGGCAAGGGCGCTATGGATGAACGTTCTGCGCTGTCACTAGGCAGTTTGGGTGTCACCTCTAGCGGTCATGCCATGCATTACTTCATGCAGGAAGCTGATTTGATTATCCTGTTAGGGGCTGGTTTCAACGAGCGTACCAGTTATGTCTGGAAACAGGGGGTATTAAATCCCAGCAAAATCATTCAAGTTGACCGTAACGTGGCGCAACTTGAGAAAGTCTTTAAGGCTGATTTAGCCATTCAGTCTGATCTTGGCGATTTTCTTGCGGCTCTTAATGCCTATTGTGTACCACAGGGGCTTGAGCCAAAACCCCGGCCTGATATTGCTGCTTTCAAACGCCGTATTGACGTTCAAAATGAGGCAGAAGGTACCGTTATATTCGGCAATAAATTCGCGTTAGTTAAAGCGCTGTTTGCACAGCTAGAACAGCAGTTTGATGAAGGTATTGTCTTGGTTGATGACAATATTATTTTCGCGCAAAATTTTTACCGGGTGAAAACGTGCGATTTATTTGTACCGAATACGGGCGTATCATCATTAGGCCATGCGATTCCTGCTGCGATTGGGGCACGTTTTACCTTGAATAAACCCATTTTTGCGATTTTGGGGGATGGTGGCTTCCAAATGTGTTGCATGGAAATCATGACTGCCGTGAATTACCACATCCCTCTCACTATTATCCTGTTTAATAATCAGACTTTGGGGTTGATCCGTAAAAATCAGCACCAGCAATATGCACAGCGTTTTCTGGATTGTGACTTTCAGAACCCGGATTATTCCTTATTGGCAAAATCTTTTGGTATCAATCACTTCAGTGTTAAAACATCAGTAGATTGTGAGCGTGTTTTTGCGCAAGTCGATTTCCATCGCGGTATTAACCTGATCGAGTTATTCATCGATCAGGATGCTTACCCCAATTATTCTTCGCGCCGTTGAGGTTGTCATGTCGGCAAATCATGCCTTGGTTCTCAGTATCCCGGTGGCGGGTCGCCCTGCACATTTACGCAACTGTTTAGAGAGTATTTACCAGCAAATTGCCCGCTATAGTTATGCTGGCAGTATTAGCATTGTGGTGGCTGAGGACAGTCGTGAAGCCCATCACATTGCACAGCATAAGGCATTGGTGGCAGAGTATGCGGAGAAAGGGTTAACGGTCATCCATTTCGACCAAGCCGAACAGTATCAAATGCTGCAAGCGATTCCCGATGCGCAACGCCAACACTTGGGAAACTTGTTGACTACCCAGCCTGCTGAACGTTTTTACCTAAAAGGGCAAGCTGCCAACCGCAACCTCAGTTATCTGAAAATGTTGTCGATGACGCAGGATAAAACCCGTACTTTGTATTATTTGGTGGATAGCGACCAGTCATTTCTGCCAGAAATTGATTATTTTCATGCTATCGACCGTATTTTCCAGACCACGGATACCCTGATGCTGACGGGTAAGCTGGTGGGTGATCCACCGGTATCACCAGCGGTCATGGCGGCGAATTTTTTGGAGGATGTCACCGCATTTTTGCATGAAATTGCTACCTATGAAATACGCGAGGCGTGCCGGTTTCATCGCGATACCCCGTTACCTGGGGATGCTGCTTACCACGATTTGGCGAAACTGTTCGGGCTTGAGCAGCAGGCTACGGTTTTCGAGTACCGTTGCCCGCTTGCAGGAGAACATGACCATCATGCGTGTCTTGATACGTTTGCGGCGCGTTTGCAGGCATTTTTCTTTGGTGAGCACCTGACACGTAAAACCGCTTTCCAACGGACTGAAGAGCCGCTGACACTGGTTCCGGCACGCACGATTTATCCGGGTAATTACATTGTGAATTTCGATGGGTTGAAATACATCATTCCTTTCGGGCACTTACGTTTACGTATGTCGGGGCCAACGGCGGGGCGTTTGATTCAGGCTGAAATTGGTGCGCGTTTTGTTTCAGCCAATCTGCCTATGTTACATCGGCGTATTTCTGAGACGGAGTTACAGGATGATTTTCGCCCCGGTGTGGAACAGCAGCACGATGCACTGATTGACATTTCTAATGAATTTGAGCGTCAGTTTTTTGGTGACTTAATGTTATTTTCGGTCGTGGAATGGCTGAAGCAGTATGACTTGGAACAATTAAGCAATAAAGAATGCTTGCAAACAGTCGTTGATAAAGTAGAGGCTGAGCTATTAGCTTTGTACCAAACAAAACACGAGGCTGTGAATCAGCGTGGTCATGCGTTGGTTGCTTGGCTGAAGGAGCAGCATTCTTGGAAAGAAACGCCCGCGTTACGCCATATCGAACAGTTTCTACGCAATATTGAGTACAATTTCGGGGATGAAGCCATTGCTTGGCAGCAAATACAATCGCTGACACACCGAAAGGGGCGTAAGCAGCAGATTATTCATGCGTTAATGCATTACCGTCATGAACGTACAGTCTGGGACAGTTTATTTGTCTGATTTATAGATGACCTTCGTTTAGGAACTTGGGGGATAACTCAGTAGAGTTGCCCCCAAGGATAAAGGCAAAGGTTAGACCACGGAGCCATCCGCGTTCATGCCTTCGATTTTTTCTTTCTCTACTGGGATCATGTGTTCGCGTTTGAGGCCGAACAGTAGCAGTAGCGGGGAGGCCACCAATACTGATGAGTAAATCCCAAACATAATCCCGATAGTCAATGCCAGCGCAAAGTTATGCAAGGCTTCGCCGCCAAACCACAGCATCGCCAACACCATGATCTGGGTCGATACGTGCGTGATAATGGTACGTGACATAGTACTGGTAATCGCACTGTCGATAATGTCCGGGATGGTTTCATCGCGCATGGTGCGGATGTTTTCCCGAATTCGGTCAAATACCACCACCGATTCGTTCACTGAATAGCCCAGTACCGCCAAAATACCTGCCAGAACCGTCAAGTCAAACTGCCATTGGAAGAACGCAAATAAGCCAAGAATGATTACCACGTCATGCAGGTTGGCAATCGCTGCGGAAACCGCAAAGCGCCATTCAAAGCGAAATGCCAAGTAAATAATAATGCCAGCAGCGACTAAAATCAGGGCTAAGCCACCGTTTTCATACAGTTCCTGCCCGACTTGCCCACCGACGAAATCGACTTTACTGAGCATTACATCGGGTGTTCCAGTTTTCAGCACACCCATGATTTGCTCACTGACTTGAGCGCTGGAAACGCCTTCTTTCAATGGCAAACGGATCAACACATCCTGTGTCGAGCCAAAGTTTTGCACCGCTACCTCATGATAGCCGGTGGCTTTGATGGCTTCACGAATGGTGTCGATAGGCGCAGCCTGTGCGTAGCGCACCTCCATCACCGTACCGCCAGTGAAGTCGACCCCCAGATTCAGACCGTAGAAAAACAGTGCGAACACCGAGAACAAAAACGTTGCCAGTGAAATAGCCGTCGTGGTTTTGCCATACCGCATAAACGGAATGGCTTTTTTAAATGGAAATAACTCAATCATGCTGTAGCCCCTTAAATCGCCAATTTTTGCAGACGTGGTTTGTAACCGTAGACGAGGTTAACTATCGCCCGTGACACGGTTACCGCACTGAACATGGAGGTCAGAATCCCCAGACACAGCACCACGGCAAAGCCTTTAATCGGGCCGGAACCCAATAAAAATAGCGCAATACCGGCAATCAACGTCGTCAAGTTAGAGTCAATAATCGTACCCCAAGCACGCTCATAGCCGATATTGATAGCGACTTGTGGCGAAGCACCCGCACGTAATTCCTCACGGATACGTTCGTTAATCAATACGTTGGCATCAATCGCCATACCGAGTGTCAAGGCGATACCCGCCAACCCTGGTAATGTCAGGGTTGCCTGAATCATGGAAAGCAGTGCAAACAGGAAAAAGCCGTTAATAGCCAACGCCACGCTGGAAATAACGCCAAAAACGCGGTAGTAAACCACCATGAATAACACCACTGCTGCAAACCCCCACAGATTGGAGTTAAAGCCTTTTTCGATGTTCTCTTTACCCATGCTAGGGCCAACGGTACGTTCTTCCACGATATAAACCGGCGCGGCTAATGCACCGGCACGCAGCAATAAGGCAAGGTCACGCGCTTCTTTGGGGGAGTCCAACCCGGTAATCTGGAAACGTTTCCCCAATTGCTCTTGAATGCGGGCAACGTTGATGACTTCCTGGGTGGTTTTGCTGGTTTTGACTGTTTGCCCATCGACGGTTTGGCTCTCGATTTTGGTTTCGATGAAAACCACACCCATGAGTTTTTGGACGTTTTCACCGGTGACTTTGTTGAAACGAGCTGCCCCTTTGCCATCGAGGGTAATATGTACCGCAGGACGGCTTTTGTCATCAAAGCCCGAAGAGGCATCAATTATGTAATCCCCTGTGAGCATCACTTGGCGCTTCAGCAAAATAGGGTCGCCATTACGCTCTTTGTAAAGCTGCGAACCAAGCGGTGCACGCCCACTTTGTTGCGCTTGCGTTGGGTCATTTTGTTCATCAACCAAACGGAATTCGAGAGTGGCGGTTGCGCCCAGAATCTCTTTGGCACGGGCGGTATCTTGCACACCGGGGAGCTGTACCACGATACGGTTAGCGCCTTGTTGCTGGATAACAGGCTCGGAAACCCCTAACTCATTAACGCGCTTGCGCAGGGTAGTAATGTTTTGTTGCAGGGCAAACTTTTGAATGTCCAGCATTGCGGTTTGCGAAATACTCGCTTGCAAATCGGTAGTGTCGGGCAATATGGTGAATTGCAGGCTGTTCTGGTATTCCTTGCTAAGTGCCGCACTGGCAGCATCACGGCTGGCAGCGTCGCGGAATTTTGCCAGTACCGTGTCACCTTCGCGGGCAATGCCTAGATACTTGATGTCTTGTTCGCGCAGGAAATCACGGAATTCGTCTTCGTAGCGGTCAATCTGCTTATCCAGTGCCGCTTTCATGTCCACTTCCATTAGGAAATGTACCCCGCCGCGCAAATCCAACCCTAAAAACATCGGGTTAGCATTCAAGGCACGTAACCAGCTTGGGGTGGAAGGGGCAAGGTTGAGTGCTACCACAAACTGATCGCCGACCGCTTCTTTCAAGGCTTCCGACGCTTTGAGTTGCACATCGGTGTCTTCAAAGCGGAATAAGGCTTGTTGACCGTTGTTCTCACTGGCGCGAATGGTTAAGCCTTTCGCCTGTAACGCTTGCTCGAAACGCTGCATGGTTGCCGGGTCGATAGCCTGTTCGACTTTAGGGCTTAATTGTACCGCCGGTTCGGAGGGGAAAAAGTTGGGAACAGAGTAGATAACCCCGATCAGCAGTATGACTGCGATCATGAGGTACTTCCAGAGTGGATAGCGATTCATTGTTATAGGATTCCGTGTGGGTTGGAGGTGAGGGGGAAAATCCCCCCACTTACCGTTTATGCGCCTTTCATCGTGCCTTTGGGCAGGACAGAAGCAACAGCCTGTTTTTGTACTTTGATGGTGACATTATCAGCAACTGTCAGGTCGACGAAGCTATCACCGATACTCGCAATTTTACCAATCACGCCGCCGCCGGTAACGATTTCATCGCCTTTGCTGAGGGATTCGATCATCATCTTGTGTTCTTTGGCACGCTTTTGCTGAGGGCGAATAATCATAAAATACATAATGGCGAAAAATACGCCCATCATGAGCAACATTTCGATGCCACCACCTGCGGGTGCGGCTGCACCTTCGGCATGAGCGTTAGATATCAGAAAGTCCACGTTCAATCTCCTTGACTGTTATTGTCGGCGGCTATTATGCCACCTCCCATGAAAAAGCGATAACCTGTTTCAGGTCATCGCGTTGCATCCTGCACAGCAGAATCCGGTCGATGCCGAGGGCAACGCCTGCGCATTCTGGCAAGCCGTGTTCGAGTGCCGCAAGAAAACGTTCATCGACGGGGATGTCATGCCCGCGAGTGTGCGCATCTTGTACCAGAATTAAGCGATTCTGCGCTGAATCGGTTTGTTCCTGATAACCATTGCCAAGCTCCAATGCACCTAAATACACCTCGAAACGTTCCGCAACCGCCTGCCCATCCACCTGCTGTATTTTTGCCAGCGCAGATTGACTGGCGGGGTAATGGTATAGAAACGTCAATTGGTCGGTAGGGAATTGCGGTTCCACACAATGCGTTAACAGCAAATCCCGCCAAGCTTGCACCGGCATGTCACCGCTGATGGCGATGCCGTGTGCCTGCGCACAAGCCGACAATTCGGCTTCTGTGGCAAGATGGGGATCAAGCTGCACGCTTTCAAGGAATGCCTCACGATAACTGCAAAAACGTGGGGGTTTTTGCAGGTGTGGAATCAGCGTGTGCAATAAATCGGCGACTTCGTGCATCAATTGTTGCCAAGTGAAACCGAGCCGATACCATTCTAACAGCGTGAATTCGGGGTTATGGCGTTTGCCGCTTTCATCACGCCGCCACACTTTGCAGAGTTGGTAAATGTCACCCGCCCCCGCGACCAGCAAGCGTTTCATCGGGTATTCCGGCGAGGTGTGCAAATAACGCAAACCGTGAGGTGTGTTGACGCTGAAGCTGTCAATGAACGGATCGGTATTACCTGCTTGCGAGAGTGCCGGGGTTTCGACTTCCAGCACCTTGCGTTCGGCAAAAAAAACGCGCACCTGCTGGTTCAGGGATGCGCGTTCGTGCAAAGCGGCTAGATTCACGCTTTGACGCGGGAAACGTATTCGCCAGTGCGGGTGTCGATTTTGAGGATTTCGCCTTCTTCCATGTAAAGCGGCACTTTGACGACAGCGCCGGTTTCGAGCGTGGCAGGCTTAGTGCCACCGGTCGCGGTATCACCACGGACACCGGGGTCGGTTTGGGTGATTTTCAGTTCGGCGAAGTTGGGTGTGGTGACTTGTAATGGTACGCCGTTCCATAAAGTGACGACGCATTTTTCGTTGCCTTTCAGCCATTTGACGGCATCAGCCATGGCGGTTGCACCCGCTTCTAGCTGTTCAAACGTGCCACTGTCCATGAATGTCCAGTTTTCGCCGTCGGTATAGAGGTATTCCATATCACGGTCTTCAACATCGGCACCTTCGACCGTTTCAGTGGATTTGAAGGTTTGCTCAATGGTGCGCCCACTTTTGAGGTTGCGGACGCGGGCGCGGGTGAATGCTTGCCCTTTGCCGGGTTTCACGAAATCACTTTCTACGACAGTGTAAGGGTCGCCGTTGATGATAATTTTTACACCAACACGTAAATCATTTGCACCATAGGTAGCCATTGTCCATCTCCAAAATCGTTCATATTCAAAACAGCCCGCTATGATAACCGGAATCAAGATAAAAAATCAGGTAGAAAATGGCATGGTTGAGCCGTTATTGTGTAAAGGTGACGATTTTAACTCTTGGGATATTGCCTATGTTGCTTTATAAACAATCTCCGGTAGTGGGTTGGCAGCGTGAATTAGCGGGGGCTGTGCGTGATCCGTTGGCGTTGATGCAAGCGTTGGGGTTGGGAGGGAATGGCATGAGTGTGGATGCTGCTCGCCAATTCCGCTTACTGGTTCCGTACAGCTACATCGCTAGGATGAAACACGGCGATTGGAATGATCCGCTGTTACGCCAGGTGTTGCCATTGGATGACGAGTTGCAAGTGGTTGAGGGTTTCCACGCTGACCCTGTGGGTGATAATCAGGCACTGGTAGCCGATGGTGTATTGCACAAGTATCACGGGCGGGTGTTATTGGTGACGACGGGCGCGTGTGCGGTGCATTGCCGTTATTGTTTCCGGCGGCATTTTCCCTACAGCGACTCGAATCCGGTGAAGGGTGAGTGGGAAGGGGCATTGGCGTATATCCGCACTAATCCTGATGTGTGCGAAGTGATTTTGAGTGGCGGTGATCCGCTAACACTTGCTGACGAACGTTTGGCATTGTTTTTCAGGCAGTTGAACAATATTTCTCATGTGAAACGGGTACGTTTTCATACCCGTTTGCCGGTGGTGTTGCCGTCGCGGATTGACGCGGGATTTTTGCAGGTGCTGGCAAGTATCCGTCAGCAAGTGGTCATGGTGATTCACGCCAATCATGCGCAAGAGTTAGCAGCAGACGATGTGCGCCAAGCATTAGCCGCTTTGCATTCGGCGGGTGTGACGTTGTTGAATCAGGCAGTGCTGTTACGTGGGGTGAATGACAGTGTGCAGGCGCAAGTGGATTTGAGCGAAGCGTTGTTTGCCGAGCGGGTTTTGCCGTATTACTTGCATGTGTTGGATAGGGTGGCGGGGGCGGCACATTTTGAGGTGGCGGAAACCGAGGCTGTCAGCATTCTCGAAGGAATGCGCCAACAGTTGCCCGGTTTCCTCGTGCCAAAATTGGTGCGCGAAGTGGTGGGGGAGAAAGCCAAAACGCCGGTTTGCTAAATTACCGTTTAATATTCCCCTCTATCATAAAAATAGAGGAGAATGTTGGCTTGATACAGGAATCAATTACGACTAAACAATGCTGCCGTCAGCATTGATTTTTGTGACATATGCCTGATTACTTAAAAAGTCTGATAGAGTAAAATTGCTGCCATTAGATTGAGAAATAAATTCAATATTCTTTAATTTGTAAGTATTGTTGTTGGCGTTATTGGTAACGAACACGGCGTCATCTACTGTGCCTGCGGCAAAGTGGATGACACGATAATTTGGTTGCCCGTTAGTAAATAGATCCTGCTTCAAATGGAAAGTATCTTTTTCCACGCGGTTAAGACGAGGATCTTCACTTGAGCCATCAATTTGTTGCAATTTGATTTCTCCCGCTCTTTCCTTTGCCATTAGGTTTATTATTTCCTGATTACCGCCACTAGTTGGGTTTGAGTCAATGGCTGCTTGAATTTTGTCGTGGAAGCCCTCTCCTGGAGGAATGCCAATTTCTACAGTTTCATTGATGGTATCATCGCCTGTTCCCCCGATGATTGTATCTATTCCGTAGCCACCTTCGAGTATGTCATTACCTGATCCCCCATCCAGCAGGTCATCACCATCGCCGCCGTATAGTTCATCATTGCCTACGCTGCCATATAAAGTGTCATTATCATCGCCGCCGTCCAACTTGTCATTACCAGACCCACCGTCCAATAGGTCGTCATCATTACCACCTTCAAGGATGTCATTATTCGGGAAAGTAGGGGCAGGAGTGCCATCAGCATCAATATCTCCTGGAACTCCTGTATTTGATGTTGTATAATCATCACCATACAATTTGTCCTTACCATCTCCACCTCTTAACGTCTCTCCTTGCAGATTTCCATCGACTCGTATTTCCTCATTGCCATTGGAGCCGCCTATCAAAATATCATCATATGAACCACCATCAAGGTAATCAGTACCAGTGCCACCGAATAGCCAGTCTTCATGATTGCCCCCGTAGAGGGAGTCATTGCCACCTTCTCCTGATAGTCGGTCTAAGCCATCTCCACCAGACAAGAAGTCACCTCTCTGTTGTCCTGTTAAAACATCATTACCATCGCGACCAGATAATGATTGACCACATTGGTGGGCTGTTTGGAAATCGTCGTTATTGGTACCAATCCAAGGAGCTACTGAGTCTTGACAGTCTCCTGCCGGACCTCCAGCTCCCGCATCTCCATTTCCAGTAGCACCTGTTGTAGCACCTGTAGCACCTGTAGCACCTGTAGCACCGGCTCCTGGCTGCCGTGTGAGTAACTGAAGGAGTTGTGCCACGATATTGAACAGTGATTGAAGTATTTCTGGATTACTTGACAAGTTTGGAAGCTGCCTTTGTGTGACAGAATTTTGTTGCCGTGAGGATTTCTCGCCATAAGTGGTGAGGTTTTTGGGAATATATTTATCTGATGTGAATTGAGCGTTAATGGATGACATAACAAACTCCTTTTGCTTGCTATTTTGTATAAATAAAAACTTATGGAATAGCTGTGTCCTTAAGTCTTTCTTGTCTTATAACGCGCTACTAAATTGCATTAATATAATAATGTAGCCATATACCTTTCTATAAAAATTAATTTTAATTTGTTGTCTATTTTTAACATTTTATATTTATGTATCCTGAGTTAAACGATAGCCATTGTCTCCAGACAAACGGGGTTGTTTAGATGATGGAGTGCTTTACGTATTGCCGTTCCGTGTTTATTTTTTATTGGATGATTGTTTGCGAAAATCCCAAGGTGCTTGTGGTTGTTTGTCTTTCCACAGCCCGCGCTTGGCTTTGCGAGCTTGTTTTTCCGCAGCAGCATAAGCGGCTTGATCGTCAGAGCTTTGTTCTTTAGCGTATGCGTCATAATGCCAGCCGCAACCGGCTTTGATTTGTTCCAGCGCGACATCTTTGCCTTCTACCGTGACTTTGCCAATCACGCGCCCGTAACGGTCGAGTTTGTAAGCTTCAACATCAGCAGTGAGATTGACGGCGCGGGTCATGAGCATTTCTTTGCACTTTTGCCCATACGCTTGTTTGGTTTCAGGCGCGTCAATGCCTTGTAAACGGATTTTGTAATTGCGTTTGTTGCTGGCTAAGACGGTCAAGGTGTCGCCGTCGCTAACGCCGACTACGCGCCCTTGCGCCAGCATCGTGCCATCGTCGGTAATGTGTGCGCCAGGTGGCAATTGGGCTTGCAGTTTATTATCCGGTTGTACCTCGAAACGGTCGATGCAGCCACCTAGCAAGAAAATGCTGAATACAAAGGACAGAAGTTTTTTCAAGATTGACACCAATATCAGAGGAAATGCATGAATACAATGGCGGATTATCCCAAAAAACCGATGATGATGAACTAAAAACCCTATGATATGACCGGAAATTACTTGATCTGTATCAAGTTGAATAAAGCCCTTACCGCTAACATGAGCCTACAAAAGATTTACCCAAAAAAGTAGGAGATACTCATGAAAGCGCAAGCCCTGATGATTTCATTGCTGGCACTTGGTGTTGCCACTGCTGTGTGGGCGGACACAGCTACCAAGGCTGAGCCTGCCAAGGCGGCAGAAGCAGCCAGTGTTGTGAAAGACGAACCCATTAAACCGTTACCTTCTTATGTGCCAAAAGAGGCGATGGTAGAGTTAGGGAAAAAGTTATACTTTGATCCGCGTTTATCCAAATCCGGCTTTATTTCTTGCAACTCTTGCCACAACCTGAGCATGGGGGGCACGGATAACCTGCCCACTTCCATCGGCGACCATTGGCAACAAGGCCCAATCAATTCACCAACTGTGCTCAATTCCAGCATGAATGTGGCGCAATTCTGGGACGGTCGCGCCAAAGACTTGAAAGCTCAAGCCGGTGGCCCGATTGCTAACCCTGGAGAGATGGCGTTCACGCATGAACTTGCCATTGGTGTCTTGGAATCCATTCCCGCCTATAAAGACGAGTTCAAGATGGCATTCGGCAAAGATTCGATCGACATCGACATGGTGACGGATGCTATTGCGGCATTTGAAGAAACGTTGGTTACACCCGATTCCAAATTTGACCGCTGGTTGAAAGGTGATGAGACTGCGATGAATGACAAAGAACTCAACGGTTACAAGTTGTTCAAAGATAGCGGTTGCGTGGCTTGCCACAATGGTCCTGCGGTAGGTGGCTCCAGCTTCCAGAAAATGGGTGCAGTTGAACCGTACAAAACCGACAGCAAAGCCGAAGGTTTGGTGGGTGTTACTGGCAAAGATGCTGACCGTTTCAAGTTCAAAGTACCTACACTGCGCAACGTAGAAATGACGTATCCGTATTTCCACGATGGTGCTGCGAAAACGTTGGAAGAGGCCGTCACGATTATGGGTCAAATTCAGTTGGGTAAGAAATTCTCTGAAACTGAAACGGCTGATATTGTGGCGTTCTTGAAAACCCTGACAGGTAAACAGCCTGACATCAAGTTGCCGATTTTGCCACCGTCTACTAACGATACACCGCGCCCTGATCCGTTTGGCAAAGGTGATGCGGCTAAAGTGGATGATGCTGCGAAAAAATCGTAAGGTTTTGTAACCATAATAAAAAAACCCCGCATCGCGGGGTTTTTTATTGCCATTTTGTTGTTGACGAAGTTTCGAGGGAATGGTGACTTGATTGGCTGCGGAGCAGATAGAAGTGTTCGCCGTGGATATGGATAGCTTCAAGCGGGAACTGGAGCATGGTTAACAAAAAACAGACGCCCCCAGTATTGATTTATAGGAGATGCCATCATTCCTCACAAGTTGAGGTGTCCGGGTTTTAATGGGTTAGATCAGGTGGGTGCAAGTCTGTTCCGCTTGTTCAACCGCCGCATGGACTGCTTCTGAACCGTCTTCTTCCACATACAATTTCAGCCACGCGGAAGTGTCGAGATAAAGCAGGGGGATGCTCATGCACGGTCTTCCCGCAGCAAATCACTCAACGACACGCCATCGGTTAAGCGGATACGCTGCGCGGCAGGCAATCCCAGTTTTTTGCCAGCTTGTCCACGCCGCACCCACGCTAATTTATCCAGTGGTTGTGAGGCGCGAAGTTGCAAATTGGGTGCTAAGCGCGTCAAACGTGCCACGGGATTGCCGTGGGTGGTGACGATGATTTCTTCGCCTGCTTGGGCGTATTTCAGGTATTCGGAAAAGCGGTTTTTGAGTTCGCGGACAGCGACGTGCATAAATGTTGCCTCATTTGTGGCGATATTTATGAATTGTAGCTACAAATATTCGTGCTGACAACGCATTTGCCTCAGTGGGTTAACCTGATCTCCACTTTGTTTTTGCGTGTGGTAGGGGTAATCTGTCGGTCAATATCAAAAGGTTGACGTGGAGGCGTTAGATGGAAGCGCGGAAGTTTGCGACAGTCGATGACCTGCTGCTGGCAGATACAACCGATGGGCGCATTGAGCTGATCAATGGTGAAATCGTGAAACGCCCGATGGCGCGGTTTGCCCATGCGCAGGTGCAATCCGGGCTTTCTGATGAAGTTTCTCCCTTCAAACGTCGCAAAGGTGCAGATGGCTGGTGGATCGTGACGGAAATCAGCGTGCGTTACAGTGAACACCACTGCCCAACCCATGACCTCGCAGGGTGGCGCAAGCAACGTGTACCCAATCCGCCGGAGGGTGTGGTGGATATTTTGCCCGACTGGGTATGTGAAATTACCTCGCCGGGGCATGAAAGCAAGGATTTGGTGATGCACCTGATGCGCTTGCAGGTGTATCAAGTGCCGTACTATTGGGTGATTTCCCCGGAGAATAAAACCCTGATCGCCTATGAACTGGCGGGGGAGCATTACCGGGTGGTATTTTCCAAAGAGTGCGTTACGGCAGAGGATTGCCAGCAGGTGTTTATTCCGCCGTTTGCCGAGCAGGGGATTGATTTGGGGTATGTGTTTGGGGTGGACTCTACCTATCCCTAAAGGCTTTCAGGTCTTGCAGTAATGGTGGGATGTTGGTTTCAATGATGCTCCACAGAATGTCGTTGTCCAAGCCAATGTAGGCGTGGATGATACGGTTGCGGGTAGCGATGAGTTGCCGCCATGGGATGTTTGACATCTGTTCGCGGATTTCGTCAGGAATGTGGGTAGCCGCTTCGCCGATCAGTTCCATATTACGCAGGGTCGCGTCATAGGTGCGGCGGTCTTGCTCAAACTCGGCTTGCGAATAGCCGTCTGTATATTCCAGTACCAGTTCGGCGAACTCAATCATGTCATTGAGGTAGAAACGCCATTCACGGGACATAAATGGCATCCTTTTCCACAAAGGGGCGTAGTTCGGGGCGTAGGGCTTTGTCTGTCACCAAGTCCAACGGACAACCGAGCATATCCTCTAAATAGAACATCAGGCCGAAATAGCGTTTGGAGTCGGCTTTGCCATCGAATTCGACCAGCACATCCACGTCACTGCCTGCTTGGGCTTCGTCGCGGGCGGTTGAGCCAAACAGTGCCAGCCGCTTGACACCGAAGCGTTGGCGGATTTCGGTGAATTGGTCACGAAGTAGTTGCAAAGCCTGATGTTTTTGCATGGTAGCGTCCTCTAAGCTGCTTGATGTCCAGTATAAGACGCTTTGGGGGGATTGCCAAAGTTGAAATGGCTTCCCAGTGCTGCGTGGGCAGCTTTCATCAACCAGTGCTAAACTTGCGATGTTGGCACTTACGGGACGTAGCCCATGTTTGACCTGTTTTTCACCGTTTTTCCGGCTGTTTCTGTCATCTTCAAGTTGGGTTTTGAACCCAATGAAGCCTGTTTCTACGAGTTGACGGTGGAGCAATACGAAGAAGCTTGGCAGCAAGGGCACGACAGGGGCGTGACGCTGTACATGATTCTGTCACCGCAAGGGAAAACTCAACCCGGTGAGGTGGTCGTTGTCAGTGAGGCGGAAAAAGCCAGTCTGCTCAAAGCTGCTGAAGTGATTGAACTTTACTGCCACAAGAGTGGCAAGGTCTTCGACGATTACGGGAGCAAGCTGCGGTTTGTGGCGAATTTGCTGCCTCCGGTGTTTGCTAAGGATACGGATTTCAAGCAGCCGCATTTGAGTGTGGTCGGGTAAGGAGGAGTGACAGGTGGACAGTGATTATATTTCGGGTGAGGAACTGGGCAATAAGCTATTGCAGTCGGTGCGTGAGATGAAGTTGGGGATAGCCATCCGTCAGTATGTGAGCGGGGCTGTGTCGCTGGAAAAGTCAGCGGTCATTGCAGGACTTGACCGCGTGGATTTTCTGGCAGCATTGGCAGAGGAACAGGTGGAGGTGTTTACCGTGGATATGGATAGCCTCAAGCGGGAACTGGAACATGGTTAACAACACACAAGCGTCCCCAGTATTTCCCTCTGTTCCCGTTGGCAGGGTGTATCGCAGCGGACGTTCTGATGTATCCGCCAAAGCCCGTTCATTACTCTTTGAAAGCCGTGCGGAAGCATTACTGAAAAGGCGCAAAGTATGTTGATTGCTGATATGGACGCGGTCTATAAGGTTAGCCTTACAGGGTATAACGCGGTTTCCTAATGTTTCGTACATATTCTGTTGGGTCTGCCATTTCTTCACGGTCTGCCCACATGCCGAAGCTGGGTATATCTGCCCAAGAATGCTTTTTGCGTTTTCTTGCATCAGTCTTTTCTGACTGGCGCGGCATGAAGCGTTCCAGACCATTGCCGCGCCCGACCGTGCCGGGGGATGGGGTGTTCTTTGCCTTGAGTGCTACCGATGCGGACATAAACCCGTTCAGCCTTACGCCGCTTGCGGCTGGAGACGTAGTTTACGCGGCATACGGGTAACGGCTTTGCGGCCTGCCTGTGCTTGGCGTTGGCGCATTTCTTCACAGATTTTGTTCAGGTCGTAGCCTAGCCGTTTGGCGTATTCTTCACGGATGCGGTGGATTTCTTCCACAATCGAGTCTTGTAACATGGTTAGTCCCTCATCAGTTCATACAAATCTAACACATTTATCCTGAAATGGGATATTCGATTTCAGGATTTATCATGCGCGGATGGCTAAAACTTTACACTCTCCCGCATACGAACATTTTTGTTCTTTGTTGATCACCGCCCGTGAAACGGCAGGATTGACACAATCTGATGTTGCTTCCCGTTTAGCGCGTCCGCAGTCCTTTGTTTCCAAATACGAAAGCGGTGAACGCCGTCTGGATGTGTTGGAATTCCTGCAAATTTGTCAGGTGCTGAAGGCTGATGCACAAGCCATCCTGAATGCAATGCAGTTGAGGATAGGTGCATGAATACGCAACAAATCCTCGCACTGGCAACCCAGCATATGCAGGCATTGAATGGTCACTGCTTTGACGTGCTGGAACTGGCGAAGCCCGCATCACCGGAAGCAGCGGCAAATCTCGCCAAGATTATTTCCAAGCTGTCGCCGTTGGTGGGCAATTTGATTGAGTTCAACACCTGTGAGTACCTGAACAAGCAAAGCAGCTTCGCCGGATTTGGCAAATGGCGGCGGCAAGACCCCGGTTTTCCTGACACAGTGTTTGACGGGCAAATTAGCCCAATGCCGGGGCTGGAAATCAAGGCGTGGTTTCCGTTGGCGACTGAGATTACCGCCCGTTTCAAGGATAGCCAAAACCACTTTGCCCATGATCAAACCCATGTCGCCATGCTCGCGTGGTTGCCGGAGTTTTTGATTTTCGGTAAGCCAAAAATCGTGGGTATTGCGGTGATTCCGGGTGGCTCTATCGCCAAAGTGCGGGATGAGCATTACCACAAAGCACCGGATTATTTGGTGCTAGAGCCGGAGGATACGTCAGCACGGACTTCCAACTTGCAGCAAACCAATACGAACGGTTACAAGTTCCAAGGCACTGCCGCGCAGTATGTTCAGGCGCAACAAATGGTGCAAAACTGGGGTGCTGGTGGTACGGCTTATTTGCCGACCCGTGAATATCAAGCCCTGTTGCGGGCATTGTTGGCGCAGTTTCCGTACCGTTTGGATACCAACTTTGCCAAACTTGATCGCATTGCTCACCCATCTATTGAGCGGTTCAAGGCGGAAGTTTATGCGGCTGAATTTCAGGGGCGCACGGTTGGGGAGTGGAATCGTTTGCTTGCCAAGGGCGACGATGCCAGCATCAGTGCGATACTGGCGGCGCAATTCGGTATCCAGCCGAATGGCAACGTGGTGCGCTGATGCTTAAAACAGGGTGGATTGGCGCGGCATGAAGCGTTCCAGACCAAGCTGGAAATAAGTCGGGTCGATTTCCCCGGCAAACGCTCTGCGTCCGGCGCGTTTCGCTGCCAATGATGCTGAAAACAATCCCCCGAAGGGTTCCCATACTACATCGCCTGCGTCGCTGGCGGCTTCAATGATCATGCCCATCAAGTTCAACGGTTTTTGGTTGAGGTGGGCGGCTTTGCCGCTGATTTCGGGGACGCGGATGCGTTCTGCGCCTTTGAGGGGATTGCGTTCCCAGACGTTGGTGAAACCCATTGGGCAGTGGAATTTGCTGCGTTGGCTTGCCCATTCGTCGGCGGTCATCGGGCGTATGCCGTCGCGGGAGAAGTAGGGGCGGCCTGCCGGATTACCATGCTGGTTGGCGTAAGTGGCCATTTTGGCGAAGGTTTCCGGCGGTGGCGGATACCAGAGGTGGCCTTGGTCGAGGTATTTGCGGGTGGCTACGTCCTTGACTTCGCAGGCATCGTTGGCTCTACGCAGGGTCAATCCGGTGCGTTTCCATTCGCGGTAGAGCCATTGCTGCAAGCTGAGGTTGTCGAGCCGTGCTTCAAACACGTATTGGACGCACATTTCGGTGACGACGGGGAAGCGGCGGATTTTGGCGGTGTTGACGTTGCCAGCGATGTGGGCTTTGCCTTTGTTCCAGACATTGGCGTTGACGTAACGCCAGCCGTGGCGTTCCAGCAGGGGGTGGACGCTTGCCCAGCCGATTTCGGAGTTCCAGAACCAGAGGGTGGTTTGCGCGGTGGCGTGTTGGCTCCATGCCTGAATGTGCGGTTCGTACCATGCGGCGATGCCGAGGTGGTCGGAGGTGTCGCCTTCAAAGCCGAGGATGCCATACGCGCCGTCGGAAACGATGACGGTTGGGGTGTCCCATTGGGCGTAGTGGTTGAAGCTATCGCCGAGGTGGAGGCTGACTTGCCCGTCTGTCCAATGCGTGTGGGTGGGAAGGCTGTCGAGGGTGACAGCTTTGCCGCGCCCGACCGTGCCGGGGGATGGGGTGTTCTTTGCCTTGAGTGCTACCGATGCGGACATAAACCAACGCCAAAAATCTTGTTGGGGGTAGGATAGCATAGGGTGGATGTTGCGGGTGGAAGTGCGGATCAGTCAGCCAGCATGATTTTGTTTTTATGTGGGCAGTGGGGTTCGAGTGGTGGGTGAGTTGGGTGAGGATTAGGCGTTCTTTGTGCCGATCAGCTTGCCTGAAAGGGTGGAAGAGCAGGTGCTGTTGGTCACGTGATTAAACTCAATCAAGTACGACCCCATTCATTGTGGATTGTGCCATGCTATGAGGTGGCTGGGTATGATTGTTTATGTGTAAATGATTGATTTTTTTGTTAAAATATCAATAACAAGGAGATCGGTATATAGTATGAATTTTTTGATTCATTTTTAAGCTTGCGACTGTTACTATAAGATTCGTTAATTGAAAATTTTTTATAGTGACTTCGGATAGGATTACGAGCTTTATGGAAATTAAGTATTTAATCGCATTTTATGTGGATGACGGTTTCTGTGGTAGTAAAGATGGATTCTTATCTTTTCTTAGGGCATATAATAATATTAAGATTAGCGATACTGAAATTGATCTTATAGAGAAGAATAAAAGCCATGTGGTTTCATATAAAGTGTTTGATGGAGATGTGTCTTCCGTCTATAATAGTGATAAGTATAGATATATAATATTTTCAATTCTTTCTGAAGATGCAGAATCTTTAAGAGTCGCTTCGCGTTTTATTAGAAAAGCATCATTAAGAGTTAGTAATAAAAATGTTTATATAAACACTCTATGGGATGATGTTGGTAGAGGTTATGCAATAGAGCTATTTCCATTGATTAATAAAGTTGAGAATCTAATGCGTTATTTAATTACGCAGTTTATGGTTGTTAACGTTGGTGTTAACTGGTCAGTTAAAGAAGTGGATGCAAATGTTGTAAAAAAAGTAAAAGAGTCAAAAAGTAGCTCATTACATGAAGATGATCTCTATAAAGTTGATTTTAGGCAATTATCAGATGTCCTTTTTAAGGAGATTTCTGTTATTGATTATAATTCATTAATCAAAGCCATTAAGAATAAAGAAAATTTCAGCAATGAGGATGTGGCGACAATCAAAGGTTATATCCCTGTGTCGAATTGGGATAAGTACTTTAGAAATATTTTTGATATGAGCAAAGAAGACATGAGAAGTAAGTGGGAGGATTTGTCTGATTATAGAAATGATATAGCTCATAATAGAAATATTAGCTTCCCTGATTATGGCGTTATAAAGAATAGTGCTGAAAATATGATTCTAGTTATTGAGGAGGCAATTAAAAGATTGGATCGAGTTGATGTAAATGATGAAGATAAAGAATCTGTGATTAGTTCTTATGAAAATATCACAGGTGTTCTTGTTGGAGAAAATACGGATTCTATAGAGCATTGTTGGATTGTTAATACGAATGTGACATGGGACGACGAAGCATATACTGAGATGTTAAATGGCAATAAAGCCGCAGCATATTATGGGCGGAAGTGGAGTGTCACAGGTATTAAAAAAGGAGATATTGTCTTTCTTTATCATAATCAGGTTGGTATTGTCGCAAAAGGGGTGGCATTAAGTGAATATCAATCTATAGATAGAAATGATGACCCTAATGAGGAGTTTTTTATTCCTCTTGAAATGAGCTGGAAAGTTGATCCTGTGACCCAGCGGGAATATGCTATTCCGGCTTGGAAAATAAATCAGACTCTGAATACAGGATATAAGTTTAGGCAGACTACCTTTTCAATACCGCCCAATGTGTGCAGACTTATTTGTAAGTTAATTGAAGAGAAAGAGGAAATTAACTAATGGACTTTATTCGTTTGAAATTTTTATGAATTGAATATATCTAACCATTTTTTCCTTCTTTTGATGCTTTGTTTATCAGCACGCAAAAAATAGAAGAAATCTTCGTAGTGTGGAATCACCATGTCCTTGTGCTGTGTTTCCTCGTCATGGGTTCTATGTGCCATTGATTCAAGTAAGAAGTGGATTGGTTGCAGTATTTCAATCAGTCGCCAGATGATTAAAGGAGTACTTTTCTGGACGACATACTGACGATATAGACAATCAAACACAGTCATTGGATGATCATGTTCATCGAGATGAGGAGTGAAGTCGTTACGAATTCCTTTTCTATCCATCCGATAAATTAAGTTCAGGGCGGATCGTTCCCGTATTTGGTGTGATGTGTACTCTTCGTAGATGTCACTTGCTACCTCTAACCACTTGTCTAGTGGGCTTCTGTCCTGTTTTGCTTCACACACTTCATTCAAGTTGAAGTACCGACTACCAACACCGTATTCTGTGAAGAAATCAATCAATGCTTCATCGTTTTGTGTCCTAGACGGCGTTGCAGCATTTGGATGAAGATAGATAGGTAATAGTTTCAATGACTCTGTGTAAAGTGTTCTGATGTCGTGTCCGAAGTCTTTCTTTCACTGTTTGATGGTTGGCGTCTGATGGTTATTCGTTAGCATATAGTGGGTAACAACTGCTAGTTTCAGAATTCGTTCCATGCCAATGGATATATGGAAAAAAGCTGAGTAAAAATAACCGTCTTTGTCCTGAAAAAAGTTTGCTTTCAATAGCAAATCAAAACCAGATAAAAGTGTGTTTTTGGCAAGGTGTGCTTCTTGAGCAAGTAAAGAAAACTTTTTGTCAAAACCAATTTGTTTCATTTGGCATCCTAATGAAAAATTGTAAACTGAACTGCGTTACTGCTCTTGGCGGCAATTTCGGACTCTAGTTATCCCCCAATCTCCCCTATCAGCTTGATAACCCACTCCTCCCGCTCCTCCACCGTCGGGAGTTCAATCTCAAACCTTAACTTATCCTGCCCATCCAGCTTAAACACCCACGGGCGTTTCTGAATCAGGGTAATCACCTTCATCGGGTCAATATTCGGCTTGTCGTCAAAGATAATCCGCCCGCCCTTGACGTGCATATCCAGCTTGCGGATGCCCAGTTCTTGCGCCAGCAGCTTGACCCGCGTGACGCTGAACAGCGTCTTGGTCGGCTCTGGCAGCAGCCCGAAGCGGTCGATCATTTCCACTCGCAATTCGTCCAGTGCTGCCTGCGATTCCGCGCTGGCAATGCGTTTGTAGAGGATCAGCCGCGCATGGACATCCGGCAAATAATCGTCCGGGATCAGCGCAGGCGCACCCAATTCCACCGTGGTGCGGCGGCTGGTGGCACTCAATTCCGGCACTTTGCCCGACTTCAACGCCTTCACCGCGCGTTCCAGCAGGTCGTTGTAGAGGTTGAAACCGATTTCCTGAATCTGCCCGCTTTGCCCTTCGCCGAGCAATTCGCCCGCCCCGCGAATCTCCAGATCGTGCGTTGCCAGCGTGAAACCGACTCCCAGTTCTTCCAGTGATTCAATCGCTTCCAGCCGCTTGACCGCATCCGGCGTAAGTGCGGATTTCGGCGGCGCAATCAGATAGGCATAAGCGCGGTGGTGCGAACGCCCGACCCGCCCGCGCAACTGGTGCAACTGCGCCAGCCCCAGCTTGTCGGCACGGTTGATCAAAATCGTGTTGGCGGTCGGCACGTCGATGCCACTTTCAATGATGGTGGTCGCAATCAGAATCTGGAAACGCTGGTGGTAAAAATCACTCATAATGCTTTCCAGCTCGTGCGCCCGCATCTGCCCGTGGGCATGGCGCACCGTCACACCGGGCAACATCGCGCTCAGTTCCTGCTCGATTTTGTCGATGGTTTTGACCTCATTGTGCAGCACATACACCTGCCCGCCGCGTGACAATTCCCGCGCACACGCCTCCTGAATGATGGTTTTGTTCCACTCGCACACAAAGGTTTTGATCGCATGGCGTTGCGTCGGCGGGGTGGCAATGATCGACAAATCACGCAAGCCAGACAGCGACATATTCAGCGTGCGCGGAATCGGTGTGGCAGTCATGGTCAGCATATCGACATTGGCACGCAGCTTTTTCATCTGCTCCTTGTCGCGCACCCCGAAGCGGTGTTCCTCGTCGATAATCACCAGCCCCAGTTGCTTGAAATGCACATCGTCCTGCAACAGCTTGTGCGTACCGATCACAATGTCGATTTTGCCGGAGGCGAGTGCCTCCAGTGCTTTGCTGGTTTCCTTGCCGGTCTTGAAGCGTGACAGCGATTCGATATTGAACGGCCAGTCCGCAAAACGGTCACGGAAATTGTTCAAATGCTGCTGCGCCAGCAAGGTCGTCGGCGCAATCATCGCCACCTGCTTGCCCGCATTTGCCGCCACGAACGCCGCCCGCATCGCCACTTCGGTCTTGCCGAAACCCACGTCGCCGCACACCACCCGATCCATCGGCTGCGCGGAACGCATATCTTTGATCACGTTTTCAATCGCCAGTGCCTGATCCGGCGTTTCCTCAAATGGGAACGCGCCTGCAAACAGGCGGTAATCATTGTCGTCAAACGGGAAGCTATGCCCCTGCTGCGCGGCACGACGGGCGTGGATGTCGAGCAATTCCGCCGCCACATCGCGGGCTTTTTCCGCCGCTTTTTGCCGTGCCTTGTCCCACTGCTCATTGCCGAGGCGGTGCAAGGGCGCGTGTTCCGGGTCAGCCCCGGTGTAACGGCTGACCAGATGCAGCGCGGCGACGGGGACGTACAGCTTGTCGTGGTTGGCGTATTCGATCAGCAAATATTCCGCCGTCACCCCGCCCGCAGTGACCGTTTCCAGCCCCAGATAACGCCCGACACCGTGTTCCTCATGGACTACGGGTGCGCCTTCGTTGAGGTCGGTCAGGTTGCGGATAATGGCATCGGCATCGCGGGTAGCTTTGCGCCGACGGCGTTGCTGCTGGATTTGCACCCCATGCAACAGGTTTTCGGGAATGACCGCAATCTTTGCATCAGGTAGCCAGAAACCGTTTTCCAACGGTGCAACTGTGACCGCCATTTCTGCTTTGCTACCGAGAAAATCCTGCCAGGTCTCCAGCGTCTTGACCGTGATGCCGTTGTCTTTCAGCAGGGTGAGGAAGGCTTCACGCCGCCCGGCAGATTCGGCGGTGAATAGTACGCGCCCTTGCAGGTCTTTGAGGAAATTGAACAGCAGGAACAGGGGCTGTTCTTGGCGGGCGTGGATGAGGAGCGAGGGCAGGGCGGCGACCCCATAATCCACCGTAGGGGCGTATTGCATACGCCCTCTTTCTTTTTCTCCCTCGTCTTCTGTTGAAGAGGAAGAGGGCGTATGCAATACGCCCCTACCGCGTTGTACATCAACCCGTGGGTAATCCTCCAACCAACTCCCCAACATCGCCGCTGTCAGAAACAACTTCTCCGGCGCGAGCAACGGCCTTTCAATATCATGCCGCCGCTGTTCATACCGATATTCCACCGTTTCCCAGAACTGCTTAACTGCTGCATCCACACCCTCTGCGAGTATTAGCAAGGTTTTCTTCGGCAAGTAATCAAACAGCGTCGCGGTATGTTCAAAGAACAGCGGCAAGTAATACTCAATCCCCGCTGGCGGTTTGCCCTGACTCACGCCTTCGTAAATGCGGCTACGGCTCAAATCGCCTTCGACTTGCGCCCGATAATTCTGGCGGAAGGTACGAATCCCCGCTTCATCCAGCGGAAATTCCCGCGCTGGTAGCAGTTCGATGCTATCCACGACGGTATCCGTCCGCTGCGTTTCCGGCGAAAACGTGCGGATCGAGTCGATTTCCTCGTCGAACAAATCAATCCGGTAGGGCGTATGACTGCCCATCGGGAACAAATCGACCAGCGAACCACGCGTCGCGTATTCACCGTGCGCCATTACCTGACTGACGTTGCGGTAGCCTGCTTCTTCGAGTTGCTTGCGCAATTTGTCGATATTGAGCGGCGAACCTTTGCGCACCACAAAGGTATGCCCGTGTACATAACTGGTGGGTGCAAGGCGGTGCATCAAGGTGGTGGCGGGCACAAGCAAGATGCCGCGCTTGAGATTTTGCAGCGTTGCCAGCGTTTTCAGGCGTTCGGAAATAATGTCTTCGTGCGGGGAAAACACGTCGTAGGGCAAGGTTTCCCAATCGGGGAAAATGTGACGCGGGATTTCTGGGGCGAAAAATTGCAGGGCGGATTCCATCTGGTAGGCGGTATGCACATCCGGCACTGCCAGCAGCAGCAAGCTATCAAAGCTTTGCGCGGATTGGGCAAGCAACCAGTCGAGGGATGCGCCATACAATTGCCCCCAGCGGATGTAACCGTTGGGAGAGGCGGGGAAGTGGGGTTTGAGCAATACAGACATGAATCCGCGCTTATTTTCTTAAAGCCCCGCATTCTACTGGATGGCGACTTGCTTGTCCTGAGTCCGTGTTGCGTCTGTTACCGTTTTCAAACGACGTACTAATTCATCATGTTCCTGTTGAGTCAGATGTTTTAGCACGTAATCGCGGTTGGCAATCGCGGCTTCATGCCCTTGCGCGGCTGCACGGGATAGCCAAAAAGCAGCCGATAGCAAGTCTTTAGCCGTGCCAATACCGTGTGCCATGTGTGTACCTAAATTGAATTGGGCAACTGCACTACCTGCTTCTGCTGCTTTAAGGAACCATTGCTGGGCTTCTGTTTGGTCAACTGGTACACCTTGACCCTGTGTGAACATGATGGCTAGCCCAATTTGCGCATCGGTGTACCCTTGTTCGGCGGATTGACGATACCAGTGCAGCGCCATATGGTCGTTTTTGGGCAGATTCGAACCTTGGTCATACATGAAGCCTACCGTGTACTGAGCAGCAGGGTTGCCACCTTCAGCCGCTTTGCGTATCCAATCAATACCTTTGGAGGTATCTTGTGTAATCCCCTGACCCATGAGGTACTTAATGCCAAGGTTATATTGTGCTCCTGTTTCACCTTGTTGGGCTGCTTCTTGATACCAGCGAATCGCTTCTGGCAGGTTCTGAGTTAAGCCTTTACCTTCTTCGTACATCAAGCCTAGATTGAAAGCCGCAGCGGGGTCACCTTGTTCGGCCGCTTTGCGGAACCAGTAAGCGGCTTGTGAAAGATTTTTTGGCAAGACAATGCCTTGCAGGTAGCGTACCCCTAAGTCGAACTGGGCATTGATATGTTTATTTTGTGCGGCTTGGCGATACCAGTGCGTAGCTTCCTCTGGGTCAGCTTGTTTATCTGTGGCGAAATCATGCAATAGCGCAAGGTTATATTGGGCTTGAGCATCTTGTTGCTGTGCTGCTTGTTCCAACCAGTGACGTGCTTTATCTGTTTCCTTAAGTGTGCGTAAGTACAGCATCCCTAAATTGTATTGGGCATCAACATGCCCTTGTTGCGCCGCTTGTTCATAAAAACTGACCGCTTTGTGAGTGTCCTGCTTTACGTAAACACCGTTTTCATACAAATTAGCAAGCTCAAACAACGCGGGTGGGTAACGAAGTGCAGCAGAGCGTTCGAGCCATTTTAGACCATTGCTTAAGTCTGGTTTGCTGCCGTTTTTAGAAACCAAGAGTGTGGTGGCGTTGTCGAAATAGGTTTGTGCATCTTGTGTGTTATTAGACGTTGTAAGTGTTGGGGAGGATATTATTGTAATAGCAGTTTGCCCAGTGGCAGCCAGTGTTGGTATAGCCAATACCAGTAGCAACGCGGCAGTTACGCCGAGAGTTGGCGAAGATGTACCCCTGTACATGATAATTGGAGCCCCCAGTGCAAAAAATCAGCAAAAGTATTTATTAAGTGAATTATACTCGCATAAAATATTTCGATAAAACGATTTTATGCAAAATATACAAACAATGTTGTACCTTTTATCGGTTGAGGTTACTGTCAGGTTCATGCATTCGTTAGTTAGGAGTACACGGTTTGTCTGGAGAATTAGTTGAAATAAAGGGTGAAATGACCTTGCTCAGCGTATTGCGGCTGGCTTCTGCTAACTTGGAGACCATTCAAGAAAAACTGCAAAATAAGCGCGACAGTTTGCCGCAACTATTCGACAACAGCCCGTTATTGGTGGATTGTAGCCCTTTAGGGGAAGCCTGTTTAACATTAGACATGCTGGGTTTGCGAGAAATGTTACTGACTTTGGGATTTATCCCTGTTGGGATACGCAATATTGCTGAAGAGTGTGTCGAAAAAGCCATGCAAGCAGGTTGGTCTGTTTTACGAGCAGGGCGAGCCACCGGTGCCCCCAGCCGCTTAGGGCGTTCTGTAGAGCCAGAAATGGTAGCGATAGAGCCAAAGGTTACAGCCAGTACAGCCACAAGTGTGAAGGTAGTTGATCGACCGTTGCGTTCAGGTCAACAAGTGTATTTTCCTGAAGGTAGTCTAGTGATATTGCAGCATACTAGTGCAGGTTCAGAAATTCTCGCTGGTGGTTCGGTGCATGTGTACGGTTCCTTGCGCGGCAGAGTATTGGCTGGGATTGGTGGGGATACCAGCGCCCGTATTTTTTGCCAGAAGCTAGAGGCAGAATTGGTTTCGATTGCAGGACATTATCGTTTGTTGGATGACATGGACACGAATCTGAAAGGCTCTCCAGCGATGGTTTGGTTGGATGGCGAAAAGTTGAAAATTACTCCCATGTTCTAAACATTTCAGGTTTTTATGCTAAATAATATGTGCGTTATCTGGTAGTATCGCTGAAGTATTTCGTGGTAAGTACCCGTTATACCGTGTCAATAAGAAGGAGCATCTTTTGAGCAGAATAGTTGTCGTTACCTCAGGCAAAGGCGGCGTTGGTAAAACCACCACCAGTGCGGCATTCGCTACGGGGCTTGCCATGCGTGGTTATAAAACTGCCGTCATTGATTTCGATGTCGGGCTGCGCAATCTTGATCTGATCATGGGGTGTGAACGCCGTGTCGTATACGATTTTGTCAATGTTATTAATAATGAAGCATCCCTCAATCAAGCCTTGATTCGCGACAAGCATGTTGAAAACTTACATATTCTACCGGCTTCTCAAACCCGTGATAAGGATGCACTGACCCCAGAAGGTGTAGGCAGGGTCATGGATGACTTACACGAACTGGGCTTCGATTTCATTGTGTGCGATTCCCCCGCAGGTATTGAGCGTGGCGCACATATGGCGATGTATTATGCCGATGATGCCATTGTGGTGACTAATCCTGAAGTGTCCTCAGTACGTGATTCAGACCGGATTTTAGGTTTGTTGCAAAGTAAGACACACCGTGCAGAACGTGGCGAAAGCGTGCGGGAACACCTGTTGATTACGCGCTATTCACCCGCACGGGTTCAGGCGGGTGAAATGCTGGCAATGGAGGATATTCTGGAAATTCTGGCAGTGCCTTTGATCGGAGTGATTCCAGAGTCACAAAGTGTATTACAGGCATCTAACAGCGGTGCCCCCGTTATTCTTGATAAAGTGAGTGACGCAGGCCAAGCCTATGATGACTTTGTTCGCCGCTTCTTAGGCGAAACTGTCCCGCACCGCTTCTTGGAAGTGGAGAAAAAGGGCTTCTTTAAAAAGTTGTTCGGGTGATTTATGGGATGGTTTAATTATTTTAAGCAATCGAAACCCACCAGTGCCAAGGTTGCTAAAGAACGCCTGCAAATTGTCATTGCTCATGAGCGCCTTGACCGTAATGGGCCAGAATATCTGCCGCAATTACGCCGCGATATTATGGAAGTTATCCGCAAATACGTGCCGATTAGCGATGAACAGGTTAATGTCCAATTCGAGAAAGGCGCGGATTTTGATGTGTTGGAATTAAATATTGCTTTACCTGATCGCGACCATTAATGCCCACGAAAAAACATTTCATATAGCGTCAGGAAGATTTCGACCACGATCAAAATAGTGATATACCATTCCACTCGATAACTTTGCTGGGTTTGCAATAAATCCAGCAAAGTTTCAGCGGTGTTTGAGATGACTTGCAGCTTACGTTCCAATGCCAGATGGCGTTCGCGCAATTCAAATTCGTCTTCTAGCCGTAGGTATAAGCCTTCTAATTCGGGGCGTTCCCACAGCAAATCGGGTTTGTCGGCGACTTCGGCACGCCCGACCATGCGTTGTTGACTGAGCAGAGAATCGCCAATGTAAGTGAGCAAGACTTGCTTTTTTTGCCCGACACGCCCTTGTTTACTGAGGTTTTGTGCCAAGGGTTCGATTTTGTCAAAGGTTTTGGTCAGGCGGGCTTCGTCATCGGAAAGGATAGAGCTGCGAGCCAGCATTTCGGCGACCAATTGCACGCGCTGTATTGAGGTATCGTGTAACCATAGGCAGCCTTGGGCATCCATACCTTCCAATTGGGTGGATTCGATGCGCAAGTCAAGTAATTCTTCATCTGGCCAAGTACGTGGGTCTTGAATCAATGGCAGCAAGCGTTCCATGAAGGCGCTTTCTTGTTCGGTGCTCAGGCCAAAAAAGACCACAACACCGTAACGGAACAGCACCGCGCAACCTCCACCGGGAATCGCCACGGTCAGCGGGTTAATGGCGAGAGTTTCATCAGCAAGGAACGGTTTGGTGTCAATACGGCTACCGAGTAGGGCTTCGCGCACTCGGATACTGCCATTGGCTTGGGAGTTAAGGGATAAAGTTTTCATGGCGGCAATTGTACGGCATAAGTGCTCATATCCAAACACCTGAGATATTTAACAAAACTGCAACATAAGCTTAACGTTAACGTCAATAAGCAGCGTTACATTGCACGGCGTACACGCCCAATTACCCTTGGAGATAATGCAATGAAATACCTGAAAATCAGCTTGCTGTCACTGGCAGTCGCTTCTGCTCTGGCTGGCTGTGGTGATGATGACAACACAACTTCTGCTTCCGCCAGCGCAGCTGTCAAGTCGGTCGAATTCAGCAGTATGCCAGCGCCGACTGTTGCGGCTGACATGGCTAAAACCTACTCTGCCTCTGTTGCCAAAGTCACTTACGCTGACGGCACCAGCAAAGATTTTCCGCTGACTTACAATAAGCTGTTTGGCGTGAAAGACAAAGTAGGTGGCAATGCCAACGCTGCGGGGCAGTTGTACGACCACAAAATGACACCAATCATGGATCCAATGGGCAAGCCGGTGATTGCTGAAACCCCGGATGCTAACAGCCTGCTGAAAATTGGCAGCAACCTGTTCCTAGTTTCCCATCTGGAATACGACTGGATTTTGTCTGACGGTTCAGAAGCCTACAAGAAAGAAGGCTGGTATACCCGTATGCCGATGTCCATGATCCTGACTGGCATTACGCAGGGAACTGACGGCAAATTGTCAGTCAAATCCCAAAAGCCGCTGGATTTCGCGGGTGTTGATGGCCTGTGGATTCCGTGCTTTGGTTCACAAACACCTTGGAATACGCACTTGGGTTCTGAAGAAGATTACGACCTGCAATACAACCCGCTGACGACAGGGGCGGCTACCACTACGGCTGGTGTTAAAGCATTGACTGAAAAGTATTTCAACAATGAAAAGATTGCCAACCCCTACCACTATGGCTTCATCCCGGAAGTCACCGTCAAGGAAGACGGTTCAACCACTATCGTCAAGCACTACTCGATGGGTCGTGGTACCTGGGAACAGTCCAAAGTCATGCCGGATGGCAAAACCGCATACATGGGTGATGACGGCACGCACGGTTTCATGCTGATGTACGTGGCTGACAAAGCGGGCGACCTGTCTTCCGGCACTATCTACGCCTCCAAGTGGACACAAACTTCCGCAGATGCAGGCGGCAAAGCCAACCTGACTTGGGTGAAACTGGGCAGTGGTACGGACAAAGAAATCAAAGCCTTGGCTGATGTTGCCACCTTTGAAAGTATTTTTGATGCGGTTGCACCGGCTGAGGGCGCTTGCCCAACTGGTTACACTCGTGTTCGCGCTGGCTCTACAGCTGATGAATGCTTGACGGTGAAAGCCGGTCAAGAAAAAGCAGCAGCGTTCCTGGAATCCCGTCGTTATGCTGCCCTGAAAGGCGCGACGACTGAATTCACCAAAATGGAAGGTGTTGCTGTGAATGCGGCTGACAAGAAGCTGTACATGGCAATGTCCTCCATCCGTGACAGCATGACCGATGATGCCAAAGAGCCGATCAACGACATCAAGCTGAAAAAGTCATCGTCTGGTGCAACTTACACGGCTGACCTGAAAAGTGGCCAGAAAGACACCTCCGGTGCTGCGATCAACTCTGATTACGTAGCCAGCAATATGTACGTTGAAACCGCCCTGCTGGGTGAAGACTTGGCGGCGGCTGATGCGTTTGGTAATACGTCTAACGTCGATAAAATCGCTAACCCGGATAACATTTTCTTCGCTGAAAAGATGCGCACATTGTTCATCGGTGAAGACTCCGGGATGCACGTCAACAACTTCGTGTGGGCTTATAATGTTGACACCAAAAAGCTGAGCCGCGTCCTGAGCGGTGTAGCCGGTGCTGAACACAATGGCTTGCAAGTGGCTGAAGACATGAACGGTCACACCTACATCATGAGTAACAATCAGCACCACGGTGATTGGGCGACAGGCAAAAACACGGAAGTCGATAAAGCCTTGGCTACCATCGACAAATTCGACGCTGACTTCGGCTACATTGGCGGTCTGCCAGCCATCAAGTAAACCTTGCACAACGTGAGGTTCTAGTCTGAAGGCTGGTAAGTTTCGCTTGCCAGCCTTTCCTGTTTTGTGGGTGAGGCGTTTATGAACAAAAACTGGCTGTTTGTGTGGATGGTGTTAGGCGTATTGGCTGGCTGTGGTGACAACACGGCTGAGAATGTTACGACGACCAATCCTGTTGATACCACAGGGGGTGCTGGCGTTGGCCTGCAAGGCGACCGTGCCAACCCGGTGCTGTTTGAAAACCCTTACGCGCAAGTACCCGCCCAGTGTTACATCGAAACCTCACGCGGCACGCAAAATGCCTGCCAATATTGCCATACCAATGCCGCTTATCAACAAGGGCTGGGTAATAACAACCCGCAAGCCGGTCTGGAAGCCCGCATTGGTAATCTACAACTCGAATACGCTTTCGCCCCGTATGACACGGTTATGCCCTTGGCAACCATCAACCGCTGGGAAAACACCCTGAAACCGGAAAACCTGCGAGCCGTCGTCGCAGCCATGGGGATTGATACCGCCGCTTGGGACATGCGCACTTATTTGCGTACCGACAACTGGAAAGCGGCCTACGCGCAACGCCCCGGCGACCCAAAACAGTGGGATGCGGGCGTGCAATCAGCGTTTCGTTTGTTCCCCGGTCTTGATCCGGCGGATTTGCCCGCGAAAGCGGATGGTTTCGTGCGCAGTCAACAGGCTAAAAATGGCTTTTTTAGCGATGCGCAAGGCTGGATCACCGGCTGGCGTGCCATCAATTTCATGCCTTACGGCATTTTTACCCCCATGACCGGCTCAGTTTCCGGCATCTATATCCGCTTGCCGGAAACATTCATGCAGCGTGAGGATGGCAGTTTTGACCTTGCCACTTACGCGCAAAACCTTGATTTGCTGGAACACGCTATTCAGGGGCGATTGTTGCCCAATGACAGCAAAACTTATCTGGGCAAAGCCACCAGCGTGGCGGTCGAGCACGGCCTGTATCCGCTGGGAACAGAATTTGCCCACCCGTTGCACTACGTTGATGTACGGGCGGATGGCACGGATGCCAGCATCAGCCCGTTCCCCGGAACCCGCAGCCAGCGGGTCAAGGAAGTGCGCTACATGTACAAGGCGCGGGATTGGCAGCCCAGCCAGTTCCGCCCCGGTGAAAAGTCCGAAGGCACGGGCATTTACGGCAACGATGCACAAGGCTGGGTCGATAACGGTGCGGGCTGGTTGCTGGCGGGTTATATCGAAGACAAAAATGGCGCATTACGCCCGCAAACCCGCGAAGAAATGGCGCAGTGTATCGGCTGCCACAGCGGGATTACCCGCACCGAATTCCCGACTTTCACCTCTGGCACGGGTAACACCGTGGACAGCACTTGGGCAATGCCGCGCAAGTTTGCCGGAGAACTGGGGTGGCAGGAAATGAATTACCTGCTGTACAAGGCTGACCGCAGCACCCCGGAAACCGTCACGCCGGGCAAGGCAGGGCAGGGCGATCCGCTCAACCGCGAGCTGGGCAAGGGGGAATTACGCTATTTCCTTGAAACGGTGGTGGGCGCAAGCCTTTACGGTGATATGCCGCAGGCGGTAGAAAAGGTGTTGGGCCAGCATATCCGTGCTGCCAATGGCTACAGTGCCGACTGGCCTGCACTGGATACCACCAGTGCGGACAGTTTCCAGCAAGCGCAAGCCTTACGCCAAACCTTGATGCGTGAGTTCACTGCCAAAGGTGGGCATCTGGAAACGGATGGAACCATCAAGGGCGGTTTGTTGTACCCGCCAGAACGTGACGCTTTAGCGGCTGCTGCCCGCTACCGCCAAGTGGTGGTCAGCCAGCGTTACACCAAGGGCAAGGATGTGTTCCCGGAAACCCCGGTGACGTTCCGCCATTTCCGTGACCCGTCTGAACCCCTGACCCGTGTGGATGGCACGCCTTACCAGACCGGCGAAATCGTTACCGAGCGCCCGATTGAGCAGGATAACCCCGCCAGCCTGACGTACCGTGCGGGCAACAGTGCCACCCAGATTGATGACAGCAAGCCTTACCCGGCAGGCAATTACAACCCGGATTACTTGCCCTTGCTGCAATTCCCGCTGCAATACGAACCAGCGCCTGCGCCTGCGGGAGTGATTGGGCGTCGCCCGGATTGGCGTGATATTCCCCTCACCAGCTTGCCGCTGAGTTTGTCTGGGATGTTGCGGCTACCTAATGGACAGGGTTTTGCGGTGCTGGAGCATGATGGCGGACAATTTTTGGTGCAAAGCGGGCGTGAATTGCATACCCACAAGGGCGTTAAATTATTGGAAGTGAGCGAGCATTACGCGCTATTACAACACGCAGCGAGCGGGCATCTGGAAAAGTTAGAGTTGGGGATGCACTCTCCGGCAGCAACAGCAGTTGCAGCGCCCTTGGCAGTATCGGCGGATGAGTTAGCCTTCGTGGATTTGAAAGCGTTTCGCGACAATGCGGCTGTTGACCCTTATCGCTTGTTTGATGCGGTGCAGCCTGAGGCTGTCGTGGTAAGCGGTAAGTTATCTGGCTACCGTTTAAGCCCCGGCGCTGATCCGGCGTTATTCGTGAAAGCGGGATTGAAAACGGGCGATGTATTGCTGGCAGTCAACGGGGTGAGGCTGGAAAGCGAGGAACAGGCAGTGAAGTTGCTGGAACAATATGCGGGTACTATCCAGCTCAGCTTAACTTTGCAGCGCGGTAAGGAAGAAATCAATGTGCCAGTGAATTTTCAGGAATTCGAGTTGGCAGCCAACGCTGTTTCAGGTTAATAAATCATGCACATATTAATGGTTTCCGACGTGTATTTTCCGCGCGTCAATGGTGTGTCTACGTCGATTCAGGCATTCCGGCAGGCATTGCAGGCGGCGGGGCATCGGGTGACATTGATTGCCCCAGCTTATGCTGAAACGACGGCGGATGAAACCGACATTATTCGCATCAGCTCACGCAATGTGATTGTTGACCCGGAAGATCGCATGATGCGTATCCGCCATATCCACCGTTTGACGGAAACCTTACGGGCGGGGGATTACGACATTATCCATATCCATACCCCGTTCGTGGCGCATTACGCAGGGCTGAAATTGGCACGCAAGCTGAAGCTCCCGGTGGTAGCGACTTACCATACCTTTTTTGAAGAATACCTCTACAACTACATCCAATGGTTGCCGAAAGAGTGGTTACGCTACGTGGCGCGGCGCTTTTCGCGTACCCAGTGTGCAGATTTGGATGCACTGATTGTCCCATCGACCGCCATGCAGCAAGTACTGCTAGGTTACGGGGTAACAACGCCCATGACAGTGTTGCCGACGGGGTTGGATCAGCAGGTATTCGCAGCGGGTGATGGGATGGCTTTTCGCCAGCAGCACGGTATTCCTATTGAACGCCCCGTGATTCTGTTTGTGGGACGGGTAGCGTTTGAGAAAAATATCGGCTTTTTGTTAGCGATGACAGCAAGGTTGCGGGCAGACATTCCTGATGTTTTGTTGGTAATTGCAGGGGAGGGACCTGCGGAAAAAGCCTTGCATAAACAAGTTCAGCGTGAAGGTTTGGCTGGGCATGTGATATTTGTGGGTTATTTGCACCGTGATGGCGAATTGCAGGCGTGTTACAAAGCGTCGGATGTATTCGTGTTTGCTTCCCGTACTGAAACGCAAGGGCTAGTGTTGCTGGAAGCCATGGCGTGCGGTACGCCAGTAGTGTCTACCGCAGTACTGGGGACGCAAGATGTTATGGGGGCAGGTCTCGGTGGCTTGGTCGCCCCAGAAAATCCAGCACTGTTTGCAGAACAGGTTAAATGTTTGTTGCTGGATAAAACTTTGTACATCCAAAAAACGCAAGAGACGCTGGCGTATGCGGCTACTTGGTCACACACCGCGCAGGCGGAGAAACTGGTAGCGTTTTATTACTCTGTCATCGAATTGACACACAAATAGGGTTAAATCGCCCGAATAAAATGGAATTCAGATAGGTTTAACATGAGCACAATCCTGATTGTCGATGACGAACAGCCCATCCGTAATATGGTGAGTTTTGCCCTTGGGCGAGTGGGGTTCACATTACGTGAAGCGGCTGATGCCGAGCAAGCTTACGCTGAAATTGACCAACACCGCCCTGAACTGATCCTGATGGATTGGATGCTGCCTGGTGTGAGTGGTCTGGATATTGTACGGCGTTTGCAGCGGGATACCAGCACCCAAGATATTCCGGTGATTATGCTCACTGCCAAAGCAGAAGAAAGCGATAAAATCAATGGTTTTAAGGCAGGTATTGATGATTACATCAGCAAACCGTTTTCACCTGCCGAACTGATTGCCCGTATACAAGCGGTGTTGCGCCGTACCCAGCAAAGTCAATCGCGGGAAATACTGGAGTTTGAGCAACTGAGCCTTGATCCACTCAGTCATCGCGTTACCGTTAATGATGTAGAACTCGAATTCGGCCCTACTGAGTTTCGCCTGTTAAAGTTTTTCATGCAACACCCTGACCGTGTGTACAGTCGTGAACAACTGTTGGATAACGCTTGGGGGCGCAATGTGTATGTGGAAGAGCGCACAGTAGATGTGCATATCTTGCGTCTGCGTAAGGTGTTATCACCGTATGGTCTTGAACATTACATTCAAACCGTTCGTGGTGCGGGCTACCGTTTTTCACCGTCGACTTAAACACAACCGTCATGAAAACGTCACGGTCTTGCAGCATTGACCCTGCAAAATAGCGGGTATATCTACTGCTAAACGTGAGTTTTTGTGTCTAACCGCCCACTACAACTTGTTACTTCCCTGACCCGCTTAGCGGTTGTCACCGAGACGTGGCCACCAGAGATTAATGGGGTGGCTCATACTATTAGCCATTTAGTGGATGGATTGCGGCGGCGGGGAGGCTATCACATCCAGTTGGTGCGTCCGCGCCAATCAGCACAAGAAAAAGCCCGCAGCGAAGACTTGTTTAAGGAATACCTTGTCAATGGATTGACTCTGCCTTTCTATAAGGAGGTTCGCCTAGGCTTTCCGCAATACAACACCTTGAAACGCTTGTGGAAAAAACAACGCCCTGACATCGTACAGATTGTGACTGAAGGCCCCTTAGGTTATTCCGCGATGAAAGCGGCAAAAAAGCTTGGCATTCCCGTGATCAGCGACTTTCACACCAATTTCGACCACTACAGCCGTTATTACCGTTTGAGTGGGTTTTTCAATCTGGCGAAACGTTATTTACGCCACGTGCATAACCAAACGTTGGTTACGTTAGTGCCGACCCGCGAATTACAGCAACAACTTACCGCCAGCGGTTATACCAAATTAGGCATTTTAGAGCGTGGTATTGATGTGCAACTGTTCAATCCACAACGTCGCAGCAGCACTTTACGTGAACGCTTCGGGATACAGCCCGAACAATTGCTGGTGACGTTGGTGTCACGTATGGCACAAGAAAAAAACCTTGATCTGGCTTTTACGGCATTCCGTGCGATTCAACAACATGTGCCGGATGCGCGTTTTTTATTGGTTGGTGATGGCCCGGAACGCAAGCGTTTGCAAGAAGCTCACCCCGATTGTCTGTTTGCGGGGATGCAAACGGGTATCGCCTTAGCAGAACATTACGCGAGTGGTGATTTATTCCTGTACCCCAGCACCAGCGAAACCTTTGGTAATGTGATTCTGGAGGCAATGGCTAGTGGTTTGGCGGTTGTCACTTTCAACTATGCGGCTGCTTACGAACACATTCGTCACGGTGAAAATGGTATGGCTGTGCTGCTTGATGATAATGCCGCATTTATTGCCACTAGTATTGAATTGGCTCTTGACCCCGATTTACGCCGCCGTCAAGGCGAATATGCGAGCCAGACAGCTCATGGTTTGAGCTGGGAGAAAGTCGTGGCACGCTTAGATCAAACCCTTCAAAACGTCTTGCGCGAGGTGCGCTATGAAATTGCTCCATCGGCTTAATGACCGTGAAATTCCTTTATGTTTGTTGTTCAACCGCATTAATCATTGGAAATCCGTTAGCCTATTGTTTGCTGCTGTCAGCCGTTTGGGTAACGGGGTGTTTTGGTATGTACTGATAGTGATGTTGCCACTGATTTATGGTGCAACTGCCGTGCAAGTATCATTGCACATGGGTTTAGTGGGCTTGGCGGGTGTATTGATCTATAAGTGGCTGAAAACCTCGACTGAGCGGGTGCGCCCTTACAATCACAACGGTGATATTTTCCAGAATGTTGCTGCACTTGATCAGTTTAGTTTTCCCTCTGGGCATACTTTACACGCGGTTGGTTTCACATTGATATTGCTGCATTACTACCCAGAATGGGCGTTGCTGGTTGTGCCGTTTACGGTGCTGGTGGCGTTGTCGCGGGTCATTTTGGGGCTGCATTACCCTAGCGATGTGCTGATCGGGGCGTTTTTAGGGGCTGGATTAGCACAAGGCAGTTTCTGTGTGTTGTCTTGCTTATTTTAAGTGGGTATAGGTTATGACATTACAACCTATGACGTTAGAAGGCCGTTTGGTACGCCTTGAACCCTTGATTGAGTGGCATTTGTCCGACTTGTTGCAAGCGGCTCGTGACGAAAATATCTGGAAATACATGTTTTACGGTGATATGACCGAACGAGCGCAGATGGAAGCCTTTATTAATAACGCTATCCGTTTGCGTGAAGGCGGAACTGACTTGCCGTTTGCTGTCATTGATAATGCCTCCGGTCGGGCGATTGGCAGTACTCGTTTCCGCGATATTTGCATGAAACACATGAGGCTAGAAATCGGTGGTACTTGGTATGCGCCTGAATACCAACGCAGCGGGGTTAATCTTGAAAGCAAATACCTACTGCTACGCCATGCGTTTGAAACGTTTGGTATTTTGCGGGTGCAATTCAAAACTGATATCCGCAATGTGGCTTCACGCCGTTCATTAGAAAAAATGGGGGCGGTACAAGAAGGTATTTTGCGTCGTAGCGCGATTATGCCGGATGGTGTTATTCGCGATACGGCTATTTACAGTATTCTTGACACCGAGTGGGGCAGGGTTAAACAAGGCATTGAAGCCCGGCTGCAACGGAACACCCTGCATCAGGCGCTCGCCTTATCAGAATCAGGGTATTACCACTCACCACTGGTGAATGCAGCAACGAATTCTTTGCCGCTGTAGCGTTTCAGGAGATTCAGGTTTTCCGTTATACTCTGGTGTTTTCACCACTGTTTGGGATAACTGCGCTCCATGAACCCTGATCTTGCCTGCTTGCAAGCCTACCCGTTTGAACGCATTCGTACCTTGCTGCAAGGCATTAGCCCTGCGGACTTGCCCGCAGTGTCGTTGGCAATGGGGGAGCCGAAGCACCCGACACCGACGTTTATCGCTGAAGCCATTGCTGCGAATATGAGCGGTTTGGCGAATTACCCGTTGACCAAAGGCAGTGCAGCGTTGCGTGAAACGATTGCTAAGTGGTTGATGCAGCGTTTTCAACTTCCGGCCGGTTCGGTAGATGCGGAACAACACGTCATCCCCGTCAACGGTACACGCGAAGCACTGTTTGCTTTTGCCCAAGCGGTGGTAGCACGCAAAGCGGATGCGGCGATTGTTATGCCTAACCCGTTCTACCAAATTTACGAAGGGGCTGCCTTATTGGCAGGGGCTGAGCCGGTGTTCCTGAATTGTACGGAAGAAAACGGTTTTATTCCCGACTTTGCGGCAGTGCCTGCGGCGACATGGGTGCGTTGCCAGTTGCTTTATATTTGCAGCCCCGGTAATCCCACGGGTGCTGTGATGCCGTTGGAAACCTTGCAATTGATCCTGAAACTCGCAGAAGAACATGACTTTATTGTCGCATCGGATGAGTGCTATTCCGAACTCTACGCCGATGAAGCCAATCCACCGCCAGGGTTATTGCAAGCGGCTGCGGCGATGGGCAATACGGCATGGAAGCGTTGCGTGGTATTTCATAGCTTGTCGAAACGTTCCAACGCGCCGGGGATGCGTTCCGGTTTTGTGGCGGGCGATGCCGCTATTCTCCAGCAGTTTTTGTTATTCCGCACGTATCATGGTTGCGCGATGTCACCACCCTTTCAAGCGGCAAGTGTGGCGGCGTGGGCGGATGAAGCACATGTGCTGGAAAACCGTGACTTGTACCGGCAGAAATTCACGGCGGTGATGGATATACTTGCCCCCGTGCTGGATGTGACCATGCCCCCAGCAGGCTTTTACTTGTGGCCCAAAACGCCGGTAGATGATGCCGTGTTTACCCGTGAATTGTTTGCCCGTGCGCACGTCAATGTGGTTCCCGGTAGCTATTTGTCACGGGAAGCGGGTGGGATAAATCCGGGGGCAGGGCGAGTACGCTTGGCTCTGGTTGCCCCCTTAAATGAATGTATTGAAGCGGCGGAACGTATCCGACGCGTAGTTAAAACCCTGTAAAATTTGGAGAAAAGAATGTCAGACGTAAGCCAACTGCAAAGCATTATCGAAGAAGCCTTCGAGCGCCGCGCCGACATCAACCCGCGCAATGCTGAAAGCCCAGTTCGCGATGCCGTGAATGAGGCTTTGGAACTGCTGAATGCAGGTAAATTGCGCATCGCTACCCAACACGGTGTGGGTAACTGGGAAGTGAATCAGTGGTTGAAAAAGGCGGTGCTATTGTCGTTCCGCTTAAACGATAACGAAGTGATGGATGGCGGTTGCACCAACTATTACGACAAAGTGCCTTCCAAATTTGCGGGGATGAGTGCGGATGAATTTGCTGCTGGTGGTGTGCGTGTGGTGCCGAATGCGATTGCACGGCGTGGTTCCTATATTGCTCCGGGCTGTGTACTGATGCCATCTTACGTCAATATTGGCGCGTATGTGGATAGTGGCACGATGGTGGATACCTGGGCAACGGTGGGTTCTTGTGCACAAATCGGTAAGAACGTGCATTTGTCCGGCGGCGTGGGCATCGGTGGCGTGTTAGAGCCAGTGCAAGCAGGCCCTACCATTATCGAAGACAACTGCTTCATTGGCGCACGCTCGGAAGTCGTTGAGGGTGTGATTGTGGAAGAGGGCGCGGTGATTTCGATGGGCGTGTATATCGGTCAAAGTACGCGCATCTACGACCGTGAAACCGGCGAAGTCATGTATGGGCGCGTTCCGGCGGGTTCTGTGGTAGTTTCTGGCAACTTGCCATCCAGCGATGGTAAATACAGCTTGTATTGTGCCGTTATTGTGAAGAAAGTTGATGCGAAAACCCGTAGTAAAGTGGGTATTAACGAATTGTTGCGCGATATTTAATAGCTGGAGTAGGGGTGAACTAGGCTTTTACCCCTACTTTCTAATGCTTACTTGAAACATTAGATTTTTCTAATATACTGGGCGTTAGTTTGCTTTGGAAAAAACACATGATTCGTCTCAGAAATACTATGATTACCATTTTGCTCGGTCTTGTGAGTGCACCTGTTGCTGCGGGCTGCGGTACGAATGCAGGTGCAGTCAATCAAAAAGCAGAAGTACACCTTGAATCTATCGAGAAATACGCCGAAAAGTATGGTGTTAGCGCCGATATGGTTAAAGCTGTGATCGCGGTGGAATCGTGTTATAACAGCACTGCTGTGTCACCTAAAGGTGCACAAGGCTTGATGCAATTGATTCCGGCGACGGCAGAACGTTTTGGTGTATCGGATGCTTTTGATACGCGTGAGAATATCCACGGCGGAACCCGCTACTTGAGTTGGTTGATGAAACGTTATAATGGTGATTTATATAAAGCGATTGCTGCTTATAATGCAGGTGAAGGAGCCGTGGATAAATATCAGGGCATTCCACCCTATCATGAAACTCAACATTATGTGCGTAAAGTATTAGCCGTGTATAACGGTTTGAGTGGGCAAGCGATTGCTTTACCCGTGGTGAATACGACAGCGAAAAAGCAAGGTAGTCTCAAAGTGAAGCAAGTGTTGCCGAGAGGTAAGCCGGGTCGAGCTGGTTGGCAAGTCAATAAAGCAAAAGCGCCTCATTTATTCAAACACTAAATAGCAGGGGCTGGGCTATACTATTAGGAGGCAGTGACTTTTTTCCTGTTTTCTGCTACAACTAGTCAATTTTTTGAGGCAAAACCGTTGAGTAGTGACCGCAGCATCTACCGCATTTCCTTTGTTAACCAAGACAAAATTTATGAAATCTTTGCTCGCCAAGTTTATGAATCCGATTTGTACGGTTTCGTTGTGGTAGAAGAAATTGTTTTTGGTACGCAAAGTACTTTGGTCATTGACCCAGGTGAAGAGCGTCTCAAGACAGAGTTTGAAGCGGTGAAGCGCAGTTTCATTCCTATCCATTCCGTGATTCGTATTGACGAGGTGGAACACACGGGTGTTAGTAAAATTCATTCGTTGGATGGGGGGAGTGTGGCAGGGAATGTCAGTCCATTTGCCCGTCCTGCTGGCAAGAAGAAAGACTAAAGTTTGGTCTTCACCAACCGTTTTCAGATAACTCTGCTATTATACTTCGATGATTTTTCGAGTGTGTGGAACGGCTGAATGAACCGGAAATGGTTACATTGGCTGCCGATAGTGTTGTTGCTTGCTGCGGTGTTATTTGGATATAGCACTACGGTTGATAGTGCATTCAATGCATGGAAGCAACAATTTCGTGAGGCTGCTATTGCAGAAGGCATTCACGCCGAAACGGTTGATAGTGCATTGCGAAGTCTGTTACTGGACAAAAAAGTCTTACGCTTAGAAGCTCATCAACCTGAATTTACTAAAACTGTTTGGGAATACCTCGAAACAGCTGCTTCGCCTGAGCGCATTGCTAATGGGCAAAAACTCCTGCACGATTATGCTCCCCTATTGCAGCGTATCCATGCTCAATATGGTGTACAACCTGAGTACTTATTAGCTGTATGGGGACTGGAAAGTAATTTTGGTAACCATACGGGGCGCTATAGCATTGTGCGTTCATTGGCAACGTTGGCGTATGCGGGTGAGATAGAACGGCGTGAGTTTTGGCAAAAACAACTGATTGCGGCTTTACGGATTTTGCAAAATGGTGATATGCCGCCTGTTGCTATGCAAGGTTCATGGGCGGGCGCTATTGGCCATACGCAATTTATTCCAACGACCTTTGAAGCTTATGCTGTTGACTTTGATGGAGATGGGCATCGTGATTTAGTGAGTAGTATCCCGGATGCTTTAGCCTCTACTGCCAATTACCTCGCCCATTCTGGTTGGGAACGTGATCAGCCGTGGGGTTTTGAGGTACGCTTGCCTGCCAGTTTTGATTGGTCAAAAGCTGATACTGATTATTGGTTGCCGCTGAATATCTGGAGCATGGTTGGTGGTGTGAATGCCATAAATGGACAAGTGCTGGACAGTACGAATGAAGCATTTGTATTTTTACCCGCCGGGTATCGTGGCCCTGCATTTTTGGCATTACGTAATTTTCAGGCAATTCTCAAATACAATAACGCTCAGAATTATGCGCTGGCGGTTGGGTATTTGGGGGATCGTATTCAGGGTAAGCCACCATTATCGGCGGATTGGCCTACGGAAGATAAGCCCTTAAGTCATGCAGAAAAAATTGAGTTACAAACGTTATTGACAGCAGTAGGCTATAACACCGATGGCGTGGATGGTAAATTAGGGCCAAATACCCGTTCTGCGTTACGTCGCTGGCAGCTAGATGTCAATTTACCAGCGGATGGTTACGCAACCCAGCATTACTTAAGTCTATTGCGTCAAAGTGTTGCTGCAAAGGCAGCCAATTAAACTGCCTTCGCAAAGCTACTATGCATCAATGCTCTTCAGGGACGCCCTGCCACAACATTTCATAGCCGACTTCGTAGGTATCATCACAATATGCGGCTAATTGTGAGAATTTCTCTTTAAACAATTTGTCAGCATGAGATTTTTCGTGTTGTTCAAAAGACTTCCAATAAGTCACGATGACAATATCGCCCATGTTTTGTTTAACGCGCTTATTTTTGTGACTGTCATCGCTACCGACGCTGCCCTCTTCGGAAATAAAACCGGCATTGCGGTAGACTTGTCCGCCTATAAATCCTCCATTATCATCGCCGTAGTTATTTTTGACGACATTACACATTTCGCCCAATAAGATTTCTACGTCTTCAACGGTTACACCTTCTTTCAAGTCAACCACATTAAACAACATCGTGGCACCGAATGGAATTTCAATGGGATTAAACATAACAATTTCCTCTTGCTACCAATATTACGATGACTGAATTGTAGAAGCTCTTAGTTACGATTACCCATAAACCTTAGTATTTTACTAGGAATTGGCGTTATTGGTTTCCAAGCGCACCGCCAACATATGCTCACACGGCCCTTGATTCAGCTTGTTCTGAATGTAGAAGTGGCAAGAACACTTCGCTTCCACCAGCCGCATATCCGCATCCAGCGTAATCTCCGGCTGGTAAGTATGCGTATTGTCGATCACTTCGCCACGCACTAACTGCCTGCCATTCTGCTGCGCTTCCCGCGCAATCACCGTCACCAAGCCCGCCTTACGGAAATTATCCGCTTTCGCCTCGCGCTCATTGCTGAAACGCAGCTTATCCATTGGCAACGGGTCTTTGCTGAGTTCGCGGATGCGGTACACATCCTTATCCATGTCGTACAACACGCGCCCGTATTGTGAATAAATCCCTAGTGCGGATTTAACCGTTAGCTCATCTAACCCCAATCGCAACGCTAGTGAGGTCGCACTTTCCTGCCAAGTCGTCTGTAACGCCGCAAACACACGCTCGGCGGTGACGTTATCCACTTCCCCACGCGGAGCCATCAGGTCGAAATTGCCCATGCGCGAAAAGTCATTAGCACTCCAACCCGACAAACCCAGCGTGAAGGTCATGTGCTCCATTTCCGCCACCCAAAAGCTCGGCAAACCCGAACCCAGCAAACTCACGCGGAAATGTTTCACGATAGGCAGCAAACGTTCCAGTATGAACAACCGCCGCCGTCCCCAAATTCGTACTTCCTGCGCCGCATTGCCGGTGTAAACACTGCGCGGACACGTCAAGGTTTCGCCCCACGGATCAAACTTTACCTGAATCGGCTGATCCGGTGTCAGGCAAAACCGCAAGGAACGCGGCCCGGTTTTTTCCTTATGCCGCTTCAAAAACAGCAAGACATTGTACATATCCATCGGGTGCAGATTGAGGGTCGTAAACGGCAAACTCATCGCCGAACTGACTTGCAGAAAACCGCGTACCCAACTGTCGGGCAGGTCGATTTTCTCCTCCTTAAAGTCATCGCTCAGATCAGTTTTAACTTCAAAGCCCGACGGATCAATCACAAATTCGGTGCGTTTGTAATCGCGGATTTTCTGGAATTCCTGATACAACTCGTGCGAATAGTCGATATTGGTCGTGCCGTAAGCGTGTTCGCGTACATTCTTAAACACTTCGTAACGGCAACTCAGTTTGCCGTAACTCGATTCGTCCTGCGAAAAGCATTCAAAGAAAATGCTGTCAGGGTGAACGGTGATCACCGGATCAAGCACATACCACGCATCAATATCGTTCTTGTACAAATACTGGAAATACTTGGAACGCGCAGTGTAGAACGGCGACAAAACGGCACTTTCAGCGTGTTGCACTTCGCGCATTTGCTGGCGTAATTCATCCAGTTGCGCCTTAATTTTCCCCTGTTTTGCCATTGCTTCTGCTAAAAACACATCTTCTTGCGCTTTCAGCCAGGCTTTGTAATCGGATTTGTCTTTGGGCTGGAAGCTCATATCCGACACCACCACCTGATGCAGCGCGGACATGGCTTCGCGGAATGGAATATGTTGCCCCAAATCCGCCGCAAAAAATGTCGGGTTACGCAATGCATCCGGCACGAAGGACATATTCGTTTCACGGCTATTGTTCGAGACTTGCGAGTTGCCGTGGTATTTGCGGGAAAATTCCATCAGTAAGCCCTCACCGTTGGCGCAATGATTTTGACCGGCGTTTGTTGGATGCCGTAGCGGTTTTGCAATTCAAACAAAGTCTTGATGTAACGTGCTTTATCGGCAATCACGCGGCTCAGGGATTGGTCGGTGAACAATGCCGCCACCATGCGTGCCACTTGCTCATCCTTGCCGGATTCGGTGAACAGGAAGGCAATCACCCGGTCTTTGACCAAACGCCCACGATTCACCTGCGACAACACGGTATTGAAATAGCCTTGCAACTGGAGGATTGTGGCGGGCTTGTCGCTGGCGTATTGCTGCAAGAAATTTGACACGAACAATTGCACGTTATTGGCAGGGTGCTGGCTCAATTGCAGCAAATAAGTTTCACCTTCGCCGTGTTCAAAGCCGCGCAACACCAGTTCGCGCCCGAATTGCTGTACATCATGGTAGACCTGATCACAAACCGCCACCACGCGTTCGCTTGTCCAAAAGTCCGCCTCAAACGCCGCAAACAGCGCAATCGCTTGGGTGCGGGTATCGTCCCAACGGTTGTCTAAAATCCGCACCGCTTCGGCGAATTGTTCAGTCACCCGCGCAGGATCGGCTTGCAATGCTGCCATTGCCCACGCACGAACTTGCAAAGTGGGAATTTTGGTCAACATCGCCAACTGCTTGATTGAAAACGCGCTGGCAGAGTGAGCAGGCAAGATCAATGCCCCAGCCCGTTCCGCCAATTTGCTTTTCGCGGTCAGCAAACGCCACAGCAAGTTTTGATCAATTTCGGCATGAATCGCTGCAACTGCTTGCACAATCGCCAGCATGTCGTCGCTGTAACCGTCGACAGGTTCGGCTTTGAACAGCACCGGTAAAATGTGCGCGAAAATGTCTTTCTGGAAAGCAGCATCGTGGATTGACAGCACGACGCTGCGTACTCCACGGCGTAATTCGGCATTTTCATCCGTCAGTGCGTTGAACAACAGCACGCGGTATTGCAGTTTTTCAGCATCACTGAGTTTGCTGATCAAGGCAATGCCTAAGGCTTGCAGCTCAGCTTCGGGGCGTGCTAACAGTATCGGCAGCAGGTGATGATTATCCTGCATCGCATACACGTAGTTTTTGGCGAATAGCCGCACATCGTCGTGGGGTGAGAGCAGCAAATCCAATAGCAAATCGGGATTTTCCGCAAAATGTGTCGGGGTCAAATTCGCCAAACCGTGATGACGAATGGCGGCAAACTGTGCATTCAATAGCGCGAACACCACCTCGGTTTGCTGCAAGTTATCGCGTAAATGTTCCAACGCCAGCAGCGCGGTATTTTCGTAAGGACGCACCACCAGTTCCAACCATGTCGCTTGCGCTTGTTCCTGTAAAAATACGGTTTGGGGTTGCAGGCGACGGAAAGCAAAATTGTTCACCATCGCGGCTTTGCAACGGCGCAAAATGTAGAGCAAATCTTGCCCCGCATACGCCCACAGTGTCGCGAACGCTTCCGGTTGATTGGCTTCATTAGAACGGTTTTCGTGCAACATCCAGTCGCCTTTGTAGCTCATTTCGTACAAGTGGCTGTGACGGTGCAAGATAAAGTTCATGGCAGCCAAAGCAGGGAAATAAATAAGCTGTTTTTTCGGGGTACGTTGCGCTTGCGGTGACGCATCGTCTGCCAACACCAGAATTTCCCGGGCTAGTTGCAAATAATCGTTGGGCGCAAATTTACCGAGATTGCGTAAATGACGCACGGTGCGGCGGCGCAAATAGCGTTTGCTTTGCTGGGTAAAACTGGGGTTTTCGTCGCGCCAATCGTAGCGTTTGCCATCGTCGGGCGTGGTTTCCAGCCGATGATTCAAGATTGCAAGCGCGGCGTGGTCATCCAAAAACTCTGCCATTTTGTAGAGTTTGCGGAACGATGCCGTAAACGATTGATTGACGGGCGCGTGTTGGATAGCGGTCATTGCTAACGCACGTTTTTCCGGTTGGATGCTGGCAAGCGCGTACAAACTTACCACCTGTTGGCTGTAATGTTCCAGCAATTGCTCTTTAGGTTTGAGAGCATCTTGGCGTAAATCAGCAAAGCGGTTTTGGAACAAACGCCGTACATGGTAAGACAATGAAGTGTCGTATTTGCTGCGAATGGTGGGGCTAACTTCGTGTTGGTAGCCATAAAACCAGCGGTCGGCACTGATCTTAGGGACGATACACTTGACGACATCCTCATAGGCATCGTGGGTGCGCAACAGGGCGTAGCATTGCTGTAAACGTTCGGCGGAAACGTCTTGTTGGCGTTTGCTGTGTAGCTCGTAGTAGTTGATCACCCGTTGCCACAAGCTGCTGATACTTTTCACTTTACCGGTGGCTTTCAGGGCATTTTGCAGGTTGCGTTTGGTGTCACCCCAGAGGTATTGCACATTGCCTTCGCGGGCGCGTTCAATACTCCAAGTGTCGTTTGCCAACACGGTTTCCAGATTCATACCTGCTAACAGTTGGGTATATAAGTTGAAATCATCTTTGTATTCATGTTTTTTATGATCAAGCAAGGCGTTATAGTGATAACGCAATACGTCCATAATCGCGGTTTCGAGTTCTGGCACGGCAGCTTTATTCATCTGAATTTGCGCGTAACTGGTGGCATCAAGGCGCAGTTGCATGAAATCCTGATCGGCATCCGTTAACACGGTTTGGCTTAAGGCTTGTTCGACAACGGCGGTCAGCCCTTGCCAATGCAGCACCTGTTTAATGTATTCCCGATCTTCCTTATTCAAACGGTCGAAAGACATCGCGGCATAATGGTCGAAGGCTTGGATGGCTTCGATGGCTTGTATCGCATCCAACGTTTGGTCGAAGGCTGGCAACACGCTTTCCGGTGGTTGCCCCACTTGCAAACACGCAAATTGGTACAAGTGTGCGGGAATTTTGTCTTGAAGCTGTTGCAAGACAGTGAAGGCGGCAGGGTCACGGGTACGTCCTGCTGCCCATGCGATGCTGTAATAAGTCATCGCATCATCTTTGGCTTTTGCTGGTAGGTTGGTCAGCAAGGTTTGCAGGGTAGGGGTGAGTTCAGGAATACGCAATTCGCCCGCTTTCCACACGCTGCGGCTCAAACTGTAACCGTCAATCGTAATCGTGTCGCTCTCGGCAAACTTGTGTAAGCGGTCGAGGATTTGCTGGTCACGGCTTTGGGCTTTTTTGCCTTTGCGGGGCGCGGCTGCGGGTTGCGCAGCGGCACTTGCGCCAATGGTTTCACCCGTTACAGGGTTGTAGCCCATTAGCACTTGGTAGCCTTTGTTCATCTTGCTGACCAGCAGGCTATCGGCGACTTTTTGGGCTTTGGCAGAATCCACTGGTGCGGCGGTTTTGCTGCCTTCGGTCAATGGTTTGCCGGAACGTCCGTAGCGGAAATTGACCAAATAGCTGTCATCAGCGGCTTCCACTATGTCAACTTCGTACACTTTGTCGGACGTGCCGTCCTGAAAGCGCAAGGTAGTACGGCGAATCAGTTTCATGATTTACCTCTCAGCAAGGACATCAGGGTGGATACCAAACCTTGCGGCTGGTTAGGTGTTTCAGGCGTTGTAGCGGGCGTAGATTCAGGCTCAGTTTCGACAGCTTCGGGTACAGACAGACCTAGCGCAGCTTCTACTTGTGGCAAAACGTCGCGGTGTTGAATCGTGTCATCCAGCGTCGGGGCTGGTTTGATGGGCGCAACGTGCATCGCGTCCAGCGGTAACTTACCTTGCGCAGCACGTTCACGGAATTGCGTCGTGCTGAACTTCATCGCCACATTGGGTTTGCCGTGTTTTTGCTGGATGGCGGCAATCTGTTGCAGAAATTGGCTGCCTTTTTCGGGGTTCACCATGCGCACGTAATGCGCGTAACTTTTGATGCTGGCGAGAATGTTGTAACCATTGCCCCAGCTTTTGTCGCCGTAGCCGTCTTTGTCGATCTGGAACAGCAGGGCGCGGAATTGCTTAAGCTTTTTGTTATCGACCGACAGGTGTTGGTTGACCACAATGCCGGTGACTTCCTGCTTGCTGCCCTGTTTCATGATGCGGGTTTTGTCGGGGTGGACGTTGAAACCTTCCGCTGTCACCGTGGCTTTTGCGCCGTATAACAAGGCGGGAACGGCGGCAGTATCCGTGCCGGAAAACGTTAAGTCGTCGGCGTAACGGGTGTAGGCAAAACCGTGTTTGGTCGCCAAGCCTTGCAAGCGTTTGTCCAGCGTGCGGCAAATCACGTTACTCAAGGCGGGGCTGGTGGGTGCACCTTGCGGCAAGCGGCGGCTGGTACTGTTGAGATAATAACGTTGCCCGTCCATTTCCACCGTTTGCGTATCGGCTTCGGAACACAGCAGCGCGAGCAGCGATGCAACTTCGTTGTTGTAGCCGAGTTGCGCAAACGTGCCTTTGATGCGCGGGTAGGTGACGGTGGGGAAAAAGTCTTTCAGATCCATATTGATCACGACTTTTTGCGCCAAATGTGGCTGGGCATTGCTGACAATGCTGCGCCCAGTGACGAAACCGTGCGCTTGTTCGGTGAGTTCCAGTGGTTGCAGAATATTGTCCAACACCCAGTATTGCAGGCGTTTCAAGCGCGGCATCGGCGCGGAAATCAGGCGTGTGCCGCCGGATTTTTTCTGCATCGCAAAATGCTGGTAGTGGCACACCCGCGACACTTGATTGCTGTAGGTCAGAAAGCGCAATTCGTTGAGGGTAATGCCCATGCCTGCGGCGAGTTCGGCGGCATTGGAATAGACGGGTAAGCCGAGGCTGTTGAGGCGTTCTGCATCGGACACATCAGCGGCGGCAGAGGGTTTGAATCCGGCAGCGTCACCGAGGTAATGGATGTGATTTTGCTGCTTTTCGTGCCAAGCCTGTGCGCGGTGGTAGCGGTCGACTTCGCGTTTGACCTTGGTATCAATGCGTTGCTGACGAGCTGCTGCCATGCGTTCTTGGTGGATGGCTTTGAGCGCGGCTTGCGGGTCAGTGATTTGCGACGATAAGGCATTGATTTGGCGTTGCAAGTCGCCACGGCGTTTGATCAGGGATGCTGCCAGCGTTGGCTGTGCGTCTTCCTTCCAGTAGCCTAAGCGTTGCATCTCGCTTAGGATGTATTCATCCTTGGAGGTTTCTTTAATTTTGTCGTAGAGTTGCTGGCGGGTGAGTTGGCTCATGCAAATCCCTGATTTTCTATTATTTTTAATGAAATAGCCGACACGAAGTCGGCTATTGGGCAGTAAATACCTTCGTTCATCCAGAAGATCAGCTTGCTACACTCGATGCGGGGACGACGGGTAGTGCGATATTGGTTTCCTAGAAACGCAATGCAATTCGCACTACCCGTCAGTCCCCGCCCTAGTAAAGAGCAAGCTGATGTCGCTTTGACAGGCTTTTTGCGTGAACAGCGATCCACTGTTCAATAGGCAAGGGTTCATTTACTGTGGGATTAATATAATTAAATTAATTTATTTGGTCAAATTTGGGCGGATAAGCGGGCATTGCGCATATCCCTGACATTCTGCTCTACCTCGTGCTGTAATGCGCTGGATAATTTAGGATTTTCCGCCAACCACGCTTGTGGCCATTGGATTTTATCGGACGTGAAGCGCATGGGATCAGCGGCAGCAGTGCTGAGAGCATCTTCTGCAAATAGATCAAAAATACCATTGTCGAAGGGCAAACCGCTGGCGGCTTTGCGTAAGGCAAAGCGTTCGCGCACGCCATTCGCGGCATTGACTAGCGAGCGGTGGTAGCAATAGGGATTATTGCCACGCCGATTAAAGAATACGTGCGCAGTCCAGTTACACGCGCCCCGGCACAATTCGGCAAAATCACAGGTTTTGCAGAAGCCCCACAAGTGATCCGTGGCGGCAGGTGTTCCGGCACTTAGGTTGAAGGTGAGTTCGTCGCGTTCGGTGAGAATAGTCGCCAGTGAAGCATCGCGGATAGTTCCGCCCGAATAAGCAGCGGTCGGCAGCGACGGGCAGCCTTTGATTGTGCCATCCGCTTCAATGCCAATAGTGCGCAAGCCTGCAAAACAACCCTGCCAGAATGACCACTCGGTGGGTTTGCCAAAGCCGCGCAACATGCGGTCATAAGGGCCGTAATAGCCGTAATTATTGCCGGGTTGCACATAAAAGCCTTGCGGGTAGCCACGTTTGGCGAGGTTTGCCAGTAGAGGGTGGAATAATAGCAACTCATCAGGTTGCAACAGGATGTCGGAATTATCCGCTGCGTTACCCATCGGCACGGTCATTTGGATTTGCCATGCTTTTGCCCCGGCATCAATTAATGCCTGAAACAACAACGGAAACTCAGGGGCGGAGTGGCGGTTAACCTGAGTGTTGGCACCAAACGGGATGCCTGCCTCGCGTAAATGCCCCATCGTTTCAAAGGCGTATTTCCATGAACCGATTTTGCCGCGCAAACGGTCATGGGTGTGGCGCATTCCATCCACGGAAACGGATACCTGATTGATACCCGCTGCCTTCATGCGTTGTGCGGTGGTTAAATTGATGCCATAACCACCCGTAGTCATGGAACAAATCATGCCGCATTTGACGATTTCAGCCGCTATTTCCAGCCAGTCGCTGCGCAAGAAAGCTTCGCCACCGATCAGCGTGACTTCGGTGATGCCGACATCTGCCATTTGATGCACCAAATCCAGTGCTTCAGCCGTGGATAGTTCATTGACCCGCGCATCACCCGCCCGTGAACCGCAGTGACTACAGGCGAGATTACATTTCAGGGTAATCTCCCAGACGGCGTAGCAACTGCGTTCGCCGGGGGTATATTGTGTGGTTGTTTGGGTGTCGGTCATGTGGTGATGGCCTTAGATTGTTTTGTTGCCGGATTGCTCGGCAGGTGTTCTGATTGCGCCATAAACCGGTTGCACGCCAATCGGGTCACCGGGAAGAATTACGCCGTAAACCGGCTGTACGGACGGTTCATCAGGAATAATTGCGCCGTAAACCGGTTGCACGGGTGGTTTGTCGGGAATGATCGCGCCGTAAACCGGCTGTACGTTCGGCGGTGTGGGTTCTTTGTTAAATTGTGCCAGCAGGCGCTGAATCAGGTTCATAATGCTTTGCAACAGATCCTTGCGTCCGTTATCGCCTTGCTGCACGTGTGGTGGGTTTTTTGTCCCGTTGGAAAAGTTGTTCAGGTGTTCGGCGGCATTGCGCACCTGTTGGTTTTGATTGCCGCCACTTCTGGGGAGTACCGGCGAGGTATTGGCTTTGTTGCGGCTCTGAATGTCCATATGTGAAAATCTCCATGATGTCCGTTATTTAAGTGGAGATTTTTAAGCTTGCTGATGTTGTTGTTTCTAGGTTATTCAGATTGGCGGTTACGAAAACTAGATTAGCTTTGCATACTGGTGAATAGCGCCGTAGAGACGCAAGATTTTGCGTTTCTACGTCTGGGGTCAGTTACTACGATTACTGCGCGAAAGCCTGCTTCGCTGCCTTAACCGCCACACCGCTATTAATCTGCGCATTCATCCCCGACAGCACCGCATCCAACGCGCCCAAACAATTCAGCACGTTCTTCTCATTGCTGGCAAAGCCCATCAAGCCGATGCGCCAGATTTTGCCCGCCAATGCGCCCAAGCCCGCCCCGATTTCCAGACTGTAATCGTTGAGCAACGCGCTACGCACCGCCGCTTCATCTATACCTTCGGGCAGGGTGACAGAGTTCAGTTGCGGCAAGCGGTAAGCTTCATCCACCACAAATCGCAAGCCCATTGCTTCGATACCGGCTTTCAGGGCTTGATGGTTACGCGCATGACGCGCCCATGAATTTTCCAAGCCTTCTTCCTGCAACATCACCAGCGATTCGTGCAGCGCGTACAGGGTGTTAACCGCAGCCGTGTGGTGATAAGCGCGTTTGCCCGCACCACCCCAGTAAGCCATGACCAGATTCATATCCATGAACCAGCTTTGCACCGGGGTTTTGCGGTTTTTAATGCGTTCAATCGCACGTTCACCGAAGCTCACCGGGGAAATGCCGGGGACGCACGACAAGCATTTTTGCGTGCCGGAATAAATCGCGTCGATTTCCCACTCATCCACTTTCAGCGGTGTACCTGCCAATGAAGTCACCGCATCCACGATGGTCAAGCAACCGTAATCGTGCGCCAGTTTCACCAACGTTTGCGCGTCGGATTGCGCACCCGTGGAGGTTTCTGCATGGACAAACGCCACGACTTTGGCATCAGGATTTGCCTTGAGTGCAGCTTCAACTTTGTTCGGGTCAACCGGCTTGCCCCAGTCATCCATCACCATGATCGCGGTTGCGCCGCAACGTTCGACGTTTTCTTTCATGCGCCCGCCGAATACACCGTTTTGGCAAACGATGACCTTATCACCCGGCTCAACCAGATTCACAAAGCAGGTTTCCATGCCCGCCGAACCGGGGGCAGACACCGCCATCGTCAGCTCGTTTTTGGTTTGGAAAGCGTATTGCAACATCGCTTTCACTTCGTCCATCATGCCGACGAATACAGGGTCAAGATGCCCCAGCGTCGGGCGAGCCATTGCGCCCAATACACGCGGGCTAACGTCGGAAGGGCCAGGCCCCATGAGGGTACGAACGGGTGGGTGGAAAGATTTTACAGTCATGCGTCAAAGTTCTCTGTCGTTGGCTAAAACCGGAATCATACTATGGAATAATAACAGGGCAAATGTAAGGTAATCGCGTTACGAATCACTGAGCAAGCCATACACCTCCGCCAATGCCTCATCCCCCCCCACATTGCCGGGAAAAATTACCACCGGCAATTGGGAAAAACGCGGGTGATCATCGGGGCAGATCACCACCGAACACCCCGCCCGAATCTGCCCTAACACCCGCGCAGTACGCAACGCCAAGCCTTTGCTCAAGGTATCGTTCGAGGTAATCCCCCCCTTACTGATTAAAAAGCCAACGTCCGCAGGCAAGTGTTGCACCAACCGCACCAAAAACGCCGCCACCCGATCCCCAAACGCCAACCGTTCGGTTTTGCTGGCAAACTGCTTTTCGCCACGACTGGTGTACAACACCACGCCACGATTCTGCTGATTTGCCGCCTGTATGTGCGCTTGCAAATCCGCAAACAATCCCTCTTCATCTACCACCAATTGCTCAAGGTCGATATGCAGCGGCAATACAGTGGTATGCGCCAGCAAATACTGCAATTGCAGGGTGGACTTGCCGACATACGACCCCATCAGCACCACGCCCGCCTTGCCGTTGCGTACAAATTGCGCCATTGCTGCCGGAGCAACGGGTTGCGGGGGCAGGGCGGCAAACGCGGTCAGCAAACTCGCCGCACTGCGAAACAGAAACCGCTTGCCCGTCTGTGCCGCCGCCAATACTTGCTGCGCAAACTTATCCAAGTCGCTTTGCTGTTCCGCATCCACCACGCAACACACATTATGCTGTAACGCCTGCAAGCGTTCCCCCAATGCGCCGCGCACGTCTTCCAAACCAAAGCGTTGCACCGCGCTGGCGGGAATGCGTCCACCGGTTTTTTCCGCGACATAATCCGGCAAAAAGGCGGTGCTGAACCCAAACACCGAATCCTTGGCAAACTCGGTGTCATGCACGGGGACAGGCTCGCCATCCACCAGCAAATAATGCGTGCCATCGCGGGTAATGCGCCCGCCTTCAAAAAACGCAGGAACTAGGAAGTGTGCATCAAACGGCCCCAGTTCCGCCGCGATCACATCGGTTTCCACCGGATAATGCCCGCGCAAGGTCGAATCCGAACGGCTGACTACCAGGGGTTGAATCATCACACCCGCATCCGCTGCTTGCGCCAAGGCTTCCCGCAAGTTGACGCAAATTTCCCGCGTCACGCTGGCGGCACTCGCCGCATCCATCCCGCGTGTATTGCTCAGCACGAAAAACAGCGGCGCGTCATCTTGTAGGGCTTCCAGCAAGGTGGCGACATCCCAACGGGTGAGCAGCAGGCAACTGTGTACCGTTTGCGAACCCGTCGGATCGTCGTCGATGGCAATGATTTTGGTGAGTGCGGTGTTATTCATGCGCCTCACCTACTATGCCGAGCGCACACGCGGTCAAGTTATCCGCCGTAATGCCGTTGTAAGCCATGAGTTCGTTGGCGCTGGCGGTGGTTTCGCCGCGTTGCCAGCCGAACAAATCGCGCTTCGGCGCACGACTGCGTAATAACACGGATTCGAGCGCAATCGTGCCGCCGCCGCTGACCCCGATCAGCGCATCGCCATCAAACAGCCCGTGGAAATCGGTATCGCTCATGAATGCGCCATCCGCCTCGGAACTGTGTTGCCAAGCGACATCGGCAGCCCGGTACAAGCGGCGCGGATTGGCAATGCACACAATGCGTACCCGATAGCCCGCTGCTTCCAGCTTGTCTTTCGCCTCAAACACCGGCTGGTAAATCATGTCGCCCGTGACCGCAAACACGATGGTTTCCCAACTGCTGTCCCGCGATTCGTACAGCGTGACCGCGCCTTGCTCAATCGCGGCGTTGGCTTGCGAAGGCGTGGTGTATACCGTCAGCGGCGATTTGGAGGCAATAATGCTGATGTTTTTATTGACCTGTTCCACCGCCCAGCCGTAAGCGGCCTGGATCATATTGGCATCCGCCGGATACAGCAGGTACACATTGCCGTTGCGCATTTGTCCGCCGATGTAGTTTTCTATTTCGGGGCGTTGGTGTGTCCAGCCGTTGCGCCCTTGCTCCAATGCGCCAGCGGTAAACATGGTCACGACGGCGGGGGTTTTGCGGCGCAATTCTGCCATTGCCTGACCGACGGTTTGCACAATCGGCCAGCCGTTGATGGCGAAACTTTCATACGACAACCACAGCGAACGCCCGCCAAACAATGCCAAGGCAGCGGCGAATCCGGCGCAAGCGTCTTCGTTGAGCGGTTCGTACACTTGCCCTGTCGGGCTTTGGTTGTAGAGCGGGTCAACGGTCGGGTGACGGATTTTCAATACATCGTTGATGATTTTCATGTTCGAGGCTTCGTTGCCATCGGCATTAGTGACGACGAATAGCGGGTCACGCTTGCCGAGTTCCGCCACCATGTGCCCCATTGCGGTTGCGGGCACGGCTTTATCACCAACCGCGAAATCTTGCCGTGGCAAGTTGCTGGCATCAGGCAGGGCGCGTTCAAATTCGGTCACGACCGTGCGGCTGGCAGAACCGCCACCGGCACGTTGCATCGTGGTGCGTACCAATTCCCATGCAGCGGGGGTGAGTGCGCCTTTTTCCAAGGCGGCTGCAATCGCGGGTTTCTGCACCGTGTCACCGGGGTAAAGGTTGTGCGATTTTGCGCCGTGAATGTGAATCCCTGAACCTTTGATTTGCTTGATAATCAGCACCGACATTGTGCCATTCATCGCGCTATCGGCGGCGGCTTTTGCACCTTCCAAGACTGCACGGGTGAAGGCAGTTCGCGCCGCATCGCTGAACAAGGTGCTATCCACATACGCGCCTTCCTGCCCTGCGTCGTCGAAATCTTTCGCGTCGATCAGCACCACATTGCCGAAATCGTGCGCTTTCCAGTAGTCCCGCATTTGCGCATTGCTCATCAGCGACACCATCGAATGGTGTTCCTGACTGAAACCGTTCCACACCAAGACCGGCAAGAAATTGGTCACATCGGGGTAGCTGGTGTGGAAGTGCTTGAATGCCGATAAAATGTACGGTTCGCCCAAACCGCCGTCGCCGATGGTGCAGGGGAACAGCTTGTCACGATTCAAATACGCGCCCGCCATCGCAAAATGCTGCCCTTGACCTAAAGGGCCAGCGGGAGCGAGCAAGCCCGGAATCGCGCCGGATAAATGCCCCAGCAAGCCGTCGCGTTCGCGGAAACGGGCTTGCAAATCGTTCATGGTGTGAATGCCCATGTCTTCCAACGAGCCATCGAGGAACATCGCGCTGTAGAAACCGGGCGCGTGATGCCCCACTTCCGTCACGATATTGGTATGCCCCAGCAGCACCAACGCCGCGTAAGCATCGGCAGAACTGGCAAAGCCACCGGGATGCCCGGATTCTTTCGAGGCGCACAATTGCAGCGTGGTATAGCGCAAGGCATCAACGATTAAGCGGCATTGGTAAACGGCTTGGTCATTGATTTCGGTGATCGCGGTTTGATTAGGGGCAATCGCGGAACTTGCGCCGTATTGCGTGAACGCGCTGGATGGTGCGCCAAAATGCAAGATGCCTTCGCAGAAAGCGGGGTGAGTGCTGGGTGCGGTCATGGTCGTGTCTCCTGATTTGTGTGTATGCAGCCACAGTAAGGGATACGATTTTTTACCGCAATACAGAATAAATTCCACATTGTGGGAAATTATGGGCGATAAGGTTGGAAGTTGTGGTAAATGCTTGTTCTGTTGTTATTTTTTGTTATACGGGATTGTTTGATGGCAATTCCCACATTGTGGGAATTGCCATGTTCACGCTGTTTTAATTGCCTTGGGTGGGCGTTGTACTGGCTGATACTGGTTTTTGCTGTAACTTGCTAAGTTTACTGCGTACCTGTTTGGCTATGTCACTGTCAGCTAGCGGAGTCAGAAGGGCTTCCCACTCTGCCAGTGTCTTCTGGGTTTCAGCCTGTTCTTCCGGTTGGCTGTCCCAATCGGCTAACATCGTATCCATATTGTCGTTCACCAAGTTCAGCGCCATTTCGACGAACTTGCCCGTGGGGAAACGTTTCAGGTATTCGCCCTCGGAACGCAGGCTGGCAGTGGAGTTACAAGACATCAGCCCTTCACATTCGCCACCCATGGGGGCATTGACTGCCTGAAACGCAATCGCGTCACCCACAGCAGCACCTTGGTATTTATCAGCCAGCGCCCAGTATTGGCTGACAGGAACTAACCAAGAACCCGAAACCTCATCTTGAAAAACCAGCTCACTTTGTGTTTTTAGCCAGCTTGCATACGCCTCGGCAGCGGCTTTACCCGGCTCTGGCGGCAGTGTCGCCAAGGTCATTTGCAGTGCTCGCAAATGAGCCATTTCCAATTCACCCTTGATTTCCGGGTCAGTCGCGCTGGCGGCGGCTGCTTTGACATCAGCCGTCAATTTGACGAGTTCATCGAAGCTGGGGAGGTCGCCATCTGCTGGGTGAAAGACATCCAGCGGGCCTACCTTGGCGCGGATTTGTTCCAGCGACAACATCGCATTTGCTGTTGAGTCAGCAGTAGCCGTTTGAGTATTCGTTGTACCCGTGTGTTCATGACACGCTGGCAGGGATAAGCCCATCGTTGCCAGCAGCAGAACAGTAGTCATTGGCAATGTTTTCATGAGGGAGTCCTTTTAGCGTGGAAAGTCAAAATCAAAGTTGTAATCTTCATTATTCATCAGGTCGTCAAGCGCCAGCTTTTCCTGATCAAAAATGAAGCCTTCGGACTCAGTGTTACCATCACTTTCTTTGCTGGAGCCGTCACACAAGCGTGAAGTCGCTTTCTTGCCGGGCATTAGAATGCCGACACCGTAATGCATTTCTTTGGTCGATGAAGCAGGTCCGGTGCTGATCATGTCCTCAAAAACAATGTATTGAACTTTGCCGTTCTCAAAGCGGACGCGCTTGGAGTAGCCGCCGGAATAAGGCTCAAAGCTGTGGAAAAAATTCCCTTTGAGTGATGTGCGCTGTGTGGGGTACTCAAGCTCAATTTTGTCAGGCGTTCCAAAGCGGTACTGAAGATAGCCGTTGCTGGTCTCAGGTGATGCGCATAATGAAATCATCTTGTCTTTGGAATGGCAGCCAAATACCACTTGCTCATCAGGTTTGCACAGGTAAGACGGCGCTTTTTCACTGTTTGCGCTTTGTGCTTGTTCTTCAGTGCTTGTTTTCATACAAGGCTTATCAGTAGCCGCATCGGCAAGGTCGCGAGCTTGTTGGTTGGCATTCGCACCCGGTTTGACCACATCGGTAACGCATACCTCGCTAGCGGTGATCTTGCTGACCGTCAGGTAGGAGGTGGTTTTTTCTGGCTGATCCGGGTTTTCGCTAACATTGAAGCGCACAATCAGGGCAATAGGCGTGGTTTTTTTGCCAGCCTTTTGTACCCGCCACTCGGCCTTGTCGCCCAGTGCGGAAAAGCCACCGGAAACGGTAGACCAAAGCTCCAGCGGAAACTCCTTGCCATCCGGCGCAATCACGTTAACGCTCTGGCGCAGATCGCCTTCCATCCAGTCGAGTTTGTAACCGGCGATGCCATCGCAGCGACCTTTCGCCCAGCCTTCTTCGGCATTTTCTTCTATGGGTTTACAGGAGGAACCCTCCAAAGGGGTGTAGAGACTGTCTATTGGAGTGCTTGCAGCGTAGGCTGGCAAAGCCAAGCTACAAACCACAGTTGCAAGCAGGCGCAAAATAAAGTGATGCATGTTCTTTCTCTCTCGCATTGGTTGATAGTATGAATAGATTAGTCTGATTTCCTATAAAAATCCGTAGGTAATCAAATAACTTATACCATAATGCAAAAATATAAGAATTATTTCCCGTATTGTGGTATTTGATGCTATGCTTTTTTCCATGAAAGCAGACACCGACACCACCCGTATCCAAGTCATCGACCGCGCCGCCGCGTTGCTTGATGCCATCGCCCGTTACCCTGAACCGATCAGCCTCAAAGTGTTGAGCGCGGAAACGGGGTTACATACTTCCACTGCGCACCGCATCCTCAGTTCCCTGATCGACAATCGTTTTGTGGAACGTGATCCGGCAGGGCGCTACCGATTAGGGATTCACCTGTTGCAATTGGGGGTACGTTTGCACAATAAGATCGACTTGCGTTCGGTGGCGTTGCCCTACATGGAAGCCTTGCGCGATCAATTGAACGAGTCGGTCAACCTCACTTTGCGCGAAGGTGACGTGGTGGTGTACATCGAAAAAGCCACGCCGAACCGTATGATGCATGTGCAACAAGTGGTCGGCAGCCGTGCGCCGCTGCACGTTACCGCCGTCGGCAAGCTGATGTTGGGGGTGGGCAGTGATGATAATATTCGCAGCTACGCGCAACGCACCAATTTACCCGCGTATACTCGCAACACGTTGTCGACCTTGCCGCAATTGCTGAGCGTTTGCCAGCAAGCCGCGCAACAGGGCTACGCGCTGGATAATGAAGAGGCGGAAATCGGGGTAGGGTGCATCGGCGTGCTGATTTATGACAGTACCGGCAGGGCAGTGGCGGGTCTGTCGGTATCTGCTCCGATGGAACGGCGGCAGATGGTGTGGGTGGAGGCTGTGCAGGCGGCGGGGAAAGCGATTTCGGCGCAGTTGGGTGGCGTGTATTAATACAACGCCGCACACTCCTTCTCCATCCCCTCATCCACCGCCACCGCGTGCAAATGGCAGCCAAAATGCTTGGCACGTTCCATCACTTGCACTGCCCAATGGTGATGTGTCGCCGGTTCGCACATCGCGCCCTCAAACTGGAATACCGCAGGCATGGCATCATCCAGAATCCGCAACGCCGCTTCGTAATCACGGCTATCGACTTTCAACGCCTGATGAATCACCGCAATCTGACTGGGGTGAATCACGGTTTTACCTACCAAGCCGTGCAGCAAATCGCGCTGGAATTCGGCTTGCAAGATAGTGTGATCCTGAAAATATTCAAACACGGGCGCAGTCAAGTGAAAACCTGCTGGAGCAAAATGCGTGACCAACATCGCCACCACATACCCCAACGGGCCATCATATAAAGTGTGCGCATGGTGAGTACGCAAGCGTAAACACGACAATAAATCATTGCCGCCAATCCGTAGTGCTAATATCCGTGACTTAATCTTCTCATCTTGTAAACGTTCGCACAATTCACGCACTGCCAGCGGATCCAATACTTGCGCCGTTTCCAGTGTGGGCATAAACAACAAGTGGGCGGGGGCGGCTTGCACCACGGCATACCATGCCACAAATGAGTGGTTATCAAACTTGGGCAGCACAAAACCGTCAATACACGCAATACCTTGCATCGCCAATAATTGATGTGCCATCTGCGGATGACGGGGACGGATAAACACCAGCGGTACACCACGCTCTTGTCCGTGTAATTCGCGTAAACAATATTGCAGATTGCTTAGGCTTTTGGTGACTTCATCCTCACGCACTGCATCTTCGAGGCAAATCACCATCGAACGCAGATCGGGGATTTTCTGCCGTAAAATCACATCCAGCAAATCGGGGCGCGTCGCTGGCATGTATAAGGTTGCGCCTAACTGATAAGGGGAAATTTGTGTGGTCATGTGGTCTTCTTGATTATGGTTATCGCACGGTAAGGCGCAAGCCCATCCCCAACCGCTTGCAGGGGGATACCCCGCGATTCGGCAAGATGGCGTAATAAGCGGATATTCGGGTCATCGAGACGTTGCACCAGAATGTGCTCTGGCACACGCCGCATGACCGCACGGGTGGCTTCCGCAATCCCCGGCTTTAGGCGGTTAAGGTTGGTAATCTCATAATTTTCAAGTAATTGCGCAATGATGGTTTGCGATTGTGCCAGTAATGTATGACGCAATGCATCTGCCCAATCTGCTGCACTGACACCCTGTTGACGACGACGGCAAGCATCCACGGTATCGACAAACCATTGGCTAACATCGTATTCCGCCAAATGCGCGTAGTTGACGCAAGCGTGCCAACCGCCATCCTCGCGTAAAATCGAGCGTGACACCAAGCCGGAAACGGTCGAGCCTAAAACGCCAAACGGAATCAGCCAATCCTCACCGGAAGCGGATAGCCACGCCTTGCCGGTTGGGTCAGCCAACACCACCAAGGGAATTTCGCCATCAGGGTAACGTTTGCCCAGCGAACGTTGTAATTCGCCGTGAATCGCGCCTTTGCCGACCCAGCCATCCACCCACACAATGTCAGCGAAGGCATGGCGTTGCTCGATCCAAGCCACCGCCGCTTGGTCGATGCCTTTGTCACGCACAATGCTGATGCCGTAATGCTCGCTTTCCACCCCCAACTCGCGCAAGGCACGCACCAGCAATACGCCCAACGGCACACCCGCCCGCACGAAACTGACCAGCACAATCGGGCGGTTTGGGCGACGTTGCAGCAAGGCCAGTGCCAAGGCTTGTACTTCGCGGGCAAGGCGTTCCAGCCCATCATCCAGTGCTTGCTGGAACAAGGCTTGATGCGCGGCGGAAGGCGGCGATTCCAGCGTCAGCATTTCGGAATAATGGCGCTGCCCACTTTGAATCAGGCGTTCCTTTTCCTCCACGGGCGTGGTTTCCATCACGATTTGCCGCAACAAAAACGTGACATCGCTGGCAGCATACGAGCCGTGAAAACCGTGGGTTGCGCTCATGGTAATTGCCTGCAAATTTGCGTGTTGGGCGGAAACGCAGCGAAATCACACAAGCGCATGAACCCCAAATCCGACACGCTATCACCCATGCCGAATACCGGGGTGCGCCCGTGTTCAGCCGTGTGCCGCCGCAGAATTTCTGCCGCTGCGGCGCGTTTATTGACGAAATCGGGCAGCAGTGCGAGGTTGTTGCCATTCATGTGGGTGTAGAAGCCTTGCAAGTTAAGGGTTTCACTTAGGGTGTGCAGCAGTTGCTGGAGGTCTGCCGCGTTGGCGGTATTGCTTTTGATTACCAGATACGCCGCATTGTCTTCTACCGATTCTAGCCAGCCGCGTAAAGATAACCCCAGCGTTTCACCGATTTGCAGCGCGATTGCTAACATTTCTGGTAAGCGTTCTTGGTAAGGGGCAAGTTGCGGTTGGATGTGTGAATGCCATGCTCCATCCACCTGACCATCGGGGGTAAGGATAGCCGCACCGTGTACGCATACCGCGCCGTGCTGGAATGGCAGGTGAACACGTTTGAACGAGGCAATTCCCCGCGCCGTCACCGGAATCACGGTCATGCAGTCCAGCGCCCAATGGATGAAATCGTGTTGCCAGGGGTGCATAAAGCTTCCGCTGTCGCTGGTTTTGCCTTGCGCAGCGGGGATTTTGTCCGCATCCGCTGGCATTTTACGGGCAGTCTGGAATAGCGTGTCATCCAAATCGGTGAGTAATAAAGGCTTCACGGGTAAAACTCCAGACACGTTGGGTTTAAAGCGGTGATCAGCACTTTATCCAGCAAATGCGCGGGTGGTTCGCTGCACAGCAGAATACGGTCGTAGTCGGTTGGCACGACGTTATAGAGGAAGTTGGCAATGCCTTGCCCGTAATTGTCGTGCAAGCAATAGCGGTGTTGGATGCTGTGACCCAAGGCAATCGGCGAACGAGTGGTGGCGCTAAAATGCACGGTTGCACCTTGTTGTTCGAGGTACTCTGCCAGCAAGAAGGGCGGCCAGACGAATTCGCCAGTGCCTAATACCAGAATGCGTTCGCCGGGCGTGACGTTCAGTTGCTGGGCAAACGGGGTAAGCAGATGTTCGCGCACGCCCAGCCGTCCCCAATCATTGGCGGGGTTGGCGTGCCATGCGCCCGTACCGAGCACATCGACTTGTGGCATTTCCGGCGGGGGCGCGTCATTCGCGTGCCAATCCCAATGTCCAGCCAGCAGTGAAACGGCAATAGCGCGTTTGCCCAGACGTGCGGCAGCAGCACCGCCCGACCAGTCGGTGAGAGTGGCAGCAACGATGTGTTCAAATTGATCCAATCCGGCGCGTTGCAAGGCCTCCAGCAAATTGGCGAAGGTCTTGCCAGTAGAAGCTTCGTCATCGACCAACACTAAAGTACGTGCTGTGCGTAGCAATTCGACATCGGCGGCGTGTTGCGGCAGATGCAGTACTTGCTGGGTGGCGTGGCTGTGTTCTTCGCGGAATTCGACCAAGATCGGCAAGTCCAGCGGGTGGCGCGTGGTGCAAAGGTACAGGGTGTCGTCGCGGCTGCGGCTAAGGGCTTGTTGCACCCCTGCGCCCATGGCAATCGCGGTTTCTGCCATGCCGATGACGACGACTGGCCCCGGCAAGTCAGCGGGGATTTGCGCGGCAAGGGTATCCGTGGCGTTGCGCATGACCGCTGGCGATACCGGAATATGCCTGCCCAACACTTTGGACACAAACAGAAACGCGCGTTTCGGGTTGCGGCGTTGCGCAAAGCCGAAGAGTTCATCCGGCGAATGTGTGCCGGATTCGATGGTCAGGTTGAGCGTGCCCTGTTCGAGGGTAACGGTTAGCGTCATTAACGAAGGATTCCTTGTTGGGTAGCGAGTTTGATCCAGCCGGGGTATTCGCCCATCATGAGGTCATAAAGGGCTTCATCACTGTGTTCGTTGGGTGATTCAACGGCGAAAAAATCGGCATTATCCACCAGTCGCCCTGGCAGTTCATCCAGCTTTTCCAGAAACGGAAAGTCGGAATCGGCAAACGCTGCCAGCAACTTAGAACGCGATTTGCGCCCTTTGCCGATGCCCATGAATTGCCAGAAAATCGGTTCGTGGCTTGACCAACGCACTTGTTTTTCAGTCAAGCTTTGGTCAGATGTGCCGCCGTCGGTAACAAACATGACATAAACGGGGACACTTGCGGTGAACGGTTGCGTGCGCTCACCCCCAGCGGCATCGGGGAAGTAGTGTTGACGAATGGCTTGCATGGCACGCCCGTAACGGGTGTCACCTTCCAGCGGATGTTGTTGGATAATGTGGGTGATATAGCTGGCGTAATTGCCAATACCCATTGGGGTCGGCTGGTGGGCGTGTTTGCCGAATAAAAATACGTCGATTTCCCCGTCATCATCAAAGCGGCACGCCAGTGCTAAAATGCGCTCGGCGAATGCCTGAATTAAGCCTTCGCGGTACAGGCGTTTCATCGAGCCTGAAATATCTAAACATAAGCAGACTTTGGCACGATGCGTTTCTAGCCCGACTTTTGCCAGTGAAATCGCGGATTTTTTCGCGAGGCTTAGCAATGCCGGGGCTTCTTTTTCCAAGCGTTTTTCCAATGATACTCGCGCAGGATTGGCAGGCGGCGGGGGCGGAGTGGGAGCAGTTTCTTCCGCGACACTGGCACCAAAATGCTTGACCAAGGCATCCAAGCCGCCGTTAAAGCCTTGAGCGGTGGCACTGATACGCCAGATACCCGCTTTACGGTAGAGTTCGACCAACATCACGGCACGTTCTTGCTGAAAATCACTGCCAGTAAACGCAAAGGTTGCCACCGTGTTGCCTGCAACTTGCCAATTGACCGTGCCGCTGTGGATGTCACGCATGGTGGCTTGCCCATCAATGGCTGCGGTTATCACTAAACGTTCAAGCGTGTCTGGCAAGGTAGTGAGATTGCAGCCAAAAATCGTGCTGCTGCTGGAGGTGTCTTGCAAGGTAATGCTGCCACAGGGCGTTTGTGGCTGATTGAAAAACGTCATGTAACGATCATCAGACAATAAGCCTGCTGCATCTAAGCCAAAGCAGGCAATATCCAAGGTAATACCCTTGGTTTCGCATTGGCATTGCAGGGTGAAAGCACGGTTAGGGGGGACAATATCCGCTAATTTCAGGCGTTGTCCTTTCTGAATTTGCATGGTGTGACTCCCATTTATTGTGATGTTTATCGGTATTGGTTTAGCTGGCTCATTCTACACGCCAGATGGCGTTTTGGGTTTGCGTCACCATTTGCGCGGCTGATAGCGTTTGCGCACTGCTTTGTAGGTGGTATTGAATATTAGCCGCTTCCATTAATGCAATCGCCAAACTGTGACGGATGGCAAAATTCATGTTCTGCGCGTGCGTAAACGTGGACGACACCACGCCCAACACCGCGCCCGTTTCATCCAGCAAGGGGCTACCGCTGGAACCGGGTTGAATGGGGGCAGTGAATTGCAGTAAGCGAATGTCGTTGTGCGCCCCGAACAAGCCGGAAATAACGCCTTGCGTGACTTGAATGCCGCTGCCCATCAAGCCTGCCAGTGGATAGCCTAGCGTGGTAATGCTTTGTGCCAAACCTACGCCGCTGTTGCGGAACGGGAGTGGTTGCAGATGACTCGGTGTTGCTACCCGTAATAGGGCAAGGTCGTTGGTACTGTCGCTGATAATCGGTTCGGCATCGAGATTGCCTTGCAGGGATCTGAGGCGGATACGGCTTGCGCCGTCTGCTACATGCGCGTTGGTCATGAAGACATTCGGGGCAACCAGAAAGGCTGTGCCTGTCCAGTTACCGGGTTGGCGTTCGGGGTTGTTTGGGGTGTTGAAGGGTGAACTTTCATCCACCTCCATGCCCATTCTGCGCCCCAATGCGGCAAGCCCGTAGGCGGAGGTTTCGGCTAAGGCGCGTACTTTCCATTGCCCCGCTCGCTGGTAAAATTCGGCGGCAATCAGCGCGGAGGCTTGCATGTCCCCCAGTGCAATGCTGTGGCTGAAAACGGCATCCATTTGCACACTGACATTGCTGCCGACATTCACCGGCCCGCGTGCGCCGTAGCGGTATAGCACCACGCACAAGCGGGTAATGTTGGGATTGGATAAGACGCTGGTATCCAGTGTCAGGGCGTAGCTCGTGCCTGTGTCATTCAGCTTAGCGCTTGCCCATTCGGTGGCATTGGCGTGGGCTAATTGCGGGGGAATGACTAACTGTTTGGCTTCGTTCACTGGCAACACGGCCAGCCCTAAATCGTGGCGGATGTCGTGCGGAAAGGTGAGGGCGACTGTCCAGCGATTGCCGGTCAATGGCAGGTTTGCTCCTAGGGGTAAATTCATCATAATTATTGTTACCGAGCTGGATGATTATGCGCAGCATGATAGCAAGAATTTGGGTGAAAATGCCTGAAATTATTGCGACGAATCGGGCATACTAGCGTAGGTCATCATCACTAAAATTCTAAACAGGACATACCATGCGCATTTGGTTCAATAAGACATTTTCCAGCATTACCTCGGTATTCAATAACCTTCGCCAAGCCTGTGTGGGGCAGGGTGTCACCGTCATTGCTACTCACACGAATCCTGCTGCGGTTGCTTTGTTGGCGGCTGATGAAGCTTGGCATGAGCCACCCGGTTTGGTGGGAGCCGCTTATCTGGATTGGTGTTTGAGCTTTTGCCAACAACATCGCATTGATTATTTCTGGCCTGCAAAAGAGGCGGTCTTGCTGGTGAGTCATCAAGCCGATTTTGCGCAAATCGGAACGCAGTTGATTGCGGTGGCATCCCCTAAAACGCTGAAGTTATTGCACCATAAAGGCGAGTTTTACCACACGTTGCCGCCGAGCGTGGCATCCGCGATGGCTTGTATCGCGGTGACGGATAGCAACGGTTTTGATCAGGCAGTGGCGGAACTCTCACGCCAACATACGGCCTTGTGTGTAAAACCTGCCGAGTCGGTGTTTGGTTTGGGATTCCGTATTCTGGACACGCAACGCGACAGCATTACGCATTTGCTTGAGGGTGTGGAGTACGAAATCCCGCTGGCAGAATTACGCGCAGGCATGGCACACACGCCGACGTTCCCCGAGTTGCTGGTGATGGAACATTTGCCCGGTGATGAATGGAGCGTGGATTGTGCCGGGCGCGACGGGCAATTGCTATGCGCCATCCAACGCAAAAAGCATCCGCAAGCGGGGTACGGGCAGGCAATCGACAATAACGCTGATATTCAAGGCATGGTTGAACGTTTGACCGTGTATTACGGCTTGAATGGTTTGTTTAATATTCAATTCAAGGCGAATGCGGCAGGCGAGCCGCGTTTGCTGGAAATCAACCCGCGTCCTTCCGGTGGTTTTGGTATGGCGTGTCTCGCAGGCGTGAATCTGGCTGAGGTTTTCTTGCAAAGCTTGCAAGGGGAAACCCTGAGCATCGCACCGCTGCGTTACGGTTTGCGGGTCAGCGAAGTCAGTACCCCCGTGGTATTGCAACCGTTAGGCTGAAATAACCTGACAATTCTGGGTGAGTGTTGCTTGCATTTAGGCGACTCTCTAAGATGTTGTCACTCAACAATACAAAAGGATGGAGATTCTCATGGCTGTAAGTTTAAGCAAAGGGCAACGCATTTCGCTGGAAAAAACCGGCGGCGGTGGCTTGAGTAAAGTACGCATGGGCTTGGGCTGGGATCCGGCAGAAGCACCGAAAAAAAGCGGTTTCTTTGGTAGCATGTTCGGCGGCGGTGCGGCGGCAGACATCGACTTGGACGCTTCCTGCCTGTTGCTGGATGCACAAAAGAACCTGTTGGATGTGGTGTGGTTCCGCCAATTGCAAAGCCGTGACGGTTCAATCAAGCATTCCGGCGACAATCTGACGGGCGAAGGTTCGGGCGATGATGAAGTGATTTTCGTCGATTTGACCCGTTTACCAGGCAATGTGGCACATCTGGCATTCACGGTCTGCTCGTTCCGTGGGCAAACTTTCAATGAAGTCGGCGGCGCATTCTGCCGTTTGGTGGATGACAGCAACAATACCGAAATGGCGAAATTCAACCTGTCCGACAAAGGCGCACACACGGGTGTGGTTATGGCGATTGTGAGCCGTAACGGTGCAGGCTGGGAGATGAAAGCGGTTGGCACACCGACGGCAGGTGCAGTCGCCAACGACATGATGCCTGCGGTATTGGCAGCACTCTAGGAGTAATGCGATGTCAGTGACCCAACTGGTGGCTGGGGCGAATTGCCCTGTACCGCGTGAAAAACTGCACGTTGAAGTCCTGCTATCGCCAGCCCAAGTCAGTGGGGCAGAGGTGGATATTTCCGCCTTTGTCCTGACCGCTACCGGCAAAGTACGCGGCGATGATGACATGGTGTTTTACGGGCAACCGCGCCCCGGCAATGGCAGTGTGGCGTTTGTCGACAACAGTGCTGGTCGTGCTGAATTCGTCGTCGATTTGCCGAATGTATTGGCAGGCACAGAAAAAATAGCGTTCACCGCCACCATTCACGAAAACCGCACCAATTTCGGCGCATTCACCCGTTTGCAAGTCACTGTGAAAAACGCGGCGGGGCAAGCGGTATTGCAAGCTACCTTGCCTGCTAAGGGTATGGTCGAATCGGCGCTGATTCTGGGCGAATTGTACCTGCGCCAAGGGGCGTGGAAATTCCGTGCGGTTGGGCAAGGTTTCGCGGGCGGCTTAAAGCCCTTGGCGGAACATTTCGGGGTGGAAATCAGTGACCCTGCACCAGCGGCTGCACCGCCAGTAACACCACCACCTGCGCCAGCGAAAAAGCCGATTTCCTTGAGCAAAGTGACGCTGGATAAAGGTAAGCCGCGTGTCAGTCTGGAAAAAAAGACCGAAGGCTTCGGCGAAATTCGTATCAACCTGAACTGGAATCGTGGTCAAGCACCGGCTGCGAAAAGTGGCGGTTTGCTGGGCGGCTTATTCGGCGTCGGCAGCAATAAAGGCATGGATCTGGATGTGGGTTGTTTGTACGAGCAGCGTGACGGCACGATCAGCGCCATTCAAGCCCTCGGCAACCGCTTTGGTTCGTTCCGCAGTGACCCTTACATCGAACTCAAAGGCGATGACCGCACGGGCGCGATTTCTGAAGGCGAATGGCTGCATATCAACGGGCAGCAGTGGCAAACCTTCAAACGGATTCTGGTGTATGCCTTTATCTACGAAGGTGCGCCCAACTGGGCACAAACTGATGGCGTCGTGAGCATTTATGTGCCCAATGAACCCCCGCTGGAAATTCGTTTGACCGAGGGCAGCAATTCACTGGGCATGTGTGCAGTGGTGTTGCTGGAAAATGTTAATGGCGCATTGCAAGTCAACCGGGAAGTGCGTTACTTCCGTGGGCATCAGGAAATGGATCAAGCTTATCGCTGGGGATTGAACTGGCGGGCAGGCGCTAAATAGTTGTTAGGTATAATAAAACCAAAGGAGTGATACAGATGGCATTAAGTTTACAAAAAGGTGGCAACCTTTCCTTAAGCAAAGCTGACCCCAGTTTAACAAAAATCTTGGTCGGTTTGGGATGGGATGAGCGTAGTACGGATGGTTCGGCATTTGACTTGGATGCCAGTGCATTTTTGCTGACAGCGAGTGGCAAAGTGCGCGGTGATGCAGATTTCATTTTCTACAACCAACTGAAATCCACTGACGGCTCAGTCGAACACACCGGTGATAACCGTACCGGGCAAGGCGATGGTGACGATGAGGCAATGAAGGTTGATTTAAGCAAAGTTCCTGCTGAAATTACGAAAATTGCGTTTACTGTGACCATTCATGATGCTGAAGCACGTCGGCAGAATTTTGGACAAGTGGCAAATGCCTTCATCCGAGTGGTCAATGATGTCACTGGTACAGAAATCGTGCGCTATGACTTGGCAGAAGATTATTCCACCGAAACGGCAATGGTGTTCGGTGAACTCTACCGTCATAACGCGGAATGGAAGTTCCGCGCGGTTGGGCAAGGTTATGCGGGTGGTTTAAAAGCAATGTGTGATCAATTTGGCATTCAAATTGGTTAAGTGTTTTATTCAAAAATTCAGATAATGGAGTTTTACAATGGCTGTTAGTTTACAAAAAGGTGGCAACGTTTCTTTAACCAAAGAAGCTCCGGGTTTAACCGCTGTCACCGTGGGTTTGGGTTGGGACACTCGCGCTACTGATGGCGCAGATTTCGATTTGGATGCTTCCATCTTCATGTTGGGTGAAAACGGCAAGGTATTGTCTGACGATTCCTTCATTTTCTACAACAACAAAAAATCAGCGTGTGGAAATGTTGAGCACATGGGTGACAATAAGACTGGCGCTGGTGATGGTGATGACGAACAAGTCAACGTGAATCTGGCAGGCTTGGCTGAAACTGTCAAGAAACTGGTATTCTCTGTCACCATTCATGACGCTGAAGCACGCAAGCAAAACTTTGGTCAAGTCAGCAATGCTTATATCCGTTTGGTGAATGCGGCTGATGGTAAAGAGATTGCGCGTTACGACCTGTCCGAAGATGCCAGCGTAGAAACGGCGATGTTGTTTGGTGAAATTTACCGTCACAATGCTGAGTGGAAATTCAAAGCTGTTGGTCAGGGTTTTGCCGGTGGTTTAGGTCCGATGGCAGCCTCAATGGGCGTTAACCTTGGCTAAATGGCATAAGGCATTGTTCGCAATGCACTTATGATTTGACGGGCATCTCGTGGTAGATGCCTGTTTTGTTTATCTCTACGGTAAATTAGTAACCCTATGTTTCAGGATTTTAAATATTCGATTTTAGTCACCATCCTCTGTGTAGGTTTGGCCATTTGGTGGGGGGCGACTACCTCGATGGGCATTGCCACGGCCATTTTCTTGGTCTTGGTGTTGGGCATTATGGAAGTGAGTCTGTCATTTGATAATGCGGTGGTGAATGCCTCTGTCCTCAAGGAAATGGACGAAAAATGGCAAAAGCTGTTTTTAACCGTCGGTATCCTGATTGCGGTATTCGGGATGCGTTTAGTGTTCCCGATTGTGATTGTGGCTATCGCAACGGGGCTGGGTACGATTGATGTCATGAGCATGGCGTTAAATAACCCGGAGGAATATTCCCGCCATTTGATGGAAAGCCATGCGGGTATCGCTGCGTTTGGTGGCATGTTCTTATTGCTGGTGTTCCTGAGCTTTATGTTTGACAACGAAAAGGATGTTCACTGGATTCATGCTATCGAAGAACGCATGAGTGCGATGGGTAAGCTCGATGTGATTAGCGTGTTATTGGCGTTAATTGCATTGTTTTTGTTGCAAGAATTCCTGCCGATTAGTGATGAAACCCGTTTAACCGTGTTAGTGGCTGGTTTGGCGGGCGTGGTGTTATACATTGCGGTCAGTAGTTTAGATGTGTTTTTTGAAGACGAAGCGGAAGGTGAGGCGGTTGTTAAGAGCGTTAAACGTAACGGTTTAGCAGGCTTTTTATACTTGGAAGTATTGGATGCATCGTTCTCATTTGACGGCGTAATTGGTGCGTTTGCGATTACCAAAGATGTCGTCATCATTATGTTAGGTCTGGCAATTGGCGCGATGTTTGTGCGTTCCCTGACCGTGCATTTGGTACACAAAGGCACTTTAGATGAATACATTTATTTGGAACACGGTGCACATTATGGTATCGGTGCTTTAGCATTCATTATGCTGTTTAGTATTCATTACCATATTCCTGAAGTAATTACTGGTTTGATTGGGGTGACGTTTATTGTGTTGTCGATTGTGTCATCACTGCGTCACAAAAAGAAACTATTGGCGGCAGCCTAACTGATAAGGAGATTATTCGATGTCATTTTTTGATAGCTTGAAAGAAAAAGTTGGGGAAGCCCGCGCTAAATTGGCAACTGAAGTGGGTAAATTCAAAAACCGTGAGTTCATGGAAGCCTGTGTTGCCGGTTGCGGTTTAGTGGCGGCGGCGGATGGCAGTATTGATTCGTCCGAAAAGCAAAAGATGATGAAATTCATCCAGCAATCGGATGAATTGAAAGTCTTTGAAACCAAAGACGTGATTGCTGTTTTCAACAAAGTGACCGAAAACTTTGAATTTGATAACGAAATCGGTAAAGCGGAAGCCCTGAAAATGATCGGCAAGCTGCGTAGCAAACCCGATGCAGCACGCTTAATGGTGCGCGTTTGCATGGCAATCGGCAGTGCTGATGGCACGTTTGATGACAAGGAAAAGCAAGTGGTGCGTGAAATTTGCCGTGATTTGGGTGTTCCTGCGGACGATTTCGGTTTGTAATTAAGTCTTGGCTTTCGGTTGTAGCCAGTCCTGCGCACTTTTGGTAATCGCCAAGACCGCAGGATGGCTAATTCGCCTTTCCACTGAAATCGCAAAAAACTGCTCCATCACCCCGTCCGCTTGCCCAATGCAATGAATATCCGGTTCTTGGGTAAACGTATCTTCCTGCACCGAGGGCGCGACAAAAATACCCGCCCCGCCAAAGCCAAATGCTCGCATCAGAGCGCTATCGTCAAATTCCCCAATAATATTCGGCTGTACTTTCTGCTGATGAAACCAATTCATGAGTTCATTACGTACTGACGTGCCTTCGCTCGGAATCAATAAAGGTGCGTTGTTTAAGCATTCTGGGAATTTCCCTTGCAAACTCGTTTTCACCGTGGTGTGTGCAAAAAAGCTAATGCCGCTGAAACCTAAACGGTGGGAAAAACCTTTGATCGGTAGCGTATTGGGCAACGGCTTATCCGCAATCACCAATTCAATACGGTGCATGGCAAGCTCCCCCAGCAAGTCGGGTAAGGGACCTTCATTGCATACAATGTGAATTTGCGGGCTGAGCAGCATTGCCGGTTCCAACAATTTGTAGGCAATGGTTTTGGGAACCACATCGACGATGCCGACCCGAAACAGGCGTGCCTGCCCGGAAGGATGGGTCTGCAAGGCTTGTTCTAAGGCACTGCCTAATTGGAAAATCTCATCTGCATAACGTCGCGCCGTATGCCCTGCATCGGTGAGTTCCAGATTGCGGCCTTGTTTGCGGAAAAGTTTGACACCGAGGGAGTCTTCCAGTAATTGCAATTGCCCGCTGATGGTTTGCGGGGTCAGGTTCAGGCTTTCGCAGGCACGCACAATACTGCCCAAGGTGGCTACTTCACGAAAGTAATACAAATGTTTGTAATTTATCACTTTTTAACCATCCTGAATCTTACGTAACTCTTGTTCGCACAGGGATTTTAACATGGAGAGCGCGTCATTCAGCATGGCAGTGCGCACTTGTTGAAGTTGGTGCTTGATGTGATTGCGTCCCGCATCCAGCCAAGCATCCCAGCGGGCTTGATCGTGCTCGCTCCACCAATCTGGGGTATCGGCGGGGTGGTAAGCCAACTTATCAAGATCCAGTAGATCGTAAATATTGACCCATTCGCCTTCCACTTTCAGCATGAGACTAGGGTTGAACAGGTAATGTCCTTGGCGTACCCGGTAGAACAATTTGCGGTTATAACGTTCGGCGCGGTACATCTCGTTTTTCGAGAAAATGCTGGAAATATAAGCGCGTTGTTTGCGTTGTGGGTTCAATACATCCGGTGGGAAATGTGTTATTGCGTCAATAATATCTTGTGTGCCAAAGCCACCGCGATCGCCAATTTTGGCTGGTAGTGCGCGGTAGAACAGTGCAATCATTAGGTTGAGCAGGAAAAACTCCATACCATGCTGGTCGAGTTTTAGTAATTTACCGTCGATTTGAATGCTTAAACTGTCGGGGGATAGTTGCCGGTAAATGCTGGCAAGGTGATGTTTGGCGTATTTCTCGTCTTTACTGGCTTGTTGCAAGGCAATCTGAAATGCAGTGAAGTGGTTATTATCCACGTATTCGGGGTTGGCACCGAGTGTCGTGAGTTCATTAATTAAGCTTGAGTTACCTAACCATGCTGCCACCATGAGCGGGGTTTGGTTGAACGGGTTGCGAAAATCCACGCCAAACTTATTGAGATGGCTATGCAAAGCCACCGGATTTTTAAGCTGATAGGGCAGGTAATATTTCTGCTGCAATTGCTTGATACCATTGGCGGGATGCTTTGCGGGTTTGAAATCAACCTTGATTAAATCGCGTAAGCATTGGCGGTCTTCGTAAACCAGTGCCACTTCAAACAGGGATAGCCGGGCTTTTTTGTCGCCCTGCTGAATGGCTTGGGTGTGCAACTGCTGCAACGTTTCACCTGTGTAAATCGCCCAATCTGGCGTTTGTTGCTGAAGAATTTCTTGGCGGATACGGTCAGCTTGTTCTTGCTTGCCTTGTAATTCGAGTTTATGAGCTTCGCGCTGCCATTCTTCGCGGCTGGAGTTTTGATTGGCGAGGTTGAGTGTCTCTTGCGCATCGTGCAAGCCGAGTAAATCCAACATATATTGTTTCGTATCGGCTTCGATCCAATACAAATTACGCACCGCACGGGTCAGGGCAACGTAGAGTGCGTTAATGTAAAATTTATAGGTTTCCAGTGACTTATCAGCTTTATTTTTAGCACGAGCGTAACTCAGGTCTTGTTGCAGGTCGGCATGAGTCACACCCGCGCTAATCTCGCGGAAACGCTTGTTTTCGGCACTTAGGAAGTTGTAGAGGATAATATTGTCATATTCCAAGCCCTTGGCTTCTTGGATCGAGAATACCAGCGGGGTGTTGAAGTGTTGTTGGGCTTCGGCTTTTTGTTCAGGGTGCATGACCACCACGGCGAAACGGGTGGAACTGCGGGTTTTGGCATCGAGTTCACGGCGGATGTTATCGCGGTCTTGCAGAAACACCACATCGCCCTGCACATGCCCGTTACTGTGCACCAGATAATTGCTTTCACGGTCGATGGAGCCAAAACGGGCGTTTTTGAGCAGGAGAATACGGTTTGCGAGTGCGGTAACTTGCGGTGAGTTGCGGTAATTGGTGCTGAGGATGCTGATTAGATCAGTGTCCGCTTGTAACTCGCTATGGGTGTAGAACAGGCTTTTAAGTTTGCTCCACGAGAAGAAATTGGGGTGCACAATCTGATTGGAGTCACCGCATAACAAAAAGCCACTGGGGTCACGCAGGGTTTTGAGGATTAGGAAAAGCTGGATATTGGTTAAATCTTGTACTTCATCGACCACTACAAAGTCATAGCATGGCTCCACACGGTTGAGGTATTGGTGGCTGAGAATATTGCTGTCATAACGCTGATTTTCCTGTAAAAAGTTGAGATAACGGCTGAAAATGTCATAAACGACCGGGCGTTCATCTTCAAGAAAAATAGATTGTTTGATGCCTAAGTTGAGGTATTCATCACGGCTTAGGTAAGCCGCTTCGATAGAGGGGCCGGTGATGACACCTTTGAATTCTTCAAACAGTTTGTGAGCATCTTTAAGCGGTTTACTCGGTAAACGGCTGAACCATTGGGCAAAATCGCGAAAAGCGATGGGTTTGCCAATAGGCACTTGAATGCTTTCAAGAAACTCTTGAAATGAAAGAAAATTAACGGTTTGCTGGGTATTGTTATAGCCATGTGCGTAATAGAGGTCACGGGAGTTTTTGACCAGATAGGGCGAGAGTGTGACATAGAGCACGTCGCCATGGCAGGCTTTGAGCTTTTCCAGCGTGAGGGCAGTTTTGCCGCTGCCTGCTGAGCCGATGATCACTAGCGGTGGCTGTAGGTTGAAAACGGTTTGCTGGGTGTCATCAAATGAGATGATTTTGTCAAGCAAGTTGAAACGCCCGTGCTGGCGATTAACGTAGGCAAGGGCAGGGGTGTCTTCAGGGATATGTACAAGTGCAGGGATTTTGTCTTCGTCGATGACAGCACCATGATTGAGAAAACGTGAACCAGCGTAATCATGGCTTTTAAGATATTCCAGTACCAGTGCGTAACGCTCGCCTTGATAGTGGTAAAACGCTAGGAGCAGACGGTCGCTGCGATTGAGACGAGCGCGGTAGAGGTTATCGCCGATTTTTTTAACATCTGCAGATTTGAGGTCGTCGGCTTCCATGAAAGAGCGCCATTTGGTGAAACCGTTGATAGCTTGTGGGTTAAGTTCGTTATAGAGCAGTACTTGCATTCTAATTCTGTGGTAGGTGGATGAATTTGCCGGACGTTGATTATAGCTGAAAAGTGCTTGAGGGGGGGAGGTGAGGTTCGGGCCTTTTGTTTCAACGAATTGATCCGCAACACCTTGCGCAGCTTTTATTCCGTAATCAAGGAGCAGGATGCCAATATCCGCTTTGTTTTGTTTACTGGGGTTGATCGTTACGGCGGGTGCGGCAAGTTAAACGGCTGGAGTATTTGCAGTTGCCCAGTTTGCAGGAATACATGCTGATTGAGCAGGATACGGTAGAGGTCGAAGTTTTCCGCCGTAGCGATAGCTGGCGACCTTCGTATTATTATTGGGGGGATATGGTGGTTCTGGAATCGGTTGAGTTGAGTTTGAGTGTGGAAAGTATTTATGAGCGAGTGCGGAATGAGGATGTCATTCGTTTTTTGGCTGATATAAATCCATAGTTCATTCTTGACACTTTCTGATGGATTCAATGAATGATTGTTCACTTGTTTTCATGAGGTCAATAAATGAAGAGTGATCACAGTCAGTTTCTGGTATTTTAAATGGTATTATTTTTATACTTCCGCCATATCCATTTAATAATCCAATGTTTTCTAATGCGGAAGTTTCGTTTTGGATAGGGTATATAAAGCCTCCTAATTGTGCTTTTTGAACAAACATGTAAGAGATGATTTGATGAATGTCATTTCGTTCTATTTTATCCAAGTTGTTCATCTTTTTATATTTCGCATCCAATATGATGTTTTCTTTGTAAAAATCAGGATACCTACGGTATTTCGACTTTTCAAACAAGTAGATTGGATTTTTTCCGGTTTTGTTTCTTGGGTGAATAAATCCTTCAGCTATTAATAGTGTATTGATATATTCTTCCCATAGCCAAGAGCCATCAAAAATAACACCTTCAGCTTCATGGCTACCTGCGTCATACAAACTCGCGCCTGAATTTCGCAAAATACTAAAAGATAATTTGCGTAGAGGTTCATAGAAGCTTGCAAAAAATGGATGCTTTATAGGATGGCGATTTTCCTTTTTATACATGCATTGGACTAGGTTTTCGGAACTCCATGATGGTGTATGTTGTTCAATTGCATGTTGTAACGCCAATAGCTCACTATCATTAGATAATATCCATGCCCATTTTTTGTTTATTTTGTTAATGGCATGACGAATCAAGTGGTTTGTGGGGTTGTCAAAGGTAATATCTTTTGTGGTGTAGGCAATCTTTCCTAGGAACGGGGTGTTGATTTTGATATGCGAGTCAATATTGAATTTGCCGCGATAACGTAAATCATTGTTTTCAAAGGTTTGGTATTGTTTGAATAGACCAACTGCACATGCATCTTTCAACGTTTTTCTGAAAATAAAAGCGAGAAGAATATCCCATATTGAATCATCATCTGAAGGAATGCTATCAGAGACAAAAGAACCGCCAAAAACTTTGCTTAGAAGATATGTTAGAAATAGTTGCTTATCATTTTCATCGAATCTTGATTTTATTCTAATTAGCGTAGGGTGTTTTGTTTTATCGTCGTATAAACGTACAACACCCATACAGTTATTGGTGTTTATTTTGTTTCCAGATAGACTAAAAAGTGATAACTTATTCGATTCATCTGATCCAGCTTCGTTAGCTTCGGTTGAGACAACATGCACGCCCATTTTTGCAAAGTCATCAATCGACTTTGCTGAATATTTTTCCAATACAGTCCTATCAAGATCACTGATTTCTATGGAAATATTTCCATTGTCATGAAGGTTTTTTAGCGTCATCATGCATCAAAAGCCTTTTTCATTTCTTCAAACTTGTCTTTGGATTTTGGTATTCCACGCAGATACTCATGAAGTAAAACTGCAATATGATTATTCCAAAGTTGCTTGAATGCTTCGGTTAAGTCATTGCTGGCTTTGTATTTTTCGAGTTTCTTATAATAAGCACCACCTATTTGATAGGATGTGCTTTCTAGTATTTCTGCGATTTTATCATTTAAGCTAGACATGCGTTTTTTTGCTTCGACTTTCCATTGTTGATCAATATCAGCCACATCAATAATGGATTCAGAATCTTTTGCTGATATTTCTCTCCATGCAAAACGGCGGCGTAAGGCAAAGTCCATACTCTCAACACTGCGATCAACATCATTCATTGTGCCGATAATATAAACATTTTCTGGTATGGTAAATTTATTTCCTGTTATATATGAGTATTGTGTTTCAATAAATTCACCCCTGTAACTTTCTTCAAGAAGAGAAAACGCTTCTCCAAATACTCTTGATAAGTCAGCTCTGTTTATTTCATCAATAATGAATGCATATTTCTTATCTTTATTTTCAGGTTTTCCCGCATCTTCACAGAATGATTTGAAAACTCCCGCTTTAGGTTCAAATTCCATCTGACCGTTAGAAATTTTTGGTTTTAATCCTTCGATGAAGTCAGAGTAAGTCGTAAGATGGATGAAACTGAACAGAGGCTATTTGTGAACTATTTTCTTCAGCTTGCGTTATTAATTTAGCCAATTCTTTTGCTAAGTATGTTTTTCCTGCTCCCGGCGCACCTGTTAAAATTAAATTCTTATTCTTGTCGAGTAATTCTAAAATCTGTAACTTGAAATTACTCATGGATACTTCCTCTTTGATCTTCTTGAATAGTAATGATTGATTGTCAATTTCTTCCATTTTTCTTATTGCATACGGTAGTTCAATTTCTTTTACAGTTCCATATTGCCCAGATCCCTCTTTTATATATTTAGAAACACCTTCATTACTTACTCCATTTCTTGGGTTTTTATTATCATGAAAAAACCATTCTTCAACATAAGAATAGAAGTCCCATCCATCTGAATCTTGTTTTTCAGAATCTTCTCTTCCTGTCGATAAGCCATAAGCAACTAATCTTCCATTATATTTTAAAAATAGTATATCTTTTGGCTTTATGGAATTAAAGACTCCTTTTTGTGCGGTGCCTCTGTGCATTATGTGTGCTTTATTATTAATGCAATTTTCTAGATTTTTATCACCAAAATCCTTATTTTCATCTCCAGCACTACAAATAAAAAAATTTCGGTTCATTTTTTAAAAATCCTATTGTCATGAAAAAATTAAAGTCATCATTATTCCTTTTCGTCGATCAATATACTGGATTGCTTGATTAAAAAGCAAGCAATATTGACCTTGTTCCTGATTAGAAAGAGTGTAATAGGCGTTACTTTCCCGAAACCTGCTAAACTTCGTCTTTTGTTCGGCACGAGCTTGCACTCATGGAAAAATTCATCCGCATTCGCGGCGCATGTACCCATAACCTGAAAAACATCGACCTCGACCTGCCGCGTGACAAGCTGACTGTGATTACGGGCTTGTCGAGTATGCTATTCTTGAAGCTCAAATAGAGGAAATCCGCCATGCACGCCATCGAGTTTGAAACAGATATTGAAAACGGGATGATCCGCATCCCTGACATCTACCGCAACTTGCACAAAGCTCATGCCAGAATCATTGTTTTGACCCATGAGACATCACCCACTACGCCCGCTGTGTTCAACCCTAGGGCTTTCTTCGGCGTGGGTCGACAACCCAAAGCGGCTATTGATGCCTACCTGAGAGAAGCACGCGAAGGTTGGCGGTAATGGCTTATCTATTTGATACCAATATCATTATCTATTACTTCAACGGTCTGACCGATGATGAGCGTATCCATGCGATTCTGGCGGACAGCTTCAATATTTCGATTATCACCAAAATCGAATTTCTGGGCTGGAGCGAATTTGCTGCTGACCCAAGGCAGCACGAGCAAGCAAGGGCATTCATCAGCAATGCCAAAGTGTTTGGCTTGAGCGATGAGATTGCCGAGAAAACCATTGCGCTACGCCAGCAATACAAAACCAAAACGCCGGATGCGATTATTGCAGCAACCGCTTTGGTGCATGGTTTGAGCGTTGCCACGAATAATACGGATGATTTCAAGCGTTTAGGCGTGGAAACATTCGCAGTGGCAGTCAAGCAGAAACCGGAATGAAATGTGCGGGTAGAAGCATAAAATAGGGAAATCTCCCTTTCTGCCAAAACCTGCTAAACTTCGCTTTTTGTTCGGCACGAGCTTGCACTCATGGAAAAATTCATCCGCATTCGCGGCGCACGCACCCATAACCTGAAAAACATCGACCTTGACCTGCCGCGTGACAAGCTGATTGTGATCACGGGCTTGTCGGGTTCGGGCAAGTCGTCGCTGGCGTTCGACACGATTTTTGCGGAAGGGCAGCGGCGTTACGTTGAGTCGCTGTCCGCCTACGCCCGCCAGTTTTTGTCGATGATGGAAAAGCCGGACATTGACCATATCGAAGGGCTTTCTCCGGCGATTTCCATTGAGCAGAAAACCACCTCGCACAACCCGCGTTCCACCGTCGGCACGATCACCGAGATTTACGACTACCTGCGCCTGCTGTATGCGCGTGCCGGTGTGCCGCGTTGCCCGACGCATCACGTTGATTTACAAGTGCAAACTGTCAGCCAGATGGTCGATCAGGTGTTGAGTTTGCCCGAAGGCAGCAAGCTGATGTTGCTGGCCCCGGTGGTGCGCGAACGCAAGGGCGAGCATGTGCAATTGTTTGATTCGTTGCGGGCGCAAGGCTATTTGCGGGCGCGAGTGAATGGCGTGGTCTACGAACTGGACGTGCCGCCGACGCTTGAATTGCGCAAGAAACACACCATCGAAGTGGTGATTGACCGTTTCAAAGTGCGCGACGACATGCAATTGCGCCTCGCCGAATCGTTTGAAACCGCGCTGAAACTCGCCAACGGACTGGCAACAGTGGCGTGGATGGAGGGTGATGGCGACGACATAATTTTTTCCGCCAACTACGCCTGCCCGCATTGCGGTTGGTCGCTGACCGAACTCGAACCGCGCTTGTTCTCGTTCAACGCACCCGCTGGCGCGTGCCAGACCTGCGACGGCTTGGGCGTGGAACAGTTTTTCGACCCGCAGCGGGTGGTCGCAAATCCGCACCTGAGTCTCGCAGGTGGGGCCGTGCGCGGCTGGGATCGGCGCAATGCCTACTACTTCCAGATGCTGACTTCGCTTTCCGACTACTACGGCTTCGATGTGGAACAGGCGTGGGAAGATTTGCCCGAAGCAGTGCAAAAACTGATCCTGCAAGGCAGTGGCCTGAAGGAAATCGAATTCACCTACATCGGCCAGAAAGGGCAGGTATACAAGCGTGCCCACCCGTTTGAAGGCGTATTGAACAACCTCAAACGCCGTTACCGCGAAACCGATTCGAGTGCGGTGCGCGAAGAATTGGCGAAATACCTCGCCAGCCGTGCCTGCCCGGATTGCGGTGGAACCCGCCTCAACGAACAGGCGCGGAACGTGTTCATCGCAGGGCGCAACCTGCCTGCGATTACGCATTTGCCGATTGGCGAAAGCCATGCGTTTTTCCGCAGCCTGAATTTGCCGGGGACGCAGGGGCAAATTGCCGACAAGATTTTGCGCGAAATTGCCTTGCGCCTGGAATTTTTGGTCAACGTCGGGCTGGATTATTTGACCCTGAGCCGTAGCGCAGAAACGCTCTCCGGCGGCGAAGCACAACGTATCCGCCTTGCCTCGCAGATTGGCGCGGGGCTGGTCGGGGTGATGTACGTGCTGGATGAGCCGTCCATCGGTTTGCACCAGCGCGACAACGAACGCTTGCTGAAAACGCTGTTCCGCCTGCGTGACCTTGGCAATACCGTGATCGTGGTCGAGCATGACGAAGACGCGATCCGTTCCGCCGATCATGTGCTGGATATTGGTCCCGGTGCGGGTGTGCATGGTGGTTACATTATTGCGCAAGGCACACCCGAAGAAGTGTTTGCCACGCCGGATTCGGTGACGGGGCAATTCATGTCCGGGCGGCGCAAAATCACCATGCCCGCGCAACGCACCCCGTTCAACCCCGAACGCACCATCAAACTGATCGGCGCGACCGGCAATAACCTCAATGACGTATCGCTGGAAATTCCGCTGGGGCTGCTGACCTGCATTACGGGCGTGTCGGGGTCGGGCAAATCGACGCTGATCAACCGCACGCTGTACCCATTTCTGGCGCGGCATCTGCACGACAGTAGCGTGGAAGTTGCCCCAGTGCGCGAAGTGCTGGGCGTGGAGCAAATCGACAAAATCATCGACATCGACCAAAGCCCGATTGGGCGCACCCCGCGTTCCAACCCCGCCACCTACACGGGCGTGTTTACCGCGATTCGCGATATGTTTGCGGCGACGCAAGAAGCACGTTCACGCGGCTATTTACCGGGGCGGTTTTCGTTCAACGTCAAGGGAGGACGCTGCGAAGCGTGTTCCGGTGATGGCTTGATCAAGGTGGAGATGCACTTTTTGCCGGATGTGTACGTGACCTGCGAAGTGTGCGACGGCAAGCGTTACAACCGCGAAACCCTCGACATCCGCTACAAAGGCAAGAACATCAGCGAAGTGCTGGCGATGACGGTGGAAGATGCCTGTGAATTCTTCGCCGCCGTGCCGTCGATCCACACCAAACTGCAAACGCTGATGGACGTGGGGCTGTCGTACATCACGCTGGGGCAAAATGCGACTACGCTTTCGGGCGGCGAAGCGCAGCGGGTTAAGTTGGCGAAAGAATTGTCCAAACGCGGCACGGGCAAGACGATTTACATTCTGGATGAACCGACCACGGGTCTGCATTTCCACGACGTTGACCAATTGCTGCAAGTGCTGCATCGCTTGCGCGATGGCGGCAATACTGTGGTAGTGATTGAGCATAATCTGGATGTGATCAAGACGGCGGATTGGGTGGTGGATTTGGGGCCGGAAGGTGGGAGTCGTGGCGGGCATATTATTGCGGTGGGTACGCCGGAGCAGGTGGCGGAAACTGAGGGTTCGTTTACGGGAGAGTTTCTCAAGCGGATGTTGTGATGCAGTATCAATCATGAAAGAAAGCTGTTTTCGGGTGCAGGTGGTGGCATGGATGTCGGTTTCAAACGGGCAGGTTTCGAGGTCATTGCCGCGAATGAAATCAAGGGCAAGAACATCAGCGAAGTGCTGGCGATATGCGGCACGTACAAGACGATTTATATTCTGGATGAGCCGACTACGGGGTTGTATTTCCACGACGTTGACCAGTTGCTGCAAGTGGTGCAGCACTTGCGTGATGGCGGAAATACCGTGGTGGTGGTTGAGCATAATCTGGATATGATTAAGATGGTGGGTACTCTGGCAGAGAAATGTTAAGAAATGTTGCATTCCCTTCAGCCGACCTTCAGTTTGATGGTAAATTCGCGTGGGTTAATTTTTAACATACGGGAACGTTTCCATGCATATTCTTATTGCTGTCGTGGCACTGGCATCACTGGTCGGTTTGGTGGTTTGGTCGATGAGCCAACCTAAAGAAAAACTGCAAGCAGTTTGGACAGAGTTGTCCGCGCCTTTTTCTTCCAAACACAAAGACTTGGCAACTCCCTTCCATGCTTGGGTGGAAACCTCTGCATTGATGGCAAAGGAGCAGGCATTACAGGCATGGCTGCTGGGCTTGCCTGCCGAAGGTTTGCAAGCATTGGCAGAAAAAGTCGCCGAATTCTGCGTAGAAATGGATGTGGAATTGGATTGGCTATTCGATGCAGAAGCTGACGTAGATCCCAATGCCAAAGTAGCTGCCGAAGAAATGGTGATTGATTACTGCAAGATTTGTCTGAAAGCGGTGCAGAATCAACAAGTCGGTCATGAGTAACGCCGAGGGTATTTATGACGACTCCGACATTTCCTCTGAGTTCAGCGCAACGTGAAATCTGGTTTGACCAGATGTTGCATCCTGATATGCCGCTCTACAATGTAGGTGGTTATCTACATATTCCGGGTGTCGTCAATGTTGATTTGTTTGCACAAGCGGTACAACTGCTAGTACAAAAACATGATGCCTTAAGGACAGTATTGCTCGAAACAAGTGATGAAGATGGCTTGCCTTTGCAGACATTCGCACCGCTGCTATTGGCAGTGGATGTGGGATTCAAGGATTTCGCATCAGCACAAAAGTCGTTTAGTGAGGCGGTTGTCTGGATGCAAGCGCGTTTGGAAGAACCCTTTGCATTGACCCAGCCGCCACTGTTCCGTTGTGATCTACTTAAGTTGGCAGATGATGATTATTACTGTCTGCTCCAATACCACCATTTGATAACAGATGGCTGGGGTTTAGCGTTGGTAGCGCGTTCGCTGGCAGACATTTACTCGGCTTTGGTAGCTGGTACTGCCCCAGTATTGGATAGTCCCTCCTATGCCGAATTTATTCGTAATGATCGCAGTTATGTGGAATCTCCCGCTTTCCAGCGTGACTGTGATTTCTGGTTGGCACAGTATCCGTCTGCTCCCGATCATTTATTGGCTAGGAATGGTGCAAGCCGTTCTAGTGATTCCAGCGTTTCAGGCATAGGTGTTAGTACCTGTCAGGAACTCATGATGTCGCGCACCCTCTACCAACGCCTGGAGTGTGTGGCTCAGCAATATCAGGCAACGGTTTTCCAGGTGCTGCTAGGGGTGTTGTACGTTTATTTTGCCCGTACCTCCCAACAATCCACGTTTGCCGTGGGGTTGCCTGTTCTCAATCGGGCAAATGCCAAATTCAAGCAAACGGCAGGCTTATTTGTTGGGGTCAGTCCGGTATTGCTGCGCAGCGATATGAACGCCAGTTTTGCTGAGCTATTGCAGATCATCAATACCACCCTGAAAGCGGTTTATCGTCATCAACGCTTTCCACTCAGTGAGATTCAGCGTTTGGTCAGTACCCAGCCTGATGCGGGTACATTGTTTGAGGTGAACCTTTCGTTTCAGAAGCTGGATTATGACCTGAGTTTTGCGGGTATTCCGGCAAGAAAAACCTTGCTTTGGTCACGTTGGGAACAAAGCCCATTGGTGGTGCATGTACAAGATTTTCTGGGGCACGAGAGCGTCAAACTGGATTTTGTGTACAACCACGCTTACTTCAATGCGGGTGACATTGCTAGGTTGCAAATCAGCTTTATGACCTTGCTGGAAGCGGTGGTAGAGCAGGCAACGATACCTTTGCGAGACTTACCGATCATGTCGCATGATGATCGACAACAACTCGCGCAATGGAGTGGTCAAGATGCCGAATGGGTCGATGCAGCGGATTGCTTGATCAGTCAACAGTTTGCGGCACAAACGGAACGAATCCCCAACGCTGTTGCGGTGGTAGATGCCGCTACAGGTCAACAACTGACCTACCGCGAACTCAATACCCGTGCCAACCAGTTAGCCCATTACCTGCGCACCCAAGGCATTGGCGCTGACATGCCGGTGGGTTTGTGTGTGGAACGTTCCGCCGACATGCTGGTGGGGTTGCTGGGTATTCTCAAAGCCGGAGCGGTGTATTTGCCGATAGACCCGACATACCCCGCCGAGCGTATCCATTTCATGCTGGAGCAGGCACAGGTCAGACTGGTATTGAGCCAGCAGGCGGTGCTGGAGCGGGTATTCACCCCTCAGGTATTGCCTGCGGATACTGCCCTGTTTGCGCTGGATAGCCAGTGGTTTGCCTTGCTGCAACAGCCGCTTGATAATCCTCCGTTGGCAAGCGCCGCCGAGCAATTAGCTTACCTCATCTATACCTCCGGCTCGACCGGACAACCCAAAGGGGTGATGGTGGAACAGGGCGCACTGGCAAGCCATACCCGCACCATGCAGCAACAGTTTGGTTTGGGGGCAAATGACCGGGTATTGCAGTTTGCGTCCATGAGCTTTGACGTAGCACTGGAGCAAATCCTGCCTGCCCTGATCAGCGGGGCGCGGGTCGTAATTGCCCAACCGCATTGGTCGCTGGATGAATTCACCACACACCTGCAAGCACAGCAAGTCACGGTCTGTGATTTACCCCCAACTTATCTGCATCAGGTCTTGGCGCATTGGCAAACGCAACAGTGGCAAGCCTTGCCTGCCAGTTTGCGTCTGATGATTGTGGGCAATGATGTTGTACCGCCGGAAACCGTGGCGTTGTGGCGTGAGATAGGGCGCGGGATTCGCCTGCTGAATGCCTATGGCCCGACGGAAGCCACCATTACTGCCACTTGCCATGAGCTTGATGCTAAAGCGATTTCCACGGGCAAAGTGCCAATTGGTCGCCCCTTACCCGGCAAGACGGCTTATGTATTGGATACCGCCTTGCAACCCTTGCCCATCGGTGTGCCGGGTGAATTGTATCTGGGCGGCAGTGGTGTAGCACGCGGCTACTGGCAACGTGATGATCTCACCGCCGAACGCTTCCTTGCCCATCCATTCGGGGCAGGGCGTTTGTACCGCACGGGCGATCTGGCACGCTGGTTGCCGGATGGCACACTGGAATTCATCGGGCGCGTCGATCATCAAGTCAAACTGCGTGGTTTCCGTATTGAACTGGGCGAAATCGAAACGGTGTTGAACCAACATCCAGACGTACATGAAGCGGCTGTTATTGTGCGTGAAGACCAACCGGGGCAGAAACGTTTAGTTGCTTATTGGACTGCCAAACCGTCTGCGGATGTCAGTAGCGCCGACATTATGCAACACCTGCAAGCCGCTTTGCCTGCCTACATGGTTCCGGCGGTGTGCGTACTGCTGGAGGTAATGCCACAGACCGCCAATGGCAAAATCAACCGCAAAGCCTTGCCTGTTCCCGCCGAAGCAGAAGCGGCTAACGACACCCAATATGCCGCGCCTACCCAGCCTGTCGAACAGCAATTGGCGGACATCTGGGCGAGTGTCTTGGGGCGTGAGAGCGTCGGTATCCACGATAATTTCTTTGGGCTGGGTGGGGATTCCATCCTCAGTTTGCAAGTGGTGTCACGGGCGCGGCAACAAGGTTTGTTATTCCAACCCAAGCAATTATTCCAGTACCAAACCATTGCGAAACTGGCAAGCGTGGTTGAACAGCTCGCCAGTACCACCCCCCTGAATACCCAAGGTCAGGTCAGTGGCAAGGTAGAACTCACCCCTGTGCAACACTGGTTCTTCGACCAGGATTTTGCCGAAGCACACCACCACAATCTTGCATTTCGTGCCGAAGTTGACGCAGGGCTTGCCCCGGAAACGTTTACCCACGCTTGGCAGCAGGTGACATTACACCACGATGCCTTGCGCAGCCGGTTTGTACAGCAAGACGGGCAATGGCAACAACGCTGTACCGCCGAAGTGGGTGAACTGACGCTGGCAGTCATCGACTTAGCAGGTTTACCGCCGGAAGAACAGCAAGCGCGTTGGGAACAGGAATGCTGTCGCCTGCAAGCCAGCCTGAATCTGGCAACGGGTGAATTGCAACGCATGGTTTTGTTCCGTTTGGGTGCACAGCAACCCGCCCGTCTGTTCTGGTGCATTCATCATCTGGTGGTAGATGGGGTGTCATGGCGTGTATTGCTGGAAGATTTGCAGACCGCTTGTAGCCAGTTGCAGCAAGGGCAAGCCGTTAAGTTGCCCGCCAAAACCACTGCTTTTCAAACATGGGCAGCGTGGCTGGTGCAGGATGCCGTTCCCTACGTGCAAGCGGAACGGGCGCATTGGCAAGAAGTGTGTGCCAACCCGACTGCGACCTTATCCGCCGATTACCCCGCCAATATCACGGCGAATACAGTAGCTTCGCAAGCGCATATCGTCAGGCAACTATCCGTTGCCGATACCCGTAGCCTGTTGCAAGACGCCCATCAGGCATACCACACCCAAGTTAATGACCTGCTGCTGACGGCGTTATTGCAGGCTTACCAGCAACGTACCGGGCAAAGCCGTTTGCGTCTTGATCTGGAAGGGCATGGGCGCGAAGTGCTGGATACTCCGGCGGGTGGCGTAGCCGTTCCCGCGTTTGACTTGTCGCGCACGGTGGGGTGGTTCACCAGCATTTACCCAGTCGCCTTGACGCTGCAAGGCAATGATACGGCGAATGCCATCAAAGCGGTCAAGGAACAGTTGCGTGCTATCCCTAATCGGGGCATGGGCTACGGCATCCTGCGCTATCTGGGTAAGGCAGACGAATTGGCAGGGCAAGCCGAGCTGTGTTTCAACTATCTGGGGCAATTCGATACCAGTGCCGCCGACACTGCGGTGCTGCGCCACGCCATGTTGGATATGGCGACACAGCCGCACAGCCCGCAACAGCAACGCCCTTACGCATTGGAAATCAACTGTTTGGTGGTGGATGGGCAGTTACAAGTTGACTGCGCCTACAGCACAGCCTTGCATAAACCTGCCACCGTGGAAGCGTTCGCGGGTGCCTTCATGACTGCTTTACAAGCCGTGCTGGCGCATTGCCGTGACCCGCAAGCAGGCGGTTATACCAGCAGTGACTTTGCCCAAGCCAAACTCAAACAAAACCAATTAGATCAATTGTTGAACCGCATCAAGGTCAACAAAAGGAAGTGACCATGCAGGACAATCTGGAAAACATCTACGAACTGACCCCGTTGCAGCAAGGCTTGCTGATCGAAACCCTGAGCAAGCCGGACAGTGATGCGTACACCATCCAGTTTATCCTCACGTTGGATGCGGCAATGCTGGATGAAACCGCTTTCCACCAAGCGTGGCAGACGGTGCTGGATCGTCATGCGGTGTTGCGGTCTGCTTTTTATTGGCAAGACCTCGATAAGCCGGTGCAGGTCGCCTTACTGGATGTGGAATTGCCGTGGAAGGTGCTGGATTGGCGGCATAATGAAGCACTTGAGGCGGAATGGGGGCAGTGGCAGGTTGCCGATTTGCAGCAGCCGTTCGCGCTGGATGATGCGCCGCTGTTCCGTTGTACCCTGATCCGGGTGAATGTCGAAACCACCCGGTTTGTTTGGACAATACATCACCTGATCAACGATGGGTGGAGTTACCCCATCCTGTTGAATGAAGTGTTGGCGTTTTATCAGGCGGCTACCGCAGGGCAAACGCTATCATTGCCTTTGCCGCGCCCGTTTGTGGATTACATCGACTGGTTGCAACAACAGGATATGGCGCAAGCGGAACGTTTCTGGCGTGGGCAATTGGAAGGTTTCACTACCACCACGCCTTTGGGAGCAAGCAAGCCCACACCGACCGGGCAAGCCGATTACCAGACGCAACACCTGTTGTTATCACCTGAACAGACCGCAGCCTTACGTGCGTTTGCCCAACAACATCGCCTCACCCTGAATACGCTGCTGCAAGGTGTGTGGGCAATTGTGCTGGCACGTTACAGCAACACCGATGACGTGCTGTTTGGCGGCATTGTGTCCGGGCGACCCGCGACACTCGCTGGGGTGGAAAGCATGGTGGGCATGTTCACCAATACCTTGCCAGTGCGGGTCAAGGTCGATGCCAATACCCGCCTGCTGCCGTGGTTGCAAACCTTGCAACAGCAGCAGGTGGAACAGGAACAGTATGCCCATTGTTCGCTGGTGGATATTCAGGGTTGGAGTGAAGTGCCACGCGGTTCGCCGCTGTTTGAAAGCATTTTTGCCTATGAAAATTACCCGCTGGATGCGCGTTGGGAACAACTGGGGCTGATCCGTGACATGCAGGCCATAGAGCGCGTGCCGTATCCACTCAGTTTCGTGGCAATGTTGCGCGGGGTGATGGAACTGCATGTACATTACGATGCTACCCGCTTTGCGCCTGTCCTGATCACACGGCTGTTGGGGCATGTGCAAACCTTGCTGGCAAATATGGTGGCAAAGCCAGACACACTGTTATGCGCTGTGCCGATGCTGACGGCTGTTGAAGCGCAGGATGTGTTGGTAAACCTGAATTCAACCACCGTGCCTCACCCTGCCGATGTGTGCATCCACGAACTGTTTGAGGCACAGGTAGCCCGTAACCCCGATGCCATTGCGCTGGAATTTGCGGATACCTGTTTGAGTTACCGGGAGTTGAATGCCCAAGCCAACCAGTTGGCGGTGTGGTTGCGGGAGCAGGGTGTACAGCCGGATAGGCCAGTAGCCTTGTGTTTTCCTCGTTCGCCGCAACTGGTGGTGAGTGTGTTGGGTATCCTCAAAGCAGGCGGGGCGTGTTTGCCGCTTGACCCCAGTTACCCGGCGGAACGTTTACAGTATATGCTGGAAAATGCGCAAGCCCGTTTGTTGCTGACCACACCCGAATTGCAGGCGCAATTGCCACTCACTGCGAATCTGCAAACATTTACCGCATGGGAAACGTTGTCCGGTTTACCAGTGGGTAACCTGCCTTGCCAAACCCAAGCGCAGCATTTGGCGTATTGCCTGTACACCTCCGGTTCGACCGGGCAGCCCAAAGGGGTTGCCATGCCTCATCGTGCCATGGTCAACCTGACCTTGTGGCAACAGGCGGATATCCGTTTGGGGCAGGCGGCACGTACCCTGCAATTTTCGCCGATCAGCTTTGATGTGTCGTTTCAGGAAATTTTCACCACGCTGTGTGGCGGCGGCACGTTAGTGTTGATTGCCGAAAACCTGCGGCGTGATGCGGCGGCATTGCTGCGGTTTGTCGATACTGCAAAAGTGGAACGCCTGTTTCTGCCGTTTGTAGCCTTGCAGCAACTGGCAGACGTGGCAATGGGCTGGATGCCGCCGAGCTTGCGCGATGTAATTACTGCTGGGGAGCAATTACGCCTGACGGATGCCTTGAACGTCTGGTTTAGGAATGGTGATTGCGCCCTGCACAACCATTACGGCCCGACTGAAACGCATGTGGTGACGGCGTATACATTGCAAGGTGATGCATCCCAGTGGCCGGTATTGCCGCCGATTGGCAGACCGATTGCCAATACCCGCCTGTATTTGCTGGGTCGGCATGGGCAATCCGTGCCACGCGGCATTCCGGGGGAATTGTCTGTGGCGGGTGACTGTCTGGCGCAGGGTTATCTCAATCGCCCGGAACTGACAGCGGAACGTTTCCTGCCCAATCCGTTTGGAGATGGTTTGCTGTACCGCACCGGCGATCTGGCGTATTGGCGTGAAGATGGCAATGTGGAATTTTTGGGGCGTGCTGACAACCAGCTCAAGATTCGCGGTTTCCGCATTGAACCGGGTGAAATCGAAGCGGTACTGAACCAGCATCCTGCTGTGCAGGACGGCGCGGTGGTGGTGCATGAAGCCAAACCGGGCGATAAACGGCTGGTGGCTTACTGCGTACCAACAACGGATACGCCAGATTTGGCAGTGCAAGTGCAGCATTTCTTGCAGGAAAAACTACCGGATTACATGGTTCCTGCCGCTGTGATGGTGCTGGCGGCTTTCCCGCTGACCCCCAGTGGCAAGCTCGACCGCAAAGCATTGCCTGTCCCGGCTTGGGGAACAAATGTCAGTGTACAAGCTCTGCCGTCTACTCCAACCGAACAGCAGCTTGCCGACATTTGGCAGGAAGTGCTGGGGCTGGAAGCCGTGGGTGTCCATGACAGTTTCTTTGCCTTGGGTGGGCATTCGTTGTTGGCAACGCAGGTGATTTCGCGGGTCAGTCAGGCATTCGGGCTGGATGTGCCATTCCATTACCTGTTTGAACACCCGACTATCGCAGGGCTGGCGGTACAGGTGGAACACTTGCTGCGCAACCAGTCATTGCTGGCGGATGAGGATGATACTGAGGAGGAGTTGGAATTGCTATGAAAACGATTCAGGCATTGCTGGATGAAGTCCAAGCCTTGGGTATCAAGTTTCGCTTGGAAGGTGACAAGCTCGGTGTCAAAGCCGCCAAAGGCGTGTTGACCGATGCCTTGCGCGGTGAATTGTCTGCCCGCAAAGCCGAGATCATGGCGTATTTGCAGCAGTTACAAGCCCCAGCCCCAGCAGCAGCGGCAAGCATCCCGCTGGTAACACGCAACCAGCCTTTGCCGCTATCGTTTTCCCAGCAACGCTTGTGGTTGCTGCACCAGTTGGCAGACCAGAAACAGGTGTACAACATCCCCTGTATCTGGCGTTTGCAGGGCGAACTCGTTATCGCTGCACTGGAAACCAGTATCAACCAGATCGTGGCGCGGCATGAAAACCTGCGCACCGTGTTTGTAGAGCAAGATGGCACGTTGCGGCAAAGCATCCTGCCCGTCGTGCATGTACCGTTGCAGGTGTTGGCAAGCAGTAGCCGCGAACTGGCGCAAGCGCAGGTGCAAAACCTGATTGATACGCCATTCCGTCTTGAGCGTGCGCCATTATTGCAGGCGCATTTGTTGTATCTGCCCGCGCAGGAATACCTGTTGGTGTTGAACCTGCATCACATCATTGCCGACGGCTGGTCACTGGATGTGTTGGTGACGGAACTGGCAAGCCTGTACAGAGCTGCCGTGCAGGGAAGCGTGGCGGAATTACCTGCCTTACCGATTCAGTACGCCGATTTTGCCCATTGGCAGCGTCAGGCGATGCAACGCGGGGAATACACCCGTCCGCTCGAATACTGGCAGCAACAACTTATCGACATTCCGGCGCTATTGAATTTGCCGACGGATCGCCCACGCCCGCCCCTGCAAAGCAATCAGGGCGCGGTACACGATGCGGTGTTACCGCCAGATTTGCTGGCAAAGCTGAAAACACTGGCGATGCAAACCGATACCACCCTGTTTATGGTGTTGCAGGCAGCGTTTGCGGTATTGCTGGGGCGTTATGCGGGACAGGATGATGTGTTGCTGGGTTCGCCGATTGCCAACCGCAACCGTCTGGAAACCGAAGGGCTGATCGGCTGTTTCATCAATACGCTGGTGTTGCGTACCCGCTTGGAGGGCAATCCTAGCTTTACGGCGTTGCTGGCACAGGTGCGCAAGACCACGCTGGACGCTTACCAGCATCAGGATTTGCCGTTCGATGTGCTGGTCGAAACCCTGCACCCGGAACGTACCACCAGCCATTCACCGCTGTTTCAGGTAATGCTGGTGTTGCAGAATACCCGTGCTGAAAGCCTGCAACTGCCCGGTTTGCAAGCTACGTTACAAGCTGCACCTAGCGATGTGTCTGCGTTTGACCTAACCCTTTCTTTGCAGGAAAGCCCCGAAGGGTTGATCGGCTCGTGGGAATATGCCACTGCCTTGTTTGATGCCGACACCATTACCCGCATGGCGGCGCATTGGCAGGTATTACTGGCAGGGGTCGTGGCTAATCCACGTTTGCCTGTCGCACAACTGCCCTTGCTGACGGCTGCGGAACAACAGCAATTGCTGGTGGACTGGAATGCTACAGCGAGTACTTATCCGAGTGATATGTGTTTGCACGAATTGTTTGCCCAGCAAGCTGCCCAAACCCCGGATGCACCCGCCGTCCTCTGTGCTGGGCAACAGCTCAGTTATCGGGAACTGAATGCCCAGGCCAATGCTCTGGCATTCAGTTTGCTGCAACAGGGCGTACAGCCGGATGACCTGATCGGCATCTGTGTCGAGCGTTCGCTGGAAACCAGTGTTGCGGTACTGGGTGTATTGAAAGCCGGAGCTGCCTATGTGCCGCTTGACCCCCATTACCCGCCAGAACGACTCAGCTATATGCTGGAACATGCCAAGGTCAAGGTATTACTGACGCAAAGCCCGTTGGCACCGCGTTTTACCTCATACAGTGGTTTGCAAGTGCTGTGTCTGGATCAGCTTGGGCTGGCAGCGACTTCGCTGGATTGCCCTGAACCGTATACCGCCGTGCGCCCGGAACATCTGGCGTATGTGATTTATACCTCCGGCTCAACCGGCCTACCCAAAGGGGTGATGATTCCGCAACGCGCTTTGCTCAACCGCGCCTTGGGTTTGGCGGATAGTTATGTTCTGAGTGCCGCTGATCGCGTCTTGCAATTTGCGGCTTTCAGCTTCGATGTGGCAGGGGAAGAGCTGTTTCCGACGTGGTTACGCGGTGGCTGTGTGGTGGTTGCACCGCAGGATTGCACCCATTCCGTCGCCGAGTTGGTGAAGTTCGTTACTCAGCAACACATCAGTGTGCTGAACCTACCCGCCCCTTACTGGCATGAATGGGTAGCGCAATTGGCAACCCACAACGTGCCGGACAGTGTGCGTCTGGTGATTGCAGGCAGTGATAAGGTACTGAAAACCCGCTTGCAACGCTGGCAACAGAATACCCAAGGGCGTGTGCCGGTGTATTGCGGTTATGGCCCAACCGAAGCCACCATTACCGCAACGTTGTATACGGGGCAAGATACGCAGCGTGGGCTGACCGATAGTGTGTTGATCGGGCGACCGTTGCCGGATACGCAAGCCTATATTCTTGACCGTCACCAGCAGCCCGTTCCTGTCGGTGTACCAGGGGAATTGTATCTCGGTGGTGTGGCACTGGCGCGTGGCTATTTGCACCGTGACGATTTGAGTGCCGAAAAGTTTATTGCTAACCCGTTCCAGCCGGGTGCGGATAGCCGTTTGTACCAAACCGGTGATCTGGCGCGTTACCTGCCCGATGGCAATATCGAATTTTTGGGGCGGATGGATGCGCAGGTGAAAATTCGCGGTTTCCGCATTGAGCTGGGCGAAATTACTGCGGTATTGCAGCAGCATGTAGCCGTGCGTGAAGCGGTAGTGTTGGCAAAAACGGCCGCTAACGGTCATGCCTATCTGGTGGCGTATGTAGTAGCAGGGCAGGCAGCCGAAGTGATTGCGCATCCAACCTTTGCGGATACGGTCAGTGTGGCTGACCCGTCTGCGTTGCAACAGGTATTGCGTGAATTCGCCCGCCAGCATTTGCCTGATTACATGATACCGACCGCATTTGTATTGCTGGATGCCATGCCGTTAGCACCGAGTGGCAAGCTGGATGTACGTGCTTTGCCAGAGCCGGATCTGCAAACCGGGCATGGGTATGTTGCCCCGCGTACTGCGACCGAACAGGTGGTGGCAGGTATTTGGCAGACGTTGTTGGAAGTCGCTAGTGTCGGGGTACAGGATAATTTCTTTGAGTTAGGTGGGCATTCGCTGCTAATTACGCATTTGCTGCATCAGGTGGCGCAAGCTTTTCAGGTGGATTTGCCGGTGCGCAGCTTGTTTGATTTCCCCACGCTGAGCGCATTTGCTGAACACATTGACCATGCCCGTCAAGGTTTGCCGGGAACGGTAAAAGCGGTGGATTTCCACGCCGAGGTAAGGCTGGACGATGACATTGTGCCGCCTACGGCTGATTTCAACGTGGAGCGCGAAACCTGGCAAGCGGTATTCTTGACCGGCGCAACCGGCTTTGTGGGGGCATTTTTACTGCACGAATTGCTGCACCAAACACAAGCGGACATACATTGTTTGGTGCGTGCCAGTGACACCACGCAAGGTTTAGAGCGCTTGCAGACGACACTCACCGCACACGGTTTGTGGCAGGAAACGTACCGCAGCCGTTTGATTACCGTATTGGGGGATTTGGGTTTGCCGCGTTTTGGTTTGAATGTCGCCGCTTTTGATGCCTTGGCGCAGCAGGTTGACGTGATCTACCACAATGGCGCGTGGGTGAATCATGTCTACCCGTATTCGGTGCTGAAAGCCGCAAACGTGGGTGGCACACAGGAAGCCTTGCGTTTGGCGTGCCGTATTCGTACCAAACCTTTGCATTTTATCTCCAGCTTGTCGGTGTTTGCGGCGGAAGTGACCGAGATGTATGAGGATGCGGATCTCGGTTCACCCGAATTGCTGGAAAATGGTTATGTGGAAACCAAATGGGTGGCAGATAAAATCGTCAGCCTTGCCGGGCAGCGGGGCTTACCTGTGACCATTCACCGGGTCAGTGGGGTAGCGGGGATGCTGGCAAATGGCGGCTTTACCTTGGTCAAAGACAATTTTTATCGTTCTATATTAACCGCCGTGCAATTGGGGATAGGGCTGGATAGCCCGTTGGGTGAGGATAACTTTGTACCAGCGGATTATGCCTGCCGTGCGATTGTGTATTTGTCCAGCCAACGCCATTTGCAGGGTACAACCTTCCACGTGGGTAATCCGCAGAATACCCTATACGCATCAACTTTAAGCCCTCCATTCCCTAACTTGCTGTAATCTCATCCAATTATTAGGTTTTTTCCTCCGTTTGTTTTGTCGGCAAGCGGTTGAAGAAGCGAAGAGTTTTGCCAGTTGCTTGAGGCATTTTATCAAGCTGCGTCGCTCAGCGATGCAGGCGGCAAGATGGGAAGCCTGTTCCTGAATGGCTTGAACACCTTTGGTGAGGCTGCGCTGGGGTATTTCCCACAATCCGGTGAGCATGATCCAGTGTTGGATGAGGATAATCAGTAATTTGACGTAGATTTCACACAAAATTCGCCATACGTTGGCACTTCTGGAAAC
>NZ_FNQP01000048.1 GCF_900107695.1 Thiothrix caldifontis | reverse complement strand
CTGGCATCGGCTTGTTGGTGTTTGTCGATGATCTTGGCGGCGGCTTTTTCCATGCGTTCGGCTTGGCGCAGGAAGTCAGCGCGGGTGCCCGACTTTTCTTTACTGGCATTGGAGGGCAACTTCACCCCGTCAATGGCAAACATCTCCTTGCCGATCAAGCCTTGGCGGTCACAAATCAGCAGCACTTGGGCAAACAGTTTGGCGATCAACTCCCCGGCATTGGCGATGAACGCCGCCAGCGTGGTGAAATGCGGCTGGCTGTCACCGGAAACCGCCATGAACAGCATATTCTCACGGCACGCTGCTTCGATTTTGCGGCTACTGATAATGCCCCGGCTGTAAGCTAACAGGATGATTTTGAGTAACACTGCTGGGTCAAAAGCGGCTGCGCCTTGCACATCATTCTTATAACGCTGGTGGAAGCCTTCAAGGTCGAGTTCGTTGTCCACTAAATGACGTAGCGCGTATTCAAATGTACCGGGCAGGATTTGCCGGTCAAAGTCCACAGCCAACAGTTTTACGCCTTGATGGATCGGTTTGTAGCGTGCCATGCCTGTCTACTCATTCTGGTGCTTGCGATGCCTGATTATCCCACAAAATGGCGGTTCGGAGGGTTTTTCTACAGCCTCAACGTCTCGGTTGACGGGCGCGGCGGGAGTAGAGCGGTTCGGAGTCGCGGGCTGTCACCGCGTCCGTCGTCGACACATTTGTATGGATAATAAAGCCTTGAAACGGGTAAAGTGAGCCCCGGTCTTCTGGCTGCAACCAGAGGACTCCAAAACAGTAGTCCGATCGACATGTGGCTCCTCAATTGAGAGACCGGTAACGAGTAGGGACGCTGTTCTGGACTCCATGACAATCTCGAATAGTCAACCGGGTCCCGAACCCGCATTTGCAAGGCAGAGTTATCATACTATGAGTACCCCAAACAGATCATCAGAAATCAATGTCGGCGTCGATGTTGGCAAGTTCCAACTGGACATCCACATCCGTCCTGCGGACATCCATTTCAGCGTATCCAATGATACCCAAGGCATCCGGGAAGCGCTCAAAACCTTGGGTAAACACCGACCCGACCGGATTGTTGTCGAAGCCACTGGACGGCTGGAACAAGCCTTTGTTTGCGCCTGCGCCAAAGCGGGTTTACCGTTTGTGATTGCCAATCCGGTACACATCAAAAAGTTTGCCGGGGCGATAGGGCAGTTGGCCAAGACCGACAAGCTGGATGCCCGCCTGATAGCCCGGTATGGTGAAATGATCCAGCCGGAACTGTCCAAGTTGAAGCCCGAAATAATCAAGGATATTAGTGACTTGCTGTCCCGTCGCAACCAGCTTGTCAAAATGCAGACGATGGAAAAGAACCGTTTGCAGATCATGCCGAAAAGTGTCCAGGGTTCCCTCCAGGCCATCCTGAAAACCCTGCAAAAGGAAATTGCCAAACTGGATAAACAACTCCTCACGCTGATAGATAGCTGCGAAGAATACCGGGAAAAAAGCGACATTCTCAAAAGTGTTCCCGGTGTCGGCAATGTCACCGTAATCACCCTGTTAAGCTGCTTTCCAGAGTTAGGTTACATCACCAACAAACAAGCCGCAGCCCTTGCCGGTGTAGCGCCAATGAACCGCGAAAGTGGGCGTTACCACGGTGTCCGCAAAATCAGGGGAGGACGCCATCAGGTACGCACCGTCATCTTCATGGGGATGATGTCAGCCATCCAATGCAACCCTGTCTTCAAAGCCAAATATGAAGCTCTGGTGAAAGCCGGAAAATCCAAAAAAGTCGCCCTCATCGCCTGTGTCCGCAAACTGATTGTCACCCTGAATTCCATGGTGCGTGACGGCACAAAATGGAGGTCTGAAATGGCCTGAAATTCAGGGGTTGACACCATAGTCACTCGTTATGCATGGATTTTTATACTCGAATCCACTCCCAGCGACCAGATTCGATTTTATTTCTGCTTTCACTGTAACCAAGCCATATACCTCTAATTTCTTCATTATTAGTATCAATTAGTAATTTGAAAGCGCCATGGTGGTGATTTTTTCTGTTAGGATGAAACCAAACTCCAGTAAAAAAGCGATTATCCTTTATAATCCCTCTTAACCGGAGAGTTTTTTTATCTTCAATTTCTTTAATTGCAGAATGATTATCTTCATGTGGAATGATATGACCGACTACTTGTCCGAATAGGCTTGAGATTTCAAGCATTTCGACATAGGGTATTTCAGTAGAGCCATAGTAGAAAGTTGCTTTCCATTTTCCCGTTATTCCTTCTTCTTGTTTAGAACCTAATTTAGACACGAGTGGAGCTAACCAATTTTTGAGTGGTTCGCTCACTAATAAAGTAACGAATACTCCAACTATGGGGCCAATTACCCATTTTAAAAACCAGAGTAATGTTTCCATTTTTATCTTCTCTTCTTAGTTGGTTACAATTTTATTTAGTTCGGAAATCGTTTCATCGAGATCAATAGTTGTTAATTGATAAAATGCTCGTCTTTTCATGTGGCATAACTTTTCCAAGCCATTAGTTTCATATTCTATCCATTTATTAACTTGCTCTTCGCTGAATTTACACTTACCCCATTTTATTTTTTGGCGGCGTAGAATCTCTTTGATGCCTGGATTAATATAAATGAAATGAGTATAAAATTTTTCGGAAATAGGAGGAATCACTCTTTTTAATGCGCCATCGACCCAGAATGAATAATGAGCATCAATTATTAATACTCCATCAGTAGTGGAAAGTTTAGAAAAGTAGGTAGATAAAGCTTTCTCACGCACATTCTGGCGATCTTCTTCATTTAGTGCCAAGAAATCATTAAAATTGCCACCAAAGAATTCATTTATTCCCTTGGATTCGCTGCCTATCAAAACTCCGTCAAATTTACTTTTATATTTCTCAATTACAGTTGTTTTTCCAACACCTGATACTCCATATATACTTATATGCTTCATCTAGTGGTCTCGTTTAGGGCATAACGAGGGTGTAGAAAAACCCCCAATTTTGAGGGGTGTCTCTTTCATAACTATATGATTCATAAGGTTCTAAAATTTCAATTTTGGGGTTATTCTACAGCCTCAACGTCATAGCTGACGGGCGCGGCGGGGAGTGGACTGAACGAAGACGCGGGCTGTCACCGCGTCCGTCGTCGAGCAACTTGTTGGCTCTCTATCTTATGCTTGATTTGATAACCACGAAATATCAATGGTGCGGTGCTGGCGGACACAATCACGCAGATACAGGTTAATCAAACTTTGGTAGGGAACACCCGCCTCCTCAGCCATATCTTTGAAATAGCCGACAACATCCTCACCTAACCGAATGGTGACGGACTTCTTCAGCTTTGAAGCATAGGGGTTCTTGCGGGACTTCATTTGGGAAAGGTCATATTCTGTCTTCATGACACGCTACCTTTGTAGTGTTTGCGCTCATTCTTGGTGGCTTTGCGGGCGGAGATGATCCTGATGGTATGACCGGAATCACGCTCACAATGGCAAACAAGCAAAATTTTGGACTCGCAGCTCAAGCTAAGAGGAGCAATACAATGAATCCAAACGTCAAAACAATCGAACAATATTATTCCATTAGAGAACAGCAGTTAGCAGAATACCGTGCAGAACAGGAACAATTAGCCTCACCATTTAGAGTTGACAAAGCTCCTATTACAATTGTTCCAGTAACAGTTCAATTAGCAACTATCAAAAAGCTACTCAATGACTGTAGTGCTATCAATGTTCCACTCATGCTTGGTTCAAACGGAAATGCAGCAGCTACTATTAGCTCAGAACTGGATTACAAACTTAACCAGCTTTACCAAGCTATCAAAGAAGTAAGAGAGGTCAAAAAGTTTAGTGGCAAACTTATCTCTTGACCACCTACCCAAGCCTGTGGTTGGGGACGTTCGCATTCTTGCGAATGCTCGCCTATCAGACACTTTTGCTACAGCACTATCATAAGTGCTACCTTCAAGATTTTAACACGAGGTAGTACCTATGGCAGAGACAATAGATGTAGATGATACAAAAAAGGCAACACAAACCCGTCGTACTGAAGCCCAACTAAAGGAAGTAGTAAACGAATACATTAAATCAGGTTTAACAATAACTGAATATTGTAGGAAGACTAAAGAAGTCGCAGGAACGTTGGTCAAAAACCTTGAAGATGCTGGGTACAGAATGACACTTGGAACAGCACAAGACAGTACCGCAGGCGGCAAGTCTCTTAACGAGCCTACCGCAGGCGGGACGCAAGTACCTAGTGAACTTCAGATAGAGAACGATATGTTGCTAAATAACTACACCAAGCTACTACAAAAGTATGAACCAGATAAATACAAAATGGCTATGTTAGCCTGTATAGATTGATACAAAAAAATACCCAGTAGTGATTCAGACTATTGGGTATTAAGGTTTACAGTTTGAAAACATTAAATCCCATAACGAAAAGAAGTCGAATAAATTAGGAGATTCAATAAGTGCATTATAGTAACGATACCCGATTATGTCCAGAACATTTATCTAAAATCATTAAAAAGCATCTATTAGGTGCAAGATACTATGACCTAAGCAGCCATGATATTCTTTCACCTGTAATGATAGACAGATTACATTTCATCATTTCAATAGGAGAACATAGTCCGATAGCAGAAACATATCTGCTTGAACTGGATGATAACGGTGAAGTGGTAAAATCTACCAATAAAAGTATAAAACTTAAAACGGATGCTACAGATGAGACAGCTTCATATATCAGGTCAGTATATGACAATACCGCTATTGAAGTTATTACCAGCCCTAATAAATATATTTACGGTCATAACCTCTATGGTAGTTCAGACATACGGTTTCTGATTACTGAGACAGTCCGTAAGGCGCTAACAGAAATAAACCGTATAGACATACTCCCTAATGTTGTTGAATCCACAGAGATTAAAATACTCGGTGTAGATATAAACTCTATGTGTATTGCTCCAAGACCTTCACAGTATCTAAGTCTATTACCTAATCGGCTGGATACTAACTCAACAATAACGGCTAAAGATAATACCGTATATGTTGGCAATCATATTCATAGTGATTCAGCTTTTCGTATTTACGATAAATGGGTAGAGCGCAATAATAAAAAGATGCTACAATACCTATCCAGTAAAGACCAAGAATGGATGTCAGACAAGCTACGTATAGAGCTTATACTAAAGTCAAGAGAGTTAGATAAACTTGAGCTTAGTGATGTAGCCCAGTGGTCTATAAACATAGCAGAAATTATTTATAAAAAATACAGAGAGAAATTGAAACTTATGAAGTCAGTATCAGAAGATTTAAGCTTATTGGATTCAGTAGAAGCAGGATACTACTGTAGATGGAAGTATGTTGGAGACCCATTAGAGGTAATCATTCCAGCAGAACGAACACGAGTAAGATACAGAAAGTCTGTAAAGGATAAGATAGGTGTAGACCTTGCTCGTCCTTACAATGGAGAGGGAATGAACCCATTATTGCAGATGGTTGAACCTAGACACATGAGGATGTCAGGTATACCACTATCAGAAATTGAGAAGACGGTAGCCCATATGGATGTATTCGATATTGATACAGGTACAAAAGCTAACATCCCTTTATCTATGCTCATGGTCTGAATCTCTCAGGTTCTCGTTAACCGGTCAATTCTGCCGTTATTACTAGATTCCGGTATTGTGCGTTCTCCACTGGCAAATCCCCCAGACCAAACAGAGACAAATTGCACCAGCTCTCAGGTTCTCGTTAACAGGCAGATTCTGCCGTTTTGTTTATTATGGGATATTCCCATAGTCGAGTGTCAAAGCGGGATAACCCCCATCACTCAACCAACAAAAGCAACAAATACAAAAGCAGCAGGAACCAAGAGCAGCAGGAAGGAGGGCGGCAAACGCCCGACCAAAACAAAACAAAAGCAGCGATGACAAGCGAACAAACCAGAATTCAGATTTGAATCTTATTGATTTTAAAGCAGTTATGCCGACCAAAGCAGATTTGCTTTTATCGAAAATATCAAACACTTATCGTAAAGCCTCATTATCAAGTAGCTACGGGTGTCCACAATATTGTGTAGTCAATATAATCAAGCAGTTATAGGTGAGCAAGCACCCTTTGTTATAGGTGTAAATCTTAATGAAATCAATCAGATAGATGAAGATTCGGCTCCTCTTGTTATTGGTCAAATGCCGACAACAAAACTTATATCCACTCGGCTGATACATAAGCCTCATAAGGCTTGGAGACTGACAAGCAAACTCAAACAAAAGTGATGCGATACGTCCACTACCGCAGGCGGGGAGTCTCTGACGAGCCTACCGTACAGCTAGAACATAAGCCCCATAAGGGTTTGAAGGTGATACACAAGTATATTCCCGTACAGTGTTCAAGTATCACTAGTCGTAGCTGCGATAGGCATGAAAGCTATACGGGATAAGGCTTTGAAGGGTATCACGAGTTTATCTTTCTTCGGGATGTGGTTTACCACTTCCCGTTCTTCAGTTCGGAGTTAGGTCTAGGCTTGTGCGTTTACGCTGAAGCCGGACAGATTGGATTCCATTATGACAGTAACCCACATATCCGTTTGTCTGGTTAAGTTGTCTGTGTAGGGCATTTATGAAAATATACTGAATAGTGTCATTTATAAAAATAGGTCATTGGGGATTGCTTCAGAAATCCATTATTCTCATAAAGGAGTAACTCTCATGACTATCGAAGACGGCAAGTCGCTAGACGCGCCTACTACTAACACTAACACTTCTACAACTATGTCTGAAGACGCACGTAAAGCACTTATCATCTACTTGGAATCATCCATCCTTGGATATGATAAACTGAATATCCGTAAGCAATGCGGCACATTGACACCTCGTCAAGAAGCTCGTCTTGTTTCTCTGGAGAATATGATCCGTTCTGTGTGTGTCGTGTGTGAGGCTAATGGTCTTACTCTAACTGATACATCTGGATACTCAGTAGCTATTATGAACTGGTCTGAAGGGACTAAGAAATTCTATGGCACGCATTATACTCAACTGGTGAAGGATGCTGTTAGAGTTACTGATGTAGCCAGTGTGAACTTATACACTATATCTTTAGAGTTTGCTGTTGAGTCTACAGAGACACTGGTAGGGAAAATCTGGATTGAGACTAAGGAATTGGTTCATTTGTCTTGGTTATTCGTAAAAGACTCTGTTACTCATGTATGGGCAATACTGCGTGATGGTACTAAGTATCTTTGGGGAAAACTGTGTGATTTATGGAATTGGATTGTAAATATAATTAAAAACAATCCTGTAGCAGTTGCGGCAGTTGCAACAGTCGCTGTTGTAGGTGTTGCTGTAGGTGTAGCTATTGTTGAACCTACTACAATTATTCATACCGCAGTCAATATTATTAATCCTATTATTCTTACTTAACTGTTCACATCTGAACATAATTCATAAGGGTGGTATAGTCCGCCCTTTTTTATTGTTAAGACTTCCGAAAATAAAGGTAATTCTAACCTGCTGGATTCCAGTGTATTAGAAAAATGCGCCTACAAACAAACTCAAATATCTAAATCATTAACAAACAAACCCCTAAAGGTTTATAAGCGAATACAAAAACAACGGTATACAAATTTGAATAGTGCGATACAGAACGTATCTAAAGGAGGGAGAACAGAGGGAGGAGCGAAAGCAATTAACGTCTTAGTTCTGCATCCGTCAGGTATGCAGCAACATCTTGTTAAATGCTACTAGGGAATGTTACCAGCAAGCCCCAGATGAAGAAACCGTTATCACAAGTCTAGTGGAGACCTGCAACCGTTAGCACTTATGTTAGCAACGTGGAGGTATACAGATGTCGTGCTAATGTCGGAATGCCCCATAAGTTCCTGTAGAGACCTAATGTCATAGCCCGCTTCAAGTAGAGCTGTGGCAAAT
>NZ_FNQP01000022.1:6091-52378 GCF_900107695.1 Thiothrix caldifontis | reverse complement strand
GGCGAATTTTGTGTGAAATCTACGTCAAATTACTGATTATCCTCATCCAACACTGGATCATGCTCACCGGATTGTGGGAAATACCCCAGCGCAGCCTCACCAAAGGTGTTCAAGCCATTCAGGAACAGGCTTCCCATCTTGCCGCCTGCATCGCTGAGCGACGCAGCTTGATAAAATGCCTCAAGCAACTGGCAAAACTCTTCGCTTCTTCAACCGCTTGCCGACAAAACAAACGGAGGAAAAAACCTAATAATTGGATGAGATTACAGCAAGTTAGGGAATGGAGGGCTTAAAGTTGATGCGTATAGGGGCCGAAAAATACCTGCCCCAGCGCCAAACCCAGAAACAAGGTGGTGAGGATTAATTGCGCGTCGTTGTCGTGTTGTGTACCCAGTTCGCGCCCGATGGTGACGAGCGCGGGCAGCATGGCATCAATCGCCAGTGCTGTTAGGGATGTGAGCATGGCGATTAGAGCGACGAATTCGCCGAAGCGGGGGAGGTTGGTGGGCATGTTAGGGAGAGGTTTCCTGCATAAATGCCCAAGCAATAAGCGACATTATAGTGATGTTCCTTCTTTCTGCTGTTGCTCCAACCACGCCAACACATCCTCATTTTTAACCCGCTCGTAAATGGCTGCAACTGGCAGGCGGGCATTGACCGACTCCAATACCACCTCATCCCCCAAAAAGTAATAGGTGGATTGCCAACTGGCACTGCGGCGTTGTACTTCGATTTCCGCGAAATCCTGCTCAATCAGCACGTATTCCAAGAGGCTAGGGATGGCGAGGTATTCCAAACGCTTTTCGCCTTTGTCTTTTTTACGGGTGCTTTTGGACAGCACCTCGATAATGAGGATAGGGCTTTCCCTGACACGTTCATCGTCTGAGGCATCATCATCACACACCACCACAACATCAGGGTAGCGGAAGCGTTTGCCGAAGGTTTTTACCAGCATGTCACCACTGAGCGGTTCGCAAGGTTGGTGACGTAAATGATTCCACAAGAGTGCAGACATATTGCGGGCAATACGGTTGTGATTAACCTTTGCGCCAGCCATTGCGTAAACCTGACCATCCACATACTCGTGTTTGATGTCGCTGATTTCTTCGCCTGCTAAATAGTCTTCTACGGAAAGGTAGGCGAATTTTTCTGCCGCTGCTGCCATAACATCACCTGCTGTTTTGTCTTTTGCTGATGGTAGCATAACAGGAAGTGAGGATGTCTCAACTCTGGAAAAACTGCGTTGCCGTTTCGCCATCCGGCTGCTGCAACCAACGCTGTGTCAACGCTTCCACCCGCTCCGGGTAATGCGCTACCACTTCCCTCGCTGCCATTTGCACTGCTGGCAGCAAATGCTGATCGCGCAATAAACTGGCAATTCGCAGCCGCACATCCCCGGTTTGGCGCGTCCCCAATACTTCGCCGGGGCCACGCAATTCCAGATCAATATCCGCAATCATGAAACCATCGGTAGTAGTGCGCATCGCATCCAGCCGTTTCCGTGCTGTTTTGCCGAGCGGATGTTGGTAAAGCAGCACGCAGCTACTCGCCACACTGCCGCGCCCAACCCGTCCGCGCAACTGGTGCAATTGCGATAAGCCCATGCGTTCAGCATTTTCGATCACCATCAAGGACGCATTCGGCACATCCACCCCGACTTCAATCACCGTGGTTGCCACCAAAAGCTGAATTTCCCCCAGCTTGAACTGACGCATGATGTTTTCTTTTTCCGAACCATGCAGCCGCCCGTGTACCAGCCCCACGGCGACATGCGGCAAGCGTTCGTGCAACATCGCAGCGGTCACTTCTGCCGCTTCACATTGCAAGGCTTCCGATTCTTCGATCAGGGTGCAAACCCAATACACCTGCCGACCTTCGCGACATGCGGCGGAAATGCGCTCAATCACCTCATCGCGGCGCTCATTGTTCAGGGCAACGGTGGTAATCGGCGTGCGCCCCGGCGGTAATTCGTCGATCACCGAATAATCCAGATCGCCGTAAGCGGTCATTGCTAGAGTGCGCGGAATCGGTGTCGCGGTCATCACCAACTGGTGGGGGTAATGCTCGCCTTGCTTGCCTTTTTCGCGCAAGGCCATGCGCTGATGCACGCCGAAACGGTGCTGTTCGTCGATAATAATCAGCCCCAGTTGCAGGAATTCCACCGTGCGCTGGAATAGGGCGTGTGTACCCACGGCGATATGCCCGATGCCCAACAGCAAATTTTCCACTTTGCGGCGGCGTTGGCGCGGGGTTTGATTGCCGGAAATGTACACCGTCTCGATACCCAGCGGTTCGAGCCAACGTACCAGATTTTGGTAATGCTGTTCCGCCAGTAATTCGGTCGGAGCCATCATGGCGACTTGGAAACCGTTGGCAATCGCGTGCAAAGCAGCCGCCACCGCCACCAGCGTTTTGCCCGACCCAACATCGCCTTGCACCAGCCGATTCATGGGGACGGTTTGTTGCAAGTCGGTGGTGATTTCAGCAATCACGCGGTCTTGTGCACCCGTGGGGGCAAAGGGCAGGGCACGCAACAATTGCCGCCAATAGTGGTTGGTTTCGGGCATGGTGTGCGCTTGCACTTGCTTGAGTTCGTGTCGCGCTTGTTGCACACCCAGTTGATGCGCGAGCAATTCCTCGAAAATCAGCCGGTACGGGCGCATTCCTTCTACCGTTGAACCCGACGGCGGTGTATGCAGTTTGCGTAATTCGTTTGCCAATGGCGGAAAATGGTGTTGCCTGACCACGCTTTCCGGCAGCAAATCCGGCAACTCCTCCACATGCTCCAGCGCTAAATCAATCAGGCGGCGCAAGCTACGTTGCTGCAAACCTTCGGTGGTGGGATACGTAGGGGTGAGGGTGTTGGCAATCGGTTCGGGGTCATCGGCTTTGAGGTAATGGCATTCGGGGTGTGCCATTTCCAGCTTCATACCGGATTGGCGCACTTCACCAAAACAGCGCAGCAACACGCCTTTGCGCAAGCTGTATTTCTGGGCGGAGGTGAAGTGGAAAAAGCGTAAGATCAAGGTGCCGCTGCCGTCGTTGAGGTAGCACAGCAACATGGTACGCCCGCGTTGCACCACTTCGGTGGATTCGATTTCACCTTCCACCAGCACTTCTTGCCCAACTTTGAGGCTGGCGATGGGGTAAATGCGGGTGCGATCCTGATAGCGTAGCGGTAGGTGAAACAGCAAATCGGCAACGCGCAAGATACCCAGCCGCACCAGTTTTTCAGCGACCGCATCACCGACCCCACGCAGGGCGGTGACAGGTTGCTGCAAAAAGTCGGGTTCGGCTGGTTCACTCATGCCGTGAGTATACTATCGCTTGAAGCGCAATGCCTCTGGGTAGGGGAACACATCTTCATACTGACCCGCTTTGATCCTGTCCTTTTTCTCTTGCCAGTAACGGGCATCCAGCAAATTCCGATGGTATTTGAGGAAAGTTTTGCGGATTTTGGGCGTAGACAGCAAAAACGTGCCGAATTCTTCCGGGAACACGTCATTCGGCTCGACCGAATACCACGGTTCGGAACGGAACTCGTCTTCCGGGAAACGCGGCGGCGGAATCTTGCGGAAGTTGCATTCGGTCATGTAGCTGATTTCGTCGTAATCGTAGAACACCACGCGCCCTTGCTGCGTGACCCCGAAGTTTTTGTAGAGGAAATCGCCGGGGAAAATGTTCGCGCCCGCCAGTTGTTTGATGGCATTGCCATAGTCTTCGATCACCCATTCCAGAATATCATCGGCGGCGGTTTCGATGAAAATGTTCAGCGGGATCATGCGCCGTTCCATATAAACATGGCGGAACACCAGATTGTCGGTGTCGTAACTGATGCTACTGGCACAGGTTTCTTGCAGTTCTTCCAGCAGGCTGGCATCGAAACGTTCCAGCGGCAGCGCAACATTGGAATATTCCAGCATATCCGCCATGCGCCCCACGCGGTCGTGGCGTTTCACCAACTGGTATTTTTCTTCGACTTGTTGGCGGGTGAATTCTTTTTGTGGCGCGAATTTGTCCTTGATGATCTTGAACACGTAGGGGTAAGAGGGCAGGGTGAATACCATCATGACCATGCCGCGTATCCCCGGTGCAATCACGAATTCATCGCTGGAATGCTTCAAGTGGTGCAAAAAGTCGCGGTAAAATGCTGATTTGCCCTGCTTGTGCAAGCCAATTGCCGAATACAGTTCCGAGGTATCGCGGCGCGGCAACAGTTGTTGCAGGAAGCACACCACCGCCGACGGCACTTGGTGTTCCATCATGAAATACGCCTGCGAGTAGCTGAATACCACGGAAAGCTGCTTTTCCCCCCACACCAGCGCATCAATGTACAAACCACCGTTTTCATTGTTGAGAATGGGCAGGGCGAAGGCGGTTTCTTCGCGCCCATTCATCATGCGCCCGACCAGATACGCCGCCTTGTTACGGAAAAACGGGTGGCGGATCACGGCAAGTTGGAAGTTCAGTTGTGCCTTGCGGTTTGTCTTGCCGGGGTAGTGCTTGACGATGGCGCGGTAAATATTGCGCAGGTCGCGTTCGAGGTTTTCAAACGGCAGCACAAACCCCGCATTGTGGAGGATGCTGATAATGGATTCGCGCAAACCGCTCGTGCCGGGGTAATAACACACGTAGCTGGTTTCTTCTGAATCAATGTATTCGGTCGAAATCGAGCTACGCACAAAGATGAATTCGTTGGTGTAGTACTGGCGTGGAAATTGGCGGCAAAACACCGAGGTGTAGAAGGTTTCCGCCAGTTCTGGCTGTTGGTGATCCAGCAACAGGCGCATGTAACAGTGTTTGATTTCGCGCCATAGGCTGGGGTCGATGGTCTTGATTTCATACAAATCGCGGGTCAGGGCAATGGTTTCCTTGATGCGATGATCGTACAACATAATGCGTTCGCGGGAGGCGAGTTGCACCGCTTTCCAATCCGCATCCTCAAAACGCTGACGTGCGCCAGCGGTGATTTGCTGGAAAATATCAAAGTGCCGGTTAAAGCCTTGCAGGATGGTGGTGGCAATGCCGCGTGCAAGAGAATTGATCTGCAAAGCCTGTTCTGCCATACCCTACCCATCCAAAATATCCAAGGAAAGAGGTCAGAATATTACAGGAATATTTATGTGCGCTGCAACAAAGATAGTAAGGCGGCAAATTGTCGACAATTTGCATTATTTGTTGCGGATTTTGTGGCGATTATTGCGGTTTTTATATAATATTGTATTACAATAACGCCGCTAGGAATGACTGTACATGAATAATGAAACACCAAAAGTAATTTACACGCTGACGGATGAAGCGCCACTGCTGGCGACTTGCTCCTTGCTACCGATTATTCGTACCTTTGCATCCGGCGCGGGTATTGAGATTGCCAAAAGCGATTTGTCGCTACCTGCCCGTACCCTTGCCGAGTTCGCCGACTATCTGAGCGCCGAACAACAGGTAGTGGATGAGTTGGCGATCATGGCGCAACTGACGCAAGAGCCAGATAGCAATATTATCAAGCTACCCAATATCAGCGCCTCTGTGCCGCAACTGGTAGCGACGGTCAAAGAACTGCAAGCCGCAGGCTACCCGCTGCCGGATTATCCCGAAGACCCGCAAACCGAAGAAGAAAAAACTATTCTGCGCCGTTACTCCAAAGTGCTGGGCAGTGCGGTCAACCCGGTGTTGCGTGAAGGCAACTCGGATCGGCGCGTACCGGCGGCGGTCAAACGTTACGCACAAACGTTTCCGCATGAAATGAAGGAATGGAGTCAGGCTTCACGCACCCACGTTTCGCACATGCATCACGGTGACTTTTACAGCAGCGAAAAATGCCTGACGCTGGATCGTGCCTGTGATGTCAGCATGGATTTGGTGACTAACAGCGGCAAAACCATCGTGCTCAAGCCTAAGGTTTCCTTGCTGGAAGGCGAAATCATCGACAGCATGTTCATGAGCAAAAAAGCCCTGTGCGAGTTCTACGAAAAGCAGATCGAGGACGCGAAAGAAACGGGCGTGATGTTCTCGCTGCACGTCAAAGCCACCATGATGAAAGTGTCGCACCCGATTGTATTCGGTCACTGCGTCAAGATTTTCTACAAGGAGCTGTTTGAAAAACACGCGCAGTTGTTCAAGGAATTGGGTGTCAACCCCAACAACGGCATGAGCAGTGTGTATGAAAAAATTGCCACGTTGCCAACTTCGTTGCGGGAAGAAATTGAGCGGGACATTCATGCCTGCTACGAACATCGCCCGGAACTGGCGATGGTGGATTCAGCCAAAGGCATTTCCAATCTGCATTCCCCGAACCATGTCATCGTCGATGCTTCGATGCCAGCCATGATCCGCAATGGCGGCAAAATGTATGGCCCGGCGGGTAAGTTGAAAGACACCAAGGCGGTGATGCCTGAAAGTACCTTTGCGCGTATTTATCAGGAGATCATTAACTTCTGTAAAACCCACGGTTCGTTCGATCCGCGCACCTTGGGCACTGTGCCGAACGTTGGTCTGATGGCGCAAAAAGCCGAAGAATACGGCTCGCATGACAAGACCTTTGAAATTCCCGAAGATGGCGTGGCGCGTATTGTGGACGATCAAGGCAATGTCCTGATTGAGCAAAACGTGGAAGCTGGCGACATCTGGCGCATGTGTCAGACCAAAGATCTGCCAGTGCGTGACTGGGTAGGTCTGGCAGTCAGACGGGCGCGTGAATCCCAATTGCCTGCGGTATTCTGGTTGGACGAGTACCGTCCGCATGAATACGAGCTGATCAAGAAGGTGAAAACCTACCTGAAGGATCATGATCTGACCGGTGTTGATATTAGTATTATGTCCCCCCTGCGCGGGATGCGTTTCAGTCTGGAACGGATTATTCGTGGCAAGAATACGATTTCCGTAACCGGCAATATTTTGCGCGATTACCTGACTGACCTATTCCCGATCATGGAAGTGGGCACGAGTGCAAAAATGCTGTCGGTTGTACCGTTGATGAAAGGCGGCGGTTTGTATGAAACAGGTGCGGGTGGTACAGCGCCGGTCTTGGTGAAGCAATTGCTGGAAGAGAACCATCTGAGCTGGGATTCCCTTGGGGAGTTTCTGGCGCTGACGGTTTCCTTTGAACAGGTGGCTAGACAATACGGCAGCAATAAAGCCAAAGTGCTGTCGGTCACGCTGGATGAGGCTATCGGTAATGTGTTGTTGAGCGATAAATCACCGAAGCCGCGCACAGGCGAGTTGGATACACGCGGCAATCACTTCTATCTGGCGATGTATTGGGCGCAAGCGCTTGCCAAGCAAACCGAAGAGCCGGAAATGGCGGAACATTTTGGTAAGTTGGCGAAAGTCCTGACGGAAAATGAAGAGAAAATTCTGGCTGAGCTGAGGGACGCTCAAGGGCGACCTGTGGATATTGGTGGCTATTTCTTCGCCGATTCTGCCATGACCAAAGCGGTGATGCGTCCGAGTGCGACGTTCACGAATGCCATTATGGCGGCACGTATGCCGGGCTTTAGTGCGGCGGAGTTAGACGTGCCTCACTGACCGATGCTAACCAGCGGATGACGCCCTCTCCGACCTCTCGTCCGCTGGCAAAACACGCTGTCAGGAGATAACCTCCTGTCGGCGCTTCCCAATCCAGCATTTCCCCCGCGCAAAATACCCCCGGTAATGCCCGTAACATCAGGTTCTCATCCAAGGCTTCAAACGGTATGCCGCCTGCGGTGCTGATCGCTTCGTCAATGGGCGTGGTCGCAGTAACGGTAATTGGGATCGCTTTTAAAGTTGCAGCGAGCAGTGGAATGTTCTGCCAGTGTGCTTTATCCAGCGTTTCAAACAGCAATGCTGCTTTTACCCCATCCAATTTCCAATGGCTTTTCAGGAAGTTGCCTAGCGTTTTATTAGCAGGTTTTTTGTGCAAGGTTGTTTCAAGCTGAGCGTGGCTGTGGTTGGGGAGCAAATCCAAGTGGAAGGTGGCTGAACCGTGGGCATCCAGCGTGTCACGTAAGCGAGCAGAAAAGGCGTAGATCAAGCTGCCTTCCACGCCGCGTGCGGTGACGATCATTTCACCCATGCGCGTTTCGGTTTGCCCGTTAAGATCGGTGAAACTTAGGGTGACGGATTTTAGCGGTGAACCTGCAAAGCGGCTGCTGAGGTGTTCGCTCCATGCGCACAGAAAGCCGCAGTTGGCGGGTTTTAAGGGGGCGATGGGGATGTGACGGTCGGTTAGCAGGTTGACCCATGCGCCATCACTACCGAGTTTTTTCCAGCTACCACCGCCGAGCGCGAGGATGACGGCGTTGTAGGGAACGGTAACTGTATCTTGAGGTGTCTCGAACATGAGCTGCCCCTGCGCATCCCACCCCATCCAACGATGACGCGGATGCACCCGCAACCCATTCCGTTTCAGCCGTGCCAACCACGCCCGCAATAGCGGCGCAGCTTTCATTTCCTTGGGAAACACCCGCCCCGATGTGCCCACAAACGTTTCCACCCCCAATTCCGCACACCACGCCCGCAATGCCTCCGCCCCAAAACGTGCTAACAGCGGTTGTATCTGCGGCTGACGTTCAGCATAGCGGCTGCAAAACGCCTCAAACGGTTCAGAATGCGTAATGTTCAAGCCGCCAATCCCCGCCAGCAAGAACTTGCGCCCCAGCGTCGGCATGGCATCGTACAAATCCACCGCATAACCCGCGTTAGTAAGCTGTTCGGCAGCCATTAATCCAGCAGGCCCGCCGCCGATAATGATTACGCTCAACTGCGAATCCCAATGCCTTTATTCAACAAATACAGGCTAAACCCGCCCAGCAGCAGGATAAAGCCCATGATGACGCTGTAACTCAGCCAAATCGACATATCCGACGCGCCCAAAATGCCGTAACGGAAGCCGTTTACCATGTAGAGCACGGGATTCAGCAACGAAATGTTTTGCCACAGCGGGGAAAGCATCGCAATCGAGTAAAACACCCCACCCAAATACGTCAGCGGTGTCAGCACAAAGGTCGGAATAATGGTGATGTCATCAAAACTTTTCGCATATACCGCATTGATCACCCCAGCCAGTGAAAACAGTACCGAAGTCAGTAAGACAATCGTAAACGTGATGAAAATATGCTGCACACTCAAGGTACTGAAAAACAAGGATACCAAGGTAACAGCTAACCCAACTGCCAAGCCACGCGCCACCCCGCCACTCACAAAGCCCGCCAGAATGATCCAATTCGGCATGGGCGAGACCAGCATTTCCGCGACATTGCCTTGAAATTTGCTACCGTAAAACGACGACACCACATTGGCGTAGGCGTTGGTAATCACCGTCATCATGATCAACCCCGGCGTGATGAAGTCGATGTAACGATGCCCTTCCATATCGCCGATTTGCGAGCCGATCAGGTTGCCGAAAATCACGAAATACAGTGCGGTAGTAATCACGGGCGGGATGATGGTTTGCACCCAAATCCGTGCAAACCGCAGTACTTCCTTGACCAGAATGGTGGTGTAGGCCGTCCAGAGTTGTTGTGCATTCATCTATCTTGCGCGAGAAACCTCGCCCTTCAGGGCGGGGAGGGATAGCGCGTCGGCGTCAGCCAACCCTCTTCCCGCGACCTCCTTTTTCGTTGGCTATCTTTTGTGGTTTTACTTCACACGATTGAACTATATAATGTGAAGCATGAAAGTCAAACGCGCCTACAAATTCAGGTTCTACCCAGACCAGCAACAAGAGAAACTGCTGGCGCAAACCTTTGGCTGTGTGCGTTTCGTCTATAACAGCATTCTCCGCTACCGGATGGATGCTTACTATCAGGCAAAAGAGAAGGTGAATTATGTCGGTGCTAACGCACGGCTCACTGCCATCAAGCAAATGCCTGAATTTGCCTTCCTGAATGATGTTTCCAGTGTTCCGCTGCAACAATGCTTGCGAAACCAGCAAACCGCTTTCAAGAATTTCTTTGAAGGGCGGGCGAAATACCCCGTCTTCAAATCCAAAAAACACCGTCAGTCGGCGGAGTTCACCTACCGCGCTTTTACCTACAAGGACGGCGCGTTGAAGCTGGCAAAGTGCGACAAGCCGCTGGCTATTCACTGGAGTCAAAGCCTTCCCTCAAACCCTTCAACTGTTACTGTTTCAAAAGACCCAGCAGACCGGTACTGGCTATTCACTGGAGTCAAAGCCTTCCCTCAAACCCTTCAACTGTTACTGTTTCAAAAGACCCAGCAGACCGGTACTTTGTATCGTGCCTGTGTGAGTTCGAGCCAACCCTGCTTCCCGTTACCAACAAAAAGGTAGGGGTAGATGTTGGCATCAAGGATTTGTTCGTCACTTCTGACGGTTTCAAATCCGGCAATCCCCGCCATACCGCGAAATACGCGGCTAAACTTGCGAAGTACCAGCGCCGTCTTGCCAAGAAAAAACTCGGCAGCAAGAATCGGCTGAAAGCCAAACACAAGGTTGCCCGTATTCACGCGAAAATTACCGATTGCCGTTCGGACAACTTGCACCAGTTGTCCCGCAGATTAGTCAACGAGAACCAAGTTATCTGTGTTGAAAACCTCGCCGTGAAGAACATGGTCAAGAACCCAAATCTGGCTAGGCACATTGCTGATGCAGGCTGGGGGGAATTTACCCGGCAGCTTGAATACAAATCAGCTTGGGCTGGAAGGACATACGTTGAGATTGGGCGGTTCTTCCCGTCCAGCAAACGCTGTTCCTGTTGTGGGTTTGTCAAGGACACTATGCCGCTGGATGTGCGGGAATGGGAATGCCCCGAATGTGGCGCTACCCACGACCGTGACGTGAACGCCGCGCATAACATTTTAGCCGCCGGACTGGCGGTGTTAGCCTTTGGAGAGAATGTCAGTGGCGATAGCATTTCGGTGTTGTCGTCCAGTTCTTGATGAATTAGGAATCCCATTCCTTTAGGGAGGGGAGGATGTCAATGCTTATTGTTCTCCACCAGATCCATGAAAAGCTGTTCTAAGCGATTGGTTTTATTGCGCATACTGTTGACCACGACCCCATGTTCATTGAGGAAGGCGAATACCTTGTTGAGCGAGTAATGTTCTTTGTGGAACACCGCTTCCAGCGTGGTTGGGTCTTGCAGGGTGAAATGGCAAAGGTTGCTGGTAGTGGGTAACACCTCCACTGGGCTGGCAAGGTCGAACACGTAGCTTTCGGTATCCAGCCGGTTGAGAAGTTGTTTCATGCTGGTATTTTCGATCAATTCGCCCCGGTCGATAATGCCGATATTGCGGCAAAGGCTTTCGGCTTCTTCCAGATAATGCGTGGTGAGGATAATGGTGGTGCCATCCGCGTTGAGCTTGCGCAGGAATTCCCACATCGAACGGCGGATTTCGATGTCAACGCCAGCGGTGGGTTCGTCGAGGATCAGCAGGCGCGGTTGATGGATGAGGGAACGTGCAATCATCAGGCGGCGTTTCATGCCACCGGAGAGGGTGCGGGCTTGTTCGCGGGCTTTGTCCCACAGACCCAGTTGTTTAAGCAGTACTTCGGCACGGGCAAAGGCTTCCGCACGCGGGATGCCGTAATAGCCACCTTGATTGACCACGATTTCGATCACTGGCTCGAAGACATTGAAGTTGAATTCTTGTGGCACTAATCCAATTTGCGCTTTGGCTTGTTCGCGTTGGGTATCGAGGTCGTAGCCGAAAATGCTGACCTTGCCTGCGGTTTTGTTCACCAAGGAGCTGGCAATGCCGATGGTGGTGGATTTGCCAGCACCATTTGCGCCGAGTAGGGCGAAGAAATCACCTTGTTCTACCCGCAAGTCGATGCCTTTCAGCGCGGTGAAGCCATTGTGGTAGGTTTTTTGTAAGCCTTGAATGTCGAGAGCCGTCGTCATGGTGTTTTTTCTGCTGAAAACGAAACGCGAATGTTACCACGTATCTCACGAGTGGGGATTTGTTGTGACATAATACGCGCCATTATGAAATTGTATGATCTGTTAACCGTTGGACAATCCAAACATTGGGCGCACTGGCTATGGCGTGTGCCGTTGCTGCTATTCATCGCCTTGTGTGTGTGGTTGCTGATTTTTCGTTGGTTGCCGGTGCCGACGTCGGCGTTTATGTTGCGGCAAGATGTAGTGGCAATCTTTAGTGCGGAAACGCCGTTTGTACGCCACGATTGGGTGAGTTTGGAGGAGATTCCGCGCCACATGCAATTGGCGGTGATTGCCTCGGAAGACCAGCGTTTTGCTGAGCATTGGGGCATTGATGTGGCGGCAACGGAAGCGGCGATTCGTGCGGAAATGCGCGGACGTGGTAAAGGCGGTGGTAGTACGATTACCCAGCAGTTAGTGAAAAATTTGTTCTTGTGGGAAGGGCGCAGTTATGTGCGTAAGGGACTGGAATGGGGTATTGCAGGGGTGATGGAAATCTTCTGGTCGAAAGAGCGGATTTTGGAGGTTTACCTGAATACCGCACAATTCAGCAAGGCGGATTATGGGGTGGGTGCGGCAAGTCAGTATTTGTTGAAAAAGCCGGTCGGTAAATTGGCGGCGGCGGATGCGGCGTTGTTGGCAGCGGTGTTACCCGCGCCGCGTAAATACAGCGTGGTGAAACCTTCCGCTTATGTGCGGGCGCGGCAGAACCGGATTTTGCGGCAAATGCGTTCTTTGGGTGGGGCGGCGTATTTGCAGCGTTTGGATTAAGGCAACACCACCCGCACCGATTCTGACGGCCTCAACACCTCTTTCGCATTGCGCTTAAAGAGAATATCCAGCTCATAAATCGCGCCTTCCGGCTCGATCCGCACCGCTTCCACGCCTTGGCTGTATACCTTGCCGCTGCGATTATCGCCGTTCACTTGTACTTGTGCCGTTGTGCCTACTGGGTAACGCCGCAATACATCCGCCGTCACCAATACCCGTGCTAACATCTGATCATCGGGTGCAAGGCTAACCAGCGGCTGATCTTGCTTACCTGCAAAAATGACTGCACCTTGCCATGCATTATTGGCGGCAATAATCCCCGCAAATGGCGCTTTGAGTTCGGTATGACCTAAGGCTACTTGTGCGGCTTCTTCTGCTGCTTTCGCTGACTCCAGTTCGGTGGTGGCAACCGCTTTTTTCAATTCGCCATCTTTGAGTTCTTCCTCGGCAATTAAGCCACGGTCAAATAGCTCTTGGGTACGTGCCATGTCACGTTCAGCATCATCCATGCTTAAGGTGGCACGTGCCACTCGCGCTTTGGCTTCCAGCAACGCCGCTTTCTGTTTACGCTGATCCATGCGTACCAGCAAAGCGCCTTTGTTGACGTGTTGCCCTGTGGTCACATTCACTTCTTCCACCACACCGTTTTCGACGACGCGCATATCCACCTTGTGTTGCCATTCCAGACGACCTTTCAATTCCAGTGCTTGGGTAGGCAAACTGTATAGTAATAAAATGGGCAATACGATCTGGAAAGTAGTGTGGGGGTGTTTCATGCAGGCTTGTCCTCTGTCGGGGCAGGTTTGGGCAAGGGCCAAACGGGGTTGCCTTGTAAAGCATTCAATTGTGCCAAGGTCAGGGCACGGCAGAACTGGATTTGTTGTTGTTGCAAGCGGGCTTTGCTTTGTTGAGTCATGGCATCACCGATGTCGGATTTGACTTCTTGCTCATACAGGGTACGGCTACGTTCCAGATAATAATCGCGCCAGAGAATTTCCGCTTGGGAACGCTCTTCGGCTACCTTGAACACATCCAGACGCAACAGTAATTCGAGAATGTGCTGGTGTAATTCCATATCGGTCACGGCACGTTCGTCAGCAGTCATATCGTCACGGCGGTCATCCAGCCATTTGTTGTTTTTTAGGCTGGTTTCTACCAGTTCATTCAGCGGTGGCAACTCGGTAGGAAATGTACCAATCTCTGGCGGATTCAGCTCATTTGGCAGCTTTTGCGGATTATTAATGGCTTGGGCTAACAACGAGCGTGTCAAACGTTGCGCAGCAGCACTGGCAGCGCCTTGTTGGCGCACCACTTGGTATTCCGCGTCGAGTTCTGCAACATCCAATTCCGAAAACTCTTTCAATTCCAAACGGGTACGGGTACGGTCAAGTGGGATGTAGTACACCGCCATGTTTTCGTTATCACGAACCGCGCTGGAATCTGCCAACACCACATCAAAAAAGCGTTCCATGATGTCGAGGCGTTGCTTTTCCAGTGGTGCAATCAGGTTGGGTAATAAACGGTCGCGCTGATTGTCTACTCCCGTATTGCTATTATACGCAAGGCTATGGCAGTCCAAGTACAGTGGCTGCGGGGCAGGGTGGCGTAACGCAATTTCCGGTGCAAGCTGGCTGCGTGGATGGCCTTCGGCGTAGTTGAGTGCTTGATCAAGACTCAACGGGTCAGGGACATCAGCGGCTTGAACGCTAGTGAACAATATCAGGGGGGAAAGCATTCCCCACCAACCAGTGTTAACTCTTCGCATCATCAGCCTTGGCAGCGGCATCGCTGCCTTGTTCACGCTTGAATTTAGAAAACGGTACGTCCTCATTCTTTTTGTCGGCAATGTATTTACCAAACAGCATGAACTCATCCGCATCTTTGGTTGCACCTGTCAAACGCCCGTTTTTGATTGGTTCGCCATCTAACCCCATGAATTGGAAGACTGGTGTGGCACGCACTCGAAATTCTTTCAAAGAAAAATCTTTTTGGGTAGTGGCATCGCCTTTGAAGTTGGTTAATTCCACATCGCCTTCAATATCGACAGTGATAATACGGAAGTTTTCTTTGTAATAATCCTGAATATCACTGCGGTTGAGAACGGTACTTTTCATACGCTGACAGAATGGGCACTCATCCATTTCAAACATCATCAGCAAACCTTTTTTGCCGTCCGCTTTGGCAGTTTCCAACTCTTCTTTCATGTCGTTAAAACTGTCGTCGAAGAATTGCGCGGCATCGCGGATTTCTACTTTAGCAGAGGCACTACTGACAGTAGCTGTTGTATCAGCAGCTTTATCATCGGTGCTGACACTGGTTGATTTGTCATCAGCAGGTTTATCCGCAACGGTAGCACTATCAGCGACTTTAGCCGGTTCGGTAGGCTTGTCTTCCGCGACAACACTGGTGGAAAGGCTCAACGCGATGAGCGTACTCGATAATACAGTACGTAACACTTATATATCCTCCTAACTATTAATTGTGAGCGTTAGCATGCACTCAATTTGTGCTCTTATCCTAGGTTGAATTTAGGCACTCTTCAAGCTTAAAAGTTACGATAGGGTTAGTGCGGCAAGGCAAACCACAGTATGGCTGGCATAATCACCAAACTGGCGAGATTGCCTAATAACACGATAGAGGCAACTCGATCCGGTTCTTGTTGGTATTGTTCTGCCACCAAGACGTTCAACACGGCAGGTGGCAAGGCAGCAAATACCAGCAACAGGGCATAATGCGTAGCACTCAATTCCAGCCACTGCGCTATTAAAAATGCGCTACCAAGCCCAGCCGCAGGGCCTGCAATAGCGCCGAGTGTACCTAATTTCCAATCACGAAAATTCACATCCAACAGGCGCACGCCCAGCGAAAACAGTAGCAGCGGAATGGAAACCTGCCCCAGTAATTTGACTGTATTCGCCAAGGCATCCGGCAAGGTAAGGTGTAAACTGCTAAACAATAACCCCAGAATCGTGGCCTGAATCATTGGCATTTTCAGCAAATGCAGCGGATTCGTGCGATGGTTTAAAATGTAAAACCCAACCGTGAAATGCAGCACCATTTCAATGATAAACAACACCACGGCTGCTTGCAGCGCTGACTCCCCAAATGCAAACAGGATCAACGGGATACCCATATTGCCGGAGTTATTAAACATCATCGGTGGTAAAAAGGTTTTCAGATTGATGCGAAACAGCCAGGCCAGCGGCAACAATAACAGACCAGAACCCAATACCACTGCCACGCCGCCAATGGTGAGGTCGCGAAAGGCTAAAAAGTCGAAAGGCTTATCCATCAGCGCCCAGAACACGAGGAAGGGCGCGAAAAATTCCATATTGAGGCGGTTAACCACTGCCATATCCGGGCGGCGGAAATAACCATACGCTGCCCCCAGTGCCGAGCAGGCAAAGACGGGGAAGATAATGCTGAAAATGCGCAAAGCGGCATCAAGCATAATCTACTCAGAATTCCTTTACCCAAGCGATTTTATTATCGCCGATTATCCAATGCCCTGCTTGCACACCGACAAAAGCGCCAACGGCATCCCATGCCAGATCTTTACCGCTGAATTGTTTGCCTTCATCTTGACTGTCAATGATTTCCTTGAGGACACCGGGAGCAATAGCCCAAGCAAACGCTTTAGTTCGATTATGCGTTTGCGAATAGGCAGCAACTCCCAATGCAGCAGAGACACTAAAATGTACTGATTTATCCTTGCTCATCCATTCATCTGCATGGCTCAGATTAGAGGATAACAGCAACAGTAGCAGGGTGGTTGCCTGCAAAGTTTGGGGGGCTTTCATGTGGAATGAGGCTCAATCCATTATTCGAACCGCCATTACATCACACGGAACACCTTTGAGGGTAGCTTCAGCGGTTGAACCCATGAAGCCAAGCACACTTTTTTTGCCGCTGTTACCAACGACCACTAACTCAATGCCATTTTGTTTGACGAATTCGATAATGGCATCGCTGGGTTTGCCGCTGGCATAGGTCACTTCTAAGGCAACATTTGCACCTGCACCTAAGTTATCGGCTAATTTGCGTAGTTTTTCGGTTGCTAGATTGATTTGGTTTTGTTTGATGGCGGGAGGCATTCCGAGTTTGTTGGTGCCACCGAATGCGACATTGCCGAGTGAGGCATCTTCCAGCACATTGAGTAGGGTAAGCTTGGCTTGGTAAAAGTTTGCCAGTTCATTGGCACGTGCCACGATGGTATTGCTGATTTTGGTGAAATCGACAGGCACTAAAATTTGTTGGTAGGGCTTCATGGGGTTCTCCTGTGGGTGGCGACCGCTCCATCATGTTATGGATTGCGTGTGACGGGAATGATGTACGTCAATTTTTCGGTGTTCTGACAATTTACCGGTAATTCCATTACACTGTAATCATTATGTTAATAGTCGATGAGGAGGAAGCAATAATATGGGTATTCCAGCGGCATTGTCGCGTTATCTGAATTATTTTCTGGTGGTGTTTGCGGTGTTATTCACGCTGCCACCCGCAATGGCGGCTGATACCAGCTTTGATTTTGGGGATGAAAGCCTGACGGCTGAACAGGCATTTGCGCTAGGGCAACCGGCCTTGGCGAGTGAGAAATTAAGCATTCAATGGGTGGTTGCCCCTGACCATTACCTCTATAAAGATAAATTTATGGTCAAAATTTTTGATCCGCAAGGCGTGACGGTGGGCGAACCTGAGTTGCCGAGTGGTGAAGTTAAACAAGACGAATTCTTCGGAAAAATCGAAGCAGTACACGATCTCGCTGTCATCCAATTACCTGTGAAACGCACCGAAGCCGGTAAAGCAGGCAGTTTTGTGCTGGAACTCGGCTGGCAAGGTTGTGCGGAAAATGTGTTGTGTTACCCGCCGGAACTCAAAGCGTTCAAGGTGAATTTGCCTGCGCCTGTAGCTGGTGAACAACCCAGTGTGACTTGGGCTGAAACCACGCCACCGGAAGCAATTGCCAAAGCAGCCGATAACACTGCTACCACCACTGCGGCTGGCGCAAATGCAACGTTATCGGAGCAAGATGAAATCGCGCAAACCCTTGCCAGCGGCAATGTGCTGCTGACCTTATTAGGCTTTTTAGGGTTTGGTTTATTGCTGGCATTTACCCCGTGCGTGTTCCCGATGATTCCGATTTTGTCGGGCATTATTGTGGGGCAAAAAGACATGACTGGACGCAAAGCGTTTATTTTGTCCTTGGTTTATGTGTTGGCGATGGCACTGACTTACACGGTTGCAGGTGTTTTAGCGGGTTTGTTTGGGGAAAACTTGCAAGCGATGTTCCAGAATCCGTGGGTATTGGCAACGTTCAGCCTTATTTTCGTATTGCTGGCCTTGTCGATGTTCGGGTTTTACGAATTGCAAATGCCTTCTAGCATCCAAAGCCGTTTGAATAATCTGAGCAATAAGCAACAAGGTGGCAGCTTGATTGGGGTGGCGATCATGGGTGCGTTATCCGCATTGATTGTCGGGCCGTGTGTCGCTGCACCACTGGCAGGGGCGTTGATTTATATTGGGCAAACGGGTGACGCGGTATTGGGTGGCATGGCGTTGTTTGCCTTGAGTATCGGCATGGGGATTCCGTTATTGCTGGTGGGGACATCCGCCGGGAAATGGTTGCCGCGTGCGGGCATGTGGATGGAAGCAATTAAAGCGGTCTTCGGGGTGATGATGCTGGCAGTGGCAATCTGGATGCTGGAGCGTATTTTGCCCGAATCCGTGAGTTTGTTGCTGTGGGCGGCGTTGTTGATCATTTCGGCGATTTTCCTCGGTGCCTTGAGCGGCTTGCCAGAAAATGCCAGTGGTTGGCGCAAGTTTTGGAAAGGCTGGGGGATTTTGCTGCTGATCTATGGCGGTTTGCTGATGGTCGGCAGTGCCACGGGGAAAGGCGATTTGTTCCAGCCTTTGCGTGGTTTGAGCATGGGGCAGGCGGGGGCAGGCGGCGGTGCTGCTACCGCTAGTTTGCAGTTCAACACGGTCAAGACCTTGGCGGACTTGGAGCAGGCGGTGAAAGATGGAAAAGGTCAGCCGGTAATGGTGGACTTTTACGCTGACTGGTGCGTGACCTGTAAGGAAATGGAAAAGTACACGTTTTCTGATCCGGCAGTGCAGGCGTTATTGCGTAATGCAATTTTGGTGAAAGCCGATGTGACGGAAACCAACGCGGAAACCAAAGCGTTGTTGAAACATTTTAAAATTCCGGGCCCCCCAGCCATCCTGTTCTTTAACAAGGATGGCGAGGAGTTACGCCAGTTTCGCGTGGTTGGGTTTATGCCAGCGGAAACGTTTGCGGGACATTTGAGCAAATCATTGCAATAGTTATTCCATCAAATTCGCCGGGAAGCCGTGGGCGGCTAGGGCTTCGCGGCGGTGTTGCAGGTAGCGTTGGAATTCGGGCATCCAGGCATACGCGCCAGAGGTGACGTAATCCATTGCGCCGTGGGTGTGGAAGGCTTTGAAGTAGGCTTCGGTGCGGAAGACTTCTTTGCCAGCGGTATCGAAGAAGACGAGGCTGGGGCTGTATTTGATTTCCAGCGTTTTTGCCCATTCTGCCACTGTCATTTCCTTGCCATCGGGGGTTTGGATTTTGGTGTTATCGTCGGGGTTGGCTTGGGCAAGATCGAGATTGCTGAGGGAATACGCGAGTTCTTTGCGTTTGAAAATGTCATTGTAGAGTTCGTCGCAGGTGTCGCATTCGGTTTGCGCGAATACCACCATGAGCGGGCGTTTGCTGTCTTTGCGAGCGTCTTGCAGGCGTAACGGCGCAGGCAAGGCGGCGGGCAGGATGTAAGTTTTGTCAGTCGTGGCAGCGACTTTGCTATCGGTTTTTCCATCGGCTTTGAGCTTGGCGAAGTAGTCTTTGAAACTGCCGTCTTTTTCGTGTTTACCGGCGACAAAATCCAGCGCCATCTCAAATTTGTCGGGGGCGTAATAGCCGTTGACGCGCAGTACCACTTTTCCGGCTTCGTCGAGGAACAGCATGGTGGGGGTGTATTGCACTTTCAATTCGGCGGCGAAGGCTTTTTCGGTGGTTTCTTTGCCGTCAACGTCGGTCACATTGCGGTCGCCCCACATATTGATGGCAATCACGTCAAAGTTTTTCTGGGTCTTGGCGGTGATGTCTTCCTTGCCGAAATTTTCTTGGATTAATTTGGTGCAATACGGGCAGCCATCTTGGTAGAAATACAGCACGGTGCGTTTATTCGCGGCATTCGCTTCTTTTATGTCGTCGCGCAGGTCGAGGAAGGATTCTTTGAACCAAGCGGGTTTGTCGATTGCGCCGGGGTTGACTAAACCGGCTTCGAGTTGGGTGGGTGTGCCAGCGGGCGTGGCGGCGTGGGTTGCTCCGGCGAGTAATGCCAGCGTGAGCGGGATGGGTAACAGGTACTTCATGGGATGGCCTCCTCAGACAGCGGTAACGCGGTGATATTATTGGGTTATGGAAGCAGTTTAGCAGGTTGTGGGTAGTGCTGATATTTCTGGGGTTTGTTATACGTTATACTGGGTTTCACTAGTAATGATCACCCATTAGGATGCGCAATATGATCATTCCGCCCGAAGAACTCGATTTCCAACCCATCCGCGCTCAAGGTTCCGGCGGGCAAAACGTCAATAAAGTCTCGACCGCGATTCACTTGCGTTTCGACATCCGCGCTTCTTCATTGCCGGAGAGTTGGAAAGAAAAGTTGTTGAGCTACGCTGATCAGCGCATTTCCACTGATGGTGTGGTAGTCATCAAGGCGCAAACCCACAATAGTCAGGAAAAAAACCGTGCGGACGCGCTCGAACGCTTGCAACAATTAATCGCGGATGCCACCAAAGTGCAAAAGAAGCGCAAAGCCACGCGCCCGACGTTTAGCTCGCGGCTCAAGCGGCTTGACAGCAAGAAAAAGCACAGCGACATTAAATCGGGGCGTAAAAAAGTCGATTATTAGCCATGCTGTTTGGCGTAGTGCAGCAATAAAGCACGGCTGCTTTGATAAGCCTGTTCTGCCTGTTGCAATAACGCCGCATCCAGTTCCACATCATCCACCGCTTCCTGAAAATCCGGTAATATTTTGCCGGTGTGAATGAGCGGTGAGGTATCCCCCGCACCGGCTACGCCCGTTTTGGCAAAGCTACCGTATTCACGCGATAACGGTTCAGCTACGCCTATCCATTGCTGTAACTGGCTTAATAAGCGGTCGGTGTCAGTACAGACTTTTTCGGTATCAAAATAGTAATAACGTTGTGGGTGTTGCTGGGCGAAGTCGGTAAGGGTTTGCAAGCGTTCAAGGTAATAGTTGGTTGCCCCAGTGGGTTGCGCGTACAAATCATCGCTGGATTTTTGCCGAAATAACTTAATGATGCTTTTTATGGTTGGCTCAGGTTGGCGCAATGCAATAAAAATGACGGCATCTTGCAACGCGGGCAGGCTTAAATTCAGCCGATAATCGTTGTGCAACAGTTTATCAAACTGATAGTGACTGTCGGGTTTTAAGCTATCGTGTTGGCTGTAATCCGCGATTTGCTGGGCTAGATCAGCGTCGCTGAGGTAGCTTTGGTGCATTTCGTAATAGCCATTGATACGCGGGTGTGAGCCGATAATATGCCCTAGCAAACTGCTGTAGGCTCGCATGTGGCTGAGTAGGAAGATTCGGGAGTAGGGGTGTGTCATGGGGCATTATGCTTTTTGTGTTCTCAGAAAAGTGACAAACTCAGTTTTAAGCTCTCATCAAGTGCTAATATTTTTTTGTCTGGTAGTCTGCTTACTTTCTCGGTTAGAAATACTTTATCAAGAGTCAAAATCTGTGAGACATTGATAACAGACTCTTTTGAAAGTCCTGAATCTCTTTTGGATATGGAAATATTGCCCGGAGCATTGGCTAATCGTAAATTTGATGTCACGATGGCGACAACGACGGTTTGTATTCTGCTTTGGTTGAAATCGTCAGATGAAATGATGACAACAGGTCTTTTATAACCCGGTTCTGAACCTCTTGGTTCTTCAAGCGAAGCCCACCATATTTCTCCTCTTTTCATTACCATTCTTCTCGCGGGATGGATTTGATCTGCATTGCATGTAATTCATCCTCTAAATATGAGGACTCATCTGAGTAGATTTTATTAAGCTCTTCTGTGACATTAATATATCTTCTTGAGGCGATGTACTCTTTAATGGCTTTTGCATAAAGCTCACTTCTGGAAATACCAAAATGATGAGCAAAAACTTCTGCCGCTTGGAATATTGGGTCGGGTATGGATACTGCTGTTTTCATGCTGCTTAGGGTATGACAATAGTTATACCCTGTCAAGATGGTGTCTACTTATCGGGACTTGACAACAGCAGCACACCACCGCAAACGCTACACTGCAATATGCTATCATCTGCCACATCACCACCGTGCAGGACGTGCCATGAAAATCCCCTACGGCTTGAGCAATTTCAAGAAAGTCATCACCGAAGGTTTTGTCTATGTGGACAAAACCGCCTACATCGCTGCGTTAGAAGCCGATGGGCAGTACCACTTTCTGTTGCGCCCACGCCGTTTCGGAAAAAGCCTGTTCATCTCGGCGCTGGAGTATTACTACGACGTAAAGCATCAAGCGGATTTCGACGCGATTTTTTCCCAACTCCACATCGGGCAACACCCCACCCCGACGCGCAGCAGCTATCAGGTGCTGTTCATGGAGTTCAGCGGGATTGCCACGGATAGCGCGGAATCGGTCGAGCGTTCGTTTACGCATAAAGTCGATGTGGCTTTGAAAAGCACGCTGGAACGCTACGCTTACCCAGCCGCAGCCATCACCAGTGTTGATAAAAGCTATTCTTCCTACGAAAAAATGGAAGCCTTTTTCAGTGCGGCTCGTGGGCAAAAAATCTTTCTGTTGATCGACGAATACGACCATTTTGCCAATTCGATGCTGGCGGATGACCCAAAGCTATTCCAAAGCGTGATGGGGAAGGGCGGTTTCGTGCGCAGTTTTTACGAAACGATCAAGGCAGCCACTCAGCGCGGCACAGTAGACCGTTTGTTCATCACAGGTGTTACCCCGTTGATGCTCGACAGCATGACCAGCGGGTTCAATATCGCCAGAAACCTGTCGCTGCACCGGGATTTCAACGCTGCAATGGGCTTCACTCAAACAGAAGTCGCGGCTTTGATTCAGCCATTGGTTGAAACCTGCCAGTTGGACACCAACGTTTTGTTGGATGACATGGCACACTGGTACAACGGCTACCGTTTTCACCCCAAAGCAACCGAAACGTTATACAACGCCAATATGGTGCTGTATTTCCTTGATAATTTCCGCTTGGAAGAATGCGCTTACCCTGAACAAATGCTGGACGAGAATATCGCCTCCGATTACCGCAAAATCATGGCACTGTTTGGCATCGGCGACCGTGAAGCCAATTACCAAGTGCTGGATGAGTTGGTCACGACTGGCACGGTAAAAGCCCAACAGCAACGCAAGTTTGAGCTGGACAAAAATTTCAGCCGTGACGATTTTATCAGCCTGCTGGCTTACATGGGGTTTGTGACCATTAGCGGCAACACCCTGACGCAGACGGTGTTTGCCATCCCCAACCATGTGATCCGCGAACTCTATTTCCACTACTTCAAGGTGGAGCTGGAACGCCGCAACCAGATCAGCATTCCCAACCAATCTTTGACGCAAGCCATTGAAATGCTGGCGTTGCAAGACGACATCCAGCCGTTAATGGATGAAATGCAGCGGGTGTTGCAGGTGCTTTCCAACTGCGATTTCATGAAGATGGATGAAAAGCACATCAAAACCTTGCTGCTGACGCTGCTCTACCATTCCCCTGTGTATTTCATCCAAAGCGAGCGCGAAATGAATCACCGTTACCCTGACATCCTGCTGTTGGAACGCAGCCCGTATGCCGTGCCGCACCAGCATCTGATCGAACTGAAATACGCCAAAAAGTCCGAGGGTGTAAAAGGCTGGGATGCCAAACGGGAAGAAGGCATTACGCAAGTGCAAGGCTATTTGTCTGTGCCCGAAATCGCCGCATTACCCAAACTCAGCGCATGGGTGGTGCTGACCGATAGTGAACAACTGGATGTGGTGAAGATACAATGATTTACTTTAACGAAGTAAGCACGATGAAACGCAACCAGAGCCAAACATGAACCTTCAAGAACTCCAAACCCTCATTCAACAAGGCGAAAACGCCGCCGTCGAATTCAAGGCATTGCCGCTACGCCCTGAAGCCTTAGCCCGTGAAATGGTGGCATTCGCTAACAGCGCGGGCGGTACAATCCTGCTCGGTGTGGCGGATGACGGCACGGTGCTTGGTATTGACGGTTCAGAGCAACTCGAAGAGTGGGCGATGAATATCGCCCGCACTGCCGTGATTCCCGCCTTGACAGTGACTTACGAAACCGTCGCGATCAATGCAACGTGGGTTGCGGTAGTCGGTGTTCCCAAAGGCAGCGACAAGCCTTACCAAACGGGTGACAAATACCTGATGCGGGTCGGCTCAACCAATCGCGTGGCAACACAAGCCGAATTGATGCGCTTGTTTCAAATGTCCGGCGTGTTCCATTACGACACCCTGCCAGTCGCCAACGCCAGCATCAACGACCTCAATATGGCGGCACTCGATAGCTATTTCGCCAACTACGGGTTTGAGTTTTCCAAGGAGGCGGATATTGCCCGCCGTCAGTTATTGATCAATACCGATATTCTTGCGCCCTCTGGCGAACCCACCATTGGCGGTTTGCTAATGTTCGGCATCAACCCGTCACGCTATTTGCCGCAAGCTGCCATTATGTTTGCCCACTTTAACGGTTTGGAAATCGCGGCTGAGTTGATCGACCGCCAAGAAATCATTGGTACATTGCCCCAGCAAGTGGATGCTGCTGTCGCCGTGATGAAAAATAACCTGTTGCGTCCTTCCACCATCGAAGGCATGAAGCGCAAAGATACCCGCCAACTGCCGCCCGATAAGGTGTTGCGTGAAATGGTGGTGAATGCTTGTGTCCATCGCAATTACGCGATTGCTGGCTCGCGCATCCGCATTTTCATGTTTGATGACCGCATCGAGTGCATCAGTCCGGGGCGTTTGCCAAATACCGTGACGGTGGAAAAACTGCGTTCTGGCGTATCCTATGCTTCCAATCCGGTGCTGCTGAAGTTCATGGATAATCTGCGCTACATCGACCGTTTAGGGCGCGGTTTCCCGATGATTTACCGCGAAATGCAGCAAATTGGCAAAGAGGTCAATGTTTACGAACTCGGCGAAGAGCTGCGCGTTGTATTGCCCTTATAACGCCGTTGTTACCCACAATCGAGAGCTAAGCTAAACCATGCAACCCACCCTCAAACTCATCGCCTTCGACCTGTTCGGTGTCGTGATTTCCGACGGACACCTTGTCACCCACGGTTTGCTACCGTTGTTACCACCCACCACAACCAAAGCCGTCGTCAAGCCGTATTACGATGCTTACACCGGCGGGCAGATTAGCGAAGCGGCGTTTTGGGAAGGTATCGGCTTGACGCTGGAATCGCCGATTCGCCAACAATTTCTCAACTTTTTTGAATTGGATGCGGATTTGGCAGACGTGACGTACACGCTGTCACAGCGTTACCGCCTCGGCATCCTCTCCAATTTGGGGGCGGAATGGGGTGAGATGTTGGAAGCGCGATTTGCCTTCAGCGAACGTTTCGAGCCACGCATTATCAGCGGTGCGGTTCAGTGCCAAAAGCCCGAACCCGCGATTTACGAAGTGCTGATAAAAGCCAGCGGGGTAGGGGGTGAACACATCGCCTTCATCGACGACCGCCGCGAAAATCTGGCGGTGGCCAAGCGTTTCGGCATGACCACCATCCATTACCGGCGCGAAGCCGACGCGCACCCGTTTGAGCCGGATTACACCATTGAATCCTTGGCGGACGTGTTGGCGATTTTGTGAGACTTGCCGAACAGTTTAGCGGGCAATTCGCGCACATCGCCTCCCATTAAATACAAGGCAGGGACTAAATACAGCGCCAAAAATGTCGCAAACAAAATCCCGAACCCCAGCGTCACCGCCATCGGAATCAGAAATTGCGCTTGCGTGGTTTTGTCCAGAATCAGCGGTGTCATCCCCGCAAATGTGGTCAGGGAGGTCAGCAATATCGGGCGGAAACGTGCTACACCCGCCTCACGCACTGCGTCCGCCACGGCTAAACCTTCTTTAAGTTTTTGGTTGATGCGATCCACCATTACCAGCGCGTCATTCACAGCCACCCCAAAGAGTGCCAGCAAGCCGAACATGCTGCTAATGCTCAAATCCATGCCCATCAGCAAATGTCCACCCAATGCGCCAATGATTGAAAACGGAATGACGCTCATCACCACCAGCGGTTGTGTATACGATTGCAGCGGAATCGCCAGCAAGATATAAATCGCCATTAGCGCAAAACCTAAGCCCAATATCAGGCTACCCATCGACTCCTTCTGCTCTTTCTGCTCGCCTTCCATGTCGTAACTGACGCTGGGGTAGTCGGCGAGCGCTTCCGGCATCCAAGCTTTGAGGTCAGCCACCACTTTGGGAATATTAATGCGCCCTTTGTCTACGTCAGCGGTCACGTCAATGACGCGCTGGCGGTTGACCCGAGAAATTTTCGGCGCACCTTGCCCTAAAGTGATGTCCGCCACTTCACTTAGCGGAATTTCTGCGCCATCCGCGCTGCGAATCAGCAAGTTTTGCAAATCGGAGAGCGAGTAACGTTCCTCTTTGGGGTAACGCACCATGACTTTAACTTCGGACTGGTCGCGTTGGATACGCTGTGCCTCAGCACCAAAAATTGCATGGCGCACTTGCGTACCCACTGTGCCAAGGGTTAAACCCAGTTGTTCGGCTTCGGGGCGGATACGCAATTGCACCTCCTGTTTGCCACCTTCAAAACTGTTTTTAATGTCGAATACGCCGTCGTATTCCGCCATTTTGGCTTTGATTTTATCGGCAACGACTGCCATGTCCTCGAAATTATTGCCACGCAATTGCACTGCTAACGGGCTGCCGCCTTGGGCGATTTCGGCACGGAAACTGACTTCCTGTGCGCCCGGAATGGGCCCAATCAGCTTGCGCCATTCATTGGTTAAGGCGGTGCTGCTGATGTCTAGGGTACGTTCTTCCGGTGCGGTGATTTCAAAGGTAACACTGGCAAGGTGTGATTTGCCTGCGCTTTCGCCGCGTCTGCCGGATGAACCTGTTGCTCCTACCGTCACCAAAATATGCTGGATAATGCTCGCGCCAGTGGTGGGTTCAATGTACTTTTCCTGCAATTGCTGGGCGGCGTTTGCCATGCGTTCAACGTTGCGGGTGGTCACTTCAATGGGGGTGCCTTCCTGCATTTGCAGTGTGCCGGTGGCAAACTCGCCTTGTACACGCGGGAAAAACGTGAATTTCATGCGCCCGCTCATTGGTAAAGTCAGGCTCAGGATAAATAGCGCAATAAATACGCTGATGACCAGATAACGCCAGTTGAGTGCTGCGTTGAGTGAAGGGCGGTAAACGCGCTCGATAAAGGTTTCCAATCCGTGTGAAAACTTGCGCTGAAAACGGGTGAATGCACCGATTTCATCCTCACGCCGTGGGTGCAAATGGCGCAAATGCACCGGCAGAATCAGCTTGGATTCGATCAGTGAGAACAGCAGCACCGGAATCACAATCAGTGGGATTTGCGCGAAAATCGGCCCCCGATCCCCCCCCATCATTAGCAACGGCGTGAAGGCTGCCACCGTTGTCATGACCCCAAACGTAACCGGTACGGTGATTTCCTGCGTGCCTTCCACCGCCGCTCGCATGGGGTCATCGTGGCGTTTGACGTGCGAGTAAATATTTTCCCCCGTCACGATGGCATCATCGACCACGATCCCCAGCACCAGAATAAAGGCGAACATGCTGACCAGATTCAGGGTGACGCCGAGTTCCGGCATCAGCCACAATGCGCCGAGAAAACTCACCGGAATTCCTAGCATGATCCAAAACGCCAAATCAATGCGCAGAAACAGCGTCAGCACAATAAACACCAAAATCGCACTCTGGATAGCACTGGAGGTGAGGGTAGACAGACGTGCTTTAATGGTTTTGGAATTGTCGCGCCAATAATCCAGCGTGGTTCCGGCGGGCAGGCTGGCGCGGCGTTCGGCAATGTAATCCTTGATGGTGTTTGCCAGCGTAATCGCGTTCTGGTCGCCAATACGGTAGACGTTGATAAACGCCGCTTTTTGCCCGTCGTATTCGGAATAAAGTTCGTCTTCGTTAAAGCCGTCATTGATGCTGGCAATGTCACCGAGGCGAATGCGCGAGCCATCCGTGCCGCTAATGACGGTGATATTCGCAAACTCGGCTTGTTTGTAGGCTTGCCCCAAACTACGCACCAAAATATCGCCACCACTGGTTTTGACCGTGCCACCGGGAATATCCCGCGACGCATTGCGGATCGCTTGCGCAATGGTGTCGAGGGTAATTCCGTATTGGCGCAAGGTAGCTTGCGGCACGCTGATGCTGATTTCAAATGGGCGTACCCCGCCTAAATCGGCTTGGGTAATACCGGGCAAGCGCAGCATTTCATCGCGCACAGCTTCGGCTTGCAGGCGCAATTCGGTTTCCGACAACACATTGCTGCCGAGTATTACGCTAATGACTTCGCGGCGGCGGGTAAGCTGTTCGACCACGGGGCGTTCGGCATCGGCGGGTAAGCGATTGGTGATGCCATCCACACGGGTTTTGATCTGGTTGACCAGCTCGGTCACGTCATGCTGTTTGTCGATTTCGACGCGCATTTGTGCCGAGCCTTCGGATGCATCGCTGAGGATTTCGGTAATACCTTGCAGGTCGGCAATCGCTTCTTCGACGCGGGTAATAATACCTTCTTCCACCTCTTTGGGGGTCGCGCCGGGGTAGGCGACAGTAATATTGACAATATCCAGCTCAAATTCGGGGAACACTTCCAGCGGAATGCGTTTGAAAGTGGAATACAGCCCCAGCACCATGATCAGCACCATCAGGATATTGGCAGCAACGGGGTTGCGGACGAACCAAGCGATCATGGTTTGGACTCCTGCGGTGTGTCTGCTGGCTTACCTTGTGGCTTTTTTTCGCCCGCCACTTGCACGGCTTGGCCATCGGTTGCCAGCGGTAGGGGCGTGGTAATCACCCGTTGCCCATTGAGGTCGGTATCGGCTTGAAATACGACTTCTTTTTCGGCATTCCACACCACGTTAATGGGTTGTACGGCGACTTTGCCCTCGCGTAGCAGCAGGATTTCTTTGCCTTGGCGTACCGCCGCACTGGGCAGGCTATACACGTTGTTGAACAGTTTGCCTGCAATCTTGGCATTGAGGTATTGCCCGATGCGTAACGGTGCAGATACGCCTTCCCGCGCAATAAACGGCTGGTCGATTTGTGCAATCACGCTGATTTGACGGCTTTTTTCGTCAAGTGCGGCGCTGCTGCGTACCACTTGCCCTTGCCAGACATCGCTGCGGTTGCCATTGCTGGGGCGAAATTCGACGGCGGGCATCGCGGCAGGGTCGGCAGCTTTGTCGCGGAATGCTTCAGGCATTCCTAACAGGTCGTATTGCGCCAGTGAGAGCGGTAAATGCACTTCCACTGCATCGGTGGCGTAGATCACGCCCAATACCGTGCCAGGGGTGACGTATTGCCCGACTTCGACACGCTTTTCTTGTACGCGCCCGCTGTAAGGGGCGGTTATGCGGGTGCGGCTGAGGTTGAGCTTTTCTTGCTGGAGCTTGGCTTCGGCAGCAGCAATCGCGGCTTGCGCGGCGGCAATGTGTGGGCGGCGGGCGGCAAGGTCGCTTTGGGTACGATTTTTGCTGCTATCCAGCAAATTCCAGTCACGTTGTGCCAGTTTTGCTTGGGCTTGCTGCTCTTCGAGGGCAAGCTGCTTTTGGGCTAAATCGCCTGCGGCAATGGTGATGGCGTTGGTGTAGTTGTCGGCATCCAGTTTGAGCAGGGGGGCACCTTTATCAAAATACCCACCATCTTGAAAGTTGGGGGAAATTTTCAACACTTTGCCGGAGACTTCCGCCACCAGATTGGTTTGGGTTTGTGCTTTGACAATGCCGGAGGCGTTGACATTGACGCGGTAATCTTGCAATGCCAGTGTTTGCGCTTCAACCAAGGTAGGGCGGATTTCCTGCGGCTGCTTTTCGGCTTCGGGGCCGGTGGCAATCAGAAATTTGCCCAAACCGACACCAATAGCAATGACCAGCAGGGGGAGGATGATTTTTTTCATGTGTTCAGGTTGTCCTTTGTCCCAATGAGGACGGATTCTACGCCCAGATTGTGCAAGCAGTGTGAAAGTTAGCCGTAACGCCCGTCAATACGCGGTTTCAGCAACATGGGCGCATACTGCCACACAAACAGCGCAAAAGCGGTTATCCATAGCAATTGTGCGCTTAGAATCCACATCGCGTAGAACTCTGGTACAAGTGCGGCATTCACCACGCGCACGAATGCACCCGCAAACAACAGCAAGAAAATGATGACTAGAATCGCCGGAGGTTCCGCCACATTGCGCCCAGTATGCCCCAATGCTACCCGTGTCATCATGCCGCAGGTCATCATGGCAATCCCGCCATAGGCGAATGCGTGAATCCACACAGGCGCAATGCCTGCCGCAAGATTAAGGAATTTCAGCAGGAAACCAAAGATAAGCCAGCCATACGCCAAGTAAAGTGACCACAACAGCGGTTTTTCCCAAATAGCAGGGTGATACCAGCCGTGTAAACGGAAAGCGTGTAACAGCACTTGTACCAAAGCAAACATACCGCTGAGCAGCCCCGCCAAGGGATTGCCCGTGGCTAATGCCCACACATCCGCCCCTACAAACAATACAAATAACACCAAACTGAAACGATCCAGCCAGACATCGTTGTTGGCAGTAAACGGGCAACCCACGCCGCGTTCAATAAAAAACGGAATCACGCGCCGCCCCATTGTGAATATCAGCGCCAAAATCAGGTAGAAACCGGCATACAAACCGACCTGAGTGCCTTGCGCCCAATAACCGAGTAAGCCCAGATAAAACACAATGTTCGCCGGAATCAGCAAGGCAATTTTGCCTACCAGTGCAGCCTGTTTCCATTGCTTAGTACGAATAATCGGGCGGGCAAGCGCCAGCGTCAGCCACAGTAAAAACAGCGTGTCGATGATGGCAATAACGCTTAACGGTACACCGGCAAAGGGTAATAGGCGTGCCAAGAGCCACACACCGGCTAATACCAGCAACGGGGTTTGGTTCAGGGTTTGTTGATTCGTCCAATTTTTTACGGCTGTGAGCAAGAAACCAGTGGCGACGGCAACGGCGTAGCCAAATACCATTTCATGCGCGTGCCAAGTGATGGCAGGGTAAGTGGGTGGTAAACCTGTCCACCCGAAACCGTAGATACCTGCCCATAGGATCATGCCAATAACAGCAAACAATCCGGCAGCGAGAAAGAAGGGGCGAAAACCGAGGTGGTCGAAGGCGTATTTGCCCACGTAAGGCTTTTCGGGGGTGAGTAGCATGGGGACATCCGTGTGCTGAGGGCGATGTGTGATTATAGCAATCCATCAATTATACTGCACTGCAAGATAACTGCTTTCTTTAATACCAGCGTCAAGGTTCACAATGGAATTACTCTTAGCCCTGTTCGTCATCGCTATCATTGCCGGATGGGTGGATTCCATTGGCGGTGGCGGCGGTTTGATCTGCATTCCTGCGTTATTATGGGCAGGTTTTACCCCACTGGAAACGCTGGCAACCAATAAATTGCAGGCAAGTTTCGGTTCATCCACGGCTGCTATCAATTACACCCGCCACGGGCTAGTTGATGTGAAAGGGCAAAAGCTGGCAATTGCGCTGACGTTTCTTGGCTCGGTGTGCGGCACATTGCTGGTGCAGCAGCTTGATGCCAGTCTGTTGGAAAAAGCGATTCCGGTCTTGCTGATAGCATTCGCGCTGTACTTCTTATTCTCACCGAAAATCAGTGATGCGGATAAGCATCAGGTAATTTCACCCCCTGTGTTTGCGCTGACTGTCGGCTTTGGGGCAGGTTTTTACGATGGTTTTTTTGGCCCCGGTACAGGGACATTTTTCATGATGGGCTACGTGGCGCTGCTGGGGTATGGTGTGCCAAAAGCTACTGGCAATACCAAACTGCTGAATTTCACCAGCAATATTGCCTCGCTGCTGTTTTTCGCGCTCTCAGGGCATATCGTGTGGTTGGCAGGGTTGGTGATGGGAATAGGGCAGGTGATCGGCAGTTACATCGGTTCGCACATGGCGGTCAAGCACGGTACACGCCTGATCCGCCCTGTCCTAGTAACTGTGTCGCTATTAGTCTCACTGAAACTGCTACTCGACTAACTCTTCCTCCCTGCCCCCCTTGCGGGGGAAGGGCTGGGGAAGGGGGGCTTACTTCTTTTTCTTCTCGCTCTTCTTAATCTTATGAATCCGCGCTGCCAGCCGCTTCTTGGTGTGTTCCTGACGCGGTGTCAGCGTATTGCGCTTGCCTTCATACGGATTTTCGCCGCCTTTGTATTCAATTCGCACCTGACTGCCAACTAATTTCAGCGTTTTGTGGAAATAGTTGGTCAGGTAGCGTGTATACATATCCGGCACGTAATCGGTACGGTTGCCATGAATAATGACGCGGAACGGGTTGCTGCCGCCTTGGTGAGCGTAGCGCAGTTTGATGCGTTGCCCACGGGTCAACGGCGGCTGATGCTGTTGCACTGCCATTTCCAGAATACGGGTCAAACGTGGCGTTGGCACTTTGAGCATGGCGGAATCGTAAGCGCGTTTCACTGCCGTATACAGCAAGCCGACGTTAGAGCCGTGCAGTGCGGAGATGAAGTACTTTTCGGCGAAATCGAGGAACGGCAGTTTGACTTCAAGCTGTTGCTTGATCCATTCGCGCTCGTCGGATTCCATGCCATCCCATTTGTTCACAGCCAGCACCAAGGCTTTGCCCGCATCCAAAATCAACCCCAGCAAGTGCGCATCTTGGTCGGTAATGCTGTCGTGCGCGTCCACCAGCATAATGACGACGTGGCAACGTTGAATCGCATCCAGCGTTTTGATAATGCTGAACTTTTCGATGGTTTCATCCACGCGGCTGCGGCGACGTACCCCAGCGGTGTCGATCAGGGTGTATGCTTGCCCATTGCGTTCAAACGGGATAAAAATACTGTCACGGGTCGTGCCCGGTTGGTCGAACGCAATCACGCGCTCTTCACCCATAATGCGATTGATCAGGGTCGATTTGCCGACATTTGGGCGACCCACGAAGGCGATGCGGATGCTGCCGTCGTCTTCCTCTTCTTCCTCGACATCGAAATCCGCGCCGAGGCTGTCGAGTACCGCCGTCATCAGCACGGTCACGCCGCGTCCTTGCACCGCTGCAATCTGGAACACCTCGGTAAAGCCGAGCGAGTAAAATTCGGAGGAGGCTTGATCCGCATCCACCCCGTCGATTTTATTGACGAGCAGGTAAACCGGCTTGCCCATCACGCGGATGTCTTGCGCAATCTGTTGGTCAGCGGCGGTCAGCCCTTGCTTGCCATCGACGATGAATAAGATCGCATCGGCTTCTTGCATCGCGGCACGGGTTTGTTTCGCCATGTGTTCGTCGATACCGACTTCTTCACCGCTCAAACCGCCCGTGTCGATCAGCATGTAGCTGCGTCCGTTGAGTTCGCCAGTGCCGTATTTGCGGTCACGGGTCAAGCCGGGGAAATCGGCAACGAGCGCGTCACGCGAACGGGTCAGGCGGTTGAATAGGGTGGATTTGCCTACATTAGGGCGACCAATCAGTGCGAGGACGGGTTTCATGGTATAAACAGTACAGCAGAAAATGAAGCAGGCTAGGATAGCATTATTTTGGGAGAAAACATGAATTATTGCAGCGATTGCGGCGCAACCGTGAGTTTAAAAATCCCTGAACACGACGATCGCCTGCGTTTTGTATGCGATGCCTGTGGGGTGATTCATTACCAAAACCCCAAGATTGTGGCCGGGGCGTTGCCGGTGTGGGGCGAACAGGTGTTGCTGTGTCGGCGGGCGATTGCACCGCGTTACGGCTTGTGGACATTGCCTGCGGGCTTCATGGAAAACGGCGAAACCACCGACCAAGCCGCTGCCCGCGAAGCGCGTGAAGAAGCCAATGCCAGCTTGCGGGATTTGCGGCTGTATACGGTGATTAGCATTCCGCACATCAATCAGGTGTACATGTTGTACCGCTGCGAATTGGTGTCAGACGACTTTTCGCCGGGGGTGGAAAGTCTGGAAACGCGCTTGTTCCACGAGCATGAAATCCCGTGGGGCGAGTTGGCGTTTCCGTCGGTGCGCAAGACCTTGGAATGTTTTTTCAGTGATCGCAAGCTAGGGGCGTTTTCGGTACACAATTTGGGATTTGTGATTCCCAAACCTGCGGCGTGATTACTTTTTGTGGATACGCACCAAACGTGTGTGTGAGAAACGGTCATGCCAGGTTAGGTGTTCGGGGTCAAATAAGGCAATCAAAAAGCCAGCCCCCAGCGTTGCCCAACTGAGCAATGCCCACAGGCACCGGGAACGGGCTTGCTGCCAATTGATCGCTTGTCCATCGGGGGTGACAACGCGCAGTTTCCACGCTCGCATTCCCAGTGTTTGCCCGCCATGCGTCCAAAACCAACCGAAAAAGCCGTAGGTCATGGCGACGTAGACCAAGACCATGATGGCATCCGGTACTTTTGCGCCAGTCAATGCGGTGAAAGCGTAAGCGGGAATCGCGGCAGCAATTACCACGCTGAAACCAGCGAGTACGGTGTCGTAGAGGATTGCGCCGAGGCGACGCAGGAGAGTGGCGGGTTCAGCAGTCATGATATTTTTACTTGCCATCCAAGAAATTCCGCAACATGTCGTGCCCGTATTGGGTGAGGATGGATTCGGGGTGGAATTGCACGCCCTCCACTGGCAGCGTTTTGTGGCGCACACCCATGATTTCATCCAGCTTGCCATCGGCGGTTTCTGTCCAGGCGGTAATTTCCAGACAGTCGGGAATACTTTCTTGCTCGATCACCAGCGAGTGGTAGCGGGTGGCTTCAAACGGGCTGGGCAAGCCGGTGAATACGCCGACACCTTTGTGATGCACCAAGGAAATTTTGCCGTGCATGATTTCTTTGGCGCGGATGATCTTGCCGCCGAACGCTTGCCCGATGGATTGATGCCCAAGGCATACGCCCAAAATCGGGATTTTGCCCGCAAACCGCAGCAGGGTAGGGATGGAAATACCCGCTTCTGTCGGGGTGCAAGGCCCTGGTGATAGTACGATTTTGTCCGGTGCAATGTCGTCAATCGCTTCGACGGGGATTTCGTCGTTGCGCACTACCTGCACATCCGCACCCAGTTCGCCGAAGTATTGCACGAGGTTGTAGGTGAACGAATCGTAGTTGTCGACCATTAGCAATTTCATGTTCACCCTCCTTATTTGTGTTTGCCGTTCAAGCCGGATAATGCAGCACTGGCAGCACGGAATACCGCACGACCTTTGTTCATGGTTTCATCCCATTCCGATTGCGGTACGGAGTCGTAAACCACACCCGCGCCCGCTTGGATGTGCAGCACGTCATCCTTGATGACGGCGGTACGAATCGCAATCGCAGTATCCATATTGCCATTCCACGCCAGATAGCCGACCGCGCCCGAGTACACGCCGCGTTTGACGGGTTCGAGTTCGTCGATGATTTCCATCGCGCGGATTTTCGGCGCACCACTGACGGTTCCGGCGGGGAAGGTGGCGCGTAATACATCCATCGCATCCAGCCCCGGCAGCAATTTGCCGGTGACGTTGGAAACGATGTGCATGACGTGCGAATAGCGTTCCACGATCATTTTGTCGGTGAGTTTGACCGAGCCGATTTCGCTGACGCGCCCGGCATCGTTGCGCCCAAGGTCGATCAGCATCAGGTGTTCGGCGAGTTCTTTGGGGTCGTTGAGCAATTCGGTTTCGAGTTCCTGATCGCGTTGTTCGGTGTCACCACGGCGGCGCGTTCCGGCAATCGGGCGCACGGTAATTACGTCATCTTCGAGGCGCACCAGAATTTCCGGCGAGGAACCAACGATGTGGAAATCACCCAGATTCAGGAAGTACATGTACGGCGACGGATTGAGGCGGCGCAAGGCACGATACAAATCCAGTGGCGGGGCGGCAAACGGAATGCTCATACGTTGCGACAGCACCACTTGCATAATATCGCCCGCTTTGATGTATTCTTTCGCATCCAGCACCGCTTGCTTGAAACCGTCCTCGGTGAAGCCGGAAATGAAGTCGCTTTCGTCTACCTGTGTTGCTTTGGGGGCGGGTTGGTAGAGGCGGCGGGCTTCCTGCAATTGGCGTTCGAGAGCGTCGAGGCGTTGCTGGGCTTGCGTGTAACCGTTGGCTTCCGCCAAAACGATTAAGTGCAATTCGCCGCGCAAATTGTCGAAGACCACGACTTCATCCGACACCATTAGCACAATGTCCGGCGTACCAAGCGGGTCGGGTTTGTCGCGCCCGTTGGCGAGTTTTTTCTCGATGTAGCGGATGGTTTCGTAGCCGAAATAGCCGACCAGTCCGCCGTTGAAGCGCGGCAAGCCGTCAATATCGGGTACGTTGTATTGCTGCTGGAATGTGGTAATCCACGCCAACGGATCAGCTACGTCGAAGGTTTCTAGGGGTTGATGGGCGCGATGCACTTCCACCCGCAAGCCAAACACCTTGATGATGGTTTGTGCTGGCAGGCCAAGCATGGAATAACGTCCCCATTTTTCCCCGCCCTGCACGGACTCGAACAGGTAGGAATAGGGCGCGTCAGCGAGTTTGAGGTAGGCACTTAACGGGGTATCAAGGTCAGCCAGTATGGTACGGCGGACAGGAACGCGGTTGTAGCCTTGGGCAATATAGGTATCAAAGATGTCCTGATTCATAAGAACTTCCAAATAAAACGGGTAATGAAACACTTCCAGCAGGGTATCAGCAGGAACGCCATCGCCACGTTTTGTTCAGAAAGTGTTTCATCAGGTATAAGTGATCAGGTTAAAGAATGGCGAAAGTCTACCATAGGCTTTCTGGAACTGTTACGGAAAAATGGTGATCGGCACTAACGCAGGCGATATACGCCGAGTAGAGGGTGGTAACGCAGGGTGTGATTCTTGTCGGTTTCACTGTAACAGGCACTTTCAATACTCATCAGTTGTTGTCGAATCAGCGTTTCTTCCTTGTCGGCGAAGAGTTTGGCTTTCAAGTCATCGTATAGCGCTTCAACATTCCAGTCGCATAAATAGCGCGTGGTAGAAATGTCTTCGGGTTTCGGAGGCTTGATCTCCACTGTCTCGAAAGTGTGTTTGATTTCTTCGCGGCAATACCATTGATTTTCCGCGTCTAGCCAGAATAACAGATTGCTGTGAGCGCGGCGGAAGCGGTTGTGTTTGGCGTGATAATCGCTCAATGCCATTGAGGGGGATTGAATAAAGTGCTGCAAACCAATGTGTGAAATAGGATTGCGGTTGGCTGTGCCGCTTAACCAATCGCGGAGTTTGCGGTGTTCCAGCGTGGTAATGGCGGCGGTTTGTGCCTGTTCTTGGCTTAACAGGGAACGTGCATCAATATTTTGCGTGAGTAGGGCGAGGTCATATACCGCTTGGGTTTGGTGTTGCTTGAGGGTGTAACCGTCGGTTTCTACACCAGGGTAGCAGAACGCTTTGTCGTTGCCTTTGTAGCCCCGGATGGTGGTGGATAGCAGGGCAATGTTTTGGGTATTCGCTGTCGTGGGGCGGTGACGGCGTACCCGTCCGGCGGTTTGAATAATGGCGCGGGTTGATGATGGCTCGATGATTGCCCAATCGAAATCGTGATCTCGCCCGATTTCTTCAATCGGGGTGGCAGAAACCACTAGCATAATGGTTTGCGCGGGGCTGCTATCCAAGGCTTGGCGCACCAATGGATGTTGCAGGAATTCGGCTTCATCCTTGCGCTTGAGCATCACGTCCAACTGTTTTTCGACTTCAAACCGCACGACGGGCAGTAATTTGGCGTGGTAGCACAATACACGGTGATCCGGCTGGTCAGGTGTGGGTTCGTGTCGCAACAAGTATTCGGCGAAACGCCAGCACGGTTCGGTATTGCTCCAACGCACCAAACCGATGGATACCCGTTTGCACGTTTGTGGATCAATCATGGCGTGTTGTTGGTGGAAGGTGTGGCACTGCGCTAATACCGCTGCAAAGACGGGGCTGAGATCGACCGTTTTGTGTGAGTGAATATACATTGTGGCGGGTTTCGTGGTGGGAAGTTCCAGCAACGCAGCTTGGCGTTTGGCGGTTTCGCCTTGCAACTGCCCGACCAATTGCTGGGTAATGTTGCCGTGGGTGCGGTTAAAAGCTTCTTCGCTACTGCATTTTTCCACGCGGCTGAGGCTGGCTTGATCGGCAAACCAACCTGCGAATAAACGCGGCTCTTGCTGTTTGCGGGCGCAATATTGCGTGTAACCCTTTTCGTAAGCGGCAAAAAACTGTTCGGCAAGGGCAGGGGGGATGGTTGCCGAAGCGAGCAAGACTTTGCGCCCAAACAAGCCGCACAAATACACCAATTTGCCCAGTACGATCAGGTCTTCTTCGCTGTAGGCATCGACTTCATCCAGCACCAAGTCAGAGGTCATCAGGCGCAAACTGGCATATAAATGGCGGCTGCGGTTGGGGTTTGCAGCGGCGACTAAATAATCTACGGTAGAAACCAGAATCGGCGCGGTTAACAACAGGCGTTTTTTGGGTTCGGTTGCCAACAGGGTTTGCAATTGTGGCGGCAAGTCCAGATCCACGTCTTCCATGCCGTCAATGGCGTGATCGTCGAGATTATCCGAAGTCGCGCTTTCACTGCCGGATGCTTCAAGGTTGATTTCGTGTAAGCGGCGAGCGAGTTCTGAGCCGACTAATGTGCTGACTTGTTTATCGTCCAGTCCCAATTCTTCGCGGTAAGCTGTGCCGGATTGCAAGGTCAGGGTGCGTAATCCCAGTGCGAGGTTGTAACGGACTCGTGGGGAAAGTTGCGCCATCAGCCGCGCACAGGCACGGGTTTTACCTGCGCCGGTGCGAGCTAACACAATGCCGAAAAAGCCGCTGTCCTGGATGCCGTCTTTGACGCGCTCCTTGATTTTTTGGCACGCATCATCCTGCCAGTAAAACGGTGAATCGAGTTGCTTGTGAATCTGCCGTAAACCGTCTGGCAGGGCTTCGGGCGTGATGCCGGGAAGATTATCCAGTAAGCGCAAACCCAAACGGAACAGACTGCCGCTTTCCTTGCCGACACCGCGTAAATGCTCATTGAGTGTTGCTGCCATACAGCCTTTAGCGCGGTTGGTATTGGCAAAATATAACGGCTTCGCGGCTTTTTTGTCTCCAGTAAAGCACTGCTGAGTGTTCTGGTTGGAAACAAAGTGATCGCCCAACATCAGCATGGTGCGGCAATAGTGGGCGATGAAGGGAATCCAATCGGGTGCTGACAGGTTGAGTTCGGGATTCGCCCGCATGAGATGCTGTAATTGCGTGGCTTTAGCAGCAACTTGTTGTGTCCACCACGGGTTATCTGACCAGAGTGCTTTTTTGTCAGCCATCGGTTGTAGGCATTCCAGAAAAACGTCGTGCGTAAACGGACGGTGGATATGTGAGCCAGCGCGTAACATCTGTTTGCCATTCAAGCGCATCACCCCTTGAGGCAAACGATGGTGCGAGAGAATCAACCATGCCAGATGGTGCAGCAATGGTGTGTTGTTGATATTGGGTAAAGGTAAATCGTGTACTTTGGTGTCCAATGTCGGGTCATTATTGCCTTGAATGTCCCGCCAGAGGCGTTCGAGTTGTGCCGCATCGGTGTAACAACCCTCCGCAAACGCCGCTTCCAAACGTGGGTGTAGTGTTGAGTAATCCGCCAGTCGCTCTATCCACGTCATGTCATCTGGCGATTGCCCCAAGATTTTTTCCAGCATCAGCCATGACACGTATTCGTGGCGTAAGGGTTCACCTGTCGAGGCATTCTTGCTGAGTTTGTTTTGGAAGAGCCGGTTGGCTTTGCCTAAATCGTGGAATAAGCCTGCCAGTTCGGTGAGGTAACGGGCGGCGCGTTCCTGTGGTGTCGGTTCGATCACGGTTTGCAGCATGTCACGCTTTGTCCAACTGAAGGCGAACATACCTTCGTTGTTGAAGTGTTTGCGTGTGCCAATAATCCATTCCAGTGTGGTGCGATTGTTACCGCGTACCCGGTGACAACTGACCGACATTTGTCGGGTTACTTTGCTTTTAAGTTCGGCGTAAATGTCGCGTAAGCCTTCTTCGGAAAGGCGTGCCATCCATGTGCGTCGCCCCAATTGCGTGGCGTATTTATTCAGGATGCGCCGTGAAAGTTTGAAGGCGTTGTGTTCGCATTCGCTGACAAACAGGATAATCATGCAGCCTCCGCATTGACTTGTTGCAGGGCGGCTTTCACTTGATTGAACATGAAGGGCAGGCTATCCATTTGATCGAGGAAGGCAATGCATTGATTGCGCATTTCCTGATCGCTTTTCTTTTGTGAGGCTGCCGTAAATGCTACGGGTAAAATCACGGCATCTTTGATCATATCCGCCACATCAAACACCAATGCACCTCTGCGGGTCATCCCGTGTGAAACGGGCATGGCGTGTGGAATGCCCAATACCCACAAAACGGTGGCAGCCAAGCCGTAAGCCAAATAATTGCCGTGATCCAGATAGCTGTTGTGTGCATCGCGGGTGTCGCCTGCACCTGGTTTGCGTTCAAATTTCACCTTGAAGTGGCGAGCGAGTAGTGCGTACAGGCTTTTGGAAAAGTTAGCCTCGTAGCCCATCAGTTGTTGGTTGTCGCGGGCGATGACGATTTGTTGCAGGTAGGTTTCAATCAGCGGGGCAGGGTCAACGGGGAGATTTTCTACCTTTTTCCATGCTTTGCGCACGAATTCACAGCGTTGTTGCTGGAAATATTTGGCGACTTGCAGGCGTTTTTGTTCATCCCACCAAAATTTTACCCATGCTTGCAGATATTCGGTGGGGCGGTATTCGCTTTGCGAAGCGAGAAACAAGGGTGAGCCGCCACCGCCGACGAATGCCAACATTACGCCTTCTTCTGCCAGCAAACGGGCGGCGGGTTGGGTGATGGATGTACCCGTTCCCAGCAATAACACGGAGGTGTTGCCATACGGAATGCTCCAGAATTTTTGGTAGGCACCCTCTTGGCGCACATAGGTGAGCTTTTCATCTTTGACCATGATGCGGCATTGTTCCAACAGGTAAATGCCTTGGCGGTGCGAAGGTAAAATAGCCATTGTGTAGCAATCTCAATGTTAGGTGATGTAATATAGCGTTATACAACGTCAAACATTGAGGATCAATGCCATGTCAAAAGAATCCATCGGTTTTCGGATTGAAAGTGAAAAGCGGGTCGCTTTGGATCAACTGTCACAAGCCATGCAGCGTGACCGTTCCACGCTGATCAATGAAGCAATTGATAGTTACCTTGAGTTGCATTACTGGCAGGTGGAACTGATCAACAAGCGTTTAGCCAGCGCTAATGCAGGAGAGGTTGGGGTAGAGCATTCCGAAGTGTTCGCCAACTTACGCAAACGCTTACAAGGAAAACTGAACTGAAAAGGATTCCCCCGTCTGATGGATGCCAGCGGGGGATGTGCTGTCTGCCACCTATTCGGCGGATAATTTTCACTTGCTGTATTCAGCAATACATTTCTAAGCCACTAGTAAAGCGGATGCGGATAGATAATAGCAAACCTGTTGACCTGTGGGCAGACGAAGAATAACATCCTGTATAGCTTAATACTGAAATAAGGTTTTTTTAATGAAAATTGTATGGTTGCAAGGTGCTATCCATGACTTGGAAGCCCTATTTGAATACATTGGGATGGAAAATCCACCTGCTGCTTTTGCTATGTGCGATCTCATTGAACGTAGAACAGGGCAGTTAGCCGATCATCCTTTTCTCGGACGTGAAGGGCGCGTAGCAACTACCCGTGAATTGGTTGTTGCCGGAACGCCTTTCATCGTTGTCTATCGAGTTCTGTCCAATCAAGTCGATATTCTTGCCATTTTGCATGGTGCGATGCGTTGGCCTGATACGTTTTGATTATGTTTCACCCCTTTGACAAGCTTGTCATCGTTGGCATTGATTAAACAATAGTTTATTGTCAGATTAATATCCTTATGGGGAAATAGGCTGTATGCAATTTGATGATGCCAAAATTGATCTGAAAAATCTTCCTGATCTTCTCACCCGTTACGATTCGCCGTTGCTGCAAGTAGCCAACGGTGAGTTGCGCCAATACTTAACGGCTTTGCTGAACGCGCTGTTTTGGAAAGCAACCAAGCCCAAAGCGTTATTTGATGAATCCACCGCTAAACAAGCTTTACAAGACGAAAAACGTTTGCAGTCGTTGTTGGGTGTTGCTGAAAGTGCATTGGGGACACACAACCTCAAATATCCCAATGCCAATGTGAATCAGGGGGCGGTGTTTGAACAAAATGTAGCACGCGAGACAGGGCAGAACATTCAGCCGTGGATGTCATCACATTCAGTGGCGTTGACGCGTACCGTCGGGGGTGCGGGGAATGCAGCATGGGCGGCGGAAATCCGTTTGCTGGGCACAGAGTTTTTGCTGGATGGGCAACGTGTACGCATGGCGGATGTGTTGGCGCAACGTGAAGGTGCGGTTTGGGATGCATTATTGAGCTTGGGTCTGTGTGAAGGTGATGCAGAGAAACTGGGTGGTGTGTTGCGGCAACGTTTACAGCAGTCGGATAAAGGCTATTTGGATCGTTTGAGCAAACAAGTGTTTTTCCCGCTACGGGATGATGAGGATGTTGTCATTACCCCGGTACAGCATTTTGGTTTAGCCCGCGAATTTCACACACGATTTTTCCAGCGGGTGAAGAAAGAAAATCCACAGCAGGAACGTTTTCAAACACGGGCGTTAAAAGTTGGGGGCGCAAACCCGATTAATGCAGGGCCGTATAACGCGGAAATTGCCGGTTTGTATCGCCATTTGTTGGCGGAAGTGCCGCCTGCGAATCGTCGCCCCTTTGCGGCAGATACGGAAAAAGCACAGGCATTTGAGGAACACGCGCAAGTATTGCTGGCAAGGCTACGTCAGCGGCAGACGGTTTTCCCGTTGCCGAATCAGTTGGTGTTCGATGATACGTTTTTGAGCGGTGAAGCCATTGCGCAGCATGGCTGGAGCGGTGGGGAACGGCGGGGCAAAAGCAATGCGTACAACCGCAATACCTATCAGGTGGCGGTGGATTACATGGCGGAACAACTTCTACACGATGCTACCCATTTAGCGGAATGGTTGGCTGCCCAAGAAAACAGCGTGTTGTTACAGCCCGAATTTGCACAGGTGTCGGTCTTGGAAAAAGCGTGGTTAGACCCGCGTTTACGTCCGCAAGCTCGTTTGGGGGCGGATCAAGTGGCGATATTGCTGACGGATGCGTTGCGTTTGTTTAAGGCTTGCCAGCATCACTATCAATACCAAACAGAACAACAGAAATGGGACAAGCAGTCACGGATATTATCCATTGGGGATGATCAAGCCTTGCGTGACAGTTTAGCCACCTTGATTCGGGAGTTTTAGGCATGAGTACAGTGATGGAAACAATGGCTTATGTGGTGATTCCCGGTTTGCAGGTGAAAGACTTTAATGCCGAAAGTAACCAGTATGTGGTGGGTATTCCGGCGATGACAGGATTTACAGGCTTTGGGCATGGCATTGAGCGGCATTTGCAAACGTTGGGTTGGAAACTGCAAGTAGAGGGTGTGGCGGTCATGCTGCATGACTTGCGGCTACATGAAGGGCATCCGAAATGTCCGGCGGCAATGTTGGGCGCGAAAGATTTTATTAACCCGCCGATCATTGAAGAAATCAAAGGCGATATGCGGGTGACGTTGGTACTGCGTTTGGTGGGAGATTTGGACGACGCTGCGTTGTACGAAAAAGTACGCGATGAGTTTGCAACGCCGGAAACCCGCCAAGCCTTGTATGGCTGGATTCATGCTAACCCGTGTTGTGGTGGTAGTTGCCACGATTTGAAAGCCTTGCGTCTGATGGTGGTAGAAACGGCTGAAGATCATTCACGTTTGGTTGCGGCTTTGAAGCGTCTGCAACAGCACGATAAAGGTTTCTGGGTTGTGCCGCGTGATGACTTGCTGCGTGAGCGACAAGCCGAAGGGCAGGATGTGCTGGATGCTTTGCTGGACACCCAACGGCGTATGAAGCAAGAGGATGGTCGTTGGCGGCGTGATGCGTGGATTCGTGAGCAAAAACGCTGGTTAGTCCCCCTCGCGGTCGGCTACCAAGCCATCGAAGCCCCGCAACCCCGCCAGGGTGTGCGCAAAAATGCGCGGCATATCTACGCCGAGCCGCTGACGGGATTGGGGGAGTTGGTCTACGCCAGTCATTGGTTGTGGCAAGCGGATTTTTCATTGGATAGCGTGTTTTGGGTGCATCGGCATGACGCGCAGCAACAAACGTATTTTGTAACGACTTTACAGGCAGAGGCATAATCATGGCAGCAGCAAAATTAACTTTACCGTCGATGTTGAATTATACCCGCAGCATTATTCCTTCCAACGGGGTGTTTTTTTATCGCGATGGTGAGCAGGAAAAGCCGATCACGGTGCATCAGCAGACGGTACGCGGCACGATTGCGAACTACGGCAATGTGTACAAAGGCGATAAGCAGCAAAGTGAAAGCGATCTTGCCAAGCAGCTTGATCCGGCGAATGCGAATATTCAGCGCATTGATGTGTGTTACTTGCCGGATGCGGTGGATACGTTTTGTTTGCGTTTTAGCGTGACGTTTGCGGCGCATTCGCTGGCTCCGGGGGCGTGTAATGACACGGAATACGCCAAGGCATTGGAACAATTTGCGCTGGCGTATCGGGAAAAGGGCGGTTATACCGAGTTGGCGGGGCGTTATTTGCAGAACCTGATCAATGGGCGTTGGTTGTGGCGGAACCGTTATGCGACCGATAAGCAGGTGACGTTGAGCTATGCAGGAAAAACGCTGGTGTTTGCGGTGGCGCATGAGCTGGAACACGACTATAGCGCGGTGGAAGGGTATGTGGCGTTGCGTGATACCTTGGCGGCGGCATTGTCCGGCAATGGCGGGGTGTTGCGTTTGCAGGTGACAGCGGCGGGCGTGTTGGGCTTTGGGCAGGAGGTGTACCCGTCACAGGAGTTTGTGGAGGGTAAGAAAGATAAAACGCTGGCATCGGTGAAAGTGGCGGGTGATGTGCGTCAGGCGGCTATGCACAGCCAGAAAATCGGTAATGCCTTGCGCACGATTGATGATTGGCACAGCCGTGCAGCGGATTACGGCAAGATTGCGGTCGAGCCTTACGGCGTAGTGGCGCAACGGGCAGAAGCGGTGCGTTTGCCGAACAGTAAGAGCGATTTGTACAGCTACTTGAAGGATTTGGAGCTGTGGACTGAGCGTGTCACGGCGGCACAGGGGATGTTACCCGCTGAGGCGCATTACCTGATGGCGTGCTTGATTCGTGGTGGGGTGTACAGCGGCGGCAAGAAAGAGAAGTAAGCCATGACTAGCCATTATTTGGAATACACGGTGGCGTTGCCTGCGGTCGAAAGTGGCGAGATTAGCCATTTGTTGGGGCGGTTGTGGCAGCGTTTGCATGGGGTATTGGCGGGGGCGAATATCCAGCACCTTGGCATTTCGTTGCCGCGTGCGGGGGCGAAACACCCCGGCAATGTGTTGCGCTTGCACAGTGATGCAGAAACCTTGCAGGCGGTGGCGGCGAATGCGGGTATCCGCCAGCTTGTGGAAAGTGCGGGTATCGTCACCAGTGCGGTGTTGCCTGTGCCGACGGGGTGCGCTTACCGTTGTTATACGCGCAGTCGCCAGTCGGAGAAGTTCAGCGATGCGTGGATTTTGCGGAGTGAGTCCCGCTTGCTGCAACATCTGGAAAAAAAGGGCGTGGTGTTGTCGATCAGCGAATTGCTGGCGCGGCGTAAACGCTTGCAAGAACGGGCTGCCCAAGCCAAACGTGACGCGGTTTATATCAAGTTGCAAAGCCACAGCACCCGCCAAACATTCTCTTTACTGGTGAATACGGCAACGGTGGATGCGGCTTGCTCTGGTCAGTTTTCCCATTATGGGCTGGCGATTGGCGCAGACGAAAAAACGCCGGGTCAGGCTACCGTGCCTTTTTGGTAAACGCGCACCCTTCGTTTTTTCGGTGTGGTGCTAACCCATTGATTTAATGTGGTCGTCTTTTAACAACCGAAAAACGAAGGGTACGCCATCCAAAACACGGCAAGTTACTGATATACTGGGGCTTGCCGCGTTTTTGGCACTATTAACCGCCGTATTGGTGGCTTAGAAAAGAAGAATGCCGGAGTCCAGTAGTGCAGGATGATTAACCGCCGTATTGGTGGCTTAGAAATTTATTAAAAACCCAAACAACTGGAATGATGGATTAACCGCCGTATTGGTGGCTTAGAAATGAAGTGGCTACTCAGAGATTTGCTGAGATTAATTAACCGCCGTATTGGTGGCTTAGAAAGTAAGAA
>NZ_FNQP01000022.1:0-4891 GCF_900107695.1 Thiothrix caldifontis | reverse complement strand
ATACGGATTAACCGCCGTATTGGTGGCTTAGAAAGTCCGTTCGCTCCGTTAAGTGTGGGCGGTAATATTAACCGCCGTATTGGTGGCTTAGAAACGTATTGGCAATTGCACCGCCCGTGGATGCTAATTAACCGCCGTATTGGTGGCTTAGAAACAACGCACGCGCTGCACTTGCCGCCGTAATCTATTAACCGCCGTATTGGTGGCTTAGAAAATGCTGTTGGAAATTGGCAAGCTGGATCAAGCATTAACCGCCGTATTGGTGGCTTAGAAAGGCTGGAGTGCGTCACCGATCGCGCCCCAGTTATTAACCGCCGTATTGGTGGCTTAGAAACTTGCCGCCTTGCGTCTCAGTCTTTGGAATCGATTAACCGCCGTATTGGTGGCTTAGAAAAATAGCACGGGGTCGCCCGCTTTCAGCAAGTAATTAACCGCCGTATTGGTGGCTTAGAAAAGAAACAGGTGAGTTGACTGGTGATGCACTGCATTAACCGCCGTATTGGTGGCTTAGAAAATCGGCAGCCTGACAGAAACCACCTTTGTCGGATTAACCGCCGTATTGGTGGCTTAGAAAAATTAAGTTCACCTTAAACCTCCTATGGATTTGATTAACCGCCGTATTGGTGGCTTAGAAATAAAAATGTATGCACAGGATGTGCTGTATCGGATTAACCGCCGTATTGGTGGCTTAGAAAGCCAACCTATTCCGCGTTTTACTATTGTTGCCATTAACCGCCGTATTGGTGGCTTAGAAACGACAGTCCAACATAGTCTTTGACAGCAATTAATTAACCGCCGTATTGGTGGCTTAGAAAAATCAATCGCTGGAGGCGGGGCAGGGGAAACCATTAACCGCCGTATTGGTGGCTTAGAAACATTGCGTCAGTTCGTCGGGGGTGCTGGTGGTATTAACCGCCGTATTGGTGGCTTAGAAAAGCAGATGCAGCCCAATTTCGACTTGGTGGGGATTAACCGCCGTATTGGTGGCTTAGAAAAAGAAAACAGTAGATGCAGCACTTGTCCATTTATTAACCGCCGTATTGGTGGCTTAGAAATCCAGCGCGAACGATGGTCTTTTTACGTCGAAATTAACCGCCGTATTGGTGGCTTAGAAATGACTTATTAGTATCAAAAACAACAGCATCAGATTAACCGCCGTATTGGTGGCTTAGAAATGATTCGCCATGTATCGCCCGACACTTCGCCGATTAACCGCCGTATTGGTGGCTTAGAAAACATTTTCGCTGCCGTCAAATGCGATAGACCCATTAACCGCCGTATTGGTGGCTTAGAAATGTGGGTTATTTGAAATGCAACGGGGCATTAAATTAACCGCCGTATTGGTGGCTTAGAAACAGCAATGTCGCTGTAATCTGTATCGCCATTGATTAACCGCCGTATTGGTGGCTTAGAAATATCTGCTCAACAAAGCGCGTGGCTAATCCACATTAACCGCCGTATTGGTGGCTTAGAAAAGTTGGGAAACCGTGAAACATCTCAAAGCCGAATTAACCGCCGTATTGGTGGCTTAGAAACGCGCGAAATGCGGCGAGCATGGGCTGGATGGAATTAACCGCCGTATTGGTGGCTTAGAAAAGTGCCGCTTGCAGTCCAGTCACATTCGCAATATTAACCGCCGTATTGGTGGCTTAGAAAAATACCGCGTTGAACAATGCCAACACTGCCCAATTAACCGCCGTATTGGTGGCTTAGAAATGACGCCGTTGCATCCCAACCAACCGCCGTTGATTAACCGCCGTATTGGTGGCTTAGAAATTTTCTTTCAGCCAGTCGCGGAAATCGCCTGCATTAACCGCCGTATTGGTGGCTTAGAAAACCGCAGCAGGGCGCTATACCCTAGAGTTCCGATTAACCGCCGTATTGGTGGCTTAGAAAGCAAGCTGGTCGCCGCGCATACGTGGGTACATATTAACCGCCGTATTGGTGGCTTAGAAAGGAAATCGCTAAGCCGATGGATGCGCCACGGGATTAACCGCCGTATTGGTGGCTTAGAAAATGTGCGCATTGTTGATGTAGTATTTCCGTCGATTAACCGCCGTATTGGTGGCTTAGAAAAGTAGTCGGGGCCATTCCATTTTTCTGCAAACATTAACCGCCGTATTGGTGGCTTAGAAAACGGTACGCTGCACCGTCTGCGATTGCACCGCATTAACCGCCGTATTGGTGGCTTAGAAACCGATCGTGCAAATACCGATACGCTACAGCCGATTAACCGCCGTATTGGTGGCTTAGAAAGCGACATTATCGACCGCTGGCGGGGAAGGGATATTAACCGCCGTATTGGTGGCTTAGAAAAATATCATCACTTTGCCACGGGCACGCCTGATATTAACCGCCGTATTGGTGGCTTAGAAAGGAAATCGCTAAGCCGATGGATGCGCCACGGGATTAACCGCCGTATTGGTGGCTTAGAAAAATATCATCACTTTGCCACGGGCACGCCTGATATTAACCGCCGTATTGGTGGCTTAGAAATCAAAAACGGCGTGCCCGTGGCTTTAGCGGGGTATTAACCGCCGTATTGGTGGCTTAGAAAACAAGGTTTTGCAACCCGCCTGCCACATCAGCATTAACCGCCGTATTGGTGGCTTAGAAAGGTACTGCGCTGATTGACACGAAGGAAGAGTTATTAACCGCCGTATTGGTGGCTTAGAAATCAAATCCGGCAGGTTGCCGCAGGCGCTTTGGATTAACCGCCGTATTGGTGGCTTAGAAATGAAGTTATCGCCACCGAATACGCACGGGCGCATTAACCGCCGTATTGGTGGCTTAGAAAGAGAACCACGGGAACGTGGAGACGTTGAACAAATTAACCGCCGTATTGGTGGCTTAGAAATTGTCGATGATGCCCTTGTCGATGCCCTGCCAATTAACCGCCGTATTGGTGGCTTAGAAAAGTCGCGGTAGTCGGGTTTTAGGTGTTCTAGCATTAACCGCCGTATTGGTGGCTTAGAAAAAACAGTCGGTGCTGACATTAACGCCCTGCGTATTAACCGCCGTATTGGTGGCTTAGAAAAGCAGCGGCGCAGTGTCTAGGTAGGGCTTGTGATTAACCGCCGTATTGGTGGCTTAGAAACAAACCGCACTAGAGTGGGCATGGGAAGTCGAATTAACCGCCGTATTGGTGGCTTAGAAAGCGACATTATCGACCGCTGGCGGGGAAGGGATATTAACCGCCGTATTGGTGGCTTAGAAATCTGGAATATGCGGAAGAGGAAAGGTTGCTAGATTAACCGCCGTATTGGTGGCTTAGAAACCGTTATCTCCATCGCCTCTCTGCGCGTAATCATTAACCGCCGTATTGGTGGCTTAGAAAATTATCAATCCTTGCCTAACTATTATGTCAACATTAACCGCCGTATTGGTGGCTTAGAAATATTGCCGATGTTTAACACCGGCAATATTCCCATTAACCGCCGTATTGGTGGCTTAGAAAGCAAAGCTTGCCCCATGCCAGCAACGAAACCTATTAACCGCCGTATTGGTGGCTTAGAAAAATGATCGCCTGACCCCATGACGTATCCGCCAATTAACCGCCGTATTGGTGGCTTAGAAAGTCTGGGGCGTGGTTGATTATATCCATTGTGTATTAACCGCCGTATTGGTGGCTTAGAAATACTCAAAAGCGAGGCGCTCAAAGCAGACGGCATTAACCGCCGTATTGGTGGCTTAGAAATGCAATGCAGCCACCGAGTGTCAATAGCAATCCAAAACTGACCCACCTTACGGGTTAAAATGACAATTTAAAATTGACCCACCCAAGCTGTTTTTCACTGACTTACTGGCGGGTCTTATCCTCCCTGACAGGCACTGTCCCTGCCATCTTTTTGTCCTTGAGACGGTAGCTGTTACCGGCGATCTGCACGATATGGGCATGATGCAGCAGCCTGTCCAGCAATGCTGCGGTGAGTGTCTGGTCATCGGCAAAGGCCGTTGCCCATTGAGAGAACGGCAGGTTGCTGGTGACAATGACACTGCCGTGTTCATAGCGTTTGGCAACGACATTGAAGAACAAATTGGCTTCTTCGCGTCCAAACGGCAGATAGCCGATTTCATCAATAACTAACAGGCGGGATGAGAGGATACTGCGTTTGAGGTAGTTATCCAGCCGCCCTTGCTTTTTGGCAGCCGCCAGTTGCAGCATCAGGTCGGCAGCCGTGATAAAACGCACCTTGATGCCCCGGTTAACCGCCAGCGCAGCTAGACTGATGGCCAGATGGCTTTTACCCACGCCGCTGGGGCCTAGCAGCACGATGTTTTCCGCCCGTTCAATAAACGCCAAGCTGGTCAGTTCCTGCAACTGTTGGCGGGGTGCACCCGTGGCAAAGCGGAAGTCATAGTCTTCAAACCGCTTCAGGGCGGGCAGTCCCGCCAGCTTCAGCAAAGTCTCACGGGTGCGCAGTGCCCTGGCTTCCTGTTCTGTCCGCAGCAATTGCTCCAGAAAGTCAGCAAATGAGGTTTCCCCACTGGCGGCCTGTTGTGCCAGTGCTGGCCATTCAGTGGCAATGGCAGGCAGTTTCAGGCTGTCACAATAGTGACGGATACGTTCCATTTGCAAATTCATGGGCAGCCTCCCAGCAATTGGTCATAGGTGCTGAGCGGGTGCTGCAAGCTTTCGACCGGTAACGCCGCTTTGACTGTCACGGGGCTGACAGTGCTGCGGGAGGGTGTTGCCTGTGCTGGCAATGGCTGCAAACTCAGACGCTCCTTGTCGAGCAGGACTTGCGGCTTTTCTTGGGTAGTGCCGTGAATGCGCTGATGGGCGACTTCAGCCAGCCATGCGCCAATCCGGGCATTGGCGGTGTCCACATCCAGTGTCAGGCCCACTTGCTTCAGCGCGGCAGCCAGCGGGGTGATGAAACTGCCCTTG
>NZ_FNQP01000015.1 GCF_900107695.1 Thiothrix caldifontis | reverse complement strand
ACCGATGGCCTGCTGGCTAACAACGTCATCGACAACACCGGCTACACCGCTGGCACGGTCTGCCTTCAATTGGTGGATGCCAGCCCCACCGTTCAGGGCAACCTGCTGACCCAATGCGCTTATGGACTGGCTTTGGCAGGCCACTCCCACCCACTGGTGAACAATGGCAACCGCATTGTCCAGAATGAGTATGGCATATTCAACGATGCCAACTACAAGAACACGGCAGGCGAAGTTCCCTTTCCAGTGGTCAATGGCAACGAGATCCACAGCAATAGGGCGTTCAACTATTATCTGCATCAGTGGTACTACTACCCTAATTTTGCAGAGGTTGACTTGAACGCTCGTGAAAACTGGTGGGGAACTACGGATGAGGTACTAATCCGCGACAAGATTTACGATTATGAAGATTGGTCTTCTGCACTGCCAAACGTGGATTTCAGCAATTACCTGTCTTCACCAAGCACAATAGGCGGCGATAATGAACCTCCTGTTATTACCAGTATTTCTAATGGCGCAGAGATACGCTCAGGTAAACTGGTCGTTAATGCCACCGATAACAGCGGTATTAAATCTGTTGACTTCTTGCTGGATAATTCCATCTTAGCTTCAACTGCACTGACCCAGGAACGTTATCAGACCACCCTGGATTATTTATCCATGACACAAGGAAACCATGTACTAAAGGTTACTGTGCATGATGCGTATGGCAACAGTACCTCCAAGATTATTAACCTAGCCATTGACTTCCTCGCACCAGAAAGCCCTGTCATTCAACAACCGGTTGACGAAAGCCAATTCAGCAGCTCAGACATTCAGGTTACTGGAACGGCTGACTACAAGCTTAAGGCGCTAATCAATGTCGACAATGATACAGCCACCACCCCAGTTAGCATTGGCGGAGAGAACCAAGCCAATACAGTCCAGTTGTTCCTAGATGGCAACACGCTTGGCGAGGCCATCGCTGTTGACACTAATGGCGTTTTCCAGAAAACGGTAAATATCGCTTCACCGGGCGGAGCACTTACTGCAAAACTGGTGACACCTTTAGGGACAGAAAGTGATGCCAGCGCTGCCCATACAGTATCCATCGGCAAGGCAGGTCTGGTCATTTCGTCTGTTACCTATAACGGCGCGGCATTCACGGATAACACGGAAATCAGCCAGTCAGGCGAAATATCCATAACGGTGGCTGATGCGGCACGTGTGAGTCTGGTGCTAGATGGCGATAGCTTGGCAACGGATACCAACCCTGCTAATGGCTTCTCATTCCCCCTTCATGTCGGAACACTGACCGATGGAACACATTCTATCGTCATAACAGCCTATGACACCTTTGACAATGTGACGGTACTGACTATCCCGTTTACCTTGGCTCTTGCCGCTCCCAAAGCTCCGATTTTGACATCACCGGAAGACAATCTGGTTACAAATCAAACACAAATCCAGGTTGCAGGCACTGCCGAGCCTTCCACCACTGTCAGTATCTTAGTGAATGGTTCCAGCAAAGCAGATTCAATCATAGTTTCAGCAAATGGAACTTTTCAGACAAAAGTTCCTTTAAGCGAAGGCGCGAACAGTATCACCGCCATCACCAGCAACCGGGTCGGTCAGAGTCCCGCCAGCACAGCTCTGACCGTGACGTTGAATCCAGCCATTCCAAAAGCCCCAACGCTGTCACTGAGCAGCACTGCCAGTGGTGAAATCCAGTTGCAATGGACTACGGTCAGCGCGACACCGGAAATCGTCGGCTATCGGCTGTACCGTTCTATCAACAGCTTTGACAATCTGGACAATGCGGTGCAGTTGACTAATGAAAACCTAACTTCCAGCACTTATACCGATCTGCCGGACACGGATGGGGATTATTATTACCGGGTTGTTGCCATCAATGCGCCCGGAACCGCAAGCTCCCCCTCCAATCAGGTGCAAGCGACAGTCGACACCACACCTCCCCAAGTACTTGCCGTTCATTATCAGACAGACGGCGCAGTAGACCAAACGGGCGGGCGTTTTGGCGTCGGCAAGGTGACCGTTGACGTGGATATTAGTGAAGCCGTAACAGCCACTCCGTTTTTCAGCATCACCCCAAATTTGGGATCCCCAATCCCGGTTTCGCTGAAGAAGTTAGCCGATACGCACTACAGTGGTTCATTTACCATCACATCCGCGACACCTTCGGGAACGGCTTACGCGGTATTCTCGGCAACGGATCTGTCAGGCAACCGCGGAACCCAAATCACGCACGGTAAATCCATCTTCGTTGATAACGATGCCCCCAAAGTCATCTCCATCAAGTTAACACCAGAGACGCCAATCAAGAATGATGCGGCCAATCCGCAAACGGTAACCGTTGTGTTTGAGCTTGACGAATCCATAAAAACCGGAATCCAGCCCAGCATTGCTTGGATGTTGAGTTCCACAGGCGATGCAAAGACGCCGATAAACCAAATTCAACAGCTTCAGGAAAAACAATGGCAGGCCAGTTTTACCCTGCCAGCCAGTGCGGGGCAAGCAGGCTCTGAAACACTCAGTTTCGTATTTAATGCGGAAGACGCCTTGGGTAATAGCAGTTCCACTATTACGACAGACAATGCCTTCCCAATCTATCAGGATAACTTGCCACCACTTGAAATCCCCCAACATCTGGCTGCCCTTCCCCAACCGGGCGGCAAGGTTGTCCTGAGCTGGGATGCAGTTCCAGGAGCATCTGACTATCAACTATACAGAATGGCGTCAGGTGAACAGGAGCTGACGCCACTAGTCCGCAGCGGAAATGTGGTCAGGCATGTTGACCAGACTTCACAGGATGGAGACTATCAGTATGCAATAGCCAGCATTTACACCCATAATGGCGATGAATCAGTCAGCTCTGTCAGCGCTGTTGTCAAAGTATCAGCAGACTCCACTCCCCCCAGCCAGCCGCAAAACCTGAAGCTGGAATTGACCGCGCAAGGCATCATAGCTAACTGGGATACAGCACCCGATGCAGGGAAAATCCATTATCGCCTGTACCGTTCCGAACTGCCCCAGATCACTTCGGTTGCAGGCATGACGCCGGTTCTTGACAATATTACAGGACTGAACAGCATTGACGCAGCGCCTTCACAGAATGCACATGCCTATACAGTGACTGCTTTTGATGAAGCTGGAAACGAATCCATCCCTGCGGTATCAGCATACCTCAACTTTGCTCTGTTGCCAGTCGCCCGTTTCAGTGTTGCTCAGACTGATGGACAACAACCAGTCCTGACATGGGTGCACACGTCGCCGGAGTCAGTTAATGGCTATAAAATATCCATCATATCACCGGATGTGCCTAACCCTGTGGAACTGGATCAGCATCTAGCAACCAGCTATACCGATTCCGGCTACACATTGGGGGAACGGACTTATGACATCGTAGCGTATGACGCCAACGGCGCAGCAAGCCTGACGCGCAGGCTGACGCTTCCATCCTTATCTGTAACGCTGAATAACGGCATGACACTGGATCGCGGCCTGCTCAACCGTCTGGTTTTCACAGTCCAGAATACAGGGAGTACCCCCGTTGGCGCTGCTGAGCTGGAAATCAAGATCAAGGATCATGTGGTCAAATCAGCAGCCTTCGCAGTTGCTCCGGGAGCCAGCCAGCCCGTTGAGGTAGTATTGCCAGGTTATGCTGACCTTGACCCAGTATCGGCATTGGTTGAAACCATCCGCCTAAAACCGGATGAAACCTCCAGTGTCGAAATCAGCCATTCCCAAGAGATTACCGTTACCGATACGGCGTTGACAGCGACGTTGGCAACCAGAACCTTCACTCGTGGCGCAAGCGGTGAAATCCAGTTTACCCTGACAAACTCATCCGGTGCGCAAGTAGAGCTGATCACAGGAGTTGAGTCTGGTAAGCAACCCTCTCCTAACATAACGATGAAACTGTTGGATCAGGATGGCAATGTCCTGTCCACCCAAGCATTTGCCCAATTCACTGGCGCGGAAGTTGTGACCCTATCGGATGGAACCAGTATTGCAAAAATACCAGCGGGTGCAAGCTTCACCTCCCAATGGTTCCCAGTGCAGGTTCCATCCTCGTCGCCGAACACCATCAAAGCACAGCTTGAAATCAGCAAACTGCATCATGATGTTGGCAAACCGGATGCCGTATCGCTGGATGTCAACATCCAAGCTCGCCAGAACGTGTCGCTCACCGATACCAGTTATTACGGAACTGTCAAAAGCATCAGCCCGACCAATTCGTTTGGCGAAAGCCCAATTGAGATTAAAGGTCAGGCCATCAACTGGCGTACAGGCTTACCCGAAGCCGTGGCATCACTGAAGCTGGTACTTGCCGCTAACGGATTTGAGCGAATCATGAATATCACCACAGACGCCAGCGGTAATTTTACCTACCCATTCGTTCCGCTACTTGGCGAATCCGGTCAGTACCAAGTTTCAGTGATCCACCCTGATATGTTTGAACGTCCGCAACAGGGGCAGTTCACCATCAGCAAAGTTCTGTTCAATTACAACAGCATGGATCTGCACATGCCACGCCTGTTGAAAAAGGATGTGCCACTTGAACTCACCGCAGGCAATGCGACATCACTAACAGGGCTAGTATTGGAATACAAGGCCGCTGACCAACCCGGCGGGGTGCTGGCACAAGGCATCAAGGTGACGATTGGCGACCTGCCTGACCTCCAGTCTGGTCAGACCATGGCGGTTCCTCTATCCATCCAGGGCGGCGACAACGCCAGTGATACCGGCAAGCTTGTCCTGACCCTGCGCAGCGCGGCTACCGGCAGCAAGCCGCTAGCGTCCTTGACAGTTAACTACACGTTCTCTGCTGCCGAGCCATTCCTAACGTTTGAACCAGTGCACCTTAGAACGGGAGTTGTGTTTAACTCCTCTGTATCGGAGGAAATCGTCCTAGAAAACAAGGGACTCATACCGCTAGAAAAACTTCAGCTTAACCTGCTCACCAAAAATGGCGGCGCAGTACCCGCTTGGGTAAAGCTGATGTCGGCGGCATCACGGGACAGCCTTGCTGTCGGGGCGAAACATACCGTCCAGTTACAGGCAGAGCCCAACAACACAGTGGTGGAAGGCGTCCATGAGTTTATCCTGCGAGCGACTAGCGCCAATTTCCAGACCGTCGACATGCTGGTATCCATTGCGGTGACTCCAGCGGGCACGGGCAGTGTAGCCTTCAATGTGTCAGATATTTATACCGCGACACGGGATAGTGAGGGCAACCTGACCAAGGGCGTCAGCAATGCCCGTATCAAGCTGATCAATGAAAAGGTTAGCAGCATTGAAAATAACTTGACTACGGATAACACTGGGGAGGCTATGTTCCTGGATATGCCTGCGGGCACTTACCAATACCGCATCAGCGCGGACAAGCACCAAGACAAAACTGGGCAAATCCAGATCAAGCCGGGCGTAACCGTATCCGAAAAGGTGTTCCTTGAGTATCAGTTGGTGACGGTGGAGTGGTCAGTCAACGAGATCACCCTCAATGACCGCTACGACATCACGCTTAACGCCACCTATGTTACTGACGTTCCGGCTGCCGTCGTGGTTGTGAACCCAGCTAGTACAACCTTGCCCGACCTAGAAAAGGGCGATGTTTACAATGGTGAATTTACCATCACGAATACCGGTCTGATTAGGGCGGACAACCTCAAGGTTGCCCCGCCGAACAATGACCAGTTCTTTGATTATGAAGTGCTGAGTGGTATCCCCAAAACACTGGAGGCGAAACAGTCCATTACCGTTCCCTACCGAGCCGTGATGAAACAGTCCTTTACCCCGGATGGTTCTGGCAGCGGCGGAGGCTGCGTCACTTACCAGCAGTGCGGAGAGGTTGCCGCAACTTCGGAATGCGCTAATGGAGAGACCAGCAATACCAGCAGCCCCTATTGCGTAACCCACACTGCGGGGGATTGCGACAGCGCTTCTTCCATACCGCCAAATGTTGGCAGCGGCGGTATCAGTGCTTGGCTATGGGACTATGGTGGTGTTGGTGGTTACTCATATTCCTATGAGGAATCAGACAACGGTTCCGGCATGATTCAGTGCCGGGGCAACAACGGCTGCGGGGGAGCAACAGGCAATGGAGCCGACTAATATGCAGGCAATAACTAGAAAAGCATTTCTGCCCCACACTTTTTGCAATGGTATTTCAATGAAAAAGACATCCGAAATCCTGATAAGCCTATTATTGATGCTGATGATTTTAGTGTCATCTGTATTCATGGCAACCACAGCCAGTGCGGAAGGCTCAGGAGTATCGATGTATTCTGGCGGCTTCGGCAAGGCCAACCGATCCGGCAAGGTAAAAAAAGCGGGCGGTGATTATAACAATGCTGTTTACGAAGAGGAGATCACTGATCTTGCCGTAAAAGTATTGGGCGGTACCGTCAAGCATACCCGCTACCTTTCCGGCGGCGTGACCCAGTTCAATCCCAACTGGGTGAATCTGTCCCTTGAGTTCTCCGAAGAAAAGACATCCTTCCTTCCTATAGCCCTGAAGCGTAACCGGTATAAATATGAGCGTCAGGGTGAATCCGAAACCTGGGTATATGACGAAAGGAATTACATCGTCAAAACAACAAACGGCTATCGCTGGCATGACCGCGAAGGCGGCTGGATTGATTACGACAATGATGGCGTTACCCTTGGCTATGGCGACCGGAACAATGTGCAGGTAACGTTTACCCGTGACACTAAGGGGCGTATCGCCCAGGTTCTGGATCACTTCAAAACCCCAGTTTTAACACTCTCGTACTATGCGGACACTGGCTGGCTGGAAAAAGTTGCAGATTACACAGGGCGTCAGGCCAGTTATGAATATTCCGCCATTCCGCTGATTGGTGGTGGTACAAGTTCTGGCACGGTCTATCCTACCCTTGAATCTAACGAAACTAGCGATCCAGTATCTTCCGGGACTTCATCACGTGGCGTGATATACGGAGGGCGCTTAACCAAGGTTACCGATGTTAACGGACAGATATGGGTTTACAGTTATGGCTCCCTTTACCTGCTGACCAAGAAAACCGGGCCGGGAGGGCAGGTCATTGATATCGGCTATGGGGGACTCGCCGATGACCAAGGTTCGGGTGGTGGCGGCAGCGGTGGAGCCAATATCGCTGTATGCACAGACTGGGTGGCCGAATCTTGGGAAAGAGGCGGAGACGGGAACTGGAAAACCAAGATGAAATGCCTTTCCAGCTCCTCTTCCGGAAGCGCTGTCGTTATTGAGTCTGACCCTAATGCACAGATTCAACTAAACCCGGAAGACCGGGTTGACCCGGTGATCAAATCCATTAAGGTTAATGGCGAGCAATTGCGCCGTTATATCTACCTTTACAACAAAGTGAAAAAACAGTGGGTACGTGGTGTCCAGGATGGCGACGGCGGACTCATCGTTACCCGCATCAATGAGCAGGGCGAACTGCTTGAGCTGATTCGCAATGGTCGCAGCACGGAAAAGATGGTGATTGCGGGCAACAGCTACACACTCATTGATGAAAATGGCAATAAAACGGCAACACAGAAAGACAGCTTCAGGAATGTAACCCAGATCATTTATGCTGATGGCAGCACGCGCAGCACAGCTTGGAATACCGAATACAGCCTACCAACATCTTTCACCGATGAAAACGGCAATGTAACCCTGTATGAGTATGATGCTCATGGCAACCTGCTGAAAGAGACTGAAGCGGCTGGCACTGCTGAAACCATTGTCACCCAATACGAATACGACCAGTACGGCCAAGGAACCAAAATCATTTACGCCGATGGTCGTGTCGAGCAATGGACTTACGATGACAAGGGCAACGAAACCACCTACACCGATGGTGAAGGCTATGTCACCCGTTACGAAGACTACGATGCGGAGGGCAATCCCCGCAAGATCACCGATGGGCGTGGCAAAGTCACCCTGTCTGAGTATGACAATGCAGGCAACGTGACCCAGGTGACCACCCCTCTCGGACATGCCACCAAATACGCATACGACGGGCGGGGTAATCTCGTCAAACTCACTGACGCCCGGCAACAGGAAACAACGCTAGTTTACGATGTCCGCAACCGCCTGATCGACATCCATAATCCGCTGGGTGCAACCACGCATATTGGGTATAACAGCCGGGGCTATATCACCAGCATTGTTGATGCAACCCAAAAAACCGTACTGAAAGCTGAGTATGACCTAAATGGTCATTTGGTCAAAACCATTGACGGCAACGGCAATGAAGTCAACGGGGACTACGGCTATCTCAACCTCAAGCCTTACAAGGGGCTGTTGAACGAAACACACTATCCCGGCTATAGCACAACACTAGAGTACGACAGCCTTAACCGGGTAACGCGGGAAACCGATCAGGCAGATGGTGAAATCCCACGCACCCGTAGTTACAAGTATGATCTGGCGGGCAGTCTGGCACAGTTCACTGACCCAAATGGTCATGTTTCCAAACTGTTCTATGATGCTCATCAACGCGTGATCCGCCATGAAGACAGAATGCAGCAGAGTACCCAGTATGGCTATGACATTCACCATAACCTCAATCAGGTCACGAATGCCCGCAATGAGCAGATACGCCGTTACGAATACAATGATAGGGATGAACTAACCAAAGAGATTTTGCCGGACAACAGCGAATACCGGCTGGAATACGACGCCAACGGCAACGTCATCAAACAGATTGACGCCAAGGGGCAGGTCAGCACCTATGAATACGATGACGATGACCGTCTGATTAGCAGCAGCTACTTCGACAATGAAACCGCCAGTGCAGGCATCGCCAACGCCAAAAAAACCATCACTTACGGCTATGATGTGTTGGATCGTCTCACCAGCTACGACGATGGTGTCACCTCTGGTAGCTATACCTACGATGCGGCAGACCGCCTTACCCGTTGGACGATCAACTACGGCAGCTTCAGTAAAACGGCTGCTTACAGCTATTACCCCAACGGCCTCAAGAAAAGCTTTACCGGCCCGGATGGCATAACCGTCACCTACAGCTACGACAACAACAACCAGCTACAGACCGTCAGCATCCCCGGTCAGGGCAGTTTTGTGGTCAATGAAAACCAGTGGATGGCTGCCAAAACCGTGACCTTGCCGGGCGGCATCCAACAAGGCAGGGAGTATGACGGCTACCTGCGTCCCCGCCAGATCAATGTTTCCAAAGGCGCGGGAACCAAGCTATTCGATTACCAATATGAATACGACTCGGCTGATAATATCACTGCACAGAATATCCAGACTGGCAGCAAACCGGGGCAACGCCATTTTGAATATGACTCAAAGGAACGGCTCACCCAATATACCCTGCCGGGGGATAACGGTAGCACTGAGACTGTCAATCTTGGCTATGATGCTGTTGGCAACCGCAGCAGCGACAGCCGCGATGATTATCAGAATCCGGGCTGGGACTACGACGCGCAAGATCGCCTGACTCGGCGAGGCGACCTTAACTATGGTTACGATGCCAACGGCAGCCTGATCAGCATTAGCCATGCCACGCTGAATTTGCAAAAAACTTTCGTCTACGACCATGTAAACCGTTTGCGTGAGGTCAAGGCAGCCGATGGCAGCTCGATTGCCAGTTACCAGTATGACCCATTCGGTCGCCGTATTAGCAAGACCGTCAACGGCAACACCACTTACTTTTTTTATGCCAGTGAAGGTTTGGTCGCTGAATTTGACGCCAGTGGCAATGTTACCACCCGCTATGGTTATAAGCCGGGCAGCACTTGGGGCACATCACCGCTTTATATCCAGCAGAACGGCTATACCGGTTACTACCTGAATGACCATCTGGGAACCCCGCAACAGGTTGTCACTGCCAGCGGCACAGTGCTGTGGGATGCCAGTTACACCCCATTCGGTCAGGCATCCGTCAACACGAAAACCATCACCAACAACCTGCGGCTGGCGGGGCAATACTATGATGCCGAAACCGGGCTGCACTACAACTACTTCCGCTACTACGACCCGGAGATCGGCAGGTACATCACCTCTGACCCGATTGGTCTGGCGGGCGGCATCAATACCTACGCTTATGTGGGTGGAAACCCGCTGTACTGGATTGACCCGTTAGGTTTGTCACCAAGCTCTAGCGAAGCTGGGCAGTTTGTTGATTGGCTATTGAACCATGCCAATCAGGACATCAGCGACCAAGGCGGGTTGGGTGCTCTGTTTTGGGATATGACCGCCGCTAATGTCATTGACGCTTTTAATCAGTTCGCCGGAGGCTGTTTTGAAGATGCGCTGACATCAGCCGCCCTGGCAGTTTTCAAGCCGTTTAAGCTCATCAAAAAGCTGGAGAAAAAATTCTGTAGCTTTGAAGGCTCCACCCTCGTCGCCACGCCGGAAGGCTATCGGGAAATTAGCAGCTTGAAAGAAGGTGATCTGGTCTATGCCCGCGATGAAAAGACCGGGGAGGTCGCCGCCAAGCCGGTCAGCCACGTCTTTGTGGAAGCCCACGACTCTGACGTGCGGCTGCTGACAGTAGCCTCTGTTTCCGGTGAAACAGTCATCACCACCTCCGACGAACACCCGTTTTTCGTAGAGGGCAAAGGCTGGATTCGCGCCGATGAACTCCAAACCGGAGACCAACTGGTCAGCCTGAAAGGTGACCGTCTAACCCTGAAAGGCAGCGAACGCCTTGATTCTGCCATCGAGATGTATAACCTCGAAGTAGCAGACTTCCACACCTACGCTGTCTCAGACCAAGAGTTGTGGGTACATAACACTTGTGTTCTAAAGGACACAACAAGGTTCATAAATGGTGTCAAAGTTGTAGACAAACGTACAGGAACAGTCCTAGATGGAACTGTCGACTTAAAGCCAACTTTGGATAGAATAAAATCAGGTGAAAAATTTCCTCATCGGAATGACGGTTCGATATTCAAAAATAAAGAAGGGTTATTGCCAAAAAAGCCTGAAGGCTATTACACAGAGTATGTACATCCAACGCCTAATGTAAACGGTCCAGGGCCTCAAAGAATAATAACAGGAGCAGGTGGTGATGCTTATTATACCGCTGACCACTATGGAACTTTTATACCTATTAATCCGTAATTTACAAGATATATTATGAATAATTTTAAATTTTCCGAAAATATTGAAAGTTACTTGGTATCAGCAAAAGATATATTTATAAGTAAAATTGCATCTGGCATTAAAACACGTGATGAGCTTTTTACTTCACTTTACAACACTCTATTGCTACCAGGCTATTTTGGATTTAATTGGGATGCATTGTTTGATTGTTTACGTGATTTTCATTGGATAGATGAATATTTGGTAATAATTGTGCATGAGGATTTACCGACACTATCTGAAGAAGAGCTAAGAATATATTTACATCTGCTAGCTGATGCGTGCTTAGATTGGAAGATAGATGAAGAACATAAACTAGAAATTGTTTTTCCTGAGTCAGTTCGATGTAAGGTTGAACACTTGCTCAGTGCAGATTAACACTTGACAAAACGGTACAGTATATTTGGTAACAGGTTACATATAGTTCTTCAGAAATTCCCAAAGAACTAAATTTTTCCGGTCTGCTGATGATAAAAGCAGTATTTCGGGAGTATTTTAACAGTGATGGAACACCAAGAATCGCGCTGTATGGCGCTTCATAGTGCGGTTACTGCAAAAAACTGTGGGAAGAGTGGGAAACGGGGTAGCCATCAAGTTGATGGCGTTCGGAAGATGAAACTGACCGTCAAGTGCGGTACAAATTGGTAAACAGAGGCTGGTCGTAACAGACCAACTGGGCTTAAGGCAAAACTATGATCGGGAAAATAGACAAGGCATTCTTCTCACTCGTGCTACTGCTGCTGGTGGTATCCGGCTTGCCGCAGGCTTTTGCCGCCGAGCCTGTATGTGCTGAGGTGAAGATCGAGATCAAGCAGGAGCTGACACTGGAGCGCCAAGGCTTTGACGCCAATATGAAAGTGCATAACGAGCTGGCTGCCATCCCGCTGGAGAATGTTACCGTCAAAATCAATTTTCAGGATCGCTACGGCAAACCAGTGGTTGCCAGCTCTGACCCAAATGCCACGGATGCGAAGTTTTTTGTCCGCGTCGATACGCTAACAGGCATTGATTCTGTGCAGGGCGGTACGATTGCACCGCAAACGGTTGCTGACATGCACTGGCTAATCGTACCTGCACCGGGTGCTTCTGCTGGTAGCGCCTTGGGCGAACTGTATTATGTGGGTGCGGAGTTATCCTATGCCGTTGCTGGTCGCCCCGAAGTCGTGCAGGTCGCCCCGGATTTTATCCGTGTCAAACCGCTGCCCAGCATTGTGCTGGACTATTTCCTGACCCGCTTTACCCCCGGTGACGACCCGTTAACCGATACCATTGAAGCAACCGAACCATTTAGCCTAGGCGTGCGTGTACAAAACAATGGCAGCGGTACAGCCCAAAGCCTCAAAATTGAATCCGCCCAGCCTAAAATCATTGAGAACAAACAAGGGCTACTGATTGATTTCAGCATCCTTGGCAGCACCCTGAATGACCAGCCGAGCGAACCCAGCCTGCTGCTCAATTTTGGCGATATTGCCTCCGGCAAAGCGTCGACCGGACGTTGGCTGATGCAGACCAGCCTAGCAGGGGAATTCACGAAATTCGATGCCAGCTTGACCCATGCCGATGTACTGGGCGGGAAACTGACTTCACTGATTACCGCAACCAATACACACTTCCTGGTACGTGATGTGCGGGTCGACCTACCGGGGCGTGACGCCGTGCGCGACTTCCTAGCCAATGACAACAACGCCTACAAAGTCTATGAATCGGATAATGTCGATACGGCGGTTACCGACCGGTCAGCCACCGCCAGCCTTGACTTCAGCAATCAGGTGGGAACTGAGCAATTCCATACCCTGACAGGAACAGCGGGTGATGGTTTCACTTACATTAAGCTGACAGACCCCTTCGTGGGCAGCAAGGTGGTGAAAAGCGCGATCCGTTCCGATGGCAAGGTACTGTCACTGGATAACGTCTGGTTCGCCAAGGAGCGTAAAGGCGGCGGCGAGTATGACTACTCCCTCAATCTGTTTGACGCCAACTCCACCGGCAAATACACGCTGGTGTTTGATGAGAAAGCTAATGTGCCGCAAGCGCCGGTATTGCAGTTCATACCTGACCGAAGCACCAATGAGAGTAAACAGATTTCCTTCCTAGTGGAAGCTTCTGATCCGAATGGGACGACTCCGCTGCTGAGCGCCACAAACCTGCCGCCGGGTTCCACGTTCGTAGATCAAGGCAATGGCAAGGCGGTATTCGATTGGACACCGGCAACGGGTCAGGCAGGCAAGCACGAAATCACCTTCATCGCCAGTGACGGTGAGCTGCAAGCCACCCGCAAGGCATTCATCACCGTGAACCCCGGTCATGACACCGATGGCGATGGCATGGATGACGCATGGGAACTGGAACATTTCGGCACACTGGATCGGGATGGAACGGGTGATTTTGACGGTGACGGCATCAGCGATCTGGATGAGTTCCGCCAAGGCACTGATCCGGAAACGCCTGCACACATTGGCTTCCTAACAGGCCATGCCTCGCTGGGCAGCAACTGGCAGACCGTAAACCTCTCTGGTTTTACCAACCCTGTGGTATTTACAGGCGTACCGACGGATAACGAAGCCGCTCCTGCGCTGGTGCGTCTCCGTAACGTGGCTACTGACAGTTTCAATCTGCGTTTGCAGGAGTGGAATTATCTGGATGACAAGCACGAACTGGAATCCGTGCCATATTTGGTGCTGGAGCCAGGCCGACATGTTATGAGCGATGGCAGCATCTGGGAAGTTGGGAAGTTTGAGGTTGCAGGTGAGGAACACTGGACGTCCCGCAAATTTTCCCAAGGTTTCGCCGGGGTCCCGCAGCTGCTGTTAAGCATCCAGAGCATGAATGACAATGATCCGGTGACGGTCAGAGCACGCAATGTGACCACTGACGGTTTTGAAGCGGCGCTGTTTGAGGAAGAAGCCAACACCAGCCATGGCAGGGAACAGGTCGCTTATCTGGCAATCTATTCACCTTTTGCCAACAGCAGAATCCATGTGGCTGGCGCTGACCATGTAACCACGTATGCAAGCCGCGTGTTGAACAGTACGCCCGTACTGCTGGACGACGGTATTACCAACCTGTGGATTGAGGAAGAAAAATCTGCCGACGAGGAAACCCAACATACGGACGAGACGGCAGCCATCCTGACGGTCGATGGAGCCGTATTTGCAGCCGACGACACATCCATTGAGGCAGACACGGTAGTACCGCGCCGCCATGTCAACCTAGCGATGACCGCGACTCCAGCGATCACTCCCGCAGGTGGGACCATTTCTGAAGCGGTGAAAGTGGCGATCAGCTCGGCGACGGAAGGAGCAGCGCTTTATTATACCCTAGACGGTTCTTCCCCAGATCCGGACAAGAATCCTGCCACCCAGCTTTACACTGCCCCATTTGAAGTGAACGCAACCACCACGGTCAAGTCCATTGCACGCAGGACAGGTCTGGCTGACAGCTTGGAGCGGATGGTCAGCTATAACTTTGTGGTCAATACGGCACCGACATTCATTGACATCCCTGACCGCAGCGTATCAGAAGGCAACGTGCTGACATTCATGGTGCAAGCGCTCGACCAGAATACGCTAGATCAACCAGTCCTCAGCGTTGATGTGTCTGCCCTGCCTAGCAGCGCTATATTTACCGACTTGGGTAACGGCATGGGAAGGTTCAACTGGCTGGCACCAGTTGGCGCGGCTGACAAAAGTCCTTACACACTGACCTTTATCGCCACAGATGCGCAGAACAGCAACCTGACTGCTTCAAAAACAATGATGGTGACAGTAACAGGTAACAAACTGGTTGACAGTGACAAGGATGGTGTGCCGGATTTTTGGGAGCAGCAGTACAGCCTGAATCAAGATAATGGCGGTGACGCTAACAATGATCCTGACGGCGATGGTTTCAGTAACTTGCAGGAATACCAAGCAGGCACTAATCCACTGGTCGCCAATAGCAACAAAGCTCCGGTCGCTGCTATTACAACGGATGTCTCATCGGGTAACGCGCCATTAACGGTGCAGTTTTCCGGCATTGATTCCAGTGACAGTGACGGAAAGATCATCCGTTATGCTTGGACAAGTAGTGATGGAACCACCCATGAGGGGAGCAGTTTCAACCATACATTCAACACAGCAGGCAATTACACCGTCATCTTGACCGTGACGGATAATCTGGGGGCGACGCATACGGCTTCTGTGGGCATTACCGTCAATGAAGCGAATACGGTTCCAGTAGCCGTCATCAAGGCGAATGCCCTGTCAGGCTCGGCTCCATTCCATACCAGTCTTGACGGAAGCGCTTCCACTGACAGCGATGGCTCCATTGCTGAATATCACTGGGACTTTGGCGATGGCGCAACCGCAACCGGCAAGACAGTCAGCCACACTTGTGAAGTGGTAGGAGAATACACAGTGACGCTGACGGTGACCGACAATAAGGGGGCAAAAAGTAACACTGCGGCCGTTATTTACGTTAACCCATCCGCGAACCAGCCCCCTATTGCCAAAATCCGTTTGACGCCAAACACCGACGGGGTCGCACCGTTAAGCGTCATATTTGATGGGGGAGACTCCACCGATCCGGATGACAGCATTGTCCGCTATGTCTGGGACTTCGGTGATGGCAGCGCCGGGGTCGAGGGGATGACTACCCCCCATATCTATACAGGAGCAGGCGTTTACCAAGCTAGCCTGACAGTCACAGACCAGCATGGCGCAACGCACTCGGCAAGCCAGCCAGTCACGGTATCAGAAGCGGTAGCACTGAATCTGGTGGAAAATGGTTCGTTTGAAGAGCATGACGCACTGAACCAAGGTACCTGGGGTAGCTTTGAGTCAATTCTAGGATGGATTGCCGAAAAAGGGACACTGGAGATTCAAAGGGGCAATATGTCCGGCATCACCGCCATTGATGGAGATGACAAGCTCGCGCTTGATGCAAAAGACAATAGTGGGGTCAGGACAAGCCTGCAAACAGTGCCAGGCCAGACCTATTTGCTAAGTTTCTATTATTCCCCTGACGTTGCGGACAGACAGAATGGTTTTCCATTGGCCTTGGGCGCTTGTGGGACGAATATATCGATTCACGGTATACTCGCCAACACGTCAGGCCATTCATGTAATGATGTTGTGGAGACAGGTTTGGCCAAAACCCTGACGACTACTATATTGGCTCAGACAAATAGCGCCAACACGCTAGATGTAGTCTGGAATGATGTAAAGCTGCAAACCATCAGCGGCACAAAGAAGGGATGGGGCAGGTACTCTTATCTTGTCCAAAGCAATAATCCGACTTCCATACTGACATTTGTTGCACAGGGGAACGGTAATTCAGGGTTTATTGATAATGTCCGCCTCATTCCGTTCAACTCTACAGGCGGGGATGCGGGGTCTTGAACCATTGGGCATATGGAGTTTTGGTTCTATTGATATCGAGCAACGCTATCAGCAAATCCCTAATGGATTTGCTGATAATAATACTGTTTGAGGATGTATGTTGAAAAACTGTATCAGACATGAATTGTGTTTAGTAAGCGCCTTGCTTTTACTGATTTCCTTGGTGTGGCTTGCTTATGCTTACCTCGACAGGAATCATATGCTCACTGCCGAATTACTTTCCGGGAAACCCATATCAGTCGAAAAAAGCATCCGTTACAAGCTTGAGATAAAAAATCCCAAGAATAAAACTGTTGAAGAGGCCATGATTCAATTGGCCTTGCCCGCTAACGTTTCCCGTCAGCAAATAAAAAATCTCAATGTTTCCACAAGATATGAACAAATTCCTCATGATCAATGGAATCAGTCATTGTCACTGCATTTGCCAACACTAGCACCGTATGAAAGCACAATCATTGATATTAGGGTTGACCTTGTCATGGAAAAACAACCAAAAGCAGAACCCCTACCTGATCCAGAGCCTTACCTGAAGGCCGAGAAATATCTCGAATTCAACAATGTCCAGTTACAACAGGTTTCTGCCTCACTCAAGGCAAACAATGCTATGGATATTGCCAAAGAAATCTATGCTTGGGATCTAGAAAATATCGCCATATCAGGTTTTCTGGATCAGGAAAGGGGCGCTCTTTTCACTTTAGAAGAAAAGAAGGGAGATTGTACAGGACACATGTATCTTTTCGGCGCATTGGCTAGGGCGAAAGGAATTCCCGCAAGAATGATGAGCGGTTTTATTGTCGAGAGCAACAAACTCCTCAAGGCTCAAGATTATCATAACTGGGCAGAAATCTATATTGATGGTGCATGGAGGGTCGTTGACGCAATGAACAAGAATTTTATGGGAAGCGAAGATCACTACGTAGCAATGAAAGTAACTGTTCCATCGAAGGCTAATTCATTTGCTTGGTCTCAACGGCTGTTTTCAGCACCCAGTGGACTAAAAGTAAGATTATTGTAAAAACTGGGGTGCTTTTAAAAAGCAGAATGTTTTAAACAGGAAGGATTTTTCATGCACTATAAAAATATTGCTATTGCATCACTGCTTGTAACCCAATTGACAGCATGTGGAGGTGGTAGTAGTGATTCTGGCGGTCAGATCGCCATCAGCAACACTGCCTATACCGGAAGTCGTGAACTGGCACCCCTGAATACCAACAATCAGGCGATATTTGCAGAGGGGGTTTTCATTTCCATTACCAATATTACTAAAGCAGTCACTGCCGTGACTGGCAGGTCAGCAACCAGTAAAAATCAGGTTCCCCCACAAAATAACCAAGCTCGTTCAATTGACGTAGGCGGCTCATGTCCAAGTGGCGGAACCCAACGGGTAATCGGCGAACTGGACAATATAAACAATACCGGCACATTACAAATTACCAGCACTCAATGCAACACTGGTAGCGGAGTAATCGACGGCGTTTTAACAATTACCGTTAATGCATTCGATGCTGCTTTACAAACAGCTACTGATTTTACTATGAGCACCAGCAATCTCTCAGAAATCATTAATGGGATCAGTTATTCCACAACAGGCAGCGTCCATTACACTGAAAATACCAGTACAGGCGAATTGCGAGCAGTATCGACCTTACTGCGTAAAAGCAATTCGGGTTCCCAGTTACTGGACAACAACCTTCAACTTGTGACAAACAACAATGGCGACTACCTGTCTGGAGGCATGTGTGAAAACGCCAATGGGTGCGTCAAGCTTTCAACCCTTGCACCGTTTATAGCGATCAACGGAACACCAATGCAAGGCGAAATTGTCATAGAGGGCAACAATGGCGGCAAATTACACCTGCGCCTCATCGACGCCCGTCTATGGATGGGGCTAGATGCAAATGGCGACGGGACTGATGAAAGTACAACCCAGTATATAACCCAATGACGTGTTTGCGAAGTAAGCTCGTAAACTCCTATTCTCCACAGGCAAACCTATCTTTCAAACATAATTGCCCAAACTCTTGCAGGAGTCAGGGCAATTAGCTGGCAGCTGCCAGTTACACCAACTCCAGCAAGAACTGCAAAACATTATCCATAACCTATAACCCAGACAACACCTGCCAGTATGCATACCGGCGGGTATTCAAACCTTCCCCTCACGCTCCAACTCCGCATACCACAAGGGATTATGGTGCTTGATAAACGCAACTTCCGCCTCGCCCGACTTCATGGTTTCCAGCGATTCCGGCTCTTCCACCACCGCGAAATAGATATGTGCCACCAAGCCCAACAATACCAGCAACACCGCTGCCAAATGAATCACCAACGCCCAGCGGAACACGCCCCCCAAGACCCCCGCTGATGCAGCAAAATCCAGAAGCATCGGGCTGAGGAACAAATACAGCCCCGTCACCGCAATCGCCAGCGAACACGCAATAATCATCGTCCCCAACAAACGTTGCGCCCCGTTGTAACGCCCTTGCGGCGGCACGCTTTTGTGTTTCAGCAAGCCAAACAAATGCGCCAGCGTGATCACCATCGAACTCATATCCGCGATAGCTGCCTTAGGCGTTAACACCAGCACATTTTTCAGAAACGGTAACACCACCCGCTTGAAATTCAACAGCGCGTACACGCCAATCACCCCCGCCCACACCATGCCACCGATACCGTGCAGCAACACCAGATTGGCATTGCCCCCCAGCAGGTTTTGCAGGAATGTCGGCCAGAATGCCGGAGCAAGGCGCACAAAATCGCCGGAAATAATGCCAAAGCCAGTCAATACCAGCGTCAGCCAGAAAAAAGCGTTGAACCAGTGGATCGCAATCACATCCTTGGTACGCACCTTAATGGTGGGTTTAGTGCTGCTCATGGCTGCCCTCCTTGTTGCTCACGTCTTGGCGACGGTCGATCAATTTTTTAATACCTGCACCGAGGAATACCGCCATCATCCCGCCGATACCCAGTGTCCCCAGCGGATTAACGATGTTTTCCATCAGCGTGCCGGACAAATGCCGCTCATTCAGCTTCGGCATCACCGTGTCAGGAATCGCTTTACCCGCCGTGTAGTAATAATGGTTAGGGCCGATATTAACCTCATCCGTCACCAGCTTTTGCCATTCTTTGGCTTTCAGCAATTGGGAAACTTCAGAATTCGGGTCATTGGCATCACCAAAAATCAGCGCACGCCCCACACACGTATCCACGCACGCAGGCTGCAAACCCTTGTCGATTCGCGGCTGGCAGAACGTGCATTTGCTAATGGTATTCGTCACCGGATTCAGCCACCGCGCGTCATACGGGCAAGCCGGAACGCACAATTCGCAACCGGAACAAATCGCATGATCGACCAGCACAATGCCGTCATCACGCTTCCAGGACGCACCGGAGGGGCAAACCTCCACGCACGGCGGGTCGTCGCAATGCTGGCAACGACCGGGGAATAATTGCACTTCCGGCAACCCCTTGGCATTGACGTATTCGACTTCCTTCACCCAGTCACGCGAGTAACCCAGCGGGGTATCCCATTCCGCACGGCAAGCGACTTCGCACGCCTTGCAGTTAATGCAGCGGGTGGTATCCGCCAACATCACGTATTTTGCAACCATGTTATTCGCCTCCTCAGACTTTGGTCACAGTGACCATGTTCATACCCATCGAAATACTGCCAATGTGTTTTTCACGGGTATCCGATGCCAGCAACGAATCCGACAACCCTTTGCCGACCGCCGTGGTCATGCGCGTATCCCAATGCCCAAAGCCGTGTACCGTGAACACCGTATCCGGGCGGATGCGCGGCGTAACTTTGGCAGCAATCTTGCCACCGCGCCCTTTGGCATCCTTGACCTCCACCGTCTCGCCATCGCTAATGCCGAGCTTGGCGGCAGCGTCGGGGTGTATCCACAACAGGTTTTCCGGCATGAAATAGTTCAACCAGATATTGTCCTGAGTCCGCGCATGGGTATGGAAACCCACCCGCCCAAAGGTAAAATGGAACTCACCGTCTTTAGGGCGTGGCTGCTCTGCCCACTCAATCGCATCCGCCATGCCCAGTGCTTGTAACTGGCTGGGAATAAGCTCGATCTTGCCGCTGGGGGTCGGAAAGACCGATTTACCGCCGTGTTCACGCGGGAAGTTAATCGCATCATCGACGGGCTTTTTAATAATGCCTTTTTCCTTCAGTTCCGCGAGTGAATAACCGGCTTTTTTCAAGCGGTCATCCAGCATATCCGCCACCGAATCGTGCGGAAAATACGCCTCCAGCCCCAAGCGTTGCGACAAGGCTTTGCAAATATCCCACGAGCCTTTGGTATCGTGCAGCGGTTGCATCGCCGGTTCACGCAAGGCAATGAAACCTTCGCGTGCGCCGCCGATCTGCAAATCGTCATACCGCTCCAAATAGCTGGCTTCGGGCAGGATAATATCGGCATAGCTATTCATTTCATTGGGACTCACGTCTGCCGCGACGTAAAAATCCATGTTCAGCAAGGCTTTGCGCACCGTGTCATAGTCGGTGCTATTGGTAAAACCATTACCGCCAGCCGTCAGCAAGGCTTTCAGCGGGTAAGGGTCTTGCTCCGCCATTGCCTTCCACATTTCATTGGTCAAACCGTATTGCGGGTTAGCCAGCGGCCAACGCCCCGGCACGCCTGCACCATCCGCACGCTGTATTTTGCCTTCAACGTCAACAGCAAACGGGTTGTGGGCAAAATCAAAATCGCCATGCCCTTCTTCACGGCTGACATGCGCGTGCGGGAATTCCGGCAAATCAATCTCAGGCACTTTGATGGTTTGCGGGGTGAAAATACCGCCTTTGCGATCCCATACCCCAAACAACGAGTTGAGGATCGAAATGCTCATCCCCGTGCCAAGATCATTGGAAGTACGGGTTAAACGGCGCGGGCTGTAAACGAATACCGCAGGTGCTTTCTGCGCCATTTCGAGCGCAATGCGGCGCACTGTGTCCGCCGGAATCGTGGTGATTGCTTCCTGCCATTCGGGGGTGTATTGCTCGACTTTGGCAGTCAGTTCATCCAAGCCGGTGACGTATTCGGCGACAAATTGCTTGTCGTACAGACCGCCTTTAATCACCACATGGATCAGTGCCAGCAGGAAGGCATGGTCAGTGAGTGGACGAATCGACAGCCACTCATCGGCTTTGGAAGCCGTGATGGTGTAACGCGGGTCAACATAAGTCACTTTCGCACCATTAGCCACTCCGTCAATCCAGCCGAGGGTTTCGCCGTTGTGCAAGGATTCGGTAATGTTGCGCCCCATCATTAGGAAGTATTTGCAATTTTCCAAGTCGATGGTTTCGTTGCCGGTCAGGTTTTTGCCCGCAATCAGCGTATTGGCAACGCCGCGTGGCCCGCAGCACAAGCCAAACACCGGGCTGGTGGTGTTAGGTGTGCCAAAAGCGTGGGCAAGGCGGTGGTAGGGTTTTTCCCACGTGCCGTGACCAATCATGACCAGTGCTTGCGGGCCGTATTTTTCTTTTACCTTGGTCAATTCGTGCGCTACTTTGTCGAGTGCTTCATCCCACGGCATGGGTCGCCATTGGTTGTCACCGCGTGCGCCGGTACGTTCCATTGGCTGTTTCAAACGGTTGGGTGCAAACGCCACCTGAATGCCGGAATTACCCTTGCCACACACCACCCCACGATTGAGCGGGTGTTCGGGGTTGCCGTCGATTTTGAAAGCTTTGCCGTCACGGCTGCGGACTTTTAAGCCACAGCGCCAGTAACACATGTCGCAAAAACCCCAGTGTTCTTCGTAATCCTTGAGGGTTTCTTGTTCGTGGGGGGCATGGATACGCGCTTGCGCATCAAGGCTTAACGCCGCCGTTGACGCGACGGCTGTCCCCATTATGCCTTTGAGAAAGGCGCGGCGCGATGCCTTGCCGGATTGATTCGATTCCTGCACGTTTGACTCCTACTAGCGCGATACAATGACATTCATTGACATCTCTTTATAAGGGATAGTCTGCGGGGCGGGGCACGAATCAACCTTGCTAAATCGCAAGGTTTTGTTGAGTATTGTTTGACATACATCATGAAAACCCCGATTGTTGCGCGGCGATAAACGGCGCAATACCTTAGTGCTTTAGTTTGCTATTTTTCAATGCCAAACCGCTTACCAAGCCCTAGAATCGCCCTACTGTTAGCTTTTCACTCTTTTAGAAGGAATCCCCATGAAACAAATGATGCTGCAAGAAAAATACCCCGTTTTCACGATGGAAGTCGGCAAAAATGAAATTGCCCACCGTACCGTAGACGGCATTGTTGACTATTTCTTAGCAAAAATCGCCGAACACCCGGTGGCACAATTCATCGCAGTTTTCGACCATTACGCGCATACCAAAGCACTGCCACAAGGCGAAATTGCCCCCGACATTATCGCCGCCAAAAACGTAGTGTTCTGCTTCGGCACACATTTGCCTAACCCGCAAGTGCTGGCAGTACGCCCCCGCGCTATCGGTATTGCTGAAAAAGCCGATACTTTCGTGATCAGCTTTATGGAAGCGCCCATGCCGCTCGCCAATAACGCGATGGAAGCCTGGGCAAAAGCATTGGTCATCAACGACTGAGGATTGGCATCATGGAGCACACTCCTGCACCACACGGGCGCTTAGCCTTTTTACCCATCTCGTTTTTTTCGGTGGTAATGGGCTTATCCGGTTTAACGATTGCATGGGAAAAAGCCCAGCATGTATTTCACCGCGATTTGGGTATCAACGTCGGAATGCTGGCACTGACTGCCGGTGTTTTTATGCTGTTATTCCTACTGTATTTGAGCAAGATGTGGCGCTACCCGCAGAATGTGGCGCAGGAGTTGGCGCATCCGGTCAAGCTCAGTTTTTTCCCGACCATTTCGATCAGTTTGTTGCTGATTGCGACCGCTTTGTATGGGGTGAATGCTGAGTTTGCCCTGCCCGTCTGGGTGGCGGGAACCTTATTGCATCTGGTGCTTACGCTGTATGTGATTAATAAATGGATGCACCACGAACATTTCCAGATTCAGCACATCAACCCAGCGTGGTTTATTCCAGCGGTGGGAAATGTGCTGGTGCCTGTGGTTGGCGTGCCACTTGGATTTGTGGATGTGTCGTGGTTTTTCTTTAGCGTCGGCATGTTTTTCTGGTTGATTTTAATGACACTGGTGTTTAACCGCATGATGTTTCATCAGGCGATTGATGCGTTTTTGTTGCCGAGTTTGTTCATTTTGATTGCGCCACCAGCGGTTGGCTTTATTGCCTACATGCGCTTGGAAAATGAGCTGGATGCGTTTGCACGGGTGCTGTATTTCTTTGGGTTATTCCTGACCATTTTGCTGTTTAGCCAAATTGGGCGTTTTGCGAAATTGACCTTTGGAATGCCTTGGTGGGCATATTCGTTCCCCTTGGCGGCGATTACCATTGCTAGCTTCATTATGTATGAACAGTCGCAGGCGGCGACGTATCTGTGGATTGCCAGCGGTTTGTTGGTCATTTTGAGCGTGTTGGTTGTGTTGCTGGTGACGCTGACGCTACGTGCAATAGTGCGTCACGACATCTGCAAACCGGGGCATTAAGCGCCACAACGCAAATGGGTAAGCACCGCACTGGACAACGGCGGTGCTTAATAGTCTAATTCCTGCATTGCAATAATCGACAAGAACTACCCCCATGAGCGAAGAAACCAGCAAACCCCTCAATTTTATTGAGCGTATCGTTAAAGAAGATCTCGAAAGCGGTAAAGTCACCAGCGTGCGCACCCGCTTCCCCCCCGAACCTAACGGCTATTTGCACATTGGTCACGCCAAATCCATCTGGCTAAACTTCGGTTTAGCGCAGAAATTTGGCGGCAAGTGCAACCTGCGCATGGATGACACCAACCCCGAAAAAGAAGACGAAGAATACGTCGAGTCCATCAAAGCGGATGTGCAATGGCTGGGTTATCAGTGGGATGGTGAGGTGCATTACGCCTCCGATTATTTCGACCAGTTGTATGATTGGGCGGTTTATCTGATTAAAGCAGGCAAGGCGTTTGTGTGCGATTTGACCGCTGACGAAATGCGGGCATACCGTGGCACGTTGACTGAAGCCGGTAAAGAAAGCCCGTTCCGCACCCGTTCTGTTGAGGAAAACCTTGAACTGTTCACGCAAATGCGGGATGGCGCGTTTCCCGATGGCAGCCGCACCTTGAGGGTGAAGATTGACATGGCATCGTCCAACATCAATTTGCGCGATCCGGTGATTTACCGCATTAAACGTGCTACGCATCACCAAACCGGTGATAAATGGTGTATTTACCCCTCTTACGACTACGCACACGGGCAAAGTGACGCGATTGAAGGCATCAGCCATTCGGTGTGTACTCTGGAATTTGAAGTGCATCGCCCACTGTACGAGTGGTTTATCGACAATATTCCCGTGCCTGCGCAACCGCACCAGTACGAATTTTCGCGCCTCAATATCAATTACACCGTCACCAGCAAGCGCAAGCTCAAGCAATTGGTCGATGAAAAGCACGTTGACGGCTGGAATGACCCGCGTATGCCCACCGTTTCGGGGTTGCGCCGTCGTGGTTTCACCCCCAAAGCCATTAACGATTTCTGCGAAATGGCAGGCGTGACCAAAGTCGAAGGCGTGGTGGATCTTGGCATGTTGGAATTCGCCATCCGCGAAGATTTAAACAACATTTCCCCGCGTGCCATGTGCGTGTTGCGTCCGCTCAAAGTCACTTTGACCAACTATCCTGATGATCAGGTGGAAACCATGACTGCGCCGGTGCATCCGCAAAATGAGGCGATGGGGACACGCGCCATGCCATTTTGCCGCGAAATTCTGATTGATCAGGACGATTTCCGCGAAGAAGCCAACAAGCAGTACAAGCGTTTGGTGCTGGGCAAACGGGTACGCTTGCGCAACAGCTACGTGATTGAGGCGGATGAAGCGGTGAAGGATGCGGACGGCACTATCATCGAAGTGCGGGCGCGGGTGATCGAGGATACTGTCGGCAAAGATCCGGCAGATGGCGTGAAAGCCAAAGGCGTGATTCATTGGGTGTCAGCGCGTGATAACGTGGATTGCGAAGTGCGTTTGTATGACCGTTTGTTCAGTGACCCCGCCCCGGATGCGGGCGGTAAAAACTTCTTGGAATTCATGAATCCGCACAGCTTGGAAATCCTCAACGGCTGCAAAGGCGAAATCGGGCTGGCGCAAGCCACGCTGGATGACCGCTACCAGTTTGAGCGTGAGGGGTATTTTGTGTTGGATTCCAAATATTCGACTACCGAAAAGCCAGTGTTTAACCGGGTGATCGGGTTAAAGGATACATGGGAGAAGAAGTAGGAAACCTCTCCCCCATATGCGTCAAGCTATTGCAGCCTTAAACTTCAGCAACTTGGTACTTCGCCATCAATGCCTGCTGGGTCTTTTCCGTGGTCGGCTCATAGTGGCTGAACTGGATAGCCCAGCTACCTTCGCCGCCCGTCAGCGAATTCAGGCGTGAGGCGTAATCGTTAAGTTCCGCCAGCGGGATTTTGGCCTGAATAACCATATTGCCTGCTGCATCGGCTTGAGCATCATGGATCTGCGCCCGTCGGGTCGCCAGATCGCCGGAAATGTCGCCCATCGCGGCAGCGGGAACCGTTACCTCCAGATCAACCAGCGGCTCCAGAATAATGGGGCTGGCTTCGGCAACGGCTTGCATAAAGGCTTTGCGCCCTGCCACCACAAAGGCAATTTCCTTGGAATCCACCGAGTGCATCTTGCCATCCACCAACGTTACCCGAATGTCCATCAGCGGATGCCCGCTAATCGCACCGGAGGCCAGCACCTGACGCACCCCTTTTTCTACCGCTGGTATCAGTGAGCCAGAAATCGCCCCACCCACAATGCGGTTGACGAATTCAAAGCCTGCACCGCGTTCCAACGGCTCTACTTCAAGCTGCACTTCGCCAAACTGCCCTGCCCCGCCACTTTGTTTCTTATGCCGATATTGCGCCTGCACCGACTTGGTGATGGTTTCCCGGTAAGGAATTCGGGGAGGTGCTGCCTCCACCTCCACATGGTATTGTTTGTCCATGCGCTCCAGCGCGATGCGCAGATGCAAATCGCCTAAACCACGCAGCACCGTTTCATTTGCTGCCGTATCGTATTCAATCCTAAGACAAGGGTCTTCAGCGACCAGTTTGTGCAAAACATCCGACAGCTTTTGTTCATCGCCGCGTTTTTTGGCACGCAAGGCAAAACCAACCAAGGGTGTTGGTAAGGTCATCCCGGATATTTCGACGCCATCGTCTTCATGCCGTTCGTGCAAAATGGTGTCTGGCTCAATCTCGCTGATCTTGGCGACGGCACAAATATCGCCCGCTACAGCCTGCTGAACAGGGATGCGTTCTTTTCCCTGCAAGCGATACAAATGGGCAATCTTGACGGGGTTGCCTTCAACACCCACCAGTACCTGACTGCCCAGTTTCAGGCTGCCCTGATGTACCCGCAGCAAGGCCAGCTTGCCCACAAACGGGTCGAATTCGACATGGAAAACATGCGCCAGCAATGGCTTATCCGGGTCGGGAACCGCCCATGTTTCCACGGTTTTCTCGCCTTGATGACGGATAAAGGGGTGCGGCGTAGCCTCCAACGGGTTGGGGGCAAGTTTGGCGATAATATCCAACAGTTCAGGGATGCCAGCGCCAGTTCGCGCAGACGTGAAGCAAACGGGAACCAGATGGTTTTCACGCAAAGCCTGTTCAAACGCTTCATGCAATTCAGCCGCAGGTACAGTACCTTCTTCCAGATAATGTTCCATAGCAGATTCATTTGCTTCCACCACCTGCTCGATCAAAGCAGTATGGGCTGCCGCTACCGAAGAAAAATCCGCCGCGCCGGATTCGTGGTCATACACCTCCACCACTTGCGCCGCGTGGTTGACGGGCAACTCCAGCGGCAGGCATTCGCGACCAAACACCTCGGTAATTTCCTGAAGGCACTTTTCCAGCTTGTCGGGTGCGGCATCAATGCGGTTGACCACGACCATGCACGGCAAATGCTGCTGGCTTGCCCATTCCATGATTTTGCGGCTCATGGGTTCAATACCTGCCACGGCATTAATCACTACCACCACCGTATCAGCGGCTGACAACGCCGTCAGCACCTGTCCCTGAAAGTCAGGGTATCCCGGTGTGTCGATCAAATTGATATGGCAACCGGCATGGTGGGCAGTGGCGACAGAAATATACAGGGAATGTTGATGTTGTTGTTCAAGCGGATCACAGTCAGTGACGGTATTGCCTTTTTCAATAACGCCTTGTTGGGTGGTTTCGCCTGCCTGAAACAGCAGGGCTTCGATCAGGCTGGTCTTGCCTGCGCCTGTATGTCCGGTAAAGACAATATTTCGGATGTCTTGGATGGTATGCACGCTGACTCCTTTTGGAATAAGTTTTCCACCCATTCTACGCCGCAGAGCGTCAGCTTGTCTGACCTATATCACGTAAACAAACCACTCGCGACGTATGATCAAGCAAGTGACTACCACCAAAGTAGTACACCGTTATTTCCATCCACCCCTCCCCCAAATGTATTACCCTAGAATCAGAGCGCAGCATCCAATAACAACACGAGGAAATCACCGCGTGAACCGCATTCTGTGGAAAAAACTCCAAAATTCCTTGCTGCTACGGCTGGGAGGGATGATCGCTGCCATCACGGTTCTGGCGATTGTCAGCATGTCCACGTCATGGATGGTCGCGGAAACTACCCAAGGCAACGGCGAAGCCATCAACGTTGCCGGAAGTTTGCGGATGCAAAGCTGGCGTATGGCATCACTCTACCAACGCATTCTGCAAGATCCCAACCCCACGCATCGCAGCGACTTGCAACAAGCCATCCAACGCTTTGAAACCGATTTGGCGGCGGACTCGATCCTCTCCGTATTGCCCGCTGACGAAACCACCCCGCTCAAACAAGTGTATCGACAAGTCGAAAGCGGCTGGCAGCAACACATCAAACCCGACCTGATTCCCTTGCTGACCACGAGCATCACCACCTCCGCCGATGCCGCATTGCTCGATGCCATTCCCCAATTCGTTGCGCACATCAATGATCTGGTCAAGCAGATTGAAGAAGCCACCGAAGCCAAAATTTTTGTGTTGCGGGTCATTTTAGGCGTTGCCGTGATTGGCACGATCCTCGCCGTGATCCTCTCCATTTACTTGGTCAACAACATTTTTGTCACCCCGCTCAAAGGGCTATTGGGGCTAACCGACCAAATCCGCCAAGGCAATCTCGCGGTACGCACTGACCTTGCGGGTGAAGACGAAATCGGGCAACTAGGACGAGCTTTTGACCTGATGGCAGAAGATCTCTCCAAACTTTACCAAGACCTCGAAGCACGGGTCGAACAAAAAACTGCCGAACTCACCCGCAGCAACCGTTCGCTGGATTTGCTGTATCGCTCCATCACGCGCTTACATGGCATTGCCCCTGACCGCGCCGTTTTCCATAATGTGTTGAAAGATGCCGAAGCGGTGCTGGGCTTGGGCAATGGCACGATTTGCCTCAAAGAAGACAACGACCAGCAAGGCGATGTCGTCGCCACCACCGCCAGTGATGGCAAAAGCCCCCTGTGCCAACGCGCCAACAGTTGCGCCGAATGCCACGACCCGCACGCCGCCCGCATGGACACGCTCCCCGACGGTCGCCAAATCTTGCGGATGCCGCTTACCGATGCAGAAAAACGCTACGGCATGTTAGCTGTCGATGTCCCCGCCAACACCACCGCCGAACGCTGGCAAGTGCAATTGCTGGAAGCCCTGTCGCGCCACATCGGTGTCACCATTGCCTCCGAACAACGCAGCGAACAACACCGCCGCGTCTCCTTGCTGGAAGAACGTGCCGTCATCGCCCGCGAACTGCACGATTCCTTGGCGCAATCGCTGGCGTACATGAAAATCCAAGTCAGCCGCTTGCGCACTGCTGTAAAAAATCCGGCGGATACCACCGAAGTCACCGCCGCGTTGGAAGAATTACGCGATGGACTCAACAGTTCCTACCAGCAATTGCGCGAGTTGCTCTCCACCTTCCGTTTGCGTATGGAAGACGACGATTTAGGCATGGCACTGGCACAAACCACCACCGAATTTGCCGAACGCGGCAACTTGCCGATTGCGCTGGAGGTCAGTCTAGGCAACCTCAACCTGACCCCCAACGAAGAAATTCACCTGTTGCAAATCGTGCGCGAAGCCTTATCCAATACCCTCAAACACGCGCACGCCAGCCAAGCGTGGGTATCGTTGCAACGCCAAGACGATAACAATAGCCTGCAATTGCGCATCGAAGATGACGGCGCAGGTATCCAAAAAACCGCCAACCTGCACCATTACGGCATGGCGATTATGGATGAACGCGCCCGCGCCCTGCATGGCATACTGCAATATTTACCGCGCACGAACGGCGGTACTTGCGTACAACTCGATTTCACCCCCAAAACAAGGATTGTCCATGCCGCTTGAAACCCCGCAAAGCCTGCTGATCGTGGACGATCATCCCTTGTTTCGCAAAGGCGTGCGCTATCTGGTCAATATGGTTCCTGATTTCATCATCGTCGGCGAAGCCTCCTGCGGGCAGGAAGGCATCGACATGGCATTGGAGCTTGCCCCCGACATGATCCTGCTCGACCTGAACATGAAGGACATGAGCGGCATTGAGGTGTTGAAAGTCATCAAAGCCTCTGGCAGCGATGCACGGGTAGTGATGCTGACCGTTTCCGATCAGGCGAGTGATTTGGTGGCAGCGTTACGCGCAGGTGCAGACGGCTATTTGCTCAAGGAAATGGAACCCGAAGATTTGGTGGAAAAGCTGGCGGAAGCGGCAGCAGGACGCATCACCCTCACCGAACGCCTGATCAACTTGCTGGCACACGCCATGCGCCACGACGCGATTCACCCCAAAACCAGCTCCGAAGCCGGTTTGACCGAGCAGGAGCAGCGTATTTTGGAGCGGGTCGCAGCGGGTAAAAGCAACAAACTGGTCGCGAGGGAACTGGGCATTACCGAAGGCACGGTCAAAGTTCACGTTAAGCATTTACTACGCAAACTCAACCTGCGGTCGCGGGTGGAAGCGGCGGTGTGGTTTGTGGATCAGCAGAAATAGTAAGCACGAATAAATTATCGCCAAACCAATGCAGCTTATTTAAAAAGTGCTAATATCTAGGCAAGAGCATTTAACCCCATTTTGCTATCCAAAACGTATAACCATAGTGGCATGGTTGTTTTATCAAAAAAGCAATCGTGGCAGACATAGGCTTAAAAGTATTGTCCTAATTTACTTGGTCATTACAACCCAAAACCACAAAACCGTGAAACTAGCATGAGGCAATACGCGAATGCGTCCATCCATATCCTCTTTTCGTCCATTCGCACTACTCCTGTTGTTGATTCCATTCCTGAACGGATGCAGTGATAAAACCCCATCTGAGAAAACAGCGATACAGGAACCAAAACAAACCACCCAGGCCACCGAGGCAACCGCAGAAAACTTACTAGCAAAAGCTCAGCAAGCGGCTGTAGATTACAGCTTAGGCGACCAGCGCATTGCACGAGCCAGCGAGTATTTTGAGCAAGTCCTCAAGTCTGGCAGAACGGCAGAACACCTGCTTGACTATGCTGAATTTTTACGAGCAAACAATCAGTACCGGGAAGCGGAAAACCTCTACAATGAAGCACTAACCAGCTACCGCCAGCTAACCAAAGGCAATCCAGCGGCTTACACTCTAACGATAGCAGGCATACTCAGCGACCTTGGCATCGTAGTATCAGCAGACAGCCAGCGGCGTGAGGAAGCTGAAGCCCTGTTTCGCGAAGCACTGACTAACTATCGTCAACTTGCCCAAGGTGTTTCAAAGGATGTGGACTTTGTAGTAATCGACCCAGATCAATCAGAGCTGATGCACCCAACGGTATACATATCTTTTGTGGCAATGACCCTGAACAATCTTGCTATCTTGGTAGCGGCTGATAGCCAGCGGCGCGAGGAAGCCGAAGCCCTCTACCGCGAGGTACTGGCCATTTACCGTCAGATGCCCACGGCAATCCAGCCAGCTTACGCACACGCAGTGGCAACGGCTCTAAGCAATCTCGGTAACTTAGTAGCAAATAACAGCCAGCGGGGTGACGAAGCCGAAGCCCTTTTTCGTGAGGCACTGGTCAGCTACCGCCAACTTGCCGAAGACAAGCCGGAAGTGTATTTGCCGGATGTGGCAATCGCGCTGAACAACCTTGGCAACTTGGTGAAAAAAGACAGCCAGCGGAGTGACGAAGCTGAAACCCAGTACCGTGAAGCCTTGGATATCCGTCGTCAACTTGCCAAAAACAACCCTGATGTGTACTTACCGGCCGTGGCAACAACGCTAAGCAACCTTGGCACTGTGGTGGCAACCAACAGCCAACGGTTGAAAGAGGCTGAAGCCTTGTACACCGAAGCCCTCACTATCCAACGCCCGCTTGCCCAGTATAACCCGGTGGTCTATCAGCCTGCTTTGGCAGCCACACTGCATAACCTTGGTAATTTAGTGTCTGCGGACAACCAGCGACGCGAGAAAGCCAAAGCTTTTTATACCGAGGCACTGGACATTTACCGCCCGCTTGTCCAGTACGACCCAGCGGTATACCAACCTGAGATTGCAGAGACACTGTGGGTCTTTGGGTCGGCTTATCTGGATTGGGATGAGCCCACCCAAGCCCTGCCGCTGCTGCAAGAATCTGCTGAACTTTTTGCACCACTTGTCCAAAAAGACCCCGGTGTTTTCGGCAGTCACTACCAGCAAGTATTGCAGTTACTGGAACAAGCCAGTCCTGCCAAGCCGTGAAACCCAAGCGAGGCAAGCTACCTATGTGGTTATCTAACTCCTATTGTCACCCATTGGCACTCCTGCTAGTGTTAATTCCACTCTTGAACGGGTGCGGTGATAAGCCCCCATCAGAGGCGGCAGTACAAGAGCCAGCGAAAACCACACAAATCACCGAGGCATCCGTAGCCGACTGGTTGGCAAAAGCACAGCAAGCAGCAGAGGATTACAGTCTAGGAGACCAACGCATTGCCCAAACCAGCGCGTATTTTGAGCAAGCCCTGGAAGTAGAGCGGACTCCTGAGCATTTGTTTGTTTACGCCCGTTTTTTGCAAGATAACAATCAATATCAGCAAGCAGAGACATTGTACCGCAAGGCATTGGATGGCTATCGCACCCGTGGTAAGGATGATCCAGCAGCTTACCAGGCTGCCGTGGCATTAACGCTCAACAACTTGGGTCTTTTAGTCTCTGCGGACAGCCAGCGTTTTAAGGAGGCGGAATCACTCTACAGGGAAGCATTAGACAGTTACCGTGCGCTTGCCAAGGATAACCCAGCGACCGACCAGCCCGAGTTAGCTAGAACGCTCAATAACTTGGGCATATTGATAGCGGCAGACAGTCAGCGGCGCGAGGAAGCGGAAGCTCTTTACACGGAAGCGTTAGGTATTCTACGCCCCTTGGCTCAAGATAATCCTGCTCGTTATCTGCTTGATGTGGCTAACCTACTGAATAATTTTGGTCTCTTGGTACAAGAAGATCCACATAGGCGCGAGGAAGCAGAAACGTTGTATACCGAAGCCTTGGACAGTTACCGCACTTTGGCTAAGGATAATTCTGATGTGTATTTGCCCGATGTAGCACGAGTGTTAAGCAATTTCGGTTTATTGGTAAATAAAAATAGTCAGCGTTACAAGGAAGCTGAAAGCCTGTTCCGGGAATCGTTGGTGATTCGGCGCAAACTTGCCCAAGATAACCCTGATGTTTACCTGCCGGTGGTCGCAGCCATACTGGACAACCTTGCACTGCCCATATCACAAGACCCGCAACGCCAACAAGAAGCGGAAGAACTCTCCCTTGAGTCACTGGCTATCTATCGCCAACTTGCAGAAGAAAACCCCGGCGTTTATCGCCATGACCTTGGCATAACCCTGAACAATTTGGCGAATATTGTCGGCGAGAATCGCCAACGGCAACAAGAAGCCAAGGCATTGTTTAAGGAAGCATTGGCTATCCATCGAACACTGGCTGAAGACAACCCAGCGGCATACCTGCCGTTCTTGGCGCAGACACTGGGAGGATTTGGGAATGCTTATCTGGATTGGGACGAACCCACTGAAGCCCTGCCACTGTTGCAAGAAGCCGTCGAGCTGTATACCCCTTTAGCCAAACAGCACCCGAAAATTTTTGAGGGTAAATACCATTCCACACTGGAGTTACTAGAACAAGCTACTAAGGCAACAGCAACCGATTGGTTGGTAAAAGCGCAGCAAGCAGCAGAGGATTACAGCTTAGGCGACCAACGTATTGCACGAACCAGTGAGTATTTTGATCAAGTACTTAAAGCAGAACGTACTCCTTACCACCTGTTTGTTTACGCCCATTTTTTGCAAGACAACAATCAATATCAGCAAGCAGAGACATTGTACCGCGAGGCACTGGATAGCTATCGCAAGCTTGCTAAAAGCGACCCAGCAGTATACCAGTCTGATGTAGCGAGTACGCTGAACAACCTTGGCATCTTGGTGGCAGCAGACAACCAGCGATTTAAGGAAGCAGAAACCCTGTACACCGAGGCACTGGATTACTACCGCACGCTTGCCAAGGACAACCCAGCGTCCTACCAGCCGAACGTAGCGCATACGCTGAACAACCTTGGCATCTTGGTGGCAGCAGACAGCCAACGATTTAAGGAAGCAGAAGCCCTGTACGCTGAAGCCCTAGCTATCCGCCGCAAGCTTGCCAAGGAAAATCCGATACTTTATCAGCCGGATATGGCAGGCTCGCTTAACAATCTTGGTTTGTTGTTGACAGCCGACAATCAACGACGCAATGAAGCAGAAGCCTTTTACACTGAGGCATTAGACTGTTACCGCAAACTTGCCAAAGATAATTCAGAAACATATCAGCCAGAGATAGCAAGTACGTTAACCAATTTGGGTATTTTAGTATCAGCAGACAGCCAGCGACGTAAGGAAGCGGAAACGTTGTACACCGAAGCATTGGGCATCGACCGCACACTTGCCAAGGATAACTCGGCGGTACACCTGCCTGCTGTGGCGACAACATTAACTAATCTTGGCGGCTTGGTGGTGGCAGACGGTCAGCGGTTTAAGGAGGCCGAAGCCCTATACACGGAAGCTTTAAACATTCGCCGCACGCTTGCTAAAGATAATCCAGCGGTATACCAACCTTATGTAGCAACAACGTTGAATAACCTTGGCAATGTAGTATCAGAAAATCGCCAACGAAGTAAGGAAGCAGAAGCGTTGTATACGGAAGCTTTAAACATCCGCCGCGCACTCGCCAAAGATAGCCCATCGGTGTACCAACCTGCTGTGGCAAGTACGCTTGGCAATCTTGGTAGCTTGGTGGCAGAGGACAGCCAGCGGTTTAAGGAGGCTGAAGCCCTGTATAGCGAAGCCCTCGCCATCCAGCGGACGCTTGCCAAGGATAATCCAGCAGTATATCAGCCGGATGTAGCAACAACGTTGACGAATCTTGGTAGCTTGATAGCAGAGGACAGCCAGCGGTTTAAGGAGGCTGAAGCCCTGTATACGGAAGCCCTCGCTATACGCCGCACACTTGCCAAGGATAGCCCAACAATATATCAAAATGATGTAGCGAGTACGCTGAACAACCTTGCTAACTTAGTATCAGAGGACAACCAGCGGCTTAAGGAAGCAGAAACATTGTTCTCCGAAGCACTCGCTATCCGCCGTGTGCTTGCTAAAGACAACCCCGTAATTAATCAGCCAGATATGGCAATGGTACTTAACAACCTTGGCATTTTGGTAGCAAATGATAGCCAGCGGCGCGAGGAGGCCGAAGCATTGTACACGGAGGCTCTCGCCATCTACCGTGCGCTTGCCAAGGACAACCCATTGGTCTACCTGCCCGATGTAGCGAATACCTTGAAGTCCTTCGGCAAGTCAAACCTTGAATGGAATGAACCTAACCAAGCCATCCCACTCTTGCAAGAATCTGTTCAACTACTTGAACCTTTTGCAGAGCAAAATCCGAAGGTTTTTGAGGAAAAATACAACTACACGCAGCAATTGCTGAAACAAGCCAAAGCAACAAAACTGTGAAACTAGCATGAGGCAATACGCGAATGCACCTATTCAGCACTCGCAAGCAGGGAAAAAACACTAGGGATCGGATCACCCAGATATAACCCCATTTTTATCCTGCTAGCGTTTTTGTAGGGGCTGTTGCAGGGGCTATTGTAGAGTGGTCGCTGTTGGGGTGGGGATGGCTGGTGACCGGCATGGTAATGTTAGCGATCATTTCTTCATTGCTTACTATCAACGATAGTGGTACTAGTGGCTGTGGAGGTGGTGGAGGTAGCGGCGGTGGGAGTCATGGAGGCGGCGGGGGGGTGGCTGCTAAGGTAATTGACGCAGACGTCACCGCGCATAATGGAACCGCTGCCGTAAGATAAGGCAGTTGGCGCATTAAATAGGGTTGGGTTCCCCCCACAATCCCGCTATCATGCGGCGTAATGACTTTTATGCGCAGGACTCGCCTTACATGATAGCTAATTTCGACCACCTTCCCGAACACGTTCTGGCACGCGCTCGCAATACCCAACTGGTCATTTTCGACATTGACGGTGTATTGACCGACGGTAGTCTGTTTTATGGTGATGACGGGCAAGAATACAAAGCCTTCAACTCTAAGGATGGGCACGGTATCCGTATGTTGCTGGAAAGCGGGCTGGAAATGGCACTGATCACCGGGCGACAATCCGAACTCGTCCTACACCGTGCCGATAACCTAAAAATTCCCCGTAATCGTATCTGGCAAGGCTACCGCGATAAGCGCCCAGCGTTTGCTGACTTGCTCGCCCAAACAGGTCTTAAACCGGAAAATATTGCCTATGTTGGTGATGACGTGGTGGATTTACCCGTCATGGCGCAGGTTGGTTTTGCTATCGCGGTCGGTGATGCGCATTACTATGTCAAAGAGCACGCGCATTGGGTGACACAAACCCATGGCGGGCGTGGTGCAGGACGCGAAGTTTGTGAAATGCTGTTACATGCTCATGGCAAATTGCAAGCCAAACTGGCAAGCTATTTGACATGAAACATGTCATCACGCTGATCGTCGTCTTGCTCCTGATTCTGCTGACCACCCAAGTTGAAGATTATTTGAGCAAAACCGATCTTGGGCGCGTCACCATGCAAAAAGATCAGATTGACTATTACCTAGTGGATTTTTCCATTATGGCAGTCGAGGCAGATGGCAACATCAGTTACGAGCTTTCCGGGCAGCATTTGTCGCATTGGCAAGGTAAACGTCAAAGCCGTATTATCGCCCCAGAAATCAATACCAGCGCCGGATTCAAGCTACAGTCAGACCATTTGTTGTATGATCAAACGACACGGGAAATTTCTACCGATGCCGACGTATTCATTACAGCACCCAACGGCACGATGCAATCAACCGGGCTTACCGCTAAACTCGATGACAACTTACTGAGATTTGATTCAAATGTGCGCTCAACTTACCAGGTTAAATAAATGGCTGTTGTGCCTGCTACTCGCGGGTATTACCTCCACCGCTCACGCCCTGAAATCGGATGTGGAAGCGCCGGTACAAATCGAAGCCGATTCCGCTGTATTTGACAAAATGGCAGGTACTGCTACTTATGAGGGCAACGTTTCCATCAAACAGGGAACCTTGGAAATCCTTGCCACCCGCATTGAGATTAACGCCCCCAATAATGAAATTGTCAGTATTTTTGCCATCGGAGTACCCGTCAGCCTCAAGCAAAAAATGGACAATGGCAAGCTCGCCAGCGGCAAAGCCCGTGAAATGCACTATCTGGTCAAGGAAAAACGCTTAATCCTCGACGGTGACGCTGAACTCTTGCAAGATCAAGACCGTTTTACCAGCAACCATATCGAATACCTCACCGGCACAGGTCAGCTCCAAGCAGGCGGCAAAGGCAAATCCGGGCGGGTATCCGCTGTGTTTTACCCCACCAATAAAGCAGCAGAATGAATACCCTAGCCGCACGTAATCTGCAAAAAAGTTATAAAAAACGCCAAATTCTCAAAGGTGTGGATTTGCACGTTAACAATGCGGAAGTTGTCGGCTTATTAGGGCCAAACGGGGCAGGTAAAACCACTTGCTTTTACATGATTGTTGGTTTAGTAGGTGCTGATGAAGGCCAAGTATTGCTCAACGACAAGGACATCACCGCACAAGCCATGCACGAACGCGCCCGTGAAGGCATCGGCTATCTGGCACAGGAAGCCAGTATCTTTCGCAAACTGACCGTAGCACAAAATATCATGGCAGTGCTGGAGTTGCGTAAAGATCTGAATCACAGCCAACGCCAAGACAAAGTGAATAGCTTGCTGGAAGAATTCCAGCTAACCCACATCCGTGACAGCCAAGGCATTAGCTTATCGGGTGGTGAACGCCGTCGTGCTGAAATTGCCCGTGCGCTTGCCAGTGACCCAGCATTTATCTTACTAGACGAACCTTTTGCTGGGGTTGACCCCATTTCTGTTCTCGAAATTCAAAAGATCATCCGTCATCTAGTCACTCGTGACATTGGTGTACTGATTACTGACCACAATGTTCGGGAAACACTGGGAATCTGCCACCGCGCTTACATCCTCAGCGAAGGCAAAATTTTGGTCGAGGGTTCACCCGAAACCATCTTACAAGACGAACAAGCGCGGCGCGTTTATCTTGGTGAACATTTCAAACTGTGAGTCAGGTGTCATTCACCCCGACTATCGCATCTTTGCACTGGCAAACGATTAGGGTAGTATGAAAGCTGTGGAACGTTAGGATTCATAGCTCACAAGCACAAGGAACAACAAGAAAAATGCTCAGACAGGGATTCGATCTCAAACTTGGTCAGACACTCTCAATGACCCCACAATTACAGCAAGCCATCCGCTTGTTGCAATTGTCTTCACTTGAGCTACAGAACGAAATTCAGCAAGCATTAGAGGAAAATCCTTTACTGCAATTAGCAGAAGAGACCGACGACTCACGCCCAGAAATACCCAGCGAACCGGTGTCAAGCGCTGACAACAGCGATAGCATTGCTGAACCTGATGCCTTCCCGGATGCTCCCGAAGATACTGCACAATTTGATCAGGACATTCCTGACGAATTGCATGTGGATGCGGAGTGGGAAGACGTTTATGACACCCGCAGCAGCAACAGTGATGGCAATGGTGATAACACCGGCTTCCTAGAAAATCAAGGTGATACTGCCGATAGTGGTTTGCAAGAACATCTATTATGGCAAATTCGCATGAGCAACCTCACCAGCATCGACAAACAGATTGCTACCGTGATTATCGGCTCACTGGATGAAGCAGGATACTTATGTGACCCGCTGGAAGATATTGTAGACTCACTTAGCCAAGAACTTCTTATCGAACTCGAAGATGTTGAAGTCGTCCTTAAATTTATCCAACAGCTTGACCCGTTAGGTGTAGGGGCACGTGACTTGCGTGAATGCCTGCTAATTCAACTGGCTCACTTACCAGAAAGCCGCATTTTGTTCAAAGCCCGTCAGTTGGTCGAAAAACACCTGGACTTGATGGAACGGCGCGACTATAAAGAAATCAGCAAACGACTAAAAATAGAACACAGCGAGTTAGAAGAAATTCTCATGTTGCTGCGTAGTTTACAACCTCGACCGGGTAGTGCTTATTCAGCATCCAGCGCTGATTACATCGTACCAGATGCCTATGTCCGTAAGATCAAAGGAGAATGGGTGGTTTCACTAAATGCGCAAGTCACGCCAAATCTGCAAGTTAATCAGTACTATGCCGACATGTTAGGGCAAGTGAAAAGTGAACGCGATGCTACTTACTTCAAGTCCAATCTGCAACAAGCCCGCTGGCTGATTCGCAGCGTGGAAAGTCGCAATTCAACCTTGTTAGGTGTTGCCAAAGCAATAGTTGAACGCCAAAGCGCTTTCATGCAATATGGAGAACAGGCGATGAAGCCACTGATTCTCCGGGACATTGCAGAAGAGTTAGAAATGCACGAATCCACCATTTCCCGCGTCACCACCAACAAATACCTATATACCCCACGTGGTATCTTTGAATTCAAATACTTTTTCTCCAGTCAGGTAGACACCGATACCGGGTCTAGCTGCTCCTCAACGGCGATTCGCGCCATGCTCAAAAAACTGATTACTGAGGAAAATCAACATTCCCCCTTAAGTGATAACCAATTGACTACTTTGCTCAATCAGCAGGGTATCAATGTAGCCCGGCGCACCGTCGCCAAGTACCGTGAAGCAATGTCCATTCCGTCATCACATGACCGAAAAACATTGCTTCCGACCTAAGCCATGCCCCCATATACCAAGGGGCATGGTTTCTTCCATGACCTGAACAAGGAGCTTGCATTATGCAATTAGAAATCACTGGTCATCATCTAGAAGTGACAGAATCCATGAATAACTATGTGCGTGAAAAGGCTGAACGCCTGAAACGCCACTTCGACCAGGTAATGAAAATACATTTCATCCTCGAAGTCGAAAAACAACGTCACAAGGCAGAAGCGACCTTCCACGTCAACGGCAATCACTTGTTCGCGGATGCCTACGCCGATGATATGTATGCAGCGATTGATGCTCTGACAGATAAGTTAGACAGACAGATTGTCAAACACAAGGAAAAAGTGAAAGACCATCATCGCCAGGAAGCAGCCCAAATGGTCGCTGCAACAGAAACAATGGACTGATACCTCATGGACATGACTACCCTGCTCTCTGCCGCACGGATTGCCTGCAAACCTGACGTTTCTAGTAAGAAACGTGCTTTTGAGCAACTAGCGGAAATGCTTGCCTTAGGCCAACCTAATTTGGAGGCAGAGGCTATTTTCGATGCCCTCACCAATAGGGAAAAGCTGGGTAGTACCGCGATTGGAAATGGCGTTGCCATTCCCCATGCGTGCATGTCCATTCATCAACCCTGTGGGGCTTTGTTGTTGCTGGAAGATGGCGTTAAAATGGACACACCGGATAAAAAACCGGTGCAATTGTTCATGGCGATCCTCGTACCAGCCAACCAAGCCCCTGATTACTCAGAACTGATCACACAACTGACCAGTACCCTGATACAAAAATCCCTGATTGAGCAAATTTGCTGTTACCAAGACACGCAAACTATGCTGGATCATTTCCTTGAACTTTTCGATCCACCTAGCCACCCGTTTGCGGGTGCACTTGCGGCTTAATCCCATGCACCTAGTCATTATCAGCGGCATGTCGGGTGCAGGCAAAAGCTACGCCTTGCACACACTCGAAGACAACGGTTACTACTGTATCGACAATCTGCCCTCGCAATTACTGGAAGCCTTACTGGGCACACCACAAATTGCCAAGCAGCCCTATCTTGCGGTCGGTATCGACATCCGAGGCGGGCGTGATAGCCTGCTCGATACACCAAGCATTATTAAGCGGGTACGGCAACGTGTTCCCAGCACTCAGGTCGTGTACTTGTACGCTGAACAAGAAATCTTGCGCAAACGTTATAACGAAACCCGCCGCCGCCACCCGCTCACCAGCGAGACCCAAGAGTTAGACAAAGCGATTGCGCTAGAATCCACCTTGTTAGAACCTTTAGCAATTGATGCTGATTTACGCTTGGATACCTCCCATATCGGCGTATACGAATTAGGCCGAATGCTTAAAGCACGCATTTCTCAAACAGAGCAGCAACATTTATCGCTTATGATTCAATCGTTTGGCTTTAAACACAATCCACCAAACGATTCCGACTTTCTATTTGACGTGCGCTGTTTGCCTAATCCTTACTGGGAGCCTGACCTACGTTCACTCACAGGGCGTGATGCGGGTATCATCGAATGGCTAGAGCAGCATGACGATGTACAACGCATGTATACGGATATCCGCGATTTCATGAGTCACTGGCTACCCAGTTTAGATAGTAATTGCCAGCGAGCCTACCTAACTGTGTCAATCGGCTGTACCGGTGGACGCCACCGTTCCGTTTATTTAGCAGAACGTTTGTATCAACATTTTCGCCAGACCATGGGCGAAAACGTGATCCTGCGGCATCGCGAACTCAATTACGTTCGTTAAATACCCCACACCGGAGATAAGCAATGTTACGATTTTTCGGCTTTGCAGAGGGCAAATTAGTCGAGCATAAGCTCGGCGATCAACTCTTGGATTATGCCATTTCCCATACCGGCTGGATTGATGCCCAAGACACGACCGATGAAGAACGCGATCGCCTAGAAGTCCTGCTCCATACAGAGCTGCCTGAATCCGATGATGTCGAGGAAATCGAATCCTCTGCCCGCTATTTCACCGATAGCAGCGGCATTCACGTTCACTCCTTGTTTGTCACTCAAAGCGAAGGCCGCATGGAAACCACCACCGTAGCTTTCATCCTCCAAACTGACCGCTTGATTACAGTGCGGGAACAGGAACTGGCTGATTTTCGTCTACTTAGAATGCGGGCACGGCGCGGTCAAGTAGAGGCACGCAGCCCTCGCCACTTACTACTCACCATGTTTGAGCAAAAAGTGGAAAACCTTGCCGATACGATCGAAGATTTACACCATGAACTCGAAATTATCAGCCATAAAGTGCTTGAAGAAACCGACACGGATTTAGAAAGTGCCATCGACGATCTTGCAGCCTTGGAAGACAGCAACGGCAAAGTGCGCTTGTGCCTGATGGATACGCAACGTTCTATTTCCTTTTTACAACGCCAGTTACGTGACACCCAGGCAGGCCAAGACATTATCCCTGAAGTCATTCGTGATATTGATACCTTGATGTCTCATACCACCTTTCTGTTTGATAAAATCAACTTCCTGATGGGAACCACGCAAGGTTTCATCAATATCGAACAGAATAAAATCATCAAAATGTTTTCGATTGCTGCGGTGGTATTCCTGCCGCCAACGCTAGTTGCCAGCTTGTACGGGATGAACTTCCGCGTCATGCCGGAATTAGACTGGGTATTCGGCTACCCCATGGCGATTGGCTTAATGATTCTGGCAGGGGTTGCACCTTATTGGTTTTTCAAACGCAAAGGGTGGTTTTGAACAATAAAGGCAAGGGCGCACACAGCGGCGCACCCTTGCCATGCATTACTTACCGACACGCTCACGCACGGATTGCGCCAGCAAATGCACCGTCATCGCATAATAGTTACTGCGATTATAACGGGTAATCACGTGAAAATTTTTGTAGCCAATCCAAGGTTCTTTGTAACCATTCGGCACCGTACTCAGTGCTAATAAATGCACCGGCCCTGCCGCCCCGCGACCATATTGAGGCGTTACCCCGATACGGTTCAAATCAGACATGGAATACTTAACCTTAAAACCATCCGGCACACTGGCATATTGGTTGGAAGTGACTTGGGCAGGAACTGCCACTTCACCACCTGGTTGCCAACCGTTTTTAGCAAAGTAATTGGCAATACTGCCAATCGCATCCACCGGATTCCACAAATCACGCACACCATCGCCGTCAAAATCCACCGCAAAAGCGTAGAAGCTGCTCGGCATGAACTGCCCATACCCCATTGCACCGGCAAACGAACCTTTCGGCGCGAGCGGATCCATGCGTTCACTGCGCGTCATCAGCATGTAGTTTTTCAACTCATCAAAAAAGAATTGGCTACGGCGTTGATTCACGATAGCCGAAGTGGTCAGCGCATCAATCACCCGATGCTTACCGAGGATGCGCCCCCAACGGGTTTCAATCCCCATAATCCCCACAATATATTCTGCCGGAACGCCGTATTGCTGTTGCGCACGTTGCAAATGGGCAGAGTGCTCCTGCCAAAACGCAGTGCCACGTTGCACATTGGCAGCCGTCACGAAACGATCACGGTAAGCGTGCCAACCTTTAGGGCTACCCGGATCAGCACTGGAACCTGCCCACAGCCGTGCAACATCATCGCGGTTACGTACTTGAGAAAACACCCCATACAAGTACTGGCGATTAAAACCGTGCGTTTGTACCATATTGTCGATGAATCTCAGCAACTGTGCGTTACCCGCAAAATCACCGCCTAAATTTGCTGCGGTGTAATTGCCAACACCCTTTCCACCATAGCTGACGACTTGTGCCGAATCACCGTTCACTTGGGGTTGTGCTGACTTACTCACTTGCTGAGCAGTACTACTATTTTCAACAGTATCGACTTTTTCAGGTACGGAACTACAGGCTCCCAAACTAAACACTAGTGCAAGTGCTGCACCACGGCTAAAAGAACTTTTTGGCAAATGCATTTAAATCTCCAATGATCATTTAATATTATTAAGCCCCAAAAACTGCTTAATAGTTTAACACGACCAAGATTTTATTTAAACGGCACTATATTGCCCATATCATCGACGGGAACCATATTTCCTGCTTCCTCTGCAAAAGGTGGCACTTGGTTAGCAATCGCATCACTCACTGTTACAGGATCAGGCATACTGATGGAAGGGAATTTCCAACCTCCCGGCATCCGCCCCATGTCATAGGGAGCATTAATCATTTTATCAAACGCATCGCCCGTAAAATCCGTATAAAAGTCAGGCCAGATATAGCGCGTATCGCCCCACGGCTTGGTTTCCTTTTTTTGTGGAACCGGTGGACGTAACGGATAGGGCATCATCCGGGGCGTTGCATACGGGTTATACATCGGTTGCTGCGCATAATACGGATTGTATGCCTGAGCGTAAGGGTTGTAAGCCTGCTGTTGAGCATATGGGTAATAACCATAAGGATAGGCAGGATAACCATAACTGCGGTAGTTATAATTCGTATAATTGCCATTGCTGTAAGGATAAGTTGTCTGTGGCTGCGTCTGTGGTGCTACTTGTGCAGGAAACCTAGGCCCCGGCTGCCCTACACTCGCACTAGGTGGTGATGGCTGCGAGGTGGCCTGCTGAGTATTCGCCCCCTGCTGTGGCGGGAAGGTGAGTGTGTCCGGTGCTGCGGGTTGTGGTACTGCGGTCGGTGGCTCTTGCGCCTGCACCTGACTTGCTGTTAAACAAGTGGCTAAGAGCACGATGCCTTGTAGTGTTTTCATGAGCGTGATACCTGCGAAGATGAATCATGAGAAGAATACCAGACATACCCCATAAAATCGCGACTACACACGAAAAGAAAGGATGTAATATGACTGCCAAACTTGACCCAATTGCCGCCAGCCACGCCCTCCATGCAGAGATGCAGCAGTGGCGTCGTGATATTCACCAACACCCAGAAACGGCTTACGAAGAATTCCGCACCAGCGCACAAATCGCTACCCGCTTGCAAGCATTAGGTATGGAAGTTCACACCGGGATTGGTGAAACAGGCGTGGTAGCAATTTTGCGCGGCGCACATCCCGGCGACAAACACATTGGTTTGCGGGCAGATATGGATGCCCTACCTCTGACCGAACTGAACACGTTTGCTCATGCTTCCTGCCATCACGGTAAAATGCATGGCTGTGGGCATGATGGACACACCACCATGTTACTCGGTGCTGCCACGATTCTGGCGCAAACCCCTGACTTTGCTGGAACGGTTTATTTCATTTTCCAACCCGCAGAAGAAAGCAATGCCGGAGCAAAACGCATGATTGAAGCCGGTTTATTCGAGCGCTTCCCCATCGCTGAAGTCTACGGAATGCACAATTGGCCGGGGATTCCCACAGGGCATTTTGCGGTACATTCACAGGCGGTGATGGCCTCCACCGACAGCTTCGATATTGAGATTCAGGGCAAGGGCGGGCACGCCGCCATGCCGGATACGGTAACAGACCCCGTATTAGTGGCGGGTCATATCATTACGGCTGCCCAAAGCATTGTTTCCCGTAACCTCAAGCCCACCAGTGGCGGTGTTATCAGCATCACGCGCATGATCGGCGGCAGCGCTTACAACGTTATCCCAGAAACGGTGACATTGCATGGCACGATCCGCAGCCTTAACCCGCAGGATCGCAAACGCTTGAAACAACGTCTGCAACAGTTAGTGGAACACACGGCACAAGCCTTGGATGCCAGTGCCAACGTGCGGTTTATGGAAGGCTACCCTGCCACCATCAATCACCCTGCGAATGCCGAAATTTGTTATCAAGTCACCACTGCACTGGTCGGCGAAGCCTGTGTGCAATGGAATCCACCACCGAGCATGGGGGCGGAAGATTTCGCCTACATGCTTCAGCACCGCCCCGGAGCCTACATCTGGATCGGCAACGGCGATGTAACCGAAAGCCGTGCTTTGCACAATCCGTACTACGATTTTAACGACACGATCTTGCCGCTAGGTGCCAGTTACTGGGTGCGACTGGTACAACATATTTGCCATTAAATCACCCATCAATAATTCGCTGTGAAACGGGCTATTTGCCAGTTTCACTGTTGAGCGCATCACGCAATGCTTTAATAATCGGGCGTTTCTTCCCTTCTGGTTGATCTGCACGATAATCATGTCGCATCTGCCAAATCATGATGCCGCCTAAGCCTTTTTCTTTGGAAAATTTTACCTTTTCCTGTGCAGCACGCTCATCGGTATAAGAAATAAAGGCATCATAATCAGAACCCGGATTATTAATACTTAAGTAGGCCGCCTTAGCTTTATCATCCCAACGGTAATAATCGGGCGAATACCCGCATTTGTAAGCAGCAGCCTCTCCGGCTGGTGTGGTCATGCAAGTGTAGTCCGGGTCTAACAACTGTGCCACACTTGCCCGTGGTGTACCGGTATTCCAACTTTTGGGGGCAATACTCCATTCCTGCATGGGTGCAGTCACACCCTCGCCTGTACCTTTTACTTTACCACCTTGCCAAATTCGCACCTCTAAACTGATGCCTAAGCCTAATTTGCTGGGTGACACACCGCCATCCATAAATTGTTGCAACGACCGACTGACCGATACCACTGAGCGGGCAACATAAGCAGGGTATTTCTGCCCCCCATCATGCAATGCCCCGTCATGCCAAATCACCTCATCACTGAGCGAAGATAAGTCATACCCCATCACATTAATCTGATCTACCTTATCCTGAATGCTAGCTAACAAGGTACGTAATTGCCCCGGACTGTCATCGGCAACATTTTCCACCCCAGTCGTTAAGGTCAATAACGGGCGTTCCACCAACATCTTAGGGTTATTGGTTTTGTTAAGTGTTTGTAAAGCTGTATGCAACTCATTCACAAACGTTTGGTACTCAGCTCCGGCTTGTTCGGCGCGAATCGGCTCCAAATCCAGATCCACACCATCGTAGCCTTCCTTCAGCACTTCAAGAATCTGATTAATCAAGGTTTTACGCGTGCTGGCATTTTTAATCACTGGCTCATACACGTCATACCAAGCCAGCACACTCAACACCAACGGCACATGGCGCTGATGGGCTGCCTGAATGGCGGCGGTGCGATTAGCCTCACTCATTTTTTCCGCATTGAAATCCAGCGTTCCATCAGCATTCACGTGTGCCGAAAAATGTGCAGCATGAGTCAGCATCTTCCAGTCATCTTTATCCATGAAGTCAAAACTGCCACTACCACTTTGCTCATAAGCGGGTAAGTAACCCATCACCCACGGTTTAGACGACTTCTCAGCCGAAGCTTGTAGGGAAGATGCCACTATCCACAGCGCCACCGTCAACAACAGCAACGTCCAAGCCTTTGCAACCCTATGCATAATCATTGAAGATTCTCCCATCGCCTAATACATCAAAACCAAGATATTAGTCTATTATTGCAAATCATAGATAAAATGAATAAATATTTTGCAACCATGTAGTCACACCAGCAGTTTATTTGAACACCTAAAAAAATAATGGCATCCTACTGAACTACTCTGGACATCATCACTCTAAAGAATCACCAGAGTTTGGCAAATAAACGTGGCAACTGCCCAAAAACATGACTTTTACTAAGGAGCTATACATGAAAAGCATTACTTACTCATTGGGGACAATTGCATTGGTGGCAGTATTGACTGCTTGTGGAACAGCACCAATGCCAATGAACAATGCGCAAACAGGCGCAATGGCAGGTGCGGTACTCGGCGGAGTTGCCGGTAATCAATTTGGTCAAGGCGAAGGTAAAACAGCCGCCACTATCGTTGGCACAATGGTAGGCAGTGCAGTTGGTAGTCAAGTTGGTGCTCAGCAAGACCGTTACTATCAACAACCTCAGCCAGCACCGTATTATAACCGGGGCTACTAAGCCTCGTTCCGACTTGCAACCTGAAACCTAGGTTGCAAGTCTTCCCTCTCTCAACAAGGAGTGTCCCAATGAAAACGTTGATCAATCGCTCTCTCGTCGCTAGTGCATTAGTAACATCCATCCTATTAACAGGATGTGTCGGCACTGCTCCTATCAACAATGCGCAAACCGGTTCTATGGTGGGTGCTGTACTAGGTGGAGTGGCTGGTAATCAATTCGGTAATGGTGATGGCAAAACAGCGATGACTATCCTTGGCACCATGGTAGGCAGTTACATTGGCAGTCAGTGGGGAGCGCAACTGGATGCACGTGACCAGCAATACTTAGGGCAATCCATTTACAGTGGACGTCCTGCCACATGGCAAAATCCGAACACTGGCTATCAATATAACGTTAACCCCGGTCAGGTTTATCGTGCTAATGTCAACAACCAAAGCACCATCTGCCGCCCTGTTACCATTGTGGGCACAATTGATGGCAGAAACCAAAATATTCAGACCCAAGCCTGTCAAGACAGCCGTGGTCAGTGGCAACTATCACGCTAACCGCGTGTTAGCATCTTAATTCCCTTAACCCGTACCCTCTTTCACAGGGTGCGGGTTTCTGTATTACAATCCATACCCAACACTGACAACAAGAGCAACGTATGGATATAGTCTATGTACGCGACCTGAAAATAGATGCTCACATCGGCATTTATGAATGGGAGAAGCGCATTCTGCAAAAAATTCGCATTGATCTGGAAATGGGCTGGGATAACCGTATTCCTGCTGCCAGCGACAACATCAAAGACACCCTAAACTATAAAACGGCAGCTAAACGCGTGGTGCAATTAGTCGAAGATTCCCATTACGACCTAGTAGAGCGCTTAGCGGAAGCCATCGCGGATACCCTGATGCGCGAGTTCTCTATTCCCTGGATTCAAGTAACCGTAGGGAAACCCGGCGCAGTGCGTGGTTCCAGCGAAGTAGGTGTTAAAATTGAACGCGGTGACCGTCAATGGCAAATGTCTACGTAAGCATTGGCAGTAATATCGAGCGCGAGCTTAACGTCTGCGCCTGTATGCAGCGTTTACAGCAAGATTTTGGTGAAGTACAGTTTTCTACTGTTTACGAAACCCCGGCAGTTGGTTTTGAAAGCGAGCCTTTTTTCAATTTAGCGGCTGGTTTCACTACAACACTAACGCCTAATGAAGTGAAACACTACTTGCATGCCTTAGAAAGTACCCACGGGCGTGTGCGCAACGACGCAAAATTCAGTGCACGCACCTTAGATGTCGACTTGCTTCTCTACGATGATCTGAACCTGCAACCCAGCGTTAACTTACCGCACAAGGATATTCTGACTTATCCTTTCGTGCTGTTTCCACTGGCAGAAATTGCCCCTGGTGTATTGCACCCTGAACTGAAGCGCACCTTGGCAGACCTTGCACAAACCTCCTCATTATCTGCTGAAGCGCTGCGCGTCGTAGCATTGGATTGCCCCCCACTTACACTGCAAACCGGGCTTTTAACTGCTGAATGAAATGGTCTAAACGACTGTCTGGCTCTCCCTTCATCCGCGCCTTGATGCGCCCAAACGGTGTGCGGGTTTCCAGCATTTCGGTAAATGTGATGCGGGTTCCACCCGGAACTGCACTCAAACGGGCATGAAATGTCCCCTTGCCGCTGCCTTGATTCCGATCAACCAGCAACTCTTTTAAAGGAATTTCTTTGAGTTTACGTAAGACGACTGAACCTTGCCCTGCTGACTGCTCAACCCAGCGCAGCCCCTCATCATCATCCAACATTTGCATACTCGTCAGCTCAGTACGCCATTGGGCTTGTTGAGAAAAGTCAGCTAACGCATTCCACACGTCATCAATAGATGCCTTGATCAACTCAACCCGCGTAACCTGCTGATAAGGCGACATCAACAACCCCACCACCACAGGTATCAACAACAGCAGGATACCCAAGCTTATGACAATCCACATGATACTGTTTTCCATTGCCTTTTCCACAAACGCAAAAACCCGGCAATGCCGGGCTTTGGTAAAGAATCGCAAGTCATCAATTACTTGATCTTGGCTTCCTTAAACATGACATGCTTACGCACAACCGGATCATACTTACTGAACTCTAATTTGTCCGGCGTAGTACGCTTATTCTTGGTTGTAGTGTAGAAAAATCCAGTTCCTGCGGAAGAAACCAGCTTGATTTTATCACGACCGCCTTTCTTAGCCATTCGCTGTTACCTCCAGTAAATTAAACTTTTTCGCCACGAGCGCGAATGTCGGCAAGAATGGTATCAATACCGTGCTTGTCGATAATACGCATCCCTTTAGTAGAAACGCGCAGACGCACCCAACGCCCTTCGCTTTCCACCCAGAACCGTTTCGCGTGCAGGTTAGGCAGGAAACGACGTTTGGTTTTATTGTTAGCGTGCGACACATTGTTGCCGGTGATCGGACGCTTACCTGTTACTTGGCATACACGAGACATCTGGATACTCCAAATCTGCGATTCTTGAACTCTAAAGGCGCGTGAGGATACCAGAACCCCCCCCGGCAAGCAACCCAAGCAACTGTTTTTTTATAACAACACGGCTTGTACCGGCTCTGCCAACCCTAACGGTAAATCAACCAAACCTGAGATGCGTTGCTGAAGCTGATGGTGAAACATCTGCGCTAATGCTGGTGCGAGGTTATTATCCGGGGTGTGTAGAAAAATACGCGGACACTTGCCTTCCCCTAGCCAACGCGCTGTTTGCGCTACCCAACGATCCAACCACGCATGGTTAGCCTCAAGCACCGGGTGTCCAATATAACGTAACACCGGCTGTTGCGCGGTTGTATCCAACTGCACCGGCAAGCGTGGCTTACGGCTTTGCGCTTCACGAGTAGCTACATCCAGCGCTGGGGCAGCATGTAAAGGGCGACTCTCAAAAATCACCCGATCTACCCCCAAAGATTCCAACACACCATTATAAGTCGTGCGGGCTACTTTATCGGTGAAAAAAGCAGGATGTCGCACTTCCACCGCATAACGGTAATCACCGGGCAAACTTCGTAAGAATGTCTCCAGCATTGACAATGAATCAGGCGCAAATGTAGCAGGTAATTGCACCATTAACCCACTCAAGCGCTGCCCTAACGGCTGCATCCGCTGCAAAAACTCTTGTGTCTCTTTCGCCACATGCAGCAGTTGATGTTGATGTGTAATAGTCCGTGGAAACTTGAAGCTAAAACGAAAGCTCTCTGGCGTTGCCGCTAACCAACGCTGCACCATCTCCACAGAGGGCACAGAATAAAATGTGGTATTACCTTCCACTGCATTAAATACCTGAGCGTATTGTGCAAGAAAGGTTGCCGGTTTTACATCAGCACGAAACAACGAACCTTTCCAATGCGCATTCGCCCACAATGGCAAACCCAGATAATAAGGCAGTGCTTGCACAACTCGCTCCTAACACTTAACTATCAAAACCTTAACACAAAATTTCAATAGGTTACAACAAAGGTGCAAGCAAACGGGCAATACTCTCAGCCAAACGTTGGCTTTTACTCAACTTATGGCGCTGTGCTTCAGTCACTTCTTGGGTATTCGCACAAACAGCAAGGAAATCTTGCTCCAGTTTCGTCGCGATTTCAGTGCCATAAAAAAAGATGTTGCCTTCAAAATTCAGACGAAAACTGCGCTGATCCATATTGGCAGAACCCAGCGTGGCAAAATTACCATCAATCATCACCGCTTTCGCATGAGGCATGGCTCGGTACATTTCAAACACCCGCACGCCTGCTGCCAACAAATCATCAATAAAGGAACGTCCCGCATACAATACCAAGGGATGATCCGATTTACCGGGCAATAGCAAACGCACATCTACCCCGCGCAAGGCCGCCGTTTGCAAAGCCATCAAAATCGGGCGATCCGGCACAAAATAGGGGGTTTCAATCCAAATACGTTCGTTTGCCAGATTCATTGCCGCAAACAATACGGTGTGAATAGCCTGCCAACGCTCATCCGCAGGGCCACTCGCAAGGAACTGAGCGCGAATCGTGCCTGCATCAGGAATCACCGGAAAATATACCTCGCTTACCAGATCCTCACCGGCCGCGTGATACCAATCCTGACAAAACGCCTCCTGTAAGGTATACACCACCGGCCCTTGAATACGGGCGTGCAAATCTTGCCAAGGTTCGCCCCTGCCCGCGTACACATCGCCCACGTTCATCCCGCCAGTAAACGCGATGCTGCCATCAATAATGACAATTTTACGGTGATTACGGTTATTCAGATTGAGTTGGCGACTCAGCACATTCACTTTCAGAAAACGCTCGACCTGCCCTCCCGCCAGCAGCAAAGGCTTAAAAAATCTCGCTTTAGCTTGGCGCGAACCCACATCATCAACCAGCAACCGTACCGTCACACCACGCTGTGCCGCACTCACCAAGGCATCCCGCAAACGCTCCCCGGTATAGTCGGGTTCCCAGATGTAGTAAATAAGGTGAATATGCTGCTTAGCCGCAGCAAAGGCTTGCTCCAGCGTATCGAATAAATGCTCACCTTCACGCATAATCTCGACCGCATTCCCCCCTAGCGGGCCGATTTCATCCAATTTATTGACTAATGTGAGTAAAGACGGAGAAATCCCACTAATGCACTGCTCACCATTCAGACTAATTTGCACCTGTTGCAACGCATTAGCAAACTTCTCTTCTACCCGACGGCGTTTACGACGGCGCAAATGCAAGCGTGTTGTGCCAAATAGCCAAAAACTTAGCAGACCAAGGAAAGGCACAAACACAATCACCAACACCCACGCTAAGGTTGCCCCCGATTCGCGGCGTTGTTGCACCACGGTTGGCAACAACACCGCCACGATAAAAATATCCAGCAGCAATAATCCCGTGTTGAACCAACTAGTCAAATAAGCAGTCACAGGTATTCCTTAGTGATGACATCATCCGGGAGTATTTTTATCCACCCAGCGTACTGAACCATCCGTTAAGGTTTCACGCTTCCAGAAAGGTGCGGTGTGTTTCAGGGTTTCCATCAAGTGGCGGCAAGCGTCGAATGCCTCAGCCCGGTGGGCAGACCAAACAGCGACCAATACAATGGGCTGAGCGGGCGCAATTTCCCCGACGCGATGCACCACCAGTGCTGCATCCAGCGACCATTCCTGCACCGAAGCCGCCACCAGCGTTTCTAACTGGCGCTCGGTCATACCGGGATAATGTTCTAAATACATGCCGGTAACATCATCACCTTCATTGAAATCCCGCATCGTACCGACGAAAACAGCCGTCGCCCCGGAACGGGCATCCAGTGGATGCTGGCTTTGCCATTCAGCAAGGTATTGCCAAGGATCAAACGGTGCTTCCCGTACTTCGACGTATTGCATCCTCAACCTCCGGTAACCGGGGGGAAAAAAGCCACTTCATCACCCGGTTGTACCAGGCTACTGGCATTAGCGTAGGTTTGGTTGATGGACATCAGCACATTTCCCGGTAGATGAGATTCGCCGCTGCTGCGTTGCCACACCTCTTGTAAGGTCAACGGCATATCACTTTCCAACAACCGCTGGCTTTGCCCGATACGCTCACGCAGACTGGCAAAAAATAGTACTTTAATAGGCATTTATGATGACTCCGCTTCCAGTTAGGCATTAAGTTTAATGGCTTTAGCGGTTTGTAGTAAGCGATAGTTCTTAAGTATGTAGGGTAGGCGGCGGATTCTCTGCGTTGTCCATATCTTGCCGCTCATATTCTGCGATGACTTGCGCCCCAAACAGCAGAATAATGGCGGCAACCTCCAGAAACAGCAGTGCAATCACGGCGGTGGTCAGTGAACCGTAAATAATATTGACCATCGACAGGGTAGAAAAATACCACACCAACAGGTGGCGCGTGATTTCCCATAAAATCGCGACACAAAAACTGCCCGCCAGTGCATGGCGAAAGCAAATATTGCCCACTGGCATCACCATGTAGAAGGAAGCCAGCAGTAGCGTCAAACCGATAATACCGAACCCGTACAAAATACTGCCGGTGAAACGGTCGAGTTCCAGCGTCCAGAACAGGAGGGTTACAACTTCACCGTGCAGCAAATCCAGCGCACCGCTAACAATAGTAATGAGCAGGATGCCAATGCCCAACACCAGAATATAGGCATACGGGATAATGGCTGACACCAGAAAATGGCGGCGGTGGATATTAACCCGGTGAAAAAAAATCACCGACATAGCATTTTCTAGCACAGTAAACGCCATGGAACTGAAAAAGATCAAAATCACCAACCCGATCCAACCCACGGCTTGCCGGTTTTGCAGGAATAGTTCCATTTGGTAGGTAATGAGCTTCGCCTGTGTGCCAAATATTGGGCTGAGGTTGCTTTCGACAATGTTCAGCAATTGCTGTTCGTTGATCAGGTGAGACAGAGCCACAATCAGCAGGGTGAACAACGGAATAATGGATAACAGGGTGTAGTAAGCAATTGCACCCGCCAGCAGGATGCCCTGATTGGCACGGAAACTAATCAGCGCCCGTTTCAAAAATGAAAGGGCGCGTCTGACTGGTGACATTAATGGAGGTTCTCCTGCGATAGATATGCCGTTAATGCTACTATTGTTCTCATCAAATACACAGTGACAGTACCCACCATCATGATGAATCTACTTGCAGCCATTGGCTTTGTTCTCGTTCTATTTGGCATCACCACACTGATCATTGGTGGCATCCGCTACTTCTTCCCCTTCGTGGAAGACTACATTCCCGAAGAGTTCAAAAAACCACTTACCATCCAATTCTCAGCGTATTACCTGCTCGCGGGATTATTATTGCTGCTGATTCAACCCACCTAAACCGATAGTTTTTCTTCTATCTCCAATAGCGCCACGACGACAGGCTGTAATTGCTGTTTTTCTTCCTGAAACTCACTCAGCATCGTGCGTAAAAAGTCCAAATGTTCCCGCACAAAACGTAATTGCCGGGGTGCTACCCCACGCCCAACCGCTTGCACATAATCGGCTATCACTTTCTGTACTTGAGTGGTTTCATTCAGCCGTGCGCCAATAATGTAATGCAGCAAGCTGTATTCGGCTCGCGTAATCCCCGAACAAAACGAAACTGCGCCACGGTCGCTTGATTCAGCACATTGCCGTGCCTGATCCATCCAATGCTTCAACTCTTGCCGATCCAACTGCTTCACATGCCCGCGCAAGTAGCGCACCACTTTGCACGTCAACCAATTGATCAGCGGATACCCTGCCACGGCATGAGTTTCCTGCAAGGCAAACTCATGCGCTCGTTGGTAAGCTTGCTCCATTTCACGTAGCGCATCCGCACGTTCCCCTCCTGTCGTCATTAATGCCTTGCGCTTCCAGAACTTGCCGACCTCTTCAAAACGTTGCAGGCTGTTGCCCAAACCATCCAGCAACTGGAGTGTTTTGAAACTAGCGTCCATCAACGCAGCGGGTGAGCTTGCCAAACGTGCATCCGGTGCTTCCACCTTGCCTTGCGCCCATGCCAAGGCCCAGGCAGTTTGCAAGCTCACTTTGTCTTCCAGCAAAATCACCGGGTAATCGGCTTGTGGCGAATCCAACGCCGCTTGGTACGCATCCAACGCCGGAGCAAACAAATCCAGCTTGCCATAAGCCCTTCCCAATGCATACAGGATGTCGGCATGAGACAACCATTCTGCCGGAATCGCCCGATGCAATTGCTGCAAACGTTCCTGCAACCACGCAATATCGCTGGTCTGGGCAGTATCCGCTGCATGGATCAGGTTTTGCAACTCAGCAACCACCTCCACTTCTGCCACGAAACGCCAGCTATCGACCGTCTTATCGCTACCGCTGGTATCGGGCTGACGGCTTAACAGTTTGTAATCAGGATCACCGTAACATTGGTAAGCCCCCCAAGTATTACTCTGCGGGTATTGCTGCCAGGTTTCACGCCGAGCCATCAACGTCGCCATGCCAAACGTATACCCTTGCAACAGCGCGTTGTAGCACTGTTCAGCAAACACTTTTGCCGCATTGTCATTGATAGCCCACCCTGCGGCGATGACCGCTCTCACCCCCATACGGATCAACTCTTGCGCCAAACTCGCCGCCAATTTGCTGCGGTCGCTGCTGACGGCGGTTTGCACCTCAGCACTCATGAAATCCATTTGAGCCAAATGGCAGCAATTGATGAATGCTAATTCCGGTACTTTGCGCATTTGCCCAATTTCAACTGGTGTCAGGAAAATTCCATCTCCTAACACCATCCCGCTAACCTCCACGGAACTGTCAGGGTGTGGGCGATAGCGGTACACCCCGTGCCCTGCCAGATGCAATACCCGGTAATCCCCCGTGTGCAAGGCTTTCAAAATCGCTTGTGAATCGGTACCGATTTCGCGGGTCACTTTGCTGAAACCACCTGCTTCGAGCAAATTAGCCACCGTTTCAGCCTCTTGCTTCGCCGCTGGCAACCGTACAAATTCACCGTTAACCGGCGGATCACCAATCACCAGCGCCGAACGATCCACGGGATTCACCACCCGCTGGCGGTATTGTCCCACCTGCAACTGACGCACCAAGCCAAACCGCACGGAAAGCGGCTGTGATTCATGATCAAAACGGTTGTACAATAATTCCCACGGATAAGCTGACGCGGCGCTATCCAACACCATCACCAGATTTTCGGCATTCGGTGCTTGCTCCTTCATCGCCGCCGGTAACAACAATTCAAATAAGATTTTGCCCGTATCCGGGTCATCCGCGTTGGCGGTAATCGCTTTCTCAATAAATTGATCCACTAACTTACGTTGTGTGGCTTGCAACACCAGCTCGGCGCGTGCCTTGTCAGTCAGTGCCGTGTATTTCAGGCCATCAGTGCTGGCCTCGACCTGAATCCGCCGCCACCAACCCGGCGGATCGTTATACATCACCCGACGACGTTTACCCGGCAAACATTGCATTAAACGCTTGACGTTGAAATCGTTGCGAAACTCCGGCAGCAACACCAAATCTTGCACCAATCGTGCCGCCTCCACCGCACGGTCTTCATACAGCTCGATAAACTCGATCACTTGCAAACGCAAACGCAAACCACGTTCGCTCTTATCCAATGCCTGATTGGCATGAGTAATGCCGCGCAATATTGCCGTAATCGCATCCGCCAAGGTGATGCTCCCCCCGCCAACCGTACCGATCAGCAAGGTTGCCACATGGACTGGCACTGATTCCGCCTCGGCCTGTGCAGTGCTTAAGGGCGTGCGCTCTAATTCTTCCCGGATTTTCAGGGAATAGGCCATCATCGCCCGTGTGAAACTGGCGGTTAACTCCCCTGCGGTTAACTTGCCGACCTCACCCAAACCCACGATGACCGCGCCCCCCGGCTTGTGTCCAGGATTCAGGAAAACGTGTGACGTACCCAATTCCCCCGGATACAAGCCCATGCGGTGCAATTCACTGAGTCGCCCATGTAAGCGCTTATCCAGCAAGGCTTCCGCGCTGATAATCGAATCCCCTTCGTAATGCCCGACCACAACCGGATGCGCCACTTGTTCCAGATTGCCATGCACCACACGCACTTCCACGGGCTGGCGCATTTCCTCCTGCGTCATGCGCGTATGGTAGCCCAAGGCGGCTGCCAACAATTCCTGTTCATCCGGGAATAATTCGCTGCGAATCGTCGGCAGCCATTGCCCCACCGCCTTACCAATCGCAGGCGGCTGGGTTTCCAATTGGCGCGACAAACCATCATCCAGCAAATATTGCAAGGTTTGGAAATACTCACTGTGGCTGGCCATACGCCCATGTTCCACTGGCAGATACCAGGTTGGCAATTTGGCGGGCAGTTCTGCCCACAGCGTCACACCATCCCCTGCCCCACTGGCATGAAACCGCCAATTACCGTTGTATTCTTGCACATCGTCCGGGGTCAGGCTCGCTTTGCCATACAGGTAAATAATACGTTGGGTATCCAGCTCCACCGCACGTAAATGTTCACGCACCCGCCGCGCATCCGCCAGTAAGTTGCGGGCAGGCCATGCATGAAACGCCTCGCCTAATAAGGTTTGCCAACGGTCTTCGTGCAAATAAGCGGCAGGCAGCAATTCCAGCACACCGGGGTAACGCGCAAACTGCTGTGCCAGCAAGTGGCCTTCACGCTCATCCATGCGCCCGTCCAGCAAATTCAACAAGCTCAGCAAACGGTGTTGCCCTAACAGAATTTGCACCGCTGCATACGTTCCCTGCAACGGCGTACCCAACATCACCACCCTGCAATCCGCTTCTTCGCGCAGCCGTTGCCACACGTTAGGCGACTCACTCATCAGCGCCAAAGCCACCAAACCGCCACTGGAATGTGCCAGCAAACGCAACACCAACTTGCTATTGCTGGCTTTAGCCTTATCCAATTCTTGCTCTAGTGCATCCCCCAAACGTCGCCCAGCTTCAGCGAAGGAGCGTCGCCAGTCGTAGTCAAATTCCACGAGCGTGTGACTGGCTTCCAGCATCGTCAGCAAGGGGCGATAAGGTGCATCCAACACCCCATTCGGCTGCACTCCGGCACTGTCCATTTGCAGGCGGGAAAAATCGCCCCAACCCAACGCCGACATATCCAACCACACCGGCGTACCGTTAGCCTGTAGACTCGACCCCATAAAACCGGGCAGAAAATACACCGTGCTGCGCTTGGCTTTTTGCGCACTACGGTTAGCACGCGCTACCGAACGTGTGACCGGCGTTTCCGTCAACAACGGGCGTAAGCGCAAATCGCTATCCGGGTGTTGCAACGCGCTAATCAAACGTTCGCGTACTTCGCCCTTACGAAAGTAATTAAAGTGGCTGCTATCATCGCCCTGATCCAGATAAAAACGCATCCCACGCAAGCGCCGCGCTCCGCCGTACATCCCGGCGGTATTCACCACAAAATCGTTTTCCTCACCGAAAAAGCGTTGCGTCACCCATTCCTTAAAATGCCCCAATACCGTTGAGGCACGCATATCCCCCGAAATCACCGTAATGTCAGAATCGAGCTGCACATCGGGGCGATTCAGCAAACGTACCAAGGGGGAAGTCGGCATCATCGCCTCTAAGCCCGGCAACTCTTGCGGGTTGGTACGCTTGCGAGCAGTCGCCATCAACACCATGCGCACAAACTCTGCCAACATCTGAAACCGGGGTGCAGGAATAAAACTCAACACATTAAAAATGACCGACAGGTTATCTTCGAGACGTTCCGAAGCCAACACCGTACCACGTCCCGGACAAGCAACCCGTGCAAAGCGTTCTACTCTGATTTGTTTGTCATTGAGCAAGGCCGCTATTTCCTGCAAGCCTTGCATATCTTGTATGCGGGCATGGTGTTCAAAGGGCTGGAGTTCTGCACGCGCAAACACCTCTTCACTATCCAAAAACTTATCGCCGGAATCACGGGTTTTGCGTTTCAATACCCCTTGGCACAGCAATTCACCCACCAAACCACCCCGTGAATGGCTAATCAGGTGTAAGCGTGTATGCGGCGGTAACAAGCGTAATACTTGCAGCGCATTTTGTACGGGGCTGACGGTGAGCGTGTGATGTTCCAACGCCAATACTTGCTGACCATAAGGCGCAAACAAGCGTTGCAACCATGCTGCCGCGTTGTAACCTTGACGGGATTCCCACAACTCCCCGAAACTGCCATCGGTACTGGAAAACGTGCCATGCAAAAACAGCAAGACGGGCTTGCTGGTGTCGATGTCTCCGGCTTGCGTGATTAATTCCAGCTCCAACTTGTCGGTACTGGCACAACGGTACACACCGGGTTGAGGAATTTTGCGGGTTTCCAGCTTATCGACTAACAGCTCAGACAGGGCATCGCTCATGTCACTGACCGGATCAACTTTGAGCAAGCGCAGAAACTTTAATACCAGACCGACAGCCCCACGCTGATTACTCACCTCAAAACTGCCAGGCGTGAGCATGAACTCGCTCGTAGCGGAGCGACTCGCCTCTTGGGTGGCTTGCGCTCGTAAATCCCCCGCTCGAACCCAGCGTTTGAAACCGCCTTCAAATTCCAGTTCGACTAAGGTGTCGGGGTCAATGTCTTTCAACTCGACGCTTTTACCGCCACTGCGTAAGGCTTCCAGTGTAACTTCTTGCTGGCAAGTAACCGTCAGAATATCGGCATAAGCATTGCTGGTTTTGTGTGGAAAGTCTTGCCCGGTTAACTTGCCACTGATCTTGATGGATTTCATGCGTCCCCCCGCATTATTTTTCGACTGACTATTGTGTAGTACAAAAACAGGGGTTCTACCATGGTGCAGTATACGGTTAGCACAAAAATACCGCGACTACTTAGTTCACCGTGGCATCATTTTCCTAACAAATGTTCGTATCGCTGATCAGTCAAGGTTTTCATAAACGCTACCAGCGCATCGACCTCTTTATCTTTCAGCGCAGGAACTTGGAATTCTTCAGCGTTTAATGCCAGATTTTTATCAACCTCAGGCACATCCCACGGCTTGCCTGTCTCTGGGTTGAGCTGGCGTTCACTGTTATTAAATTTGTCATAAAACAGCACCACAGTACGCAAATCATTGAATACACCGTTATGCATGTAGGGGGCTGTCACCGCCACATTACGCAGTGTAGACACCTTGAATTTGCCGTCATGTTGCGGCTCCGTCACCTCAGGGTTTTCCAGCAACCCATGATCGACAAAATCTTTCGGTTTACCATTCGCAGCACGGACGGCAACATTGGTCGGTACACCCAAATTGTGGTATTGGTAATTGCTGAAGGTTTCGCCATCGCTACCAGGAAAAGTTTTAAGCTGATGGCAGCGATTACAATTGGTGAATTGATTGGAAAAAAACAGTGACTCCCCTAAAGACTCCTGATCCGTCAGTTCGACTTTGCCCTTTAAATAACGATCATATTTAGAATCAAATGGCGCAAACACATCGGTTTTTTCAAACTCTCCCAAACTCTCAGTCATCGCCGCATACGCCGTTTCCGGCTTCTCAAAAATGCTCTCGCCAAAAAGCTGCTTAAACGCGGTGACATACTCAGCATTTTCCTTGATTCGCTCCACCACGCTGATTTTATCGGGCATTCCCATTTCGACCGGATTAATCGGGGGGCCGCCTGCTTGCCCTGCTAAATTTTTTTCACGCCCATCCAGAAATTGCCCACCGATATGTTCGCCTTTTTTGTTCTGGTGAAAATCCGGGCTGAATTTAGCGTAAGCTGCCGTCGGTGCATTCCTATCGCCTAAAGATTTACCATCAGCGCCCAAGGAAACGGCTTGCTCAACCTGAGTGGCGCGGTTATCCACGAAACCGTGGGCTGGATTATGGCAGGAGGAGCAGGATTGGGTACGGTTTTGCGACAAATTGACATCGGCAAACAGCTTTTCACCGAGTAACGCTTTTGTCATAGCAGGCGCGGTGGATGTATTCTCGGCAAGCGCGACGTTGCTACTAGCAAGCAATAACACGTAAAGCAATACGGCTTTCATAAATGTGGATGACTCAACAGCATAAAGCCGACAATATAAATAGGAACAGTTATTATTACAACGCTTAAGATGGCAGCGAAGCCAGCAATTCTTCCAACACCTGCACATCGACTGGCTTGGGCATGTGCAAATCAAACCCAGCCGCTTCAGCCTTCCGCTTGTCATCCTCTTGGCCATAGCCGGTCATCGCCACGATTAGCGTATCGCTCAGCCCGCCATTGCGCATTGCACGACACGCCTGATAGCCATCCATCCCCGGAAGACCAATATCCAGCAACACCACCGCAGGCCGTTCCCGCAAAGCGACTTCGACTGCTTGCTTGCCATCGTGGGCGACCAGCACCTCGTGACCAAAAATCGTGAGCAACATGACCATACTGTCTGCCACGTCGGGGTTGTCGTCCACCAGTAGGATGCGTTGGGTACGGGACGGTGCGAGCGAATTGGCTAATATATCCGTCGCTTGGAGCGCCGCTTCTTCAGACAAACAGGGCAAGCGGATAATAAACTCACTGCCTTTGCCCAGCCCCTCACTGTGCGCCTCAACCTGACCACCGTGCATATCGACCAGACTTTTGACCAGCGACAAACCGATACCCAAACCACCATCGGAACGGTCGAGGTTGCGGTCTACCTGATAGAACAGGTCAAACAAGCTCTTCAATGCTACCGGGTCGATGCCACGCCCATTGTCACGCACCCGAATCACCGCTTCATGACCGACCTGTGCCACTGCCACCGTAATTGAGCCACCGGCATCAGTGTATTTCGCAGCATTATTCAACACATTACTGACCACCTGCGCCAGACGGGTAAAATCACCCTCAACCCGAAGTGTTGAGACCGGCAATTCCACTTGCAGTTGGTGCTGCCGCGTTTCAATGTGCGGCTGGCTGGTTTCAACGGCTTGACGGATGACGGCTGCCACCTCCACCGTTTCTTTCTGGAGTACAATCTTGCCACGCGAGACCCGCGATATATCCAGCAAATCATCCACTAAGCGAATGAGTTGCTTCACCTGACGTTCAATCATCGCGGTAGCACGGTGCAAAGTCGGCTCCTGCGCCCCCTGCAAATGGATCACATGCACGGCATTACAGATGGATGCCAACGGATTGCGTAATTCGTGTGCCAACATCGCCAGAAAAGCATCCTTTTGGTGATTCGCCTCCTGCAAAGCCAGCTCTGCCAGCTTGCGCCCGGTAATGTCTTGGGTAATGCCGAAAGCGCCTTGCAGCCCTCCGGCTTTATCGAATTCCAGATAAGCTTTCTCCCGCACCCATTTCACCTGCTTATTGACCACAATTCGGTGTTCAATAGCATATGGCGTGCCATTCAGAGCTGCCTGCCACTGCGTATTCACAAACTCGCGATCGTCAGGGTGAACGATTCCGAGAAAAGTTTCATAGGTTAAGGGCGTCTCTTTCGGTACGCCAAAGATGCGGTAGTTCTCATCAGACCAAGACAGCACATTTCGACCAACATCCAGCCGCCAACTGCCAAGCTGCCCGACGGCCTGCGCCCGGTTCAAGTCCTCACGGCTTTGGTGCAAGGCTTTTCGAGCCAGCATCCGCTCGGTAACTTCTTCCGCTGCGGTCAGAATACCGCCTACTTGCCCATCAGCCGTGAACCACGGGCGCACTTCCCATTTTAGCCACTGCGTTGTGCCATCCAACCGTTCAAAGGGGTCTTCGTCGGCATTCAAGGTTTCCCCCGCCAGTCCCCGGCGATGCAACGCCTTCCAACGTTCGGGAATCTCTGGGAACACCTCATAATGCGAACGTCCGATAATCACCAGCTCATCCGGCAGACCAAAATCCTGCTTCCAGCGATTGCTGGCGGCTAGATAACACATTTCATGGTCAAACATGGCAATGCTGGCGGGCGCATGTTCGATGAATAGCCGTAAGCGGGCTTCGCTCTCGCGCATCGCGGTATCAACGAGTTTGCGTTCGGTGACGTCCAGATTTGTGCCCACCACCCATTCGATTTGCCCGCTCGCATCGGTACGCACAGTTTCCACCGCTTGGATACAGCGATATTCCCCCGTATTGGGCTGCCGAATACGGAATTCGCGGGAACTCTGCCCACCTTGTGAAGCGGTTTCTTTTAAGATGGCTTCTTGTTGGGGCAAATCTTCTGGGAATACACAATGGCTCCAGTCGCTATACGCCAGAATGCCGTCCGGCGTTGGGGTAATGCCATAAATCCGAAACATTTGCGGATCCCAGCGGATCTGGTTAGTGCTGACATGCCATTCCCAAATCCCCACACCCGTCGCTTCGGTCGCCAGCCGCATCCGTTGCTCGGCGGCACGCAGCACATCAAGTTCTTCGGCGCGGATAATGCGCAAATTATCCTCAACCTGCGCCAGCCGCGTTCGCAACTCGTTACTTTCATTGATTAGCAATTGTTTGGCAGACAATACGGCAGGTAATTTTTCATGCATAACAACGACTCCATTCTGCGCAAGCCTGTTTTAGGCTCACGTTAAGAATAGTCGGTTTCACCCCCCCGAACCAGTTATTCAAACCTGCCAGCAATAATGAAATGCGAGAACCATCTGTCTTACTACGCCACCTGCCCCATGAGAAATGCCCCCCATGATGAATCATGAGAGGCTGTAATAAAGCGTTCTAAGGAAAATTAGCCGCCGAGTTGCTCTTCAGCCGTGACGGTCAGCATGACTTCGCTGTTGTAGATGCCGGACTGATCAGACGCATCCGCAATACCTTTGGAAAACAAGCTGATGGTCGCTTTGCCTGTCTTGTCGCCAGTCATAACGCGCCCCATGGTTCCGTAAGGGGAAGTTGCGTCGGAGGTGTCCGCTACCAGCGCCTTGGCTTCACCTACGGCTGCTTCACCTTTCCCCCAAGTGTTACTGTTCTGTACAGACTCATAGTCAGATAAGGCAACACCGAAGCTAGTGTCCAGTACGTCATAGTTTTTATCGACCAAGTTGCCGTTGGCATCCACGTCCTGCTTAATAAACTGTGGGTATTTCAAGTCAGCACCAGCGTCATCCTTGGATGTGCCGCTGAAGGAATATTTAAAAGCATTGTTGCTGTTAACAGTCCAAGCAACATTAATCGCTTCACCCGCTGCGGCGGTGGCTGGGTCAGCCGGGCTGTCCACGCTAATGGTCTGATCAACTTCAACTGACTGCTTGATAGTGTCGCTTTCAGCGGCAAAGCCAGTAGCAGAAACAGCGAACAGCGCGATAGTCAGAGCGATTTGTTGGAATTTCATGATGTAGTCTCCTTGTAGATTAATTTTAATATTGGTTTCTATTGTTGAGCAGACTGTGTTTGCTGCTCTTGTTGGGGATATTGCAGGCACTGTGCCAACTGAACCAGTAATTTTATTTATATTAAAATCAATTACTTAATTATTTTATTAATCGTAAGCGAGCAGCGGTTTTGTAGATTCTGAACAGTTTCAGGGTTGGGTTTAGCCAAAGCATGTTGGATTTCTCCAATGGCCGAATACAGCTTGTCGTAAAGCGGCTGTGCCTAGCCATGCTTTAAATTATGATGGGGAACAAGCGCTTAACAGGAATAACACCATAATGGCTGAGCAAACTGCACTGATTGTTGATGGCGACCCCGCCTTCCGTGAACGGCTGGAATTAACGCTGTTACGCATGGGCTTGAATACCCTGAGCTGCGGTTATGTGCAGGAGGCACGCGACAATATCAACAAACACCAGCCGACGTTCTGTTTGACAGAATGGGAATTGCCTGATGGCGGTGGGCTGGATGTCATTGGGTTTGCCCGCGCACAGTACCCTGCCATGCCAGTCGTGGTGGTAACTGGCAAAGCCAGTGTTGAAGCCGCCGCCACTGCCTTCAAAGCCGGGGCAACCGATTTTATTGCCAAGCCGCTGGAATTACCCAAATTACGCGAATTGCTCCAGAGCCTGACCCAACGCCAGAACGGGAAAGCCGCTTCACCACCAACGCCGTCAACCGTTGCAGGCAATGCTGCCAATGACAGGATTTTGGGCAATTCCCCCGCGATGCAACAGCTCAAAGCCACCATCGGCAAGTTGGCACGTAGTCAGGCACCAGTCTACATCCACGGCGAATCGGGCAGCGGTAAGGAATTGGTGGCACATCAAATTCACTTGCAAGGCGCACGCGGCAAGGGAATGTTCGTACCGGTCAACTGCGGGGCGATTCCTGAAAATCTGATGGAAAGTGAATTTTTTGGTCACAAAAAAGGCAGTTTCACCGGGGCTGTCACCGACAAACAGGGATTGTTCCAAGCGGCTCATCAAGGCACGTTGTTTCTGGATGAAGTCGCGGATTTGCCCCTGAACATGCAAGTCAAACTGTTGCGGGCTATTCAGGAAGGTGCCGTAAAGCCAGTCGGTGGGCTGGAAGAAATGCCGGTGGATGTGCGTATTCTCAGTGCTACCCACAAACCTTTGGAACAGGAAGTAGCCAGCGGGCGCTTCCGGCAAGATTTGTATTATCGCCTGAATGTGATCACATTGGACGTGCCGCCCTTACGCGAACGGCAAGGTGATCTGGAATTGCTGGTGGATTTTTTCCTGCAAAAAATAGCCAAACGCTGGCAAATCCCGGTGATCAAACTCGCGCCGGATGCCCTAGCAGCTTTGCAGGCATACCATTTCCCCGGCAATGTGCGTGAACTGGAAAATATTCTGGAACGTGCCTGCACCTTGTGTGATGACAATCTTATTCGGCAGCGTGATTTGCACTTGCGACCTGCCCAGTTTGAAGCAGCGGTTGCCATTAGCCACGCACCCGTCACGCCGCCGGTGCTGGTAGATGAATCTATCCCGGATGATGTCTGGAACCCGGAAGATGCCGATGCCGAAAAGGATCTGGTGCAGCGGGCACTGGAATACACGCGCTGGAACCGGACACGGGCAGCACACATTCTAGGCATGACCTTCCGGCAATTGACCTACCGAATTCAAAAATACGGGCTGGATGAGAACCAATAAGGCTTAGTGGATGGTGATCGCGTAAACATGCTTACGCTGGTATTTACCCGCCAGTGTCACGTAGATGTCTGCGGTCAGCGGCTGGTGCTGGTATTCGGCAAAACCCGGAAATTCCAAGCTAAACGTCGCTTCCTGTTGGGGCAAAATAACCGGCTGTGTCTTCAGCATTTTGCCGCGTATCACGGGTTTGTTTTTGCTGTTTCTGAGCTGCAATTCGATGTCGGCAGCAAACGGTAATTCATCCTGATTGCTGAGCGCCACATCCAGCCACAGGGTATTTTCTACCCGTCGAAACGTGGCGGCGGCTATCCGGTAATCGGGCAAGGTCTGGCTCTTGCGGGTAAAGACGAACACATCCGCGCCTATTTGCGTGAAACGTTCCCCTTCCTGCCTGATTTGCTCCAAGCTCAGGACAAAATAACGGTGCTGCTTGCTTGGAATAATGTGCAAATCGCTTTGCTCCCCCGCCGCCAAAGTTTTGGTATCAGTCTGAAACTCCTGGGCATTCAGCGGTTGGCGGTTGCGGAGGCTGCCGTCTTCATCAAATTCAAGTTGGTAAAAGTTGTACTGGAGTTGTACCGGAAATTCATGCCGGTTGCATACCCGAATCGCGGGATAGCTGGCAAATTCAGACCAATACAAACCGCCACTAGCATCTGCCATGTCCTGCCCGTTTGAATTCTGACAGACAGCGGTGGTTGTTTTTTCCTGCTCTGGTACGGCAGCCGCTTTGGTTTGCACTTTTAACAAGATTGGCGCTTGGTCACTATCGCCCCACAGACGAGCACGTAATTCTTTGCCCTCCATTGCTGCGTCGGAATGGGCGCTAATACCTAACACAATCGGCTGCGCCTCATGAAAATTCAGGATTAAATAGGGTGTTTCGATGGATAACGTGACTTTCTTGACCCGATCAATACTGACTTCCAGACGGATAGAATTGTCCCATTCTTCGGCAGTCACTGGACGCAGTTTGTAAACAACTTGCGCGGTATCCGCCTCTGGCAATAAGGTGACATTGATGGACTGCCCATTCAGATCCAGCTTGGCAATATCCGGAGTGGCAGCGACTGCCGCCCAACCGCTGGCAGGCAACACGGCTGTCAGCAACCATAACAGGTAAACGCACCATTTATTCAATTTTGGTAAATCCGCCATTGTCATCCGCCGCTGGTTTATCAGCAGCTTTATCGGCTGCTTTGTCAGTAGAGGTGGCACTTTCCGCGAAGCTGGCCTCAGGCGCTGCGGCCTTGGTGGAAACGGGGCGGTCTTTGCTGGATGATGATAGGGCTTTTTTGGTTTTGCTTTCCAGATCATCCATATCCGCGATCAGTTTGTCGAGTTTCTTGCTGTTTTCTTTGGCTAAAGCCAAGGCTTCGCTGGCAATGTCACGACTGACGTTAGCGGTGCGCAAGGAGTCAGTCAGCCCTTTAACCAAAGCTTCTTCCAACCCCTTCATACTGCCATCCATCTGGCTGATACGGTTCTGGTATTGTCGGTCAATCGACATTTCCTTTTGCATCATGATTTGAGTCATGGCGTTGTCCTGTTTGATATTGCCATCGCTGCAAGCACCGAGCAGCAATAAAATCGGGATAAACAATAGGTGGCTTGTTTTGTTCATGGGTTATTCCAGCTTAAGGTTTTTGTCTTTGATGACACGGGGGGAAATGAAAATCAACAGATCGCGGGTTTCGCGCTTGGCTTGTTCGGTGCCGAAAATGTGGTTCATAACACCCGTGCCGAGACCGGGGATGCTTTTGTCATCTTCCGATGTTCTGACATCCAACAAACCGCCGATGACCAAGGTTTCATTGTTTTGCATGGTGACATTGGTGCTAATGGCGCGTGAGGTCAACACCGGCAAGCGCTCACCCGTGGTTTGGGCTTCACCCGCCATTTCAATGGTGGCAACTTGGGCATTTTCGATTACCAAATTGATAGCGCCGTCGCTGGCGACTTTCGGGGTAATCATCATGCTAACCCCGGATTCAAAATTTTTGGTTTCTACCTGTAAATATTGTTGAGGCCCGGAAACAATCGGGAAGGTTTCTATCGACTTGACAGAAATATTCGCTTTCTTGCCATTGGAAGTTAGCACCTTAGGGGCAGCCCAAATTTTGGCTTCGCCGATGTCAACCAAGGATTCAATCCGCAATGACAGCATATTCAGCGGGCTTAGCAGGTTAAAACTGCCCTCCGTGCCTTCAAACCCGATTGCTTTACGGTTCACGGGGCTGGCAAGAATGCCGCTATTGCTCGACCACCAGTCAATGCCCATACGACTTTTGGCGGTCTTACTAATATCCACCACTAACACTTCTAGCATAATTTGTTCGGGTTGCTGGTCGATCTGGCGGATGTCAGCCACGATTCGTTGCAATACGACCGGATCAGCGGTGATAGCAAGGGTGCTGTTGTCATCATTGGCTTTGACCAGCTTGGCATACTTTTCTGAGAGCAATGCCAGAATTTCACTGGGTTTCAGGAAAGCCGGGGTCATGACCTCGGTTTGTTTATTGTCGTCAAAGGCTGGGTTGGCAGATTCGGCAGCACCTATCAGGATGTAGCCATCCATTTCCTTGTAACGGTAGCCACCTGCTGCCAGCATCATTTCCATGACTTTTTTCATTGGTGCTTTTTCTTGCTTTAGGGTAACAAAACCCTGTACGGCATCTTCCAGGATGAAGGGAATGCGTGTCTGATTGCCCAGCTCATGAAATGCTTCACGGATATTGGCTTCGATGAATTCAATGCTGACCACATGCCCGTCGGTCAGATGGCGAGTGCTGGCAAATGCCTGCTGGCTGGCGGGTATATTTTGTGCGTCTAGCGCTTCATACACGGAATCGAATACCCGGTTGAACTGCTGTTTGGCGGCGTTATTGTAGTCATAATCGGTGGGTAACGCAGTTGCAGGTGCTGGTATGGGTGCTGGCGCTGCGGGTGTCGGTACAGGTAGCGCAATGTCGGGTAATTCCAAACGCTCACTTCTGACAAACTCTTGGGCGTGCAACGGCATTAAGCCTGACAGCAGCAGCCATGTCTGTAGGATTATTATTATTCTTGTGTGCATTCAAGATACCAGACGTGGGTAGGAGGCAGGTTTCGCCGGTTGCCCATTATCAGTGGCATTCTAGCGTAATTAGCTTAATCACGGATGAAATCAGGGGGGTAGATGGCTTGTGGGGTCTTCCCTGACCCCGACAAGTATTTGATATGACAGTTTAGTTGATGCTGGCGTCAATTTCCTGCTGGTAAGTCTTGCCAGCACGGTCACGCAGGCTGATGTCGAGTTTGTAAGAACCCGCTTCCAGCTTATCGGAAACCCCGTACAACAAAGTTTGTTCACCGGGTAACAGCGCGGTATCTTTGAAAGCAGGCTTCAGTTTATCCACGATCTGCCCAGTAAAAGTCTTCACTGTAATGTCACCGCTAATTTCTGGGACAAAATCAGCACCCGTATTGCTCAGTTGCAGCTTGATGTGCTTGTACTTTTCGTCCGCTTCGACCTTAATGCCTGTGACCTTGATTTCGCTGCTGCCTTCCGTACCAGCGGCTTTAAGGGCAATCGGCAACTCGTAAGGCGCATAATCTTCCATCTCCGGCGCAGTCAGCAGCAGATGACCGTAGATGCTAGCAGTATCGGCGGCGGCATCCATTTTGACGGTCAGAATGGCGCTTTTGCCGCCTTCGATTTCCAGTGTTTCCGGTTCAAAGCTGGTTTTCACGTCAGTACCTTCCGCCAATTCAATGCTGGGTTCCAGTTGCAAGGTTTCGGTGGTCGGGTTGGTCACTTTGATCTTGAACGGTTTAACTTGCCCGCTGAACTGGTCTGCCAGTTCGGTTAGGTCGGTAATCACCGGGGCTGGCAGGCCAGTATCCAGTTCAGACTGAAGCGATTGCGCCAATTCTGCGGATACTTGAAAATCTTTGCGCTGAGAAGTTTTCTCGCTGATTTCAGTATTGCGCACATTCAGGTCGTAGTAATTCACTACTTCATAGTTGCCGGTTGGCAGCACACCGGGGAAGAAACATTCGACGCGGCGGCGTTCGGTTGGCAACAGGGCAATTTTCTCTGGCATCCCTTTGGCGGATTTCAGTTTGGCTTTGTTTTCAGCGTTCACCATGTCGCAACGGGTATCGACGAGGGTTTCATACATGCCTGTGTTCTCAATCACTTGACTGGATTTAACACCCTTGATGCCTTTGGTCAGCGCGTGCATTTCCATCGGGTCGTACTTGATGACGCTGCCGATCTTGATGCTCATCATGTCTTCAGACGCTTTCCTGATGTAGATGGGGATACCTACCCGCATCAGTGGCAGGATTTGTGCACCAACCTTCTGCCCGGTTTTGTTTTCGGTGGACAGTTTTTCGCGCATTTTGTCCTGATCCTGTTCTAGCATCAGCGCAAGGTTGAAATCGCCGACCATACCGGGTTTGATTTTGATGATAATCTTGAGATCACCTTTATCACCTGGTTTGATTTCCATCATGTCTTTGTCCAAGGCTGCCCAGTCAATCGCAGCCTTGTTTTTAGCGGTGGTCGCGTATACCCAATCTCCGTCCTCGTTGCGGATATTGTTGCTCAGGTAGGTTTGCAAATAGCTCATTTCTTTGTCGGAAGTGTTCTTAACGGTCAGGGGGATTTCGTATTCACTGCCTTTGGCTTCGATCCTGACAATCGCAGGCGTGACTTGGATGCCCGCGAAGGCTTCGTTCATCAATACCCAGAACAAGGTAAACATTAACAAACTTTTTTTGATATTCATGATGGAATGACCTCGACTTAATTTTTATAAATGACTAAAAACGGATGTTATTAATTATTGTTCTTCGGCGGTGATGGTCAGCTTGACCTCCGTATGGTAAAGACCAGACTGGTCAGCCGCATCCGCCTTGCTGATGGCATACAGGGCAATGCGTGCTTCGTTGGTGGCGTCTGCTGTCATGATGCGTCCCATGCTGCCGGAAGGTGATAATGGATCGTGAGGCAATTTGACCAAATCAGGTGCATTGCCGCTTGCCATCTGGCCTTTTCCCCACTGATTCCGGTATTGGATGGAACCGTAATCCGACACCTCCACACCAAATTGCGTATCCAGCACTTCGTAACGATTAGCGACCTGCTTGCCGCTGGCATCCACTTCCTGCTTGTACAGCGAGGGGTAAGCCAATTCATTGCCTGACTCATCCCTAGTTGTACCGGAAAATTGGTAGCGGAACGCATTGTTGCTGTATACCCGCCAATGCAAAGCAAGGGTTTCACCGGCTGCGACTGGCGTTGGAATGGCTTCGGTATCGACACTGATGGCAACGGGAACATTAATACTGTAGTAAACATTATCTTGTGTCTTGGCGGATGCTGCACCGACCATGCAGCAGGTAAGCAACACAATAATGGAAGCCACGCTATTCAAGGGGGACACCTCGCGATACGGCGTATTGTTATGATTCGGGGTTGGTGACACTGCTTCCCCATTAGTCTAGCAACAAGATTACATAAGAAATAGTAATTCATGCTTGACTTAGGTCAATTTCAACCATTATCCGATAAAGTCACAATCGTGCCGTAAAAATAGCCCCTCATGGTTCATGAGGGACTCAAACGAGGGTCACTCGAAAACTTAGCCGCCGAGTTGCTCTTCAGCCGTGACGGTCAGCATAACTTCACTGTTGTAGATGCCAGACTGATCCGTTGCATCCGCAATGCCTTTAGAAAATAGGTTGATGGTAGCCTTGCCGGTCTTGTCGCCCGTCATGACACGCCCCATGGTTCCGTAAGGAGACGTTGCATCGGACGTATCGGCAACCAATGACTTAGCTTCACCGGCGGCCTCTTTACCGTTACCCCACATATCACCACTTTGTACGGACTCATAATCAGACAGCGCAACCCCAAAGGTAGTACCCAATGAGTCGTAGTTGTTGTCAACCAAGTTGCCATTGGCATCCACGTCCTGCTTGATAAACTGGGGGTATTTCAGGTCAGCACCGGCATCATCCTTGGAGGTGCCGCTGAAGGCATATTTGAAAGCATTGTTACTGTTGACTGTCCAAGCCACGTTGATCGCTTCACCCGCTGCTGCGGTGGCTGGGTCAGCCGGGCTATCCACGCTGATCGTCTGGTCAACGTCAACGGATTGCTTAATGGTGTCGCTTTCAGCCGCAAAGCCAGTAGCAGAAACAGCGAACAGCGCGATAGTCAGGGCGATTTGTTGAAATTTCATGAGTTAGTATCCTTGTAGATTAATTTTAATATTGGTTTCTATTATGGAGCAGACGGTGTTTGCTGCTCTTGTTGGGGATATTGCAGGGGGCGTGCCAAACCCATCAAATAAAATTTATCTTTTACTTAACAAAGACTTATGAATTATTAGCCATTTCTGTTCACAAGTGACTTTGTAGAATTCCAACACTTGTTTGCAGAAATTCAACGGCGGTGTGTAAGTTTGAAACTATCGGGATAAGCTGTCGGAGTGCGAGAAATCCCTGTCTGGGTAATGCGCCGCATCCGAAGACCGCATGTGCCTGAACAGAGGATGAGAGGGAACTTACATCTGCGATTGCAGGTAATTTTGCAGGCCAATTTTGTCAATCAAACCCAACTGTTTTTCCAAAAAGTAAGCATGATCTTCTTCGGTATCAGACAGTTGTAAGCGCAGCATTTCGCGGGTGACGTAATCGCCTTCATCTTCACAGATTTTCATCGCCGCTTTCAATGCGCCGACAACGTGGTATTCCAGCGCTAGATCGTTTTTGAACATGCCAACGACATCCTTGCCCACATTCAGGTTATCCTGATTGTTCAGATCCGGCACGCCTTCGAGGAACAGGATGCGCTTGATAATGGCATCGGCATGGCTGCTTTCTTCCTGACGCTCGTGCTCATAATGTTCAAACAACTTGCTTAACCCCCAGTCGTCACACATACGCGAATGGATGAAATATTGGTCGCGTGCTGCCAATTCACCCGCTAACAGGGTTTTCAGCACGTCGATAACGCGGTCGTTGCCTTGCATAATGTCGTCTCCTTATGCGTTCATCATGGATTGTAAATAGTTCGGCAAACCGGCGTTCTGGATTGCCCATTGCTGAGATTCCAGCCAGTCGATTTGCTCTTCTTCCTCTTCAAGGATTTCTTGCAGCATGTCGCGGCTCACGTAATCCTGCGCTTGTTCACACGCGGCAATCACGCTGCGCAATTCAGCCACCACTTCACCCGCTAAACGCAAGTCGTTGGCGATTATTTCCGGCACATCTTCGCCGATGTACAGCTTGCCGAGGTCTTGCAGATTGGGCAGTGCTTCAAGAAACAGGATGCGTTCGATCAGCTCGTCAGCTTGTTGCATGGCCTTGATGGAGCGTTTGTATTCGTGCTTGTTGAAACCTTCCAAGCCCCAGTTTTTACACATGCGGGCGTGCAGGAAGTATTGGTTGATCGCCGTCAACTGGCTGCGTAACGCCAGATTCAGCGAACGGTTAATGTCGGGGTTTCCTTTCATAGGTTCTCCTTGTCGCATTGTTGGTATTGATGGGTGAATGGTCATGCTAACGTGCCACCCCATCGCGGTCAAATAGCACCCCATGCCGCTACCCACAACCCAATTATGCTATCCTGTAGAAATCCAAACTCCGGGATTTGTCAGTATGATTCGGTTTCCCTACGGCATCAGTAATTTCCCCGCCATCCGCACGGAAGGCTATTTGTACCTTGACCGTACTCAACACATTCCTCTGCTGGAAGAAGCGGGTAAGCAACTGGTATTCCTGCGCCCGCGCCGCTTCGGTAAATCCCTACTGCTCTCCACACTCGTCAATTATTACGATGTTAAAACGACGAATCAGTTTGAGACCTTGTTTGGCGGGCTGGAAGTGGAGCGTAACCCAACCCCAGAGCGTAACCGTTACCTGATCCTGCGCTGGGATTTTTCCAAAGTATCGGCGCAAGGCAGTATTGATGATATTAAAAGCAGTTTGTTCAATCACTTGAATGCCAGCGTGGAAGGTTTTATCCAAACCTATCAGGATATGCTGCGCTTTCCGGTGCGTATGCAGGATGACGATGCCTTGGCTTCTTTTCAGTCCCTCACCAATGCAGTACAGGGAAGCGGGCAACAAATTTACCTTTTGATCGACGAATACGACAACTTCGCCAACGAAGTGCTGGTACGTGACCCGCACAACAGTCGCCGTTATCAGGATTTACTGGAAGGCGAAGGCATTCTCAAGTCCTTATTTAAAATCGTTAAGGGCAGTGTCGCCGAAGGCAGTATCGGGCGCGTGTTTATCACTGGTGTCTCACCGCTGGTGCTGGCGGATATGACTAGCGGTTATAACGTCGCTACCGACATTTCCCTGATGCCACGATTCAATACCCTGTGTGGCATTACCCAACCGGAACTGGGCGAACTGGTAACAGGTGTTTTGCAACACTGCGGGCAGGATGAAAATCAATTCGATGGCTTGCTGCAAACCTTGAAACAATTTTACAACGGCTACCGTTTCTGTGACCAACTAGACAAGCCGCTGTTATACAACCCCATTCTGTGTTTTTATTTCCTGCGTCACTATCAGGATGAGTGCAAAGCCCCGCGCCAAATGCTCGACGGCAATTTGATGATGGACGCGGCGCGTATCCGTTACCTCGCCAGCCAACCCAGCGGCACAGGTGTGGTGGAACGCATCCTCGACGAAGAAAGCACCATCACCCTTGATGTGCTGGAAAACCGTTTCGGCGTGGAAAAACTCACTGATTTACAACAGGATGAAAGCTACTTGTTATCCCTGCTGTATTACTTCGGCGTACTGACCATTGTTGATACGAATATTTTGGGCAAACTGACGCTGGGCATCCCCAACCTAGTGACCCGCGCTTTGTATGTGGACGAATTGCGCCAGCGCATCCTGCCTGCCCCCAAAGACCGCATTGCCGTTGCCAATATGGCGGAAAAGTTCTACCAATCCGCCGACCTGCAACCTTTAGCTGATTATCTGGAGCAAAAATACTTTGCGGCCTTCAACAACCGCGATTATGCGTGGAGTAACGAACTCACTATCAAAACCGCGTTCCTGACCTTGCTGTTCAATGACATCTATTACGTGGTGGATTCAGAAACCGCGCTGCAACGCCGTTACGCCGACTTGGTGCTGGTGATCCGCCCCAGTATGCGCCAATACCCTACCCTCAAAGACATTGTGCTGGAATTCAAATACCTGTCACTGAGCGACCTGAAACTGACGGGAGAACAGGTGCGCGAACAATCCCGCGAAACGCTGGCGCAACTGCCTGCGGTACAAGCCGCTTTGCACGAAGCCTTACAGCAATTGCAACATTACCGTGCGGTATTGGCGGAAAAATACCAAGAACCACAGCGGTTACATTGCCTCGCAGTTGTTGCACTGGGCTTTGATCGAGTCGTGTGGCAAACGTTGTAACATCCAAAATTCAGGCAAATTACTATGCTCTTCACCACCTCCCCCGACACTTTCAAAACCCGCTTTACCGACGGTTTGCAACAGATGCTTACACCCGACGGCTTGGGCGCGTTTATTTTAGTACTCGCCAACAGTATGCAAGACGCAGAACTGCGCCAACAACTCGCCACGCCCTTACGCGAAACCTTTGCACAACTGCAACAACGCGAGCCTGATGGCCCGGTGGATGATGTCGCCACCTTCGCCGCGCTACTGGAAACCGGCATTGAAATGTTCTCTGGCTGGGAATATGAACGGGTTGAACCGTGGGAATTGGTGGTAAACCCATTACGGAGTCTGCGCCCGGTGCGGGTGTCTGGCGAGGTCTTCTGCGAACTGCACCAGCCGTTTGCAGTGGATAAGTTTCATTTCAATAAGCCCTTCCTGCGCCCGGAAATCTTATGGGAAGGCATAGCGGAAGGCATGAATTTGCGGGTGTTGTATAACAAATTTTCATTTGTGCCTTGGCACATGCTGATCGTGCCTGAGCCACTCGCCACCCTGCCGCAATTTCTGACACGACACTACCATGAACGCATGATGGCATTGGCTGCCAACACAGCCACATACTTACCGGGTTTTGGTATCGCCTTTAATAGTGTTGGAGCCTATGCATCCGTCAATCACTTGCATTTTCAGGGATTTATTCGCCCATTACCCTTTCCGGTGGAAGCAGCTCAATGGCAGCATAACGGCGGCACACAAACCTACCCGCTGCACTGCTGGCGTGCCGATTCTGCACAAGCCGCATGGGAAATCATTGAAGGGTTACATCGGGCTAATCAACCTTACAACCTGCTTTACCGCCCAGAAGGGTGTTACATCATGCCACGCAAGGGGCAAGGCACCGTGAGCTTACCGGATTGGCTGCAAGGCATCGGTTGGCACGAGGTGTGCGGCGTTTTTACCTTAGTGAAAAAACACACGGTTTTGCGCATGGAGAGCAAAGTATTCACACAGGCATTGGCTCGCTTAGCTGATTGAGCAAAGGGTAATAATTGTGAAATACCACCTGACCGGTTTTGGCGTTTCAGCTTTGGTACATGTCAGCCTATTGCTGGCTAGTCTGCCGTTGTTACTGTGGCAGGATAAGCTGGGAAAGGTGGAGGAGCCGCACCCCATACCATTGTCATTGGCACAATTTGCTCCTCCCCCCCTGCCACCCGTAAAATCGCCAACACCTCAAGCGGTAACCGAACTGCCCAAACCGGAACCTAAACCTGTCGAAAAACCTAAACTCAAACCAGAAAAGAAGCCTATCGAAAAGCCTAAATCCAAACCAGAGACAAAGGCAGCCGACAAACCCAAGCCCCGGCCACAGCCCGCACGCGAACGCGAGCCGTCACCGATTCCATCACCACCAGCCGCCTCAGCATCGGTTGCCCCTGCTGTTCCGCACCCAGTAACACCTGCCCCGCGACCAGCAGCCAAATCTGCTACCACGAAACCAGCTCCCGTAGCAGATAACAACGCTGCCGAAGCCGCTTACCGCCAAAAACTGCAAAACCTTATTGCCACGCGCAAGCAATACCCGCGTATGGCAATAAAGGAAGAGGTAGAAGGCACGGTGACAGTTTCTTTCACAATGTTGCCGAATGGCACGATCACCGGGGCAAGAGTGAGTCAGAGTTCTGGCAATGCATGGCTGGATAAAGCAGCAGTACAAGCGGTGAATGCCACATCCGGTGCATTACCCTTTCCGGCAAGTATTAACAAAGCACGGTGGGATTTTGCCCTGAAGGTGAATTTCAAACTGGATTGGTAGTAAAAGCGGCATCACCCATGGCTGGGCAACACCGCTCCCGCCTTCACTCAACCTCAAGCCAAATCAAAACGGTCGAGGTGCATCACCTTACTCCAAGCCGCTGCAAAATCATGCACGAACTTCGCTTGTGCGTCGTTCTGCGCATACACTTCGGCTATCGCCCGCAGTTGAGAGTTTGAACCGAACACAAGATCAACCCGTGAACCTATCCACTTCACATCACCAGTGGTGCGATCACGTCCCTCAAACACATTAGCATCGTCGGTAGGCTTCCATTCAGTACGCATATCCAGCAAATTCACGAAGAAATCCGTGGTAAGAGCTTCAGACTGCTGGGTAAAAGCCGTATTTAACACCCGCATCCCACCGACCAATACCGTCATTTCCGGTGCAGTCAAGGTCAGTAATTGCGCCTTATCGAGCAACATTTCTTCGGCTGTCACTGAGTATTTGCCTTTGAGGTAATTGCGGAAACCGTCTGCCACCAGTTCAAGCACGGCGAAAGCTTCAACATCGGTCTGTTCCTGTGTGGCGTCGGTACGCCCCGGCACAAACGGCACGGTGACAGTATGTCCTGCATTCTGTGCCGCCTGCTCCACTGCTGCACACCCACCCAATACGATCAGGTCAGCCATTGATACTTTTTTGCCGCCCGCCTGCGCTGCATTGAACGTGCTTTGAATACCTTCCAACACGCTCAATACCTTGGCAAGTTGCTCAGGCTGATTCACTGCCCAATCCTTTTGGGGGGCAAGACGAATCCGTGCACCGTTCGCGCCCCCGCGCTTATCCGAACCCCGGAAAGTGGAGGCTGAAGCCCAAGCCGTTGTGACCAGTTCGCGAATACTCAAATCAGATGTCAGAATTTTGCTTTTGAGGTCAGCAATATCCTGCGCGTCGATCAAGACATGATCCACTGCCGGAACAGGGTCTTGCCACAACAACACTTCCGCTGGTACTTCCGTGCCCAAATAGCGGGAACGTGGCCCCAAATCGCGGTGTGTCAGTTTGAACCATGCCCGTGCAAACGCATCCGCGAATTCATCAGGATTCTGCTGGAAATGCCGTGCAATCGGTTCATAAATCGGGTCAAAACGCATTGCCATGTCAGCCGTGGTCATAATGATCGGCACACGTTTGGCTGGGTCATCTGCTGCTGGGGCAAGATTGCTTGCGGTCGCGGTTTTGGGAGTCCATTGCCATGCACCGGCGGGACTTTTGGTCAGTTCCCATTCGTTATTGAATAACATATCTAGATAGCTGTTGTCCCACTGGGTCGGCGTTGGTGTCCACGAACCTTCCAAGCCGCTGCCGATTTGGTCGCCACCTTTGCCGCTGCCAAAGCTGCTTTTCCAGCCTAAGCCCATTTGTTCAATGGCTGCGGCTTCCGGCTCAGCACCAACGTGAGTAGCACTGCCCGCGCCGTGGCATTTGCCGAAGGTATGTCCGCCCGCTGTTAGGGCAACGGTTTCGTAGTCGTTCATTGCCATACGCGCAAAGGTTTCACGCACATCACGACCTGAACCAAGCGGGTCGGGTTCACCATTCGGGCCTTCGGGGTTGACGTAGATTAAGCCCATTTGCACCGCTGCGAGTGGGTTTTCCAGATCGCGTTCGCCGCTGTAGCGTTTGTCACCCAGCCATTCAGCTTCCGTGCCCCAGTACACATCTTCTTCGGGTTCCCAGATGTCTTCGCGCCCGCCCGCAAAACCGAAGGTCTTGAAGCCCATTGACTCCAGCGCACAATTGCCGGTGAGGATGAATAGATCAGCCCACGAAATCTGGTTGCCGTATTTTTGCTTGATCGGCCACAGCAAGCGACGTGCCTTGTCGAGGTTGACGTTATCCGGCCAGCTATTGAGCGGGGCGAAACGCTGGTTGCCGTGACCCGCACCGCCACGCCCATCGCTGATGCGGTACGTGCCTGCGCTGTGCCACGCCATGCGGATGAACATTGGCCCGTAGTGACCGTAGTCGGCAGGCCACCAGTCTTGCGAATCGGTCATTAGCGCGTAGAGGTCTTGTTTGATGGCAGCCAGATCAAGCTTTTTGAACTCATCGGCGTAATTGAAATCAGCGCCCAGCGGATTGGATTTGGCAGTGTGCTGGTGCAGGATATTGAGTTTCAACTGGTTAGGCCACCAGTCGCGGTTGGATGTGCCACGCCCAGCATTGCTCGCGGCGGGTGTGTTGGCATGTCCCATAACAGGACATTTGCTTACGTCACTCATGGTGTTTCTCCTCGTGGTGATTGGTGTTGTATAAAGCTCCTTAACAGTTTTAGTCTTTTCGCATCAATCTATCAAGCTGATTAAAACGAACATATCGTTCTATTTTTTATCAAAAAAAGTGGCAGCGTTTAGCCGACTGCCATGCCTATATCCAAACTCGCGGTATATCCCGATGCATCCCCAGCCAGTTGCAGCAACAACTTATCACCATTAGCACGCCGGAAAATACCATCGTCATCGTTACGCGGAAAACGGGCTTCGCGGCTGTTGTACGGCGCAAGTTTGTACACTTCGTCAGTGAAAGCATCGTCGAAATACAGTTGGGAGGTGAATTCCTGCGCCTTACCGTCGGCAGTGTCTACCCGGACTTTGATGTGAATATGCACGGTGCGCCCTGGATACCAGCCGGGGTAAATGGTGGTGAACGTGACGTTGCCATCCGCATCCGTCACCTGATAGCCGCGCAGGAACTTTTTGCCAACGGTGTTGAAGCTGGAATCCTGCACGTCGGAATACACACCGTTGGCATCGCAGTGCCAGATGTCTACCAGCGCTTTGGACAAAGGCGAGCAAGCTGCACCATTGACGGTATGGATACGTAATTGCAGTTGCAAGGGAATGCCGGATACGGTTGTGCCGTCGGTGGGATCGGTGCGGATGTCGGTACGGTTGAGCATTTCATCAACGAAATACGGGCCTTCCATTTGTTCGGGGGTGATGACACAGGCGGGAGGAGTAGCTGCGCTGGCGGGTTGCCATGTGACACGCCATGCCAGCCAAGCAACCCCGCCTGCGCCCATTGACAGTAATACCTGACGGCGCTGGCTGTTGATGGTTTCCATTGCTCAGTTCCTGATAATCAATAGAATTAACAGGATGCCTGAAGCACGCAACAGACACAAATAACACTACACGCTAACGTTTCACCGCTGGGCCGGTGGGTGAATGAAATGTCATGCAATCGTTCATCGACGTTCCCGAACACCCGTAGTTGATCGGTTTAGCACCCGCTGCTTGTTCCTTTACAGGGTCGTTAGCACAAGCCCCCAACATGCCGATTAAGGTAATGGCTATACACGTTTGCCAGGCTTTGGCTAATGATTTCACGAGAGTTCTCCTCAATTGATTCTGAAATTGACTGGCACTTGCACAATCGACTCAATATTTTGCCCGCCACGGGTCGCGGGTACAAAGCTCCAACCGCGTACCGCTTTGACAGCAGCAGAATCCAGTGATGCATTACCAGAGGATTTCTGGACTCTGACGGCTATCACGCTACCGCTGGGGCTAACGTTAGCACGTAAAATGGTAGTGCCTTCCGTACCCGATTCCAGCGCACGGCGTGGATACTCCGGTGGGCGCGGTGGGCGGCGGTAACGCGGGTTGGTAATCACCGGCACTTCGTTTTGGGTCTGGGCAGACGCACGCGCAGCAGCTTCCTGTTGCGCACGGTGGCGTGCCTGACGTTCGGCGGCTTCACGTTGTTGCTGTTCGCGCATTTCCTGTTGGCGTTGCTGTTCCTCACGCTCACGACGTTCTGCTTCACTGCGTTCGCGCTCCTCTTGCTCTTTGCGCAAATCCTTTTCCGGCTTGGGCTTGGGTAAGGGTTTTTCCACCTTTTTTTCCGGCTTTGGCTTTTCCTTGGACTTAGGCTTGGGCTTCGGCGGTGGTGGTGGGGGCGGTGGCGGCGGTTCCGGTGCTACCTGCGGTACGGGTTCAGGGGCAGGTTCGGGCGCTTTCGGCTCGAACATACTCAACTCCACCGGCAGAATAGGGGGTTCTTCCGGCTTTTTTTCGGCAGCAAACAGAATCGGCATCAGCAACAACGCCAGCCCAATATGGACAGCCGTGGAAATACCAAAGCCACTGATATGACAGGTTTTCATGGCTCTTGCTGTGCCTGTATCGAAAGGTTGTTGAGTTCCTGTGCTTTCAGCAAATCAATCAGTTTGACGAAATGCTCAAACACAGCCGCTTTATCAATGCGTAACACGATCAGGGTTTCTGGCTTGGCTTGCACTTTGAGCTTTTCAGCCATTTGTTCCAGCGTGACTTTTTCCTCACCAAGGAAAAACTCATTCTGCTTGTTAATCGCAATTTCTAACGGTTCTTCATCTTCCGATGGCTCGCTGACTTGTGCGGCAGTGGGTAAATTAACCGGAATCAGCCCTTGCGATACAAAACTTGCTGTGGTCAGGACAATCGCCAGCAACACCAGCATAATGTCGATGAAGGGGATCATATTGATCTGGTCAAAGCGTTTCATACGTGACCGTCCTGCAAGGCAGTCCAACGCCCTACCAGCACGTCCACTTTGCGCATCAAGCCGTTGTAAAACAGGATAGCGGGAATCGCGACAAGTAGCCCGGCAGCGGTAGCTTTCAGTGCCATTGCCAGCCCTAGCATAATGCTGTTCACATCCAACTTATTGCCTTGCCCCATTTCATGGAAGGTAATTAAAATCCCCAAGACTGTGCCTAACAGCCCCACATACGGCGCATTCGCGCCAACACTGGAAATCGTGGTCAGATTGCGGGTCAGCGCGACCTTCAACAGTTCAATGTGCTTGAAATCCGCCAGTTTAATGCGCCAGAAGTAGATGTAACGCTCCACCGCGAACGCCAGCATAATAAAGCTCATAAAGCCCAGCGTGCCTAGCACCATGTGATCCAAATAGAGTTTGAGAAATTCCATTGTGTTAGTAAAACCTCTTAAAGTTAAGCGCAGGGTTTTACTGAACCTTGGCTACCGTGGCTGTTGGGGCGGATGGCTAGTGGTGTCAAGTAAATCTGCGCGAGATGGTAATTGTTACTATTTACATTTTCAAGTACTAATCTCAGTTAATACCGTGCGCTGCTGAATGTCTGTCAAAGTACGGCAACCTGTCAATGCCATCGCCACCTCCAATTCCTCCCACAACACGCGTAATACATGCGCCACGCCCAGCGCCCCCGCCGTTGCCAAGCCGTAAATCAGCGGGCGACCAATCAGCACCGCACTTGCACCCAATGCCAGTGCCTTGACAATATCCGTCCCGCGCCGGATTCCCCCATCCAACAGCAAGGGAATTTGCCCCTGCACCACCGCCGTAATCGCTGGCAACAGATGCAGGGATGGGGGTACGGTATCCAAGGTGCGCCCGCCGTGATTCGACACGATTAAACCGTCTACACCCAGCGACAGCGCCAGTTTGGCATCCTCTGGGTGGGTAATCCCTTTCAACAGCAAGGGTAAATCCGTCAGTTGGCGTAAGCGTTCAATATCGCGCCATGTCGGGGCATGTGCCATCAAACCGTCAAACACCTGACTTTGCCCTTGCGCCAATGTCAACAACGGCTGTTGCATTCCCTGCAAATTCACCGCACTAATCCCCGCAGGCAAATGGAAACCGGCACGTTGCTCGCGATTGCGCACCCCGGCAAGCGACGCATCCACCGTTACCACCAATGCTTGATAATCCGCCGCTTCCGCCCGCCGTACCAACCTCAATGTAAACGCCCTATCCGCTTGGAAATAAAGCTGAAACCACAAGGGCGTGTGTGCCTGACGCGCAATGTCTTCCAGCGTATGGTTTGCCAAGGTACTCACCACCATTGCCGCATCCATCGCCGCCGCTGCCCGCACGCTGGCTAATTCACCTTCGGGGTGAAACAAGCGTTGGTAAGCCACGGGTGCTAGCAATATCGGGTGCTGCAAGGTTTGCCCAAACAGCTCCAAGCGCGTATGCCCACCGCGCACATCCACCAATGCCCGATTCCGCAAACTGCACGTATCGAATGCCAAACGGTTGTTACGAAAGGTGATTTCATCCGCAGCACCGCTGTGCACATACGCCCAAGCATTGTCATCCAACCGCGCACGGGCAAACGCCTCATAATCACTCACTGCTGCAATTTCCTCCGGAATTTGCGTTAAATAGGGTTCAAGAGGCATGTTTTGTTGCTCAAATAGAAATTATTCGCATTTTTACCACAAAAGCCTTGACCTGTGAAATAGAATGATTATCATCTGCAACCCATAGAGTACGCATCGCATAGCCACTAACCTGACAGCCACGGATGCTTCTTCAGTAACCATTTTATTTTAGGAGTATCCCAGTGAGCTGTCAGAAAAAACCCCTTGCTATTCGTAGCAGCGTTAACCGTGCTGAATCCCCCGCTATTGCCCTCGCGTCGGCTGCATTTGTCGTGATGGCAAGTATTGCTGTCCCTAGCCAAGCGGCGGATGACACCAAAAAAACCAAAGATGCGAAAGCTGACGTTACCCAGCTCGAAGGCGTGACCGCTGAAGCCAAACAAGCCGTTCCCGGTTCTAACCCGAATGCTGACCCAGAAGCGCCGTACAAAGTCGACAAATCCGCCAATACCAAATTCACCGAACCCCTCTTGAACGTTTCCAAAACCATCACTGTGGTCGGCAAAGAACAGATGGAAGACGCAGGTGTCATGGCGCTAAAAGACCTGATGCGTACCCAACCGAGCGTGACCATGGGAACCGGCGAAGGCGGTAACGCCGAAGGCGATCGCTTCCTGATCCGGGGTTTCGATACCCGTAACGACATTTTCGTGGACGGAATGCGTGACCCCGGTTCCACGACCCGTGATGTATTCGCTTCTGAGCAAATCGAAATTGCCAAAGGTCCAAGTTCCACCTTCGCAGGTCGCGGTACAACGGGCGGCGCGGTCAACAGCGTTTCCAAAAAACCGCAGGATGCTAACTTTGCACGCGGCACATTGACGGTAGGCGACGACAACCGTGCAACCCTTGACGCTAACCGTGTGGTTAACGACAAGGTGAAAGTGCGCAGCAACCTCATGATTCAAGATTCCGAGATTGCCGGACGGGATCACCTGTACAAAAAAGGTCACGGTGCTGCCATCGCTGCTGATATTGCAGCTAGTGAGAAAATGGATGTTGCCTTGGATTATTACCACCTGCGCAACGAAGCCATGCCAGACCGTGGGCATCCGTGGGATCGGACAACCGGCGCACCGGCAGCGGTTGACCGGAACAACTCCTACGTGATTGTTGGACGTGACTTCCACGATACCGGTGCAGATATTTTAACAGGTACGGTGGACTACAAAGTATCACCGAATACCACGATCAGCAGCAAAACCCGTGTGGGCGAAACCACCAATAAGTACATCGTTTCCAAACCCGGCAGCGTCCCTGCCACTGGCTTGACCGCAACGTCGACGATCACCAACAGTACCAATACCGCTGATTTCACCAATACCTTCACCGGCAACAGTACCCAAATCACCCATGAATTCCACAAAGGTGATGTCGAACATACCGTGGTGGCAGGTTTTGAAGTGAGCAAGGAAAAAATCAAAAACGATGTACCGAGTTTGAATACCTTTAATGCCACAACCAATCCGACTGGCGTTCCCGCTCCCGTACTGAACATTATCAACCCCAATAATAACGTTGCCGCACCGGGCATCAATGGTGTAAGCCGTACCTCCAACATTAATGCCGATGTGAATTCGGTTTATGTCATGGATACCGTCAAGCTCAACCCCAAATGGGAAGTATTCGGCGGTATCCGTCACGATACCTTCGACATTACCAGCGAATCCCTCACTTACGGGGCGGGTGCAACCAGTGGTGCGGTGAATGGGGTCGCGCCCCCGGTCAAATACAACGAAGGCTTTACCAACGGTCATGCCGGTGTCGTGTATAAGCCCAAGGAAAACGGCAGCGTTTACGCCTCGGTCAGTACCTCATCCAACGTACCGGGCGAAATGTATGACGGCGTGGGCGATGTTGCCTACGGTGGTTTGAATGCTTCAGTTGCTGCATTTGAGCCAGAGCGCAATAAGAGTGTGGAACTCGGCACCAAATGGAACCTGGCCAACGATAACCTCGCGGTCAGTGCGGCAGTGTTCCAATTGGATAAGAGCAACAAAATCGAATCCAACACCAGTAATAAAGGCGAAGTACGCCTCCAAGGTATAGAGCTGGGTGTTTCCGGTAATGTCACCGAAAAAATCAGCCTTGCCGGTGGTGCAGTCTACATGGACAGCGAAATTACCGGTTCAGCAACCCCGGCGAACCTTGGCAAACCGTTAGCCAATATTGCGGAAAAGAGTGCAAGCATCCAAACCAAGTATCAGGCCACACCGAAAATCGCCGTCGGTGGTAGCGTGATTCATACCGGTGAAGTGGGCGGTGGTGCATTTGCAGCAACGACGGGTAACACCATCAAAGCCTCCAACCGCCTCGATTTGATGGGTGAATACAAAATCAACAACAAGTTGTCAGCGCAGTTGAATGTGAAAAACGCGACCGATGAAACCATCTACGAAGCGTTATACCGCAGCGGTGCGCCGTTTACTTACGTTGCCCCAGGTCGCACGACCAATGTCAGTCTCACCTACGACTTTTAATTATGCTACTGTGTATACCCAATGTTCTGACCAAACAACAAGTTGCCCAGTGTCGCGCCCAACTGGATGCGGCAGAATGGGTCAATGGCAAAGTGACGGCAGGTCAACAAGCCGCCACTGCCAAAAACAACCTGCAACTGGCGCAGACTTCGCCACTGGCGCAAGCGTTAGGCGATTTCATCCTTGATGCACTCGCCAACAATTCGCAGCTCATTTCTGCCGCGCTGCCACTGAAAATTTACCCGCCGCTGTTCAACCGTTACGCAGGCGGCGGTAATTTCGGTGTCCATGTCGATAACTCCATCCGCTACGTGCCGGGAACGATTGTGAGAGTACGCACCGATGTTTCCGCCACATTGTTTCTCACCGAACCGGAAGAGTACGAAGGTGGCGAACTGGTGATCGAAGACAATTTCGGCGCACAGGAAGTGAAACTCGCGGCAGGCGATATGGTGCTGTACCCCGCCACCAGTTTGCATCAAGTACTTCCCGTTACGAGCGGCGCACGTATCGCCTCGTTCTTCTGGATGCAAAGCATGATCCGCGATGACGGGCAACGCACCCTGCTCTACGACCTCGACCAAAGTATTCAAGAGTTAACCATGGAACTCGGCGTAGGGCATCCGCAAACCGTCAAACTCGCAGGGATTTACCACAATTTAGTTCGCCGTTGGGCGGATACGTGAAGAATTCCCCCCATCCCCAACCCTTCCCCCGCAAGGGGTGAAGGGAGTAAGAAGGAGTATCTTATGTTGAAAAAATTGACTGCTACCATACTGCTGTTGTGCAGCATCCAAGCGCTGGCTAATGAAGTGAATGTGTATTCCGCCCGTGAGGAGCAGTTGATCAAGCCGCTGTTGGATGCGTTCAGCAAAGACAATGGCGTGAAGGTTAATCTGATTACCAGCGATGATGACCCGCTACTGGAACGTTTGAAACGCGAAGGCGCAAACTCCCCCGCTGACGTGCTGATTACGGCAGATGCGGGGCGTTTGCACCGCGCAGTGGAAGGAGGCACGTTACAACCCATCCAGTCCGCCAAGCTGAATCAGGCGATTCCAGCAAATTTGCGTGACCCTGCTAATCAGTGGTTTGGGTTGACTTACCGCGCACGGGTGCTGTTCTACAATCCCGCCAAAGTGCAGGCGAATGAGCTTTCCACCTACGAAGATTTGGCTGATCCGAAATGGAAAGGGCGCGTGTGTGTGCGTTCTTCCAGCAGCATTTACAACCAGTCATTGCTGGCGTCGATGATTGCTGCCAAAGGCGAGGCGCAAGCCGAACAGTGGGCGCAAGGCTTGGTGGCAAATCTGGCGAAACCACCCAGCGGCGGCGACCGTGACCAGATCAAAGCGGTTGCTGCGGGTCAATGCGATGTGGCGATTGCCAATACGTATTACTACGCGCAAATGTTGTACGGTGGTGATGCCGCGCAAAAAGCCGCTGCCAGCAAGGTGAAAGTGTTCTTCCCCAACCAGCGTGACCGAGGTACACACATCAATATCAGTGGTGCGGGCGTAACCAAATCCGCCAAGAACAAGGAAAACGCGGTGAAATTGCTGGAATACATGGTACTCGACGACGCACAACGCTGGTATTCCAACACCAACGGCGAATACCCTGCCAAACGTGGCATTGCCGCCAGCCCGGACTTGCAAAGTTGGGGTACGTTCAAAAGCGATGCGCTGAATCTGTCTAACCTTGGCAAGCACAATGCCCAAGCGGTGATGATCATGGATAAGGTGGGTTGGAAATAAAATCGCGGGAATACGCTACACTTTGTCCCATCAACAGATCAGAGGTAATCAGCAGATGATTTCAACACAACAACGTTTCGGCATCGCTTTACTGCTCTTGAGCATGACCGGCAGCGTGTGGGCGCATTCCGATGCGGCGGGCATGAGCGGCGGCTTTTTCAGCGGTTTTACCCATCCCCTGTTTGGCTGGGATCACGTCGCCGCAATGGTTGCAGTCGGCTTGTGGGGTGCATTTTTAGGGCGCCCTATACGCATCAACTTTAAGCCCTCCATTCCCTAACTTGCTGTAATCTCATCCAATTATTAGGTTTTTTCCTCCGTTTGTTTTGTCGGCAAGCGGTTGAAGAAGCGAAGAGTTTTGCCAGTTGCTTGAGGCATTTTATCAAGCTGCGTCGCTCAGCGATGCAGGCGGCAAGATGGGAAGCCTGTTCCTGAATGGCTTGAACACCTTTGGTGAGGCTGCGCTGGGGTATTTCCCACAATCCGGTGAGCATGATCCAGTGTTGGATGAGGATAATCAGTAATTTGACGTAGATTTCACACAAAATTCGCCATACGTTGGCACTTCTGGAAACCGCGAGGCGACTTTG